>NZ_JAJSOH010000003.1 GCF_021277265.1 Kineosporia rhizophila
CGTAGCCCGGGGAGCGGTTGCCTTGGCTGCGGGGGCGGCGTCGGCTCGGGGGCTCTTGCCGCCCGCGGGTGCGTTTTTGCGTTCGGGCGTACCTGCCGATGCGTTCTTGGCGGTGACGGCCGGGGCAGTCTGGGACGTGGTGACTGCCGGGGTGTCCTGGCCCGTGGTGGTGGCCGGGGTGTTCTGGCCCGTGGTGGTGGCCGGGGCGGTGTTCTGGCCCGCGGTGGTGGCCGGGGCGGTGTCCTGGCCCGTTGCGGCGGTGGCCGATGAGGCGCCGTACGACGTGGTGGCTGGCTCGCCTGCGGCGGTGCCGGTGCCGGTGGTCGTGCCTGCGTCGGTGCCGGTGTCGGTGGTCGTCCCTGCGTCGGTGCCAGTACCCGTGCCGGTACCCGTGCCGGTGTCGGTGGTCGTGCTTGCGCCTGTGCTGGTGCCCGTGCCCGTGCCCGTGCCCGTGCCCGTGCCCGTGCCCGTGCCCGTGCCCGTGCCCGTGCCCGTTCTGGTGCCGGTGCTGGTGTCGGGTGAGCTCGGGATGGGCGCTTTCTCGGATACGACGTTGTCCGCCGAGGCCTCCCGCGGTCCCTGTTCGCCGGCCCCGGACGCGCTCGGATCGGCAGCGTCTTCGGGTGTGGCGGTTACGGCGTTCGCGGGGGAGGCGCCCGCAGGAGACGCGAGTGTGCCCGCCGCGGGTGGCTCGGAGGCGCTCGCTCCAGCAGTTGCCTGGGGTGAGCTTGTTCTGGTGGCCGACTTCGCGGCAGGGGCTTCGGGAGCGGCGTCGCCGTCCGGTGTGGCCTCGGGGGCGTCGGTCTCTGGTGAAGTGGCTGCGCCCGAGACAGCAGTCTGCGTGCTGACTGGCTCGGCGTCGGAAGCCGGCGTTGCGTCTGCGTCGGGATCGCCGTCGGCCTCCCCGGCCGCAGCAGCAGACTCGGGAACGTCCTTGGCAGAGGTGACTTCGGGCGCGGGGGCAGAACCGTCCGCGGCGGTGGCTGCAGAACTTGGCGCTGCGCTGGCCGGGGCATCACCGGTCGTGGCAGTGCCCGCTGAACTGGACTCAGCCCCGGCGTCCGGAGCATCCCCGTCGGCGATTCGTGAGCCCGCGTTCGACGCGTCGTCCTGGGCCTGAGCGTTCGCATCAGCCGCAGCGCTCGCCTCGTCGGCGGTTCCGGGCGCATCCTCGGCGCGAGTGGTCTTTCGGACAGCCTCGCCCACCGCGGCGGCTGCCCCGATCACGGCACCCGCAACAGCTCCGGCCGGGCCGGACGAGGCAGGCTTCCCTTCCTTCCCACTCCCGGACTGCGCGCTCGCGTCACTGCCCGCTACAGACTCGTCGGACGAGCCGGTGTCGCGTTGTGCCCCGCTCCGGTCGGCTTCATCCTGGCCGACCGTGCTGATAGCGGCCTCAGCCTCAGCGACAGGGCTTGCGGCTTCCGGCGCGCCGGCCTGCTGCGCCACTTCTGGTGTCGCAGCCTCGTTCTCAACGGGCGGGGCGGCGGGGGCCTCGCTGACAACCGGGGTGCTCACACCGTCGGCGACGGTCTCACCCACGACGGGGGGCGCGGCGGCCGCGGTCTTACGGGCGGACTTGGTGGGCAGCCCGAGCATGGGCGGTACGACGCGGGCGCGGGCGCCGGCCTCGCGCAGCTCTGTGCGGGCCTGGCGCAGGAGCTGCCGGGTGGCCGCGGTGTCGGGGCGGGCGGCCACGTCTTTCTGCAGCATCTGCGCGATCACCCGGCCCAGCGGCCCGGCATTGCGCGGGGTGGGCGCGGGCTCGTTGACCACGGCGGTCAGGGTGAGCACGGCCGACTGGCGGCGGAACGGGGGCATGCCCTCGGTCATCGCGTAGAGCGTGGCGCCCAGAGACCAGAGGTCGCACGAGAACGCCGGGCTCTCGCCGCGGGCGCGCTCGGGGGACATGTATCCCGGTGAGCCGACGAACATGCCGCTGTTGCTGAGCGTGGTCTCGTCGGTGATCCGGGCGATGCCGAAGTCGGTGAGCACCGCCCGGCCGCTGTCGGTGACGATGATGTTGCCCGGCTTTACGTCCCGGTGCAGGACCCCGGCGCGGTGCGCCGCCTCCAGCGCGTCGAGCAGGTCCAGGCCGATGTCGACCGCCCGGGTGAGCGGGATCGGCTCCTCGTCCTTGATGATCTCCGACAGGTTGCGGCCGGTGAGCAGCTTCATGACGATCCACGGCCGGTCGTCGGCCTGGAACACGTCGTAGATGGTGACGGCCGAGGGATGGTCGATCCGGGCCGCGGCCCGGGCCTCGCGCAGCATCCACAGGTTCAGGTCGTCGCGCTGCTGCTGGTTGACGCCCGCGGCGGGCATCAGTTCCTTGATGGCGACGTCGCGGTGCAGGAGGACGTCGAAGCCCGTCCAGACCGCGCCCATGCCTCCGCGGCCGAGCAGGTCACCGATGCGGTATCGATCGGCCAGCAGTCTTCCGCCGGCCCGTTGGTGTCCGGACGTGGTCATGACGCGGCACTCACCCCGCGCTCCTTCCGTCCGTTCGCCGAAGCCCGCTCGACCGCGGGCGAAGAACTCCCACCGGTCTTGTATCCGAGATCGGGTGAACGACACAAACCTGGCATGTACAAGGCCGGTTCGCCAAGTCGCCCAGGTGAATGTAACGGCTGCTACATTTACTGCTGTGACAGGCGACGTCCCATGGTTGATCCTGGTGGTCAGACTGCCCGCCGAGCCCTCCCGGCATCGGGTGGCGGTGTGGCGTGAGCTGCGCAAAGTCGGCGCGCTCTCGCTCGGTCAGGGCATCTGGGCCGCGCCCGACGTGCCGGTGTTCACGGCCGGGGTCGAACGCGCCCTGGCCCTCACCGAGCGCGCCGCCGGGGTGAGTGTGACGTTGCAGGCCGCTGGGCGCACGGCTGAGGACGCCGAGCGCTTCCAGCAGATGTTCACCGCCGAGCGCTCGGAGGAGTGGAAGGAGTTCCTGGCCGACTGCTTCAAGTTCGAGCAGGAGATCGCCAAGGAGATCCGGGTGGCCAAGTTCACCCTGGCCGAGCTCGAGGAGGAGGAGCAGAGCCTGGAGCGGCTGCGGCGCTGGCACCGCGACATCTCGGTGCGTGACGTGTTCGGTGCCCCGGCCGCCGACGAGGCGGCGGTCCGGCTGAAGCAGTGCGCCGAGGCCTGTGAGGACTACGCCGAGAAGGTGTTCGCAGCTCTGCACGGGAGTACCTCGTGAACCGGTCCATGTGGCCCTTGTACGCGGCCGGTTTCACCACGGCCTTCGGCGCCCACGGCATCGCCGCCAACCTGGGCGGTTTCTCCGACGACGCGGTGAACTCGCTGCTGGTGCTGGGCGCGCTGCTGGCCCTGTACGACGTGGCCGAGGTGGTGCTGAAACCGGTCTTCGGGGCCCTGTCGGACCGGATCGGCGCCAAGCCGGTGCTGCTGGGCGGGCTGGTGGCGTTCGCTGCGGCCTCGTCGGTCTACGTGGTCGCCGACAGCCAGGCGTGGCTGTGGGTGGCCCGCCTCGGGCAGGGGGCTGCGGCCTCGGCCTTCTCGCCCTCCGCCTCGGCCCTGGTGGCGCTGATCAACCCGGCGGCCAAGCGCGGGCGGGCTTTCGGCAGCTACGGCTTTTACAAGTCCATCGGCTACACCCTCGGCCCGCTGCTCGGTGGGGTGCTGGTCTGGGCCGGCGGTCTACGGCTGCTCTTCGCCGTGATGGCCCTGTGCGGCGCCGTCGTCGCAGTCTGGGCCTGGCGGGCGGTGCCCGACATCAAGCCGCTGCCCCGTCGTCGTCAGACCCTCGCCGACCTGGCCCGTCGCCTTTCCGACCGCGCCTTCCTCGGCCCCACGGCCTCGCTGGCCGCTGCTACGGCCGCGCTTTCGGCGGGGGTCGGCTTCTTACCGGTGTCCGGCGCAGCCGCCGGTCTGGGCACGATCGCGACCGGCGCGGCGGTGTCGGTATTGGCGGCCACAGCGGCAGTGGTCCAACCAAGGACGGGTCGGCTCCTCGACGAGGGGCGCCTCACCGTTCGTCTGGGGTTGCTTACGGGGCTGTTCGTCGCGGCCGCAGGCCTGGCGTTCGCCATGGTGCCGGGCCTGGCCGGCGTGCTGATCGCCGCCGCGCTGATCGGCGCGGGCACCGGCATGGTGACGCCGCTCGGCTTCGCCGCCCTGGCCGCGTCCACCCCGGAAGAGCGCATGGGCCAGACCATGGGCTCGGCCGAACTGGGACGCGAACTTGGAGACGCCGGTGGGCCCCTTCTCGTGGCCGGTGTCGCGGCCGCTTCGGCTCTGGTTTACGGCTACGCGGCTCTGGCCGTGATCCTGGCCGCGGGCGCGCTGATCGCCCTGGTCGGCGGCCGGCAGAGGACCAGTGCCTGACAGTTCAGCCTTTGCTGTATTCAGCATTCGCTGTAGCGTTGGCCGGGTGGAGACGCTTACGCACGGCCAGGTCCTCGCCCGCTTCGGTCACGCCCTGTCCGACCCGACGCGTGCGAAACTCCTCCTGGCCCTGCGTGAGAAACCCGGCTACCCGGGCGAACTCGCCGACGCTCTCGGCGTCACCCGGCAGAACCTGTCCAACCATCTGGCCTGTCTGCGCGGCTGCGGCCTGGTGGTCGCGGTGCCCGACGGCCGGCGCACGCGCTACGAACTGGCCGACGGGCGCATCGGTCACGCCCTGGGCGACCTGCTCGGCCTGGTGCTCGCGGTCGATCCGGCGGCCTGCCCCAGCTCTGACGAGGAGGGCTGCTGCTGATGACCAGTCTGACCCTGGGCCCTTCCCCGGCCGAAAAGGCCCGGCTCACACGAAGAGTGCGCCTGCTGGTGGCGGCCACCATCACCTACAACGTGATCGAGGCCGTCGTCGCCATCACGGCCGGTGCGCTCGCCTCGTCCACGGCCCTGATCGCGTTCGGGCTGGACTCGGTGATCGAGGTCTCGTCCGCCGCCGCCGTCGCCTGGCAGTTCTCCGCCAGCGACCCGGAATCCCGAGAGCGCACCGCCTTACGCCTGATCGCACTGTCGTTCTTCGCGCTCGCCGCCTACATCAGCTTCGAGTCGGTGCGCACCCTGACCGCCGGATCCGAGGCCGAACACTCCACGCCCGGCCTGATCCTGGCCGCCTTGTCGCTGGTGGTCATGCCGTTCCTGTCGTCGGCCCAGCGCCGGGCCGGCCGGGCCCTGGGCTCCCGCAGCGCCGTGGCCGACTCCAAGCAGACCCTGCTGTGCACCTACCTCTCCGCGGTGCTCCTGGCCGGCCTGGCCGTGAACAGCCTGTTCGGCTGGTCGTGGGCCGACCCGGTCGCAGCTCTGGTGATCGCCCTGGTGGCGCTGAAGGAGGGCCGCGACGCCTGGCGCGGCGATGCCTGCTGTGTCCCGGTGGCCACCACCACCGAAGGCGACTGCGCCTGCTGTCGGTGACCAGAAACGTCCTAAAACAATAGGGAGCCGGTTGGATCCGGGTGTTGGGCGCCGCCAGCACGGTCGAGATCGGGGCATGGGCAAATTCGGGCTCGCGACCACCCGCGGCGTAGCGATGCAATAATGGAACGATGACGGGCGCGCCAGGTGATGTGTTGTGGTCTCGGTGCCTGCACCAGTCCTCACGGGCCATGGCAGTGTCGGAGGGCTCTGTTCTTGTGGCGGAACGCAACTCGCGCCTGCTCGGGCTGGATCCGCTCAGCGGAGAACCCCGGTGGGACGAGCGCGTCGAGGACTGCTGGGGTACCGCCGTCGTCGCGGGTGACCGTGGCCTCTATCTGAGCCAGGCCGGAGTGCTGCACTGTTTCGATCTGGCGACCGGGCAGCGGCTGTGGGCCACGCCCGGTCTGAGCTGGTGCTACCACGTCACGGTCAGCGCCGACGTGGTCTTCGTGGGCGGCTGGCGCGGATACCGGCCGTTGATGCGGTTGTCGCTCGTCAACGGCGATCGCCTGCCGCTCGACGAGACGCCGCTGGTGGACCTCGGGCCCCTGGCCTGGCCGCTGCCGCTCCGGTTGGGGCGACCTGGCCAGAATCAGGCAGTGCTGGTGGCCGGTACTGAACGATCCGTGCTGCTGATGATGGCCTCTTCCGGCACCGTCCTGGCCGAATGGTCTCTGCCGCAGCCCATCCGGATCCCGGATGGTGATGCAGCGTACGATGCCGGCCCCGGCGGCCGGATCGCGTTCCTCAGCGGCCCTAGGACAGTGATGGTGCTCGACCCGGTGCACGGAGCGCAGGTGCTCTGGCAGCACACCCGGGATGTTCGGGCGGTCCCGCCGTTGCTCGCCGACCGAACCCTGTGGCTGTTCGACAGCGCCGGGATCGCCGTCGTCGACCTGGACCGCGGACTCGTCGCTGCGGTCAGGACCCACTCGTACGGGGCTCTCACCGCCGCGACCCGGGCCGGCGGCCGGGCCTGGTTCGCCTTCGCCGACGGTTCACTGATGGTGGTCGACCGCTCCGGCAGCCACACCATGGTCCCGCGGCTCCTGCCCCGCATCGATCGAATGGCCGCCGGAGAAGGTGGTTTGATCCATGCCATCGCCAAGGGACACCTCGTAGCGTTCCGTCAGTAACAGGAGAAGTCAGTTCCTGAGCAGACGGCAGACCTCTTCGATCGCCGCCGCCCTGGTGGTGGCGTGCACGCTCAGCCGGATCCGGTCGGAGCCGTGGGCCGTAGCCGTGAAACCTTCCTGCGCGAGCCGATCCCGCACCGAAGCCGCCTGATCCACCCGGGCCACAACGATTCCCGCCCGGTTCTCCTCATCACGAGGTGAAAGCACCTCCACATCAGCCGACCTCAGGCCGGACGTGAGAAGGCTCGCGGACTCGGCCACCTGTTTGGCCACGGCCGGGGCCCCGGCCGACTCGAGCAGTTCCAGCGCCGCCCACAGAGCCGCGGAGGTGAAGGGCGAGGCGTAGGTGACCGAGAGCTGGCTCGCGCCGCCCGCAGGAGTGTGTGGCTGACCGTCGTAGTCACCCGGATCCGAAACCCCGGTCCAGCCGCCCAGAATCGGCTCGAGCTGGTCGACCGCACGTTCCGAGAGCGCCATGAAACCGGCACCCCAGCCCGCCCGCAGCCACTTCTGCCCGCCGACCACCACCGCGTCGGCCAGCTGCCAGTCCTGATCCAGCACGCCGAAGCCCTGGATGCCGTCCACGATCAGCAGACGCTCCCCGATCACGTCGCGCAGCGCGGCCAGATCAGCGCGGTAGCCGGTGCGGAAATCGACCGCGCTGACCGCAACCGCCGTGGTGGACGGGGTGATTGCCTCAGCGACAGCGTTGGCGGTCATGCGCACCGGAACGTCGGGGCGCTCGCGGGTGACGTGGCGCACCGTGAGCAGCCCCGCCTCCTGCGCGTGCCACCACGGGTAGAGGTTGGCCGGGAACTCGTCGCGGCTGACCAGCACGTCGGCCCCGCGCAGGCCGAAGGCGATCTGCTGCAGCCCGGCCGAGGTGCTGGTGGTGAGCAGGCAGCCCGCCCGGTCGAAGCCGGTCAGCCGCGAGACCGCGGCCAGCGCCCGCTCGTCGTGGTCGTGCAGCCCCGCCGCGCCGCCGGCAGCCGCCTGCGCTGTTCCCGAGAGCGCCTCGACCACCGGCCGGGAAGGCGGCCCGTAGCTGGCGAAGTTGAAGTAGCCGGACGGTTCCTCGAACTGCTGGGTGTACTCGTCGAACCCGCTCACACATGCTCCTCGATAGCCGTTGCCCCCGGATTCTTTCACCGAAGCGCCACCGCGGCACCGGAGATCACCAGCAGCACCAGGTAGGCCCAGGCGTGCACGGTGTCCGGCACCGGAACCCGGCGAAGGCGCAGCACGATCACCACCGGGATCGCCGAGACGAGCAGGCACAGCGCGGCGACGACGTCGACGGAACCGACCAGAAGACGTCCGGAGTCGTCGGCAGCGGGGGTGGACAGGAGGGCGACGAGAGTGGCCGGCAGGGCAATGGCGAACGTCAGGGGATTGGCCAGCGCCGTCGCATCAGCCATGGAAACGCCGGAGCGGCGCATGGCGGGGACGGTGAGAACGCTGCCCCCTACGCCGAGGAACGAGGCAACGGCGCCGATCGGGATACCTATGGACGGCGGTGCCTTACGGTCAGTGGGGGAGCTGGGGTGCACGAAGCCCGGGCGGAACAGGATGTCCAGCACCGTCAGGGCGATGTAGGCAACGAACGCCCACTTCAGCACGGTGCCGTTGACCAGCGGATTGGCCAGGGCCCCCAACGCGCCCCCGACCGCCAGACACACCACCAGCGCCGGGCGGATGCGGGCCAGCAGCTCACGACGTGAAGACAGAGTGGCCACCAACGCGTTGACCAGCATGATCAGCAACGACGTCGACGTAGCCACCCCCAGCACCTCGGCCCCGTCACCGCCGTGCGCCCAGGCGATCACCGGCACAGCCACGAACCCGCCCCCGAAGCCGAACCAGACCGTGCTCACCCCGAGCAGCACGCCGACCGCCAGCAGGATCAGGTTCACCGTCATGGTGAAGACCCAACCGCCAATGAAGGACGCCGTCGAGCCCGCCGGCCGCTCGGGGCAGGGGGTCAGTTCCTCTCGTGGGCGCGGCCGAGGAGGGTGGGGGAGGTGAGCCAGTCGCCGATGCGGGTGATGCTGCGCTGGGCCTCGGGCTCGTCGGGGGTGTTGAGGTGGCCGTGCCGGGCGCCTGGTTCGCGGATCACCGTGACGTCGACCCCGGCCGCGGCCAGTTCGGCGCCGAACTGCTCGCCCGAGGCCCGCAGGGTGTCGTGGTCGGAGTTGAGGACCAACGTGGGGGGCAGGCCGGACAGCTCGTGGCCGCCGGGGAAGGCGTAGGGCTGGTCGAGCTGGGCCGGGTCTTCCACGTAGTTGAGGTTCATCGCGCGCACCGTCTCCGGCCCGAACACCGCTTCCTCCGGCAGAGCCTCGGCCTTGGCCCGGAGCTCGGCCGACAGGGGCGGCAGTTCGGCGTGCACGACCGGATAGACCAGGAGCAGGGCGCGCGGGGCAGGCCCGCCCCGGTCCCGCAGGCGCAGGGCCGCGCCGGCCGCCAGGTTGGCCCCGGCGCTGGCGCCGCCCAGGGCCCAGGTGCGGGCGGTGTCGTGGTTGACCGCCCAGACCCAGGCCGCGGTGACCTCCTCGGAGGCGACCGGGAAGTGGTTCGGGCGCGTCCGGTCGGCCTGCGGGGGTTCGCCCGTCCAGAGTGAGCTCACGGCCTGCGGCATGGGCACGAGCCGGTAGTCGACCGTGACCACACGCACGCCGCGCTGGGCCAGTTGCCGGGCCACCCAGTCGTTCTCGGGCATGTCGAGGTCGCCGGCGGCGAAACCCCCGCCGTGCAGCCAGACCAGCCCCAGACCCTCGGTCGTACCGGTGGAGGGCCCGCCCGGGGAGTAGATCCGCAGGGGGATCTCGCCGTGCGGGCCCTCGATCCGGCGTTCCTGGATCGTCACCCTCACTGGGTGCGGCGGATCGGGCCGAGGCGCTCGAGCTGGGTGACGTGCTGCGGGCCGAGCTCTTCCAGGCTGTGCGCGCCGAGAAGCTTCATGGTGCGCACCACCTGGTCGGACAGGATCTCGATGGTCTTGTCCACGCCCTGGCGCCCGCCGGCCATCAGCCCGTACAGGTAGGCCCGGCCGACCAGCGTGAACTTCGCCCCCAGGGCGATGCAGGCCACGATGTCGGCGCCGTTCATGATGCCGGTGTCGACCACGACCTCGACATCCTTGCCCACCTCACGGGCCACGTCGGGCAGCAGGTGGAACGGGATCGGGGCCCGGTCGAGCTGACGCCCGCCGTGGTTGGACAGCACGATGCCGTCCACCCCGAGATCGGCCAGCTTGCGCGAGTCCTCGACGGTCTGCACGCCCTTGATCGCGATCTTGCCGGGCCACATCTCGCGGATGATGCGCAGGTCCTCGTAGCTGATGGTCGGGTCCATCGCGAAGTCCAGCAGCTCACCCACCGTGCCGCCGGTCGACGACAGCGACGCGAACTCCAGCTTCGGCGTGGTCAGGAAGTCGTACCACCACCACGGCCGGACGCTGGCGTTGAGCACGGTGCCCAGGGTGATCTGCGGCGGGATCGAGAAGCCGTTGCGCTTGTCCCGCAGCCGGGCCCCGGCCACCGGGGTGTCCACGGTGAAGAACAGCGTGTCGAACCCGTTGGCGGCGGCCCGCTCGACCAGGCCGTAGGAGATCTCCCGCTGCTTCATCACGTACAGCTGGAACCAGTTGCGGCCGTTCGGGTTCGTGGCCTTCACGTCCTCGATCGACGTGGTGCCCAGCGTGGACAGACAGAACGGGATGCCCGCGGCCGCGGCCGCCCCGGCTCCGGCGTACTCGCCCTCAGTCTGCATCAGCCGGGTGAAACCGGTCGGCGCAATACCGAAGGGAAGCGCCGAGGGGCCACCGAAGACCGTGGTGGAGGTGTCCACCGCAGCCACATCGCGCAGCACCTGCGGGTGGAACTCGACGTCCTCGAACGCGCGGCGGGCCCGGTCCAGCGAGAGCTCGCCCTCGGCGGCCCCGTCGGTGTAGTCGAAAGCCGCCCGCGGCGTGCGGCGCTTGGCGATCGTACGGAGGTCGTAGATGGTCAGCGCCCTGTCCAGACGGCGCTTGCGGCCGTTGAACTCGGGCTTCTTGAACTTCATGAGCTCGAAGACCTCGGCGGGCTTCGGAACCTGACGTTGCACCACGGTGTGCCCTTCCTCAGCTGGCGCGGGGTTCGTGTCGGACGGGGGTGAAGGCCTGCGCCACCAGCTCGCGCAACTCGGCCAGCCCGCCCTCGGCCAGCCCGGCGGTACGGGCCTGGACCAGGATATTGCCGACCGCGGTGGCCTCGACCGGCCCGGCCAGCACCGGCAGCCCGCTGCGGTCGGCGGTGGCCTGGCACAGCAGCTTGTTCTGGGCGCCGCCGCCCACGATGTGGATCACCTCGACCCGCCGGCCGGCCAGCTCGGCGGCCTTGAGCACCGAGTCGGCGAAGGCCTGGGCCAGGCTGTCGATGATGGCGCGGGCGAACTGGGCGTGGGTGACCGGCGCGGGCAAGTCGTGCTCGGCGTACCACGCGGCGATGCGGGCCGGCAGGTCGCCCGGGGCCATGAACCGCGGGTCGTTCACGTCGAACACCGCAGCCGCCGGGGGAGCCGCGGCGGCCTCGGCCAGCAGTTGCTCCAGGTTGCTGGAACGCTGGGCGCTGTTGGCGGCCCGGTCCCACGAGCGCACCGACTCCGACAGCAGCCACAGCCCCATCACGTTGTGCAGGAACCGGATCCGCCCGTCGACGCCGCCCTCGTTGGTGAAGTTGGCCTCGCGGGCGGCGTCGGAGAACACCGGCTCGTCGAGCTCCAGCCCGACCAGACCCCAGGTGCCGCAGGAGATGTAGGCGAAGTCGCGGCCGGTGTTCGGCACCGCGACCACGGCCGAGGCGGTGTCGTGCGAGCCGACTGTGACCACGTCCAGGGCCCGGCCGACCACGGTGGCCGCGTGCGCCCGCAAGGGGCCCACCGACGTCCCCGCATCGACCAGACCGGGCAGGATGTGCTGCGGGATCTTCAGCCCGGCCAGCAGTTCGGAGTCCCACTGCCCGTCGCGCGGGTTCAGCAGGCCGGTGGTGGAGGCGTTGGTGCGCTCGGCCACCTCGACGCCGGTCAGCCAGTAGGCCAGCAGGTCGGGCATCAGTAGCAGCCGGTCGGCCAGCTCCAGCCGCTCCTGCTCGCAGGCCAGCTGGAACACCGTGTTGAACGGCAGGTGCTGCAGCCCGTTGCGGCGGTACAGGGCCGCCGGGTCGTACTGCGCGTGAACCGTTTTCACGCCCTCGGCGGTGCGCTCGTCGCGGTAGTGGTAGGGCACCCCGAGCAGGGCGCCGCCGCGCAGCAGACCGTAGTCGACCGCCCAGGAGTCGATGCCGACGCTGATGATCTCGCCCGGTGACTGCCGCTCAGCCTCGGCCAGGCCGCCCAGCACCTGCTGGTACAGCTCCAGGGCGTTCCAGTGCAGACCGTCGGGCAGTTGCACCGGGTCGTTGGCGAAGCGCGCGACGTGCCGCATGCGCAGGCCGCCGTCCGCGATCGTCCCCAGGATCACCCGTCCGCTGGTGGCTCCCAGGTCGACTGCGGCGACCGTGCCGGCCGGGCCCTTCGCGAGGGCCCGGCCAGGAACAGGAACGCTCATCGCAGGAAGGCTGCCGCGACGCCGGAGTCGACCGGGACGTGCAGGCCGGTGGTGCGGCTCAGCTCGTCACCGGTCAGCACGAACACCGCGTCGGCGACGTGCTCGGGCAGGACCTCGCGCTTGAGGATGGTGCGGTTGGCGTAGAACTGGCCCAGGTCCTCCTCGGCCACACCGTAGGTGGCGGCCCGGTTGGCGCCCCAGCCGGAGGCGAAGATGCCCGAACCGCGCACCACCCCGTCCGGGTTCACGCCGTTGACCCGCACGCCGTAGGCGCCCAGCTCGACCGCCAGCAGCCGCACCTGGTGGGCCTGGTCGGCCTTGGTGGCGGAGTAGGCGATGTTGTTCGGGCCGGCGAAGACGCTGTTCTTGGACGAGATGTAGATGATGTCGCCGCCCAGGCCCTGCTCGATCAGCGCCTTGGCCGCGGCCTTGGACACCAGGAACGAGCCCTTGGCCATCACGTCGTGCTGCAGGTCCCAGTCGGCCTCGGTGGTCTCCAGCAGCGGCTTGGACAGCGACAGGCCGGCGTTGTTGACCACCAGGTCGAGGCCACCGAACGCCAGCAGGGCGTCGTTGACGGCGTTCTGCACGTCTTCCGCGGAGGAGACGTTGGCCGCCACCCCGATCGCCACGTCGCTGTTGCCGATCTCGGCCGCCGCGGCCTGGGCCTTGGCCAGGTCGAGGTCGGCGACCACCACGCAGGCGCCCTCGGCGGCCAGACGCTGGGCGATGGCCTTGCCGATGCCGGAGGCCGCACCGGTCACGAAGGCCACCCGGCCGGCGTGCGACTTCGGCTTGGGCATGCGCTTGAGCTTGGCCTCCTCCAGCGCCCAGTACTCGATGCGGAACTTCTCCGCGTCGGAGATGGGCGTGTAGGTGGACAGCGACTCGGCGCCACGCATCACGTTGATCGCGTTGACGTAGAACTCACCGGCCACGCGGGCGGTCTGCTTGTTCGCGCCGTAGCTGAACATGCCCACACCCGGCACCAGCACGATCAGCGGGTCGGCGCCGCGGATCGCCGGGCTGTTCTCGTCGGCGTGCGCCTCGTAGTAGGCGGTGTAGTCGGCCCGGTACTCCTCGTGCAGCTCCTTCAGCCGGGCGATGCTCTCCTCGACCGTGGCGGTGGCCGGCAGGTCGAGGATCAGCGGCTTGACCTTGGTGCGCAGGAAGTGGTCGGGGCAGCTGGTGCCCAGTGCGGCCAGCTCCGGCGCGCGCTCGCTGGCCAGGAAGTCCAGCACCACGTCGGAGTCGGTGAAGTGCCCGACCATCCGCTTGTCCTTGCTGGCGATCCCGCGCACGGTGGCGGCCAGGGCGGCGGCCTTGGCCCGGCGCTCGGTCTCGGGCAGGGCCTCGTAGCCGCTGCGCACCCCGCCGAACGGCTCCTTGGAGCCGTTGGCCTCGATGTAGGCGGCCGCGGTCTCGATGATCCACAGGGAGTTCTTCTCGGACTCCTCGCTGGTCTCGCCCCAGGCGGTGATGCCGTGGCCGCCCAGGATCGTGCCGATCGCCTGCGGGTTGGCCGCCTTGATCGCGGCGATGTCCAGGCCGAGCTGGAAGCCCGGGCGGCGCCAGGGCACCCAGACCACCTTGTCGCCGAAGATCTGCTTGGTCAGGGCCTCGCCGTCGGCGGCGGTGGCGATCGCGATACCGCTGTCGGGGTGCAGGTGGTCCACGTGCGCGGCGTCGACCAGGCCGTGCATCGCGGTGTCGATCGACGGTGCGGCGCCGCCCTTGCCGTGCAGGCAGTAGTCGAACGCGGCGACCATCTCGTCCTCGCGCTCGATCCCCGGGTACACGTCCACCAGGGCCTTCATCCGGTCCAGGCGCAGTGCGGCCAGGCCCTTCTCGGTCAGCGTGCCCAGGTCACCGCCGGAGCCCTTGACCCAGAGGAGTTCCACCGGCTGCCCGGTGACCGGGTCGGTCTCGGTGCCCTTGGCGGAGGTGTTGCCGCCGGCGTAGTTGGTGTTCTTCGGGTCGGCCCCGAGGCGGTTGCTGCGGGCGATCAGCGCGGCGACGGTCTCGTTCGTCATCTGTTCTGGATCCCTTGAATCGGTGTGACGGGAAACGGGATTGGCTCAGGCGCCCCAGCCGGCCTGGGTGCCGCCGACGCGCTCGGACTCGATCTGCTGCTGGTAGCCCGAGGCCAGGTAGGCCTCCATCGGGTCGGCCGGCAGGCCCCGGGTCTCGCGCCAGGCGGCCAGGTCGGCCCGGACATCGGTGTAGAAGGCGTCCATGAAGATCCGGTTGGCCTCGAGCACGTCACCGGACTCCTGCGCGGCGGTCAGCGCGGCGGTGTCGACCAGCAGCGCCCGCGCGGTCATCTCCTGCACGTTCAGCACCGAGCGGATCTGGCCGGGGATCTTCTGCTCGATGTTGTGGCACTGGTCGAGCATGAAGGCCACGTCCGGGTTGCCGTAGCCACCGCCGCGGATCACCTCGAACAGGATGCGGAACAGCTGGAACGGATCGGCCGCCCCGACGATCAGGTCGTCGTCGGCGTAGAAGCGTGAGTTGAAGTCGAAACTGCCGAGCTTGCCCAGCCGGAGCAGCTGCATGACGATGAACTCGATGTTGGTGCCGGGGGCGTGGTGGCCGGTGTCGAGGCAGACCACGGCGCGCTCACCGAGGGCGGCGACCTGGGCGTACGAGGTACCCCAGTCCGGCACGTCGGTGTGGTAGAAGGCCGGCTCGAAGAACTTGTACTCCAGCACCAGGCGCTGGTTCTCACCGATCCGCTCGTAGATCGTGGCCAGCGACTCGGCCAGCCGGTCCTGGCGGCCGCGCAGGTCGGCCTGGCCGGGGTAGTTGCTGCCCTCGGCCAGCCAGATCTTCAGGTCGCGGCTGCCGGTCGCGTTCATCACCTCGATGCACTCGAAGTGGTGGTCGATCGCCTTCTGCCGGACCGCCGCGTCGGTGTGGGTGAGCGCGCCGAGCTTGTACTCGTCGTCCTGGAAGGTGTTCGAGTTGATCGTGCCCAGGGCGACCCCGAGGTCGTCGGCGTGCTTGCGCAGGGCGTCGAAGTCCTCGACCTTGTCCCACGGGATGTGCAGCGCCACCGTGGGGGCCAGGCCGGTGTACCGGTGCACCTGCGCCGCGTCGGCGATCTTCTCGAACGGGTCGCGGGCGGTGCCGGCCGATCCGAAGACCTTGAAGCGGGTGCCCGAGTTGCCGAAGGCCCAGGAGGGAAGCTCGATCGCCTGCGCCGCGAGCTGCGGGGCGACATCGATGAGTCGAGACATGACGGCGTTGTCCGTTCGTCGCTGAAACGTTTCATGGGAACGTAGCACGGGCGGGCCTCGGGCTTCCAGAGGCAGTTACGAACAGATTGAGGACGTCGGTCAGCGGTCCGGCGGGAGCCTCGCCCGAAGGGCGTGTGGGCTCGGGTGAAGGGCCGGGATTGTGCTCCGGCGTCCGGAACGCACGACGGCTGGGGGCACCCGGACACGGGTACCCCCAGCCGTCGGCTGAAACGTCTCAGTCCACTTCAGTTCACTTGGCGGCCTTGTCCACCTCGTTGAGCAGGCCGGCCACCGTGCCGTCGATGTCGGTGCGGCCGGAGAACGAGATCAGGCTGCGCAGCGGCATGCTGCCCAGCAGCTTCTGGGTCTCCGGGTCACGCCACATGGCGCCCGCCTCACCCAGCCCGGACAGGAACTGCCCCAGCACGGCGGCACCCTGCGGGTGCTGCATCCACTCCTCGAACGTCGCCTCCTTGCCCAGCTCGGGCTCCGGGGCGGGGACGTCGAGGGTGATCGTCTCGACCGCCCGCAGGTCCCGCGAGGACGCGCCGATCTGCACCACGAACTCACCGGGCTCGACCACCCAGCCGTTCGGCGACCAGAAGGCGAAGGCCCGCTCGTCCAGCTCCAGCCGCACCCGGCGGGACTCGCCCGCCTCCAGGCGCACCTTGGCGAACGCGCGCAGCTCGTGCACCGGACGGTCCACCCCGGCGACCGGGTCGCCGACGTACACCTGCACGACTTCGGCGCCCGCACGCGTCCCCTGGTTGGCGACCGTCACCTCGACCACCGCGGCGGCCACCGCGGGGTCCGGCACCGTCACCCTGGCGTCGGAGTAGCCGAACGTGGTGTAGCCCAGGCCGTGGCCGAAGGGGAAGGCGACGTCGCGGCCGGTGGTGTCGTACCAGCGGTAGCCCACGTAGAGCCGCTCGCCGTAGAACACCTTGCCCTGGTTGCCCGGCCAGTTCACGAAGGCGGGGGTGTCGCTCAGCCGCAGCGGCACCGACTCGGCCAGGCGGCCTTCCGGTTCAGCCGAGCCGAACAGGATGTCGGCCGTCGCACTGCCGCCGGCCTGACCGCCCAGCCAGACCTCCAGCACGGCGTCGGCGTTGCCGACCACCTCGCCCAGTTGCACCACGGCCCCGTTACTGAGCACCACGACCACCTTCGCCCCGGTGCCCCGCAGTGCGGCCAGCAGGCGCAGCTGGTTGGCGGGCAGATCCATGTGGGTGCGGTCGAAGCCCTCCGACTCCTCGGCGTCCGGCAGCCCCAGGAAGGCGACCACCACGTCCGCCCCGGCCGCGGTCTCGAGCGCCGCGGCCGCCAGGGTCCCCTCGTCGGAACCGTCGAAGGCGAAACCGGGAGCGAAAACCACCTCACGACGGGTTGCCTCACCGATCGCGGTGAGCGCGTCGTCCAGCCGGGTCGGGTTGATGTGCGAGCTGCCGGCGCCCTGATAGCGCGGCGTGCGGGCGAACTCGCCGACCACGGCGATCTTCCCGCCGTTCTCGGCGTCCAGCGGCAGCAGGGCGCCCTCGTTGGTCAGCAGCACCGAACCGGCCGCCGCGGCCCGGCGGGCCAGCGAGTGGTGCTGCTCGGCGAGCTGTTCCACCGACTGCGGCGTCTCGTCCGCGGGCCGGGCGGCCCGCAGCCGCTCGTGGGTGGAAAGCACGTTCGAGACTGCGATGTCGAGAAGTGACTCCGACAGCGTTCCGTTGCGGACAGCGTCCACAATCGCTTTCGGGCCCCGCTCGCCGGAGGAGGGCATCTCCAGGTCCAGGCCGGCCGCGACCGCGGCCACCGGGTCGGCCACCGCACCCCAGTCCGAGACCACGTAGCCCTCGAAACCCCAGTCGCCCCGCAGGACGTCGGTGAGCAGCCAGCGGTTCTGCGAGGCGAAGGTGCCGTTCAGGCGGTTGTACGAGCACATCACGGTGGCCGGCTGGGCCTGCTGGACGGTGCGCTCGAAGGCCGGGAAGTAGATCTCCCGCAGGGTGCGCTCGTCGACCTCGGCGCTGATCCGCATCCGGTCGGTCTCCTGGTTGTTGGCGGCGTAGTGCTTCAGCGAGGCGCCAACGCCCTTGGACTGCACCCCGTTGACCCAGGCGGCGCCGAGTTCACCGGCCAGCAGCGGGTCTTCGGAGAAGTACTCGAAGTTGCGGCCGCACAGGGGGGAGCGCTTGATGTTCACGCCCGGGCCGAGCAGCACGTCCACGTCCAGCGCACGGGACTCGGCGCCCAGGGCCTGCCCGACCTGCTCCAGCAGTTCCGGGTCCCAGGTGGAGCCCAGGGCGGCGGCGGTGGGGAAGGCGGTGGCCGGGTGGGCGGCGTTGATGCCCAGGTGGTCGGCGCCGGCGGTCTGCATGCGCACGCCGTGCGGGCCGTCGGTCAGGGTGGCGCCCTCGATTCCCAGGCGCTCGACCGGGCGGGTGGTCCAGAAGGAGGCGCCGGAGACCAGCGAGGCCTTCTCCTCGAGGGTGAGCTCTTCGATCAGGGGGTGCGCCATGGGTTCTCCTCGTCGAGGTGTGGTCCTGTCCTGACCGTACCTGAAATTCGACCACGTGGTCGAGGATGGGTCGACATCTTCGGCCGACGGTCGCTAACCTCACCGGAATGGCAGATCCCCCCACCCGCCGGCGCGGGCCGTACGCGGGCACGGCCGAGCGGCGCCGGGCGATCCTGGAGTCGGCCTTCGAGGTGTTCGCGAAGGTGGGCTACCGCAGCGGGTCGATGCGGGACGTGGCCCAGCGGATCGGGATCTCGCACACCACCCTGCTGCACCACTTCTCGTCCAAGAGCGAGCTGCTGGCCGGGGTGCTGGAGCTGCGCGACGAGTACGGCTCGACGGACTTCGCCGACGGCGGGCCGGGGATGCTGAGGCAGCTCGTCGAGGTGGTGCGGCGTAATCAGGACACCCCTGGGCTGACCGAGCTCTACTGCATCCTCTCGGCCGAGGCGACCGATCCCGAGCACCCGGCGCACGAGTACTTCCGGGGGCGCTACGCCCGGCTGACGGCCCGGCTGCACGAGCAGTTGCAGGAGATGGCGGCCCGGGGGGAGCTGCGCGACGGGGTCGATCCGGCCCTGGAGGCGCAGCGGATCATCGCGCTGATGGACGGGCTGCAGGTGCAGTGGCTGCTGAACCGCGAGTCGCTGGACATGGCCGAGCAGCTGCGCGACTACCTGCAGCGGCTTTCGGTGCCCGTGATCTGAGATACATCACCGATTGCGATCGCTCGACTACCCCGCGGTCGAGAGGGCTTGAGCTACGGGCACTCTGCGGTGACGGCTGCGTACGTAGCGCGATCCGGGGTGGGCTGGGGAGGTGATGGTCTCTTCGGTTTGCCATCCGTGCTGAAGGATCGAAATGTGCTGTCTCTCCAACAAAGGACGCCCGCAAGCGGCACTTTGTGAGGGTATGCACACTGCCGGGTGTGTTCTTGGAGCTTGGCGGGGTCAGTAATCTGTCGCCCTGTTTCTCTGGTCCGGTGTCTCGCCTGGGGGTGAAGTGGTCCAGGTGAAGCCAGAGATGAAGTTGTTTTGATGTGTTTTTAGGGGAATCGCAGGGACTCGCGCGGCATAATCGCTGCCGGTGAGCTTCTGGGGGGAGGCCTGTGTTCTGGGAACGGTTTGCGTCGCGCCTCAAGGTGCGCGGTGCGGGTGTGGTCGGGTGCGTGCTGGTCTTCGCGCTCGTGGTCGGGGCGGGGCTGATCGGCGCCCAGGCGACCGGTGCGGTGGTGCGCCTGCAGGACGGCGGGGCCTGGCTCGCGAACTTCGCGCAGGGCAGCGTCACCTGGGTCAACGGCTACGCCGGGCAGGCCGGTAAGACGGTCCCGATCGGCTCCCTGAGCTCCCCGTTCAAGGTGGTGCAGCGGCCGGACGGCGCCTACGCGGTCGACGAGAACGGCAAGGCGACCCTGATCGACGGGGCCCAGCTCGACGTCTCCGACCGGCCCAAGCAGCTCTCCAGCGGTGTGCGGGTGCTGGCCAACGGCGCCGCCACCTGGGTGCTCGACACCGAGAAGGCCCAGGTGCAGCGGGTCGACCCCGACTCGCTCGAGCCGATCGGTGAGCCGGTCGCGGTCGAGGGGGTCAGCCAGGCCGTCGTCGACAGCGAGGGCTACCTGTGGGCGGCCGTGCCCTCCCAGGGCGTGGTGGTGCGGATCGGTGACGGCGCGGTCGGCCGTACCGAGGTGGGCAGTGCCGGGCAGAACGTGACGGTGGCCGCCGACGAGCAGGGCGAGCGGGTCTTCGCGGTGAACACCACCGCGGGCTCCACGTTCTCGCTGCACGGTGACGGTGAGGCGCGCTCGTTCGAGCCGTTGCCCGAGGGCAGCGGCGGTAAGGGCCTGAAGGTCGACGTCGGTAACGACGGGCGGCTGCTGATCGGTCTGGACGGGCGGGCCGTGGTGGTTCCGGCCGACGGTGAGGGGCGCGCGGTCTCGCTGCCCTCCGGCACCAAGGTCGACCAGGTCGAGATCGTCTCCGGCATCGGCTACGTGGTCGACCGCGACTCCGACAGCCTGATCAAGGTGGACATGGGCGCCGGCACCGGCGCGGCCATCCCCAACGTCGGCAGCAAAGACCTCGACGACGTGGTGGCCCACGGAAACCTGCTGTACCTGAACGACTCCGGCGGCAACCAGGTCAAGGTGGTCAAGCCCGACGGCGTGATCGTGCCGATCGAGAAGTACCGGCCGGGCCAGAAGCCGTCGAAGAAGAAAAAGAAGAACCAGAACAACGAGCAGCAGCAGGCGCCGGAGACTCCCGACCCGCAGACGCCCGAGACGCCGGACAGCGAGAAGCCGGACGCCGAGCAGCCGCGCAACAACGACAAGAACGACAAGAACAAGGGCGAGCAGGACAAGCCCAAGCCCGGTCAGGACGACGAGGACCAGGGTGAGCCGCAGACGCCCGGGCCGGACGTCACGCCGATCGAGAACGACGGCCCGCCGGCGGTGGCCACGCCCGACCCGGAGGCCACCGGGCTGCCCGAGGTCACCGAAGAGCCGGAGCCCACGCAGGATCCGGAGCCGACCGAGGAACCGGCCGATCCGCCGCAGGCTCCGGTCGTGGCCGAGATGGTTCCGGAAGACGCTGCGGCCCTGGTCACCTGGGACGCCGCGCAGGACCGCGGATCCGAGATCACCGGCTACGCCATCGTGGTCGACAACCAGGCCATCGTTGAGGTCGGTGCCGGCGAGCGTCAGTACCGGCTCACCGATCTCACCAATGGCCAGCAGTACGGCGTGCAGGTGCGTGCCCTCAGCGCAGCCGGTGACGGTGACCTCTCCGCGGTGCGTTACGTCACGCCCAGCGCCGACCTGCCCGGTGTTCCGGGTGGGGTCAGTGCCACCGCGGGCGATGCTCAGATCACGGTGAAGTGGACGGCGGCGCAGCGCGACCGCAGCGACGTGCAGGGTTACACGGTGGCGGCGGTCACTACGGGCGGCAACCGCATCACCGTGCAGGCCGGCGCCACTGCCACTCAGATCGATGTCCCCGGGCTGACCAACGGCACCGGGTACACGGTCGAGGTGGCCGCGCGCTCGGGTGGCGGCGAGGGTGAGTACGGCCGTCCTGCCGATGGGCAGCCGGGCAGCGCTGGCAATCCGGTGGTGCCCGCGGGTGTGCCGGGTCAAGTCACGCTGGGCACCCCGGTCGCCGCGGTTGGCTCGGTCGACGTGAGCTGGCAGCCCGGCGCCAACGGCGGCAGCGCTATCACCGGTTTCCAGGTGCAGGTCGGTAACGGCGCGGTGCAGAACAAGGGTGCCGCGGAGCGCAAGCACACCGCCAAGGACGTTTCGGCCACCGCCGACACCACGGTGAAGGTGCGAGCGGTGAACGCCAAGGGTCAGGGGCCGTGGGCCTCGGTGGCGGTGCGGTCGAAGGAGCTGGCGCGCAAGCAGATGTACCAGTGCAAGAACCGCGAGGTCGGCGACATCTACATGCTCGACCTGGACTCGGACTGCAACAACCCCGAGGCCACGCGCTGGTACCAGGCCACGCCGATCTTCAAGGCGCTGTCCACCCAGCAGCCCGGCACGGTGCAGTTGATGCGCTGCATGATCACCAAGCCGCGGGGCATCATCCGGCAGCAGTTGCAGACCTGCCCGGCCGGCTCGGAGGCCAACGGTGGCACCGCGTTCTGGGCCTGGACCAGCGCCAACGCGAACGGCATCGAGATCCGGGAGTACCGCTACTCCGGGTCGGAGAACGGCGGCTACTACTACGCCCCGGTGGGTTCCGGCGCCCCGTCCGGGTTCGCCGCGACCGGTCGCTCGTTCTGGACGTGATCGGCTGCCCGGCCTGCGGGTGATCCGCAGGCCGGGCAGATCGGCCGTCTGCACCGGCGCAGCGGCCTCGTGTGCACCACCCGACGCAACGCACGACTCAGGAAAGCGCAGGAGACACGATGTCTGAACTTGCCGACATTGCCGGGAGTATCCGCTCCAGCGTGGAGCGGGCCCTCCAGGGCAAGCCGGAGGCCGTCCGGCTGGCGGTGATCACCCTGCTCAGTGAGGGGCACCTGCTGGTCGAGGACGTCCCCGGGGTCGGTAAGACCACGCTCGCCCGGGCGCTCGCGGCGAGCGTGGAGGGGCGCTGGCAGCGCGTGCAGTTCACCCCCGACCTGCTGCCCGCCGACGTCACCGGGATCACCGTCTACCACCAGCAGTCGGGGCGTTTCGAGTTCCGGCCCGGCCCGGTGTTCGCCAACCTGGTGCTGGCCGACGAGATCAACCGGGCCTCGCCGAAGACCCAGTCGGCGCTGCTCGAGGTGATGGAGGAGCGGCACGTCACCGTGGACGGCCGGGAGTACCCGGTGCCCCGCCCGTTCACCGTGGTCGCCACCCAGAACCCGGTCGAGATGGACGGCACGTTCCGGCTGCCGGAGGCCCAGCTCGACCGGTTCATGATGCGGATCAGCATCGGCTACCCCGACCCGGGCACCGAGTCGGCCATGCTCAAGTACGAGGCGGACGGCCCCACCGTGGCCTCGATCCGCCCGGTCATCGGCCTGGACGTGGTCCAGCAGATGATCACCCAGATCGCCAAGGTGCACGTGGCCGACGAGATCCGCGACTACATCGTGGCGGTCACCGGGGCCACCCGGCAGCTGCCGGAGGTGCGGATCGGGGCCAGCCCGCGCGCCGGCCTGGCCCTGCTGCGGGCCTCGCGCACCGCGGCGGCGATCGACGGGCGCGGCTTCGTGACCGCCGACGACGTGAAGTCGATGGCCTCGGCCGTGCTGGCGCACCGGCTGATCCTCACCCCGCAGGCCGAGCTGGCCGGCGTCACCGACTTCGACCTGGTCGACCGGGTGATCAGTGGCCTGCCCACGCCCACCTCGCTGGCCGCCGGGCAGGGTAACCGCCGGTGGTGATGACCGAGCCGGCCGGCGCCCAGCCGGCCGCCGGGCCCGCCGGTCCGCGTGGATCGCGTGGGGTGACCGGGCCGCAGTCCGCCCGCCCGGCTCCGGCCGGCCCGGGTGTGCCGCAGGGGCAGGCCGGCGGGGCCGCTGCGCCGGCGCTGGGCAGTCCGCTCGGTGGTGAGTCCGTCGATCTCGGCCGGATCCGGCTCAGCCCGGCCGGCAAGGGTCTGCTGGCGGTGGCCGTGGCCGGTCTGGTGGCCGGTTTCGGCTTCGGCTACGTCGAGCTGGTGGGGGTGGCGTTCGCCGCCGCGCTGCTCGTACTGGTCGCCGCGGCGCAGGTGCTGGCCCGGGTCTCGGTCCAGGTGGAGCGCAGCATCGCCCCGCAGCGGGTGTCGGTCGGCGAGAAGGCCATCGGCATGCTGCAGATCCGCATGGGGGGCCGGGGCCGTTCGATGCGCGCGGTCGACCAGGTGGGGGGCCGCAAGCACGAGATCCCGGTGCCGAAGGGCTCCAGCGGTGAGATGCGGCGGGTGGTCTACGACCTCGACACCAGCCGGCGGGGTGTGTTCCCGGTCGGCCCGCTGCGCCTGCACCAGCACGACCTGTGCGAGCTCGCCCACCGTCAGCGCGAGCTGGGCGGTGTGCTGCAGCTCATCGTGCGCCCGCGCACCTACCCGCTGAGCCAGCCCTCCCAGGGCCAGTCGCGCGACATGGAGGGCCCGCGCGCCAATTCCGGCGCCGAGAACGGGGTCACGTTCTCCGGTCTGCGCGAGTACGTGCCCGGCGACGACCTGCGCATCATCCACTGGAAGGGCCTGGCCCGCGGTGGGCCGCTGACCGTGCGCACGCACGTCGACAGCACCCGCAGCGACATCCTGATCCTGCTCGACGACCGGGCGAGTTCCTACCGCAGCGAGCACGACTTCGAGGAGGCGGTCTCGTTCGCCGCCTCGGTCGCCACCATGGCCCTGGCCGCGGCGGTCACCGTGCGGGTCAGCCCGGTCAGCGGCCGGGGCCTGGCCGGTTCGGCCTCGGCCATCCTCGACGGCCTGGCCGGGATCACCCTCGGCGAGCCCGGCCGGCCGGGCCACAACAACGGGCAGACCCTGGCCAGCGCTTCGCAGCGCACCTCGGGCGGCGGCCGCACGGCCGTGGCCGTCCTCGGCCCCAACGCCCGGGACGAGCTCGCCGCGCTGGCCCCGCTGCGCCAGACCTGGTCCACCGTGCTGGCCGCGGTGGTCGATCCGGCCGCCCGCAACCAGCGCCCGAGCGCCGAGCCCGGCGTCGCCGTGCTCACCGAGGCCACCGCGTCCGAGCTGGCCGCGGCCTGGAACCGGAGGTGGGGATGAGCGCCCCGCCGATCGACGCCCCCACCCGCCGGGCGCCGAACGCCCCCAATCGTCAGCGCCCGCAGTCGGGTTCGGCTCAGCCTCCGGTCCAGAGCAGTAGCCACCAGTCCGGTGTGATTCTGCAGCGTCTGGTGCTGGGCCTGATCACCGTCCTGGCCGCCGCGGTGGCCTGGTGGCGCATCTACCCGCCGCTGTCCTTGCCGGTGCCCGCGCTGAGCGGAACCCTGCTGGGAGCCATGGCTGTGGTGTTCGCCGACCGGGCCACCGCCGGGCTGCCCGCCCTGCGTGGGCTCGCCCGGCTGGCCCTCGGGCTGGTCGCGGCCCTGGTGGCCGGGCTGATCACGGCCATGACGGTGGCCGTTCCCCGCAGCACGGCCCCGGCCGACGCGGTCACCGGTGTGATCGAGGCCGTCACCGGCGGTATTTCGCGCATCCTCACCACCACCCTGCCCGCGCCTCCGGCGGCCGACCTGCTGCCGCAGTTCGCCGTGCTGTGCGCCCTGGCCGCGGCCGCCACTGCGGCGATCGCCCGCAGCCGGGGCGGCCTGGCCCTGGCCGCCCCCGCGCTGTGCCTGCTGCTCACCGCGCTGATCTGCGGGGTCGGCGGCGCCGGCGATCCGCTGTGGGTCGCGCTGCCGTTCGTCCTGGCCACCGGCTTCCTCGTGCTCGCCCGGCCCAACCCGGTCTCCATCGCGGTGACCACCGTGGTGCTGGCCCTGGGCTGCGCCGGAGGGCTGGCCGTGGGCGGCCTCGCCCGCGAGCCGATGGATCCGCGCCACCTCACCGCCCCGCCGCTGAAGGCCGAGCAGCCCACCGCGCCGATGGACGAACTGGCCGGCTGGCTGCGGCACTCCGGCGACACCGCGTTCGAGGCCCAGGTCGACGCGGCCTGGCAGAAGAACCCCCAGCCCTGGCGCATCGCCACCCTCGACACCTACGACGGGATCCGCTGGAGCAGCAGCACCCCGGCCGTGCCGGTGGGCTACGACCTGCCCGAGTCCGAGGAGACCCGCCCGCCCCTGGCCCAGTCCGAGGTCAGTGTCACCCCGGTCGCCCTGGAGGGCGTCTACGTGCCGGTCACCGGCCGGGTCGGCCACCTGGCCCGCCCGGGCATGACGTACGACCTGCGCGCCGAGACCCTGGTCGATCCGGAAGGGCTCAACGGCACCTACGAGCAGACCGTCACGCTGGGCGAGACCGAGAAGGAGAGCCTGGCCGGAACAGCCGCCGGGCGGGCCGGGTCCGGCGACCCCAGCCGCTCGCTGGAGGGCTGCACCGACGGCCAGATCGTCCGGCTGGCCCAGTCCGCCGTGGCCGGCGCCGACGGCCGTCCGCTCAGCCAGGCCCTGGCCCTGCAGACCTGGTTCAGCCAGTCGTCCGGCCTGAAGCTCGACCCGGAGGCCATGCCCGGCCACAGCTGCGGCCGGGTCCTGGAACTGTTCGGCGCGAACGGTTCCGGCAACGGTAACAACGGCAACGACGCGAACCAGGGCAACGGCACCCCCGACCAGTTCGCCACCGCCTACGTGCTGATGGCCCGCAGTCTCGGCCTGCCGGCCCGGGTCGCGGTGGGCTTCGCAGCGGGCCGGGCCGACGAGTCCGGCAAGGTCACCGTGAGCTTCGGCGACGCCGACGCCTGGCCGGAGATCTGGTTCCAGGGGCAGGGCTGGGTGCCGTTCTCGGCCACGCCCGACCGCTCCGGCTCCAGCGCCCCGCTGGAGCAGGAGGAACAGCAGCAGGAACAGCCCACCCAGCAGCCCGAACCGCCGAAGGAGGAGCCGGCCGACACCGGCCCGCCGCAGGAGGGCAGCCTGGACCAGGCCGGTACGGCCGAGGCCGAGACCACCGACTGGACGCCGCTGATCGCCGCGGTGGCCGTCGTGCTGGCGTTGCTGCTCGCCCTGCCCGTCGTGGGCGCGGTCGTGAACGTCCTGCGCCGGCGTCGTCGCCAGGCCGCCGGTGCTCTCGGCGCCTGGGCCGAACTGCTCGACCGGCTGGCCGATCTCGGCCATCCCAGCGCCGGGCGCACCTCGCTCGAGGTGCGCAGGCTGCTGACCGGGGTGGAGCCGGGCACCGGGCGAGACGTGGACGCCCTCGGCCGCCTGGTCGACGCGCAGGTCTACGGCGGATCCTCGCGCGGCGCGGATCCGCAGGCCTGGGGCCATCTCCGGCAGATCGAGAAGGCCCTGGCCCCGCACCGGCCCTGGGCCCGTCGCCTGGCGCGCGCGGTCGACCCGCGCCCGAGGAGGTGGGCATGAGCGAGCACCTCGGTGCCCCCGGCGGCGCCCAGATCGGCGACGTGATCCCCGAGCTCGACGGCCTGGTCGGTATGGAGGCCGTGGCCAGCGGCGGGTTCAGCGTGATCTACCGGGCCTTCCAGCCCGCGCTGAACCGCACGGTGGCGGTCAAGATCATGAGTGCCGACGGGGTGGACCGCCGCGACCGCGAGCGCTTCAGCCGGGAGATGGGCCTGACCGGCAAGCTCGGCACCCACCCGAACATCGTGGACGTGTACCAGCACGGCCTGACCCGTCACGGCCAGCCGTACCTGATGATGCCCTGGTACGACGGCGGTTCCCTGGCCGACGGCCTGCGTGACAGCGGCCCGATGCCCCCGCCGGTCCTGCTGCGCCTGGCCATCAAGATGGCCTCGGCGCTGGGCTACGCCCACAGTCACGGGGTGCTGCACCGCGACGTGAAGCCGGGCAACATCCTGCTCACCGCGCTGAACGAGCCGGTGCTGGCCGACTTCGGCATCGCGGTGGACGCACGGCAGGCCGGGAACGCGACCGTGGCCTGGACGCCGAACCACGCTGCGCCCGAGGTGCTCTCGTACGAGGAACCGACGGCCCAGTCCGACCTGTGGGCCCTGGCCTCCACGCTGTACACCGCGCTGGCCGGCCGCCCGCCGTACCCGGTCGACCCGGGCAACACCCTGCTGTCCATCCAGCAGCGCTTCCGCTCTGCCCCGCCGCCCTTCGTGCGTACAGACGTGCCTGCTTCCCTTTCGCAGGCCCTCACCGAGGCGCTCGCCCCGGCCCCGAAGGACAGACCGGCCGACATGGCCGAGTTCATCGTGGGCCTGCAGGCAGTCGAGCGGGAGCTGGGGCTCCCGGTCACCGTGCCTCCGGGCCTGGCGCCGGTCGCTGACACCAGCCGGGCTCGCCCCACCGGCCCGGAGCCCTCCACCCTGGTACCCGGGCGGCCCGGCGACACCTCCGGGCCCGGGGGTTCTGGTGGGCGCGGTGGCGCGAACGGGCAGGGGCCGCACGGCGATCAGTCGTGGTCCGACGAGTCCTGGTCCGGTCAGCCCTGGTCCGACCCGTCCCGGCACACCACAGGCCCAGGAGCAGACACTGGTCACGGCGCTGGCCCGGGCCAGGCCGGTAGGCCTGGTACGGCAGGCGGTTACGGCGCGGTCGGCCACGCCCGTAGCAACGGCAACGGCAACGGCTACGGCGGTGGTGACGGCTACTCGGGCGGCAACGGCTCTGCGGGTGGCAGCGGCTTCGGCGGTGGTGACGGCTACTCGGGCGGCAACGGCTCTGCGGGTGGCAGCGGCTTCGGCGGTGGTGACGGCCACGCAGGTGGCCACGGCTCCACAGGTAGCGGCTACGGCGGCGACAACGGCTACGGCAATGGCTACGCAGGCGGCAGCGGCACCACGGGTAGAAGTGACCGCCAGGGTGAGCCCGGCAGTGGGCCCCTGGGTGGTCATGGGCAGACCGGTGGTCAGGGGCAGTTCGATGGCCGGGCCGGCAGCCAAGGCCAAACGGGTGGGCAGGGGCAGCCTGGCGGCCCGGGTCAGCCTGGCGGCTCGGGGAAGTCCGGCGGTCTGAGCCAGACCGGTAATCCCTGGCCGGGGTCCGCCTCCTGGCAGCCCGACGACTCGTGGCAGGCCGAGACTCCCTGGCCCGGCATGCCCACCGACGGGGCCGGTATCACCGACCAGGCCACCCACCTCGGCCAGGACAGCCAGGCCGGAAAGAAGGGCCGGTTCGGCCGACGGGGACGGGCGGCCCAGTCAGACCCAGGAAGCCAGAGCGGCCCCGGCAACCAGAGCGGCCCCGGGAGCCATGGCAGCCCAGGAAATCAGGGCGGCCAGGGAAGCCTGAGCGGCCCCGGGAACTACGGCGGCCCGGGAAACCGGAACACGCAAGGGAACTCGAGCGGCCTCGGCAACCAGAACGGCCTGCTGGGCCAGAACGGCCAGGGGAGCCAGGGCGGCCAGAACGGGCAGGGCAGCCAAGGCGGCCACCCGGGCCAGAACGGCCGCGCTCACCAGGGCGGGTGGCCGGGACACGAGGTGCAGGCCGGGCCGGGCAACCAGCACGGCGCGTACAACCAGGTGGGCCACCGCGGTCGTCCCGATTCGGCGCAACCCGCGCCACCCGTCCCTCAGTTCAATGCCGTTCTCCCCAACGAGGGCACCCAGATCCCCGACGGCGTGACCGTCGTGGTCGGTGGCCGCCGTCCCAAGGAGAAGGCCGGCTGGTCGTGGAAGCGGCGCCTGCTCACCTCCACCGTGGGTGGTCTGGTCACCGTCGCCGCGGTCGTGGTCGGTCTCTCGGTGATGGCTCCCGACAAGCCCGACGAGTCGGTCACCCCGCAGGAGTCGCCGGCCACCTTCGTGCCGCCCACGGTCAGCGGTCTGCGGGCCACCGACCGCAGCCCCACCAGCATCACCATCACCTGGCACTCGCAGGGGCCCTACGAGAACGCGCACCGCGTGGTGGTCGAGAAGGGCGAGACCATCTGGCTGGAGCCCGAGCAGATCCAGGCCGGCGCGTACACGCTCACCGGCCTGAAATCCGGCCACAAGTACTGCATGACGGTCGACGTGTACTACCGGGCGCCCACGTCCGACACGGCGGCGGCCGACGACAAGCCGGAGTACGCCGTCTCCTCGTCCGAGCGCAAGTGCTTCTCCACCCGCAAGTGAGTTCCACCCACAGCTTCCACACCGGAAACCGTTAACGCAGAGGGGTAACCATGAGTATCAACGTCCGTTACGAAGACCTGCAGAGCACGGCCACCCAGCTGAACGCCGGCCGCGAAGAGATGATCGCCAACCTGAACCGGCTCAAGGGCCTGGTCGACGGTCTGGTCGCCAGCGGGTTCGTCACCGACCAGGCCTCGGGCCGGTTCCAGCAGTCGTACCAGCAGTGGAACACCGGCGCCAGCAACGTGATCCAGGGCCTCGAGGGCATGAGCGCCTTCCTGAACCAGGCCATCGCCCGGCACCAGCAGCTCGACTCCGAGCTGGGTTCCGCCGCCGGCGCCTGAGCCGAGCCCTGAGCCGAGCACAGAACAGAAACACGCGTCGTGCCCCGGCGCCGGGTGTTGTGGAAGGCACCCGAGCGCCGGGCAGGCGTACTACGAACGCGCCGCTCAGGCCACGCCCGCGGCCTGGATCGGCTGCACCGACCGGCGGACGGCCAGGTAGCCCCGCCCGGGCGGCACCGGCAGGATCTGGTCGCGCTCCAGCGTGAAGCCCAGCTGGCGGGCGGCGAAGACCCCGGTGGGGGCCAGCACCAGACGGGTGCCGTTCTGGATCGACGTCTCCACCACCCGCGCCAGTGAGCGCACCGAGCCCTCGAGCACCGGCCCGGCGTCACCGCACAGCACCAGCGCCCGGGTGCCGGCCGAGGCCGGATCGGCCAGATCCTCGAGCAGCGTGGGGGCGGGGGCGAAGTTCTCGATCCGCGCCTCGATCTTCATCTGATCGAAGTCGTCCACCACCACCGCGTGACGTCCCCCCTCGAAGGGGGCCACCGCCGTCCTCAGTTTCTCGTCGTTCCAGGTGGTTCCGGACAGCACGGTCAACTGCGGCGACAGCCCGGCCAGGGTCTGCAGCGGCGAGCGCGGCGGGGCGATGGCCAGCACCGGGATACCCACGTGCAGCAGCGACTGCACGATCGCGTTGGCGCTGGTGCTGCGGCCGCTGCCCTCGGGCCCGCTGATCAGCAGCAGGTGCGGGTCGTCGCCGAACAGGTCCACCCCGAGCGGTTCGATGTGGGGCCCACCGCGTCCCAGCGGGATCCAGGTGGGGCTGGGCACGTTCTGCCAGAGGATGCGCTCGCCCAGCGGCACGTGCACCGGCAGCGCCGCGAGAGCGCGCGGCGCACTGGTCAGGCTGTGGGCCTCGCGGGTGCGGGCGGTGAAGTCGGCCTCGTCCACCTGGAAGATCTGCACGTGGCAGCCGGTGGCCGTCTCGATGCCGCGGCCGGGCAGCCGGGGCGGCGGGCTGAACTGACCGCCGATCGCGGCCCGGCGGGCCGACTCGTTGGGGAAGGCCAGCAGGACGCGCCGGTTGAACAGGTCGGGCAGCCGGCCGTTGATCATCACCTGACCGCCGGTGACCACGACGTGCACGCCCACCGGGGGACCGCCCTGGATCACCTCGTAGAGCATGGTGAGGACGCTGGTCTCGTCGAACAGGCCCTGGTTGCGGTTCTCCAGGCCTTCCCAGCCGTCGACCAGGACCACCAGGGCCGGTCTCGGGGCGCCCGAGGCGAACCGTTCCCTCGTCCGTTTCTGGACCTCCTCGGCCAGCCAGGTGACCAGGCGGCGGATCCGGTCGGGCTCGCCGATGTGCATCACCGCGCCGGTGTGCGGCAGGGCCGCGCAGGCGTTGAGTTCGCCCTCGCGGTTGGCCACCACGTACAGGTGCACCTGGTCGCTGCGGTGGATCGAGACGCCGTTGATCAGGGCGCGCAGCGCGTTGGTGCGCCCGGACTGCGGGCCGCCGGCGATCATCCAGCGGTCGGTGCCGGCCAGGTCGAGGGCCAGGACCGGCTGCTCCTGGTTCTCCGGGTCGTCGGCCACGGCGAAGGCCAGGGACCCGGGCGGCGCCATCCGCAGGTTGCCGGTGCGCAGCAGGGCGGGCAGCGGGGGCAGCAGCGGCCGCTTCATCGGCGGCAGGTTCGCCGCCCGCGAGGCCGCCTCGACCGCGGCGATGGACAGGGTCTGGTCGGTCTCGCCCCGCACCGGGCCGCCTCCGGCCGAGGGCCGGGGCAGGCCCAGCTGCGACCAGTCCACGTGCCGTACCGAGGCGGGCCGGGCGGTGCCGTCGGGCGGGGGATCGCCCAGGTAGCCGGACTGGAACGGCCGGGGCTGGCGGCTCTCGTCGAGGGTGCACAGGATCAGCCCGCGGCCCTTGAACCGGCCGGGGATGCCCACCGCGTCCGGGGTCCCGAGCACCTCGACGCTGTCGGACTTCTCGTTCTGGCGCAGGGTGATCCGCAGGCTGATGTTGTTCTTCATCTCCGGCGAGAGCTTGCCCTGCAGCGACTGGGTGGCGAAGACCAGGTGCATGCCCAGCGAGCGGCCCTTGCCGGCCACCGCCATCAGTTCCTTGGGGAAGTCGGGCGAGGTGTCCATCGCCCGCGCGTACTCGTCGAACACCATGACCAGACGCGGCAGCGCGGGCATCCGCGGATCGCTGCGGCGGGCCTTCCAGTAGTTGTCGATCTCACCGCCGTGCCGGCCGAGCATCGACTCGCGCCGGCGCACCTCGGCCCGCACCGAGGCGAGCACCCGCTGGGCGGCGGCCTCGTCGAACTTCTGGGCCGGGTCGTCCTCGGTGTTGCGGATCAGCGCGACCACGTGCGGGCAGTGCTCGAAGGGCAGGAACGCGCTGCCGCCCTTGAAGTCGACCAGCACCAGGTTCAGCTCGTCCGGGCGGTTGGCCAGCAGCAGCGAGGTGACCAGGGTCTGCAGCAGGATGCTCTTACCGGCGCCGGTGGCCCCGGCCAGCATGGTGTGCGGGCCCTGCCCGGCCAGGTCGACGGTGACCGGGCCCTGCGCGTCGGCGCCCAGCGGCACCTCCAGCTGGGGGCCGGGGTGCTCGTCCCAGAGCTTGAGCACGTCTTCCGGGGTGGGCCGGGCCAGGCCGACCAGGTCGAGGAAGCGCTGCGGGTAGGGCAGGGCGCCCGGGTCGTCGCGGGCGCTGAGCCGGTCACGCATCGGGGCCAGGGCCCGGGCCAGCACCTCGGCCTGGCGGCTGCTGAAGCGCTCGGGCACGATCGCGTCGGCCGTGCCGGACCGGTCGCCCCAGGCGGTGACCGTGTCACCGTCGAGCCGCACCAGGCCCCGGCAGTCGATCATGTCGCGGGTGTCGATGCAGATCGAGTAGACCCCGACCTCGGGCCCGTCGTGCAGCACCTCGCGGATGCCGGGCACCTTGCGCATCGACAGCGCGCCCTGCAGCACCACCACCACGTGCTGGTCGATGCGGGCGTTGTGCACCTCGCGCAGCGCGTCCTGGCGGATCGCGATGAGCTGCTTGAGCTCGTCCAGGCGGGCGCCCCGGGTGGCCGGGGTGACCCCGATCGCGCACGGCGTCTCGCCGCCGTCACCGGCCACCACGTGCGGCAGCCAGCGCGTCCAGGCCAGGTCGGGGTCACCGTCGGGGGTGAGCACCACGATCCGCAGATCGGCCGGGCTGCGCAGGGTGGCGAGCTGGGTGAGCAGCCAGTTGGCCACCTGGGTGGTGCGCTCGGGCGGCCCGACCAGGCCCAGCACACCGGTGGCGCGCAGGTCGACCGTCCAGGGCACGCCGCGCAGCCACGGGTCCTCGAACCCGACCCAGGGCTCACCGCGCAGCGTGATCGAGGCCGGCCGGTCGTACCGGCCGACCCGCAGCAGCAGCGCCTCGTCGGACTGGCCGTCGCGGGGCCACAGCCCGCGCACCGAACCGGAGGCGATCAGCGCGATGCTCTCCGGGTCGGGGGCCTGGGCGTGACGCACCTGGATCTCGGTGACCGTGGCCTGGTCGATCTGGCCGGCCACCCGGCTGCGGGAGTTCTCGAACTTCTCCATCCGCTCGCGGCGGGCCCGGCGCTCGAAGAAGGCCGTGGCGCCCATCGTGATCGGGGTGAAGGCGGCGAACAGCAGCATCGCCGGCTGCTTCATGATCAGGGCCATCGCGACCCCGAGCAGCATCGGCACGAACATGGCCACGACCATGGCGCCCTTGCTGCTGCCCTCGGCCGGGGCGCTGGGGAAGCTCAGGTCGAGGGGGGAGACCCGGGGCGTGGGCGCGTAGGCGCGGTCGAACTCCAGGTGCGCGTCGGTGGTGCGGCTCAGCTGCACCGGCGGTCCGGGGGAGGCGATCACCTGCAGCACGTCGTCGCCGACCTGGAACCGCTGACCGGGGGCCAGGAATCGGGGGGCACCGATCCGCTCGCCCTCCACGGTGATCCCGTTGGCCTGGTCGGCGGCCTCGGTGACCTGGATCGTGATGCCCTCGCGGGCCGCCGAGATGTGCGCGTGCTCGCGGGAGATCTTGGGGTCGCGCAGTTTCACGTCGGCCCCGGCCGAGCGCCCCAGCGTGCTCGTGCCCTCGGGCAGGAACAGGGAGCGCCCGGCGTCGGGGCCGCTGAGCACCAGCAGGCGGGCAACCAGGTTGGGCGCCACCGGCCGGGTCAGCGGCCCGGGCTGCCCGATGGTCAGGTACGAGCCGACCGTGAGCGGGCTGTTCTCGATGACCTCGTCGGGGTCGAGCCACTCGTGCCCCACGTAGCAGGGGCGATCGCCCACACGGAAGGGCAGCGCCGCCAGCAGCGAGCGCACGGTGCTCTCGCCGGACGCGCTGATCTCGACGTCGTGCTCCGCCCCGCCCTGTGGATCGAGCTGTGGATCGAGCACCGTCAGCCGGATGATCAAACCGTTTCCCCCACGGATCGGCCTAGTGATGACCGACCGATCCTAGAGGGACATTCGCGCCGGTTTCGGCACGAATACCCTGGGTTACGGCACTACTCTCAATGGTGGACGTCGGTCAGTTCCAGTTCCCGGGGGATCCAGCACCACACCACGACGGCCGCGATCGCGACCATCAGGGCCCCGATGAGCCCCACGGCGGCGAAGGCATTGGTGAACGATTCGCCTGCCGCCTCCTGGAACCTGGTTCCCACTGACCCGGCGACCGATTCGGTGACGGCGTCACCGGCGTCCCCAGGTAGCCCCGAGCGGTAGACGACCCCGGCGATGCTGCCCAGCACGGCCACCCCGAGCACGGCCCCGATCTCGAAGGACATCTCCTCGATGGCGGCGGCCGAGCCGGCCTGGTGCACCGGTGAGCGGCCCATGATCAGTGCCGACCCGACGCCGAGGGCGGCGCCGCCGAGGCCGACCATGAAGAACGCGACGGCCAGGCCCGCGTACGGGATCGGCCGGGGCAGCAGGAAGACCGTGGCCAGGCCCGCTGCGGTGACCAGCAGGCCGGAGGTGATCACGGTGCGCACCCCGATCCGGCCGGCCAGGGCCGGGGCGAACGGCGAGCCGATCAGGCCACCCAGGGCGGTGGGCAGCAGGGCGGCCCCGGCGGCCAGCGGCGACCAGCCCTGCACCAGCTGCAGCCACTGAGAACCGACCAGCAGCAGGGCCATGAACACGGTGCTGTGCGAAAGCGCCGAGAGCACGCCGGAACGGAACACCGGGTCGGCGAAAAGACCCACCGCCAGCATGGGCTCGCTCTGCACCAGGCAGCGCCGCACGAAGGCGGCCATCGCCAGCAGGCCGGCCACCAGGACGGCCACGGTGGGCACGTCGAGGCCGTACTTGCTCAGATGCTTGATGGCGTAGACGATCCCGACCATCCCGCCGACCGACAGCAGCACGCCCACCGCGTCCAGGCGCGCGGGGCGCTCGGACCGGCTCTCCGGCAGCAGGAAGATCCCGGCCACGGCGGCCACCAGCATCAGCGGCACGTTGAGCAGGAAGGCCGAGTGCCAGCTGAACACCTCCAGCAGCACGCCGGCCACGATCGGGCCGATCGCGCCGCCCAGAGAGGCCATTGCCGCCCAGATGCCCAGCGCCAGCGCCCGTTCGCCCGGCTCGGGGAACAGGGCGCGGATCAGCGAGAGCGTGGTCGGCATGATCATCGCGCCGCCGACGCCGAGGAGCACCCGCAGGGCGATGACGGCGCCGGGGGAGTCGGCGAACAGCACCAGCAGCGAGGTCAGCCCGAACACGGTGAAACCGGCCAGCAGCATGCGTTTGCGGCCCACCCGGTCGGCCAGGGCGGCCACCGGTACGAGCAGGCCGGCCAGCACCACCGGGTAGGCGTCGACGATCCACAGCTGGGAGACCAGGCTGGGCTGCAGGTCGGCGATCAGGTCGGGCAGGGCGACGTTCAGCACCGTCATGTCCATGACCACGACGAGCAGGCTGGCGGCCAGGACGGCGAGGCCGGCCCAGCGCCGCGGGGGTGACTCGATCTTCGCCACGGGGGCGGTCCGGGTGCTCATCGGGCGCGGGTCCCTTCCAGGAAGGTGACCACCACGTAGGCGTCGAGGTCCTGGCGGGCGACCCGGCCGACCGTGACCGCGTCGCGGGCGGCGACGAGGATGCCGTACACCGCGGAGGACAGCCAGCGCGGGTCGAGGTCGCTGCGCAGCAGCCCGGCCTTCTGCCCGGCGGCCAGCAGTGCCGTCTCCTGCCAGGCCAGCTCCTCGGTGCGGGCCACCAGGTCAGGGGCCACCCGCAGGTAGGGGTCGGTCAGGGCGAAGCCGAACTCGTCGTAGTCGGCCAGGTAGCGGCTGAGCACGTCGCGGATGCAGGCCTCGATCCGCCCGGCGTCGCCGGAGGCGATGGCCTCGGACACGCCGGCCTCGGCCATGCTCTGCTCCCAGCGGTTCAGGGAGCGGGTGCCCAGTTCGTGCAGCAGTTCGTCACGGGTGGAGAAGTGGCGGTGCAACGTGGCCCGGCCCACCCCGGCCGCGGCGGCCAGGTCGGCCATCGAGGCCCGGGCATCGGTGTTCAGACGGCGTACGGCCGCGGCCAGGATCGCGTCCCGGGAAGTCATGGTGAGTCCTTCGGAAGACTTGCTGAGACATCACTGTCTCATGTGAGACAGATCTGTCTCAACAAGTATTCCCGGGGCCCACCCGGGATCCACCCGGTCAGCCCCCGATGCCGCCCGAACTGCCGGACTCGCCGTTGCGGGGTGGCTCCAGGCAGGTGACCGTCCCGTCCGGCTCGTCGAGGTAGCGCTCGGTCTTCTTGGGGCAGTCCTCGTCGGTGGGCACGTTGGGGCCGCTGACGTAGTCGTGGTCCTCGGAGCAGAACACCTCCGCGAGCGGCTCGCCCTCGGCGTCCTCGCTGCCGTCGTTCGCCCAGCACACGTCGTCCACCGAGTACCCGTCCGGCGTGGTGGCGAACAGCAGGGCCCCGGCCATGATGAAGCCGGCGACCACGGTGATACCGCCACCCACCAACCCGAGCACGCCCAGACCGATAAAGACCCCCTTGCGGCGTCGGCTCTCGGTCCGCGGGTCGATCAGCGGTTGCCAGTTGTGAGGGGGTCTCGGGCGCACGCTGCATCTTGCGGTGCAGAAGAGGCGGGTGTCTGCCCGTTTTCCGTTTCGTGACTTTTACGATCGGCCGTCCGGGTGGCGGCGTACTCGGCCAGTGCGTCGAGAAAACCGGGCGCCATCAGCCGGCGGGGCCGGAACACGGCGGTCAGCAGACCACGTACCTGCGACTGCTCCACATCGGTGCGAGCCAGTGAGTGGGCGGCCCCGGCGAACCATCTCACCTGCAGTTTCTGTGGTCCGAGGACGGAACGGTAGATCCGTTCGGTCTCGTGCGCGTCCACGTTCTGGTCATGGCCGGCCAGGACCAGCAGCACCGGCGTGCCTCGCGCCGCCAGGTCGTGCAGGGCGCAGGTGGCGTCGCTGCGAAAGTTCTTCAGCACGAAGCCCCAGCGGGCCCGGCTCATCGGCTCACCGTCCGGATCGGCGGCCAGGTAGTCGTCGTAGTCGCCGTTGCGCTCCAGAACGGCGTTGATCCGCTCTCTCTCCTTCAGCGCTGCATCAAGGTCGGCGGCCGTCGCCCGGAGGTTGAACTCGCCCTGCCGCAGCCAGTTGATCGCGGGGGAGAGCAGAACCACGAAGGAGATGCGCGGATCATCCGCCGCCACCTGCGGCACGACCCAGCCGCCCTGGCTGGCGCCCCACAACCCGACCTCGTCCGGGTTCAGCTCTGACCGCTGCCGCAACTGCCCGACCACTTGCGTCACCTCACGTGCCCGCTCGGCCTGGTCCTGGGTGAGCCAGTCGCCCTCCGATCCGCCTACCCCTGGCTTGCTCCAGGAGACCGAGGCCACCCCCGCCTTGGCCAGCGCCTCGAACTGAGGCCGGTACAGGCCGTCGTTGGTGGCCTCGACCGGCCCGTCGCCGTGCACGAACACCACCACCGGCACCGGCCCCGATCGCTGCCGCGGAAGAGTGAGCACGGCGTCCAGCTGCCCCTGCGGCCCGGTGAGGCGGATCCGGCGCTCATCCATCTCGAAGTGGTTACCCGCAACGGCGAGCCCGGTCAGAACGAGGACCACCGCCCCCAGGGCGGCCAGCCAGCGACGCATGATCTATCCTTTCAGCAACGATCGTTTCCTCGACGATAGGTCATCACATGGAGATCCGGATACACCGGGCCGTCCCCCGCGGAGCCGAGGCCGACGCGGCCCGCCTCTACGGCGATGCGTTCGGGTCGAAGTTGCGGCCAGGGCTGGGCACCGGCGCGGTCCGGGAGCGGTTCCTGGCCGCGGCACTGCGGCCCGATCGGATGGTGTGCGCGGAGGTCGACGGCGTGGTCTGCGGGGTGGTCGGGCTCAATCTCGACGGCGACGGCGCGTTCTCGATCACCTGGCGCTCCCTGCGCGAGCACTACGGCGCGAGCGCCTGGTGGCGGATGCTGCTGCTTCTGCCGCTGCACCGCGAACCCCGGAAGGGCCACCTGCTTTTGGACGGGATCGCGGTCGATGCGCGGATGCGTGGCCGTGGGGTGGGTGGCCGGCTTCTGGACGAGGTGGACCGGATCGCCGCCGAGCAGGGGTTCGACCGCATCGGTCTCTCGGTGATCGACAGCAACCCCCGGGCGCGGGCGCTGTACGAGCGGCACGGCTACTCGGCTGCGCGGACCGAGCGGGTCGGCGCGCTGGGGGATCTCTACGGTGGTTTCCGGTCGGTCACCAAGATGGTCAAGGAGGTCGGGGCGTGAGCCTGCCGGCGCGATTCGTGGTGGAGAGCCTGGTCGACGACGAGGGGACGGCCTCGCTGGCCCAGGTCTACGACGTGGGCAACGCGCTGGGCATCCCCGACCAGCCGATGCGTCTGACCGTACGGCGCATGATCGCGGCGGGAGAGTTCGTGCAGGAGGGGCGCGGGCGCGCCGGAACCCTGCGGCGCACGGCAACCGCAGATCTGACCGAGCGGCACGACGCGGCCTTCGTCGAGTTCGCAACGCGACGCGACCAGGGGCAAGAACCTTGGGACGGGTGGTGGCACCTGTTCGTCTATTCGGTACCGGAGACGGATCGCCAGTTGCGCGACGACGTCCGGCGCACCCTGGTGCGTCTGGGCGGGGCGCAGCTGCGGCCCGGCGTCTACGTCAGCGCCGACCCCTGGCAGGCGCTGGTGAACGCCGAGCTGGGGGACGCGGAGGTCAACAGCTGGACCCTGAGCACCCAGGACCTGCGCCGCGGGGAACTGCGGGAACCGGCCGAGCTGGCCGCAGCGCTCTGGCCCCTGCCCGAGATCTCCGGCCGCTACACCGCCCTACCCAGGCTCACCTCGTCCCCTGTTGGTAGTGACCGCATCGAGAACCTGCGCCGCGCGCTGGAACTGGTGGCAGCGTTCGACCAGGCCATGGCTCCCGACCCGCTGCTTCCGCCGGAGCTGCTGCCCAGCCCCTGGCCTCCGGTCGCCGCCCGGGCCGCGTTCCACCGAGCCTGGGCCGACCTGGCCGAGGCGGTGGCCGCCGAGGGGCTGCCGTTGTTCAGACGGTTCGCGGCAGGAAACTCTCCAGCAGGGTGAGCACCTGCTGCGGGTGCGTGATGGTGGGGGAGTGACCGGCGCCCGGGATCTCGTGCACCTCGCCCGCGCCCGGCATCGCCTCGCTCATCAGTTGCATGCGCGAGCGGGGCAGCGACTGGTCCTCACTGCCGCGCACCAGCAGCGCCGGGCAGGTGATCTCGCCCAGGCGCCCCGACACGTCGTCCCGTTCCAGCAGGCACTGCGCCGCCGCGCCGAGCGGAAGGCTGTAGTGCCGCTGCCAGTTGCGGATCCAGGCGTGCGCGGCCGGGTGCTCGCCGATGAGCTGGCGGGACAACGGCACCACGATGCCCTCGACCGGCCCGTGCTCGGCCAGCCCGGCGAACATCCCGGCGTAGACCACCTTGTCGTGCGGGTCGCAGGCCTGCGCCTCGGTGTCGAGGAGCACCAGGCCCCGCACCCGCTGCGGGGCCAGCAGCGCCACCCGCAGAGCGGTGAACCCGCCCTGGCTCACCCCACCGACCACCGCCTGAGGCACCTTCAGCGCGTCCAGCAGGCCCAGGACGTCGCGCGCCTGGTCCCAGTAGTCGAACGGGCTCTCGCCCTCGGGGGAGTTGCCGTGGCCGCGCGCGTCCCAGGCGATGATCCGCCAGCTGTGCGCCAGGGACGACTCGAAAACGGCCGAGAACATGGTGCGGTCGAGGAAGTAGCCGTGGCCGAGCACGAGCGTGGGGGCCGTGGAGGGGCGGCTCGGGGCGCTGTCGGTGTACGAGAGGGTCCGGCCGCCGACGGTGATCTCGCGGGTCTCCATCCGGTCAGGCTACGACTTACTTGAAGCGGCCGGTGAAGGCGAACAGGGGCTCCTGCTCGGGCCGCACGATCACCAGCGGCGAGCAGGCCCGGTGGGCCACCTCGGCGGCCACGATGCCGCAGCGGTCCTCACCCACCACGAGCAGGCTGGCGGTGAGCGACTCGGCGATCAGCACGTCGTCGGCCCGCCCGGCGATCACCCGGGTGCTGACCGGCAGCGGGCTGGTCGCGGCCCGCAGCGGTTCGGCGATCGACTCCAGCCAGTGCGCCGTGCTGATCAGGACCTCGGGTGAGGGTGCGGCCGCCCGCGGCGCACCGGCCGGCCGGGGTGGCATCCGCAGCGCGTGGACCAGGACCAGCGGAAGGTGACGGGCCCGGGCCTCGTCGGCGGCCTTACGGGCGACCAGGACGTTGGACGGTGTCAGGTCGATCCCCGCGACGACCCGGTATCTGCGCCCTATCTCGGCAGACATTCAATTCCCCCAGTGAATGATGCGTGAGGAGGACGGTACTCGGTCTACCCGAAGGTAAGAAGCACTTTTCTTGAACCTCGCAGAAAATGCCGGGTCACGGGCGTGCTGTGAGTTTCGGGATAAGTGAAAACCCCTAGTCCGAAAAGGCTGTTCAGAGCGACGCTCGGACCGCAGCGGTCATTTCTTCGCGGGTGAGTGGAAGAGGATTCGCTTTCGTTGAAGAAGCGGCCAGTGCGCCGTCCACCAGTTCGTCCACGTCGTCCTCGCGCAGCCCCAGTTCGGCCAGACCCGGCACGCCCAGAGCCTGGACCAGTTCGCCCAGCGCGGCCACCGCCGGCTCGGCCCCCGCCTCCTCCGAGCCGGTGACCAGCGGCCCGAGCGCGGCGAAACGGGCCTGCACGGCCGGATCGGGAGCGCGGCGCAGGGCGGCCAGGTCAGCCTCCAGAACCGCCGGGAGGAAGGCCGCGCACAGAGCGCCGTGCGGAGCACCGAGCATGCCGCCCGCCACCCCGGCCAGGCCGTGCACCGCGCCGAGCCCCGCATTCGCCAGCGCCACGCCACCCAGCAGCGAGGCCAGGGCCAGGTCGGCGCGCACGGCCGGATCGTCGGTGCCCTCGTGCGCCGCTCGCGGCAGGGCCCGCAGCGAGGCCGCCAGCCCCTGCCGGGCCAGCGCGTCGGTGACCGGGTTGGCCCGGCACGAGATCAGCGGTTCGACCAGCTGCACCAGGGCGTCCAGACCGCCGTGCACCAGGGGGGTGCGCGGAAGGCCTTGCAGGAGATCGGGATCCACCACCGCGGCGCGGGCCAGCATCGCCGGGGAGCGCAGGCTGACCTTGACCCGCCCGGCGGTGAGCACGGCGTTGCGGGTGACCTCGGAACCTGTGCCGGCCGTGGTCGGGACGGCCACCCACGGCAGCACCGGGCCGGACAGCGGACGGCCCTGGCCCACCACCTCCAGGTGCTCCAGCGGGTCGCCGTTGTGCACGAGCGCGGCCACGGCCTTGGCGGTGTCCAGGGCCGAGCCGCCGCCCACGCCGAGCACCGCCCCGACCCCGCCGCTGCGGGCCTGGGCCACGGCGGCCTGCACCGACTCGACCGACGGCTCACCCCCGGCCCGCACAGTGACCGTGCTGCGGCCGGCCTGCTCCAGACGCTCCCGCAGGGGCGCGGCGTGGCGGTCGGAGGCACCGGTGACCAGTAGCACCCCCTGGTCGCCCGCGGCCTCACCGGCCAGATCGGCGGCCTCGGCTGCGCGTCCGGCGCCGAAACGCACGTCACCGGGCAGAGTCAGGGCGAAGCTGTTGAACACGGGTCACCTCGGGGGTGGGAAATGCGGCCACGGTCGGACCGCCACGCTACCGAGCGGCGACCCGCGCCCTCACCCCGTGGTGGAGCGGCCCAGGTAGGTCACGGTGGGACCGCCGACCGGGAGCTCCTGGAAGCCCAGCCGCTCGTAGAAGAGCCGGGCGCTGGTGTTGGTAGGAGCCATGCCCAGGTGCACCGCCGACGCTCCGGCCTCGCGCACAGCGCCCAGGAACCGGTGGATCAGCTGCCGTCCGAAGCCCTGCCCCTGAACCTGCGGCAGAAGGTCGATGTGCAGGTGCGCGGGGTGGTTCTCCAGGCCGGGCTCGAGCATCCGCTGCGGATTCAGGCCCAGTTCCAGCAGCCAGCGGTCGGTCTCCGCGTACGGTTCGGGGTAACGCCGACGCAGGTGAGGCACCCAGGAGGTGGCATAGCTCCGCACGAACGCCGGGGTGTCGGCCGTGCCCAGCACGTAGCCCACCGGCTGCCCGGCGTCTTCCAGGACGAACGCGAACTGCGGTTCCAGCGTGACGTAGGGCGCCGCGAAACAGTCGCCCATCAACTCGTCGCTGCTGTACTGCCCCCGGGCGTCGCCCCCCGCGTCGCCGGTGCGCACGCAGATGTCCTGGACGGCGGGCAGGTCTTCGGGCCGGTACGGGCGGATGTTCGGCACGGGCCCGAGCCTAGGGCTTGTCCGGGCGAAGTGTGACCTTCGCCCCTGACCCGGCGAGAAGTTCCGAAGCACAATGAAACAGGTGGCACGGAGGGAGCTGACCATGACGTACTCCGAACGTAAGACCGTGGTGGGGCACGACGGGACGCCCGCAGCAGCGGCAGCCCTCGACTGGGCGGCCGCAGACGCCGCCCGCCGGGGCTCGGAACTCCTCGTGATGCAGACCGACGAACGCGGCTGGGCCGACGCGCTGGCCCGGGTACGGCGCCTCGCCCCGGAAGTGCCGGTCACCCTGACCGGTACCGGCCGCTCGCTGGCCGAGGCCTCGGGCCGGGCCGAGATGATCGTGCTGGGCGCCCCGGCCGCCGGCTCGCCCCAGGCCACGGTCGTCTCCGAGGTGGTGGCCCGGGCCGGCTGCCCGGTCGTGGTGGTCGGCCCGGACGAGCCCGGCCCGGCCAGCGGCCTGCCGGTCTCCGTGGGCTACGACGGCTCGGCCTGCGCCGAGCGCGCGCTCTCGTTCGCGGCCGAACGCGCCGCCCAGTGGCAGGTGCCCCTGGTGGTGGTCGTGGCGCAGGCTCCCCTGGCGGCCGACCCGCAGACCCTCGGGGCGCAGGCGGCCGCCTGGGTGCTGCGCCGCCACCCCGGGCTCGAGGTGCGCCACGAGGTGGCCGAGGGCGAGGCAGTACCGGCCCTGGCGGCCGCCTCACGTGGCTGCGGACTGATCGTGGTCGGCAGCCGAGGGCGTGCCCTGGCCGCAGGCGTGCTCGACAGCTCGGTCGGCGACGGGCTGATCTCGCGCTCACAGAGCCCGCTCGCCGTCGTCCACTGATCCAGCGGTCCTACCCCGCAGGTGAACGCCCGCGCCGCAGGTTCTTCTCCGCGTAGAGAGCCTCGTCGGCGCGGGCGTTGAGCAGGGCCGGGGCCTCGCCGACCTGACGCACGGCATACCCGGCGCTGAAGCCCACTCCCTCGGGCGCGGACCAGGCGGATGCGAGCCGCTCCAGGACCGCCCGGGCCACCGCGCCGTCGCCCCGGGCGATCACCGCGAACTCGTCCCCGCCGAAGCGGCAGACCAGGTCGGTGTCGCGCACCGATCCGGCCAGGGCGGCGGCGAAGGCGCGCAGCACCCGGTCCCCGGCCGGGTGACCCTGACTGTCGTTGAGCGCCTTGAACTTGTCCAGGTCGAACAGCACCAGCACGGCGTCGTCGGCCAGGCACTGCAGGGCCTGCTCGAACGCCCGCCGGTTGCCCACCCCGGTGAGCGAGTCGGTCATCGCTGCCCGGTCCAGCTCCTCCACCTGCCGGACCCGTTCCAGCACCGGCCCGGCCTGGATCGAGAGCAGCTCGATCACCTGGTCGGTGAAGTGGTCGAGGTCGGACACCGGCCGGGTCCACCAGATCACCATCACCCCGACCAGCCGGTCGCCGACCAGGATGGGGACGTACAGCAGCGAACGCGCCGACACCCGGGCCACGTACTGACGCGAGACCAGCGGACTGCTCAGGGCGTCGGCCACGTACAAGTGGCGCCGGGTGCGCGCGGCGACGGCAGCGCCCGAAGGGTCGGTGCCGACCGACAGCCGCACTCCCGAGAAGTCGGCCCCGATGCCCGCGCCGCCCCGGGCGACCAGGTCGTCGGCCGGCGGCCCGGAGTCACCCGCCCCGAAGCCCGGGATCGGCCGCTCCGAGACCATCGTGAACACCCCGTCGGCCCGCAGCACGTGCATCGCCAGCTCGCTGATCAGCCGGGCCGCGTCCGACTCGGTCTGCGCCTGCAGCAACGGGCGCAGCCCGGCGTGCAGCTGTTCCAGATCGCTGCGCTGGCGCTTCTGTGTCCAGATGGCCGCCGCGATCATCTCCCCGATCACCCCGGCGAACAGGATCGTGCCCACCAGTTCGACCAGGTGCTCCTGCTGCCGGCCCAGCCCGGCCACCACCCCCAGCAGGGCCACGTTCAGCGCGGTCAGCGCGGTGGTGCGCCCCGGCCGCAGCACCAGCCCGGCGTAGCCCAGGCTCAGCATGTAGACCGGCTGGTAGTGCCCGAGCACGCCGGGCAGCCCCTCGCCGAAGTTGAGCAGGAACGCGCTGGGCAGCACCGGCCAGATCAGCACCGAGTCGCGGAACCGGTGCCAGGGCAGCAGGAGCAGAGTCAGGCCGAGGACGGCGACCCCGGCCACGATCAGCAGCTGCGGCAGCCGGGCCTGCTCGTTCTCCCAGGTCTGAGCGGTGACACAGGCGGCGTAGACGTCCGCGGCCAGGTAGAGCGCACCGGCCAGGCGGCCCTTGCGCGTGCGCTGGGCGTCCTCGTCCAGCCCGGGCACCAGCCAGGTCCGCAACCAGCGGGAGGCCCACCAGGCCCAGGACCGGCTGCGCTCGTTCTGCACACCGGTTCATCGGCCGCTCCCGCCCCGGGATCAAGCCGGGGGACTAGGATCCGGCAGGTGTTCGTGAAGATCTGTGGCATCCGTGACCTGGACACGGCGCGGGTGGCGGTGCAGGCCGGCGCCGACGCGATCGGCTTCGTGCACCACCCGGCCAGCCCCCGGCACATCGAGGCGGCCGGGATCCGGGCCGTCCTCGAGGGGCTGGACGACCAGGCCGTCGAGACCGTCCTGGTGGTGCGCCGGCTCCCCGTCGAGCAGGTGCTGAAGGTGGCGCACCACAGCGGCGTGGCCACCGTGCAGTTCCACGGCGGCGAGAGCGACGAAGACCTGCAACGGGCCGTCAGCGAGGGGTTCTCGGTGATCCGCGCCCTCTCCCTCACCGAGTACGCGAGCAGCTCACCGACGTCCTCGATCAGTGCCCGTCTGATGCTCGACGCGCCGGAACCCGGCCAGGGGCAACTGATCGACGCCGAGGAGTTCACCACCCGGCCCGCCGAGCCGTGGATCCTGGCCGGCGGGCTCACCGTCGAGAACGTGCGGGCCCAGATCCGGCATCTACGGCCCGGCGGGGTGGACGTCTCCAGCGGCGTCGAGTCCTCGCGCGGGGTGAAGGACCACGCGAAGATCGCGGCCTTCGTGCAGAACGCCCGAGGCTAGACGCTTTCTCGCCCGAACCGGCGGATCTTGGCGAACATGTCCTCCAGCAGGAACCGCACATCGATCGACTCGGCCACCCGGACCGGATGACCGGCCCCGGCCACGTAGGAGCCCGACGGGTCGAACCGGGGTGCGGGGCGCTCGCGGAAACTGCCCCCTCCCGGGAACAGCATCAGTGCTACAACGGGTGAATCGCCCAAGGTGCGTGACTCGATCGGGGCCGGATGGTGGGCGGTGTTCCACTCCACGAGCTGGTCGATCAGGTAGTCGGCGAGCGGGCTGGTGCCCCGGATCTTCTCCTCCAGTTCGGCGTAACCCACCGAGACCTGGGCGAAGACGTTCCGGGGGATCTGCCACACCGTGATCCCCGAGTCGAAGACCACGTTGGCCGCAGCTATGTCGTTGCCCAGGTTGAACTCCCGGCCGGGGCACGCGTCCACCCCGTCGTACCCGGGCCCGCCGATCCACAGCACCACCACCGGCCGCTGGGTGATCGCCGGGTCCAGAAGGATCGCCGAGGCCATGTCGGTCAGCGGGCCGAGAAAGCCCACGTAGAGCGGATCCTCCTCGGATGCGAGCAGGCTCTCCTCGATGATCAGCCGGGCGCCGGGGCTGTCCTGGGGCGTGTGCTCGTCGGTCAGCGCGTGGGCGGCCCCGTTCGCCACCGGGGTGTCCAGATCCACGAGATGCAGCAGGCGGTCGATCTCCTCCCGCGACTCCTCCATGCTGCGCGTGCTGCGGTGCTCGCCGAAATGGGCCGGGATCAGCCCTCGCACGTCCAGCGAGGGGGAGAGCAGGGCGTGGACGATCGCGAACTGGTCGTCGGCCTCGTTCTTGGCGTCGGTGTCGAGAATGACGCGGCGGCGTTTCATGGCACTCCCTGCAACGGTGGCGGACATGAGCAGTACGAGTCTTTCGCACCGGCGGCTGCGCCGGACGAGCGACCCCACCCGGCGCTCAGCACGGATCTCACTACCCTGGAGAACGTGAACCCGAGCCACAGCCGGAGCAACCACGTAGTGGTGATCGGTCAGCGAGCCGGCCAGGCGGCCGCCGCGGCGACCTTCCTGGGCGGACCCGGGGTGACCCTGCTCGGTTGCGTCGAGTCGGTCCGACAGAAGACGTCGGTGCTGGAGGAACTGCGCGGGTTGCCGGTCGAGGTCGGTCACCTCCGGCTCGCCTCCGGCCCGGAAGACGCGCTGCGGCCCGACGACGTGTGCGGGGACGACGTGGCCGGAGCCGACGTGCTCCTGGTGGGGATGGACATTCCACCGGAAACAGCTCGGGCGGCAATGTATTACACGCGCGGCAAGGTGATCCTCGACCCCACGCCGGCGGCCGGGCAGCCGCCCGCGGCCCAGCACATCGAGGCCCTGGCCCCGTTCGTCCACGTCATGGTGCCCGACGCCCTGACCGTGGCCGCGCTCGACGTGGCCAACCCCTTCGACGCCGAGATCTACCAGCAGGCCGGTGATCTGGCCGAGCGGCTGCGGGTCAACGTGGTGGTCCCGCCCGGCCCGGCCGAGGAGGCCGGCGACTGCTTCCGTGGGGTGCTGGCCCTGCTGCTGGCCGAGAAGACGCCGCTGCCCGAGGCGGTCCGGATCGCCGTGCGGGCCGCCTCGGTGGCCACCATCACCGGAAAGCTCCCGGCCCGCAGCGAGACTCTCTCGGCCAGCTGACCTTCAGCTGAGGATCACCAGCTGCCGGGTGGCCCGGGTCATCGAGACGTAGCGGTCGACCGCTCCCTCGATGCCCTCGCCGAACCGGTCCGGGTCGACCAGCACCACCAGGTCGAACTCCAGGCCCTTGGCCAGCGTGGGGGTGAGTGAGCGCACCCGCGGCCCCGGCCGGAACCGGGGATCGCCGATCACGCAGGCCGTGCCCTCGTGGTGCTCGGCCAGCCACTGCTCCACCACGTCGGGCAGGTCGCCGGCGTCGCCGAAGACCACCGGCAGCCCGCTGCTGCGGATCGAGGTGGGCACGTTCGCGTCCGGCAGAGCGGCCCGGATCACCGGCTCGGCCTGGGCCATCACCTCTTCCGGGGTGCGGTAGTTGATGCTCAGCGAGGCGATCGCGACCCGGTCCAGCCCGACCCGGGCCAGCCGCTCGGCCCACGGCTCGGTGAAGCCGTGCCGGGCCTGGGCCCGGTCGCCGACGATGGTGAAGCTGCGGGAAGGGTTGCGCAGCAGCAGCATCTGCCACTGGGCGTCGGTGAGCTCCTGGGCCTCGTCCACCACGATGTGGGCGAACGGCCCGGCGAGATCGGCGATGTCGTCCGGCCGGGCGGCCGGCAGCGCCGCGTCGTCGACCAGGGCCTCCTGCAGGTCGCTGCCCTTGAGGATGATCATCGTGTCGTCGGCGTCGTCCAGCGCGTCCAGGATCTCGAAGACCACGCCGGCGCGTTCCTGGCGCTGCGCCTCGGCCGCCGCCTCGGTGCGCCGCCGCCGGCTCGCGGTCTGCGGGTCGCCCAGGCGCTGGCGGGCCGCGTCCAGGAAGGGCAGGTCCTCCTCGGTCCAGGCCTGCCCGTCCTTACGCTGCAGCAGCCGGACCTGCTCGGTGCTCAGCCAGGGGGCGCAACGGCGCAGGTAGGCCGGCACCGTCCAGAGGTCGGCGACCAGCTCGGTGGGCTCCAGCGTGGGCCAGGCCCGGTTCAGCGTCGTCATCAGTTCCTGGTTGCGCTGCAGCCAGCGCCGCAGCGCCGGGGCCGAGACCTCGGTGCCGTCCTCCTGCTGGTCGTGCTGATCGGCCACCAGTGTGACCAGTTCGTCGAGGATCAGGTCGGGCGCCTCGTTGTGCGGCGTGCCCGGAGAGATCGACCCCAACGCCGCCGCCCAGTCCTCGGCACTGAGCCACAGATCCTCGACCCACGGCGAGCTCACCGACAGGCCCTTACTCGGCGGGGTGACGTAGAACCGCACCGCGGCGTCGATCACCTCCACCACCTTGGCCGTCGACTTCAGCCGCCCCACCTCCGGATCCCGCTCCGGCTTCGCCGTCGCCCCCTCCGGCACCAGATCGCGCAACGTGCACGTGCGCACCCCGTCCTCACCCAGACTGGGCAGAACGTCGCCCACATAGTCCAGGTAGGGCTGGTGCGGCCCGACGAACAGCACCCCGCCCCGGCGATGCCCCAGCCTGGGATCCGAATACAGCAGGTAGGCCGTGCGGTGCAGCGCCACCACCGTCTTACCCGTGCCCGGCCCGCCGTCCACCACCAGCGCCCCGCGCGACCCGGCCCGGATGATCGCGTCCTGATCGGCCTGGATCGTGCCCAGCACGTCGCGCATCCGCGGGGAACGGGTGCTGCCCAGGCTGGCGATGAACGCCGACTGGTCGTCCAGTGCCGCGTTGCCCTCGAACGCCTCCGGGTCGAACACCTCGTCCCAGTAGTCGGTGATCCGTCCGCGCGTCCACCGGTAACGCCGGCGACTCGCCAGCCCCATCGGGTTGCCGTGCGTGGCCCCGAAGAACGGTTCGGCCACCGGCGAGCGCCAGTCGTGCAGCAGGCGGTGCCCGTTCCGGTCGGTCAGCCCCAGCCGCCCCACGTACATGGGCTCCTGCCCCTCTGGGCTTTCGGTCACCATCCGGCCCAGGCACAGGTCCAGCCCGAACCGTCGCAACGTGCGCAGCCGGCTGGTGAGCCGGTGCACCTCCTGGTCGCGGTCGAAGGCCCGCTGCCCCTTCCCGGCCGGCGCTCTGCGCTCGGCTTCCAGGCGCTCGGACAGTTCGGCGATCGACTGCTCGAGGGTGCTCGCGATCGCCGCGAAGTGTTTCTCGTCCGCCCCGATCAGATCGGGACGGGCCTTGGTGTGCAGGTCGGCGGGCAGATCGAAGGCTTTCACGGTCGAAGATTCTGCGCCGCGAACAGGGCCTTGCCGCAAGCCCCCCACTGCGCTATAACGTAGTTAGTGGCGGAGGAACCCGCCTTTTCTTTTGCCCGCAAACCGGCACCGTCGCGACACTATGGCGGTATGGACACATCCGCCCCGGTACCCCTGTGGTTGCTGGACTTCGACGGCGTGATCAACGGCAGCCGCGCCGGGTGGAGCGCCGCCCCGCACTCGAAGTGGCTGCAGGCGGCCGACCGCGCCTACCTCGTGCGCTACAGCCCAGCCCTGGTCAGCCGGATCCGGGGCCTGGTCACCTCCGGCGCGGTGGAGCTGCGCTGGTCCACCACCTGGGTGGACGACATTGCCCAGGTGAACAAGGAACTGGGCTTTCCGCCCGAACTCGCAGGGGTGGCCTTCACTCTGCCGCACGGCGTGGACACCACCCGGGAGCAGGTCAGCGCCCTGAAGATCGAGGCGGCCCGGAAGGCAGCTGCCGATGGGCGGGCCGTGATCTGGACCGACGACGAGGTCATCCCGGCCGACGGCCCGGTGCGTGAGGAACTCGAGGCCGCCGGTGCGCTGCTCATCGTCCCGAACAGCAAGCGCTGCCTGCGGCCCACCGACCTGGACACCATCGAGAAGTACCTGCACACCCGGTAGGTCGAGCGATTGGTAAAAAGTCCGCTTTGTGCGTTCAGCGGTCGCCCAGATCGTTGACGTGATCATCGGCGACCGTCTTCAGTGGTTCTCCGGCGACGGACCTTGGCCCCGTCGCCGCCCACTCGAGGAGGAACCGGCGATGCGTGTTCTGTCCAGTCTGCTCGGCCGCCCGAAAACCCTTCTGCTGGCGTCGGCCCTGGCCGGGGCGTTGACCCTGACCGGGTGCGGAGGATCGGACGACGAGGCCGAGGGGCAGGCGCAGGACGGGGGACCGGTCTCGGTCAGCGTGGGGGTCATCCCGATCCTCGACGTGGCGCCGATCTACCTGGGCATCGAGCAGGGCTTCTTCGAGAAGCAGGGCCTGGAACTGAAGATGGAGACGGCCCAGGGCGGGGCCGCGATCGTGCCCGGCGTGGTCAGCGGCCAGTACCAGTTCGGGTTCAGCAACACCACCTCGCTGCTGATCGCGGCCTCGCAGAATCTGCCCCTGAAAGTTGTTACCAACGGTGTGAACTCGACCGGTGAGAAGGGTAAGGACTTCGGCGGCATCGTGGTGCCGCAAGACAGCCCGATCCAGACCGCCGCCGACCTGGCCGGCAAGCGGGTCGCGGTGAACACGCTGAAGAACATCAACACCACCACCACGAACAAGGTGGTGCGCGACGCCGGCGGCGACCCCTCGCAGATCTCCTACACCGAGCTGCCCTTCCCCGAGATCCCGGCCGCGGTGGCCGGTGGTGACGTGGATGCCGGGCAGGTGGTGGAGCCGTTCCTGACCATCGCCAAGCAGCAGGGCATGCGGGAGATCGCCTCCAACTTCGCCCAGACCGACCCGAACCTGAACGTCGGCCTCTACTTCACCTCCCAGCAGTACGCAGGTGAGAACGCCGAAGTGGTGCAGAAGTTCACCTCGGCCATGCAGGAGTCGCTGAAGTACGCCAACGACAATCCGGAGGAGGCCCGGGAGGTGCTCTCCACCTACACCGAGATCGAGCCGGCCGTGCAGGAGGCGGTCACCCTGCCGAGCTGGCCGGAGCAGATCGACACCGCCTCCGTGGAACTGCTCAGCCAGCTGGCGCTGCAGGACGAACTGCTCGACGCCGAGCCCGATCTGACGAAGCTGCTGCCCTGATGAACGCGGCCGCGCTCGAGGTACGCGCTCTGGCCAAGACTTACGAAGGGCACAAGCGCCGGGTGGAGGCGATCCGGGAGCTCACCTTCAGCGTCGGCACCGGGCGGCTGGTCTGCGTGGTCGGGCCGTCGGGAGCCGGAAAGACCACGCTGCTGCGGTGTATCGCTGGCCTGCTGGCCCCGACGTCCGGCGAGGTGCTGCTGAACGGGCAGAAGGTCACCGGCCCGCCGCCGGGTATGGCGGTGGTGTTCCAGGAGTACGGGCGCAGCCTGTTCCCCTGGATGACGGTGCGGCAGAACGTGGAACGGCCGCTGATCGAGAAGGGGATGAAGAAGCCGCAGCGGCGGGCCGCGGTGGACGACGCCCTGTTCGCGGTCGGTCTGCTCGAGAGCCACGACGCGCACCCCTGGCAACTCTCGGGCGGTATGCAGCAGCGCGTTGCGATCGCCCGCGCGGTGGCCTACCAGCCCAGCGTTCTGGTGATGGACGAGCCGTTCGCCGCGGTCGACGCCCAGACCCGGGGCGAGCTGGAGGATCTGGTGCGGGACCTGTGGCGGCGCCTCGGCGTGACCACCCTGTTCGTCACGCACGACATCGACGAGGCGGTCTATCTGGGCGAGCGGGTACTGGTGCTGTCCAACCGGCCCACCCAGCTGCTGCAGGACGTGACCATCGACCTCCCGGCCGAGCGCGACCAGCTCAGCACCCGCTCCGAGCCCCGCTTCACCGAGCTGCGCTCCCAGGTGTACCGCCTGGTGCAGCAGGCCAAGCAGGGGGTGCGCGAGGTGGCCGAGCTGAAGGAACATCCGTGAAATACGCGCCTGGTAGACCGGGCGGATGCTCACCATCACCGGCGCCCGCAGCGTTCTGATCGACCAGCACACCACCACAACGAAGGACGTGGTGGTCGCCGACGGTCGCATCGTCGCCGAGGCGGTGGGTGAGGGAGAGATTTTGGACGCCGCGGGCAGCGTGGTCACGCCCGGTCTGGTGAACGCGCATCACCATTTGTTGCAGAGCGCCTTCCGCACGCTGCCGGGCTCGCGGGGCGTGCCGATGCGTGACTGGCTGGGCGTGATGGGCGCCGCGTACACCCGGGCCGGGGTGGATCCGGAGCTGGCCGGGGCGGCGGCGTCGGTGGGGCTGGCGGAGTCGCTGCTGAACGGCGTCACCACGGTCGCCGACCACCATCTGACCTGGCCGAGCGGCTGCGACGACGTGGGCATCGCGCGGGCCGTGGTGCAGGCCGCGCAGCAGGTGGGCGCCCGGCTGGTGTTCGTGCGGGGCAGCGCCCGGGACGACCCGCAGGAGGCCGCGGCCTCGGCGACCAGGATCGTGGAGAGCCTGCCCACCGGCTCGGACGGAATGCTCCAGCTGTCCGTGGGCCCGGCCGGGGTGCACAGCGACTCCCGCGAGACCTTCGAGCTGCTGGGCGAGGTGGCGGCCCGGTTCGGGCTGAGGCGGCGCACCCAGGCCAACGAGCAGGTCGATGTGGAGGTGGCGCTGGAACGCTACGGACGGCGTCCGCTCGATCTGCTGCAGGAGTGGGGCTGGCTGGAGCCGGACGTCACGGTGGCGCACCTGTGCGACGTGACCGACGACGAGATCAAGCGGCTGGCCGCGGCCGGGATCACCGCCACCCATGCGCCCGGCTGCGACGTGCCGATGGGCTGGGGCGTGGCCCCGGTGGCGGCCCTGCTGGAGGCGGGCATCGAGGTCGGGCTGGGCACGAGCGGGGGCGGCAGCAACGACGCCGGGCATCTGCTGGCCGATGCCCGCCTGGCGATGCAGGTTTCGGCGTTGGCCGGGCCTGCCTTGCCGGCGCGCACGGTGCTGGGGATGGCGACGGCCGGGTCGGCGGCGGGTCTGGGCCGTCCGGAACTCGGTCACCTGCGGGTGGGCGCAGCCGCGGACCTGTGCGTGTGGGACGTGAGTGGGGTGGCCGATGCGGGGGTGGCCGATCCGGTCGCCGGGTTGCTGTGGGCCTCGCCCGGGCGGCGGCCCCGGCACGTGGTGGTCGGCGGGCGCGTGGTGGTGCGGGACTACCTGCTGACCGGGGTTGACGAACCCGATCTGGTGGCCGGTCTGGACCGGGTGCTGAGCCGGGGACGTCAGCGCTGACCTCAGAGCTGCCTCGAGCTCACACCGGCCGGGTGCCTTCCTTGACGATGAACAGCCGATAGGCGCCGGCCCCGGACCAGCGGTGCGGTACTCCGGCACTCAGGTACAGCGAGTCCCCGGCCTCCAGCGTGACCCGGCCCTCGGCCCCCAGGTCGATCAGCACCCGGCCCAGGGTGACGTGCACGAACTCGTCCTCCGCGTGCTGGTAGTACTCGCCCGGGTCGGTGTTGTCGCCCTCGAACATCATCGGTTGCATCCGGCGGTCGCCGCTGGTGAGCAGCCGGGCCCGGCCCAGGCCGTAGGGGCCGGTGGTTCCCTCGTGGGCCCGCTGCACCTGCACGGCCGGGGTGTGAGGATGGCCATCGACCGGCCCCTCGACCGGTCCGGCAGCCAGCAGCTCGACCTGGCTCGTGCCCAGGGCCAGGGCGATCTCAGCCAAGGACGAGATGCTCGGGTTGGTCAGTCCCCGCTCGACCTTGCTCAGGAAGCCGTGGGTGAGGCCCGCCGACGCGGCCAGCTCGGCCAGGGTGAGGCCGCGCGCGCGGCGGATCTGCCGGATCCGGGTTCCGAGGGGCTGCACGCTGACGGCTGACTCCTTCGTGGTCGCAACTCTTTACCGCAGCGTCCCCGCCCGTGACATGGCCGAAACGCGGGATGCCTAGATTCGCCGATGTTCCTGACAGGAACATTTCGCGAGCATCCTACGCAAGTACCGAAGGTCGTCCAGCGGCCGGAAGGAGAACCGTGCCGGCCCTGCCTCAGCCCCTCACCCGCCTGCTCAACGCCACCCTGCCAGAAGGGCGAACAGTGGACGTGGGTCTGCGTGGCGGTCGGGTGAGTGAGGTGGTCGAGGCCGAGGGCCGGGCGGCGATCGAAGGTGAGCTCGACCTGAAGGGCTGGGTCCTGCTCACCGCCCCGGCCGAACCGCACGCCCATCTGGACAAGGCCCTCTCCTGGGACCAGATCGCCCCGCCGATGGGTGATCTGCGACTGGCGATCGATTCGTGGCGGGCCCACAGCCACACCATGACCACCGAGAGCATCGCCGAACGGGCTTTCGCCGCAGCCCAGTTGATGCTGCGCAACGGCACCACGGCCGTGCGCACCCACGTCGACCTGCTGGTCGGGCCGCAGCCGCTGCGCGGTGTGCAGGCGCTGGCCGGGCTGCGTGAACGGCTGCAGGGACGGATGGACCTGCAGATCACTGCGCTGGCCGCGCCGGACACGCCCGACGAGATCGTGCACGCAGCCCTGGATCTGGGCGTGGACCTGGTGGGCGGCGCGCCGCACCTGGCCCCCGATCCGCTGCGCGACCTCACCCGTCTGCTGGCCATCGCCGAGTCCCGCGGCGTGGGCACCGACATCCACACCGACGAGGGCCTGGACGGCGAACCCACTCTCACCTACTACGCCAAGGCCGTGCAGGACTGGCCGGCCGACCGGATCCGCTCGGCCGGGCACTGCGTGCGCCAGGGCACCCTCGAGCCGGCCGAGCTGGCTCAGACTGTCGAGGCGGTCAAAGCGGCTGATCTGGGCATCATCTCGCTGCCCATCACCAACCTCTACCTGCAGGGCTGGCAGCATCCGGTCTCCACCCCGCGGGGGTTGACCGCGCTGCGGGCCTTCCTCGACGCCGGGGTCAAAATTGCTGGGGGAGCGGACAACCTGCGGGACCCGTTCAACCCGGTGGGCCGCGGCGACGCCCTCGAAACCGCCTCCCTGTTGGTCACGGCCGGCCACCTGACCCTGACCGAGGCCTACCACGCCGTGTCGGCCGGGGCCCGCGAGGTGCTCGGCCTGCCGCCGGCCGGAGCCTTCCCCGGTGCGGTCGCCGACTTCCTCGCGGTGCGGGGCAACAGCCTGGGAGAAGTGGTCGCGGCCGCCCCCGCCGACCGGATCGTCCTGTACCGAGGCGCCCTGGTGGCGCGATCGTCCGTTGTTCACGAAACCGCCCTGTAGAGAAGGAGGTGACCATGTCTGACGAGACCCCGGCCGTCCTGCTCGATTTCGAAGACGTGTCGATGCGCTTCCCCGACGGCACGAACGCCCTCACCGGCGTGGACCTGAAGGTCGCCCGGGGCGAGTTCGTCTCGGTGGTGGGGCCGTCCGGCTGCGGCAAGTCCACCCTGCTGCGCATCGCCTCGGGCCTGGAGAAGGCCTCCACCGGAAAGGCCTCGGTCAGCTCCGACCGGATCGGCTACGTGTTCCAGGACGCCACGCTGCTGGCCTGGCGGTCCGTGCGCCGCAACGTCGAGCTGCTGGCCGAGCTGCACGGGGTGCCCAAGGCCGAGCGCTCCGAGCGGGCCACCAAGGCGATCGAGCTGGTCGGCCTGAACGGCTTCGAGAAGCACCTGCCGCGCCAGCTCTCCGGCGGTATGCGGATGCGCACGTCGCTGGCCCGCTCGCTCACCCTCGACCCGGAACTGTTCCTGTTCGACGAGCCGTTCGGGGCCCTCGACGAGATCACCCGGGAGCGGCTGAACGACGAGCTGCTGAAACTCTTCGTGCAGCAGGGCTTTGCCGGGCTGTTCATCACCCACTCGGTGGCCGAGGCGGTCTACCTCTCCACCAAGGTCCTGGTGATGTCCGGCCGGCCGGGCACGATCGTCGAGGAGTTCGACGTGCCGTTCGCGATGCCCCGCGACCCGGACATCCGTTTCACCGGGGAGTTCGCCACCCTGGTGGGCAAGATCTCGCACGCCCTGCGGGAGGGACACCGATGAAACTCAACTGGTGGCAGCCCACCATCGTGCTCGGCCTGGTGATCGGGTTCTGGTACGCCGTGGCCTACTGGTACGACAAGGGCAAGGAACTGGCCTTCGTGGTGCCCTACCCGCACCTGGTGCTGGACACCGCGGTCACCGACCCGGCGTTCCGCAAGGCGCTGCTGGACAACCTGTTCCAGACCCTGGTGGTCACCGCCACCGGCCTGCTGATCGCGGTGGTGATCGGGATGTCCTGGGCGGTGCTGATGTCGCAGGCCCGCTGGCTGGAGCACTCGCTCTACCCCTACGCGGTGATCCTGCAGACCATCCCGATCCTGGCGATCGTGCCGCTGATCGGCACCATCTTCGGCTACGAGTTCGCCTCCCGGGTCATCGTCACGGTGATGATCGCGCTGTTCCCGCTGGTCTCCAACACCCTGTTCGGCCTGCACTCGGTCGACCGGGCCCAGCGCGAGCTGTTCCGGCTCAACGGCGCCGGGCGGCTCACCACCCTGCTGAAACTCCAGCTCCCGGCCGCGCTCCCGGCCATTTTCGTGGGCCTGCGCACCGCGGCCGGGCTGGCCGTGATCGGGGCGATCGTGGGCGACCAGTTCTTCCAGCGTGGCACCCCCGGGCTGGGCGTGCTGATCCAGGTCTCCAACTCCCGGCTCAACGGGGCCGGCACGTTCGCCGCCATCATCACCGCCTCACTGCTCGGCGTGTTCGTCTTCCTGCTGTTCGGGCTGCTGGGCCGGCTGGTCACCGGCAAGTGGTCCGAAGCCTCCTGAACGTTCCCGAAACCGTGCTGCCCCTAGGAGATCTGATGTCCCACCGTACTGTGCGCCGCGCTCTGGCCGCCGGACTCGCCCTGGCCACGGTGGCCGGTCTGGCCGCCTGCGGATCGTCCGACGAGGAAGACAGCGGTGCCGGTTCCGGCGCGAGCGCCGCGATCGGCGACGTGGACCTCTCGGCCGACTGCCCGGCCACCGTCGTCATCCAGACCGACTGGAACCCCGAGGCCGAGCACGGCCACCTGTACCAGCTGCTGGGCAAGGACTACACCGCCGACGCCGCCCAGAAGTCGGTCTCCGGGCCGCTGCTGTACAAGGGGCAGGCCACCGGGGTGGACGTCGAGATCCGTTCGGGCGGGCCGGCCATCGGCTTCTCGACCGTGACCAGCCAGATGTACCAGGACAAGGACATCATGCTGGGCTACGCCAACACCGACGAGGCGGTCCAGCTGTCGGCCAAGAACCCGGTGACGGCGGTGTTCGCCCCGCTGGAGAAGAGCCCGCAGATGATCATGTGGGACCCGGAGACCTATCCGGACGTCACCGACATCGCCGGCCTCGGCCAGTCGCTGAAGTCCAGCGGTGGCGTGGTCCGCTACTTCGGCGGCGCCGCCTACATGGAGTACCTGGTCAGCTCCGGGAAGCTGGACAAGAGCGTGGTCGACGGCACCTACGACGGCGCCCCGGCCAAGTTCGTCTCGGCCAAGGGCAAGGACGCGCAGCAGGGCTTCGCCAGCGCCGAGCCGTACGTGTACTCCACCGAGGTGCCGGCCTGGGGCAAGGAGGTGAAGTACCAGCTGGTGCACGACGCGGGCTACCCGTTCTACTCCTCGCCCCTGTCGGTGCGCAGCGGCGACCTGGAGAAGTACAGCCCCTGCCTGAAGAAGCTGGTGCCGGTGCTGCAGCAGGCCGAGGTGGACTACTTCGCCGACCCGGCCGCCACCAACGAGCTGGTGCTGGACCTGGTCACCCAGTTCAACAACGGCTGGGTGTACAGCGCGGGCGCGGCCGACTACTCGGTCGAGACCATGCTCGGGCAGGGCATCGTCAGCAACGGTGAGAACGACTTCGTCGGCGACATCGACGCCGAGCGGGTGCAGAGCATCATCGACATCACCACCCCGATCTACACCGCCGCCAACAACGCGCCCAAGGCCGGCCTGAAGCCGGAGGACCTGTTCACCAACGAGTTCCTCGACGAGACCATCGGGCTGTCCTGATGCGCGAACGCGTTCGGGCCCTGGCCGCGGAGCTGCTCGACCTGCTCGGCCCGGACGGGGTGAGCAGTCAGGACGCGGCGCTGGACCGGGCCTCGGCCGACGGGGCCCGGCTCTCGCCGATCATCGTCGAGCAGCTCCCGCTGGGCCGGGCCGAACTGGTGGCCTGGCCCACCAGCGCCGAGCTGATCGCCCAGACCGTGGCCGCGGCGGTCCGTCACCAGGTGCCGATCACCCCGCGCGGCAAGGGCACCGGCAACTACGGTCAGGCCATCCCGATGAGCGGCGGGCTGGTGCTCGACACCACCCGGGCCCGCAGCATCGTCGAGATCGGCGAGGGCTACGCGGTGGTCGAGGCGGGCGTGCCGATGGCGGCGATCGAGCACGCGGCCAACGCGGCCGGGCAGCAGGTGCTCATGTATCCCTCCACTGCCAACTCCAGCATCGGCGGTTTCCTGTCCGGCGGCTCGGGCGGCACCGGCTCGATCCGGCACGGCATGCTGCACCAGGACTTCGCCCTGGCCCTGGACGTGGTGCACGCCGAGCCGGACGCGAAGCTGGTGCACGTGGAGGGCGCCCAGGCCGAGCCGTACATCCACAACTACGGCACGGCCGGCATCATCGCCCGGGCCCGGATCGCCCTGGAGCCGCTGCAGCCCTGGCGCGGCCTGTTCGCCAGCTTCGACACGTTCGAGCAGGCGCTCAGCGTGATCCGGCCGTTCGCCGACCTGGAGCCCACCCCACGCCTGGTCTCGGCCGATCCCGCGGTGCTGGCCGGGGCGCTGCCCACCGACGCGGCGATCCCGCCGGGCCGGGCCAGCCTGCGGGCGATCCTCGACGAGGCCTCGCTGGAGGCGGCCACGGCCCTGGTGACCGGTGCCGGCGGGCGGGTGGAAGACGTGCGCGAGGGCACCCAGGCGATGCTGAAGATCAGCCGGATCTCCTACAACCACCCGATCGAGTGGCTGCAGAAGTCCGCTCCGGGCAAGTACTTCCACGTCGAGGTGGCGGGAGACGCGCTGGTCGACCGGATCGCCGAGGTGGAGGAGGTCTACTTCGGCGGCATGCTGCACATCGAGGCGCAGAAGGGCCGGCCGATCGGGATGCTGGCCGGTATCTACTCCAGCGCCGAGGAGGTCTACGCCGGGTTCGAGCGGCTGACCGCCCTGGGGGTCGGGTTCCACAACTGCCACCAGTGGTACGTGGACTACCAGCCCGAGCGCACCGCCGAACTGGCCCGCAGCACCGATCCGCTGGGCCTGCTCAACCCGGGCAAGCTGCGACAGCCTTCCGGGGTGCTCACCGGGCGGCAGGCATGACGTACAAACTGGCCGAACTCTCCGGCCCGGCGGTCGCGCACAGTCTCACCGACTCGTCCATCGCCGTGATCCCGACCGGCGCGATCGAGCACCACGGGCCGCACCTGCCGCTGCTCACCGACGCGCTGATCGCTTCCGAGGTGGCCGAAGCGGCCGTACAGCAGGGGCTTTCCCAAGGGCTGGACCTGTGGCTGCTGCCCACCCTCACCTACACCAAGTCGGACGAGCACGCCTGGGCGCCCGGCACCATGTGGCTCTCGGCCGAGACGCTCTGGGCCACCCTGGTCGACCTCGGCCGCTCGATCGCCACCACCCCGGCCCGACGGGTGGTGTTCGTCAACGGGCACGGCGGCAACACCGCCCTGCTCGGCGTGGCCAATCGCGAGCTGCGCCGCCGGTTCGGCCTGGACACCTTCAGCATGCCCGCCTCCTTGGGTCAGGCCGAAGGAGGCCCGGATGAGCTGGGTTTCGGCATCCACGCCGGTCACGCCGAGACCTCGGTGGTGATGCACCTACGCCCCGACCTGGTCAATCTGTCGCTGGCCGCCCGCAACGTGCCGGAGCACCTGGCCGAGCTGGAATACATCGGGTTCAACGGCTATCCGGTGAGTTTCGGCTGGACCAGCGACGACTTCGGCCCCTCGGGAGTGATCGGCGACCCGACCGGTGCCAGCGCCGAAGCGGGCGCCACGCTGTTCGCCGAGTCGGTGCGCCGCGCCGTGGGAGCCCTGACCGAGATCTCCACCTTCCGGCACAAGGCATGAGCATCGCGGGGGAGGCCTGGGAACTCCTGAGCGACTGGCTGCCGGGCAATCACGAGCCGGAACGTCCCCAGCTGCAACTGGCCACCGTGACCGACGAAGGCACCCCCGACGTCCGTACTGTGCTGTTGACCCGGTTCTCGCCCGAGGGTTTCTGGTTCAACACCGACAGCCGTTCCCGCAAGGCCCAGCAGCTGCGCAGTACCCCGGCCGTGGCCCTGCTCTTCCTCTGGCCGGGGTTCACCCGCCAGCTCAGCGTGCAGGGCGTGGCCTCGGTGGTGCCGACGTCGGAGAGCGCCGAGGCCTACCAGCGGCGCTCGCCCTACCTGCAGCAGCTGGCCTGGCAGAACACCAACGCCTTCGCCCAGCTGCCGGCGTCGGAGCGGGAGGCCCGCTGGGACGCGTTCACGCACAGCGGTGACCTCTCCCAGCCGCCCCCGACCTGGGCGGGCTACCTGGTACGCCCCGAGCGCCTGACGTTCTGGGAGGGCAACCCGGCCGCTGCCAGCCGGCGCACCGAGTTCACCTGGTGCGCCGGCGAATGGCGAAGGACGTACCTTGCCGGCTGAGCCTCAGGAACCGTCGCGCAGGTCGGCCAGCCGCTCGGGCACGAAGCCGACCTGGTCGAAACGCACGGCGCAGCCCGGGCCGGTGGGCGCCTGGGCCTCGAAACCGAAGCGCAGGGGCTGCTGACCGGTGCCCAGGGTGAAGTAGCGGATCATGTTCCAGGTCTCACCGTCGACCGAGGCGTGGTAGGCGAACGTCTCGCCGATCCGGGACACCCGCAACCACACCGTGTTCTGGTCCACCACGAAAGCGTTGGCGTCGTCGGCCACCCCACGGCACACCACCGAGACCACCATCGGCTCGCCGGCCGGTGAGTACTCGAAACACAGCTTGCCCCAGTGCGCCTCGTCCACCCAGATCAGCAGCACGCCCGCGTCGTAGGTGGCGTTGAAGTCCACCTCCACCTGGGCGACGAACTGGAAGTCGCCCTCGGGGGCCGCGGTGAGCAGGGTGGCGGCGTTCAGCAGGGCGGGGGAGGCGAGCGTGGCGGCGGTGCCCGACGGGTCCACGAAGATGTCGCTCTTCGGGTGCGCGGTGGTGCTGAGCACGCCGTCGGTGACCTCCCAGGTGGAATCGGGGGAAGGGGTCAGGTCGAAGGGCAGGCCGGGCACACGCGTCGTCGTCATGCCGTGATCCTTTCAGCCCGCTCAGGCCATGGGTAGGCCGTTCTCCGCATAGACCGTGCCGCCGTGCAGATGGGCGCCGAGCGCGGCGGTGACGATCCGGGCCATCCGGGGGTTGGTCAGGCGCGGCACGTCCTCGGCGGTGCACCAGGTCCAGGCGCGCAGCTCCTCGTCCTGCAGCACGATCTCGGCCTCGTCCAGGGCACCCCCTTCGAACACCCAGTTGATGCTGTCGCCACCCGGCACCCGCGGCGGGGCGTAGTTGACCAGCAGCAGCCGCCCGGGCGCGACCTGCACCCCGAGCTCTTCGTGGGTCTCCCGGAAAGCCCCCGCCTGCGGCGACTCACCGGCCTCGATCACACCCCCCGGCAGGTCCCAGCCCTCCTTGTAGGTGGGCTCGACCAGCAGCACCCGCGGCTGCGGCCCGGTGTGCTCGGTGAACAGAACGGCCGCCCCCATCACCTTCCGAGGCAGCGAGGCCAGCCACTGGGCGTGCTCTTCTTCGGTATAGGTCACGCGGGCCACGGTAAGACGATCGGCGGGCGCATTGCTACCGTTCCCCGGGTGCGTCCCGCCGAAGCTCTGACCCTGGCCACCACCACGAACGCGGCCGTGGTCGTCCTGGTCGAGGGCGAGAGCGACCAGGGGGCGGTGCAGGCTCTGGCCCGCCGTCAGGGCATCGACCTGCAGGCGCTCCGGATCATCGTGGTCCCGATGGGCGGCGCCTCCGGGATTGCGCGCTTCGTCGAGGTTCTGGGGCGTCAGGGGCTTGGGCTGCCACTCGTCGGTCTCTTCGACGAGGCCGAGATCGGCTACGTGCGAAGGGCTCTGGAACGAGCCGGCTGGTTCCCCCGGTACTTGGGCTCGCGTCAGGATCTGTTTGAGGACGTGTCGGCGCGGGCTGGTCTGGCAGCGCTGGGTTTTCATGCGTGCGTGGTGGATCTCGAGGATGAGCTGATCCGTGCGCTGGGGGCGGAGGCGGTGCTGGGGGTGGTGGAGGCCGAGGGCGAGATGCCCCGCTTCCAGGCCCTGGCCCAGCAGCCCGACCATCGCGGCGAACCGGTCGAGGCCCAGCTGCACCGCTTCCTGGGCACCCGCGCCGGCCGTAAGGTCCACTACCCGCCCCGCCTGGTCGAGGCCCTGACCCCAGGGGCTGAGCCGGCCTGCCTGGTGGGGGTGCTGCGCTCGGCCCTCGCGGTCAGGGAGTCAGGTCTCAGGAAGTCAGATTGACGAAGCTGTCCTCGGGGGAGCAGGTGTCCCGGTCGTTCTCGCCGACGCTGAGCAGGCCCCACCACGAAAAGGTGGGCCCGTACGCAGCCAGCACCTCACGCGGGAACTCGGCCACCAGTCGTCCATCGGTCATCTCCACCACCTGGCCGCAGTCCAGCTGGTGCCGGGGCTTGAACTGGTGGCGGTAGGTGCGGGTCATGCCGTCGGGACTGCGCTCCACCGCCAGAAGGGCGTTCTGGTGCACGTCGGGCTGGGACTTGATCCACACGGCGAACCGCGTGGTCTGCTCGGTGTCGAGTTCGCCGGACCAGCGGAACTCGGCCCGCACCGGGTCACCGGAGGTATCGAGCTTCACGTTGAAGGCCGGTTCAGTCACGAAGGGTGAGTTTAGCCATCCGGAGAGTCAGCGGCGCACCTGAATGGTGTTCATCGGCGCGGTGTCGGCGGGCCTGCGGGGCTGGCTGGGTTTGCCGATCACCGGGGTCGGGGAGGTGGTCGGGTCCTTGACCGGGGACGGGTCGCCCTGGTTCGGAGCCGGCCGGGTGGTTCGCGGGGCGGTCACCTCGGAGGACGGGTGCAGGGGTTCCGGGGTGGCGTAGAACCAGCCCTGGGCCACGTCGCAGCCGATCTCGCGGATCTGGGCGTCCTGCTCGGCCGTCTCCACCCCCTCGGCGGTCACCAGGAGGTCCAGGCTGTGGGCGAGGTCGACCAGCGTCCTGAGGATCTGCTGGTCGATCGGCGACCACGGACGTCCTGACTTGGTGCTCTGCAGGAACGTCCCGGCCAGCTTGAGCTCGTGCCAGGGCAGCCGGCGCAGCGCGGCCAGGTTGCTGTAGCCGGTGCCGAAGTCGTCCATCACCAGGCGCACGCCCATGTCGATCAGCGAGTCCAGCACCGCCACCGGCTCCGGGTCGTCCAGGTTCATCACCACGCTCTCGGTGATCTCCACCCGCAGCCGCGAGGGCTCCAGCTGGGCCTGGTCCAGGGTGCGCCGCACGTCGTCCAGCAGTTGCGGCGAGTACAGCTGCCGCACACTGACGTTGATGTTCACCGCGGGCCAGTCACTCACCGCCAGATCGGCGCAGGCCCGGTCCATCACCCAGCGCCCGATCGGCAGGATCGCGGCGTTCTCCTCGGCGATCCGGATGAACATATCCGGTGAGAGCGAGCCCATGGTCGGGTGTTTCCAGCGCAGCAGGGCCTCGACGCTGTGCAGGTCGCCGTCGCTGAGGCGGATCAGCGGCTGGTACACCAGGGCCAGCTCACCGCGCTCGACCAGACCCGGCAGCTGCATGGCGACCTGGAAGCGGGTCAGCTGACCGGCCTTACGCTGCGGGTCGTGCTCCACCACCCGCCCCTTGCCGGCCTCCTTGGCCGCGTGCAGGGCCAGGTCGGCCGCCTGCATGATCTCGGCCGAGTTCGCCCCGGCCGCAGCCAGTTCCACCACCCCGACACTGGCGCCCACCTGCACCGGCAGCTGCCCGGTGACCTTCAGCGGCTGCTTCAGGGCGGCCAGGAGGTCCTCGGCCACCTGCATCGGCGCCACGTCCCGCGAGCAGCCGGTGAGCAGGGCCACGAACTCGTCCCCGGCCAGCCGGGCGACGAACGCGCCGGAGGGCAGGGCGGCCTCGGAGAGCCGCTCGGCCACCGCGATCAGCACCCGGTCGCCGACGATGTGCCCGCGGGAGTCGTTGACGAACTTGAAGCCGTCCAGGTCGATGAACAGCACGGCGACCCGCTCGTCCGGGCCCGGGTCGGCCACCGCCCGGTCGAGGTGCTGCAGGAACAGCACCCGGTTGGGCAGACCGGTGAGGGGGTCGTGGGTGGCCTCGTGCTGCAGCCGTTCCTGCAGCAGGCGGCGGTCGGTGATGTCCTCGACCACCGCCACCATGAAGGCCGGGTTGTCGTCGGAGTCGCGGATCAGGCTGACGCTGAGGTTGGTCCAGATCCCCTCGCCGTCCTTGCGCACGAAGCGCTTCTCGGCCTTGAACTCCTCCAGCACCCCGGAGGCGGTGTCGGCGTACTGCTGCCAGACCGCCGCTCCGTCCTCGGGGTGGATGTACTCCTGGATCTTCATGGCCCGCATCTCGTCCACCGTGAGGCCGAACATGTTCTGCAGGGAGGCGTTCACCTCGATGACGTTGCCCTCGATGTCGCCGACGGCGATGCCCACCGGGGCCTGGTCGACCAGCCGGCGCCAGCGCGCCTCCGACTCCGACAGCGCCCTGGCCACCTCGTCGCGGGCGGCCGAGGAGGCCTGGTGGATCGACTCCTGCTGGGTCAGCAGCCGCTGCTGCACGGCGGCCGCGTGCCCGGTGGCCAGTCCGCCCTGCATCCGCACGAGCTGCTGCTCGCGGTGCACGTCGCCGACGTCGGGCGCGTAGCGGGCCAGCACCATCAGCGCCTCGCCGATCGCCTTGGGCGCCGTGAGGTGGGCGTCGGCGAGCATCCGGCCGAGCCGGCGCCCCGCGGCCTGGGCATCGGCCGAGGGCGTCAGGCCCGCCATCGTCACCATGGTCAGCCGCTCGGCCAGGTGCGCGAACTCCTGCTCACTGGCCAGCGGGTCGCCGGCCTCGCGCAGGGCCTGCTCCCAGCCCGCGATGAGCTTCTTCTGGGTCATCAGGCCGTCTGCACGCTCAGCCGGTCAGGGCTTGCGGCCCACTCCGGCCCAGCCCGGGAACCGCTCGGCATCCTTGGCCGAGATCTCCTCCTCCGGGTGCCAGAGGGCCAGTAGGGTCACGCCGGGCTCGACCAGTTCGTAGCCGGCGAAGAACGCCTCGACCTCACCGCGACCGCGGTAATTCATCGTGCTGGTGGCCTTCTTGTACAGATCGCGCATACCCTCGGTCTGCTCGCTCGGGTGCAGCTCGTCGGTGGCGTGGCAGATCAGCAGGTAGCTGCCCGAGGCGCTCCAGTCGCGGTAGGTCGCGATCAGCTCGGCCGGCTTGGCCTCGTCCGGCACGAAGTGCAGCAGGGCGCACAGCAGTACCGCGGTCGGCTGGGTGGGGTCGAGCAGACCCAGCCCGTTCACCTCGTCCAGCAGCTCGCCGGGCTTGGTGAAGTCACCGGCCAGCACGGCGGCGTTGGTGTTGCCCTCCAGCAGCGAGCGGCTGTGGGCCACCGCCACCGGGTCGTTGTCGACGTAGACGACCTTGGCGTCGGGGGCGAGGTCCTGCGCCACCTGGTGCACGTTGCCCACGGTGGGGATGCCCGAGCCGATGTCCAGGAACTGCCGCACCCCCTGCTCGATCAGGTAGGTCACGCCGCGCCGCAGGAACGCCCGGTTCGCCTTCATGATCAGCGGGAGGTCGGGCCACCCGGCGATGGCCTTCTCGGCCATCTCCCGGTCCGGGCCGAAGTTGTGGAACCCGCCGAGGTAGTAGTCGTAGACCCGGGAGACGCTGGGACGGCTGAGGTCGATGTCCTCGCCCACCCACTGCGGATTCGTCAAAGTCGGACCACCCATCAGCTCTGGCTACCGCGACCGGAGGGCCCGCCCGACGTCCGGGCGGGACCGAAGCGCATTCGCTACCGGACGTTACCAGAACACCGTTAAGTGGCAGTTAGTTCTCCAAACGGGCGCAGCGGGCGCCTCTCAGGTGTCGAGCTCGGCCAGCATGGGCCCGAGCAGGTCGTTCAGTTCCCTCACCAGCACGCTCACGGCCCGCATGGCCAGGCCGGGCAGGTCGGGTCCGGGGGCCTCGGGGGCGGGTGGCAGGTCGGTCAGGGGGATCGGGGCGTCGATGAGGAGCAGTGGACGCACGTAGGGGAACCTGCTCATCTCTTCCGGAGAAGGCGTGAGGTACTGCCCGAGAACGGCCGGCCACCCCTGCCAGCCCCGGTCCTGCCCCCAGACCTGGGTCCGGGCCAGCGACTGGGGGAGGCCGGAGACCAGCTGTACGCGGGCGGTCAGCGACCCGTCCCAGGTGTTGCGCTCGCAGGCCACGTCCAGCACCCGCCGATGGAAGCGCACGTACCCCGGGTCGAGGTAGGGCAACGTGGCCAGTTGCCAGGCGGTGCAGGCGAAACCGACCGGGGAGATGTCGCCCCAGTGCTCCGAGAACACGGCCTCGAGCGCCCGCACGTGCGCGGCGTAGCGCTCGCCGTGCTCCCGGTCGTACTGGTGGTCGATCCAGGCCAGGCTCGGCGTCGGCATGGCGGCACAGCGTAGTGCTTTGCTGACAGCCGCCGGACCTGGTCAGGATCGGAGGGCCGAGCCGAGGTGATCGAACTCGCCGTTGCGCGCCCCCTGCAGCCAGGCGGCGGCGCAGCCGGGGGAGAGGCGCAGGGCGGGGCCCTCGGGATGCTTGGAGTCACGAACTTCGGGGCACCCGGCCTGCCGACGCATCTGCACACAGGCGCCGTTCGGGTTGGAGGCGCTCGCCTTGATCCAGGGGGTCTCGCTCACCATCGGTCACTCCTTGCGGACGTCGCCTTCGACGGTGATCTGATGGTGCGGGCGAGGCCGTGCCCGGCGGGCGGAGACCACCGAATCTGCCCCTAAGGGCAGAGAAGTCACGTCAGCGGGAACGTCACTCCGGTGAGTTCCTCGGAGACGGTCCACAGGCGCTGCTGGGTGGCCTGGTCGTGCGATTCGGGGCTGGAGGAGACGAGCTCGGGGTAGCCCCGGATCTCGCGTCGGCCACCGGGGCCGTAGTACTGGCCACCGATGACGGCCGGATCGGTGGCGGCCCGCAGCGTGGGCAGGGCGCCCATCTCGGGCTTCTGGGTCAGCAGGGGGGCCAGCAGGTTGAGGGGGCCCCGGATGGCGGCGGGGATGCTGCGGGCCAGTTCGGTGTTGGCGACGCCGGGGTGCGCGGCCACCGCGATCGTCGTGCCGTGCTGAGCGAGTCGGCGCTGCAGCTCGTAGGTGAACATCAGGTTGGCGAGCTTGGCCTGGCCGTAGGCGCCGACGCGGCTGTACGAGCGCTCCCACTGCAGGTCGTCGAAGTGGATGGCGGCCTGGATGCGGTGGCCGGTGCTGCTGACCGTGACCACCCGGGAGCCGGGGACCGGCAGGAGCCGGTCCAGCAGCAGCCCGGTCAGGGCGAAGTGGCCGAGGTGGTTGGTGCCGAACTGCAGCTCGAAGCCGTCGGCGGTGGTCTGCCTCGGGGTGTGCATGACGCCGGCGTTGTTGATCAGAAGGTCGATGCGGGGATGGGTGGCCCGGAGCTCGGCCGCCGCCGACCGCACCGATTCCAGGGAGGTGAGGTCGAGCGCCTGCACCGTGACGTCACCGCTGATCCGGGCGGCCGCCTGCCGGCCCTTCTCGACGTTGCGCACGGCCAGGACGACCGAGGCGCCTCGTTCGGCCAGCATGCGGGCGGTCTCGAAGCCCAGCCCGGTATTGGCTCCGGTGATGACCGCCGTCCGGCCGCGCTGGTCGGGGATGTCCTGCTGGGTCCACGAAGTACTCATGACTCACTCCTAAGAAACCGACGGTCTGTTACGTGACCAACTTAAGGTACCGCCGGTCTGATGTCAAAAGACCGTCGGTCTTTAAGTTAGGCTGGCGATGTGACATTCCAGCGGGCGCGCAGCGAGGAGCAGCGGCAGATCCGGCGGCGGGCGATTCTGGACACGGCGGTCGCCATGCTCGGCGAGATGCCGGTCGCCGAGCTGACTCTCAACGAGCTCAGTCGTCGGGTGGGCCTGGCCAAGTCGAACGTCCTGCGGTACTTCGAGTCACGCGAGGCGGTGCTGCTCGAGCTGCTGGACCACTTCACCGGGGTCTGGCTCGGGGGGCTCGCCCAGGAGCTGGAGGCCGGCATCGAGCCGGACGCGTCCCTGGAGGCCCGGGCCCGGCAACTGGCCGAGATCCTCAGCCGGTCCCTGGCGGGCCAGGAAGTGCTGTGCGACCTCGCAGGGGCGCAGGGCGGCGTTCTGGAGCACAACGTCTCGCCCGAGGTGCTCAGGCAGCACAAGCGCTCCTCCCTGGGCCGGGTCACCGACATGGCCGAACTCCTGAACCGGTACCTGCCCGAACTCGGCGACGACGCGCAGCTGTTCTGCCTGATGAGCCTGATCTCGGCGGGCGCCCTGGCGACGTACGTCCCACCGCCGCCCAACCTGCTCGCGGTCTATGCGCAGGAACCGGATCTGGGCCGGTTCAACCTGAACCTGCAGGACGCCCTGCGGTTCACCTTCACCTCGGCGCTCGTAGGAGTGCTGCCGCGGGCCTGAACTGGAGTCCTCGGCGCCCAGATCTCCGTGACGAACAGATCGTGCTGCCGCAAACGTCCTCTGGCGTCGGGCTTCTCGACCTGGACCGGCTGGCTGAAGGTGAGCCGACCTCGACCTGGCCAACCTGCTCGTGCACCTGGAACTACTGGCGCGGCAGGGCAGGCTGTTCTCGAGGCGTACGCGCCGACGGCGGAAACGCAGCCCCGTCTGGGCACTTACGCGCAGCTGACACGGCTCCGGCCGACGGCCGCCTACTCTTTCCGGCCGACCAGCCCGAAGCCGCGTCACTGCTGCTGAGTGACCTCTGTTCTAGCGCCGCAGCGCCTTCCGGGCCAGGAAGTTCCCGAGGAACTGACCGGCCTGCACGATCAGGATCATCACGGCCACGCTGATGTACACGACCGGCCAGTCGTAACGTTGCGAGCCGTAGGTGATCGCGAAGTCACCGATGCCGCCACCGCCGAACAGTCCGGCCTGGGCCGACATGTCCACGATGGCCACGAAGATGAACGTGTAGCCCAGGATCAGCGGGCCCAGCGCCTCGGGCACCAGCACGGTCAGCAGGATGCTGATCGGCCGCGCCCCGGCGGCCCGGGCCGCCTCGATCACGCCCGGGTTCACCGTGAGCAGGTTCTGCTCCACGATCCGGCTGACCGCGAAGGCCGCCGAGAGCGACAGCGCGAACGTCACTGCGTTGGTGCCGATCGTGGTGCCGATCGAGGCCAGCATCAGCGGCTGGATCGCCACCAGGAAGATCACGAACGGGATCGGCCGCACGATGTTCAGCGCGATGTTCAGCAGGATGAACACCGGGCGGTTGGCCATCAGGTTGCCCGGCCGGGTGGCGTAGAGCACCAGACCCAGCGCCAGACCGAGCAGACCACCGACGATCACCGAGATCGAGACGATGAAGAAGGTCTGGCCGATGGCGGTCTGGAAGACCTCCCAGTTGTACTCGCTCACGCGGCGGCCTCCTCGTGCTCGTCGATCACGAAGTCGTCGGCCTTCAGCGCGCTCAGGGCGGCGTCGACCGAGGCGTCGGCCCCGCTGAGCGCGAAGGTCAGGCTGCCCACCGGGCGCTCCTGCAGTTCGCTGATCCCGCCGAACACGATCTGCGCGCTGACGTCCCGTTCCAGGAACGCCGAGGACAGCGTGGTCTGGAAACCGGGCCGGTCCTGCACCCGGACGGTGACCAGCCGGCCCGGGTGCGAGGCCCGCAGCCGGCGCAGGGTGTCGGGCGAGGGCCGGTCGCGCAGCGTGCTGCTGACGAACCGCGCGGCCTCCGGCGTCTTCGGGTCGTTGAAGATGTCGTAGGCCGAGCCGCTCTCGATCACCAGGCCCCTGTCGATCACCGCCACCCGGTCGGCGATGCTGCGGATCACGTCCATCTCGTGGGTGATGATCACGATCGTGATCCCCAGCTCGCGGTTCACCTGGCGCAGCAGGTTCAGCACGTCCTGGGTGGTCTCCGGGTCCAGCGCGCTGGTGGCCTCGTCGGCCAGCAGCAGCGAGGGATCGGTGGCCAGGGCCCGGGCGATGCCGACGCGCTGCTGCTGCCCGCCGGACAGCTGCTCCGGGTGGTCGTGGGCGCGCGCCAGCAGGCCCACGAAGTCGAGCAGCTTGGCCACCTTGGCGTCGCGCTCGGCCTTGGGCACACCGGCCACCTTGAGCGGGTAGGCCACGTTGCCGGCCACCGTGCGCGAGCGGAACAGGTTGAACTGCTGGAAGATCATGCCGATGTCGCGGCGGACCTCCCGCAGCTCGCTCTCGCGCAGGCCGCTGACCGTGCGGCCACCCACCGTGAGCCGGCCCGAGGTGACCGGCTCCAGGCCGTTGATCAGCCGGACCAGGGTGCTCTTGCCCGCCCCGGACTGGCCGATGATGCCGAAGATCTCACCCTTGGCGACCTCGAGGTCGACCCCGCGCAGGACCTCCTGCGCGGGGTCCTGGCGACGCTTACCGGGGAAGGTCTTCGTCACACCCTCGAGGCGGACATGAACCTCACTTGGCGGCACGGGCCTGTTCCTCGACGGTCTTGAGCACTTCCTGGAGCTCGGCGGCCGGGGTGGTGCGGAACACCGCGGTGCCACCGTTGGACTCCTGCACGCCGGCCTCGACCGCCGGGTCGTGGTACAGCTCGGCGAGCTTCAGGTACGTCTCGTTGTCCTTGTCCTCGGCGCGGGCGGCGAAGATGTTGACGTAGGGGGCGGCCGCCTCGCTGGCCGGGTCGTCCTGGAACAGCGCCTCCTCGGTCTTCAGGCCCGCGTCGGTGGCGAAGTTCTTGTTCACGATCGCACCGGCCACCGAGCCGCTCTTGACCGCACCGGCGGTCTGCGAGGCGTCCAGCGGGGTGACCTTGACCTTGGTGCTCTCGATGTCCTCGACGCTGGAGAAGGCGCCGCCGCCGTCCTTGAGGGTGAGCAGGCCGGCCGCCTGCAGCACGAGCAGACCGCGCGCCTCGTTGATCGTGTCGTTGGGGATCGCGATCTCGGCGTCCTTCGGGATCTCCTCGACCGACTTGTACTCGCTGGAGTACAGCGGCAGCGGGTAGACCGCGGTGGCGCCGATCGGCTGGATCGTGTCGTTGCTGGAGACGTTGTAGTCGGCCAGGTACTGGATGTGCTGGAACTGGTTGAGGTCGACCTCGCCCTGCTTCAGGGCCGGGTTGGGCTGGCTGTAGTCGCCGAAGTTGACCAGCTCGACCGTGACGTTCAGTTCCTTCTTGACCAGGTCGGTGTACGTCTTCCAGTACGGCTGGGCGGCGTCGGCCACGCCGATCTTCACCGTCTGGGGGGCCGCCCCGCCCGCGGACGCCGAGGCCTCCTCGTCGTCACCGCCGGAGGTGACGGCATAGGTGATGCCGGCGATGGCGACGACCGCGGCCGCGGCACCGGCGATGATCGCGTTGCGACGGGTGTTGCCCTGCTTGGCGGGCAGCTGGGGTGCGCTGTTGGCGTCGCTGGAGTCGCTGGGGGGAGTGGGAGCGGACATGAACGGGTCCTCGCGGGTTTTCGACGGGTGGGCAGGGGGACGTCGGTCGGCCCTGACGGGCTTGTCTATAAAACTAGTATAAAAAGCGGCGGAGGGCACGCGTCCGAGACGAGCAACACGTTCCCGGGTGGACGAGCCGGCCCGGCGGCGAATTAGGCTGCCCGCATGAGCACCCCACGCATGCGCCTGAACGGCTTGCGGCAGAACACGGTTGGGCACACGGCGATGGGTCTGTGGCGGCACCCGGACTCCCGGGCCCACGAGTACCGCACGATCCGCCACTGGGTGGAGACCGCCCAGATCCTCGAACGCGGCGGTTTCGACTCGCTGTTCATCGCCGACGTCCTGGGGCCGTTGGAGGTCTATCAGGGCAAAGTGGACGCGGCCCTGCGGGACGGCGCCCAGACCCCCTCGGGCGACCCGCTGCTGCTGATCCCGGCGATGGCGGCCGCCACCCGCCGGATCGGCTTCGCCGTCACGGTGTCCACCACCTACGCCCAGCCCTACGCGCTGGCCCGCACGATGACCAGCCTGGACCACCTGACCGACGGCCGGATCGGCTGGAACGTGGTCACCTCGGCGCTCGACTCCGCGGCCCGCAACCTCGGCCTGGACCAGCAGATCCCGCACGACGAGCGGTATCTGATCGCCGACGAGTTCATGGACGTGGCCTACAAGCTGTGGGAGGGCAGCTGGGAGGACGGCGCGGTGGTGCACGACGTGGAGGCGGGCGTGTTCGCCGACCCGGCCAAGGTGCACGCCGTCGGGCACGAGGGCAGGTACTTCCGGGTGCCCGGGATCGCCCTGGCCGAGCCTTCGGTGCAGCGCACCCCGGTGATCTTCCAGGCCGGAAGCTCACCGGCCGGAAGTTCTTTCGCCGGCAAGCACGCCGAAGGTGTGTTCCTCAGCACCTACAAGGCCGAGATGGCCCGCGACCTGGCCCGGCGATTCCGGGCCGAGGCCGCCGCGCAGGGCCGCGACCCGCAGTCGCTGAAGATCTTCGCGATCGCCACCGTGGTCACCGGGGCCACCGACGAGGACGCCCGGGAGCGGCTGGCCGGCCTGCAGCGCTACGCCTCGCTGGAGGGCTCCCTGGCCCGCTGGAGCGCGCTGCTGCACATCGACCTGTCCGTCCTGGACCCGGACGTGCCGCTGGAGCACTCCGAGACCGAGGGGATCCGGGGCCTGGTCGACGTGTTCACCCGGATGGACCCGGACCGCACCTGGACACCCCGCTCGCTGGCCGAGTTCGTCGGAGTGGGCGGCGGCGGGCCGCTGTTCGTCGGCTCGCCCGGCTCGGTGGCCGACCAGATGGAGGCCTGGATGGAGACCGCCGGGATCGACGGCTTCAACCTGGCCGACCCGATCCCGCCGGCCGGGCACCGCGAGTTCGTCGACCTGGTGGTGCCGGAACTGCGCCGCCGGGGCCGGGTCTGGGACGAGTACGAGGGCGACACACTGCGCGAGTACTTCCGCGGCAAGGGACTGGCCCGGGTCGCCGACGACCACCCGGCCGCGGCCTACCGCCGCTGAGACCGGTCTGCTCACCGGGCCCCGTTCTGCGGGGCCCGGTGCAGTCGGTCAGCCGGTCTGCAGGGGCAGTTCGGGCCGGGCCGACCACTCGGCCAGGGAACCGTCGTAGAGCGGCACGTCGTGCCCGGCCAGGAACCAGCTGAACACGACGGTGGTGGCCGAGATCCCGCCGCCGCAGTAGGCGACGGACGTCTCGGCGTCGTACTGCTCCAGGGCCTGGGCGCGCTCGGAGGCCTCACGCCAGCGCAGGGTCTGCGGGTCGACCAGATCGGTCCAGGGCAGGTTCACGCTGTCCGGAATGCGCCCCGGGCGGCTGTAGGACGTGGTGCCTTCACCACGGAAGACCTGGGGCGACAGGGCATTCACCAGCTGTGCTCCCTGGCCGGCTTCGACCCGGGCCAGCACGTCCTCGAGGGTGACCACGAGTTCGGGCCGCGGGCGGGCGGTCAGCGTGGCGGCGGGCAGGTGCACCGGGCCGGATTCCAGCGGCAGCCCGGCCGCTTTCCAGCCGGGGAGCCCGCCGTCGAGCACCGAGACGCTGTCGTGCCCGAGATAGTGCAGCAGCCACCACAGGCGGGTGGCCCACATCGGTGAGTTGCGGGCGTAGACGACCACGTGCGTGTCGTCGCCGATGCCGCTGGCGCCCAGAGCGGTTGCCAGGTGGGTGGGTTCGGGCAGAACAAATGGACGGGGGGTGTCGGCTACCGACAGATTCCCACCGATGTCGGCGTACCCGGCTCCGGGGAGGTGTTCCTGCTCGTACTCGTCACGACCGGAGCGCACCTGGTACGGCCCGCCGCCGGGCGGCCGGTCGAGATAGGTGGTGGCGTCGAGGATGCGCAGGCGGGGGTCGCCGAAAACTGCGTGCACCTGGGGCGGCGACGCCAGCGGGGGCAGGAGGGGTTCGGGCACGTCGGCGGCCTTTCAGGTGTTCCGGTGTTCCGTTATTCCGGTGGAGGTTTCAGGCTGCGGACGGCGCGTGCGGGGTGCGCAGATCCAGCCGCGGCAGCAGGAGTTCGGTGAGCGACTCCACCTGGGCCGGAACGTCGGTGCTGAGTGGCTCGATGGCCAGGTGCGTGGCCCCGGCCTCGGCGAACCGCCCGGCCAGGTCGGCGGCCTGCTCGGGCGAGCCGATCGCGGCGATGTCGCCCAGGTCGTCGACGCTCACCCCGCGCGGGGCGCTCTGGAACCAGCGCTCGCGGGCGTCGGCCCGCACGGCCTGCTGGTCGAGACCGACGTTGGTGTTGAGGAAGACGCAGATCTCCAGCGGGCCGGTGGCCTCCGGACGCAGCTGCGCCCGGAGTTCGTAGAGCCGATCCACTCGCCGGCGCAACTGTTCCGGCGTCACGTTGAACGTCATCCAGCCCTCGCCCAGGCGGGCCACCCGGCCGAGCAGTCGGTCGAGCGTGACCGGCCCGGCGGTGGGGGAGGGGTTGGCCGCCACCCAGATCGGCAGTGGCCGCTGGACGAAGCCGGGGCCCAGGTCGAGATCGTCGACCTGGGTGAAGGTGCCGTGGAACGACGTGGCGCCGTTGCTGACCTCCCGCAGGAAGGCGACCGCCTCCTCGAACCGGGCCACCTTCTCGGGGTAGTCCAGGCCGAACGTGCGCAGTTCGTTCTCGACCGCCTTGCCGGTGCCGTTGCCCGGGCAGGCGGCCAGCAGCATCCGGCCCTGCGAGAGCGCGTCCAGGTCGGCCCACTGCCGGGCCACGGTGACCGGGTGCCGGAACCCCAGCGAGGCCATGCAGCCCACGCCCAGCCGGGCCCGCCCGGTGCGGGCGGCGAGCGCGGCCAGCAGCACCCCCGAGTCCAGGAAGGGCAGGGCCATGATCGAGTCGGCCACCCACAGGGTGTCCCACTCGGGGCGGGCGTCGGCGTACTCGGCCAGGCGCAGGATCACGTCGTGGCCGTAGTTGGTGGGGCGGTGACGCACGGGTAGGACGAGCCCGGCGCTGAGGCCGGAGACGTTGCTGGTCAACGGGTCTCACTTCCGAAGCGGTGCAGGCGTACCTCGCGGGCCCGGGTCAGGTGCTCGATCATCGCGGCCCGGGCGTCCTCCGGTCGCCGGTCGCGGATCGCGGCCAGGATGCGCTCGTGCTCGTCCCGGGTCTGTTCCAGGTCGGGTGCGGTCTCGCGGGTGCCGCGGTCGTAGATGCGCAGCTGGGCGGTGAGGCGCTGCAGCAGGGTCTCGATGGTGCGGTTGTGCGAGGCCCGCCAGATGGTGGCGTGCCAGGCGGAGTGGGTGCTGCGCTCGGCGTCGGCTGCCTCTTGTCCGGCCGGCTCGCTCTCCGCCAGGTCGGCGTGGGCGGCCAGCACGGCGGCGTGCAGGTGGTCGAGGCGGGCCAGGTCGAGCTCGCCCCGGCGCTCGGCCGCCCCCGCGGCGGCCTGCCCCTCGAGCACGATCCGGGCCTCGTACACCTCGAGCACGTCCTCCGGGGTGCCCGAGCGCACCCGGTAGCCCCGGCCGGCCTTCTCGACCAGGCCCTCGTGCTCGAGCCGGGCCAGCGCCTCCCGCACCGGGGTGCGCGAGACCTTGTAGCGCTCGGCCAGGGGCACCTCCTGCAGTACCGCGGTGGCCCCGAACTCCCCGGCCAGGATGTCCGACCGGACCTGTTCGAACAGCGTGCCCGGGGCCGGGGCGTGGCCCTCGTCGGCAGCCGGGGAGGCCTTGGCGGGGGCGGTTCGGGCGGGCATGAGGCGCACTCCTCAGCGGCTGGTCAGCAGGCGGGCCAGAGCGGGCGGACGGTCGGGAACGGGCCGAGCATACCTGTGTATACATGGGCATGCGAACTTGTTGACATTCTCGACAGGATTGATTCAGTATTCGGAGGCGGCGTCCTCGGTGCGGAGGTCGTCGCAGGTCAGGAGCGGTCCTGACACCAGGGCTGCCGACTCGTCGCCGGGGGCACCCCGGATGTTCGACGGTCCGCTGTCGCCCACCCCCTTGTTCCCCAGGAGCTCTCCGTGCAGACCGATCTTCGTCAGGACGCCCTCGGGCTGCCCTCGCGGTCTGTTCTGCACACCCTGGTGCGGCTGGTCCGGCAGAGCCCGCCCTCGGCCGGCGGGACCCGCCTGGTCGCCGTCGACGGACGCTCCGGCTCCGGCAAGTCCACCCTGGCCACCGACCTGGCCGCGGAACTGTCCGCGCCCCTGGTCCGCCTCGACGACCTCTACGAGGGCTGGGACGGTCTGCCCGGGGTGGGGGATCTGCTGCGGGAGTGGATCGCCGATCCCCTGGCGGCCGGCGGCCAGGCCCGCTGGCGCCCCTACCGCTGGGACACCGCCACCCGCGACGAATGGCGCACTGTGCCGACGTCCTCTGTTCTGGTTCTCGAAGGTTGTGGGGCCGGAAGTGCCGCCCTGCGCGACCACCTGGCCCTGCTCGTCTGGGTCGAGGCGAGCGCCGACGTGCGTCTGCGCCGTCTGCGCGGGCGCCCCGACTGGACCGGCTACCGATGTCACCAGGCCCGCTGGGCCGCGGCCGAGCAGGCCCTGCTGGACCGCGAGAACACGCCCGGCCACGCCGACGTCGTCGTCCACAACGACTCCACCCCCGCCACCCTCACCTTCCCGGCTCCCACGCCCCCTACTCTGTAACGGACCTCACGATGACCAGTTCTCTGACCAGGCTGACCCGACGCAGCCTTTTGGCTGCTACCTTCACCGCCACCGTGTTCGCGGCGTCGGCCTGCGGCGGTTCCTCCTCGGCCTCCTCCGAGGCCGGCGAAGGTGGGCTCACCGAGGTCACGGTGGCCCTCAGCTGGACGCCGAATACCGACTACACCGGCGTCTTCGCCGCCGACGAGCTGGGGTACTACGAGGACCAGGGCATCAAGCTCAAGGTCATTCCCTACTCCTCGACCGCGCCGGAGACCCTGGTGGCGCACGGGCAGGCCGACTTCGGCTTCTCGTACCAGGCCGGGGTGACCTACGCCCGGGCCGCCGGCCAGGACGTGGTGGCGGTGTACGCGCCGAACCGCAAGGGCACCTACGCCATCTCGGTGAGCGCCGACCGAGACGACATCCAGAGCCCGAAGGACCTGGACGGCAAGACCTACGCCGGGTTCGGCTCGCCGGACGAGGGCCCGCTGCTGAAGTACGTGATCCAGCACGACGGCGGCAAGGGCGACTTCAAGAGCATCGCCCTGGACACCTCGGCGTACCAGGCCGTCTACAGCAAGAAGGCCGACTTCACGATCCCGGTGGTGACCTGGGAGGGTGTCGAGGCCGAGCGCTCGGGCAAGCCGCTGAAGAACTTCGCCCCCACCGACTACGGCTTCCCCGACCAGTACTCGGTGCTGCTCGCCTCGGGCCAGAAGTACCTGGACGCCAACCCCGAGGTGACCAAGAAGTTCCTGGCCGCCACGGCCAAGGGCTACAGCTACGCCGCGGACGAGCCGGACAAGGCCGCCGACCTGCTCGTGCAGGCGAACAAGGCGCAGCTGAGCGATGCGGAACTGGTGCGGGCCAGCCAGAACCTGCTGGCCTCGGAGGGGTACCTGAACACCGAAGCGGGCCACGTCGGGGTCCAGGACGAGGAGTTCTGGAAGAACTACGGCTCGTTCCTGTACGAGAACGGCCGGCTCACCGACTCCGACGGCAAGGCCCTCACCGCCGAGCCGGACTGGACCACCTACTACAGCAACGACTACCTGGCGAGCGGGAACTGATGAGCGCACGACTGCGTGTGGTGCTGGAATACCTGCACCCATGGACGAATTCGGCCGGCTTCTTCGTGGCCAGTCACCAGGGCTGGTTCACCCAGGAGGGGCTGGACGTCGAACTGACGGTGGCCGACCCCTCGCGGGGTGACTCGCTGGCCTACCTCTCCCGCTACGAGGCCGATTTCGCGGTCTTCCCCAGCAACCGGCTGCTGGTGCGCCGGGCCGCGCACGAGCCGCTGAAGGCGGTCGCGGCGATCAACCACCGCGGGATGGAGACCATCCTCACCACCACCGCGACCGGTATCACCCGGCCGCGTGAGCTGGAGGGGCGCCGGCTGGCCCTGAACCCGACGCCCCGGGGCCTGGCCATGGTGCGTCACCTGGTCGAGGCCGACGGTGGTGACTTCGACCGCGTGGTCGTGGTGAACAGCGGCGCCCGGGAACTGCTGGCCGACGACGTGGCGGCCGGCGAGGTGGACGCCACCTTCGGCAACTACTGGGCCTGGGACGCGCTGCTCGGCCGGCTTCCCCTGGAGGACCGGGTGATCTGGCCGGTCGACGACATCGGGGCCCCGCCGTACCACAGCTACCTGCTCGGTACCCAGGAGTCGACCCTGCAGCGCAACCCGGTGCTGGTGCGCTCGCTGCTGGCCATCGTCGAGCGCGGCTACCTGGCCGCCCGCGACGAACCGGGCCTGGCCCTGGAGGCTTTCGAGCGGTACGTGCCGTACTTCCCGCGCGAGACCCTGCGCGCCTCGCTGGAGCTCATCACGCCCACGTGGTTCCACGAGGGCCGCTGGGGGCAGGTGCGCGCCGAGCTGGTCCAGCCGTATGCCCAGTGGCTGGCCGACTACGGCGTCCTGCCCAGCGCCGCGGGCTGGGAGGACTCGTTCACCGACGAGTTCCTGCCCAGCCAGGTGGGAATCGCAGCGGCATGACCGGCTTGCGGGTTCCCCGGGCGGGCGTGGTCGTGCCGCCGGTACTGCTGGTGCTGTTGCTCCTGGCCGTCTGGGAGGTCTACGCGGCCACCGCCGGGCCCGGCCCGGACGTGCTGCCCACCCCCTCGCGGGTGGTCGAGCAGGGCTGGGCCGACCGGGAGAACCTGCTGGCCAACACCTGGCCCACGCTGCGCGCCACGGTGATCGGGCTGCTGCTGTCGATCCTGGTCGGGTTCGCCTTCGCGGTGCTGGTCGATCTGTCCAGCCTGGCCCGGAGGGCGGTGCTGCCGGTGCTCGTGGTCAGCCAGACCCTGCCCCTGGTGGCGCTGGCGCCGCTGGTGATCGTCTGGTTCGGGTTCGGCCAGTTCCCCAAGATCCTGCTCATCGTGTTCGTCAACTTCTTCGCCACCACACTGAGTTTCGTGGAGGGGTTCCGCTCGGCCGACCCGGACAGCGTGGCCCTGCTGCGCTCGATGGGGGCCGGGCGGTGGCGGGTGTTCCGCACCGTGCGGCTGCCCTCGGCCCTGCCCTACTTCATGGCCGGTCTGCGGATCGCGATCACCTACTCGGTGGTCTCGGCGATCTTCGCCGAGTACGCCGGGGCGGAGGCCGGGCTCGGCGTGTACATGCAGTTCGCCAAGAACACCTTCCGCACCGACCTTGTGCTGGCCGCGGTCGGGGTCACCGCCGCGGTGACCCTGCTGCTGTTCGGCCTCAGCTACCTGATCGAGCGGATCGCCCTGCCCTGGGCCCATCTCGTCCGTGCCGGGGAGGCGCAGTCATGAACGCTCTGAGCATCAGCGGCCTCGACGTCACCCTCGGCGGTCTGCCGGTGGTCCGCGGCCTGGAACTGCACGCCGAGCCGGGGGAGTTCGTCTCCATCCTGGGGCCCAGCGGCAGCGGCAAGAGCACCACGTTCGGGGTGCTCACCGGCGCCCTGAAGCCGGACGCCGGCGACGTCCGGATCGAGGGGAACGAGCTGAACGGCAAGGCTTCCCGGGTGGCGTTCATGCCGCAGAAGGACGCGCTGCTGCCCTGGCGCACGGTGATGAACAACCTCACGCTCGGCCTGGAGGTGCGCGGCAGCAAGCGCGGCCCGGCCCGCGAGAAGGTCAGGCCACTGCTGGAGCCGTTCGGGCTGAAGGGGTTCGAGGACAAGTACCCGGCCCAGCTGTCCGGGGGCATGCGGCAGCGGGCCGCCCTGCTGCGCACGGTCGCCCAGGAGCAGCCGGTGCTGCTGCTGGACGAGCCGTTCGGGGCGCTGGACGCGCTGACCCGTTCGGAGATGCAGCGCTGGCTGGAGCAGATGTGGGAGCAGTACCGGTGGACGGTGCTGCTGATCACCCACGACGTGCGGGAGGCGCTCTACCTCTCCGACCGGGTGTACGTGTTCAGCCCGCGCCCGGCCCGGGTGGCGGCCGAGATCGTGGTCGACTTCCCCCGGCCGCGGACCCCCGAGCTGCTGGCCGATCCGGAGTTCGCCGCGCTGGAGGCCCAGCTGCTCAAGCAGCTGATCGGCTGAGCACGGCGACCTGCTCGCGGTGGCGGGTTGGCCGCTCGACCTCGTCCAGGACGGCCACGGCCAGATCGGCGTAGGAGAGCGCGGCGCCGGCCCGGCCGGGGTCGAAACGGTGGTCGCCGAGCAGGTAGCCGCCGGTGCTCGCCGCCTCGGCGGAGAGCAGTGGTGGCGGGGCCAGCACCAGCCAGTCCAGTTCGCCCGCCTCCTCGTCCAGGGTCTGCACGCCGGCCGCGTGAGCCTCGGCGAACGGCCTGAGGGTGGGCGGGAACAGGGCGGCGTCGTCGAGAACCCGGCCCCCGGCGTGGGACAGCGTGGCGAAGAGGCCGACCACGACCAGGCGTTCTCCGCCCGCCGCCTCCAGCGAGTCCAGCGCCGCGCGGCCGACCTTGCTGTAGAAGCCGGGGTCGAAACCCTCGAAGCTCGCCGGCGGGGCGGTGAACGGTGAGACGGTGCTGACCCAGCCGGCCGGGGCGGTGGTCAGGCCCAGCCGGGCGGGAGTGAGCCGGGCCGGGGCCAGAGCGTTGCCGGCGATCACTCGCACGCCCTCGGCGCCGGACAGGTCGGCGGCCCGGGCCGGGTCGCGCACGACTGCGACCACCGGCCGCCCGCGGCGTACCGCCTCGGCGACCACCGCGCGGCCGGCCCGGCCTCCGGCGCCGGTGACCACGAGAGGACTGTCCTGGGACATTCGATCAGCTCCTGACTTCCGTGGTGTGCAGTTCGGTGGTGAGCAGGGGGAGGAGTTGATCGCCGAGGCGGGCCACCTCTTCCCGGTACGGGGTGTCGGACAGGATGAAGTGGGTGATGCCCAGCTCCCGGTAGCGGTGCAGGGCCTGGGCCACCTCGGTGGCCGAGCCGACCAGCCAGGTGCTGGCCGCGCCGCCGGCCCCGGCCGGGCCGGGGGCGGTGTACAGGCAGGAGTCGAGCACCTCGCCGCGCTCGGCCAGGTCGTACAGCCGGCGCTGGCCCACCGCGTGCTCGCGGTTGCCCTGCCACCAGGGCTCGGGCTCCTTGCCGCGCAGGGCGGCGACCCGGGCCTCGGCGTCGGCCCAGGCCTGCTCGCTGGTGTCGCGGACCAGCGTGGTGATGCGCAGCCCGAACTCCAGCGGAGCATGGCGGCGCCCGGCGCTGAGGCGGCGCAGGCGGTCGATGCGCTCGGCCAGGGCCTCCAGGGGCTCACCCCAGAACAACTGGACGTCGGCCTCGGCGGCCGCGACGCGTTCGGCGGCCTCGGAGGCACCGCCGAAGTACAGCCGGGGTGCGGTCTGCGGGCGGAGGGCGAGGGACGACCTCGTGACCTGGTAGAAGCGGCCGTCGTGGGTCACCTCCGGCTCGTTCCACAGGCGGCGGACCAGCTGCATGAACTCGGCGGTGCGGGCGTAGCGCTCGGGCGAGGCGGTGACGGCGTCGCCGTAGGCGGCCGGCTCGTCCAGCCCACTGACGATGTTGACCAGCAGCCGTCCGTTGCTGAGGCGGTCGAGAGTGGCTGCGGCCGAGGCGAAGTGGGCCGGGTCCCAGTAGCCGGGCCGGACCGCCACCAGGGGCCGGAACGTGGTGGTGCGGGCGGCCAGCGCGGTGGCCACGGTGAACGTGTCGGGCCGGCCCCAGCTGGTGCCCAGCAGGGCGCCGGACCAGCCGTGCCGCTCGGTGAGGCGGGCCAGGTCGGTGGAGTACTCCAGCGAGCCCCAGCCGTCGCCGGTGTCGTCGCCGCGGTGGCCGGGCTCCACCGTGTTCGGGATGTACCAAAGCAGTTCCGGGCCCATCGGTCTCCGATCCGTGCGAGCTGTCCGGCAGTACCGTTGAACCTACATTGTCTACAGAAATGATTGACAATGCGTGTCACGGAACGGACACTTGTGGTCATGAACCGCGGGCCGCTGTTGACGAAGGTGCGCTGGGTAGACCTGCTGAGGGTCTCCAGCGCCCGGTGTCGACCGTGCGTCCCGCCCCGTTGATCGTCTGAAATCTTCGGCCGGGCAGGGGAACAGCGCAGGCCGGTTCTTCGGCGGAGTGCCCCGGAACCGTCAGGCGTAACCCCGCCCGGCGTCTTCTTCACCCATCTTCACGCGCCTTTCACCAGGGGTGCGGTGGCCGGCGCGCCCTGATCGGTGGCCGGCCGTCCCATCTCCGCTCGTCCCACGAGGAGCCCGGGCATGACCGTGCACATTCCCTTCTTCCTGACCCTTCCCAGCAGCGCCCAGGACGAGCCCGGCCGGGCCGTCGCCCTGGCCCGCCAGGCCGAGTCCAGCGGCCTGCAGGCCGTCCTGGTCGACGGTCAGGACGCCGAGCCCACCACGCTGCTGGCCCGGCTCGCCGCCGTCACCGAGCGCATCGGGCTGATCGGCACCCTCTCGGCCGGCTACCACGACCCTCTCGAACTGGCCCGCCGCCTGGGAGATCTCGACTACCTCAGCGGAGGCCGGATCGGCTGGCGCGTCGCCGACGACACCGGTGCCGCGAACGGCCGCAACTTCGGCCTGCGCGAACTGCTCACCGCCGGGCAGCAGGCCCGTCGCCAGGCCTCTCTGGTGGAGTCGGTGGTGGCCCGCTGGGACGAACGCACGGAACTGCGCTCGCCGCAGGGCCGCCCGGTCCTGGTCGGTGGCGCCGACGTGGTCAGCGCCGACGTGGTGCTGCTGTCCGAGTCCGACGGGCGCCTGCCCGCCTCCCGCGGTGAGATCCGCTCCCGCACGGCCTTCCTCGGCCGCGGGCCGGACTCGGTGCTGGTGCTGGCGGAGGTCGTCACCGGTACCGGGGCCGGGCCCGACGCCGACCGGATCGAGGCCCTGGTGAAATCCGAGGACGTGGACGGCGTCAGCGTCGTCCCCCTCGACGCCGAGGCCTTCTTCGAGCAGCTCGTGCCCGAGCTGCGCGGCCGCGGCCTGATCGGCGCGCAGGCACCGTACGGGACGCTGCGGGGAAGTCTGGGCCTGGACGCCCCGGCCCCGGTCGTCCCGGCCGGGTTCGGGTTGTCGCTCGTCGGAAGCCGGTGAACGCGATGAGTCTCGTCGTCGTCCTCGACCTGGCCGTCGGTGACGGTCTCACCCTGCACCAGGCCGCCGAGGTGGCCGACGCCGCCCGCGACGCCGGGGTCTCGGCGATCCGGGTCAGTGACGGCCCGCCCGGGGAGCTGGCCCTGCTCGACGCCGGAGCGGTGGCCTCGTTCCTGGCCGCCCGCCATCCGGACCTGAACTGGATCGTGGACGCCCCGACCACCCACAACGCGCCCTACAACCTGGCCCGGCGGAGCATCGCCCTGAACCGGGCCACCGGCGGGCGGGCCGGCCTGGCGCTGCGGGCCGGAGACGGTGACGACGTCACCGAGACCCTGGCCGAGGACCTGCCCCGCCCCGGGCTGCCGGTGGACGTGGGCGGAGCCGCCCGGCCCCACCGCTGGACGGAGTACGCGCAGATCCTGGCCGGCCTGTGGGGGAGCGAGCCGGTCGACCACGACGGGCGCTTCTACCGGGTCGCCGCCGACCCGGTCGGAGAGGGGCGCCCGGTGCTGGTGGCCGACGCCCGCGACCACGTGAACTGGGTGGAGGCGGCCCGGCTGGCCGACGTGTTCGTGGTGCCCCGGATCGAGCTGGTCGACGGCGGCAACACCCGCCTGACCGACGCGGTGTGGCACTCCGGGCGCCGCCGCGACCAGATCACCCTGCTGGCCCGGGCCGGGATCGTGCGGGAGAACGGCCGCTCCACGGCGGCCGAACTGGGCCGCTGGGCCACCGCCCACGCCCTCGACGGCCTGGAACTGGCCACCACCGGTGGCCGCGACGAGCTGCTGGGAGTGCTGCGCTCGGTGGTGCCCCGGCTGGAACCGGTCACCGGCGCCACCCTGCGCGCGGCCCTCGGCCTGCCCGAAGGGGTCGTGGTGCCGGCGTGAAGTTCCTGCTCAGCACCCTGATCGTGCACGCCCCCGACCCGGTCACCGGGGTCCAGAAATCCACCTTCGACCGGTTCCGGGAGGTGATCGACAAGGCGCTGCTGGCCGAGGAACTCGGGTTCGACGGCTACGGCGTGGGCGAACGCCACGAGCGTCCGTTCATCTCCTCCTCCCCGACCGTGGTGCTCAGCCACCTGGCCGCACTGACCCGGCGGATCCGGCTGTTCACCACGGTGACCACGCTCAGCCTGCTCGACCCGGTGCGCGCCTACGAGGACTACGCCACGCTGGACCACCTCTCGCAGGGCCGGCTGGAGCTGATCATCGGCAAGGGCAACGGGGCCGCCCAGCGCGAGCTGTTCCAGGTGACCCCGGAGGACCAGTGGGAGCGCAACGCCGAGTCCTACGAGGTGTTCCGGCGGCTGTGGCGCCAGGACAAGGTCACCTACGACACCCGGTTCCGCCCACCTCTGCACGAGGCCGAGGTCTGGCCCCGGCCCCTGCAGCAGCCGGTGCGGGTCTGGCACGGCAGCGCCACCAGCCGTGAATCGGTCGACCTGGCCGCGCGTTACGGCGATCCGCTGTTCTCCGCCAACGTCACCAACCCGATCGGGCCCTACGCCGAACTGATCGCCTACTACCGCGAGCGCTGGGCGCACTACGGGCACGACCCGGCCCGGGCGGCGGTGGGCTCGGGCACCGCCGGATATCACGCGGCCCACCGCTCGCAGGACGCGGTGGCAGCCTACGCCCCGGTCTTCGCCGGCTACCTGCAACTGCAGGAGAAGCTCGGCGTCGCACCGGTGTTCCCCACCCTCGAGGACTTCGTGGAGCGCAGCTCGGCCCTGGTCGGCAGCCCCCAGCAGGTGATCGAGAAGGTGCACCGCTACCACGAGCAGTTCGGCCACAGCGTGATCAACCTGTCCGCCGACGCCAACGGCCTGCCCGACCACCAGCACCGGGCCGGCCTGGAGCTGTTCCAGGCCGAGATCGCCCCGGCCCTGCGCCACACCCTGCCCGACCCGCCCTGGGAGTGGGCCCCCGCCCGCCCCGCGGCAGAACAGGAGCTCGTCCCATGACCACCACCCCGCTGGGCATCCTCGACCTGGTCCCGATCTCCACCGGATCGACCGCGGCCAGGGCGATCCGCAACAGCACCGACCTGGCGCAGCGGGCCGAGCAGCTGGGTTACGCCCGCTTCTGGTTCGCCGAGCACCACCTCAACCCGGGCGTGGCCGGCACCTCGCCGGCCGTCCTGCTGGCCCTGGTCGCCGGGGCCACCTCGAGCATCCGGCTGGGCTCGGGCGCGGTGCAGATGGGCCACCGCACAGCCCTTTCCGTGGTGGAGGACTTCGGCCTGCTGGACGCGGTGCACCCGGGGCGTTTCGATCTCGGGCTGGGACGCAGCGGCGGGGCGCCGCGGGCGCCTCGCCAGGTGACCGACAAGACCCCGGTGGTGGACGGGAAGACCGCGAACGGCCTGGTGATCCCGCCGCCGTTCGACTTCCGGCCGCTGCTCGGCTCGCCGCGCTTCCTGCTGCAGAAGCAGTTGCTGGCCCAGCCGGGGGCGCACCCGCAGGACTACGACGAGCTCGTCGGCGACGTGCTGGCCCTGATCGAGGGCACCTACACCTCGGCCGAGGGCGAGCCGGGTCATGTGATCCCCGGTGAGGGCGCCGACCTGCAGCTGTGGGTGCTGGGCAGCAGCGGCGGCGAGAGCGCCGAGGTGGCCGGCGAGCGGGGCCTGCGCTTCGGGGCCAACTACCACGTGGCCCCCTCCAGCGTGCTCGAGGCGGTGGACGCCTACCGGGCGGCGTTCAAGCCCTCCACCGGCGTCTCCGGGCTGGACCGGCCCTACGTGACGGTCTCGGCCGACGTGGTGGTGGCCCCGCAGGAGGAGCAGGCCCGGGAACTGGCAGCCGGCTACGGCGCCTGGGTGCGCAGCATCCGCACGGCCGAGGGCGCCATCCAGTTCCCCACCCCCGAGGAGGCGGCCCAGCACGTCTGGAGCGACGCCGACCGGGCCCTGGTGCAGGACCGCCTCGACACCCAGTTCGTCGGCACCCCCGGCCAGGTCGCCGACCAGCTGGAGCGGCTGCGCGACGCCACCGGGGCGGACGAGCTGCTGATCACCACCATCACCCACGACCACGCCGACCGGGTGCGTTCCTACGAGCTGCTGGCCCAGGAGTGGCAGCGCCGCTGAGGCCGCCCGGCCCACCGACACAACTCGCAACTCATGGACGAGGAGTACCCCTTTCGTGGGAAGAACCCTGAAGCACGCCCTTGACCGGCGGGTCGTGACCGCCGGCCTGACCGTCTCCCTGCTGGCCCTGGCCGGTTGTGGTTCCGGCTCCGACGCCTCCGCCGAGGCGGCCGGGGGCGAGCCGGTCTCCGGCGGGACACTGACCTTCGCCGTCGGCTCCGACACCGGCTGCGCCGACCCCCAGCAGGTGGCCAGCAACGACTCGATCTACTCGGTGCGCCAGCTGGTCGACTCCCTCACCGACCAGGACCCGGAGACCGGCGAGATCGTGCCCTGGCTGGCCGAGAGCTGGGAGATCAGCGACGACGCCCGCAGTTTCACCTTCCACCTGCGCGACGGGGTGACCTTCAGCGACGGCAGCGAGCTGACCGCCGAGGTGGTCAAGGCCAACTTCGACGCCGTCCCCGACCTGGGGCCGCTGGCCAACCTGGCCACCGGCTACCTCACCGGGGTGGAGAAGGTCACCGCCGAGGACCCGCAGACCCTGAACGTCACCTTCGCCCAGCCGAACGCCCAGTTCCTGCAGGCCACCTCGACCCACTCGCTCGGCGTGGTGTCCCTGGCCAGCACCGAGCTGAGCCCGCAGGAACGCTGCACCCAGGGCATCGTCGGCTCCGGGCCGTTCACCCTGGCCGAGTACGCCCCCAACCAGTCGGCCACCCTGCGCAAGCGCACCGGCTACGACTGGGGCTCCTCGCTGTGGAAGAAGAAGGGCGAGGCCTACCTGGACGAGGTGGTGTTCAAGGTGCTGCCCGAGTCCGGGGTGCGCACCGGCAGCCTGCAGTCCGGGCAGGTCGACGCGATCGGCAACGTGGGCCGGGCCGACGAGGCGGCGCTCGAGGCCTCCGGGGCCACCCTGCAGGCCCGGGCCAACCCGGGGGCGGTCTTCAACCTCGGGGTGAACAACTCCCGGCCCGCCCTGTCCGACGAGAAGGTGCGCCAGGCCCTGCGTCAGGCGATCGACCGGCAGCAGGTCGCCGACACGGTGTTCAACACCGGCACCGAGCCGGCCACCAGCATCCTGGCCCGCACCACCCCCGGCTACACCGACCTGTCCGCCGAACTGGGCCACGACCCGGAGAAGGCCAAGACGCTGCTGGAGGAGGCCGGCTGGAAGGCCGGGGCCGACGGAATCCGCGCGAAGGACGGCCAGAAACTCAGCCTCACCGTGGCCTGGTTCGCCAACTCGCCCACCAACCAGCCCGCCCTGGAACTGATCCAGCAGCAGCTGCGCGAGGTCGGCGTGGCGGTCGAGCTGAAGCAGTACGAGATCGCCCAGGGCGCCGAGGTGCAGCAGTCCGGCAACTTCGACCTGATGTGGGGCAACCTGACCCGCGCCGACCCGGACATCCTGCGCTCGCTGTACTCCACCGGGCTGGCCAACACCTACCGGATCCCGGCCACCGGCCTTGACGACACGCTGACCGACCAGGCCGGCACCGTGGACGAGGCCGCGCGCAAGGAACTGGTCGCCGGCGCGCAGGAGGCGATCGTGCAGAACGCGTTCGTCATCCCGGTGGTGGAGCTGCAGACCAAGCTCGGGATCGCGGCCGGCGTGCACGACCTGAACTTCGAGGCCTCCAGCCGGATCCAGCTGCACGACACCTGGCTGAGCGGGGGCGGGCAGGGATGAGCCGGTACGTACTCCGCCGGCTGGCGCAGGCGGTCGGGGTGCTCTGGGCGGCCTACACCCTGTCGTTCTTCATCCTGGTGCTGCTGCCCGGTGACCCGGTCTCGGCGACGGCCGGGGCGGGCCTGGACTCCGCACCGGTCGACCCGGCCCGGCTCGAGGCGCTGCGCGCCGAGTACGGGTTCGACCAGCCGGTGCCGGTGCAGTACGCCGAGCACCTGGGCCGGGCGCTGACCGGTGACCTGGGCGACTCGGTGGCCACCGGGCACCCGGTCACCGAGATGATCCTCGACGCCCTGCCCCAGACCCTGCTGCTCACCCTCAGCGCCCTGGCCCTGGCCGTGGTGTTCGGCGGCGGCCTGGCCCTGGCGGCCACCTACAGCTCCCGGCGGGGGGTGCGGCAGTTCCTGCTGTCGCTGCCCCCGCTGGGGGTCTCGGTACCGACCTTCTGGATCGGGCTGATGCTGGTGCAGTTCTTCTCGTTCCGGAACGCCTGGTTCCCGGCCTTCGGCAACGACGGCCTGCGCGGGCTGATCCTGCCTGCCATCACGCTGGCCGTGCCCACCGGGGCGCAGATCGCCCTGGTGCTGGCCAAGAGCCTGAGCACCACGCTGGACGAGCCGTACATCGAGACGGCCCGGGCCAAGGGCGCCGGGCGGGTGCACGTGCACCTTCGGCACGCCCTGCGCAACGCCTCGCTGCCGGCCCTGACCGTGGCCGGGCTGCTGGTCGGCGCGCTGATGGCCAACGCGGTGGTGGTGGAGACGGTGTTCTCCCGTAACGGCCTGGGCCGGGTCACCCAGGCCGCGGTCTCCGCCCAGGACATCCCCGTGGTGCAGGGCGTGGTGGTCTACGGGGCGCTGGTCTTCGTGGTGGTGAACCTGCTGGTCGACCTGGTCTACCCGGTGCTCGACCCGCGCATCGTGCTGGCCGGGCCCGCCACCCCCGGCGCCCCGAGGACGGTGACGGCATGACCGGCCAGATCCTCACCGAACCCCTCGGCACCACCACGGCACCCTCGGCCGAACCCGCCCCGGCCCGTCCCCTGGGAAGCCGCTCCCGACGCACCCTGACGTTCCTCGCCCGCAGGCCCGCACTCGTCCTTTCTCTGGTCGTGGTGGTTCTGGTGACCGTGGCCGCCTTCGCGCCGGGGGTGTTCACCGACACCGACCCCACCCGCGGCGTCCCCGAGGAGAACTTCCAGGCACCCGGCGCCGCGCACTGGTTCGGCACCGACAGCCTGGGCCGCGACCTGTTCGCCCGGATGGTGCACGGGGCGCAGCTGTCGCTGCGGGCCACCCTGATCGCGGTGCTGTTCGCCTTCGTGGTGGGCGGTCTGCTCGGCCTGGTGGCGGGTTTCGTCGGCCGCTGGGTGGACGACGTGATCATGCGGTTCGTGGACGTGGTGCTGTCCATCCCCACCCTGTTCCTGTCCCTGGCCGTGGTCACCGCCCTGGGCTACGGCACCACGAAGGTCGCGGTGGCGGTGGGGGTGGCCAACGTGGCCGGCTTCGCCCGGGTGATGCGGGCCGAGGTGCTGAAAGTACGCACCGCACTGTACGTCGAGGCCTCCCGCGGAGTCGGCGCCCGCTGGCCCACCGTCCTCGGGCGGCACGTGCTGCCCAACAGCCTGGGCCCGGTGCTGGTGCTCGCCACCCTCGAGTTCGGCACCTCGATCCTGGCCGTGTCCAGCCTGAGCTTCCTCGGCTACGGCGCCCCACCACCGGCCCCGGAGTGGGGAACGCTGATCTCCGACGGCCGCAACTACCTGGCCAACGCCTGGTGGCTGACCACCCTGCCCGGCCTGACCATCGCCGCCACGGTGCTGGCCACCAACCGGATCGCGCGCGCTCTCGAGACCGAGGTGAAGCAGTGGTGAGCCAACCGCTCCTGAGTATTCGCGACCTCGCGGTCTCCTACCGCACACGTTCCGGATCGGTACCCGCGGTGCGGGGCATCGACCTGGAGGTGCACCCGGGCGAAACCGTTGCCGTGGTGGGTGAGTCGGGGTCGGGCAAGAGCACCACCGCCCACGCCGTCGTGCGGCTGCTGTCCGCCAACGCCCAGATCGACCACGGGGTGGTCGAGTTCGACGGGCAGGAACTGCAGAACGCTCCCGAGCGTGTGCTGCGCAGCGTGCGTGGAGCCGGGATCGGCCTGGTGCCGCAGGATCCGGCGGTCTCGCTGAATCCGGTCAAGCGTGTGGGTGAACAGGTCGCCGAGGTGCTGCGCCTGCACTCGGTGACCACCCGCAAGCAGGCCGCCGGGCAGGCGGTCGAGATCCTGGCCAAGGCCGGGCTTCCGGACCCGGCCACCCGGGCCCGGCAGTACCCGCACGAGCTGTCCGGCGGTATGCGGCAACGGGTGCTGATCGCCATCGCCATCGCGGCCGGCCCCCGGCTGATCATCGCCGACGAGCCGACCAGCGCCCTGGACGTGACCGTGCAGAAGGTGATCCTGGACCACCTGCAGCACCTGGTGGCCGAGTCGGGGGCGGCGGTGCTGCTGGTCACCCACGACCTGGCGGTGGCGGCGGACCGGGCCGACCGCATCGTGGTGATGTCGCAGGGACAGGTCGTCGAGACCGGCCCCACTGCAATGGTGATGGGCAACCCGCAGCACGAGTACACCCAGCGCCTGCTGAACAGTGCCCCCAGCCTGCGCCCGCCCCACCGGGCCGAACCCCGCGCCGGCGGCGGGCGCCTGCTCGAGGTCGAGAACCTGGCCAAGGAGTTCCCGCTACCCCGAACCGCGGACGGCCCGAAGTCGGTGAAAGCCGTTGACGGTGTGAGCTTCTTCGTCGATCATGGCGAAACCCTGGCTCTGGTCGGGGAGTCCGGCTCGGGCAAGTCGACCACCGGGCGGCTGGCCCTGCGGCTGAGCGACCCGACCGCCGGGACCATCCGGTTCGACGGCGCCGACATCACCCACGCGGGAAAGGGCGTCACCCGGCAACTGCGGCGCCGGGCCCAGCTGGTGTACCAGAACCCCTACGCCTCGCTGGATCCCCGCTTCACCGTGGCCGAGATCATCGAGGAACCGCTGCGGGTGTTCAAGGTCGGCGACCGGGCCTCCCGCCGCGCCCGGGCCGGCGACCTGCTGGACCGGGTCGCCCTGCCGGGTTCCGTGCTCGAACGCCGCCCGGCGGAACTGTCCGGTGGGCAGCGGCAGCGGGTGGCGATCGCCCGGGCCCTGGCGCTCTCACCCGACCTGGTGGTCTGCGACGAGCCGGTCTCCGCCCTCGACGTCTCGGTGCAGGCACAGGTGCTCGACCTGCTTGTGCAGCTGCAGGCCGACACCGGGGTGGCCTACCTGTTCATCTCGCACGACCTGGCCGTGGTGCGGCAGCTGGCCCACCGGGTGGCGGTCATGCGCAACGGTCGCATCGTCGAGACCGCGCCCACAGAAGAACTCTTCACCCGTCCTCAGCACGAGTACACCCGAGAGCTCCTGGCCGCGATCCCGGGCCGGGAGAACCAGATCCAAGGAGTGCAGGCATGAGTGCCCCCACCGTCGACGACCTCACTCACGAATGGCAGGAATGGCGCCGGGGCCGGGAGGCGTCGCTGTCGGACCCGCACGGCTTCCTGGCCGTCACCAGCCTGAACTGGCTGACCGAGGAACCGCAGCGGTTCCCGGACGCCCCGGGGGAGTGGTCGACCGGTCCCGAAGGCCCCACCGTGGTCCTCGGCCCCGACGAGAAGATCCAGGTGGACGGGGTGACCCGGATCGGGCGTCACGCGTTCGGGGTGATCCCCGAGCGCGACGGCATCGACGTGGTCTGGGGCGAGGCGGTGATCGAGGTGGCCCGGCGTGGCGGCTTCGACATCGTGCGGCCCCGCCACCCCGACAGCGCCCGGCTGCAGGCCTACACCAGCACCCCGGCCTACGAACCGCAGCCGCGCTGGGTTCTCGAGGCCCGCTACCGGCCCTTCGACCAGCCTCGCCCGGTCAGGGTCGACGCCGCGGTGGAGGGGCTCGAGCACATCTACCAGGCGCCGGGTGAACTCAGCTTCGAGATCGACGGTCAGCCGCTGACTCTGACCGCCTTCGAGGGACGCACCCCGGGCAGCCTCCTGGTGCTGTTCACCGACGCCACCTCCGGCGTGACCACCTACGCAGCCAACCGCTCGCTCCCGGTGCCGGTACCCGACGAAGACGGCCACGTCGTGATCGATTTCAACCGGGCCGCCAACCTGCCCTGCGCCTACACCCCTCTCGCCACCTGCCCGCTGCCACCGCCGGAGAACCGCCTGCCGGTGGCGGTCGAGGCCGGCGAGAAGACCCCCCACCAGAACAACGAGATTTAGGACGAGGATGAGCGCCAACGATCATCTGCACCTCGGCATCGCCCTCGACGGTGCCGGCTGGCACCCCGCCGCCTGGCGGCAGCCGGACGCCCGCCCCGCAGAACTGCTTTCACCGGGCTACTGGACCGGCCTGGTGCAGGAGGCCGAGGCCGGCCTGCTCGACCTGGTCACCATCGAGGACGCACTGACCCTGCAGTCCGACGAGCTGTTCGCCCAGGACGAGCGCACCGACCGGGTGCGCGGCCGGCTCGACGCGGTGCTGATCGCCGCCCGGGTGGCCCCGGTGACCAGCCACATCGGGCTGATCCCGACCGCCGTCACCACCCACACCGAACCGTTCCACCTCTCCAAGGCCGTTGCCACGGTCGACTTCGCGGCGCTGGGCCGGGCCGGGGTGCGGGTGCAGCTGGCGCCCCGCCAGGACGCGGCCCGCCACTTCGGCCGCCGCGAGGTGCCCGCCATCGATGTCGCCCGGATCAACGAACCCGACCAGCAGCAGCTGCTGGCCGACGGTTTCGACGAGGCGGCCGACTACGTCGAGGTGCTGCGCCGGCTGTGGGACAGCTGGGAGGACGACGCCGAGATCCGGGACGTGGCCAGCGGCCGGTTCCTGGACCGGGAGAAGGTGCACTACATCGACTTCGAGGGCCGCTGGTTCTCGGTCAAGGGCCCCTCGATCACCCCGCGCCCGCCGCAGGGCCAGCCGGTGGTCGCCGCCCTCGGGCACTCCGACATCCCCTACCGCCTGATCGGGCGCGCCGCCGACCTGGGCTTCGTCACCCCGCACGACGCCGAGCAGGCCGCCACCCAGGTGCGCCAGATCGACGAGCACCGCCTCGCCGCCGGCCGCGCGGACGAGACCGTGCACGTGTGGGCCGATCTGGTGGTGGTGCTGGACGAGACCGAACAGGCCGCCCGCGACCGGCTGAACCACCTGAACGAGCTGACCGGGGCCGAGTACACCAGCGATGCGCTGATCTTCGCCGGTACGCCGGGCCAGCTGGCCGACCTGCTCACCGAGTGGAGCACGGCCGGGCTGACCGGCTACCGGCTGCGCCCGGCCACCCTGCCCTACGACCTGACCCAGATCACCCGCGGCCTGGTGCCGGAACTGCAGCGACGCGGCCGGTTCCGCACCGCCTACCCGGAGAAGGCCACGCTCCGGAGCCTGCTGGGGCTGCCCCGGCCGGCCAACCGTTACGCGACTGCCTGAGAGGCTCGGAGATGACCAAGCAGATTCACCTGGCGGCGCACTTCCCGGGCGTCAACAACACCACGGTCTGGAGCGACCCGGCGGCCGGCAGCCACATCGAGTTCGAGTCGTTCCGGCGTTTCGCGCAGATCGCCGAGCGCGGCAAGTTCGACTTCCTGTTCCTGGCCGAGGGCCTACGTCTGCGTGAGCAGAAGGGCCAGATCTACGACCTGGACGTGGTCGGGCGCCCGGACACCTTCACCGTGCTGGCCGCCCTGGCCGCGGTCACCGACCGGATCGGCCTGACCGGCACGATCAACTCGACCTTCAACGAGCCCTACGAGGTGGCCCGGCAGTTCGCCAGCCTCGACCACCTCTCCGCCGGGCGCGCCGCCTGGAACGTGGTGACCAGCTGGGACCGGTTCACCGGCGAGAACTTCCGGCGCGGGGGCTACCTGGCCCAGGAGGACCGCTACGAGCGGGCCCGCGCGTTCCTGCAGACCACCACCGAACTGTTCGACTCCTGGAACGGCGTCGAGGTCGTGGCCGACCAGGAGAACGGCCGGTTCCTGGACTCCGCCGCCCCGGGCCGGTTCCGGCACCAGGACCGGTTCTTCGACATCGAGGGCCAGTTCAACGTGCCGACCAGCCCGCAGGGCCGGCCGGTGGTCTTCCAGGCCGGTGACTCCGACGAGGGCCGCAACTTCGCCGCCGCCCAGGCCGACGCCATCTTCTCGCGCTACTCCCAGTTCGACGAGGGCAAGGCGTTCTACACCGACGTGAAGGGCCGGCTGCCCGGATTCGGCCGGGCGCCCGAAGACCTGCTGATCCTGCCGGCCGCCAGTTTCGTGCTGGGCGACACCGACGCCGAGGCCCAGGAGATCGCCCACCAGGTGCGCCGCCTGCAGGTCTCCCCGCAGACCGCGATCAACTTCATCGAACAGCTCTGGAACACCGACCTTTCCGACTTCGACGTGGACGGCCCGCTGCCCGCGTTCGACCCGGTCGTGGAGGGTGACTCGATCGCCAAGGGCCGCGCGAGCGTGCGTCAGCTGGCGAAGGACCCGGTGGCCCTGGCCAACGAGTGGCGGGCCCGGGCCGAGGCGGAGAAGCTCTCGGCCCGCGACCTGGTGATCGAGGTGACCGGACGGCAGACGTTCATCGGCTCACCGGCCACCGTGGCCGAGACGATCAACCGGTTCGTGCAGGAGGACGTCTCCGACGGCTTCATCCTGGTGCCGCACATCACCCCGGACGGCCTGGCCCCGTTCGTGGACACGGTGGTGCCGCTGCTGCAGGAGCGGGGGGTGTTCCGGACGGACTACGAAGGCACGACGCTGCGGGATCATCTCGGTCTGAAGTACCCCGCCTAGTCCGGCCTAGTTCAGGTTATAGCGCAGTGGGGGCCTTGCGGCAAGGCCCCCGTCACCCCTCAGAATCGCTCGCGGTCAGCGATTTCTGGGGGGTTCCGCTATGCGAGTGGTGATGTCGACCTACGGGTCGCGAGGAGACGTCGAGCCGATGGCCGCGCTCGGCGTGACGTTGCAGCAGCTGGGCGTCGAGGCGGTGGTCTGTGCGCCGCCCGAGCCCGAGTTCGAGGCGTTGCTGGAACGTTCGGGCGTGGCCATGGTGCCGGCCGGAATGTCGGTGAAGGAGCTGATTGCCCACGCCCGGGCGAACCCGCACGTCACGTTGCCGGAGCGGGCGCGGACGGTGACCGCGGCGCAGTACGAGGTGGTGCTCGAGGCGGCGCAGAAGGCCGACGTGATCATCGGCAGCGGTCTGATGCCCGCTGCGGCCGGAGCCCGCACCGCCGCCGACCAGCTCGGACTGCCCTTTCACCTGGTGGCGTTCCAGTCGGTGACGATGCCCTCGCCCCACCAGCCGCCGATCGCCTACCCCGGTCGTCCGCTGCCACCGGACGTCACGGACAACCGCGAGCTGTGGAAGCTCGACGTCGAGAACATGAATGCCATCTTCGGCGGGGCGGTGAACGACCACCGGGCCACCGTCGGGCTGCCCCCGGTGCCGGACATCCGCGCCCATGTCCTGAACAAACGTCCATGGTTGGCGGTCGACCCCACCTTGGCTCCCTGGCAGCCTTCGGACCTGGTCGACGTGCTGCAGACCGGCGCCTGGATCCTGCCCGACACAAGACCTCTCGCGCCTGAGGTGGAGGCGTTCCTGGCGGCGGGAGATGCGCCGGTGTACGTGGGATTCGGCAGCATGGCCATGGGCAATGCGTCCGCGGAGGTCGCGACGGCTGCGGTGGAGGCGGCCCGCGCCCTGGGCCGCCGCATCATCCTGGCCCAGGGGTGGGCCGGGCTGTCGGCCATCGACTCCCAGGACGACTGTTTCGTGGTCGGGGATGTGAACCAGCAAAGTCTGTTCCCCCGCTGCGCCGCCGTGGTGCATCACGGCGGCGCGGGCACCACGACCGCCGCCGCCCGCGCCGGCGTACCCCAGGTGATCGTGCCACAGGTCGTGGACCAGCCCTTCTTCGCCCGCCGCGTCTCAGAACTGGGCATCGGCGTGGCGCACGAAGGCAGTGTTCCCACGGCGCACTCACTGACCGAGGCGCTCCGGAAAGCCTTACCCCTGGCGGCTGCGGCCCAGGAAGTGGCCGGGCAGATCAGGACCGATGGGACGCTCGTGGCGGCTCGGGCGCTGGGAGCGGCTTGAATCGGGCTCGCTAGCGTGTGACCCATGTCGAGTGAGGACGAGCAGTCGGTTGCCGGGCCCTCCATCTGGGTACGGAGCCTTCGGCCTAGCCGGGAAGAGGCGCTCCAGGCCTTCGAAATGGCCCAGCGGCACTACGCCGAGCGCCGGGCCGCGCATCCGGAGGAGTACGAGCCGGAACCAGAGGAAGAGCCGTGCGATCCCGGGCCGGTGCGGCTGCTGACCGTCAGGCCGGTTCTGCTGCACGTGGAGAACCACATGTTCCTGGCCCAGGGGGACGACGACAGCAGTGGCTACTACAAGGACGAGCCCACCACGGATGTGAGCAACGGCCTGGTCGACGTGTTCGGTTCGGTCGTGCAGTTCTACACCGGTATCGCGGTGGGCCATCTTCACCTGCAGGTCGACTACCGCGCGGATGCACCGCAAGAGCTCGAACTGGACGAGTGGGAAGACGTGGTGGAGGTCAGTGCTCAGCTCACTGCCCCGTGCACCCGGTTCGGTTCGTACGACGACAACGTTCCGGAGGAGTGGCCGGACGTGAACCAGCAGGGCCCGGGCTGGTACCGGATCCGAGCCCACTGCCGTGGCCGCGACCTGGACTACGACTCTGCGCCCGAGGTGCCGCGGGAGCACCACAGGATCGTGGTGTGGCCGGCGCCGCAGACGGGTTCGATCCTGTACAAGCTGAACGACTACACCGGTATGGACAAGCGGCGCAGCGATGCGGTCAGAGTGTCGCGTTGACGGCCTGGGCCACGTCGGGTGGGAGTGGGTAGGGGGTTTCGGGCGGGAGCAGGGCCTGGGCGGTTTCGGGTTCGCCGGCCGAGACGTGGGCGTGGATCTGGTGGGCCAGGCCGGTGACGTCGTGCAGACCCACGATCCACTCGTCCACGTACTGGTCTACCGCATCCCGGGAGAGCCCCAGTTGCAGGGAGCGGAACGGCAGGGGCTGCATCTGCAGTGAGCGTTCCGGGTCCCACTGGTAGCGAACCGGCGAGGCCTTCAGGGCCCTGGCCCAGGTGGCGCGGTCGGGGTGGCGGGCGCGGTCGAAACTGCTGGCGCACGAGCGGGTCAGGGCCGCTTCGAAGCCGGTGCGGGTGAGCTCGACCGCGAGCACCCGTTCCTGGCCGGGTTTGGTGGCCCAGCCGGAGCGGTACATCATCCACCGGAACGAGGGTTTGATCCAGGTCATCCGCTCGCGTCTGAACGGGGTGACGAACCGGCCCGCGGCGAGGGCCGGTTCGGCGATCCCGGGGGAGTAGGCCTGGTAGACGGTGATGGTGGACTCGGTCCAGGTCGCCCGGACCTGGTGATGTGGCGTTTCCATGAGAAGGCCATGATCGTGCGGGCGGCGGGTGGACGGCCACCGGTTTAGAGACTCACCTCGGACCAGTCGAGGCCGTTCAGGTTGACCACCACCGCCTCCTGGGTGGTGCGGGCGATCACCACCAGCGCCTCCTCTCCAGGGTCGGGGTTCTCCTCGCGGTGCGGCACCCAGGGCGGTACGAACACGTAGTCGCCGGGGGAGGTCTCGATCCGGCGCTCCACCGGTTCGGGACCGTCGAGGTCGGCGAACACGAACACCGGGTGCCCGGAGACCACGTAGATCGCGGTCTCGGAGGCGCCGTGGTGGTGGTTGCCGGAGTTGGTCAGGGCGGGCACGTGGGTCTGGCCCATCCACAGGTGCTGGGCGCCGACCGTCTTGCCGCTGACCGCCTCCAGCCGCTTCATGCCCGAGGTCTGCGTGGTCTGCCCGACCAGGTTCGCCGGGGCGATCTGGTGCAGGCGGGTGTGGAACGGGTCGATCCCGGGCGGCAGCAGCACGCCGCTGGGGGTGCGGACCGGTTCGTCGCCCTGCGAGGCGGCGGGCAGGTGGACGGCGGGCATTCAGGCTCCCTGGGCGTACTCGACTGGGGCGTATTCGGGGTAGGGCGCGGGGGTGAGCGCGGGCCGGGCGAGCAGCCGGCGCAGCGCATCGACGGCCGGGGCGACGGTGTGCGGGGACAGGCCTCGCCGGGCCCAGACGGCCAGTGGCAGGGGCTTGGGGGCGGGCAGGTCGTGACGAGGGGCCAGGCCCTCGGGGGTCTGGCCCAGGGTGGCCATCAGCGCCACGCCCAGACCGGCCCCGACGGCCGCCTGGACCCCGGCCAGCTGGATCGCCTCGGCGTTAACCATAGCCGGGATTGCGTTTTCCGCAAGGGTTTCCAGAGCCCGCGAACGCAGGGCGCAGGGCTGGTCGAAGGCCACCACCGGGATCGGCGCGTTACCGGGCGGGCGCTGCCAGGTGGGCGCCGCGTACCAGGTCAGAGCCAGATTGCCGACCGGGGTGGCGCGCAGGTCGTCGGCCGGGCCGAGCAGCAGCGCCAGGTCGACCCGGCCCTCGGCCAGGCCCTCGCGCAGCTTGGTGCCGCGGTCGAGGCGGAAGCGGATGCGCAGGTCCGGCAGGGTGGTCGCGAGCTGCGCGGAGAGGTAGGGCAGCAGTTGCGCGGCGGCGTGCTCGGTGGAGCCGATCACCACCGACTCGGTGCTGTGCCGGCCGAAACTGCGCAGCGTCTCGTCGTGCAGGGCCAGCAGGCGACGGGCCTGGACCAGCAGTCTTTCCCCGTCGCCGGTGAGTCGCGAGCCCCGGCCGTGCCGCTCGATCAGGACCCGGCCGGTCGCACTCTCCAGCTTGCGCACGTGCTGGCTGACCGCGGCCTGGCTGAGGTGCAGGGAGGTGGCGGCGCGCTGGAAACCGCCGGTGTCCGCGACGGCCACGAAACTGCGGAGCGGGGCGATGTCCAGGATCTGACTCATGTCTATCAGAATACTAGAGAATGATCGGAAATCGTGATGGGTGTTCATCACAAAGCGTCAGACCCCGACACCTGGACAGAAAAACCCCTGGCCACGCATGCTCGAGGACATGACCCGGACGGCCCTCGCGAACCCCGCCAACTGTCGCTGACCACCCGTTGACAGCCGCGCCGCGCACCTGACGGCGCCGCGTCGTCCCTCGTTCCCGCTGTTCTCCCGTTCTCGATGTTTCTCGTCGTCATGCCGTCAGAAGGGCTCCGCCATGCCTGAAACACCCCGTCGCACCCTCAAGCTCGGGGCGATCCTGCTCGGCGTCGGTGGTCCCGGCCAGCACCGCACCTGGCTCGATCCGGAGATCCCGGCCGATGCCAGCGTCGACGTGAACTGGTACATTGACCGGGCCAAGGAGGCCGAGGCGGCCCGCTTCGACCACGTGTTCATCGTGGACAGCCAGTTCATCACCCCCGACTCGCCGAACCACTACCTCAGCCGGCTCGAGCCGCTCACCCTGCTCTCGGCGATCGCCGTGCACACCCGGCACATCGGCCTGGTCGGCACCCTCACCACCTCGTACAACGAGCCGTTCAACGTGGCCCGCCGGCTGGCCTCGCTGGACCACATCAGCGGCGGCCGGGCCGGCTGGAACGTGGTCACCAGCGGCGACGCCGGCACGGCGGGCAACTACAGCCGCGACCAGCACTTCGACTACGCCACCCGGTACGGCCGGGCGCTGGAGCACGTGCGGGTGGCCCAGGGGCTGTGGGACTCCTACGAGGCCGACGCCCTGCCCCGCGACCGCGAGCGCCAGGTGTTCCTGGACCGCTCGAAACTGCACGCCCTGAACCACGTCGGGGAGCACTTCTCGGTGGTCGGGCCGCTGAACATCGAGCGCACCCCGCAGGGGCAGCCGGTGATCTTCCAGGCCGGCGACTCCGAGGAGGGCCGCGACCTGGGCGCCGAGATCGCCGACGCGATCTTCACCCACGCCCCGAGCCTGGAGCAGGCGGTGGCCTTCCGCACCGAGATCCGCGAGCGGGCCGCGGCCAAGGGCCGCAACCCCGAGCACGTGCTGATCGTGCCGGGCATCTTCCCGGTGATCGCCGACACCGACGCGGAGGCGCAGGCCCGGCAGGACGCCCAGCTGGGGGCCAAGAGCTTCGAGAAGGCCCTGGCCGAACTGGGCCGGCCCTTCGGCTGGCACGACTTCAGCCAGTACGACCTGGACGCGCCGTTCCCGTCGGTGGCGGCGGCGGGGGAGCGCAGCTTCCGCACCCAGGCCGAGGCGATCACCCGGCTCGCCCAGACCAACCAATGGACGCTTCGGCAGGTTGTGGAGCACCAGCTGGCTTCCGGGCGCTCACCTTTCGTCGGCTCGCCGCTCACCGTGGCCGATGAGATCCAGCGCTGGTTCGAGGCCGGGGGCTTCGACGGCATCAACATCAGCGTCAACTCCCCGCGCGAGTTCGCCCGCTTCACCGAGCAGGTCCTGCCGATCCTGCGCGAGCGCGGCGTGGTCCGCAGCGAGTACGAGTCCACCACCCTGCGCGGCAACCTCGGCCTCCCGGTCCCGGAGAACCGCCACACCGCAGCCCGGTCCACCACGTCCGAAGCTCCCCTGCTCGTCCCCTGACTCCTCCTGACTCCCTCTCACTCCCTCTGACTTCCCCTGCCCGAACCCGAACCGAGGAACAGCCATGAACCCCAGTCCTGATCTACGTCGTCGGTCCTTCCTGAGCGGTCTGCTGGCCGCTCCCGTGCTCGGCGCGGTGCTGGCGGCCTGCGGCGGTGACTCCGGTTCCGGCGGGGCGGCCGGCGCGGCCACCCTGAAGTGGGCCAGCAGCTACTTCCCGACCCACTGGGACCCGGTGGTCGGCGGCTCCGGCGCCCAGTTCCGTCACCTCTCCCTGGTCTACGCCTCGCTCACCCGGGTGGACGAGAAGGGTGAGGCGGTGCCCGACCTGGCCGAGAGCTGGGAGTACAACGACCAGGGCGACCAGGTCACCTTCCACCTGCGGGCCGGGCTGAAGTTCAGCGACGGCACCCCGGTCAACGCGGACGCGGTCAAGCAGGCGATCGAGCGGGCCAAGACCCAGGAGGACTCGGCCCTGTTCGGTGACCTCACCTCGATCGACAAGGTGACCACCGAGGGCGAGCTGGACGCGGTGGTGCACCTGACCCAGGTCGACTGCCAGATCCCGCTGCTGTTCGGCGAGCGGGTGCTGCAGGTGGCCAGCCCCAAGGCCGCCGCCGACCCCAAGACGCTGGACCAGAACCCGGTCGGGCACGGGCCTTTCGTGGTCTCCCAGATCATCCCCGGCACCAAGGCGGTGCTGGAGAAGAACCCGGACTACTGGGACGCCGAGAACATCCACATCGACAAGGTCGAGCTGGTCTCCGCCCCCGACCCCTCCACCGTGGTCTCGGGCCTGCAGACCGGCGTGTACAACTTCTCCGACCTGGCCCCCAGCCAGGCCAAGGCGGCCGAGGACGCCGGCCTGGACGTGTTCGTGCAGCCCGGCTACAACGCCTCGAACCTGAGCCTGAACGTGAACAAGAAGCCGTTCGACGACCCGAAGGTGGTCGAGGCCGTGCGCCACGGCATCAACCGGCAGGAGTTCGTGGACAAGCTGACCTTCGGCTACGGCACCCCGGCCACCCAGCCGTTCCCGAAGGAGTACATCGCCTACGACCCGCAGTCGGCCGACCTGTGGCCCTACGACGTGGACAAGGCCAAGGCGGCGCTGGCGCAGTCGAAGTACTCCGGCGACGACCTGAGCATCGACCTGGTGATCCCGGACGAGGACCCGGCCGCCGAGATCGTGCAGGCGCAGCTGGCCGCGATCGGCATCACGGTGAACATCAAGATCGACAAGAACTGGGCCACCCCGTTCTTCGCCAAGGACCTGGTGGCCTCGCTCTACGGCACCACCGGGCGGGACTCGCCGCTGCAGACCCTGACCGCGCACTTCGGCCCCAACGGCCCGCTGAACCTCAGCACCCCCTACGAGCCGGAAGGTTTCGAGAAGGCGGTGGCCGCGGTCCGGGAAACCCCGCTTGAGGACGCCGGTTACGCCTCGGTCCTGCAGGCCGCCACTCGCGAGGGTCTGGTCAGTGAGGCCCTGGTCTTCACCTACTCACAGCCGAACGTGTACGTGAAGGACCCGGCGATCTCCGCGCTGCCGAAGAACCCGGGGCACATCAACTGGACCGGTGTGAAGATCTCGTGACCGTTCTGGAGAACCGGTTGCTGGTGCTGCCCGCCCGCCGCTCGAGCGACCTGGCCGTACGGGCCGGCCGGGTGCTCGGGCGGATCCTGCTCACCCTGGTGCAGTCGGTGGCGATCTTCGTGCCGGTGTTCCTGGTGGCCACCTTCGTCACCTTCGCGCTGCGGGCGATCAGCGGTCTCAGCCCGGCCCGGCTCTCACTGGGGGAGCAGGCCACCCCGGAGGCGATCGCCCGGATCGAGGCGCAGTGGGGTCTGGACCAGCCGTTCCTCAGCCAGTACTGGACCTGGCTGACCGACATGCTGCGCGGCGACCTGGGCAACAGCTGGTCCAACGGGGCGAGCGTGGCCGAGGTGATCGGGCTCGGCCTGGGCATCAGCCTCTCGGTGGCCGCGCTCGCCCTGACCATCGGCATCGTCCTGGGCTTCGCCTTCGGGGCCCTGGCGGCGCTGCGCCCGCGCACCTGGATCGACCGGACGATCACCGCGGTGATGACGGTGTTCTCGGTGATGCCGGCCTTCGTGGTGGGCATCGTCCTGGTCACCGTGTTCGCCGTCGGCCTCGGCTGGTTCCCGGCCTCGGGCTACGTGCCGCTGGAAGTCGGCGCCTGGCCGTGGTTCTCGCACATCCTGCTGCCCGCCCTGGCGCTCAGCCTGGACGTGGTCGCCGACGTGGCCCGGCAGCTGCGCTCCGGGCTGATCGCCGCCTATCGCGAGAACTACGTCACCGGGGCCCTGGTGCGCGGGCTCAGCCCGCGCCGGATCTTCCTGCGGCACGTGCTGCGCAACGGCATCGGCCCGACCCTGGCGGTGCTCGGGCTGAAGTTCCCGGCCCTGATCGGCGGTGCGGTGGTCACCGAGTGGATCTTCGGGCTGCAGGGTTTCGGCCGCTTCGCCAACGACTCCGCCCAGGCCGGTGACGTGCCCGCGGTGCAGGGCGTGCTGGTCGTCTCGATCGTCCTGGTCGTGGTGTTCAACCTGGTCGTCAACATCGTCCTGGGCCGGCTCACCCCGGCCTCCCAGCGGGGGGTGTGATGCTGCAACGCATCTGGGCGCTGCCCACCGGCAAGATCGCCTTCGCCATCCTCGGCCTGGTCGCCTTCCTGGCCGTGTTCGGCCCGCTGGTCGCCCCGCAGGACCCGCTGGCCGGCAGCCCGCAGGCCCTGGCCGGGCCGTCCTGGCAGCACTGGCTGGGCACCGACTACCTGGGCCGCGACGTGCTCAGCCGGCTGCTCGACGGCTCGCGCACCAGCATCGTCGGCTCGCTGCAGGTGGCGCTGATGGCGATGGCCGTGGGGGTGCTGCCGGGCATCCTGTCGGTCTACCTCGGCCGGGTGTTCGAGTGGACGGCCCTGCGCCTGGTGGACACGCTGATCTCGCTGCCCTTCCTGGTCTTCGCGGTGGCGGTGACCGCCCTGCTGGGCAACGGCATCACCCAGGCCATGCTCACCGTGGGCGTCCTGGTCTCGCCGCTGTTCTTCCGGGTCTCCCGGGCGGCCACCCTTGCGGTGGCCCGCTCGCAGTACGTGGAAGCCGCGCTGATCTGCGGCTCCTCGTTCGGGCAGGTGCTGCGCCGGCACGTCTGGGTCAAGGTGCTGCCGCCGATCGGGATCGCGCTGGCCCAGACCATCGGCGTCGGCTTCGTGGTGGTCTCCAGCCTGACCTTCCTCGGGGTCGGGGTGCAGCCCCCGGCTCCCACCTGGGGCGGTCTGCTGGCCTCGGACCTGGGCTACCTGGACTACCAGCCCTGGGCCCCGGTGGTCCCGGCGCTGCTGATCATGGGCACCGTCTGGGGCTGCAACCTGCTGGCGGACGCCCTGCGGGACGTTTCCGGTACGCCGCGCCGGGTCGTGGAGGTGGCTCGATGAGCGATTCGGTGCTTTCCCTGCAGGACGTACGGATCAGTACCGAGGACCGGGAACTCGTGCACGGGGTCTCCTTCGACCTGCCGGCCGGCGGGGTGGTCGGCATCGTCGGGGAGTCCGGCAGCGGTAAGACCCTGACCTGCCGCTCGGCCCTGGGCATCCTGCCCGAGGGACTGCACGTCTCGGGCGGCTCGGTCACCATCGACGGCTCGGACATCGCGGGCCTGACCACCCGGCAGTGGACGGCGCTGCGGGGCTCGACGATCAGCGCGGTCTTCCAGGACCCGGCCTCGTACCTGAACCCCTCACTGACCGTCGGCTCGCAGATCGCCGAGGTGCTGCGGGTCAAGGCCGGGCTGCGCCGGCGCCAGGCCCGGGAACGGGCCCTGGAGCTGCTCTCGGCGGTGCACCTGCGCGACCCGCACCGGGTCTACGACCAGTACGCGTTCGAACTGTCCGGCGGCATGCAGCAGCGGGTGCTGATCGCGGCCGCCATCTCGCTGGAGCCCAAGGTGCTGATCGCCGACGAGGCCACCACCGCCCTCGACGTCACCGTGCAGGCCGAGATCCTCGACCTGCTCTCGGACCTGCGCGAGAGCATCGGCCTGGGGCTGGTCCTGGTCTCCCACGACCTGGCCGTGGTCGCCCAGCTGTGCCAGGAGGTCCTGGTGATGCGCTCCGGCTCGGTGGTCGAGCAGGGCCCCACCGCCCAGGTGCTGCACGACCCGCAGCACGAGTACACCCAACTGCTGATCCGCGAGCACGAGCAGTACGGGCTCGACCGGTTCCTGGAGGCTGTCGATGGCTGAACCCGTCCTGGAAGTGACCGATCTCGAGGTGCACTACGGCCTCCGGGCCAAGCGTCACCGGGCCCTGACCGGGGTCTCGCTGTCGGTGCGGGCCGGGGAGGCGGTCGGCCTGATCGGCGAGACCGGCTCGGGCAAGTCCACCCTGGCCCGTTCGGTCCTCGGCCTGGTCTCGCCCAGCGCCGGCCGGATCCGGGTGGGCGGCCAGGACGTCACCGGCTACTCGCAGCGGCAGTGGCGGGCCTTCCGCCGGCGCGGGGTGGTGCAGTACGTGTTCCAGGACCCGCTGCGCAGCCTCGACCCCGACCTCACCGTCCAGGAGTCGCTGCTGGAACCGCTGCTGGTGCGCGGCGACTCGCGCGCCGAGGCCCTGGGCCTGGTCCGGACCCAGCTGGAGCGGGTCAACCTGGAGGCGGAACTGCTGCCCCGCCTGCCCGCCGAGCTCTCCGGCGGTCAGCGTCAGCGGGTGGCCGTGGCCCGGGCCCTGGTGGTCCAGCCGCAGCTGATCATCCTGGACGAGCCGGTCTCGGCGCTCGACGCGGCCAACCGGGTGCAGGTGCTGCAGATCATCAAGGACCTGCGCGACGCCGGCACCGCGCTGGTGTTCATCTCCCACGACCTGGGCTCGGTGGCCGGGGTCGCCGACCGGGTGGCCGTGCTCTACCAGGGCGAACTGGTCGAGGCCGGGCCGACCCGCACGGTGCTGAGGGAACCGCAGCACGCCTACACCCGCCTGCTGCTCGGTTCCGTGCCCACCCTGCGCTCGGCCCCGGCCTCGCGCGAAGAACGCCGGGCCCTGCGGGCCCAGCTGTAGACCACCCCTCGAGAGGAGTTGCCATGACCCGCAAGCTGCATCTCGCGGTCTCCGCCTACGGGGTGGGCGGCCCCGGCCAGCACGGCCTGTGGAAGGACCCCCGGGTCCCGAAGAACGCCAGCATCGACATCCAGTACTACATCCGCCAGGCCCAGATCGCCGAACAGGCCCTGTTCGACGCGTTCTTCGTGGTCGACAGCCAGTTCATCACCGCCGACTACCCCTCGCACTACCTCAACCGGCTGGAGCCGCTGACCCTGCTCTCGGCGGTGGCCACCCACACCAGCCGGATCGGCCTGGTCGCCACCGCCAGTTCCACCTACAACTCGCCGTTCAACCTGGCCCGGCGCTTCGCCTCGCTGGACCAGATCAGCGGCGGGCGGGCGGCCTGGAACGTGGTCACCAGCTTCGACACCGGCACCTCGCGCAACTACGGCCTGGACGAGCACCTCGACTACGCCACCCGTTACGGCCGGGCGCTCGAGGCGGTGCAGGTGGTCCGCGGGCTGTGGGACTCCTACGAGGACGACGCCTTTCCCGCCGACCTCGACGCGAACGTGTTCCTCGACCCGGCCAAGCTGCACGCCCTGAACCACGTCGGCGAGCACTTCAAAGTGGCCGGTCCGCTGAACATCTCGCGTTCCCCGCAGGGCCAGCCGGTGATCTTCCAGGCCGGGGTCTCCGAGGAGGGCCGTAACCTGGCCGCGCAGGTGGCCGAGGGCATCTACGCCCCGGGTGGCTCGCAGGCCGAGGCCCAGGCCTACTTCCGCGACATCAAGCGCCGGGCCGAGGCGGTGGGCCGCGACCCGCAGCACGTGCTGATCTTCACCGGAGCCACCCCGGTAGTGGCCGGCACCGACGATGAGGCGCACCGGCGATCGCGTGAGATCTTCGAGGAGGACAACGACTTCGACCGCAAGCTCGGCTTCCTCGGGCGCAGCTTCGGAGCGTACGACTTCAGCCGGCACGACCTCGACGCACCCTTCCCCGACGTGGCGCACCTGGCCGAGAAGGGCGGCCGCACCGCCGGTCAGGCGATCGTCGACCGGGCCGCGGCCGAGAACCTGACCCTGCGGCAGGTGGTGGACACGCTCACCGAGTACAAGCCTTCCCCGTTCACCGGCGCTCCCGACACCGTGGCCGACGCGATCGAGGAGTGGTTCGTCACCGGTGCGGCCGACGGTCTGAACCTGCGCTTCCGTGCGCTGGAGGATCTGGAGCGGTTCGCCGGGGACGTGGTGCCGGTGCTGCAGAAGCGCGGACTGTTCCGGACCGAGTACGAGGCGGACACCCTGCGCGGCAATCTCGGCCTTCCGATCCCGGAAAACCGTTACACGGCGGAGGTTGCCCAGTGAGCCGCACCTTGACCGGAGGCCGCGACGTCCACGTCGTGCCCTTCCCGCAGGACACGCCACCGGTCGCAGTTGACGTCCTGGTCGTCGGTGCCGGGCCGGTCGGCCTCTCCGCTGCGGTCGAACTGCGCGGCCGCGGCCTGAACGTGGCCGTGGTGGACAAAGCCACCGAAGCGACGCTGGTACGGGCCGGCGCGATGGGCCATACCCCGCGCGTGGTCGAGCATTTCCGTCGCTGGGGTCTGCTGCAGCGGATTCGCGACGAGTGGACGTTCCCTCCGGAGTGGAACCGTGGTATCCGGCTGATCACCTCACTGGCCGGTCACGACCTGGGGCCGGATCCGGTGTACTCGCGCACCGCCCAACGCAAACCGAGTGTGGAAGAGGCCCTCCGACGTCCTCAATCGGCTCTGCAAAAGGTCTTCCTGGACCGCCTGCGCGAGCTGGACGTGCCGGTCTCCGGAGGCTGGGAATTACGGGCACTGCAAGAAACTGAGGACGGGGTGCTCGCCTCCGTGGTCCGCGACGGTGAGGAGCGGGTCGTCGAGGCGCGGTTCATCATCGGCGCCGACGGAAACCGCAGCACCGTGCGCACTCTGGCAGGCATCGAACGAGACGGTGAACGGGCCACCGAGAAGCGCTACCGGCTGATCGTGCGCACCGGCGACATCGCCGACAAGGTCGGACCGGCGCCCAGTGGCGTGAACATCGTCTTCAACGAGAAGTCCTCGGGATTCCTGGCGGCCGTCAGCCACCACGACTGGCGGGTGTACGCCGGTCCCTTCCCCCTCGACCACGAACCCACCGAGAGCGAACTGATCGAGACCGCGCAGGCGTCCTTCGGTTTCGATCTGGACCTGGAACTGGTCTCGGCAACGGTCTACTACGACGCCAGCCGGATCGCCCAGACCTTCCGGCGTGGGCGAATCCTGCTGGCCGGGGATGCGGCGCACGTGCGCACCCCGGGCGGCAACCTCGGTGAGGGCTTCGGCGACGTGGTCAACCTGGGCTGGAAACTGGCTGCGGTCCTGCAGAACCAGGCCTCGGACGGACTGCTCGACTCCTACGACGAGGAGCGCCGCCGGCACAACTGGCGCATCGCCGACCACGCCCTGGAACGCTCACGCCGCAGCCGCGCCACCCTGGCCGAGTTGCGGGCCGAGGGCATCCCGGCCGACGACGACGTGAGCGAGTGGGCGGGGGAGCGACGCGAGAAGATCCGGGCCCGGCTGGCCGCGGAGTCGGTGGTCGCCCCGGGCGTCACCTTCGACGAGCGCTACGACCAGTCCCGCTCCATCTGGTACGAGGCGGAACCCGACGAGCCGGAATGGGATCCGGCGGTCTACCAGGACGACCCGAGGCCCGGCCACCGGGCGCCGAACGGTCTGGTCGACACCTACGGCAGTACGCTCTACGACCGGATCGGTGCCGGGTTCGCCCTGGTATCGCTGGGCGACAACCGTTCGCTGGAGACCTCGTTCAGTGAGGCCGCGGAACGCCGTGGGCTGGGCTTCACGGTGATCCACCTGAAAGACGTTCCGGCGGGCCAGCTCTACCAGGACGCGCCGTACTTCCTGATCCGCCCCGACCAGCACGTGGCCTGGCGCGGTGAGGAACTACCCCCGGGCGGGGCGGAGGCGGTGTTCGAGCGGGTGCTCTAGACGGCGGCGGTGCGGGGCCTGCGGCTGATGTCGGCGCAGGCCCCGCACACCGACTCGGGGATCAGGCCCACACGCATGAGCACGGCGAAGATCCGGCAGCCGACGCAGAACCCGAGCGCCGACTCCAAGCCGGCGAACACCACCATCATGGCCAGCAGCACCTGCGCCGGCCCGGCCAGCCCCAGAGCCGTGAGCACGACCGCGGCGCTGGTCACGACCGCCCCGATCGCCTGGGCGAACCGCTTGGGCGGGCCGGGCGTGAGACGAGCCGGACCCAGCCGCGGCGCGATCACCCGGGTGGCCAGCTGACCCAGCGGGCTGAACGTGGGCCCGGCCGCCACCCGAGCGATGAACCCGTAGGCCAGCAGCACGCTCAGCCACAGCCAGCCCTCGCCGACGAACAGGCTCAGCACGAGGGTGAGCCCGGACAAGGCCACCACCCCGGCCGCCACCGACCGCGCGGCCAACTCGTTCACCGGATTGGGGAAGCTGAACAGACCCGGCTTCGGGACGGAGACCAACTGGGCTGCCCTGACCTGCTCCATCGTGCGTTCCGTTCCGTCCGACGTCGTTCGCTCGGCCCCCATGACATCATGCCTATGTTTCCGGTAGGAAATTCGGACGGGAGGGCGTCGGCTGACCTTCGGTCCAGTCCACCTGGCCGTGCAGGTAGCCAGTCGGAGCGCATTGGCTATCGATCAACATGCCAATCGTCGTGAGGATGCTCGGGTGTCAACCCTTCGCCCCGCGCTGCCCCGACTGACCCAATTGCTGATCGGCCTCTTCCTCTACGGCGTGGCCACGGCCCTGATCGTGCAGGCGTCGGTCGGCGTGGTGTCGTGGTCGGTCCTGACCCAGGGCCTGCAGAACCTGGTGCCGTGGTCGTTCGGCACGCTGACCTTCGTGATCAGTTTCGTGGTGCTGCTGCTGTGGTTCCCGCTGCGGCAGCGGCCCGGCCTCGGAACTGTGCTGAACGTGCTGCTGGTGGGGCTGTTCGCAGACCTGACCTTCGCCGTGGTTCCGGAGCCGCAGACCCTGCCCGGCCGGATTCTCGTGTTCACCGTCGGCCTGGTGCTCCTGGCCGTGGCCACTGCCTGCTACATCGGGCCGGGCTACGGCACCGGCCCCCGGGACGGTCTGATGCTGGGCATCCACGAACGCTTCGGCCTGCCGATCTGGAAGGCCCGCACGCTCATCGAGGTCTCGGTGGTGCTGGTCGGCTGGGCGCTCGGCGGCGATCTGGGCGTGGGCACAGTGGTGGCCACGCTCGCGATCGGGCCGCTGGTGCACCCGCTCATCCCCTTGTTCGCCCGGCCGGCCCAGCCGGCTCAGGCCGAGGAGACCCAGCAGACCCAGCCGGCCGAGCGGGTCCGGGAGTCCGCGGACGCCGGGGTGCTCAGGCCTTGACCGCCAGCACCTGACAGTCGGCGTCGAGCAGGATGCGCTGGGCGTCGCTGCCGAGCAGGAACTTGCCCACCGCGGAGCGGTGCCGGATACCGATGACGATCACGGACGCCCGGTGGCGGCCGGCGGCGGCCAGCACGGCACCGGGGATGTCGGGGTCGACCGGGCGTTCCACGCTCAGGCGTACGCCGGCGGTGGAGGCCCGTTCCTGCAGTGCGTCGAGGGCCTCGGCGCTGGCGAAGTGCGGGTCGACCAGGGCGTCGCCCTTGGTGGCGTTCACCAGCACGATGTCGCTGCCGCGGAAGACGGCCTGCTCCAGGGCGGCGGTGAAGGCGGCCTCGGCGGCGGGGTTGGGGACGTGGGCCAGGACTACGGTCACTGGTTCTGCTCCTCTTTCGGCTGGGTTGTCTCGGTGGTGGCCGGCCTGCGGACCAGACGCAGGGTCAGGGGGATCAGGACCACCAGGGCACAGATGACCAGGACGGTGGCGGAGAACGCGGTGGACCAGAGGGTGCTGACGTCGCCCTCGCTGATCGCCAGGGCCCGGCGCAGCTGCTGCTCGGCGATCGGGCCGAGGATCAGGCCGACCACGGCGGGAGCGACCGGCCAGCCGTAGCGCCGCATCACGAAACCCAGGGCGCCGATGGCGAACAGCAGGGCGACGTCGATGGCGGAGAGGTTGATCGTGTACGAGCCGAGGGCGGCGAACATCAGGATGCCCGCGTACAGGTAGGGGCGGGGGATGCGCAGCAGGCGCGTCCACAGGCCCACCAGGGGCAGGTTCAGCGCCAGCAGCAGCACGTTGCCGATGTAGAGGCTGGCCAGCAGGGCCCAGACCAGGTCGCCGTTGGTCTCGAACAGGGCCGGCCCGGGCTGCAGCCCGTACTGCTGGAAGGCGGCCAGGAGGACGGCGGCGGTCGCCGAGGTGGGGAGCCCGAGGGTGAGCAGGGGTACCAGAACACCGGCGGCGGCGGCGTTGTTGGCGGCCTCCGGCCCGGCCACGCCCTCGATCGCGCCCTTGCCGAACTCCTCGGGGTGCTTGGACAGGCGCTTCTCGGCGGCGTAGGACAGGAACGTGGGGATCTCGGCGCCGCCGGCCGGGAGGGTGCCGAAGGGGAAGCCGAGGGCGGTGCCGCGCAGCCAGGGTTTCCACGAGCGGCTCAGGTCCTGCCGGGTCATCCAGGGGCCGGAGACGTTGAGCAGCTGGGCCGGGGTGTGCCGCAGCCGGGAGGCCACCCACAGCGCCTCGCCCACCGCGAACAGGCCGACCGCCACCACGACCACGTCGACCCCGTCGGCCAGCTGCGGGATGCCGAGGGTGAGCCGGGACTGCCCGGTGAGCGCGTCGATGCCGACCAGGCCCAGGGTGAGACCGATCAGCAGGCTGGCCAGACCCCGCACCAGGCTGGCCCCGAGCACCGCCGAGACGGTCAGGAAGGCCAGGATCATCAGGGCGAAGTAGTCCTGCGGGCCGAGTTTCACGGCCAGGTCGGCGATCTGCGGGGCGATCAGGGTGAGCAGGATCGTGGCCAGGGTGCCGGCCACGAACGAGCCGATCGCGGCGGTGGCCAGGGCGGCCGCCCCGCGTCCGGCCTTGGCCATCCGGTTGCCCTCGAGGGCGGTGACGATGGACGAGGCCTCGCCCGGGGTGTTCAGCAGGATGGAGGTGGTGGAGCCGCCGTACATGCCGCCGTAGTAGATGCCCGCGAACATGATGAACGCGCCGGTCGGGTCGAGGGTGAAGGTGATCGGCAGCAGCAGCGCCACGGTCATCGCCGGGCCGATGCCCGGCAGCACCCCCACGGCGGTGCCGATCAGCACCCCGGCCAGCGCGTACAGCAGGTAGGTGGGGGTCAGCGCGTCCTGGAAGCCCTGCAGCAGCAGGTCGAAACTGCCCATCTCAGATCACCGCCTGGAGGATGCCGTTGGGCAGGTACACGCCGAGCAGGCGGGTGAACACGATGAAGGTGACGAACGGGGCCAGCAGGCTGACCGCGACCAGCGAGCGCGGGTTGCGGGCGCCCAGCGTCCAGGCCGTGCCGGCGAACAGGCCGATGGTCGAGAGCAGGTAGCCGACCGGTTCGAGGACCAGGACGTAGACGAGCATCAGTCCGGCCAGGGCGCCCAGGGTGGGCCAGCTGGTGCGGGCCTCGCTGTCCACGTCCTCGCCCTGCTCGGGCTCGGCCCGGTCGCCGCGCCAGACCGCCACCGCCAGCCACAGACCCACCACGATCAGGCCGCCGCCGACCACGTAGGGGAAGAACCGCGGGCCGATCGCGCCCTCGGTGGGCGGGGTACGCAGCCCGTGCCCGTCGATGATCATGTAGATGCCGACCAGGACGAGCAGAACGGCAGGGACGATCTCGGTCAGGCCGCGGTCCGTGTGGTCGGTCCCGTCGGTGTGGTCGGGTGTCTGCGGCGTGGAGGTCACTGGACCAGTCCGATCTTCGTCAGGGTCTCGCGGATCTCGGCCGACTGCTCCCGGAAGAACGGCTCGACCTCCGCGCCAACCAGGAAGGTGTCCTCCCAGCCGTTGGACTCCAGGGCCTCCTTCCACTGCGGGGTGCCGTGCACCTCGGTGAGGAACTGCTGGATGTCCTCGACCTGCTCGTCGGAGGTGCCGGGCGGGGCGAGAACCCCACGCCAGTTGGCCAGTTCGACGTCCACGTCCTGTTCCTGGAAGGTCGGCGCGTCCAGGGAGTCGAGTCGCTCGGGGGCGCTGACCGCCAGGACCCGCAGGTCTCCGGACTCGATCTGGCCGCCCCACTCCTGCACGTTCGAGATCCCGGCCGCGACCTTGCCTCCGAGGATGGCGGCCAGGGCCTCGCCGCCACCGGAGTAGGGGATGTAGTTGACCTCCCGCGGGTCCACGCCGACCGCCTCGGCGTACAGCCCGGCGGTGACCTGGTCGGTGCCGCCGGCCGATCCGCCGGCGATCGCGTGGCCCCCGGGATCGGACTTGAACGCCTCGGTGAAGTCGGCGAGGGTCTGGAACTTCGAGTCCTTGGGCACCACCAGCACGTGGTACTCGCCGGTGAGCCGGGCCACCGGCACCGCGTCGTCGATGGTGATCTGCGACTGGTTCACCGCGATCGCGCCGACCAGGGTGGCACCCATCACCAGCAGTTGCTTGGGGTCGTCGTCGGCCACGAACCGGGCCAGGCCGATCGTGCCGCCGGCCCCCTCCACGTTGATCACCTGGGTGTTCTTCACCAGGTCGGAGTCCTCGATGGCGGTCTGCAGCGACCGGGCGGTGCCGTCCCAGCCGCCGCCCGGCGCGGCCGGGGCGATGATCTGCAGACGCCCGGTGGACGGGAACCCGGAGGCGCTGTTGGTGGGGGCCTCCTGCCCGCAGGCGGTCAGGGTGGTCAGGGCCACCGCGCCCAGCCCGGCGACAACGATGGCACCGAGATGTCGTAGCGACACGCGAGCTCCTCTCCATCGGTGAGCTGCGGCACAAACTACGCACATCGGATCACCGGCACTAGCGTCCCGGGGCGACGAGTTCCGGCCCGGCTGTCGCTCCCGGACAACGCCCGTGGTCACCGGAGCCGACCGGTTGCTCCGGATTTGCACTGTTCCCCCCGAGCAGGAGGGGCCGATGACGGAAGAGGTGGATCGCCCGGGGAGGGCCGACGGAGCGCAGGCGGATCTGCGCTGGGTCCTGGAACGCCTGGACGAGCTCGGTCCAGAGGGGGTGATCCAGGGCTTGATCGTGGTGGCCGCCGAGAATCAGGCCCCGGCGTGGGGCAGCGTGAGTGGCGGCCGGGCCGAGCGGCTGGCCGGGGTGCTGCGCCGTCACGCGCACGCCCTGGAGCCCACCGATCCGCCCCAGGCGCTGCCGTCCCTGCTGCTGAATCGGCTGGCCGTCGAGCCGGAGTGGGCCGAATCGGCTCGGAATCTCCAGGAAGCGCTGAGTGGCAGCCGCTTTCGTTACGCATGGCGTCCCCCGGTAGAAGCGGACCCGGCGCTCATCGCCACCCTGCGCGGCCACGTCGGACCAGTCCTGGCCGTCTGTGCCAGCGCTGACGGCTCCTGGCTGGCCACCGCGGGAAGCGACCACACGGTGCGGCTCTGGGACGCCGGCACCTTCCGGCTGCGCGCGGTACTGGAGGGACACCAGGGCCCCGTCACTGCGGTGGCGGCGGCTGCGGACGGCTCCTGGATCGCCAGCGGCAGCACCGACCGCAGCGTCCGCATCTGGGACGCCACCACCTTCCAGGTCCGCACGACCCTGCCCGGGCACCGTCGCCCGATCACCGCCTTGGCGGCCGCTCCCGACGGCACCTGGATCGCCACCGGCAGCACCGGCGACGAGGTGCGCGTCCACGACACCCGATCCGGCCGCACCCGTGCCGTCCTGCGCGGCCAGAAAGGTCCGGTGACGGCCCTGGCCGTCACCGAAGACGGTTCGCGCCTTCTGGCCGGTGGGCACCGACAGGTCCTGAGTGCATGGACGTTCGACGGCCACGAGTTCACGGCCACCGCCCTGCCGCACCAGAAATCGGTCGTGGACCGGACGACGCTGGCCATCAGTGCGGACGGCCGCCAGTTCGCGACCGCGTTCGACTACACCGGGCCCGGAACGGGCTGCCCGGGTGCGGCCACGACCGAGTACTTCCCCCAGGAGGCCTGGGCGGGCAACTACATGGACGGCAGCGTCCGAGACACCACGGCGATGGCCTTCAGCCCGGACGGGTCCCTGTTCGCCGCGGCGGGGGACACCGGTATCTGCTGGTACGACGGGCTCTTCGTGGACGAGCGCCGTCCGGGAAACAGGTATCTGTCATCGGGCCGGCAGTACGCGCCGTTCACTGCAGTGGCCTTCAGCCCGGACGGGGCCTGGCTGGCCGGGTGTCCCTCTGACGGGACGGTGCGGATCTGGGCGATGTCCGGGCTCGTGCACCGACCGGAGCAGAAGGCCTCCGCCGCGCACCAACCGGACACAGCTCTGCCGATCGCGGTCAGCCCCGACCACCGCTGGGTCCTGACCCTGAGCGCCCGGACGGCCTACCGTGGGCAGCCCGACGATCGCGGTCGGGCCGAGGTCTGGGACGCGGCCGAGCGCTCGGTGGTCGGCGTAGTGTCCGATGTCTGGCTGGAGCCACGTCTGTCCGCGAGCATCCGGGCCGAGATGGGGGCGCAGGGGGACTGGGCCATCGCGCTCGACCGTGCCCCGGTCCGGCTCTGGGCCGAGTCTCCGACCAAGGGGGAGAGCGAGCCCTCTGCGCGCTGGCACGACGTTGCATATCGCGGATCCCATGTCTGGGAGAGGACCTCGATCTCACGAACCGTCCTCGACCCCTGGGCCGTCCTGGCCGCCAGCCCGGAAGGTTCCTGGGTTGCGATCGCCGGCACTCACGGCGCCCACCTGATTCTCCGGTCGAGCATCACCGGAATGGGTGGACCCCACGGTCTGCCGGGCTCCCAGTTGCCGGACCCGGACGAACGACGCTGGACCGCTCGCCTTCCCCGGCGCCGGGCCAAGCGTGAGCCCGGCCGCCGGCTCGCCGCCGGCGCCGCCGGGCCGGACGGTTCCTGGCTGGCCGTCGGGGGAGAGTCGGGTGCGGTGCTGCTCTGGGACATGCGCCCGGTCCAGGCCGGTCGGCATGTCGACGCCTACGACCTGCAACCGCCCCGGCTCCTGCGTCGCCACACCGGCCCCGTCGCCGCCCTCCAAGCCGGCCCCGACGGCACCTGGCTGGCCAGCGGTGGCCAGGACCGACGCGTCCTGATCTGGGAAATGCCCGCCGGAACGGTGCTCTGCGAGCTGTTGGGCCACGAAACCGGGGTCTGCGTGCTGGCCCCGCATCCGGCGGGCCGACTGCTCCTGAGCGGTGGCCGCGAGAACCACGCCCAGATCTGGGACGTGAGTACCGGCGTCCGCACCCGCACCCTGAACTGGACGGGCGGCCTGCTCACCGCGGCCGCCTTCAGCCCGGACGGGCGTTGGCTGGCCACCGGGTGCGAGGACGGGACGATCCGGTTGTGGAGCGCGCTGGAGTGGCACTCCGTCACGATGATGCGGATCGACGACGAGGTCCTGCGGATCACCTGGGACCCGGCTTCGCGGCAGATCGCGGCCAGCGATCGGCACGGCGTGCATCTGCTCACGTATGTGACCTAGATGATCATCTGCGTGATCTCGGGGCCCACGCGCCCGGGATCCCTGCCAGGGGCTGACCGCTGGTCGCACGACACTGGGTGCCGCTGATGGGGGGCCACGGGCAGGCGTAGCGTCACTGCATGACCGTGCGCGCCTGGCCGGTGAAGCTGCCCGTCCTGGTCGTGGGCACGGGGATGGCCGGCCGGACCGCGGCGGCGCTGATCGCCCGCTGGGGTCTGGACGTGCGCCTGTTCGAGGCGAGCAGCACCCGTGATCCGGGCCGTTCCGCCGCCGAGCAGCCTTCTGAGGACGTGCTGGACATCTGGGAGACGATCGGGATCAGCCGCCGCTCCGTCGAGGCCGGGGGTCGGATCGACGATCTGCTGGACCAGGCTCTTGCCGGTCTTGGGGTGTTCACCTTCTGGGGGTACGAACTGGCCGGCCTGTCCCTGCAGGACGACCTGCTGCGTACCAGCTTTCGCTGTCGGGGCGGTGAAGTGAGTTTCGCGGGATCGCATCTGGTCCTGAGCGAAGCGGGCGCCGGCCCCGTGCTGGCGCGGGTGCTCACCCTCTCTGCCGGAGATGGGCTGGAAGCCGGTGTTCTGGATGCCGAGAATCTGTCTTGGAAGGTGTTTTTCGATGCCAATGGCTGGGGTGGTCCAGCGCTCCTGGGCAGCTACTACACCGAGCGCGCGACCCCGCCCCGCTGGTACGGCGACTCTGTGCTCACCACACCCGACCCCACTCGTCCTTCAATTGGTGCCCCAACCCCGGGCGCACTGATACCCGACATTGCGGTCGGACTGCCCGGGCGGCCCCGGGTGCGACGGCTGCGGGAGGTGGTGCGGGGTGGCTTCACGGTGCTGGTCGCCGACGGTAGGTACAGCGAAAAGCTTTACCGGGCGGCCGTATCGGTCTCCACCGCCCCGATCGACCTGGTGCCGCTCGACGGTGTCCATGGTGGTGACCGCGTCGTTCGGGCTCTGGGGATGCGGGCGGGGGAGGCCTGGCTGATCCGCCCGGACGCCTGTGTGGCGGCGGTGGTGGCGCAGGACGATCCCGCGGCGCTGACCCGGGCTCTGTTGCGGGCCCTCGGCCATCCCTAGCCCCGGCCGCTAGTAGATTGCCGCCATGCAATCTCCGGGTGTTCTTGAGTGGATCGGGCTGGCTCTGCAGTTCGTCGGTCTGGTGCTGGTGCTGCCCGGAGCCTTCCTGCTGTACCGCAACACGGTCGCCGACGGCCGGCGTCGCCGCGCCGAGGGCGTGGGTGGCTATCACCCGGGCGACAGCGCCCGCTTGGCCCGCCTGGTGCGCGCCGAGGAGCAGGACTGCGGCATGCCCGACACCGACCGCGTTCGGCTGAGCTCGCTGGCCCGCACCCTGCAGGCCCGCCGCCCCCTGGCCCTCCTGCTGGCCGCGGGCCCGCTGACCGCCTGGGGCCGGGTGCTGCTCGACGCCAATGCCGTGGTGATCGGCCTGGCCGTGCTGATGTCGCTGGTGCTGGTGGCCGTGGTGCAGATCGAGCGCCAGGCCCGGGACGGGAAGGCCTTCCGGCAGCGCTTCCCCGTCCCCGTGGCCTGATCTAGCTCACCCGGCGGCGGTCGAGGAACTCCCCGATCCGGCCGATCGCGTCCTTCAGCACCTCTGCGTGCGGCAGGGTGACGATGCGGAAGTGGTCGGGCGCCGACCAGTTGAAGCCCCGCCCGTGCACCACCATCACCTTCTGCTCCCGCAGCAGGTCGAGCACGAACGCCTCGTCGTCCTCGATCGGGAAGGCCTTACGGTCCAGCCGGGGGAAGCAGTAGAGCGCGCCGGTGGGCTTCACACAGCTGACGCCGTCGATCTGGTTGAGCATCTCCCAGGTCACGTCGCGCTGTTCGAGCAGCCGGCCGCCGGGCAGCAGCAGGTCGTTCAGGCTGTCCGAGCCGAGCGCGGTGGCGATCACGTGCTGCGAGGGCACGTTGGCGCACAGCCGCAGGTTGGCCATGATCTGCAGGCCCTCGAGGTAGTCGGCGGCCTGGTGCCGGGGCCCGGACACGACCATCCAGCCGGCCCGGAACCCGGCCACCCGGTAGGCCTTCGACAGGCCGTTGAAGGTCAGGCAGAACACGTCCGGGGCGAGCGCCGCGGTGGCCACGTGCTCGGCGTCGTCGTAGAGGATCTGGTCGTAGATCTCGTCGCTGAGCAGCATCAGGTCGTGACGCCGGGCGATCTCGACCAGCCCTTCGAGGATCTCGCGCGGGTAGACCGCACCGGTCGGGTTGTTCGGGTTGATGATCACCAGGCCCACCGTGCGGTCGGTGATCTTCGCCTCCACGTCGGCCAGGTCGGGCAGCCATCCGGAGGTCTCGTCGCACACGTAGTGCACCGCCCGGCCGCCGGCCAGCGTGGTGGTAGCCGTCCAGAGCGGGTAGTCGGGGCTGGGCACCAGCAGTTCGTCACCGTCGTTGAGCAGGGCCTGCAGCGCCATGCTGATCAGCTCGGAGACCCCGTTGCCGAGCCACACGTCCTCGATGTCGAACTCGGTGACGCCCTTGGCGCGGTGGTACTGCACCACCGCCCGCCGGGCCGGGACGATGCCCTTGGCGTCGCTGTAGCCGTGCGCGCCGGGCAGCTGCAGGATCATGTCGCGCAGGATGTCCTCGGGCGCCTCGAAACCGAACGGCGCCGGGTTGCCGATGTTCAGCCGCAGGATCTGGTGCCCCTGGGCCTCCAGTCGCATGGCCTCGGCGAGCACCGGCCCGCGGACGTCGTAGGCAACGTGGTTGAGCTTGCGCGACTGTCGGATCTCCACGCGCGTCAGAGTAGCCCTCGGCCCTGGCCCCACCGGAGTCCGGTGACGCTCGCCGACCAGTGGCGTGGCAGCCGTGACGTATGGGGCGGACCACACATCTGTCCTCGCTCTGGACAAAAACCACGCCGGCTTGTCAGGTAGAAAGGGAACAGGTGCCCAACGGGGAGGGTGCGATGAGAACCGTGCTGAAGCGGCGGAACTGCCTGAGACGGCCCGTGCCGTGCTGAGCCTGGACATCCCGGTGGTGACGGTCCACGGCGAGGCGTCCCGGGTGGTGGTGCGGCTGCAGGAACCCGATGCGGTGGAGTTCTGGTACGCCGAGATCCGGCACGGGGTGGTCCCGATCCCCTGGCTGAACGCCTGGGTCACCCAGCTCACACCACGGATGCCCGGTCGTTTCGGCGGGGTTGTACTCTCGGCCGGGCCCTCGGGCGAGGTGCTGCTGTCCATCCCGCCGGAGATCATCGACCACGCGGTGGCGACCGCCGACCTCGCCGCCCTGCGGTCCGCCGGTCGGCGACGGGCCCGGCCGACCTAGGAATTCTTGGGAGGTTACTACCGGTGGATGGTTGGTGAGGGTGTTGCCTCCAGCCCGCGCGAGCACCCACCATCCACTCAGGTCCCAGGCTTCCCCGGCGGAAAGGAGATGAAGACAGCGACTCCCGGTCAGACCGTAAAGTCGCGGTCGCAAAAGTTTACGGATCGTCGCGCTCTGCAGCACATGAAACTCCCTATCCCGCCGGGGCAGTGTGTCCGGTCTCAACCTGGGGCATGGTCTGGATCTGAGCAGCCCGAAACGGTCCACGGTCAGGAGCAGACGTTTTCCGAGGCCGGTCGGTGCCGCAACAGGTCCGAGATCTGGGCAGCGAGTTCTCGCACGGCCGCCTCCAGCCGGGGGCCGTCGGTGGCGAAGTACTCGACGGTGCCGACCAGGCAGGCCGCGGCCACCACGGCTCCGCTGGAGTCGTGCACGGGGGCGGTGACCGACTGCATGCCGGTGTCGTCGAAGGGTTCCATGGAGATCGCCCCCTCCTGCACGACCTGGCGCACGCGGCGCAGGAACCGGTCGAGCTCCAGGCGGGTGTAGCGGGGTGGGAAGAGCTCGGCGATCTCCGGCAGGTCCAGGTCCATCACGAGCACCGGCCCGCCGTCGGAGCCGATGATCGGGTGGGCCCGGCCGAGCCACGGCGACATCCGCAGGCCCGCGCCGGGCGAGGAGAGGTGCTCGACCAGCGTGAGACTGCGCATGCCGCGCAGAACGGTGAGGAACACACAGGTCTGGGTGAGTTCGGCGGTGCGTTCGGCCAGCGGGGAGGCGTGCCGCACCAGGGTCGGCGCCACGATGCTGCGGTGCCAGGCGTGCACCGCCCAGCTGAGCCGGTAGCGGGCGGGTCTGCTGTCCTGGTCGACCGGGACGACCAGGCCGGTCCGGGTGCAGGAGTCGAGCAGGCGCTGGGTGCGGTCGGCGCGCAGACCGACGGCGCGGGCGGTGCCGGTTGCGGTGTCGGGCGCGGTGGCCAGGTGCTTCAGGATCAGCAGGGATGCCTCCAGTGCAGTGGTTCTCGGGCCGGTTGACGGGGTTTCGGTGATCTCGGACGCCCAGTGGTGGGCGATGGCCGGCTCGATGCTGCGGCGCGCGATCTGGACCGCGCGCCGGGCGCTGGAACCGTGCTGCGGCAGGCGATTGACCGGCATCCGTACGGCCACCACGGCCACGCTCTCGCCGGCCGGGCCCAGCACCGGTGCCGCGATCTCCGCACACCGGCCGATCGTCGACTCGAAGGTCTCTTCCGCCTGGTCCGCGCGCTCGGCCCGGATCATCGCGCTGTGCTCGTCCTCGACCAGGTCGCCCGGATCGGCCGGGGCGTGCAGTGTCCACAACGACTCGACCATGGCGGTGATCTGCAGGCCGGGCCCGGAGCGGGCGGCCAGACAGACGGTTTCGCCGGTCTGGTGGGCGGCCAGGGTGAGCGCGTATCGCAGCGCGTGGGCGTAGGGGGCGGCGGCGCGGCCGGAGAGCCGGACGGCTTCGGGACCCAGGAGGTAGGTGCCGTAGGCCTCGCCGGCCTCCAGCAGGCCCAGTCCTTGTAGCTCCGAACACAGCCGGGAGGTCTGGCTGAGTGAGGCGCCCAGGTCGCGGGCGATCGAGCCGACCGGTACGGCGATGGTGGGATCGCCTCGCCCGGCGATCATTTGAACGATTGTTAACGCGGTCGACACGCGAGCGGTCATTGCCTCCCCCTTCACAGAACCGGCAATCTCCCTGGCTGAAGATTGCGTCCCATACCTACCACGAGCGCTGCGTCCGAGAACCCTGCTATAGCGTCCGCCAGATACTCGGCTGTCGAGAGTTGCTTGCTCATAGCCGTTCTCGTCAGGTCCGGAACTGGAGGAGGGACTTCATGGAGACGTTCGACGTGGCCGTGGTCGGCCTCGGGGCGCTGGGCAGTGCCGCCGCCTACCACCTGAGCCGGAAGAACGCCCGCGTGGTGGCTTTCGAGCAGTTCGAGCTCGGGCACGTGCGCGGCGCCTCGCACGACACCTCCCGCATCATCCGCACGTCGTACGGCTCGGAGCCCTACGTGCGGCTCGCGCAGTCGGCCTACCGGGACTGGGCGGACTTCGAACAGGCCTCGGGTGAGCGCCTGGTCACGGTCACCGGGGGTGTGGTGTTCATCCCCAAGGCCGGCCCCTACTCGGCGGCCGACTTCGCCACCAGCCTGACCGCGGCGCAGGTGCCCTACGAGCTGCTCACCCCCGAGCAGGTGGCGCGGCGCTGGCCCCAGTTCCGGCTCACCGACGACGTGGAGACGGTCTACACGGCCGACACCGGCATCGTGCACGCCTCCCGCTCGGTCGCCGCGTTCCAGATGCAGGCCCGGATGCACGGGGCGCAGCTGCGCGACCGCACGCCGGTGCTGCGGCTGACGCCCACCGAGGGCGGCGTGATCGTGCACACGCAGGGCGGGGACGTGCTGGCCGGCAAGGTGGTGCTGGCGGCCGACGCCTGGACCAACACGCTGCTGGAGCCGCTGGGTGCGCAGATACCGTTGATCACCATGCAGGAGCAGGTCACCTACTTCCGGCCCGGTGATCCGGAGCAGTTCGACCGGGAGCGGTTCCCGGTGTGGATCTGGGAGGACGACGAGTGTTTCTACGGCTTCCCGACCTACGGTGAACCGACCGTGAAGGCCGCCCGCGACCTGTCCAACAACCTGATGAGCCCGGCCGAGCGCACCTTCGCCCCCTCGCCGGCCCTGCTCGAGGAGCTGGGCGGGTTCATGGGGCGCACGATCCCCGGCAGCGGAGAAGTACTGCGCACGGTCACCTGCCAGTACGCGATCACCCCCGACCGCAATTTCGTGATCAGCCCGCTGGAGCGCCATCCCGACGTGCTGGTGGCCCTCGGGGCCGGTCACGCGTTCAAGTTCGCCCCGGCGATCGGGCGGGTCCTGGCCGAGCTCGCGCTCGAGGGCAGTACCAGTGACGACATCTCGGCCTTCGAGGCCCCGACGACAGTGGGTGCGGCATGAGTGAAGTGCAGTTGCGGAACGCTCGTCTGCTGAAGAGCGAAGAGATTGTGGACGTGGTGGTCGCCGGCGATCGGGTCGCCCGGATCACCCCGGCCGGCACCGAGCCGCAGTCCGGTGCCGCGGTGGACCTCGACGGACGGGTCCTGGTGCCCGGCTTGTGGGACGAGCACCTGCACTTCACCCAGTGGACGATCCAGCAGTCGCGGCTCGACCTGACCCGCACCACCAGTGCGGTCGACGTGCTCGAGGCGGTCCGGCGGGCGCTGCCCGACGTCACCGGAGAGTTCCTGTCGGGGTACGGCTTCCGCGACGGCAACTGGCCGGAGCCGCCCTCGCTGGTCGGGCTGGACGCGGTCACCGGGGCGGTGCCGGTCGTGCTGATCAGCGGGGACCTGCACTGCGCGTGGATGAACTCGGCGGCCGCGGCCCGGCTGGGCGCGCAGCCGGACGGGTTCGGCCTGGTGCGCGAGACGGCCTGGTTCGAGGCCGGGCGTCACCTGATCGAGGCCGCCCCGCCCACGCTCGCCCAGTACGCGGCGGCGGCGCAGGCGGCGGCCCGGCGCGGGGTCGTGGGCGTGGTGGAGTTCGAGAACGAGGACAACGTCACCGACTGGCCGGCCCGGGTCGCCCAGGGCGTGGACAGCCTGCGGGTCGAGGTGTCGGTCTGGCCGGAGCGGCTGGAGGCGGCGATCGCGGGCGGCCACCGCACCGGCGACGTGCTGGACGAGCGCGGCCTGATCACGATGGGCCCGCTCAAGGTGGTGGTGGACGGCTCGCTGAACACCCGCACGGCGCTGTGCTGGGACCCGTACCCCGGCCTGGAGCACGACCTCGTGCACGGCTGCGGGGTGGCCGCCGTGACCCCGGACGAGCTGCGCGAGCTGCTGCGGCGCGCGGGGGCCAACGGCGTCGGGGCCGCCGTGCACGCGATCGGCGACCGGGCCAACTCCGAGGTCATCGGGATCTTCGAGGAGCTGGGCCTGCCCGGCAGCATCGAGCACGCCCAGCTCGTCGACGAGGCGGACTTCGCCCGCTTCGCGCGGCTCGGCCTGGTGGCCAGCATCCAGCCCGAGCACGCCATGGACGACCGGGACGTGGCCGACCGGCACTGGGCCGGGCGTACCGGCCGGGCGTTCGCCTACGGTTCGCTGCACCGGGCCGGCGCCACGCTGCGCTTCGGTTCCGACGCCCCGGTGGCCCCGCTCGACCCGTGGCAGGCGGTGGCGGCGGCCACCTCGCGCAGCCGCGACGAGCGTGAGCCCTGGCACCCGGAGCAGCGGGTGCCGCTGGACGTGGCCCTGGCCTCGAGCATGCGCGGACGTCTGCGCCCGCAGGTCGGGGACGTGGCCGACCTGGCCGTGCTGGAGGCCGACCCGTTCGTGGTCACGGCCAAGGAACTGCGGGCCCTGCCGGTGGCGGCGACGCTGGTGGGCGGCCGGTTCACCCACGACACCCTGACCGGGAGCGCGTGATGCGTCATGCTCCCCACTACGCGGTGCCCGAGGTGGAGGAGGTGCGCCGGATGATCGCCGCCCACCCGTGGGCCACACTGATCAGCCACACCTCCACCGGCCTCGTGGTCTCGCACTACCCGGTCCTGCTCGAGGGGGAGCCCAGCCCAGAACACCCGGAACACCCGGAGCACCTGGTGCTGCTCGGGCACGTCGGCCGCCCCGACGAGCAGCTGCACGAGCTGGGCCGGCACGAGGTCGTGATGGTGTTCTACGGGCCCAGCGGCTACGTCTCGCCGAGCTGGTACGACCTGCCGATCGGGGTGCCGACCTGGAACTTCGAGGTGGTGCACGCCTACGGGGTGCCGCAGATCCTGTCCGACGCCGAGAACCTGCGCGAGCTGGAGCGTCTGGTCGACCACTTCGAGGACCCGCTGCCCAACCCCTTCCGGATGCGCGCCACGCTGGCCAACGAGGCCTACGCCGAGCGGATCGTGCGGGGCACGGTGGGCTTCCGGATGCGGGTGACCCGGTTCGAGGCGAAGAACAAGATGAGTCAGGACAAACCCGCGCCCGTGCGGGAGCGGATCGTCGCGGCCCTGCGGGCGTCCGGCCCCTACCACAACCCGGAACTGGCCGACCGGGTGGACAGTTCGAGGGCTGGGGTTGGCAGGGTCCACGAGGGCACCGGCTGAAGGTGGGCCGCCTGCCGGCCGGACCGGCAGGCGGGTCGTCGCTCAGGCCGGGACCGGGCTGCCGAGCATGCCGAACAGGTCCTTGGGGTCGTCCGGGCCGGCGATCAGGTCGATCCGCTCGGCGAAACGGGTGCCGGTGAGCGCCTCCCGCACGTAGGTCAGGGCGGTGAAGTCCTCGATCGCGAACCCGACCGAGTCGAACACCGTGGTGCGCTCCGGGCCGACCCGGCCCGGGCTCTGCCCGGCGATCACCCGCCACAGCTCGGTGACCGGGAAATCGGCTGGCTGCAGCTGGATCTCACCCTCGATCCGGGTCTGCTCGGGGTACTCGACGAAGACGTCGGCTCCGGCCACGATCCGCGGGTCGAGCTCGGTCTTGCCCGGGCAGTCGCCGCCCACGGCGTTGATGTGCACGCCGGGGTGGATGTCGGCCAGGTCGAGCACGGCGGCGTTGGCCTTGTCCGCGGTGCAGGTGGTGACGATCTGCGCGCCGCGTACGGCCTGGGCGGGGGAGTCGGTGACCTCCACCTCGAAGCCCTGGGGGGTGAGGTTGCGCACCAGCTTGGCGCAGGCCTGCGGGTCGACGTCGAACACCCGCAGCCGGCGCACCCCCAGCTGCGAGCGCACGCCCAGGGCCTGGAACTCGGCCTGTGAACCGGCCCCGATCATGGCCATCACCTCGGCCTGGCGCGGGGCCAGCCAGCGGGCCGCCAGGGCCGAGGTGGCGGCGGTGCGCAGGGCGGTCAGCAGGGTCATCTCGCTGATGAAGGTGGGGTAACCGGTGAACACGTCGGCCAGCACCCCGAACGCGCTGACCGTCTGCAGGCCGTGCCGGGGATTGCCCGGGTGCCCGTTGACGTACTTGAACGCGTACTGCTCGCCGTCGGTGGTCGGCATCAGCTCGATCACCCCGACGTCCGAGTGCGAGGCCAGGCGCGGGGTCTTCTCGAACTGCGGCCAGCGCCGGAAGTCGCGTTCCAGGGCGTCGGTCATACCGGCGATGACGGCCTCCGGGCCGGTGGCCGCGACCCACTGGGCCATGTTGCTCACGCTCACGAAATGCATGCCTCAACGGTAGTTTTCGCCGCTGCAGGCGGACAATCGACGAACCGGGCGATCTGCCCGGCCCGACCGCGCAGATCGCCGGGTGTCACCGGGCAGATCGCCACCGACCTCAGGAGGTACCCCCAGTGGACGACCTGGACCGCCGCCTCGTCGCCGCCCTGCGGGCCGACGCCCGTGAGCCGGCCGCCTCGCTGGCCCGCCGCCTGGGAGTCACCCGCGGCACCGTCACCCAGCGCGTCGAACGTCTCCAGAACAGCGGCGTGATCCTGGGTTTCACCGCCCGCGTGCGCGACGAGACGGTGGGGGACGTGCGGGCGGTCTCGTTCATCGAGATCGAGGGCCGGGCCACCGCCCAGGTGATCGAGGGGCTGCGTGGGCTGCCGCAGATCGTGTCGCTGCACACCACCAACGGCGCCTGGGACCTGGTCGCCGACATCCGCGCCACCTCGCTGTCGGAGTTCGACGCGGTGCTGGGGCGGATCCGCTCGGTGGACGGTGTGCTGAACTCCGAGACCAGCCTTCTGCTGTCCTCCCTGCTCCTGTGAACGCCGTTTTCGTGCCGTCAACACAATGCCGCCCGATTCTTTGCTTTCCCGGCACATTGTCCGGTGAATCAGCGCTTCCTAGCCTCGACACATGGACCCGGCGGGTCCCTCCCCACACAGCAGGTCGAGTCCCATCGCTACGAGTCGGAGGACGACTGCAATGACCAGGAAACACTCCCCGGCCGGGGCGGTGGCTGCCACCTCCGCGATCGCCGCGCTCACGCTCACCGCGTGCGGCGGCGGCAGTGGAGGCGGCACCGAGGCGGCGTCCACCACCTACGTCTCCGGCGGCACGTTCAACGTGGCCCTGAACGACGACCCGGGCAGCCTCTCCCCGCTGAACGGGGTATCGCTGGTGCAGCGGGCCCTGGTGCCCTACGCCTACGACTCGCTGGTGCACACCACCGCCCAGGGCGAGTTCCAGCCCTGGCTGGCCGAGAGCTGGAAGGAGACGCCGACCTCCATCACCTACACCCTCAAGGAGGGCGTCACCTGCTCCGACGGCAGCGCCTTCAGCGCCGCCACGGCCGCCGCGAACATCAACTACCAGGCCGACGAGAAGAACGGCACGTTCTGGCACGGCTCCAACATCACTGCCGACATGTCCGCCGAGGCCGACGGCAACCAGCTGACCATCACCAGCAAGACCACCAACCCGTTCCTGCTCTCGTCCACCGGCGCGGTCGAGATGGTCTGCCAGAAGGGCCTGGACGACCCGGACACGCTGAAGGACGCCACCGACGGCACCGGCCTGTTCCAGCTCACCAAGGCCCAGGCCGGCAGCGAGTACACCTACACCAAGCGCGACGACTACACCTGGGGCCCGCAGGGCGTCACCAGCGACACCGAGGGCCTGCCCGACACCGTGGTGGGCAAGGTGGTCACCGACGAGTCCACCGCCGCGAACCTGCTGCTGTCCGGTGGCCTGAACGCGGCCGGCATCGCCGGTTCCGACCGCGACCGGCTCGAGGCGGCCGGGCACAGCAACAAGGGCGTGCCCAACCCGATCGGCGAGATGCTGTTCAACGAGCGCCCCGACCGGCCCACCGCCGACGAGAAGGTACGCCAGGCCCTCACTCTCGCGCTGAACCGGGAGGCCGTCGGCGACATCGTCACCAACGGCCACCGCACCGAGATGACCTCCCTGGTGGTGCAGACGCCCCTGCTGTGCGTGGCCGGTGGGCCGAAGTGGACGCTGCCCGCCAGCGACCCGCAGAAGGCCGGCACGCTGCTCGACGAGGCCGGTTACGCCGTCGGCGCGGACGGTGTGCGGGCCAAGGACGGCAAGCCGCTGAGCATCCGGTTCCTCTACGACGCGGGCACCCCCAGCCACGCGGCCGCGGCCGAGGAGGTGCAGGCCGAGTGGAAGGAGATCGGCGTGCAGACCGAGCTGGTCGCCGAGGACCCCACCGGCTGGTCCACCGACCTGTACCAGACCTACGACTGGGACACCGGTTTCATCCAGCTCGCCCCCGGCACCCCGGTCGTCCTGAGTCTGTTCTTCTACGGCGCCACCTCGGAGGAGGGCGGCTACAACTTCATGGGGGTGAAGAACCCGGAGTACAACGCGCTGGCCGAGAAGGCCTTCACCGCCGAGGACTCGCAGACCGCCTGCGGCATCTGGCAGGACGCCGAGGCCGAGCTGGTGAACCGCGCCGACGTGTACCCGCTGGCGCAGACCGAGTCGCCGATCTTCTTCGCCGGGGCCACCGCCGAGGTGGCCGGTTCGGTGCTGCCCACCAGCATCCGGATGCTGGGCCGAGAATGACCACAGCCCCGGTCCTGCCGGACGCCGCGCCCCCGTCCCGCTCCGTGGCGGGGGCGCCGCGGCTGGTCTTCCTGCTGCGGCGCCTGGCCCGCGCCGCCGTCTCCCTCGCCGTGGTGCTGGTGGCGGTGTTCTTCATGGTCCAGTTCGTGCCCGGCGACCCGGTGCGCGCCGCCCTGGGCCCGACCGCGCCGGTGGCCACGGTGAACGCGCTGCGCGAGCAACTGGGCGTCGACCGCCCGCTGGGCACCCAGGTCGCCGACTACCTGGGCGGGCTGCTGCGCGGCGACCTGGGGCTCTCGGTCACCTCGCAGCGCCCGGTCACCGAGATGCTCGGCGAGCGGCTGCCGACCACCCTGACCCTGGCCGTCGTCGCCTTCCTGGTGGCCGTGGTGGGCGCGTTCCCCCTCGGGGTGGCCACCGCCGTCTCGGCCCGCTCGGGTCGCCACCGCATCCTCGACCTGGGCGTCTCCGGCCTGCTCGGCGTCCTCGTGGCGATCCCCAACTTCCTGCTGGCGGTGCTGCTGGTGGCCACCCTGAGCATCGGCCTGGGGATGTTCCCGCCGGCCGGGTGGGGCAGCCCCGCCGAGGCCGTGCTGCCGGTGGTCGCGCTGGCCGCCGGCCCGCTGGCCTACCTGGCCCGGATCGTCCACGTGGAGATGCTGCGGGTCCTCGAGACGCCGTACCTGACCACCGCCCGCAGCAAACGGCTGCCCGGCCGCCTGCTCTACCTGCGCCACGCCCTGCCCAACATCGTCGCGGCCGCGCTGACCGCCGGTGGCGTCGTGCTGGTCGGGCTGGTGGCCGGCACGGTGCTGGTCGAGACCGTGTTCACCGTGCCCGGCATCGGGTCGATGATCGTCTCCTCGATCACCGCCAAGGACTACCCCCTGATCCAGGGCGTCGTGCTGGTGTACGCCCTGCTCGTGCTGGGGGCCAACCTGGTCATCGACCTGGCCCTGGCGATCCTCGATCCGCGCTCGGCGATTGCGGAGGCCTGATCCATGAAACGTCCTTCTCCGCAGGGCATCGCGATCACCCTCGGGCTGCTGGTCCTGCTCGCCGCGGCGCTGCTGGGCCCGGTGCTGTTCGCCGACGCGGCCACCGAGCGCAACATCGCCGACCGGCAGGCCCCGGCCGGCCCGGAGCACTGGTTCGGCACCGACGACCTGGGCCGGGACCTGTTCGCCCGGGTGGTCGTGGCCACCCGTCTGTCGATGCTGCTGACCCTGGGGGCCGTGGGCATCTCGGTGGTCGGCGGGGTGCTGCTGGGGGTGACCGCGGCCGTGCTGCCGCGCCTGCCCCGGCGCCTGCTCACCGGCCTCATCGACATCCTGCTGTCGTTCCCCTGGCTGCTGCTGGCGCTGTTCTTCTCGGTGATCTGGGGAGCGACCTCCACCGGGGCGATGCTGGCCATCGGCTTCGCCGGCGTCCCGGTGTTCGCCCGCCTGGTCTCCACCCTGGCCGCCTCGGTGGCCAACACCGACTACGTGCGCGCGGCCGGGCTTCTGGGCAGCAACCCGGTGCGCACCGCGGCCCGGCACGTGCTTCCCAACATCCTGCCGCCCCTGGTGGTGAACGTGGCCGCCCACGCCTCGGTCACGCTGCTGTCGTTCGCCGCGCTCAGCTTCCTGGGGCTGGGCGTGCAGGCGCCGGAGTACGACTGGGGCCGGCTGCTGAACGCAGGCGCCAAGGACATCTACCGCGAGCCGATGGCCGCCATCGGGCCCGGCATCGCGATCGTCCTCACCGGCGTGCTGTTCTCGCTGCTGGGCGAACTGCTCAGCCAGGAACGCAGACACAGCGTGCGTGCCGTCCGCTCCCGCAGCGCGGCCCCGGCGCCGGAGGCCGACGAGGCCGTCGTCGAGGTCAAGGACCTGCGCGTCTCGTTCCGGGCCGACGACGGCTCGTTCGTGGAGCGGGTGCACGGCATCGACCTGACCATCGCCCCCGGCGAGGTCGTCGGCGTGGTGGGCGAGTCCGGCTCGGGCAAGTCGGTGACCGCGATGGCGATCGCCGGGCTGCTCGGGCCGCAGGCCCGGGTGGAGTGTGAGCGGCTGCTGTTCCGGGGCATCGACATGACCGCCCGGCCCACCGCCGCGCAGCGCCGGCAGCTCGGCCTGGAGCAGGCGATGATCTTCCAGGACCCGCTGTCCTCGCTGAACCCGGCCCTCTCCGTTGGGCGCCAGCTCACCGAGGTCAGCCAGGTGCACGCCGGGGTGGGCCGGGCCGCGGCCGCCGCCAAGGCGCTGCGGGCCCTGCAACTGGTGCGCATCCCCGATCCGGCCCAGCGCATCCGGCAGCTGCCGCACGAGTTCTCCGGCGGCATGCGCCAGCGGGTGATGATCGCGATGGGCCTGATGGGCTCGCCGCGGCTGATCGTCGCCGACGAGCCGACCACCGCCCTCGACGTCACCGTGCAGCGTCAGGTGCTGCGGGCCCTGCAGGACGCCCGGGAGCAGACCGGTGCGGCCATCCTGCTCATCTCGCACGACATCGCGCTGGTGAGCGGATTCTGCGACCGCATCGTGGTGATGCGGGACGGGGTGGTGGTGGAGCGGCTGGCCGCCGCCGACCTGAGCCGGGCCCAGCATCCCTACACGCGGGGGCTGATCGCCTGTGTGCCCGACATGAACACCGACCGCTCGAAACCGCTGCCGGTGATCGAGGTGGCCGCCGACGAGGCGGCTCCGGCCGAGCAGGAGGTGACGGTATGAGCGAACTGGTCTTCGACCGGGTCAGCGTGCGGTTCGGCGGGCACCGGGCGGTGGACGACGCTTCCCTGGTGGTCCGGCCGGGCACCACGCTCGGGCTGGTGGGCGAGTCCGGGTCGGGCAAGTCCACCCTGGCCCGGGTGGCCGTGGGCCTGGAACGGGCAGCCACCGGCACCGTCCGCCTCGACGGGGCCGAGCTCACCCGGCAGACGCGCCGCCGGGTGCAGCTGGTCTTCCAGGACCCGCTGGCCGCGCTCGACCCCCGGATGCCGGTGGGCACCTCGGTGGCCGAAGGGCTGCTGGCCACCGGGCGGCGCTGGAGCGGCGCCGAACGTCAGGCCCGGGTCCGTCAGCTGCTCGAACTGGTGCACATCGATCCGGAGCGGGCCCGCGAGCGGCCCGACCGGTTCTCCGGCGGCCAGCGGCAGCGCATCACCATCGCCCGGGCCCTGGCCGCCGAGCCCGCGGTGCTGATCGCCGACGAGATCACCTCGGCGCTGGACGTGAGCGTGCAGGGCGTGGTGCTGAACCTGCTGCGCGAACTGCGTGCCGAACTGGACCTGACCATGCTGTTCATCTCGCACAACCTGGCCGTGGTGCGTTACGTCAGCGACGACGTGGCCGTGATGCGCAACGGCCGGATCGTCGAGAACGGGCCCACCGAGACGGTTCTGCAGGACCCGGCCGACCCGTACACCCGTGAGCTGTTGCGTTCCATCCCCGTCATCGGCCAGCCCCTCGATCTCAAGGACGCCTGATGCCCCTGTTCACTACCCCCGCCGGGGTGGAGGTCTACTACGAGACCGACGGCGACCCCGCGCACCGGGCGCTGGTGCTGTTGCACGGTGGCGGGGCCCAGCTGATCGGCTGGGCCGACGAGTTCGTGGCGCTGCTGGTGAAGGCCGGCTTCTTCGTGGTGCGCCCGGACAACCGCGACGTGGGACTGTCGCAGCAGACCGGTGGCCCGGACGAGCTGAGCGCCGGCTACGACCTGAACGACATGGCCGACGACGTGATCGCCCTGCTGGATCACCTGGGCATCGAGCGGGCTCACCTGACCGGCATGTCGATGGGCGGATTCATCGCCCAGCTGGTCGCGATCCACCGGCCCGAGCGGGTGGCCAGCCTGGGGCTGATGTCGACCTCGCCCTCCAGCGCGCCCGAGTTCCTGGTCGGGGAGCACGGGGACGGGCAGCCGGTGACGGCCGCGCCCGAACTGCTCGACCACGACGCCTACGTCACCATGTTCGTGGGCGGCCAGAAGCACTACCAGTCGCCCGGATTCCCGTTCGACGCCGAGGAGTCGGCCGCTCTGGGCAGCCACTACTACCGGCGCATCTACCGGCCCGACGGGCTGGTGCGGCAGTGGAACGCGATGCTGCGCGGCCCGCTGGAACGGCGTGAGCAGTTGCGCGGCCTGAACATCCCGGCGGTGGTGATCCACGGTATGCGCGACCAGGTCCTGCACCACAGCGCGGCCACGGCCTTCGCCGAACTGTTGCCGCAGGCCGAGATTCACCTGTACGCGCAGATGGGCCACGACATTCCCCGGCAGCTGTGGCCCGAGTTCGTCGCCGTGCTGTCGCGCACGGCCGACATCGGCTCAGCGCCGGCCGGCGCCCAGTAGCCGCACCCGGCAGGCCAGTTCGAGAGCGAAGCGGGTGTCCGGGTCGTCCAGGTCGAGCTTCAGTTCCTCGCGCACCCGCTTGAGCCGGTAGCCCACGGCGTTGGGGTGCAGGTTCAGCTCCCGCCCGGCGTGGGCCAGCGAGTTGCGGTGCGAGAGGTAGGAAAGCAGCGTCACCACCGAGGTGTGCGCCCGCTCGGGGCCCAGCGCGTCGAGCGGGTGCAGGATGTCGGCCAGCAGGCTGCGGCTGGTGGGTGAGGCGTACAGGTCCAGCAGGACCCGGCGCAGCCCGGTGACGTCGGTGAGCTCCACGCTGCCCAGACGTCCGGCCGCGACGGCCGACTCGGCGGCGATGCGGGCCTCGGCGGCCGAGGAGCGCAGACCGCCTGCGCCCAGCTGCGGGGTGCCCAGGCCGAGCGTGTAGGCCCACTCGGGACCGGCCAGGTTCTGCGCGTGGGCCTGCACCCGCTCGGCCACCTCGCGCAGCCGGCGCTGGTGGTCGCCGGCGCCGTGTTCCTCGGTGCAGACCAGGATCAGGTCGTCCTGCACGAAGGCCACGTGCCACATCTCCGGGCGTTCCTCGGCCAGTTGCAGGGCGAAGAGCTCCACGGCCGGCTGCACACTGCGCGGTGCCCGTGCCTCGGGTGTGAGCAGGCTGGTGGGCCGCAGCCAGCCGGCCGCGTGGGACAGCTGCAGGGGCAGGCCGAGCCGGGCCGCGCGGCCGACGAAGCCCTCCACCCGCGAGGACTCGGCCAGGATCAGCTCGACGATCAGGTCGGCCCGCGACTGGGTGGGCGCGAACCGGTGGCTGATCCGGCGCTGCGCCGCCCGGGACATCAGCGACGCGATCACCGGGCGGGCCACCGCCACCGCCGGGTCGAGCTCCGAGCCGGCCAGCCGGCCGATCGGCACCTCGCCCACGCACACCGCGTCGGTCGCCGACCACAGCACGTCCGGATCCTCGACCAGCACCAGGTCGGCACCCAGGGCGTGGTTGGCCGCGGCCAGGATGCTCTCCGGCGAGCCTTCGGCCGCCGCCTCGGAGGCCTTGGCGATGCCGTGCGAGGCCCGCATGATCGCCTCCGAGGCGCCCGCCGACAGCAGCCGGTCGACCGTCATCGCCAGCTCGGCGGGGCGCACCTTCGGGGCCGCGAAAACCGTTACGCCACCGCGTTCGGCCAGGATTCGCGCGGTCGAGGGCAGCGACAGGCCGGTGGTGAACACCAGACCCGCCACCTCGCGCGCACTGGCCTGGCGCAGGGCCACGTCGAGGCGGTAGGGCGGCGGGGGAGTGTCGCCCGGGACGATCACCAAAGAACCGGCCGGCACGCTGCCCAGCCGCTCCAGCGTGGCCACCTCCACCCGCGCCACCACCCGGCCGCCGGCCGGGCCGGCGCTGAGCGTCAGGCCGAGACGTTCGGCCTGCGCGGCAAGATCGGCGATCGTCACTTGTGCCATCGCCACAGTATGACCAGATTCTCTGGAGTGCCGGACCATAGGGCAGCGGTGCCAGTCTTCCTATCGTGATGCCCATGCCCCCTACATCCCCAGCATTCGTCGCGGCCCCGGACGTCGCGGCCCTGGCCGCCGGTGCGGCGATCTTCGGCACCGGCGGCGGCGGGGCCGTGCACACCGCCCAGGTGGTGGCCGAGCAGGCGCTGCTCGAGAACGGCTCGGTGCCCCTGGTGACGGTCGACGACCTCGGCCCGGACGACCTGGTGATGCTGATGTCCGGCATCGGCGCCCCCACCGTCGGGATCGAGATGCTCTCCTCCCGCCACCAGATCGACCTGCTCGTGCGCGAGGCCCAAACCGCCGCCGGGCGCCCCATCACCACCCTGATGGCGGCCGAGATCGGCGGCAGCAACGGCGTCGGCCCGGTCGGCTGGGCCTCCCGCCTGGGCCTGAAACTGCTCGACGCCGACGGCATGGGCCGGGCCTTCCCGAGCGCCGCCATGGTCTCGATGAACGTGGCCGGACTGCCCTGCGACTTCGCGATCCTCAGCGACGTGGTCGGCAACGTCTCGGTGATCAAGACCATCGACCTGCACTGGCTGGAGCGTCACGCCCGGGCCCTGACCGTGGCCAGCGGCTCCATCTGCCTGGGCGCGCACTACCCGATGACCGCCGAGACCGCCCGCGGGGCCGTGGTCGAGGGCACGGTGAGCGCCGCGATCCGGGTCGGGCACGCCCTGCTGTCCTCCTCCGACCCGGTCGCCGCGGTGGCCGCCGAGCTGGGCGGCTCGATCCTGCTCACCGGCAAGATCGCCGACCTGGACCGTCGCACCGAGGACGGATTCGCCCGCGGCTCGGTCACGATCGCCGGGACCGGCGCCGACCGCGGCCGCCTGCAGCGCCTGGAACTGCAGAACGAGAACCTGGTCGTCCTGGAGGACGGCGAGGTCCTGGTCAGCGTGCCGGACAACGTCACCGTGATCGACGCCGAGACCGGCCAGGCGATCACCACCGAGATGCTGCGCTACGGCCAGCGGGTGGCGGTGCTGGCCTGGGCCTGCGACCCGATCTGGCGCACCCCGCGCGGCCTGGAACTGGCCGGGCCGGGGGCCTTCGGCTACGACCTGACCTATGTGCCCTTCAAGGAGGCCACCCGATGAACCGCGACCTTTCCCTGGGCGTCGACGTGGGCGGCACGAACACCGACGCCGTCGTCATCGACGGCGCCGGCCAGGTACTCGCCTCGACGAAACGGGCCACCAGTGACGACGTCACCGGTGGCATCCGGGCCGCCATCGCGGCGGTGCTGGCCCAGCTGGGCGAGGAGCGCTCCCGGGTGTCGCGGGTGATGCTCGGCACCACGCACGCCACCAACGCCATCGTCGCCCGCCGGCACCTGGACCGGGTGGCCGCGATCCGGCTCGGGGCCCCGGCCGCCACCGAGTACCCGCCCCTGCTGGGCTGGCCGCAGGGCCTGGCCGACCTGGTCCTGGCCGGCTCGGCCATGGTCGGCGGCGGCCACATGGTCGACGGCACCCCGATCGCCCCGCTCGACCGCGACGGCATCCGCCGATTCCTCGACCGGACCGAGGGTTTCGACGCGGTCGCGGTCACCGGCATCTTCAGCCCCTCCTCACCCGAGCAGGAACTCACGGTCGCCGAACTGGTGCGCGAGCACCGGGGCCCGGGCACCCGGGTGTTCCTGAGCCAGGACATCGGCCCGACCGGCCTGCTGGAGCGGGAGAACGCCACGGTGCTGAACGCGGCGCTGTACAGCGTGGCCCGCTCGGTCACCGAGGCCCTGGTCACCGTGGTGGCCGAGGAGGGGATCGACGCGGTCACCTTCTTCGCCCAGAACGACGGCACCCTGATGTCACTGGACTACGCCGCCCAGTACCCGGTGCTGACCATCGGCTCCGGCCCGGCCAACTCGATCCGCGGGGCCGCGCACCTGTCCGGCGCCGAGCACGCCATCGTGGTGGATGTCGGCGGCACCACCTCCGACCTGGGCGTGGTGGTCAACGGATTCCCGCGCGAGTCCACCCTGCCGCGCGAGATCGGCGGAGTGCGCACCAATTTCCGGATGCCCGACATCCTCAGCCTCGGAATCGGCGGCGGCACCACCGTCGACCCGCAGACCGGCGCCGTCGGCCCCGGCTCGGTGGGCCACCGGATCACCACCGAGGCCCTGCTGTTCGGCGGCACCACCCCCACCCTCACCGACGCGGCCGCCCTGGCCGGCGCCGTGATCGACGGCCGCTCGCTGCCGGCCCAGTCCCGGGCCACCAGCAATCTGCTCAAGACCGCGCTCGAAGAGGCCCGCCAACAACTTGAGGACGCCGTTGAGCGGCTTTCGCTCGGCCGGGCCGACCTGCCCCTCGTAGTGGTGGGCGGAGGCGGATTCCTGGTTCCCGACGACCTTCCCGGCGCCGGGCCGGTACTGCGGCCCGGACACGGTGACGTGGCCAACGCAGTCGGTGCAGCGATCTCGCTCGCCGGTGGCCGCGCCGACCAGATCAGCAGCCTGGAAGACCGGGAGGCCGCCGTGGCCCAGGCCTGTGAGGCCGCCGTGGCCAAGGCGATCCACGCCGGAGCGGACCCGCTCCAGGTCAGCGTGGTGGACATCCTCGAGACCCCGGTGACCTACACCGACCGCCCCACCGTGAAGGTGTCGGTCAAGGCGGCCGGGCCCCTGGCCCGCCTGGGTGAGAAGGCCGGCGCATGAACGACCTCGTGCACCTGCGTCGCACCCTGCACCAGCAGCCCGAGGTCGGCCTGGACCTGCCCCGCACCCAGGCCACGATCATCGCCGCCCTGCAGGGGCTGGACCTGGAGATCAGCACCGGAGAAGGACTCAGCTCGGTGACGGCCGTGCTGCGCGGCGGAAGCCCGGGCCCGGTGGTGCTTCTGCGCTCGGACATGGACGCCCTGCCGGTGGTCGAGGCCACCGGCCTGGACTTCGCCTCGACCAACGGGGCGATGCACGCCTGCGGCCACGACCTGCACATGGCCGGGCTCGTCGGAGCCGCCCGGATGCTGGCCGCCCGACGCGAAGAACTGCCCGGCACGGTCGTTTTCATGTTCCAGCCCGGCGAGGAGGGCTTCGCCGGAGGCCGCCTGATGCTCGAGGAAGGCGTGCTCGAGGCCGCCGGAGAACGACCGGTGGCGGCCTACGCCGTGCATGTGGACTGCGTGACGCCGGGAGGTCAGGCCGTCACCCGGCCGGGGCCGATGATGGCCAGCGCCAGTGCTCTCAAGGTGCGCGTGGCCGGAACCGGTGGCCACGCCGCCTTGCCGCACCACGCGGTCGATCCGGTGCCGGTGGCAGCCGAGATCGTCCTGGCTGTGCAGTCATTCGCTGCGCGGCGGCTGCCGGTGAGCGATCCCGCCGTGCTGTCGGTCACCCGCCTGCGGTCCGACTCGGTAGCGAGCAACGTCCTGGCCGGCTCGGTCGAACTGGAGGTGAACATCCGTGCGCTTTCGCGTGAGACCCTCACCAGCGTCCGTAAGCAGTTGCCCCTCTTGCTCACCGCGATCGGCGAGGCCCACGGCTGCACCGTGGAGACGGAGTTCATCGACTCCTACCCGGTGACCGTCAACGACCCGGACGAAACCGCCCACGTGCTGGCCGTTCTGGACGAACTCTACGGCGACCAGGTGGTGCGCCTGCCGTTCCCGGGCATGGCCTCGGAAGACTTCGCCTATGTGCTGGAGCAGGTTCCGGGCACCCTGGTCTTCCTCGGCGTGGGCCCGGCAGACGGTGCCAGTGGGCCGATGCACTCCGACACAGCCACTTTCGACGACTCACGGCTGGAGGAACACGCGGCGCTGCTGGTGGAGTTGGCCTGGCGCCGTCTCACGCGTTGACTACTGGGTGGAGGCGTCGACGTCCACGTCGGCCCAGACCTGGGTCCAGTCGATGCTGAGTCCATCCATGATGCGGCGGGCCCCTTCGCTGACCCTGGCCTCGGTCCAGCCGTTCTCGGTGCGCCGGTGAACCGAGACATGGCGCTGCCGGTGGTCCACGAACAGGATCGTCTCGCAGGAGGGCAGGCCCTGGTAGGCGTAGAGACGTTCGGTGACGTCAAGAGGATCGTTGCTGGGGGACAGCACCTCCACCACCACCCGGGCGTCGTCCTCGAAGAGGCGATCGGCGGCGTCACCACAGCGGATGAGCAGGTCCGGGTAGTAGCCGGTGTCCCGGCTGGTGCGGATCTTCCGGTTCTGGACGAAGACCCGGCCGGGGGTGCCCCGCAGATGCGGGCGAACCTGGTCGTAGAGGGCCTGCACGGTCAGGTCGTGCCGCTCACTGGCCCCGGCCATGAGGCGCACGCGTCCCCTGAGGAGCTCGTGACGTCGCCCTTCGTACACCTCTTCGAAGCGGACATACTCGTCCCAGGTCAGTAGGACGGGCCTGTCCTCAGACACGACGAAGTCAGCCCTTCAGTGCCACCACGTCGGCGAGCACCCCGCCCGCGGTCATCCGCTCGGGGGCGGGGGAGTCGTAGACCACCAGCAGGTGGTCCTCGTCGAGCAGGGTGATGCCCTCGGCGTGGTCGGCGCCGTTGCCGTGCGGCAGCGACATCAGCGTCTCCAGTTCGTGGCCGCGCACCACGTCGGCGGCCTCCACCACCATCCCGTTGCGCCAGCGGATCACCCGGATCGGGCCCGAGATGCTCATGCTCGGGCCGGCCAGGATCAGCAGGTCGTCGCCGTGCGGGCAGAGGTCGCGGATGCCCAGGCCGCCCAGGTCGAGGAAGTGCGTACGGTAGCGCTCACGCCCGCCCAGGGGAGCCAGGACGAGGCGGTGCTCGTCCTTGGGGTCGGTGACGGGGCGGATCTCCAGGAGGGTGGCCCAGCCGCGTAGCACCGGCCCGCGCATACCCAGGTACAGCCGGTCACGGTGGGCAGCGATGCCCTCGATGTCTACGCCGTTGTCCTTGCCGGGGATGCTCAGGAACGGCACCAGGTGCGGATCGTGCTCCTGCGCCAGCATCTCGGTGACTGAGTCGCCCCGTCCGCCCAGCACCGCCGATGTCAGGCGCCGGTCGCCGTCGATCACCGTACGGGCGAGCGCCGGCCCACCGTCGGCGTCGGTGGTGACCGCCAGCCGCATCAGCGTGTAGCGGTTCTCCTCGCGCAGCACCTTGGCCAGCCGCTTACGGGCCTTCGCGTCGGGGTGCACGTCTTTGATCCGGCGCCGCTTCAGACTGTGCGAACCAACGGCCCACAGCCAGTCGCCGCTTCGGGCCAGACCTTCGATGTCGGCCTCGTCCTCGGCGCCGGCCGGCAGGGGGACCAGATCGGCCAGGCGCACGGTGCGGTGCTCGTCGTAACGCTCCGGTCCGGTACCGGCGGGGATGGCGGTGAGCCGCTCCAGGGTGGCGGTCTCGTCTCCTGCCACCCACAGATGGCTACCGTCGGTGCGGATGCCGGAGAGGTTGACGTGCGTGGTGGCGGCCTGCGCCGCGGAGTCGAACACCAGCTCGACCTGACGTTCGGGCAGCCGCCATTCGTCCATGCCGCTCATCCTGGCACGCTGGGCCACGCTCCGTCCCAGGATGTGACGCACTGACCAGGGGCCGGAACGGCTCCCCGTCACCCGGACGGGTCAGCCCCCGGCAGCGAAGCGCCGGCGGTAGTCCGACGGACTCACGCCCAGATGCTTGCGGAACAAACTCCGCAGATGCGCAGCCGAACCGATCCCGGATCGGTGCGCAACCACGTCCATAGTTGGTGCCCCCTGCTCGATCAGGCGACAGGCGAGCGCAACCCGCTGCGCCGTGAGCCAGCCCAGCGGGGTAGTGCCGATCTCGTCCCGGAACCGGCGGTGCAGCGTACCTACGCTCATCCGGCCCTCCCGGGCCAGATCCTCGACGCTGAGTTTGAGGTGCAGCCGTTCCAGAGCCCAATTGAGGACGCTCGCGAGCGGGCTTTCGGTGGCGGCGGGCAGGGGCTGCTCGACGAACTGCCGCTGCCCGCCGTCGCGAAAGGCGGCGAACACCAGCCGTCGGCCCACGTGGTTGGCCACTTCGGTGCCGTAGTCGCGCCGCACGATGTGCAGGGAAAGGTCCAGCGCGGCGGCGCTACCGGCCGAGGTGAGCACGTCGCCGTCGTCGATGAAGAGCACATCGGGCTCAAGCTGCACGTTAGGGAAGCGGGCCCGGAACTCGTCGGCCAGCTGCCAGTGCACCGCGGCGCGACGCCCCTCCAGCACGCCCGCCTCGGCCAGCGTGAACGCGCCGGTGCAGAGCCCGACCAGGTGGGCGCCGCGCTCGTGGGCCCGCCGGACGGCGGCCAGCACCGCGGGGCGGGAGGGGATGTCGACGTCGGGGCGGTTCGGCACGATGACCAGGTCAGCGTGCTCGACGTCGGCCAGGCGCCCGTCGGCCTGGACCCGGAACAGGCCGTCGCGCATGGTCACCGACCGGCCGGGGGTGACGATCGACAGGTCGTACAGGTTGTGCCCGATCTCCGGGCGCACCCGCTGCCCGAAGATCTCGCAGGCGCAACCCACCTCGAACGGGTTGGAATGCTCGTCGACGATCAGCGCGACCTTCGGCGGGTTCTGGGGGGTGGCGCAGGATCCTTGCGGCATGCGTCATTTCTACCGCTGTTCGCCCCGGTCTGCCGATGCCACGATCGGTGCCTCGACACCAGGTGACGGAGGACGGCAATGATCGAAAAGGTTTCGCTGACCGGGGTTGCGCACGAACTCGAGGAGTTCTGGTCGCAGCGGGTGGTCGGCGCGGGCAACGGCAACCTGTTCAAGGTGGCCAAGGGCACCGGCTCGACGAACTGGCACAGCCACCACGACCAGGACGAGACGTTCGTGATGCTCGAGGGCACCCTCATCGTGCAGTTGCGCGACGGCGACGTGGAACTCGGGCCGGGAGACCTGCTGGTGATCCCGCGAGGGGTGGAGCACTGCCCGAAAGCCGAGGGAGAGGCCCGGTTCCTGCTGGTCGGGCCGGAGATCACCTCGAACGCGGCCGGTGGCAGGCCGGACTGGAGCCGGCGCTGATCCCGGACATCATATTTGTCTCGCGTGGGGCTCATCGTTTCGTCAAGTGGGACTTTCGGCCTTGACCGACCATCCGCAATGCGGCAATTCTCCCGAGTGAGCCTCCCTGAACGGCTCGTGTCACGCTCACTGAGGAGTACCTGTGTCCCCCCTTTCCCGTTCGATCCGACCGCGCGGCCGTAGGTCCGTGGCGGTCCTGAGCGGCTCGGTCCTGGCCCTGCTGGCCGGCGCCCTGGCCTTCAGTCCGGTGGGCCCGGCCAGCGCCGCCGACCCGGAACCGGTCGCGGCCGAGGACGTGCCGACTTCCGACACCCCTGACTTCGGCCCGAACGTGAAGATCTTCGATCCGTCCACCCCGGCGGGCACCGTGCAGGCGGCCTTCGACGAGGCCTTCGACGCGCACAATGTGAGCCCCACCGCGCAGTTCGGTGAGCAGCGCTACGCCTTCCTGTTCAAACCCGGTACCTACGGGCGGGTCTGGGCCAACCTCGGCTTCTACACCTCGGTGGCCGGCCTGGGGCAGAACCCCGACGACGTGACCATCGAGGGTGCGGTCAACGTGGACTCGGGCTGGAACTACGGCGACACCGCCAACGCCACCCAGAACTTCTGGCGCAGCGTCGAAAACCTCTCGATCAAGCCGGAGAACGGCACCAACCGCTGGGCGGTCTCGCAGGCCGCGCCCATGCGCCGGGTGCACGTCAAGGGCGACCTGACGCTCGCCCCGTCGAACCAGGACAACGGGCAGGGTTACTCCAGCGGCGGTTACCTGGCCGACAGCAAGGTCGACGGCAAGGTCTCTTCCGGCTCGCAGCAGCAGTGGTACACCCGCGACAGCTCGATCGGCAGCTGGGAGGGCGGCGTCTGGAACATGGTCTTCTCCGGCGTGGAGGGGGCACCGGCCAACGCCTTCCCCAACCCGCCGCACACCACGCTCGACACCACCCCGGTCACCCGCGAGAAGCCGTACCTCTACCTCGACGATGCCGGCAAGTACCAGGTGTTCGTGCCCTCGCTGCAGCAGGACTCGTCGGGCACCAGCTGGCCCGGCACCGCGGGTGAGTCGATCCCGATGAGCAAATTCTACGTGGCCAAGCCGGAAGACAGCGCGGCCCGGATCAACTCGGCGCTGGAGCAGGGCCTGAACCTGTTCTTCACCCCGGGCCGCTACGAGATCGACGAGACGATCAAGGTGACGAACCCGGACACGGTGATCACCGGTATCGGCTTCCCGACCCTGGTCCCGACCGGTGGTGTCACCGGCCTGAGCGTGGCCGACGTCGCGGGGGTGAAGGTCAGCGGCCTGACGTTCGACGCCGGCACGGCCAACAGCGAGACCCTGATGACGGTGGGCACGCCGGGCGAGCACCAGGACCACGCCGGGAACCCGACCAGCATCCAGGACGTCTTCTTCCGGATCGGCAGCGACGTCCAGGGCAAGGCCACCACGACGCTCGAGGTCAACAGCGACGACACGATCATCGATCACATCTGGGCCTGGCGCGCCGACCACGGTGGCGCGCCCACCGGGTGGGACGTGAACACCGGCGACACCGGGCTGATCGTGAACGGTGACGACGTGCTGGCCACCGGCCTGTTCGTCGAGCACTACCAGAAGTACGAGGTGATCTGGAACGGCAACCGCGGCCGGACCATCTTCTTCCAGAACGAGAAGCCGTACGACGTGCCCGACCAGGCCGCCTGGATGAACGGCACGCAGAACGGTTACGCCGCCTACAAGGTCAGCGACGACGTCACCGAACACGAGGTGTGGGGCGGTGGCTCGTACGCGTTCTTCAACGTCAACCCGGACGTGAAGCTGGACCACAGCTTCGAGGTGCCGGAGCGGGACGGAGTGAAGCTGCACAGCATCCTCACCGTCTCGCTCGGCGACAAGGGCACGATCAGCAACGTGGTCAACAACACCGGCGGGGCGGTGCCCAACCCGGCCGGCAACACCACACCGCGCAACGTCGTCTCGTATCCGTGAGACGCAGTGCGGGGATCCGGATCGGCTTCCGGATCCCCGCACGGCCCGGTCAGCGGGCGGGCCACTCCAGGCGCCCGTCGATCACCCGGGTGTCGGCCTGCTTCAGCCGGGTGAGCACGGGCAGGATCTCGACGTGGATGATGCCGGGCAGGCGGCCCACGTCGTCGGTCACGAACCGGAACAGCTGATCGGTGTCGCGGCAGGTCACCGCGGCCGCGATGTTGGCCGGGCCGGTGATCGCAGCCACCCAGCTGGTCCACGGGCGGCCGGCCAGCGCCTCGCCGACCTTGCGGATGTGGCGCGGCGCCACCTGTAACAGCAGCGTCGCCGAGGCCCGGAAGCCGAAACGTTCGAGCAGCACGTCGACATCGACGTTCACGGCGCCGGAGTCGAGCAGCGCCTGAAGGTGGGTGGCGACCCGGGAGGTGGGCCAGTTCAGCTCCCGAGCGAGCTGGGAGATGCTGGCCCGGCCATCGGTACGCAGCGCCTCGAGCAGTGGCCGGTCTTCGTCGGAGACGGTCGCCGGCGCCTGCCCGCCGGTCGGCAGGCTGGTGGGTCCGGAACTCAGGGGCTGGTCGAAGCCGGACCATTCGGCCGGGCCGCCCGAGTAGGAGTGCAGTACCGAGTAGGCCGAGAACGACAGCAGGCTGGCGCTGTTGGACAGGCGGGGGAGCACTCCGGTGCCGCACGCGGCGTCAGCTGGCAGGGTGGTCGTGCACATCAACTCCGAGCCGCCGGAGTGAGCGGCAACCCAGGCCACATCGGGCCGGGCGGCCAGAGCGGCGCCCAGCCGGCTCGAGGTGTCGGGGCGGCACTGCATCCGCAGCAGCCACAGGGCCCGCCCGGTGCCCAGGGCCGACTCGTTGACGAAGACCCGCAGGGCCCCGGCCTCGCGCATGGCCCGGTAGCGACGGGCTGCGGTCTGCTCAGAGACGCCGGCCGCCTCAGCGATCCGCCGCATCGGAGCTCGGCCGTCCAGCATCAGGCACTGGAGGATCTACTGGTCGAGGACGTCCACCGTGGCAGTTTAGGTGTCTGAATCGGCGGCGATGGAAGTTCGTGGCCGGATCGGGCGAACATCTGGATGCCGAGGTGGGCCCGGCCGACACTGACCGTATGGCAGTCCTGACCACCTACTCCAGCTCACTCCGACCCCGGCCCCGCCTGCAGGTGCTGATCGCCAGCACCCGACCGGGACGGGCCGGAGAGCCGACCGGGCGCTGGATCTCGCAGATCGCACTCGAGCACGGCGGGTTCGACGTCGAAGTCGTCGACCTGGCCGAGGTCGGGCTGCCGATGTTCGCCGAGCCCGAGCACCCCAGCCGTTCCGACTACCGGCTGGCCTCCACCCGCGCCTTCAGCGCCACCGTCCAGCGGGCCGACGCCTTCGCCTTCGTCATGCCCGAGTACAACCACGGCTACAACGCGGCCCTGAAGAACGCCCTCGACCACCTCTTCCACGAGTGGCGGGACAAGCCGGTGGCCCTGGTCAGCTACGGCGGGGTGGCCGGCGGCGCCAGGGCCGCCATGGCCCTGGAACCGGTCCTGATCGCCCTGGGGATGCGGGTCACCGGCTTCGTGCCCATCCCGTTCATCGAGACGCTCATCCACCAGGACGGTGCACATCCCTCGTTCCGCCCCACCGAAGCAGTGGAGCGCAGCGCCCGCAAGGCCCTCGACGGCCTGGCCGCAGCGGTGCTGCCGCGCATCCCGTCGGCCCGCTAGACCCCGCATCCCCTACGACCCGAAGAAGCAACGATCATGCCCCAGTTCGAAGAACTCGCCCGCAACGTCACCCTGGCCGAACAGCTCGAGGAGGTTGGTGGCCCGGTCGTCCTGGTCAATGTACTGCGGGTCGACGAGGCCGACGTCGACCAGCTGCTCCTGGCCTGGTCCACCGATGCCGCCGCGCTCAAGCGCCGGCCCGGTTTCATCTCCACCCAGCTGTACCGAGGCATCGCCGGCAGCAGCACCTTCCTCAACCACGCCGTCTGGGAATCCGTCGAGGCCTACAAGACCTCCCGGCTCGACTCCGACGTCCGGGCCGCCGCACGCGACCTCTACCCGGCCAGCCTGGTCGCGAGCCCGCACCTGTTCCGGGCCGAGGCCGTACCCGGCCTCTGCGTGGCCTGAAGCAGCTCTACTGCGCGCCCAGGAACAGTTCGGTGATGGCGGTGTGGTCGTCGTTGAACTTGCCCGGGGTGGTGGTCTGGTTGATCCGCAACCTGATGGTCTGCGTCTGCACCGGGTCGATCTGCTTGTACTGGATCTCGCGCTCGCCGTCGTCCAGGTCCTGGTTGACGCTCGGGCCGCCGTCGAACAGCCAGGTCACCGAGCGGATGCGGCGGGCCGAGGTGTAGCGGTCGTCGCCGGAGGTGGCGTCGATCTTGGTGTAGCCGTTGGTCAGGCCGACCGTGCGGATCTCGGTGCTGGCCGGCAGGGTGATGGTGATCTCCTCGCCGGAGTAGTAACCGGTTGCCCGCCAGGCCGTTTCGAGGTCGTCGTCGACCAGGTTCGCGGTGCTGTAGGTGATGGTCTGGCCAGCCCCGTCGACGCCCGGGTCGCCGGTGCGGTCGGCCACGATCGTGGCGTTCTTGGCCAGGTTCTCGCCGGTCGGGGCGGCCGAGGCGGTGGGGGCGTTCGGGTCGGGCAGGTCGGAGGGGCGCCACCTGGAGTTGTTGCCGTCGTCGCCGGTGGGGGCGAGCACGTTGAGGGCGACGAAGGCCAGCAGCAGCACGGCGATGACTGATGCCCCCCTCAGCAGCCACGGACGCTCGGAGTCACCGGTGGTGTGTTTGCCCGGCGCCGCGACGTGGGGGGTCGCGGCGGTGGGGAAGTGCAGCCCGCAGCGGGGGCATTCGGGGTCGGCGGGCAGGTAGGGGGCGCCGCAGCGGCTGCAGCTCACTGGGCCGGCCCGTCGAGCTGGTTACGGGTGCGCCGGCGGAACTCCTCGGCGCTGAATCCGGAACGTTCCATCGATTCGGCCACCGTGTCGACCACCTGCTGCTCGATGAGCCGGATCTGGCGTTGTGTGGCCATGCCCGCCAGGAGGTCGGGGGACTCCTGGTCGGTGCCGAGTTCACGCACGCCGGCCCGGGCCCCGCGGCCGGTGGTCGCGGCGGAGCCGAGCTGGCGCATCCGGCTGCGCAGGTCCCACGAGACGTGGTCCTGGCCGATCAGGGCCAGGAACAGGCGCAGGGGAGCGCGCAGCAGGAGCCCCGGCACCTCGGGCAGTGCGCTGACTGCGGTACGCAGTACGACGCCGAGGTCGGAGGGGGTGTACTGGTCGACCTCGCGGTAGCTCGGCCGAACCGGGGGCAGGGAGCAGCCGATCACGTCGAGGTGCAGGGTCTGCGCCTCGACCAGGCAGCGCACGAACACCCAGATCTCGGAGTCGCCGTGGCCGGGCGCCATCCGCACGCTCAGGTACCGGTGCACGCCCGCGCTGTCGGCCTCGGCCAGCAGTTCCATCTGCTCGGGCGTGAGCCGGTGCTGCAGCAGGCCGGTGGCGGCGTCGGTGCGCGGGTCGTCGGCCCGCGCCGCGGCCGGTGTGACCAGCCGGTCCTGGACCGAGACCTCGTTCTGCGGGCCGGTGTCGTGCAGCCGGGCCAGGTCGCGGGAGAGCGCATCGCGCAACGAATCGGTGGTCAGCTCGGGTTCGCTGCTGCCCGGGGCGCTGCCGGAACCGATCAGGGGGACGGCCTGGGTCCAGGAACGCTGGACGGTACCGGCACCCACGAACGGACGCTCGGAGGCGTCGGGTGGGTAGTAGGTGACGTTGCCGCTCTGCGCCTCGGCGATGTACCGCAGCCGGGCCTGGTGCTTCTTGGGGCCGGTGGGGCTGGTGGAGGGCACGAACCGGCGCGGCATCAGGCGGTCGAGAATGATCTGGCGGTTGGCCAGCCGCTCGACGACCACCGCGGTCCAGGCCGAGCCCAGCACCACCAGCAGGACGCCGAGCGTCTGCACCAGGACCGACCCGAAGGAGTCGGTCTCCTCGTAGCCGGTCGAGCCGTCGATCGAGGAGAACAGGTTCGAGTGCGACTCCAGGAAGAGCAGCGCGACCAGCAGGCTGATCAGGGCCGCACCGACGTGGGCCACGGCGGTGCCGAAGCGCAGCCGGGCCACCGCCTTCAGCGCACGCCAGAGCAGCAGGGCGGTGACCACCAGGGCGAGCACGGCCAGCAGGATCTTGGCCTGGATCACCAGGAAGACCACCAGGACGGCGGTGAGGACGGCGTCGCGGACGATCTGGTGTCGCCGGGCGTTGAGGGCGTGGCGGACCACGGGCACCGCGTCGGTGCTGAACGCGGGGGCCACGGCTCGGTCGCGGCGGCCCAGGAACTCGTCGAGCACGGCGTTGCGGAAGTCGGCGTCGAGGTAGGTGCCGGCGCTGAGGTAGCGGGTGGAGCCGCTGCGCTGCAGACGGCGCTGTGCCGACGTCGGTGGCAGGTCCAGTGGCCTGTCGGACGTGTCTGCCGCCCCGCTCACTCCAGTAGCCCCCGATGCTCCTTTAACAGCCAAACGGAGCATACCAAGCCGACCCACCCGTCCTTCGGGTGATCGCACCGGACCACGCGCACCGAAAGGGCCATAAGCCGCAATCGGTTCTAATCTGGTAGTCACCGGGTTTGGACCGTCCAGGGCCCGGTCTTGTCGTGATCTACGACGGGAGCTGGCTGTGAAGTCGAAAAACGTTGCTCGTCGGGCCGTCGCACGTCTCCTCGGCGCGGCCGTCCTCTCCGCCGCCCTCATCGGCGTCGCCCCCGCAGGCGCCCAAGCGGCCACCCCCACCCAGGCCGCCCTTTCCACGCAGGCGCTGCAAACGTCCTCTGTTGTTGCCGTTGCCCAGCCCACGCTGAAACGCGGCGACTCCGGGCCGGCCGTGCGCACCCTGCAGAAGAAGCTGAACGCGCTGGGCTACTGGACAGGTGGCACGGCTGACGGGCAGTTCGGCGGCAACACCGAGCAGGCCGTGCTCGCCCTGAAGAAGGTCGCGCGCCTACCCCGCGACGGAATCGCCGGGCCCAAGGTCTGGCGCGCCCTGGCCGACGGGGTGCGCCCCAAGGCCCGCAGTTCGCGGGGGCACGTGATCGAGGTGGACAAGAAACGCCAGGTTCTGAAGATCGTCGACGACGGCCGGGTCCGGTTCACGCTGAACACCTCCACCGGAAGTGGCCAGCAGTACAGCAGCCAGGGCACGACCCGCGTGGCCAGCACCCCCAGTGGGCGTTACCGGGTGTACCGCCAGATCGACGGCGTCCGTCATGCCCCGCTGGGAGTGCTGTACCGGCCGAAGTACTTCAACGGCGGGATCGCCGTGCACGGCGCCGACAGCGTGCCCGCCTACCCCGCCTCGCACGGCTGCGTGCGGGTGAGCAACGCGGCTGTCGACTGGATCTGGAACACCGGCAAGATGCCGATCGGAACGCGGGTGCGGGTGTACTGACGGCCGTGCCCTCCGAGGAGCCGGAGGGCACGGCCACCTAGGTCAGGGCGTGGTCCAGGACTGCGAGGCCAGGCCGTTGCAGTCGTAGATCTGCAGCTTGGTGCCGTTGGCGGTGTTGCCCTGGGGGATGTCCAGGCAGCGTCCGGACTGGGGGTTACGCAGGGCGTTGGCGGTGTGCTTCTGCCACTGCTGGGCGCCGGAGCCGTTGCACTCCCAGATCTGGACCTTGGTGAAGTTGGCGGTGCCCTGGGCGTCCACGTCCAGGCACTTGCCGAAGGCCCGGATCGAGCCATCGCTCTCCATCGACCAGCGCTGCCCGGTGGCCGTGCCGCAGGTGTAGAGCTGCGCGGCGCGGCCGTTGTCGGCGGTGTTGGTGTCTACGTCCAGGCACTTACCGTCGGTGGTGCGGATCGTGCCGGTGGGCCCGGGGATCCGGCCGGTGCCGAAGCGCACCTCGCACTGGTTGTTCTGCCCGCGCCAGGTAGCGGCGAAGTAGGTGTAGGTCGTCCCGTCCTCACGGGGGATGGCGGGGGTGGAGTAGCCCGGGCAGGAGGGGACGCCGGTGGCGTAGCCCCCGGTGGGGTTGACGGTGACGGGGGTAGCGGCCTCGGTCCAGGCGCCGGCGCCGAGGTTGCGGTTGACGAACAGCACCGTGCCCGACTCGGCCAGTACGGCCTTGTTGCCCGTAGGCCCGGCCACCACGCGCTGGCCGGACAGCAGCAGGGTGCCGTTCGGGCCACCGCCGGAGGTCCAGGAGATGTAGGGCGTGTGCAGCAGCTCCCGGTCGTCCGAGGTGCGCACCAGGGTGCCCGCGCTGCCGGGGGCACCCCAGTTCAGCCCGTCCGCGCTGGTCTTCACGTAGACCTCGCAGGCGTGGTCGGCGTTGGTGGCGTCGCGGCACATCTCGTAGGACATGATGAAGTCGCCGTTGGGGAGCTCGGCGAACGTCTGCATGCCGGGCCGGGCGAGGTTGTCACCGGGGAAGCTGACGTCGGCGGTGAACGCCGAGCCCCAGCTCGCCCCGCCGTTGGTGGAGGTGTAGTGCCCGATCACCTGGTTGTTGGTGGGGGAGCCGGCCGGGCGCTCGTCGGAGATGAAGCAGACCAGCGAGTTGTTGTCGGCCACCAGGAAGGTCGGTTCCCAGATTCCGTGGCCCCAGCTGTTGGGCTGGCCGCTGGTCTGCGTGCAGTTGGACAGGTAGCTCCAGCTGGCGCCGCCGTTGGTGCTGCGGAAGACCTCGACCTTCTGCTGCGTGTAGTTGCCCACCTGCCAGGCCGTTCCGGCGGCCAGGATGTCGCCGGCGTTCAGCCCGGTGATGTTACGGGGCACCTCGAACAGGGTGGGGGCCTCGATGTCCCAGCCTGGGGTGTTGGAGGTGACGGTGGAGATCTGGCTCCAGGAGCTGCCGCCGTTGGTGCTGCGGTAGATCGGCAGATCGCCCCGGCTGTTGTGCCCGCCCCGGGCGAAGGTGGCCAGCATGGTCTGGTTGGCCGAGCCGTCGTGGTTGAGGCGGATGGCCCGGGGGTAGCCGGCGGTGCCATTGGGGTAGGTGGACAGGTTCGGGGAGTAGAGCACCTGCCCGGGGATGGCCGCGGCGGCGGGGGTTGCTGCGAGTACCCCTAATGCCGCGGTCAGCAGAAGCAGGGGAGCGGCCAGGGCCGCGAGCGATCGTTTCCAGTGACGCCAGTGCAGCGACCGTCCTTGGTAGCGCATGGTTTCGTCCTCCGGTTTGTTGAACTTACGGAATTACTCGGTTGGTGCGGCCGGTGGGGTGACGCGGGCGCCGCGCCGGTTGGGAGCCTCGATCGGCCCGGCGTCCACGAATGTCTTGGCCCGTACCAGGCCCTCGTCGTCCAAGAGCCAGATCCACAAGCGTTTGGACGAGGTGGGCCTGGGAGGCGCGATCACGAGAGTTGCGCTGTCGGAGAGTTGGAAGGGGTGGGCGGTGACCGGTGCGCTGGTGGTGTCGGGGGTGGGCAGGGGGAGGTCTGCCGGGTGCCCGGCCGGGGCCCAGCCGGCCTGGAGGCGGCCGGTCAGAGCGGATCCGCCGTGGTGCGAGACGTGCACGTCCAACTTGAGTTCCGCCTCGGGCACCGGGATGTCGGCGCCGGCGGCGGCCGGGACCAGGTCGACCACCAGCACGGTGTCGGTGTTGACGTCTCGGGGGTCCAGACCGCCCAGGTCCTTGCCGGTGCGGTGGTAGTCGAGCAGCCCGGCCATCTCGTGCTCGATGTCGGTCAGTTCGGTGTACACGTAGCCGGCGAACCGGTCGTGCCGGCGCAGTTCCTGGGTCTGCCAGCGCAGGTGCCAGGCCCGCTCCAGACTGGTGAAGCCCGCCCCGTACTCGCTGTTCAGGATCGGGACGCCCTGACGGGGGTGAGAGTCGTTGGCGTACAGCGACTTGTCCACCACGAAGTCGGCGCCCAGCCGCACCGGGAAGTCCTCGCGAGTGCCGGAGGCCAGGTCGGCGAGGTTGCGTGCCCAGGCGGCCGGGTCCTCGTCGTAGTAGTGCCAGTCGAGCAGGTCGGTGATCACGTGGGCCCAGCCGGAGTTGTCCACGATCGGGCGGGACTCGTCCAGGCCCCTGAGCTTCTCGTAGGCGGTGCGGGCGGCCCGGGCCCGTTCCGGACTGCCTGGGATGTCCCAGTCCAGGCCCCATTCCTCGTTGTACAGGCCCCAGATGACGATGCACGGGTGGTTCCCGTCGCGCCAGACCATCTCTGGCAACTGGTCCTCGAACGCCTGGGCTGCTGCCGGGCTGAAGCGGCTGGCGGCCGGGGGTTCGGCCCAGACCAGCACGCCCAGCTGGTCGGCGTGGTGCAGCCAGCGCGGGTCTTCCAGCTTGATGTGCTTGCGCACCAGGTTGTAGCCGTTGTCGCGGGCGATCTGCAGGTCGTGCCGCAGGGCCTGGTCGTCGGGGGCGGTCAGGCCGGTGCCGGGCCAGTAGCCCTGGTCGAGCACTCCGCGCAGGTAGAGCCGGGAACCGTTGAGCCACAGCTCTTCCCCGCGTACCTCGATGCGCCGCAGGCCACCGGTGAGCGTGACCACGTCTGGCGATCCGGCCGCGTCGGTGACCAGCTCGATCCGGTAGAGGTGGGGATCGTCCGGTGACCACAGGCGGGGGTGAGTGATCAGCAGCCGCCCACTGAAGCGTCCATTGTTGTCGGTGGTCAGCTCAACGCTCTCACGCAGCCGCGAACCGGCCACCACCCGGGCGGTGACCCGGGTTCCGGCCGGGTGATCACCGGCCAGTTCGCCGCTGAGACCGAAACCGTCGAGCTGGTCGCCGTCCAGGGCGGCGTGAGCCAGATACGTACGGCCGCGCACCTCCAGCCAGACGCTCTGCCAGATGCCGGAGGTGGGGGTGAAGCAGACCCCGTCGTAGTCGGTGCGGGGAATGGAACGCTGCTTGCCGTGCGGGATCTGGCGCTTGTCGGCCGGGGCGTGGACGCGAACCTCCAGCCGGGCCTCACCGCCGGCCGGTACGAGGTCGGTCACGTCGACCTCGAACGGCGTGTACCCACCGACGTGATGGGCGATCTGGACGCCGTCGAGCAGCACGTGGGCCTCGTGGTGCACGGCGCCGAAGCACAGAACGACCCGGTTCCCGGCCCAGGCGGCGGGTACTGAGATGGAACGACGGTAGGCGGCCCGTTCCAGCCAGGTGCGGCCCACACCGGAGGCGCTGGTCTCCCAGGCGAACGGCACCGTCACCGGGACCACAGCGTCCTCGGTCGCCAGCTCCCACAAGCCGTTCAACGACGTCCATTGCTGGGACCGGTCGAAATCGGGTCGTGGGTATTCGGGGCGGGGAAGCGCCGGGGTGGTTGCGATGCCGTCGAACTCGACGTCGGGCAGGGAGGTCATGACACGGCCTCTCGAGGGGGTGGATGGGAAAGTCAGCCTTTGACGCTGCCGGCCAGGATGCCGTTGACGAAATGCCGCTGCAGGGCGATGAAGATGACCACCAGGGGCAGCATGGCGATCGAGGCGGCGGCCAGCAGTTCGCCGGTGACGGTGGCGTAGTCGGCGCCGATCCGGTTGCCGGTGATGTTCTGCGCCAGTGTGGAGAGCACCACCTGGAGCGTGGCCATGCGCTCGCTGTTGGCCACCACGACCGGCCAGACGAAGTCGTTGTAGATGTTCATCACGGTGAGCACCCCCAGGCCGGCCAGCGCCGGGCGGATCAGCGGCATCACCACCCGGGTGAAGATGCCCAGCTCGCCGCAGCCGTCGATGCGGGCGGCGTCGAGCAGCTCGTCCGGGATGTCGGCGATCACCTGGCGCATCCAGAAGATGGCGAAGGCGTCGACCGCGCCGGGCAGGATCAGCGCCTGGTAGGTGTTGACCCAGCCCAGTTCCTTCATCTGCAGCAGCAGCGGGATGATCAGGACGATGGTGGGCAGCATCAGGGTCACCAGGACCGCGCCGAACAGCAGGTTCTTGCCCACGAAGCGGTACTTGGCGAAGCCGAAGGCGGCCAGCGGGGCCAGCAGCAGGGTCAGGGTGCCCTTGCTGAGCAGCACCACCGCGGTGTTGGCGAAACCGCTGAGCAGCGGCACGTCGTCGAACATCCGGCGGAAGTTGTCCAGGGTCAGGGCCGACAGGTCCAGGCCGAGCGGGTCGGCCACGATCTGCGCGGGAGGCTTGAACGCCGAGACCACGGCCCACAGCACCGGGGCCAGCGAGAGCACCAGCACGATGCCGAGAAAGGTGTGGGCGCCGACGGCGGCGGCTCGTTCACGGGTGTGTTTCATGATCAGTCCTCGGTGCGCAGCAGTCGCACGAACAGCAGGGACAGCGCCATCACCACGACGACCAGCAGGAAGGAGTTGGCGGCGCCGGTGCCGAGGTCGGCCTGGTTGATGTGCTTGTACAGCTCGAAACCGGCCGTGGTGGTGGAGTTGTACGGCCCGCCGTCGGTGACCACGAACGGTTCGGCGAACATCTGGAACACGGCCAGGGTCTGCATGATCGCGGCGAACGCCAGGGTGCGGCGGATCAGCGGAACGGTGATCGACCACAGCCGGCGCACGGTGCCGGCGCCGTCGAGTTCGGCGGCCTCGTACAGCGAGTGGTCCAGGCTCTGCAGCCCGGACAGCAGGATCACCACGATGAAACCGGTGGTCTTCCAGATGAACAGCAGGGCCAGCGTGGGCTTGGCCCAGGTGGTGGTGGTCAGCCAGCCCACGTCGGGCAGGCCGGCCAGCGACAGGATCCGGTTGATCGCGCCGTAGTTCTGGTCGAACAGCACCACCCAGATCTGCGCCACCGCCACCAGCGGGGTCACGAACGGGACCAGGAACGAGACCCGGTACAGGCCGCGCAGGCGCAGTTTCGCGTTGTTCAGGCAGACCGCGACCAGCAGGGCCAGGGCGATCTGGGCGGGCACGACGAGCAGCCACAGCACGGCCGAGTTGCCCAGTGAGGCCCAGAACGCCTCGCTGCCCAGCAGATAGGTGTAGTTGCCCCAGCCGACCCACTGCGCCGAGCCCGAACCCCGCCAGTCGGTGAAGCTCAGGCGCAGCGTGAAGAGCATCGGGTACGCGCTGAAGGCGGCGAACAGGGCGATGAACGGCGCGACGAAGACGTAGGGGGCCAGACGGCGGCGCAGCCGGGCCGTGCCGCCCCGGGGCACCGGTGGTGGCGGTTGCGCCGGGGCGGCGCGGGTGAGTGGGGCCAGTGACACGGGATCTCAGCTCCGGTCCACGAGATTCTTCTGGATGTTCTGGGCGGCCTGCTTCACGACCTGCTCGGGCGAGAGGTCGCCGTCGAGCATGCGCTGCACGTCGTTGCCCAGGTAGTCGACGGCACCGGCCCACCACGCGGGAATCGGTGCCCCGGCCGGGATCTGGGCGCCGGCCTCGGTCGCGGTGGCCCACAGGTCCTGGTCGCCCAGGGCCTCGACCGGCTCGAACAGCGGCTTGGCCGGGTCGGCGGCGGGCCGGTAGCTGGGGATGGAGGTGTTCAGGCCCTGCGGGTAGACCTCGCTGGGGCCCCAGACCGCGCTGTAGCCGGCCTCGTCGAACATCAGGAACTCGTAGAACAGCCAGGCCAGCCCGGAGTTCTGGCCGGCCTTGGGCAGCACGAACGACGAGCCGCCCATCGCGCCGCTGCGAGCGCCCCCGGCCTCCCAGGCGGGCAGCGGCATGGCCCGCCAGTCGCCGGAGGTCTTGGGCAGCTGCTGCTGCGGGGCGAAGGAGAACCAGATCGCCCACGGGTAGAACACCTGGTCGCCGGACTCCAGGGCGCCCACGTCGCCGGGGGTGAGGTACTCGGCGCGGGTGCCCAGCTTCTCCTTGCTGACGGTGTCGAGCCAGGTCAGGATCTGCCGGTACTCGGGGGAGTCGAGCCGGAGCTTGCCGTCGGGGCCGGCCAGTGAGGTGCCGAGCTGGTTGGCGTACATCTCCAGCTGCAGCTGGCCGAGGAAGGCGCTCTGCTCCAGGTGGATCGGCCCGGAGCCGGGCCTGAACTCCTGGTAGGTGCGGGCGGCGGCGAGCAGGTCGTCGTACGTCTCGATCGACTCCGGGTCGATTCCGGCCGCGGCGAGCGCCTTCTCGTTGTAGAAGAGCAGGCCCGGGTCGAGGTCGAACGGCACCCCGTAGATGCCGCCGTCCAGGGAGTTGACCGCCACCTTCTGCGCGGCGATGTCCTGGGTGTAGGGCTGCAGCAGGTCTTTCAGGTCCCAGAGGTAGTCGGCGAAGCCGCCCACCTTGGCGTCGTCGAGGAACACCCCGTCGGGCACGTCGGTGCCGGTGATCAGGGTGTTCTGCAGCTTGGCGTCGATGTCGACGGCCTCGTGCCGGACAGTGACGTTCGGGTACTTGGCGTTGAACATGGCGATGGCGGCCTCGAAGACCTTGAACAGGTCGCCCGAGCGGTCCCAGATCACGATCTCGCCGGAGGGGTCGCCGGTGGGGGCCTTGAGCCGCTCGCCGCCGGTTGCGGTCTCGCCGGGGGACTCCTCGGTGATGGACGGCCCGCAGGCGGCCAGGGTGCCGGCCAGGGCGGCCACCAGCAGCCCGTTCATCTGCCGCCGGGTCAGGCCGCCGGGGCGGGGTACTGCGGACATGAGCACTCCCTTGTGCATGACGTTCGTGGTTTGCCTACGTGTGCAAAGTAGGGGGTGTTTGCACACGTAGGCAAGACCTAGACTGGAGGCCGGTGGAAGCGGACTCGAGGAGGATGCCGGTGGCGGCGACGTTGCGGGACGTGGCCCGGCACGCGCAGGTCTCCCTGCGCACCGTCAACAACGTCGTCAGCGGGTACCAGCACGTCAGCGAGGCGATGCGCAGCAAGGTGATGGCCGCGATGGAGGAGCTGGACTACCGGCCCAACCCGATCGCCCGCACCCTGCGCACCGGCCGCACCGGCGTCCTCGCCCTGGTGGTCCCCGAGATCGACGTGCCGTTCTTCGCCGAGCTGGCCCGTGAGGTCATCCACGCTGCGGCCGGCATCGGCTACCGGGTGATCGTCGACCAGACCGGGCACGACCACGAGCGCGAACGGCAGCTGCTCACCGGGGCCGACCGCACCATGCTCTTCGACGGCCTGCTGTTCAGCCCGCTGGTCACCCCGGCCGAGCTGCAGGAGATGCAGGAGGCCCCGAGCGTGCCGCTGGTGCTGCTGGGCGAGCACGACTTCGACGGCCGCTACGACCATGTGGCGATCGACAACGAGCAGGCCGCGCACGACGCGGTCAGCCACCTGATCTCGGTGGGGCGCAGGCGGATCGCGGCGATCGGCACCCAGCCGCACGAGGAGTACGCCACCCCGCAGCAGCGCACCGCGGGCTTCCGGCGGGCACTGGGCGAGGCGGGCCTGCCGCTGCAGCCGGAATACGTGCGCGCGGCCCCGCACTATCGGCGGGCGGCCGGTTACGAGGCGGCGTGCGACCTGCTGGCCCTGCCCCAGCCGCCCGACGCCATCTTCTGTTACGCGGATCTGCTGGCCATGGGCGCGATCCGGGCGGTGTTCGACGCCGGGCTGAGCGTGCCCGAAGACGTGGCCGTGGTGGGCATCGACGACATCGAGGAGGGGCGCTACTCCCGGCCCACCCTCAGCACGGTCTCGCTCGACACCCCGCACATCGCCCGCCAGGCCGTGCAGCGACTGGCCGCCCGGATCGACGATCCGGCCCAGCCCGCAGTGCAGATCACCGCCCCGCACCGGGTTCTGCCGCGCGAGAGCACCCGGCCGGCCGGGTAACCGGGCCCCCGTCGCCCTTCCTCACCAGATCAGTTAGGTTAACGGTCTGGTCGGTGTCACGGAGGACTTCGGAGGCGACATGGAACCCGCACGGCTGAGCGAGGGCGAGGCCCTCGGCGTGCTCGACGGCCTGCTGCCGGAGCTGGCCGAGGAGGCCTCGCGGCGCGATTCCGAGCGGGTGCTGCCGCACGCGGAGATCAGGAAGCTTTCGGACGCCGGGCTGTTCGCCTTGTCGGTGCCCGACCGGTTCGGGGGAGCGGACGTCTCGGTCGAGACCCTGACCGAGGTGTTCCGGCGGCTGTCCGCCGTCGATCCCAGCATCGGGCAGATCCCGCAGAGTCACTACGTCTTCCTCGAGGCACTGCGCCTACAGGGGACGCCCGCGCAACAGGCTCGCTTCTTCGGCGAGGTCGTGCGCGGGGCCCGGTACGCGAACGCCCAGACCGAGCGGGGCGGGCGTACGATCACCGAAGACGCCACCACGCTCACCCCCGACGGGCCGGGGCAGTACCGGCTGCAGGGGCAGAAGTTCTACGCCACCGGTTCGCTCTTCGCCGACCGGCTGCTGGTGCGGGCCGTCCTGCCGGAAAGGCCGGAGGGGCCGGTGGCCAAGGCCATCGCCTTCGTGCCGGCCGACGCACCCGGGGTCACGATCGAGGACGACTGGAACGCGATGGGCCAGCGCACCACCGGCAGCGGCACCGTGCGCCTGGAGAACGTGCTGGTCCCTGAGGACGACGTGGTCCCGTTCACCCCCATCTTCGATCAGCCCACCTACTACGGAGCTTTCGCCCAGCTGCTGCACGCCGCGATCGACGCCGGGGTGGCCCGGGGAGCGTTGAACGAGGCCAAACAGCAGGTGGCCAAGGCCCGCCCGTGGTTCGAGGCGGGCGGCGAGCGCGCGGTCGACGACCCGCTGCTGGTGCAGACGGCCGGGGAGGCCGAGATCACCGTGCGCGGCGCGGAGGCCCTGCTGAAGCAGGCCGCCGAACTGGTGGGCGTGGCCCGCAGTGCTCCGGACGCCGCCAACACGGCCGAGGCCTCGGTGGCCACCGCCGTGGCGAAGGTGACGGCCGCGCGGGCGGCGGTGGAGGCGTCTTCGGTCCTGTTCGAACTGGGCGGCACCCGCTCGGCGCTGAACTCGCTGAACCTGAGCCGGTTCTGGCGGGACGGCCGCACCCACAGTCTGCACGACCCGGTGCGCTGGAAGGTTCAGCACATCGGCCGCTGGCTACTGGACGACGTCGCGCCGCCCCGGCACGGCCAGATCTGAGGACAGTTCATGTCACTGAAGTTTCACTGGTTCCTGCCCACCTACGGCGACTCGCGGTTCATCGTCGGCGGCGGGCACGGCCTGCCCGCGGGCACGGCCTCGGGTGACCGGCGGGCCAGCATCGGCTACCTCAGCTCGATCACCCGGGCCGCCGAGGAGTTCGGCTTCACCGGCGCGCTCACCCCGGCCGGGGCCTGGTGCGAGGACGCCTGGCTGACCACCGCGATGCTGAGCCGGGAATCGGAACGGCTGAAGTTCCTGATCGCCTTCCGGCCCGGCCTGATCAGCCCCACCCTGGCCGCCCAGATGTCCGCCACCTTCGAGGCGCACGCCCCGGGCCGGCTGCTGCTGAACGTGGTCACCGGGGGAGAGGCGCACGAACAGCGGGCCTACGGCGACTTCCTGTCCAAGGAAGAGCGGTACGAGCGGTGTGACGAGTTCCTCACCATCATCCGCGGGCTCTGGCGCGGTGAGAAGGTCACCCACACCGGCAAACACATCCAGGTCGAGCAGGCCACCATCCCGTCGGTGCCCGCGGTGACCCCGGCGCTGTACTTCGGGGGATCCTCGCCGGCCGCCGGACCGGTCGCCGCCGAGCACGCCGACGTCTACCTGACCTGGGGCGAGCCGCCCGCGAAGGTGGCCGAGAAGATCGCCTGGATCCGCAAACTCGCCGCCGAACGCGGCCGGGAGATCAAGTTCGGCATCCGGCTGCACGTCATCACCCGCGACGACGCCGACGAGGCCTGGGCCCGCGCCCGTCAGCTGACCGACGCGCTGGGCGAGGACGTGGTGGCGGCCGCGCAGAAGGGCCTGGCCCGCAGCGAGTCCACCGGTCAGGCGCGGATGCTCGAGCTGCACGAGGCCGCCCGGCGTAACGGCGGCTGGCGCGACCCGCACGCGCTGGAGGTGGCTCCCAACCTGTGGGCAGGCGTCGGCCTGGTGCGGGGTGGGGCCGGGACGGCGCTGGTCGGCAGCCACGCCGAGGTCGCCGACCGGATCGCCGAGTACGCCGAGCTGGGCATCGACGAGTTCGTGCTCTCCGGCTACCCGCACCTGGAGGAGCTGTACTGGTTCGGTGAGGGCGTGCTGCCCGAGCTCACCCGGCGCGGGCTCTTCCAGACCCCCACCGCCCAGGCCACCGGGCACGTACCGTTCCTGCCCGCCCAGCCCTGAGACCGATACGGCGACCGATGCGCGCGGTCAGGTTCTGCCGGACGATCGCGGCATGATCTTCGCCGTGCTGGAGGACCTGGCCCGTGTCACCGCGGACACCACCGACGAGCAGCTGAAACTGCCCACCCCGAGCGGCGACTTCACCGTGGCCGACGTCAGACGGCACCTGACCGGCGGACTCACCTACTTCGAGGCCGCCTTCCGGGATCCGGACGCCGACGACCGGGGGGAGGACCCGCACGCCTACACCGGGCCCGACAACCTGCCGGCGGTGATCCCGCAACTGTCCGTCACCCTGCGCTCCGCGCTGGAGAACGGGATGGGCGGGCGCGAGGTGAAGGTGCTGGAACTGGGCGGCGTCTTCCCGGGGGCCATGGTCGTCGACCTGCTGCTGATCGAGGCCTTCACCCACGGCTGGGACCTGGCCCGGGCCCTCGATCGGCCCTGGGAGCCCGACCCGGCGATCAGCGAGCACACGCTCGCGGTGTTCCAGAACGTGATCCGCCCGGAGTTCCGCGGCCCGGGAATGGCCTTCGCGGAGGAGTTCCCGGTCGGCCCGCAGGCCTCTGCGGTGGAGCGGGCGGTAGCGTTCGCGGGTCGTGACCCGTACTGGGAAACACCAGTTCAGGGCTGACGGCAACCGGCTCCCGAGTCACCGTGATGGTGACTGGGAGCCAGTTGTCGTCAGACCAGGTCAGATCCGGTCAGATCTAAGTTGGATCAGTCGACCCACCACTTGCCGCACTTGGTCACGCCGGCGATCTCGGCGCAGGCGCGGGCGGCGTAGTTGGAGTTGTAGACCGAGTCGGTGCGATTCGGCCACGAGCCGCACATCTTCCAGCCGTCGCGCTTGGCCTCGGCGTCCGACTTGATGCCCTTGAAGTTGGGGAACGAGCGGAAGCTACGGTCCACCCACACCCGGTCGCCCGACTGCCGGCCGGACTTGATCTCGGCCCGGCTGAAACGGTCGAAGAGACGTTCGTTCTGCAGTTCCACCACGCGACCCGCATAGGTGAAAGAGGCCCCGGAGTCGACCCGGCGGAACTGCCCGGCGACGGTGTGCTCGTCGCAGTCCGACTGCGCGGCCTGCGCCGACGTGGTGCCGAAGGCCATCAGCGCAGTGGCCGCCAGCACGATGGCCAGCGCGGACAGAGCCAGCCTGCGAATACCCAGAATGTTCTTCATGTTTCCCCTCCAGAACGCCCGACCGCACCCAGACCAGGGATGGGTGTCCGGTGACGGGCCAACGATCCGGTTCCCCCCGGATCTGGTCGGGAACGTTACCAGCGGGTTTCGGCACCGGAAAGGCTTACGCCCGACCGTGCCCAGATGGTAAGGGGGCTGTGGTTCAGGCCCTGGCTGCGGTGAGTAGTTTCTCGGTGACTTGAGCAAGGCGTGCGCGGTATTCGGGGGTGAGGGCCTCGGGAATGCTGGGCTGGGCCTCGTTCTCGCTGTGGAAGTACTTCCCGCTGACCCCGGCCAGGGCCGGGTCGTCGACCAGGCGGCGGGTGGCGTGCAGCCCTTTCTCCAGTGACTCCTGGGCGTCCACCCCGGACGCCTCGACCATGCGGGTGGGCATGAAAGTGGCCGGGTGCAGGCTGTTCACGGTGATCCCGGTGCCGTCCAGCTCCTCGGCCAGGCTCGCGCTCCAGCTGATCAGGGCCAGCTTGGACCGGCTGTAGGCGCTCGGCTCGGTGAAATCCTTCTCGTGGTCGGGGTCTTCGAAGTCGAAGGCGGCCTGGCCCACGGAGGCGACGTTGACGATGCGTGAGGGAGCCGCCGCCCGCAGGAGCGGCAGCAGTTCCCGGGTCAGGAGCACCGGGGCCAGGTAGTTCACCGCCAGTCGCAACTCCAGGCCGTCCTTGGACAGCTGGCGGTCGGTGCCGGTGACGTGGAAGCCGATGCCGGCGTTGTTGACCAGCACGTCGAGCCGGTCATGACGCCTGGCGACCTCGGCGGCCAGGTCTCTGGTCGCGGCCAGGGACGTCAGGTCGGCCTGATAGGTCTCGCCGCCGGTGGCGGAGGCGACCTCGGCCAGCCGGTCGTGGTCGCGGCCGTGCAGGAGGAGCTGGTGCCCGGCACCGGCCAGGTCCTCGGCCAGGGCCCGGCCCAGCCCGCTGGTTGCTCCGGTGATCAGGATCGTGGCCATCTTGGCTGCCTTCCGTCGGCTTCGGGGTGGTGGCCACGACGCTATCAACACCTGTTGAGAAAACTCAACAGGTGTTTGGAAGAGGGCGGCCCTAGGATCGACGCAATGAGCAGGGAAAGGAATCACCGTGGCTGCACGCGCTGACGAGGCCGGAGGGGGCCGGGTCGGGTCGCGTCCGGCCAGCCGGGGTGACCTGCGGCTGGAGGCCCTCCTGCGGGCGGCCGAGGAACTGCTCGAGGAGAAGCCGTTCTCCGAGGTCTCGGTGGGGGAGATCGCCGGCCGTGCGGGCATCTCCCGCCCCACCTTCTACTTCTACTTCGACACCAAGCACGCCCTGCTGGCCGCCGTGCTGGAGCGGGTCACGCAGGACAAGCTGCAGCTCGCGCTGCGCGGCCTGGCGCCCGAGGCCCCGGACGACGACCCGGCGCGCACCTTCCGCGAGAGTTACCACGAGATCCTGCGACTGTGGCGGGAGCACACCGCGGTGGTTCTGGCCGCGTCCGACGCGATGCGCTCGGACCCGGTGCTGGAGCGGGTCTACGCCGACATGAACGAGGCCTTCGTGGTCTCGGCCACCGCCTGGATCGAACGCGAGCGGGCCACCGGCCGGGCCCCGGCCGGGGTGGACGCCCGCACGCTGGCCACCACCCTGGTCTGGATGAGCGAGCGCAACCTGTACTCGATCCTGCTCGGGCCCCAGGACGAGGCGCAGGAGGAGCTGCGGATCGAGGCGCTCGCGCAGGTCTGGATCCGCAGTACCTACGGCGGCGACACGCCCCTCGTGCCCTGACAGTGCCCTGAAACCGTCCTGAAACGCAGTGGTGCCCGCCGTCGGTGACGGCGGGCACCACTACCGGATCGAAGGGTCAGCTCTGGCCACCGCCGGGCTGGACCACCCCGTTCACCGTGAGCTTGTAGGGCGCGTACTGCTGGCCCTGCTCGGTCGGCTCGTCGTAGGCCACCACGGCCACCACCTGCTCGGCCTTACGCAGTTCGCGCACCTCTGGGCTGCGGCGGCCCAGGTCGATGCCGGACTGCCCGTCGAAGGTGATCTGGGCGGCCCGTTCCTTACGGGCGTCCAGGCCGATCAGCCGCACGTTCCAGTTGGCCACCGCCACCGGGGCGATCTCGGTGGGGGAGTCGAACGGCTCCAGGCTGGAACCGTCGCTGAGCTTCGTGCTTCCCACGGTCAGGTCGTCGATGAGCAAGCCGCCCTCGTTGACCCCAGCGTCGCTGACGTAGCGGATGCTGACCAGGATCTCCTGGCCGGCATAGGCCGACAGATCGTACTCGTGGGCCTCGAAACCGCTCGTGGTGCCGTTGAGGGCGGGGCCGAACGGGCCGTCGACCGTCTTGTCACCGGGAAGCGGTGTGCTGTATGTCTTCCCGCCGTCGGTCGAGACGCTCACGTAGGCGTAGTCGTAACCGGCCTCGGCCCCGTACTTGGCCAGGAAGCGCAGTTTCGGATCGGTGGTGGGCACGCTCGCCTCGGTGACCAGGGCGGCGTCGGTGTTGTTCTGGTTGCCGGAGAACAGCACCGGGTTGCCCGGCCGGTCCGGATCGTTGCTGACCACCGTCCAGGCCAGCGACAGCGGCGGCAGGGTCTTGGCGCCGGCGAAGGTCAGCGTGTCGATGTCCTTGCCGCGGATCGGCTTTCCGTCCTTCATGACCGGCACGTAGTCGGCCCCGTTGGGGGCCGCGCCCGGGTCGAGGTACGACTGCGGGTTCGCCAGGTTGATCGAGGAGTTCAGGCTCTTGCTGGTCACCGCGCTCTTGTCGGCCCCGGTCAGCTTCGACTTCTTGGACGAGTCGAGGAAGGCGTCGAGCACGTTCGAGGACTGGAAGTCGTGCAGCACGTCGTACACGTCCTGCTTGACGCCCTCGTTCTTGAGCTGGGCCGCGACCCCGGCCAGGCCCTGGTGCTCGCCGTCGCGGTGCAGGCCGGAGATGAAGTCCTGGCCGTAGCGGTCGTAGAGGAACAGCAGGAACGCGTACGCGTGGCCGTAGTCGGCCAGCACCGCGTTCGGGTTGTCGCTGTCCTCACCCCACAGGGTCAGGGAGTTCTGCGCGCCGCCGCTGTCGCGCGGGTTGCGGTTGTACGGCGTCTCCACCGTTGAGTAGCCCTGGTAGGAGATCAGGTGGTTGTCGAAGCCGGGCTCGAAAACGGTTGCGGTGGTGTTCGAGTAGCCGACCAGCGAGATGGCGAAGTCCGACAGGCCCTCGTTGACCCACGTCGACTCGCTCAGGTCGGTGTAGTACTGCAGCAGGTGCTGCCACTCGTGCGCGAAAACGCCTTCGTACAACCACGGACGAGCGGGGCGGCTCGTGCACAGGTCGCTGGTGGCCGCGTCGGCCGGGTTCGCGGTGGTGCGATGCGCCCAGTCGAACGCATCGATCGTCATCACGTTCCGGTCGAAGAGCTCGTTCAGGGACGCGGAGAAGAAACCGGCGGTGTAGGTGGGTACCGCGGGGAAGTCGAAGAAGTTCTCGTCGCGCACGTTGTCGACCAGCGTGACGGTCTTCCCGCCTCCGCCGCCGTACTCGCCGCCGTTGCCGTTCGCGTCCGGGCCCAGCAGGGCGTTGCTGCCGTCGCGGTCGGGCGGGGTGCTGAAGGCCGCGGTCTCCTTCGGGTACATGTTGGTGTCGAACTGGGTGATCAGCCCGGCCACCTGCGCGTCGGTGACCGTGGTGCTGCCCGGCACGGCGTTGCGGCAGTCGCCCTGGGGGAAGGCGATGTCGTTGGCGACCCACACCTCGATGTGATCGCCCACCCCGCGCAGGGTGTAGTCCTTGCGGTAGTAGACGCCGTTCTTGTCGTCCAGGGCCAGCCACTGCCGCACCGTGCCCACCCCGGGGGTGGTACCGGCCTGCGCCTTCGACCGGGCTTTCCGCTGCGTCCGGGGGCGGTCCGGTACCTCGACCTTCTCCCCCTCGACCAGTTGCGGGTCGCGGACGCCCATGGTGATGTCCGAGGCGATCCCGGCCCGCTCGGGTTCGGGGGCGGCAGAGCTGGGGGCCGCGGACGGCACCAGAGCGGCGAGCGGGACAGCGAGGGCGAGGGCGACGGGCGCAGCCAGTCGTTTCCGGACCATCTGATCTCCTCGGAGGTTTGGGTGCGACCTCCGAAAGAGTGGGCCGTTCGGTCCGGCCGGGGTCCGGCTTTGGATCAAACTCAGTCGTTCAGATGACCGGGTCGGTGTTACTGCTGGGCCGGTTCTGGCTGTAGGGCCGTTTCGCCGGACTTGCGCTGGGCGTGGCCGGGTTTGAGCAGGAAGAGCTGGTGTTCCGCGTGGGTGGCGCCGGTCTCGGTGTGCACGAGGGCCGAGACGATCGCTTCGTGGTCCGACTCGGTCCAGCGGTCCCGGTGCTGGCGCTGGAACTCGTCCCACGACGGCACGGTGAACCGCTCGAGGATCAGCTGCGGGTCCGAACCGTCCTGGTACAGCCCCCAGGAGTAGCCGCCGGTGCGGCGCCGGGCCCGTCCCACGGCCCGCATCGACCGCTCGAACGCATCGAGTTCCCCGGTCCGGACCCGGTAGGTCTTGACGATCGTCACCGGCCCGTCGGCCGGCTCGGGATCGAAGACGACGGTGGGAGTGGGCCAGGCCGTCGAGACCCCGCGGGCCAGGCTGCCGGTGGCGGCCAGGAGCGGCAGGAACCGGACGCTCGCGGCCACCAGGGCGAGCAGTGTCGCCGAGACGAGCAGGGCCGGGGTCAGGCCGAGGTGTGAGGCGGCCAGGCCCCAGACGAACGAGCCCAGGGCCTGGGTGCCCATGAACACCAGAAGGTAGACCGACATGCCGCGGGCGCGCACCCAGTGGGCCAGGGAGAGCTGCACCGAGGCGTTGAGGGTGGTGAGTGTTCCGATCCAGGCTGCTCCGGAGATCAGGAGCAGGGGCAGGACCGCCCAGACCGGCAGGACGGCCACCGCCACGACCCCCAGGGCGTAGGCCAGGGCCGACAGCACGAGAATGCCGTTGCGGGAGAACTTCTTGGCCAGGACCGGGTTGAGGGCGACGCCGGCCACCGCCCCGATCCCCACGATGCCCAGCACCAGGCCGTATCCCGAGGCGCCGTAGTGCAGGTGCTGGGAGGAGGCCAGCGGCAGCAGGGCCCACAGGGCTGAGGCGGGGAAGGCGAAAAGGGCCGAGCGCAGCATGATCCGGCGCACGATCGGCGCCGACTGCACGTAGTGCACGCCGGTGACGATGGAGCGTCCGAGGGGTTCCCGGTCGCCGGAGCGGTCTCCGGCGTCGCGGTCCCACCAGGCCAGGGCGCCGATGATCACCGCGAAGCTGAGCGTGTTCACGGCGAAGACGGCCGCCGGGCCGGCCGCCGCGACGAGTACGCCACCGGCGGCCGGGCCCACGGCCCGGGCGGCGTTGACGGTCACGCTGCCCAGGGCCGAGGCGGCCGGAATCTGTTCCTTGGGTACCAGTTCCGGCTGGATCGCCTGCCAGGCCGGGGAGGTCAGGGCCGAGCCGCAGCCGAGCAGGAACGTCATGGCCAGCAAGAGGCCGGGGGTGAGGGTGTCGGTGAACGCCAGGGCGGTCGTCACCCCGGCGGCGACGGCGGTGTACGTGCTGACCGCGATCAGCAACCGCCGCCGGTCGAGCAGGTCGGCCAAGGCCCCCGCGAACAGCGACAGGAACAGCACCGGGAGCAGGCTCGCCGTCTGCACCAGGGCGACGACGGTGGCACTGCTGCGGTGTTCCACCAGGAACCACTGGGCCCCGACGGTCTGCATCCACAGCCCGATGTTCGAGATCAGCTGGGCCACGAACAGCGTGCGGTACACGCGGTTGCGCAGCGGCGCCCAGGCACTGGGCCGGTGTTGCGGGGGCATGGGCCGGTTGCTCGACATGGTTCTCAGCTCAGCGCTTTGACGGCTTCTTCGACGACGGCCACGACCTCGGCCGGCTTGGCCAGCATCACCAGGTGGGGCGCGTCGATCTCGACCACGGTGCGCAGGCCGGCCCGCTGGTAGCCGAAGCGCTCGACGTCCGGGTTGATGGTCTTGTCGGCGCTGCTGACGATGCCCCAGCCCGGCTTGGTCTTCCAGGCCGCGACCGGCGCCGGCTCACCGAACGCGGCGGCGGCCAGCGGGCGCTGCGAGACGGCCAGGACCTCGGCGGTCTCCAGCGGGACACCGGCGGCGAAGACGGCCGGGAACGCCTTGGGCTCGACCGAGACGTCGGTGCCGGGCTCGGCGCCCTCGATCGGGTACGGCGCGTAGACCAGGTGGGCGGCCAGGTCCGAGTCGGGGAAGCGGCCCTGCAGTTCGCCCAGGCTCTCGCCCACTTCGAGGGCGTAGCCGGAGACGTAGACCAGGCCGACGACGTTCTCGGCCACGCCGGCCACCGTGATCACGGCACCGCCGTAGGAGTGGCCGACCAGCAGCACGGGGCCCTCGATCTGCTCGACGAACGAGCGGATGTAGGCCGCGTCGCCGGTCAGGCTGCGGTTGGGCACCGGCGGGGCGAAAACGGTGTGCCCGGCGTCGAGCAGCCGGCGGGTGACCGGGGCCCAGCTGGCCGCGTCGGCGAAGGCGCCGTGGACCAGGACGATGGTCGGGGAGGACGACATGTGCGGTGCTCCTGTTCCAGGTGTTCGGGTGGCTGCTTATTCGGCGATGAAGGCGAGGATGTCCGCGGTGAGGGACTTCTGGTACGCGCCGAAGATGCCGTGCGGGGCGCCCGGGTAGGTCACCAGGCGGCCGTCCTTGACCAGGTCGATGGTCTTCTCGGCGGCGGCCTTGATCGGCACGATCTGGTCGTCGTCGCCGTGCGCGATCATGATCGGGACGGTCAGGGCCTTCAGGTCCTCGGTGAAGTCGGTCTCCGAGAACGCCTTCACGCAGTCGTAGGCGGCGGCCAGGTTGACCAGCATGCCCTGGCGCCAGAAGTCGTCCTTGGCGCCCTGGGAGACGTTCGCGCCGGGGCGGTTGGCGCCGAAGAACGGCTCGGCGAGGTCCTTGTAGAACTGCGAGCGGTCGTTGAGCACGCCGTCGCGGATGTCGTTGAGGGCCTCGATCGGGGTGCCGTAGGGGTTGGTCTCCGACTTCAGCATGATCGGCGGGACGGCGCCGGCGGTGACCACCTTCACCACCCGGCCGGCCGCGTGCTGGGCGGCGTAGCGCACCACTTCGCCACCACCGGTGGAGTGACCCACGACGACCAGGTCGCGCAGGTCGAGCGCCTCGACCAGCTGGGCCAGGTCACTGGCGTAGGTGTCCATGTCGTTGCCGGTGTACGTCTTGGAGGAGCGCCCGTGGCCGCGGCGGTCGTGGGCGATGGCCCGGTAGCCGGCGTCGGCGAACACCTTCAGTTCCTTCTGCCAGGCGTCGGACGACAGCGGCCAGCCGTGGCTGAACAGGACCGGCTGACCCTCACCGTGCTCGGTGTAGTAGATCTCGGTGCCGTCGGTGGTGGTGATGTACGACATGGTGTCTCCCGCTGTGTGGTGTTTGCGTGAGATCAACTCTGGTCTGTCGCACGGGTGGTGTCGTCGCTGCTAGCGGCCATTGCCGGGGGATCGGTGGCGGGGGTGGCCACTACCGGGTAGCGGGGTGGTCGCTCAGGCCCGGGGGCGGTAGGGGATCCGGATCGTGATGCTGGTGCCGGCCCCCGGCGGGCTCACGATCGCCAGGGTTCCCCCGGCCACGTCGATGCGGTCGTGCAGGCCGATCAGCCCGGAACCGGTGCCGGTGCGGGCACCCCCGACCCCGTCGTCGGTGACCACCAGGTCCAGGACGCTCCCGTCGGTGCGGGCCGAGATCGTGACCTCGGACGCCTGCGCGTACTTGGCGGTGTTGGTCAGGGCCTCGGCCGCGGCGAAGTACGCGGCGACCTCGACCGCGTCGGGCAGCCGGGTGGGGATGGCGATCGACAGCGAGACCGGCACGGGGGAGCGCCGGGCCAGGGTCTTCAGGGCGGCCGCCAGACCGCCGCGGGACAGGATGGCGGGGTGGATGCCGCGAGAGAGCTCCTGCAGGTCGGTGTGGATCTGCGACAGCGTCTCCACGCAGTGGTCGAGTCTGCCTCTCAGCTGCGGGAACTCGGCGGGCACGGCGGCCTGGGTGGCCCGTAGCTCCAGGCCGAGCGAGACGATGCGCTGCTGGGCGCCGTCGTGCAGGTCGCGCTCGATGGTGCGCCGGGCCTGGTCGGCGGCGGCCACGACGCGGGCGCGGGAGCGGGTGAGCTGGGCCCGGGTCTCGCTGTTGTACACGGCCGTGGCGATCAGGTCGGCGAAGTCGGTCATCCGGGCCTGGATGTCCGGTGCGGGCGGGTGCTCGCCGATGCCGACCACCACCGCTCCCCAGGTGCGGCCGTCCACGGTGATCGGCACCCCGATGCCCCGGACGAAGGCCCGCCGGCGCAGGCGCCCGGCCACCGGCCCGGTCGCCTCGGCGTAGTCCACGGCGACCGGTTCACCGGTCTCGAACACGATCGTGCAGACGTTGTGGCCACCGACCCGGAAGCGCTCGCCGATCACGAGACGGCTCTCGTCACCGTCCTCGTCCTCGGCGGCCAGCACCTCGTACTGGACGCTTCGCGCTCCGTCCTCACCGGCGTCCTCAGGCTTTTCGGGGTTCTCGAAGCGGACCACCGAGACGTGCTCGGCGTCGAGGCTGCGAGCCAGCTCGGAGGCGGCGACGCCGTGCACCTCGTCGGGCTCGGCCCGCGAGGCGACCAGCGTGGCGGTCCGGCGCAGGGCAGCCTGCTGGCGGGCCAGGTCGGCGGTCTGCCGGTGCAGGGTCTCCCGGTCGCGGGCCGCGGCCAGGAGCGCCTCCAGAGCCGGCACCACCCGCCGCACCCGCCGGGCATCGCCGGGCGCGAGCTGGCCGGGCACCATCAGCGAGCCCACCGGTGTGGCGCCGTCGTGCAACAGGATGCGTTGCTGACCTGGTGTGGGCTCCTGCTCGGGCGCACCCAGAACGGCGCTTCCCGGCGGTAGTTCCAGCACCTCGGCCAGCCGGGTGCTCGCGGTGTCGAGCATCTGCGCCGGGTTCACCTCGCGCAGCATGGTCCGCGCCAGTTCGGCTAGCAGGTCGGCCTCTCTGCGGCGCTGCTCCGACTCGGCCGCGCGCAGCCGGGACTGGCCCACCAGCACGTTGGTCAGCAGCGCGAGCACGGTGAACACGATGACGGCCGGCACCAGCGAGTCGCTGTTCTCCAGCACGTGGACGTAGGCGTAGGCGGCGGCGCTCGCGGCCGACGTGGCCAGGGCGAGGCCGAACTCCCAGCTCGCCGAGATCACCAGGACACCGAAGAGGAACAGGGCCCCGAAGGCGCTGTCCGGGGCGATCTGGGTGAGCAGATGCACCAGGAACACCTCGGCCGCGATCAGCCCGGCCGCGACCACCACCCCCAGACCCAGCGGTGGGGGCGTGGGACGCAGCACTTTCAGCAGCAGGCGCTCACGGCGGGTGGGGGCATCGTGCTCGGTCACGTCGCACAGGCTCACGAACGCCCACCCCGGACGGGCAAAGGTGCCGCTAGCGGGAATGTGCCCACCGCAGTGCTCTGCCACGCTGGTCGAATGAGGTACATGGACCACCGCTGTCTGATCGTGGACGACAGCCCGACGTACTGCGCAGCGGTACGCGACATGCTGGAGGCCGCGGGGATGACCGTGGTGGCCACCGCCGCGACGCTGGCCGAGGCCGTCGAGGCGGCGAACACCCACCGGCCCGACCTCGCCCTGGTCGACATCGACCTGGGCGCCGAGAGCGGGTTCGACGTGGTCGAGGCCCTGCAGAAGGTCGAGGTGCCCACGCCGGCCGTGATCCTGGTCTCGACCCACGACCCGGACGACTTCGCCGAGATGATCGCGGACAGCTCGGCCATCGGTTTTCTCCAGAAGTTCGGGCTCTCGGCCGAGCTCATCGCCCAGATGGTGGCCGGGCACCCGCGGAACTGAGACGCCACGCTCAGGAGATGGTGTCGAGGTAGAGGATCACGGCCCGCACCCGCCGGTGGTCGTCCGCGGTGTCGGCCAGGCCGAGCTTGGACAGGATGCTCTTCACGTGCTTCTCGACGGTGCCCTCGGTGATCCACATGCGCCGGGCGATCCCGCCGTTCGACAGCCCCTCGGCCATCAGCACGAGCACCTCCCGCTCGCGGTTGCTCAGCGCGGCCAGCGGGTCGTCCCGGCGCCGGGCCGAGACCAGCTCCTGGATCAGCGCCGGGTCGATCACGGAGGCACCGTCGGCGATCCGCCGGGCGGTGTCGATGAAGTCGGCCACGTCGGTGACCCGGCTCTTGAGCAGGTAGCCGATGCCGCGCCCACCGTCGAGCAGTTCCAGGGCGTGCTCCACCTCCACGTGCGCGGAGAGCAGCAGCATGGCCACGTCGGGGAACTCGCGCCGGATCTTCAGGGCCGCGTCCAGGCCCTCCGCAGTGTGCGTCGGGGGCATCCGGATGTCGATGACCGCCAGCTGCGGCGGCTGCTCACGGATGGCCGAGACGAGCTCCTCGGCATCGCCCGCCTGCGCCACCACCTCGAACCCGGAGCGGGACAGCAGACTGGCCACACCCTCCCGCAGCAGCACGTCGTCATCAGCGACAATCACTCGCAGTGACGCATCGACGGTGCCGGGGGAGGTCATGCGAGGACGTTAGGGACTCTGGCTGCCGGTGAACAAGTGTCCTGATGAGCGGTGCTCGTCACGAGTGTCTGCGCCGGCGGGAAGGGCAGCTCAGTCGAGGCGGACGTCGAACACGGTGAGGTGTTCGTTCTCGGCCCGTTCCACCGGGCGGGCCTGCCGTCCGATCGGCGTGGCCCGGTGCTGCTGCAGATAGTTCTCGAAGGCCAGGTGTTGCTTGTAGTCAAGGGCAGCCTCCTGCACGGGGGAGAACGGGCCTGGCTCGACCGGGCTGAAGGTGACCTCGAGCCGGCGCGGCAAGGTGCCGGAAAGCACAGTCAGGTGCTGACCACATCGATGGTGGACGTCCTGAGTCAGTTCGTCGGCCTCGCCCGCTTCCAGCGGGCGGGCCACCGCGCGGGTGATCACCATCTCCAGGGTCCGGGCGTCAGCGGTCGGTGTTTCCGGCACCGCCGTCCAGGAGATGCCCGAAGGGCCGAGTCCACCGGCAGTCAGAGCCTCCCGGAAAGCGCCGGAGACCAGCGGCAGGTCGGCGGAGAGCACAGCGAACGCCCCGATCTGCTCCGCGGCCTCGGTGGGGATCCCGATCCGCCACAACAGACCGACCCACGCAGTCTCCGGGGCCGGGACCACGTGCGTCCGCAATTGGGCCGGTTCGAAACGGGAGACCTCTTCGGCCACGTCGAGATAGAAGTCCTCGGTGAGCCGGCGCAGCTCCAGCTGCTCACGCCGCGCCCGGAAGTCGAAAGGCTCCTTCAGATCACTGAGCGGCACCGACGCCCGCCGCAGCAGATCCAGCCGCTGGGCCGGCCCGAGCTGGGCCCGGTCGTAGTAGCGGTAGCCGGTGCTGGGCTCGACGAAGGAAGGCAACAGGATGCCGCGCTGGTGGTACAGCCTCAGCGCCTTGGGGCTCAGGCCGGTGAGGGCGGCGAACTCGCCCGCTGTGAATTCCCGGGTCATGGGTTCAGCGTGAAGGTGGCCCCAGGGGACAGGTCAACCCGCCGATGGCTGAGGTGCCGTCCTCGAGGAGGCCGACAGGGCGCCGAGTAGCTGCAGGCCCTCCGCTGCGGGGGTGCCGGGTTCGGCGTAGTACATGAGCCAGAGCACCCCCTGGCCGTCGGCGACGTCGAGGTATTCGTAGTTCAGGTCGAGATCGCCGACCTGAGGGTGGTGGAACAGCTTCTGGCCGTTGCTGAGAGGGCGCACGTCGTGGCCGGCCCAGCGCACACGGAAGTACTCGTTGCGGGTGGACAGTTCGCCCACGAGGTTGGACAGGCTCTTGTCGTAGGGGTTGCGGCCGGCTGCTGCCCTCAGGATCGCCACCACCGGCTCGGCGACGCTCTCCCAGTCGCGATGCAGGGTGCGGGCTGCCGGGTCCAGGAAGATGAAGCGGGGCAGGTTCCGGATCTCTCCCGGGGGCAGCGGGTTCCTGAACATGGGTGAGTACAGTTCCTCGCCCAGCGCATTGGCGCCCAGCACGTCGCCCTTCTCGCTGACCATGATCACTGCAGCGCCGGTGACGGTGTCGACCAGCGTCTGCAGGCCCGGCCGAGCCTGTGGGACATCCTTGCGGGGGCGGGTGCGACGGGGAGCTGGGCCGAGGGCCCGCACCAGGTCGAAGAGGTGGGCCCGTTCGGTGTCGCTCAACTGCAGGGCCTGGGCCACACCGTGCAGGACCTCGTCGGACGCTCCCCGGGCCCGGCCCTGCTCCAGCCGCGTGTAGTACTCGACGCTGACCCCCGCCAGGTGCGCCACCTCCTCGCGCCGCAGGCCGGCGACCCGGCGACGTCGGCCCTGCGGCTGCGCGATCCCGGCCTGTTCCGGCCTCAGCCGGGCGCGGCGCGTGGCCAGGAACTGCGTCAGGTCGCGGCGGGAGTCCATGGCTCAAAGCATGGCAGCGTCCGCCCGCGTAACCAGGCCCTGCGAGGACCACCCCGGGCAGGGCCTGGTTGCCGTTGCCGGCGGCGCCTTGAATCGAGGTCGTCCCGGGCCGAACCCCGGGCCGGGAGCGATCAGAAGGAAACATCATGCGTGCAGCCCTGTTGTTCGGCGCCGGCGACGTCCGCGTCGAGAACATTCCCGACCCCACTCTCCAGCGCCCCACCGACGCGATCGTGCGGGTCGTGCTCTCCTGCATCTGCGGGAGCGACCTGCACGACTACCGAGGCCTGCCTGCCCAGCAGCAGGGCCTGCAGATGGGCCACGAGATGCTGGGGCTGGTGGAGGAGACCGGTTCCGCGGTCACCGGTCTGAAGAGGGGCGACCTGGTCGTCGCATCGTGGACCGCGCAGGACAACACGTGTGAGTTCTGCCGGGCCGGCAACCAGGTCAACTGCGTGCACGGGGAGATGCTCTCGGCGGCGCAGGCCGAACTCGTCCGGATTCCGCAGGCTTCCGGCACGCTCAGGCCGTTGCCGGTGACGTCCGAAGCCGAAGCCCCGCTTCTGCGGTCGTTGCTGACCCTGGCCGATGTGTACGGCACCGGCCATCACGCCGCCAAGCGGGCCGGTGTGGGCGCGGGAGACACCGTCACCGTCATCGGCGACGGGGCAGTGGGCCTGCTGGCGGTGCTGGCGGCCCGTCGGCTCGGCGCGGAACAGATCGTTCTGATGGGCCGGCACCGGGCCCGTACCGACCTGGGCCGCGAGTTCGGCGCCACCGACGTGGTCGCCGAACGCGGTGAGGAGGGTGTCGCCGCAGTGCGCGACCTGACCGCCGGTGGGTCGGCGAAGGTCATCGAGGCGGTGGGACACCGGCCCGCCTACGACCAGGCCGTGGGCGTGGTCCGGCCCGGCGGCGTGATCAGCCGGGTCGGTGTGCCGCAGTACGAGGAAGCCCCGATCGGCGTGAGCAGCCTGTTCTTCCGCGGCATCACGCTGACCGGCGGCCCCGCTCCGGTGCGCTCCTACATGGATGAGCTGCTGCCCGGCATCCTCGACGGAACCGTCAATCCAGGCAGGGTTTTCGACAGCAGTATCGGCCTCACGGATGTGCCCAAGGGATACGCGGCCATGGATGCTCGGGAGTCGCTGAAGGTTCTCGTCGAACTCTGAACGGTCTCAGCCGGCTACGTGGTACAGCCGCTGGTTGCAGAACTCTTCGAAGCCTCCCCCGGCGCGCTCGCCGAACAGATCAGAGACCTTTTGGGCGATCGCGGCCCGTTCGGTGAGGCTGACCGGCCTGGCCAACCGGCGTCGCTGGCTGGCCGCGGTCGAGGCTCAGGAGGCCGATGCCCAGCCTCACGGCTCGACCGCGCCACCGGCCGGGTCCCGACTCAGGATGCAGCTGCGCTCATTGCTGGAGGTCGGTTGATGGTCTTCTGCGTGCTGTCATGGAAGCCCAGCGGGTGACTCCGAGCGACCAGACATGGACCTTGCCGCTTCGGCCTGACGCCGAGGGGCACGATTGACCAAGCCGAAGACTGCGCGTGGCGTTGACTTGGGGTTTACTATTCAGAAAACCCCAAGTCCACAACCGGCGAGGAGCATGACTTGGCTGTTCAGCCTGGCGGAGAGGTCTGGGAAGACCGGCGCAAGCTCGCGGCAGCGGTGGACAAGGCACTGGCGCTGCTGCTCACGGGGGCGACCGCTGACGCAGCCGAAGTCGAAGGTGTTGACTTCAAGGAAGAGGCCGGGCGCCGCGCCCGCGGTGGGGTGATCCTGCCCGGTCAGCCCCGGAGTGACGCAGTTGCTTCGCAACTGGCCGACGAGGCGGCCTGCCTGGCGAACACGCCAGGTGGCGGAGCACTGATCGTCGGAGTCGCGGACGACGGGCGGGCGATCGGGGCAGCTTCGGAACGGGACTGGCTTCGGCACCGGATCCACGAACGGGTCGACCTGGCACCGGCGATCGAGGAGCGCTTCCTGCCGGACGGCACCCGCCTCCTGGTCATCATGGTGGCCGAATCGCGCGAACCCGTGGAGAACACCAAGGATCAACTGCGGTGGAGAGTGGGTGCCGGCTGCGCCCCGATCGACCGGTCGGAGTGGTGGGCAGAACGTCTGAGGCGGCAGGGCAGTGATCCTCTGGCTGCCGAGACGTCCAAGACCCTGGCCGACATCACTCCGGGAGCCATGTCGGCCGCGAAGCGTCTGCTGCGCGGGACCGCCAAGAGCGACCTGAACGATCACAGCGATCGCGAGTACCTCTCGCGCCTCGGCGTTCTACTCCCCAGCGGCCGGCTGACCGCGGCCGGGGTGCACATGTTCTGCCCCGCCCCGAGAACGGTCCTCGAACTGGCCGTCCTCGACGTGGTCGGCGGGGACGTGATCTCCGGGCCCCCGGACCTGTCCGGGCTGAGCCTGGTCGAGCAGCTCGGCGAGATCGAGGCCCGCCTGGACGTTCTCGACAGCTCCGTCGTCCTGCAGTCAGGTCTGCAACTGGAACCGGTGCGCCGGATTCCTTGGCCGGCCGTGCGCGAAGCGCTGCTCAACGCGATCGTCCACCGCGACTGGCTGCCCCTCGAACCCGTACACCTGACCTGGGTTGCGGCCGACGCCAGCCTCGACGTGGTTTCCCCAGGGGGATTCGCGGGCGGGGTGACGAGCGAATCCGTTCTATCAGCAAGATATTCACGCAATCCTGCACTGGCGGACCTGGCCCGGGCCATGGGGTTGGTGGAACGCCAGGGGATCGGCGTGGACCGGATGTACCGGGAGATGGTCTCTCTCGGCCATCGTCCACCGACCATCCGGCAAGAGCCAGGTCCACAGGTGCGTACGCGTCTGGTGGGCGGCCAGCCGTTGCCGGCCGTGATCGCCTCGATCGGGGCGGTCACACCCACCGAGCGCCAGCGGGACCTTCGGGTTGCCCTGGGCCTGTACGTGATGTTGCGTGACGGATTCCTGACCGCTGCCGCGTTCGCGGCGCTGCTGCAGGTTCCCCTGGACGAGGCGGAGCAGACGCTGGACGTCCTCGCGACCTGCAGCGTGGACGACGAGCCGCTGATCCGTTCCACCTCTGCAGGTCCCTGGCTCCCGGCTCCCGGCATCATCCGGCGGGCCACGGCAGATGCCCGGTCGCTGGAGCAGGCTCAGCGACGGGGCCTGATGGGCTGGTACCGGCCGGGTCAGCGGGCGGCAGAGCACCTGGTGCGCACGTATGTAGCTGCCGCGGGGAGAATTTCGAGCGGTGAGCTGGCCGGGATTACCGGGCTCACCACTCAGGGGGCGCTGAACATGCTCACCCGGATGGAGAACGAGGGGATCGTGAGACGAGGCGCAGCGCAGGGGCGGCGGGCGCACTTCATCGCTGCTGACCTCTGACCGAGTCCAGCCTGGACGGTGCCAGAAGGCCGGACCGGGAAACCTGCTCGGCCACATCCAGATAGAAGTCCGGGCTCGACGAAGGCAGGCAGCAGGATGCGAGTTCGCGTTACAGCTTCAGGGCCTTCGGGCTCAGGCCAGTGAGATTCGCGAACTCGCCCGCCGTGAAGTCTCGGGTCCTGGGGCCAGGTCAACCGGCCCGAACCTCACGAATGCAGGTCGCTCGCGGTGAGCGGCAGATCGTTCCTGCCGGGCAGTCGAACCGCTTCCCCCGGTGGCCCGTCAGGCCCGGCATCGGGGGCCTGGCCGCGGATCCACTGCTGCTCGAACGGCAGTAGACGAGACCAGTTCCGTCGGATGAGGGCGACCAGGGCGTCCCGACGCTCAGCGTGACCGGCTGCGTGAATCACGAGATAGGACAGTGGCATCGCGGGCGGGATGGGACGTCGTCGGCTCTTGGGCTTTGCCAGCCACTGTTCGTACCAGACGCACACATCGTCCCAAATACGGTCATCCGCTACTTCCAGCAATGCGTCGGCCGCGTACTCTCGCACGGCACCGCGATTGTCGGTGAAGGCTCGCCAGAGAACCTGGCTGGATCCGGCCCCGCATCGACGGCCCAGGGACACCAGGGCTGCACACCTCAGATGCTCGGTGCCGGGCCCGGTCCGCGTCAGAAACGCTTCGAGGGCAGGAATTCCTGTGGTGCCGTGTGAATGACCAAGTTGCGCAGCCACGGACACAAGGCCGTGGAGCGATTTGGACGCGTGACCGTCCAGTACCTCAGCGTCGGTTGCCTGCATCGTGCTTCTTCGACGGGATTCGATTCGATCGGACACGAACTTTACTGGGTGAAGGCGTAGGTGCGGATCGGGTCGAGGTGCAGCTCGTAAGGTCGCATACAGTCCGCGCAGAGGCCAAGTGGCGTCCGAGTTCAAGACGGCCGGCCTGATCGGCTGGTGGAGGTCGGCGCCCCGCCGCCGGCCTCCGGAGGCGGGCGGATCAGCCCACGTGCAGCGGTTCGCTGTAGGAAACGCCGCTCACCACGTCGCCGCGGTACTTCACCCGGTAGTCACCGGGTTCCGAGGAGGTGGGGCCCCAAGGGCCGTAGCCGCCAACGCGCTCGCGCACGGTCGTCCACTCGTTCGTGCCATCTGCCCGGAACTGCAGGTCGAACAGGGACCAGGCCTCGATGTTCCGCCACGACCGGGTCTCCCAGTCGGCTCGCTGCACGGTGGCGCTGAAACCCTCGTCGTTCTGGGTGAACTCGGTGATCCGGGTGGCCCGCAGGACGGTCAGCGTGGTGTCGTGGGTGAAGGTGGTCTCGGCCGCGTCCTTGAAGTCGTCCTTGTCGGCGTCGACGAAAGCCGTGTAGCCGGCCGGCATGGTCTGCCCGGCCAGGACGTTGCCGGCGGCCGGGACGATGTCGAACGGGTAGTCGCCGTCGCTGTGCCAGGCCTTGGGGTGGCCGTTGAGGAAGGTGGTCACGAAGTAGCCGGGCGACTGGACGGCGGAGGGCACGCCTGCGGGCCACTCGGCCCGGTAGGTGAACTCGACGGAGGAGCCTTCGGGGCAGTTCGTGGTGGGGCTGAGGTCGAACTCGTTCTTCTCCAGTCCCACCACGACCGTGGTGGGCGCGCCGGTGATGGAGCAGGTCTCGGCGGCGTTGGCCGGAGCCGCGGCGAGGCCGGTGACGGTGGCGGCGGTGAACACGGTGGCCAGGGCTGCCGAGGTTCTGATGCTTCGCATGGTGGAAAGTTGTAGCTCGCCAGAGGCGCCTTGCGCAGGCTTTTGTCCGAAAAGAACCTATTTGCCGAGGTGGACCCGGTGATGACTTCTGGCGTCCGTACCCGTCACACCTACATCGGAAGCCAACGAGGCGGAAGGATGACGCGATGGGTGTGGACACCAGGTCGGGGGCGCTGGACATGGAGAACCTGGGCGCGATGGACGAGCCGGCCTTCTCCGGGCTGGCGCAGCGTCACCGGCGCGAACTGCACGTGCACTGCTACCGGATACTCGGGTCGTTCGAGGACGCCGAGGACACGGTGCAGGAGACGTTCTTGCGGGCCTGGCGGCGCCGGGAGACCTTCGAGGGGCGCTCGACGTTCCGGGCGTGGCTGTACCGGATCGCCACCAATGCCTGCCTGGACCTGCTGGCCCGGCGCCGTCCGGAGCCCGCCACCGGCGGCGAGGTGCTCTGGTTGCAGCCCTACCCGGACCAGCTTCTGGACGATGTGCGCGCCGAGGAGGCCGACGAACCGGAGAGCGTGGTGGTTGCGCGGGAGACGATCGAGCTGGCCTACCTGGTCGCCGTCCAGCACCTGGCCCCACGCCCGCGGGCGGTACTGATCCTGCGTGACGTGCTCGGCTGGCCCGCGAAGGAGGTTGCCGATCTGCTGGGGGACTCGGTCAACTCCGTCAACAGCGCACTGCAGCGCGCCCGTGCCGGTATGCGTGAGCACCTGCCCGCCGAGCGGCAGGACTGGGCCGGAGGTGAGCCGGATGCCGGAACGCGTGAGTTGGTGCGTCGTTTCACAGACGCCAGCGTGTCCAAGGACGTCGGTGCGATCGCGGCGATGCTGCGTGAGGACGTCCGTTTCTCCATGCCGCCCACGCCGGGTGTGTATGTGGGGCGGGACGTGGTGATCGGCAACTGGGTGGAGGAGGGGTTCGAAAGTATGGGCCGCCTGCGCACAGTGCCCACGTTCGTCAACCGTCAGCCCGCCGTCGCCGCCTACCTCTGGCAGCCCCGGCAGAACGCCTACCTGCCGCTGACCATTGACGTCCTGCGCATCTCGGGTGGTGCGATCAGCGAGATCTTCACCTTCCACAACGACCAGTTCCCCCGGCTCGGGCTGCCGGATCGCCTGCCCGCCGACGGCACGGAACAGCTCGTCCCGGGTGACGGAGGAACGAAATGATCGGCATGGTGGCCGGTTCCGCGTCGACCACCAGGGGTCTGACCGGCACCGGCCTGACGGCCACGGCCGTTGCGGTAGTGCTCAACTGTCTGGCCGCCGCGTCGGCCCGGGCCGCCGGGGTCGATTTCCGGATCCCCGACGGCGGCGAGGCCATTCCGCTGTCCGGGTTCGCCGTGGTGACCGGCTTCTTCTGCCTCGTGGGCGTCGTCCTGGCCCTGGCCTTCGGCCGTTGGAGCGCCCGCCCGGCCGAGCGATTCGGGCTCACCACGACGGCGCTGACCGCGGTCTCGCTCGTGCCGCCGTTCGTCTCCGGGGCCGATGCCGCCACCGTCGTCGCTCTGGTTGCGCTTCACCTCGTCCCCGCCGCGGTCATGATCCCGGCTCTGACCCGGCGACTCCCGGCGTTCCGCACCGATGAGGAACGCCGCGCAGCGCAGTCGGCCTAGAGTCCGGCGAAACGCTCGGGAAGGTCTCCCGCACCGCGCCGGTCGCGGGATCGGTCACCTGGTAGGGGTTCGTGCGGATACTCCGGTGGGTGGAGGGCCGAAGCGGACGATCGAGCGGCCTCCGGTGGCGTTGGCCAGGTCGGTGATGGCGGTGGCGGCGCCGTCGAGGTCGACCACGTCGCCGACCAGCTTGTCCAGGGGCAGCCGGCCGGCCAGGTAGGCCTCGGCGATGAGGGGGAAGTCGCGGGCGGGGACGGCGGATCCGTAGTTGCAGCCGACAACGGTCAGGCCGCGGGTGACCACGTCCCAGGTGTCGATGGCGGCGGTGGCGGCGATCGCGGGCATGCCGACCAGCACGGCTGTGCCGCCGGCGCCGAGGTAGCGCGGGGTCTGGGCGGCCACGGCCGGGGCACCGATGGCGTCGAAGGCGTAGGCGGCGCCGTCGGGGACGATGGCCAGGGCCTGCTCGACCTCGCTGCCGTCGGCGAGCACGGTGTGGGTGGCTCCCAGGTCGCGGGCGGCCTCGAGGCGGGCGGGCGAGCGGTCCACCGCGATGATCGGGTGGGCGCCGGCCTCGGCGGCGGTGGCGATGATGGCCTGGCCCACCCCGCCGCAGCCGCTCACCACCACGGCGTCGCCCTTGGCCACGGACACGGTCAGGCGCACGGCGCCGTAGCCGGTGGTGATCGAGCAGCCGATCAGGGCGGCGACGTCGGCGGGAACCGTGTCGGGCAGGCGCACAGCGGCAGCCTGGGGCACGACAATGTACTCGGAGAAGGCCCCGACTCCGAGGAAGGGCCAGACCTCGCCGTCGGCCGAGGAGACTGCGGTGCTGCCGTCGGGGAGCTGGTTGTCCAGGGCCGGGGAGCCGGTGCACAGCCAGGGCCGGTCCTGGGTGCAGGCCGGGCACGCGGTGCAGGCGACGTACCAGTTCAGGGCCACCGCGTCGCCCGGGGCCAGGTCCTCCACCCCGGGGCCCACTTGGTCGACCACACCGGCGCCCTCGTGGCCGAGCACCAGACGGCGGCCCATCGGCCAGTCGCCGTTCACGGTGTGCAGGTCGGAGTGGCAGACGCCGGCCGCGGTCATCCGGACCCGGATCAACCCCGGGCCGGGCTCGGCCACCTGGGTGTCGACGACCTGGGGCGGTTCGCCGGTGCGGTCGTCGAAGACCAGGGCGCGCGATGCGATGGGCATGGTTCAGCTCTCGTCGGGGGCGGGCAGGTCGAGCACGAGGCGCCCGCAGAGGGCGCGCGAGACGCAGGGGAAGACGCAGTCCTGAGCCTCCCTCTCCTCCGGCAGGAGGATCTGGTCGCGGTGGTCGGCCTCGCCCTCCAGCAGGGGAGTTTCGCAGCTGGCGCAGGTGCCTTCGCGGCACGACCACAGGATATCGGCACCGGCTTCGAGCAGTACGTCCAGCATGGGGGTGCCCGCCGGGACCTCGCGGACCGGGCCGCCGTGGCCGAACTGCACCTCGAAAGCTCCGTCCGGTGAACCAGCCTCAGCAGGGGCAGCCGTCGAGGGGTCGAACGACTCGAACCGCAGACGGCCGTCCGTGACCAGCCCGGCCAGCTCGTCCATCATCCGGCTCGGCCCGCAGGCGTACACCAGGGCGCTGTCCGGAGCCTGGGCCAGGGCCTGGGCCAGCGTGAAATCGGTGGCCTGCGAGCGATCCACGATCAGTGCCGCCTCGCCCAGCGCCGCGACCCGGTCCAGGAACGGCATGCGCTCGCGGGAGCGGCCCAGATAGACCAGCGAGAAGGGCTTTCCGGCCGCGGCCAGGTGCTCGGCCATGGTCAGGACCGGCGTGACCCCGATGCCCCCGGCCAGCAGCAGATGATGCTCGGCCTCCTCCAGGGGGAACATCGGCTTGGGCCCGGCGACCCGTACCTCGTGGCCGATCGCGAGCTGTTCGTGAACGTGCCGCGATCCGCCGGTGCCGTCGGTGCGCAACAGCACCGCGAACGTCCAAACGCTTTCTTCGCCGGGCTTTCCGCACAGCGAGTACTGGCGCACGAGCCCGGGAGCCAGCTCCAGGTCTGCGTGGTCGCCGGGCTCCCAGGCCGGCAACCCCCGTCCTTCATCGGTACTGCGCACGCTCACCAGAACGACGTCTTCGGTGAGCTTCTGGTGAGCCACCACCACGGCGTCGAACCGCTCCAGGGGGCGCCGGGCGGGCGCCTCGACCGACACCAGGGTCATGCTCCGTATCCCATCCGCTGAGCGACCGCGGCCTGGAACATGGCGGTGATCTGGTCCCACGAGGGCAGCAGGGTGGTGTGGTTCGCGCCGTCCGAGGCCCGTCCGGCCTGGAGCTTGTACAGGAACGGGATGTCCTGCTCGTTGACGTGGAACAGCACGTCGCACAGGCTCTTCAGGGACTCGGCGAAGCGCGGCTCGGCGGCTCCCTGGTCGACGAACACCGCCATGTGCTCGACCGTGCGGTCGACCGCGGCCGGGGCCAGCGCGATCACCTGGAACCAGTCGGCCTCCAGGAACACCAGGGCGTTGGGGAAGACGCAGAAGATGTCCTGCGACTCGACCTTGCCGGCGGGCACGTCGCCGATGAAAGGCAGCGCTTCCTCGGACTTCTTGGCCTTGCCGACCGCGCCGCGGGGGTAACGGCCGCCCACGATGACCTGGCGGTCGATCACCACGTCGTCCACGTCCAGCGAGGCGGCGACCGGGCCGACCTGGGGGTGCACAAAGGGCAGGTGGTAGAAGTCGAGGAAGTTCTCGACCGCCAGCTTCCAGTTCACCTCGAGGTCGAAGACCCGTTCCTCGGCCAGGTGCAGCCGGCTGAAGTCGATGTGCGACCAGCGCTCGGCGAGCGGGCCGATCACGTCCTCGAACGGGGTGGGGTCGGGGCTCAGGTTCACGAAGATCATGCCTGCCCAGACGGCGCTGGGCACCGGCAGCAGGCCGAGCTTCTGCCGGGCCTCGGGGGAGGGGGCGCCGCGCCGCTCTCGGTTGAAATAGGGCGCTGCGGCGAGTGATCCGTCGAGATTGTAGGACCAGCAGTGGTAGGCGCACTGGATCCGCTGGGTCACCTCGATCGGTTCCTGGGTGACCACCATGCCGCGGTGCCGGCAGGAGTTGTGGAAGACGTTGACCGAGCCCTCGCCGTCGCGCACCATCAGCAGCGGCTTGCCGGCCACCTCGACCGGGTGCACGTCGCCCTCGTTGGCGATCCAGTGCGCGTATCCGGCCCAGACCCATTCGGCGCTGAAGATGAGCTTCTGCTCGCGGGCGAACTCGGCGGGATCGGTGTAGGCGGCGGCGGGCAGGATCGACTGGCCGTACGTCTCTTCCGAAAGCGGGCCGTCGACAATGGTGTTGCCGGTCTTGGTGGTCGAGTAGGTCGGTTCGGCGGTCATTTCGGGCACTCCTAGAACTTGAGGACGTTGGTGGGCGCGTTGGTCAGACGGCCTGGGCTTCGGTGGTGGCTTGGGTGAAGGCCTCGGTGGCCCATTCCCGCAGCAGCGCCGCCTCGGCCCAGCGGTCGCTGACCTGGACGCCTTCGGCGTCGGTGATCGCATAGGGCGCAGTGCCGAGCTCGGTCAGGAACACCACGTCGCGGTTGGAACCCGAAAGTGCCCGCCGGCGCAGGATCTGCACGAAGGCGTCCTTCCACCAGCGCTGGGCCAGCTCGATCCAGGGCTGACTGGCGGGATGATGCAAAGGCAACTGGACCTGGCACCGTGAGGCCACCCGTCCTTGAGTTGATCCGGCTCTCTGCAGCAGAGCGGCGACGTGGCCCTCGATCTCGGCGGTGGGCGTCGAGGGGATCTCGGCGCCGACCACGTAGTGCGACAGGTCGATGGCCAGCTCGAGGTCTTCGGGCAGGCGCTGGGCCAGGGCGGCGGTGAATCGCAGGTCGTTGGTCATGGTGTTGCGATGCGTCTCGAGCTCCAGGCGCACCCCCTCACGGGCGGCGATACCGTGCCAGCGGGTGGCCAGAGCGGCCGCCTTGTCCAGATCGAGGGTGTAGTGCTGGGCGCACAGCACCAGGTCCTGGGCGCCGATCGTGGCGGCGTACTTCAGGGCGTCGGTGAGCACACCCTCGTCGGGGACGAAGGCCATCACCGTGGCGGTGAGACCGGTGCCCTGAGCCGCGGCGGCCAGGTCGGCGGCGGTGGGAGCCTGCGAGGCGCCGAGGTCGACCGCGAAGCCGCCGTAACCGGCCTCGACCAGCCGGGCCAGTTGCTCGTCCAGGGTCCACGGCCGCTCACTGCGCCAGGGCAGGTCCTCCATCGCCCACAGCGACTGCACGAAAGTCAGCCCGGGCTGTGGAGAAGTTTTGCCGTCGAAGCTCATGGCCACATATTTACGTTCGACTTTGCTCCGATGGCAAGCAAAAGTTGAGCCTGACGACGTTTGTAACAAACAACTATGCTGCTCGAAACATGCTGGGCGTGAGATGCACACCTATGGAGGGTTCTCGGTGACGACGGCAACGACCGACCAGGTCAAGGAGGCGGTGGCCGCAGCGCTGGCCGCCGACGGCCGGATGTCCGTGGAGGCACTGTCCCGCTCGCTGGGCCACACCAGTGTGCTCATCCGCCGGGCCATGACCGCGCTGGCCGAAGACGGCATCGCCGTGCGCGCGGTGGTCCATCCTTCCGTGCTCGGCCTGCACACCTGCGCCCATCTGCGGCTGCGGGTCGACGGCCCGCTGGAGCACGCGCTGCAGGCTCTGTGCGACCGGGAGGAAGTGCCCTTCGTCTCGCACGTGGCCGGCGGGCACACCCTGTCGGCCGAGATCCGGGTGGCCGACCGGCAGACCCTGGCCGGTGTGATGTCCGAGGTCGCGAACCTGCCCGGGGTGGTGGCGGCCGACCTCGACGAGTACCTCGACATCGTCCGCGACGCCAACCTCGACCTGCCCCGCCCCACCGTCGCCCAGCCCCTCGACGAGATCGACCGCGCCCTGGTCACCGAACTGCAGGCCGACGGGCGCCGCTCGTTCGCCGCGATGGGCGAGCAGGTCGGCCTCACCACCGCCTCCACCCGCAGCCGCGTGCTGCGCCTGATCGAGACCGGGGCCCTCAGCGTGGGAGTGCGCCGCCGCCCGGGCCCGGGCACCGTGCAGGTCGGCTACCGGCTGAGCGCTCCCACCGTTCCCGTCGACGTGCTCAAGGCGCTGCCCGGTGTCTCCTACCTGGCCACCACCCTCGGCTCGGCCGACTTCGTGGGCACCCTGACCTGCGCCTCGCTACGCGCCGCGTCCGACTCCCTGGCCCAGCTGCGGGCCCTGCCCGGCGTGCGCTCGCTGCACAGCTGGACCCACCTCGACGTCGTGAAAGAAATCTACGCACCCCCGACAGGAGCAACCCCGTGACCGAGCTGATCTGGCCCGCCCCGGCGGCGAAAGTGCCTCTGCGGGCCCGCCTCGACGTGGTCCCGGTCGAGGTCGTCGAGGCGCCCACGGTGCAGGACGCCGCCGTCTTCATGGCCGGCGCCGCCGTCACCACCGGCACCGTCGTGCTGCGCAACTGGTCCGCCCTTGCCGACGACCCGGCCGCCCCCGTCCTGCGTGACCTGCTGGCCTCGTTCGGCACCTACGTGGTGCGCTCGGCCGAGGGACTGACCTGCACCAGCCGCTCCACCTCCGGCCATCTGGAAGGCATTTCGTACGACCTTGCCGGCGCCCCGGGCCTGGCGGGCGTCGCCCTGGTGCTGGCCGCGCTGGCCGACAGCCCATCGCAGTTCACCGGCCTCGCCGAAGCGACCCGGGTCGAGCAGGTCGCAGCCAACCTGACCCGACTGGGCGCAAACTGCCACGTGCAGGCAGACGTGGTCACCATCGTCCCCAAGGAACTGCATGGCGGCCTCTGGAACTCGGCCGCAGATCCGGTGATCGCCGCCCTGGGAGCCGTGGTCGCCCTGGTGGTGCCCGACGTGCACATCACCGGTCTCAGCCCCGAGGCTCCGGCGCTGCAACCCTTTCTGAGAGTGTGGGACCGGGCCATGACGGCCGACGAGAACATCCTGCCCGGAACCAGTTCCGGCGCGGTTCCCTACTACACCTAGGTCAGCAACCGCACGACCTGCAGGGCCGCGAGCCCGATCAGGACCAGCCAGGCCAGTGCCAACAGAGCCACGCGTCCAGCCGCACGATCGGCCTGCCGCCACAGGTTCACCGTGAACCGCTGGGTGACCGACACCAGGATGAGCCCCAGCGCGCCGCCGAGCAGCACGCTCAGCACTAGTGTCACGAGCAGCAGGGCGAGAGTCGATTTGGGCAGAGGCGCCACCAAAGTGGCAGTGTGCTGATCGCTGTCGTAGAGCACCGGACTCATGTGCAGCTGGTTGTAGCCCAGTTCCGGTCGGTGTTCGCGCCCCTGGTCGTCGGTGACCACGTAGTTCTCCCAGCGGTCGCGGGGCACCTCTTCGCCCCCGCGCAGCAGCCGCGGCCGACGCCAGCCGCGGGACTCGATCTCCAGATCAACGCCGGCGATCTGTACCGGAAAACGCGACATGTCCGGCATCTTCCCGGCAGCGGGCAGAAGTCGCATCCTGGGCTCAGACCCCCAGTGTGTGCGAGCGCTTTACCAGTTCGGTCATGGCCTGCTGGAAGTCGTTGCGCTTCTGCTCGCTCCATCCGGCCGTGAGCTGGGCGAAAATCTCTTCCTGCCAATGGTGGGCCTGGTCGAGCAGGGACAGGCCGGCCGCCGTGAGTGACGCTTCGCGACGCCGGCCGTCTCCGGCCGCGGGGCTCAGCCGCAGATACCCCGCCGACTCGGCGTTCCGCACGAGCCGGGAGGCCCCGCTCTGATCGATGCCGATCTCGTACGCGACGGCGTTGACCGTGGCCGGCTGACCGCGCTCGGCCAGGGAATGGACGGCCTCGCTGACCAGTACCAGACGCCCCTGCTCGGCGACGGACTCTGCCTGCGCGGAGCGGCGCGACCAGTGCCGGACGAAGCCGAACAGGGTCTGCCCGGGGCCGGGGCCGGTCATTCGGAGGCCGCCATCTCGCGGCACACCTGGGCCAGTTCGAGAGCGGATTCGAGGTCGGGGAGGCGCAGGGCGGCCGTCACCTTGGTGCCGGAGACGCGGAACACCGTGGCCACCCTGGTCTCGGCCGTGCTCTGCGGCCAGGTGGCATCCTCCTCGACGACGATCAGCCGATCGTTCACCGGATGCCACGAGCGGGGAAGGAGCTGGATGCCGGAACGCTGCACCCACTCGGAGAACTGGGCGGGCGTGATCGAGCCGGCCCCCTTGGGCCCGAGGACCACGATCGGATCGCCCACGGCCTGCGCGGACCGCTCTGGGTCAGCGCTGTTGACGCTTGTGTGCCACTCTTCGACGGCGGCTCGGAGGTCGGTCTGCATGAACAGAACTGTATGCGATACGCATACAGTTTGTCTGGTCGGATGTCAGGCTGGATTCAGGGGCGGGAATTCCACCAATGGACGATCGTGCGGGCCGGCTGCTCCTGGTACACCGTGAGCGAGCCCTGCGACAGGTAGCCGACGTGCGGGGTGACCACGGTGCGGGGATGGTTGCGCAGGGGGTCGTCGAGAGCAGGTGGCTCGCCGGTGAGGACATCGAGCCCGGCGCCCCGTAGCCGGCCCTCGTCGAGGGCGGCCAGAAGGGCCTGCTGGTCGATGATCTCGGCGCGGGAGACGTTGATCAGGCTCGCCCCGGGCGGCATCTCCCTGAGCTGGACAGGCCCGAGTAGCGCGCGGGTTTCGTCGGACAGGGGCATGTGCACGGAGAGCACGTCGCTGGCCGAGATCAGTTCGTCGAAGCTGACGGGGAGCACGCCGTCGGGGGCCGGGACGTAGGGGTCGTAGCCGATCACGCGGCCGAACAGGGGCTGGGCGAGGCGGGCGAACTCGGCGCCGATCCGGCCCAGGCCCAGAACGCCCACGGTGCAGGAGGAAAGGCGCCGGGGCATGTGCTGGTAGGCCTCGGACCAGGCGCCGGCGGCGACCTGCTCGGTGACCCTCAGCCCACGCTCCACGGCCAGCACCAGGGCCAGGGCGTGCGCCGCGACCTCTTCGGTGGCGGCGCCGAACAGGGGCTGGATCTGCACGCCGTGACGCTCGGCCGCCTGCAGGTCGACCATGTCGGCCCCGGCCGAGGTCAGGGCCACGAACTTCAGGTCGGGCACCTGGGCGAAGAACTCCTCGCCGAGGTGGGCGTAGCCGCCGACGGCGGCCACCGCTCGCCGGGCCGATTCCGGCACGGCCGGGTTGACGTCGAGTTCGAGAACCTCGACGTCGAAACCGGCCTGGGTGAGCAGATCGACGGCGGGGCGGGGGTCGAGGTCGGAGACGTCGGTCAGCAGGGCCAGGGGTCTCATCCCGAGACCCCGTCCAGCGCTCCCTCGGCCAGTTCACCTGCGATGTGGCTGAACACGTCGAGGCCGGCGAGCAGGTCTGCGTCGATCGTGTACTCGTGCTCGTTGTGCGAGAGGCCGTCGACCGAGGGCACGAAGACCAGCACGGTGGGCACGATGTTCTTCATGTTCGTGGCGTCGTGCCCGGCCAGGGTGACCAGGCGGTGGTGGGTGTGGCCGGTGGCCTCGGCGGCGCGCTCGGTCAGGGCGATGGCCTCACCGGCGAACGGTCCGCTCTCCCAGATCGACTTCCCGACGATCTCGACGGTGCAGCCGGTGCGCGCCTCGATCGCCTTGATCTGCTCGGTCAGCCGCTCGAACGCCACGTGCAGGACGGAGCTCTCGGGGGCCCGTAGATCGGCCAGGAGCTGGACCTCCCGGGCGATGGCGACGGGGGAGTTGGGCAGCACGTCGAGTTCGGCGACGGAGGTGTGCAGTTGCTCGACCTCGAAACCGTCGCACAGTTCCCGCACGGCCACGATGAACAGGGCGGCCGCGAGCAGGGCGTCGCGCCGGTCGGCCATCCGGGTGGAGCCGGTGTGGGCCTGTTCGCCGCTGATCAGGATCTCGTACTTGTAGGCGCACCAGGTGCCTTCGACCACGCCGATGGTCTTGCCGAGTTCTTCGAGGATCTTGCCTTGCTCGATGTGGATCTCGGCGTAGGCGGCGATCGGGAAGCGCCGGGCCTCGCCCCGCCCGCCGATCAGGTCGAGCGCCTGGGCCACTGTGACGCCGTTGCGGTCGGTGGTGGCCAGGGCCTTCTCCAAGGGCAGCACCCCGGTGAACACGGCGCTGCCCATCATGCTGGGCTTGAAGCGCGAGCCCTCCTCGTTGAACCAGTCCACCACGGCCACGTTGTAGGCCGGGGTGGTGCCGGCGGCCTGGTGGTTCTGCACCACGCGCAGGGCGGCGTGGGCGGCGCTGAGCACCCCGTAGGCGCCGTCGTACTTGCCGGCCAGGGGCTGACTGTCCAGGTGCGAGCCCATCAGCACGTAGGGCGCGTCGGGGGTGAAGGTGTAGAGGCCGAAGATGTTCCCGATCTCGTCGGTGAACACCTCGAAACCGTTGCCCTGCAGCCACTGGGTGAACCAGGCCCGGGTCTGGGCGTCCTCGGCGGTGGCGGCCTGGCGGTCGACCCCGCCGCCGGGAGTGGCGCCGAAGGTGGACATCTGGTTGAAGTCGTCCAGGAAGTTCATCGTGCTCACACCCAGTCCCGCTGCAGTTCCATGGTCGAGCAGTGCAGCCCGCCGCCGTTCTTGAGGATCTCGCGGTAGGGCACCGTGATCACCTCCACGCCGTGCTGGTCGGCCAGCATCTCGGCCGTGCGCGGCAGGTGGTCGGGCATGACCACCTTGCGCCGGTCGAGCACCAGCAGGTTGCTGGCCCATTCCTCGCGCGGGTCGACCAGAGCGAGCTCGACCCCGAGCTCCTTCAGGGCGGACATGTAGTCGTAGGGCGCCAGGCGGGGGTTCACCAGAGCCAGGTCGTCGTCGATCATAGACGAGCACATGTCCAGGTGGATCAGGTAGCCCGGCAGCGAGACCCGGTGCAGGGTGATGCCGCGGTCGGCCAGGATGTGCGCGAGCTGGCGGTAGCCCTCCACGTTGCAGCGCACCGAGGTGCCGAAGAACGCGGTGTCCGGGCGGACCTTCACGAACGTGCCGCCCTCGACCAGGCCGGAGCCGGTGATCGTGCCGAAGATCGGCATCCCGGCGGCGGCCACGGTGGCGGCGATCGAGGGTTCCTCGCCGCGCCGCACCCGGGCGGCCAGGCGGCCGATCACCGCGCCACCGGGCACGGTGATCAGCGGGTCGCGGGTGTAGATGGACTTGGTGTAGCTGCGCGGCATGTCGGGGGCGAAGTGCACCTCGACCCCCTGCCCGCGCAGCACCTGCACGAACTGCTCGTACTCGGCGGCCACCCGCTCCAGGTCGGGCAGCTCGGAGCCGGTCCAGTACCAGCGCCGGTCCGGGTCGACGAAGGCGTCCATGTCGGCGTCGTAGGCGTCGGCGCGCACGTCGGCCAGGCCGGTGCTGGGCCGGCGCATCAGCACCGAGCGCAGCTTGCCCACCTCGTCCTTCGCGCCCCAGCGCCGGCCCCAGGTGGCGGTCATCTCCCCGGCGTCCTCGAAGGCCGGGAAGGCCTCGGGGCCGAGGAGTTCGTGGAAGCGCCCGTCCGAGATCTCGGAGGTGGTGTCGGTGGTCTGAGCAGTCATGACGGTGGTTCCTTTCGGGCGTTCAGGGGCCGGGCGTTCAGAAGCCGGGCGTTCAGGAGCCGGGCGTTCAGAAGCCGGCGGCGACGACGACGGTGACCGAGTCGGCCCGCAACGCCTCGTGCAGCGCCTGGCGCAGGGCTTCGGGGTTGTCGACCTTCACCGCGTGGGCGCCGAAACCGCGGGCGATGGCGGCGTGGTCGAACGCGGTGACCTCGGTGTCGACGCGCGTGGCGGCGGCCCGGTCGAAGGAGTCACGGATCTCGCCGTAGCCCCGGTTGTCCCAGATCAGCAGGGTCAGCTGGCGTTTCAGGTCGACCGCGGTGGCCAGCTCGGTGAGGGTGAACAGGCTGCCGCCGTCGCCGGCGATCGCCAGTACCGGCCGCCCGGGCTCGGCGATGGCGGCTCCGACTGCCATCGGCAGGGCCGCCCCGAGCGTGCCCAGGCCGTAGGTGGCCGTCCAGGCCGAGGGCTCGGGCGGGGAGAGGTAGTGGTGGGCGGTGTAGGCAAGCTGGGTGGAATCCAGTACCACGGCCGTGTTCTCGGGAAGGGCCTCGGACAGCGCGTCCAGCCAAGGGAAGTGCCCCTGGGACTGTTCGGTCCAAGCGACGTCCTCGCGAGCGTCCTTAGTTCGTTCTGGGCCCCTCAGCGCGGGTTCCCGCGTGATCAGAGCGGCCAGCGCGCTGAGCGCGGCATCGGCGTCGGACTGGATGGCCACCTTGGCGGGCATCGGGGCGTGGAGGTTGGCCGGGTCGATGTCCACCCGGATCAGGGCGCCGCCGATCCGGATCTCGCTGCCGGTGTAGAGCACGTCGGTCTCAGAGAACTCGGTGCCCACCGCCAGCACGACGTCGGCCTCGCGCAGCAGGTTCTGGGTGCCCTGGAACGGCAGCAGGGTGCCGACTGCCAGCGGGTGGCTGCTGGGCAGGAGTCCAGCGGCATTGCCGGTAGTGACGACCGGGGCGCCGACGAGTTCGGCCAGCTCGCGTACCGTTTCGCCCGCTGCGCGGGCTCCGCCGCCGGCGAGGATCACCGGGGTGCTCGCCTGGGTCAGCAACGCCGCTGCCGCCTCAAGGGCTTTGGAGTCGAGATTGGGGACGTCGGTGCTCTCGTCGGCGACCCGGGTGAACGGGCCGTCGATCTCGGTGGTGAGCAGATCGATGGGCACCGCGATGTGAGCCGGCCGCGGGCGGCCGGTGGTCATCGCCTTCCAGGCCTTCGCGACCAGCGCGGGCAGCTCCTCGGCGCTGTGCGCGAGCCAGGAGTGTTCGGTGACCCCGGCCACGGCCATCACCTGGTCGCGGATGTCGTGCAGCGGACCGCGTTCGCGCCCGAGCAGGTCCGAGCGCGTGGCGGCGGTGACGTACAGCAGGGGGATCGAGTCGTGCCAGGCCTGGGCGAGCGGGGTGAGGGCGTTGAGCACTCCCGGTCCGGTGACCAGGACACAGACCCCGGGCCTGCCGGTCTGGCGCGCGTACGCGTCGGCCATGAACCCGGCGCCCTGCTCGTGGCGGGCCGGCTGGGTGGAGATGCCGGCCTCGGCGAAACCGCGGTAGAACTCGATGGTGTGCACGCCCGGGATGCCGAAGACGGTGTCCACACCGTATTCGCGCAGCAGCAGGGCCAGCGCGTGGCCAGCTCGCATCAGAGGTACTCCTTAGTGCATGTGGGCGAGGAAGCGGCGGGTGCGCTCGTGCTCGGGGGAGTCGAAGAACTGCTCGGGCGGGGCCTGTTCGACGATCTGGCCGGAGTCGAACAGCGCCACCTCGGAGGCCACGCTGCGGGCGAAGCGCATCTCGTGGGTGACCACGACCATGGTCATCCCGTCGGAGGCGAGCTTCTCCATCACGTCGAGCACCTCGCGCACCAGTTCCGGGTCGAGGGCGGAGGTGGGCTCGTCGAACAGCATCAGCTGGGGCTTCATCACCAGGGCGCGGGCGATCGCCACGCGCTGCTGCTGGCCGCCGGACAGCTCGGCCGGGTAGGCGTGCGCCCGGCTGGACAGGCCGACCCGCTCGAGCATCTCCAGGGCCTGCTCGCGGGCCTCCTTCTTGGGCACCCTGAGCACGGTGGTGAGCCCGGACATCACGTTGCGGGTGGCGTCGAGGTGCGGGAAGAGGTTGAACTTCTGGAAGACCATGCCGATCGCGGTGCGCTGGCGGGCCAGCACGCGCTCGGGGGCGGGCCGCATCTGCAGTGGGCCGCCGACCACGCCGATCGGCTGGCCGTCGAGCAGGATGCTGCCGGAGTCGGCCGGCTCGAGCAGGCTGATCAGCCGCAGGATGGTCGACTTCCCGCTGCCGGAGGGGCCGAGCAGAGCCTTGACCTGACCGCGCTGGACGGTGAAGTCGACGCCCTTGAGCACCTCGACCTCGTTGTAGGACTTGTGCAGGTTCTGCACCTGCAGCAGCGGCTGGGGCTTCATGCGGGGACCTTCTCCTCGGCCGTGGGAGCGCCGGCGCGGTTCAGTGCCGGGAAGCGGCGCTTGGCGCGGGTGGACGTCCAGCGGTAGCGGCGCTCGACCCGGGTCTGCACCAGCATCAGGGCGGACACGATGACCAGGTAGTACACGGTGGCGGCGGCGTAGTACTCGGCGTAGCGGAAGGTCACGGCCACGCCCATCTGCGCGGTGGTGAGCAGTTCCTGCAGCGAGATCACGCTGGCCAGCGAGGTGTACTTGACCATGCCGATGAACTCGTTGCCGGTGGGCGGGATGGCCACCCGGATCGCCTGCGGCAGAACCACCTTGAACAGCACCTGGGCGCGGGTCATGCCCAGGGCGCGGGCGGCCAGCTCCTGGCCGTCGTCGACGCTGAGCAGGGCCGAGCGGATGATCTCGGCCATGAACGCGCCCTCGGCCAGGGCCAGGCCGACGAAGGCGGCCAGGAACGGCGTGTACCACTCCTCGCGGAAGACCGGGTTCAGCTGGGGCAGGCCGTTCCAGAGCATCAACAGCAGCAGCAGGGCCGGGATCGCCCGGAAGAACCAGATGTAGCTGGTGCACAGCGCCCGCAGCGGGGCCAGTTTCGAGGACTTGCCCAGGGCCAGACCGAAACCGATGACCACGGCGCCGATCTGGGCGGCCACGGCGAGGGTGAGCGAGAGCAGCGCGCCGCGCACGAACGCCTCGGACGTCAGCTGCTCGAAGAAGATGGTGGAGTCGAATTCCAAGGAGGGACCTCCGCCCCGTGGGCCGGCGGCCTGCGTTCAGGCCGGCCGCCGGCTGTGCGGATCAGTAGACGTCGAGGGACTCGGTGCTCAGGCCGTACTTCTCGGCGATCTTGCCCAGGGTGCCGTCCTCGTGCAGGGCCTTCAGCGCCTCACCGAGCGGGGCGGTGATCTCGGCGTCCTTGTTGGCGAATATGCCGAACTCGGTGCTGGGCGGGAAGAATCCCTCCACCAGGCGCAGCTTGCCGTTGCTCTTCTTGACGATGTCGACCGCGGCCACGTCGGTCTCGATCAGCGCGTCGGCCTTGCCGTTCATCACTGCCAGCACGGTGTCGGCGGTCTTGGGGTACTGCTGCACCGAGGTCTTGGTGGCGCCGCACTCGCCTGCGATGTCCTGCGCCATGGTGAGGTTCTCGGAGGCGTTCTGCCCGGTGATGGTCAGGCCGCAGAGGTCGGAGTTCTGGGTGGGCGCCAGGTCGGTGGACTCGCCCAGGATCAGCGCCGGGCCGGTCTGCATGTAGGAGACGCCGTCGAGCACGGCGGTGCGCTCCTCGCTCATGTACAGGCCGCCGGGGATGATGTCGCAGCGGTTCGACTGCAGGCCGGGCTGCAGACCCTCGAAGGTGGTGACCTGGGTGGCGAACTCCAGGCCCCAGTAGGAGGCCAGGGCCCGGGCGGCGTCGGCGTCGAAACCGATGATGTCGCCGGAGGTCCCGTTCTCGTAGTACTCCAGCGGCGGGTACTCCGGGTCGATGCAGACCGTCAGGGTGCCGTCCTTCACCAGCCCGGCGGGGGCAGCCGCCTGGGCCTCGACGACGGCGGCGCTGCCGGACTCCGAGGAGCCGGAGTCGGAGGAGTCCGAGCCGCAGGCGGAGACGCCGAGCAGCGTGGCAGCGGCGGCCGCGGCGATGATGCTTCGCTTCATGGAGGGTCGCTTCCTGTTACGGGACCGGGAGTTACCGAGCGGGTGCAGGGTGGGTAACTGCTGCGAACGCTAAGTGCCGTTTGTTTCCGTCAGGTTCCGAATCATTGCGATCCCACGTCCTGACCACGGATTCGGCTCCGGACGGCGGCGGCTGTGCGATCGTTTGGGCGTCCGGACGGGGGTCGGGCGAAGGATTCGGATCATTCGCGGACCGAAGAATTGGTTGCGCCGATTTTCACGGAGGCCCGGTGGGCGGTTCCCCGCAGGAAGACCTGAACGAGCGGCTGGTGGCCCTGCTGCGGCAGGACGGCCGGGCCCCGATCGTCGACCTGGCCGCGGGGCTGGGCGTGCCCCGCTCGGTGGTGCGGGGCCGGCTGCGCGAGCTGCGGGCCAGTGGTGACCTGGCGATCGTGGCGATGGCGCACCCGGCGGTGGTGGAACTGGACGTCGGCTGCCACCTTTCGATCAAGGTGGCCGGGCCCACCCGCCCGGTCGTGGAGCACCTGCTCGCCTCGGACAACGTGACGCTGGTCTCGCTGGTCAGCGGCCAGTACGACATCGTGGTGGAGCTGCGGGCCCGGGACCAGCGGGAACTGTTCGACGCGGTCGAGGAGATCCGGCTCTCCAGCGTGGTCAGCGAGGTCTGCACGCTGGTCTACGTCGACGTCCTGCGCAGTCCTTTCGCCGTGGCCACCCGGCCGGCGCGGGTGCGGCTGGACGAGATCGACCTGGCGATCGTGCGCAGGCTGCAGGAGGACGGCCGCCTGCCGTTCCGGGAACTGGCCGAGGCGGTGGGGGTTTCGGAGAGCACTGCGCGCACCCGCACGCTGGCCCTGCTGGAGCGGGAGGTGATGCGGATCTCCACGATCTCCCGGCGCAGCACCCGGACCCGGAACATGGCGATGGGCATCGGCCTGCACGTACGGGGCTATTCGGACGATCTCGTCGCCGCGGTGCTGGGGATCCCGGGCGTGGAGTTCCTGGCCACCGTGATCGGCAACTACGACATGATCGGCACGGTTTCGGGTAGTTCGTTACCCGCCCTGCAGGCCGTGATCGAGCAGGTGCGCTCCTCGCCCGACGTCACCGGCATCTGTACCTGGGTGCATCTGGACTTCGTGCGGGAGACCTACCGACTGCCCCTCGGCGCAAGCCCCCGAGCGACTTAACCAGACGCTTAAGTCACCGTTGACAGCGGTCGGCGGGCTGCGCATCCTGCCGGGAAACGACCGACTCCGAGGTGGGGCTCATGGACACCGGACAGCCTGAATCGCTCGGCTCGCCCCGGCCCGAGAGGGGTGGGCCCACGGTCGACGACGCCGTGGCCAACGCTGAGTCGGGCAGCCAGGTCGAGGGCGTGCACACCCCCTCGGGAGAAGCGGCCTCCGGTGAGTCGCGAGTGGAGCAGATGACCGAGGTACCCGGGGTCACCGAGCCCCGGGTGGACGGGGTCAAGGGCGAGGGGGAGCCGCTGCCGCCCGGGCCCTCGCCCGACGAAGTCGGATCGGGCGGAGCCCAGAGAGTGGTCGGGGCAAGAGTTTCGGACCGGAAAGCAGCCGAGTCGGACGACTAGGCCGGCCCGAGCCTCACCCGTCGCGGAGCCAGATCCTGGTGCAGGCGGGCCTGACCTGAGGTCGGGGTGGGCGACAGCCCGCGGCTGCCCGGTCGCGAGGTGTACACCTGGTACCGCGTGTACACCTCGCCGATCTGCCCTGTCCTGCCCCGCCGGTGGGTCGATGCTGCGGTGAGGGGGTGCAGTGTGCGGGTGCTCGGTGAAGGCCCGGGGTCTCAGGTGCTGCGTAGATGGCGGTCGGCGAAGTCGCCGTCCTGAGCGAACTCGACCGCCAGGGTCTGGGTGAGGCGCTCGATGGTGGCGGCCAGATTGCCCAGTTCGTCGGGCTGCCAGTCGCGGAAGGTCTGGCGCAGTGTCTCCACCCGCGCCTGACGTACCGCGGCCACGCGCCGGCGGCCGGCCTCGGTGATGGTGACGAAGACCGTGCGGTGGCTGTCCGGGTGCCGCTCCCGGCGCACCAGGCCGGCCTCGGCTAGCGGGGCGACCCGGCGGGTGGCGGTGGACGGGGTCATGTCCAGCTGCTCGGCGATCTCGCCCATCGCCAGCCCGGGCCCGTCGGCCAGGCGGGACAGGACCAGGAAGGCGGTGCGGTCGAGCATCGGCCCGCCGCCGGCCTCTCCGCGGTGGAAGCGGTGGAACTCGCCGAGGCGGATCAGCCACGCGATGGACTCCTGGATGCGGGCGAGGTCGGAGTCGACCGACGGTGACGTTGCCATGGCTCTCATGGTGCCGGATGTGCCGTTCCGGGGAACTCCAGCCAGTGCAACTAAGTCTATTGACTAGGTAGGAATTGCTGGTAGCGTCATTTTCACCCTGCAAGTGAAGGTGTGGAGGACATGACGTGACCGAGGTGCGACCGCAAGAACTGGCGCGCGTGCTGGAGGAGCTGGAGGCCGGGTCCGCCCAGCGGGAGCTCACGGGCGAACGCCCGCACGACGTCGTGGCCCGGCTGCGCGGCACCGGCTTTTTGAAGCTTCGGCTGCCGCGCGAGCACGGTGGGGCCGACGCCACCCTGCGTGAGGTGTTCAGCTCGCTCATCGACGTGGCCCGGGCCGACTCCAGCGTGGCCCAGGCACTGCGGGCCCACTTCGCCTACGTCGAAGGGCTGCGCTTCACCCCCGACAGCCCGGCCCGCACGGCAGCCCTGGAGGCGATCGCGGCCGGCAGCGTGATCGGCAACGCAATCACCGAACCCAGCGGCGCCGCCGCCGGTGACTTCGCGGGACTGGCCACCACGTTCGTCCCCACCGACGACGGCTGGGCGATCACCGGCACCAAGTTCTACTCCACCGGCACCCTGTACGCCGACCGCGTCTGGGTCTGGGGGGTCACCGACCAGGGGGTGCCGGCCAGCGCCCTGATCCCTCTCGAGCGCCCCGGCATCAAGGTGGTGGACGACTGGGACGGCTTCGGCCAGCGGGCCAGCGGCAGCGGCAGCACCCACTTCGAGGGCACCCCGGCCACCCGCGAGGAGGTCGTCGTGGCCGGCGCCGAGGCGCCCCCGCGCCTGGCGATCGGCTCGTTCCTGCAGCTCTTCCTCACCGCCGTCATCGTCGGGAACCTCGAGGCGGCCGACCATGACGCCCAGGCCCTGATCCGGGGCCGCAGCCGGGGCATCACCCACGCCACCACCGACCTGCCCCGCCACGACCCGGTCCTGCTGCAGCAGGTGGGCGACATCGCCAGCAAGGCCTACGCGGCCCGGGCCATCGTGCTCGACGCCGCGTCGCTGCTCGACGACGTGGACGCCCAGCTGCACAACCGCGAACTGGACGGCACCGCGGTCCAGGCCGCCGGCCGGCGCGTGGCCGAGGCCAAGATCTCGGTCGAGCGGCTGGCCCTGGACGCCGCGACCGCCCTGTTCGAGGTGGGCGGCGCCTCGGCCACCCGCGCCGGCGCCAACCTGGACCGGCACTGGCGCAACATCCGCACCCTCGCCTCGCACAACTCGACCCGGCTCAAGGCCCGGGTGATCGGCGACCACGTGATCAACGGCGCCGACCTGCCCGACAACACCTACTTCTGAAGGAGAACGACCATGTCCGCAAGCATTCCGGTAGAGGCGTTCGGCCCCAATGCCCAGAGCGTCGACGTGCCGGTGCTGGACTCGCACCTGCACCACATCGAGGAGGGCGAGGGCTCCCCGATCGTCTTCCTGCACGGCAGCCCGAGCAGCTCCTACCTCTACCGGCACGTGTTCCGGGCCCTGAAGGGCCAGGGCCGTCTGCTCGCGGTCGACCTGATCGGCTTCGGCGACTCCGGGCGCCCGGCGATCGACTACGAACTGGCCGACCACGAGCGCTATCTCGACGCCTGGTTCGACGCGCTCGACCTGCGCGAGGTCACCCTGGTGCTGCAGGACTACGGCGCCGCCTTCGGTGTCTCGTGGGCCGCCCGCCACCCCGACCGGGTGCGGGCCGTGCTGCTGGCCGAGCCGGTGATCCGGGACATCGAGTCCTCCGCCCTGCCCGAGGCCTTCGTCGGCGCCCAGCAGCTGATCCGCACGCCCGGCGACGGCGAGAAGTTCGTGGTCGAGGACAACGGCTTCCTGACCCAGGTGTTCCCCGGCGCCTTCCTGCAGCCCCTGGCTCCCGAGGACCTGGCCGTGTACCAGGCGCCGTTCCCGACGCCCGAGTCGCGCACCCACCTCATCCGGTTCCCCCGGAACCTGCCGATCGACGGAGTGCCCGCCACGAGCGTCCACTATCTGGCCCGTAACGAGGAGTGGCTGCGCACTTCGGCCGACGTGCCCAAGACCCTGCTCACCTACGAGCCCGGTTTCCTGCTCACGCCCACCATCGAGAGCTGGATCCGCGAGAACGTCGCGAACATCGAGATCCGTTCCGGCGGCGCCGGTGTGCACTTCGTGCAGGAGGAGCAGCCGCAGGGCATCGCCGACGCCGTGGTGGAGCTGCTGAAGCGGAGCCAGCGATGACCGACCAGGCCGAGGTCCGGGCCCTGCTGGAACGGATCGCCGAGGGCGCGGCCGAGCGAGAGGGCAACGGCACGGCGCCGTTCGAGCAGATCGCCTGGATCAAACAGGCCCGGCTGGGCGCCTACCGGGTACCGGTCGCCGAGGGCGGATCCGGCGCCGGGGTGCGCGAACTGTTCGACCTGGTGGTCCGGCTCAGCCACGCCGACTCCAACATCGGCCACCTGCTGCGGGCCCACTTCGGCACCGTGGAGGACATCCTGACCTGGCCGGCCTCGCCCCGCCGCGAGCGCTGGCTGGCCCGGGTGGCGGCCGGGGAGCTCTTCGGCAACGGCAACAACGAGCTGGGCGCGAAACACGCCGGTGACTACAACAAGTCGACCACGTTCACCCGGGACGGCGACCACTTCGTGGTCAACGGCACCAAGTACTACTCGACCGGTACGCTCTACGCCGACCATACCTTCGTCACCGGGGTGACGCCGGAAGGGCTTCCGGTGCAGGCGCTGCTGACGCTGGGGACCGAGGGCATCACGGTTGAGGACGACTGGGACGGCTTCGGTCAGTCGCTCACCGCGACGGGGACGACCCGTTTCGAGAACGCCCGGGTCTCCGCCGACGAAGTGACGCTTCCGCCGGAGGATCTCAGCTCGATCCCGCGCTGGCACCTCGGCCCGTTCTACCAGCACTACCTGAACGCCGTGGTGGCCGGGAACGTCCGGTCGGTGCTGGACGACGCGGTCGCCCTGATCCGTTCGCGGCGGCGTAGTTTCACCCACGGTTCGGCCGACCTGCCCAAGGACGACCCGGTGCTGCAGGAGGTGGTGGGGGAGATCTCGGCCCTGGCCTCGGCCGCCACCGCGGTGGTCCTGGAGACCGCCGGCGTCCTGGCCCGGGTCGCGCAGAGCCCGGGTGACGACGTGGTGCACGAGGCTGCCTTGCGCGCCTCTCAGGCCCAGGTGGTGCTCCACGACCTCGGTCTCCGAGCGGCGACGGCGCTTTTCGACGTCGGTGGGGCCTCGGCGGTCAAGCGCTCGGCCAACCTGGACCGGCACTGGCGCAACATCCGCACGGTGGTCTCGCACAACCCGGTGCGGTTCAAGAACCGCGCCATCGGCGATCTGCTGGTCAACGGCCAGACCCTGCCCGACAACACCTATTTCTGAACGGAGGCGGCCGCCTCGTGACCCGCCAGCTGCACCTCAACCTGTTCATCCTGGCCTCCGGCCACCACGAGGCGGCCTGGAGACACCCCTCGTCCACGCCGGAGCGGATGTTCGATCCGGGTTTCTACACCGAACTGGCCCGCGCGGCCGAGGCGGCCGCCTTCGACGCGGTGTTCCTGGCCGACATCCCCAAGCTCGACGACAACATCGAGTTCAACTCGGCCGGCCGGCTCGACCCGATCGTCACCCTGGCCACGGTCGCGGCCGCCACCGAGCGGATCGGGCTGATCGGCACCGCCTCCACCACCTACTCCCACCCCTGGCAGCTGGCCCGCTCGTTCTCCAGCCTGGACCACCTGTCCCGGGGCCGGGCGGCCTGGAACATCGTCACCACCGACTCCCCGGCCGCGGCCCGGAACTTCGGGCTGGACGCCAGTCCGGACGCCGCCACCCGCTACGAGCGCGCCGACGAGTACGTGGACGCGGTGCTCAAACTCTGGGACAGCTGGGAGGACGAGGCGATCCGGCTGGACCGGGCCGCGGGCCGCTACCTCGACCCGTCCCGCATCCACCACCCCGGCCTGCGCACCCAGCACGTTCGCGTGGCCGGCGCACTCACCGCGCCCCGGCCGCCGCAGGGCTACCCGGTGCTGGTGCAGGCCGGCTCCTCCAACCACGGCCGCGCGTTCGCCGCCAAGTACGCCGAGGCCATCTTCACCGCCCAGCAGCACATCGACGACGCCCGCGCCTTCTTCGCCGACGTGAAGGGCCAGGCCGCCGCCCGAGGCCGCGACCCCGAGCACGTCAAGGTCCTGCCCGGTCTCAGCCCGGTCATCGGGGGCACCGAGGAGGAGGCGCTGCGGCTGCAGGCCGAACTCAACGAGCTCACGGTGCCGGCGTTCGGGCTGATGCAGCTGAAGGACTTCGCCTACGTCGACCTGGACCACCTCGGCCTCGACGACCTGGTGCCGGAGGAGGCCTTCGCCGGGGCGGGCGACGTGACCGACAACCTCAAGAGCCGCACGCAGGTCTACGCCGACATCGTCCGCCGCGAGAAGCCGACCCTGCGGGAACTGCTGCACAAGCTCGCGGGGGCCCGCGGGCACAAGGTCCTGGCCGGCACCCCGGAGCAGGTGGCCGATCACATGGAGCACTGGTTCAGCAGCGGCGCGGCCGACGGCTTCAACGTCATGCCGCCCTCGCTGCCGGGCGGGCTCGACGCCTTCGCGGAGACAGTGGTGCCCCTGCTACGCAAGCGCGGCCTGTTCCGGGAGGGGTACACCGGTACGACACTGCGGGAACACCTGGGCCTTCCTCGCCCGGACAACCAGTACACGCGGTGAGACCATCGGGGCGGACTCACCCGGAGAGGACACCCCGTTCATGACCTTCCCGCACCGTCTGCCGACCCGTCCGATCGCTGACCCGGCCGCCGTAGTGGCCGGCGAGCGTTACCGCATCACCGTGCTGGCCGACGGGCTGGTGCGCCTGGAGTACGCCGAGGACGGCCGGTTCGAGGACCGCGCCTCGACCTTCGCGGTCAATCGCCTGCTGCCGGTTCCGCAGTTCCGGGTGCAGGAGACCGACAGCCACCTGGAGATCGTGACCGAGCGCTTCCGGCTCACCTACGACCGGGGCCCGTTCACCACCAGCGGGCTGAGCCTGGCCGTGCTGGGCGGGGTCAGCAGCTACCACTCGATCTGGCGCTACGGGCAGGACGAGCCCGGGCTGGGCGGCACGGCCCGCACGCTCGACGACACCGGCGGGCCGGTGCCGCTGGAGCCGGGCGTGGCCTCACGCAATGGGTTCGCTGTGATCGACGACTCGGGCTCGTTCCTGTTCGAGGACGACGGCTGGGTCTCGGCCGAGAATGTTCACCGCCAGGACCTGTACGTGTTCGCCTACGGCCGCGACTACCAGGCCGCGCTCCGGGCCTTCTACGCGGTTTCCGGACCCACCCCGGTACTGCCGCGATATGCCCTGGGCAACTGGTGGAGCCGCTACTACCGCTACACCGCCGAGTCGTATCTGGCTCTGATGCAACGGTTCCGGCAGGAGGGCGTCCCGTTCTCGGTCAGCGTGCTGGACATGGACTGGCACCTGGTGGACATCGATCCGGCGCACGGCAGCGGCTGGACGGGCTACACCTGGAACCGCGAGATGTTCCCCGATCCTTCCGCTTTCCTCCAGCAACTGCACCAGATGGGCCTGCACGTGACCCTCAACGTGCACCCGGCCGACGGCGTCCGCTCGTTCGAGGACGCCTACCCGGCCATGGCCGAGGCCCTCGGCCGTGACCCGGGCGACCCGATCGCGTTCGACGTGACCGACCGCGACTTCATGGCCGCGTACTTCGAGGTGCTGCACCGCGGCCTGGAGGATGACGGCGTCGACTTCTGGTGGCTGGACTGGCAGTCCGGGCCGCACTCCCGCGTCGCCGGGATCGACCCGTTGTGGATGCTCAACCACTTCCACTACCTGGACAACCAGCGCAGCGACCGGCGGGCGCTGACCTTCTCCCGCTACGCCGGGCCGGGTAACCACCGCTATCCCATCGGCTTCTCGGGAGACACGGTGATCTCGTGGGAAGCCCTGGCCTTCCAGCCGCACTTCACCGCCACCGCGGCCAATATCGGCTACGGCTGGTGGAGTCACGACATCGGCGGTCACTTCTTCGGTGCTCGTGACGACGAACTGGCCACCCGCTGGCTGCAGTTCGGCGTCTTCTCGCCGATCCTGCGTCTGCACTCGGGCAACAACCCGTTCATCACCAAGGAACCCTGGACGTTCCCGGGCCCCTTCCAGGAGGTGATGACCCAGTTCCTGCGGCTGCGGCACCGTCTGGTGCCCTACCTGCACACCATGAACCACCGGGCCGCCACCGAGGGCCTGCCGCTGGTCCTGCCCATGTACTACGCCTTCGCCGAGGCCGCCGAGGCCTATCAGGTGCCCAACCAGTACCAGTTCGGCAGCCAGTTGCTGGTCGCCGCCATCACCGAACCCACCGATCGCCGCACCGGCCTGGCCCAGGTCAAAGCCTGGCTGCCCGAGGGGATCTGGGTGGATGTGCTCACCGACCTGGTCTACCACGGTGATCGGGAGATCCTGCTGCACCGGGACCTCGGCGCCATCCCGGTTCTGGCGCGCGGTGGCGCCATCGTTCCCCTGGATGCCGCACAGGTTCCGGCGAACGACCTGGCCCACCCCGAGCACCTGGAAGTGCTCGTGATCGTCGGCGCCGACGGGCAGTTCGAACTGATTGAGGACGATGGTGCGCCTCAGGGCGCCCAGGTCACCACTGCGATCGGTTACGTCCACGACAGCGGCACGCTCACCGTCGGCCCGGCCCAGGGGGATGTCAGCCTGGTGCCCCGCACCCGACGCTGGACCTTCACCTTCCCCGCTCTGGCCACCTCTGCCGATCCGGTCGCCACGGTGGACGGACAGCCTGTGGTGGTGCACACGGAACCGGCCAGCCGCCGGATCAGCATCACCGTCGACGACGTTCCGGCCACGTCCGCTCTGCGTCTCGAACTCGGCCACCGACCGCGGCTTCGGGACAACGACGTCCTCAACGACGTCTTCAAACTGCTCGACCGGGCCCAGATCGAGTACCAGACCAAGTCGAAGGTGCTGACGGTCGTCGAGGCGGACCAGCCGGTCCCGGTGCGGCTGTCCCGGCTGCAGGCGCTGAACCTGGAGTCGGCCCTGTTCAGCGCCCTGGGGGAGATCCTGCTGGCTCGCGCCGACTGATCGGGCACCGGTTGCCCAGGATCGCTCTTGCCGGCGCTCACCCGGTGACGTGCTCCAGGACGGCCGGAAGGGTGGTCACGCCGTCGTCGGCCAGGAAATGACCTGCCTGGGGGACGATCTGGGCGACAGTGCCCAGCCGCTGCGCCAAGGCATCGGTCGCCTCGGCCGGAACCAGGGCGTCGTTGTCCGAGCGCAGCACCCTCAGCCGACGGGTGCGGGTGGCGATGCGCTGCAGGGCCTCGTCACTGACGTCACCGGTGATCGGGTCGGCCAGGTAGCCGTCCAGCTGGGGGAGTGCGGGCAGCGGGCCGGTGAATCCGGCGACCAGGGTGAGGCCGCCCAGCTCCCAGGTGCCCGGATCGGCCGGCAGGGTGGCCAGGTGGCGCAGAAGGGTGAGACAGCCCAGCGAGTGCGCGACCAGGTGGGTCCGGGCGTCGACGGGACCGACTGCGGCGGCGGTGGCGGCCAGCCATGCCTCGGCTTCGGGCGCTTGAGGTTCGGGCAGGGCCGGAACTCTGGTCGCGATCCCGAGTGCGGTCAGTTCCTGGCTCAGCCAGCCGAACCAGTGGTCGTCGGGGGTGGCTCCGTAGCCGTGCAGCACGACTACCCGGTCGATCAGCGCTGCCGGGCCGGGGGCGACGAGGTTGTGGGGGCGAAGAGGGCCGTCCATGCGTCCGTAAGGTAGGCAGTGACGTCAGTGTGAGGGTCAAGACCGCCGGGGCGGGCCGGCGACGAGGGGCGGCACGATGCGGATCGGGCAACTGGCTCAGCTGAGTGGGGTCAGCCGGCGGGCCTTGCGCTACTACGACGAGCAGGGCCTGCTCGTAGCCACGCGCGACGCCAACGGGTTCCGCAACTTCCCCGACGACGCACCGGTCCTGGTTGCGGCGATCCAGGAGATGTACGCGTTCGGCCTGAACTCGGAGATGGTGCGCCGGTTCCTGCCCTGTGCGCGCACCGCTGACCATCGGCTCACCTTCGAGATGTGCCCGCAGTTGCGTGAGGCCCTGGCCGAGCGGCGGGCGGAGGTCACCCGGCGGATCGTCGAGCTGGCCGCTCAGCAGCGTGCGCTGGACGCCCATCTCGTGCCCGGCTGAGGCGAGGCTGTTCGGGTGATCGCACCGGTTGCTCCCGGCCGCAGGTCAACCCGGCTTGGCCGGGGCCCGATACCTCTGGTTGGCGCCGCGTCCGTGCGCATACGGCGGAGGGGGACGAACGGTGGTGGACAAGGCTGGGCGACAGCCGCTGACACGGTTCCTCGCACAGCAGGGGGAGCGCCCGACGCGGCGGGCCCTGCTGATCAGTTCGGCGTTCGCGGTGATCTTCGCGGTCGCGGTGTTCCTGGGCCGGCTGACCGTGGCGGAGGGCACCAACCTGAGCCTGGTGTGGCCGGCGGCCGGGGTCGCGGCGGTGTGGTTCGCGGCTCAGCGCCAGGCGGGCACCCGGCGTCTGGACTACGCCCTGCTGGCCGTGCTGACGTTCGTGATCAACCTGGGCACCGGTGCCTCGCCGCTGCTGGCGCTGTGTTTCGCCGGGGCCAACGTTGTCCAGGTCGGGCTGCTGCACCACCTGCTGCGCCGGTGGAACCCGAAGCTCTGGGGCACCGGCGGTGATGAGCCCCTGACCGGTATGCAGCAGCTCTTCGGGCTGCTCACGGCCTCGGTCGTGGCCACTGCGGCCGGTGGTGTGCTGGGACCGCTGGCGGTGGGGGTGATCACCGGCAACTGGTCGGTGCTGCCGGCCGTGGTCTGGATGGTCCGCAACACGGTCTCGGTGGTGCTGTTCCTCGGGCTGGGCCTGCGGGTGGGGTACCTGATCAGCGCCCATCGCAGCGTGCGGGCCTCCGGTGAGGCGTCGTTCGGGGGCTCGGGCCGGGCCGTCCTGCTGCCCTTCATGCGCCTGAACGGGGCCCGGCGGCTGGAACTGGCCGTTCTGGTGGCGATCTCGGTGGCCGCCTACGTCCTGGTCTTCGTGGTGCTGCCGGAACTGCCGATCGCCTTCCCTCTGCTGGCCCTGACCGTCTGGGCGGCGCTGCGGTTCGACACCACGATCGTGGTGGTGCACGACTTCCTGGCCGGGGCCGCCGCGGTGGTGTTCACCCTGGCCGGGCACGGTCCCTTCACCCTGGTGGAGGACTACGCCACCCGGGCCCTGATCGTGCAGGCCTTCGTCGGCCTGGTCGCGGTGGTCGGCCTGGCCCTGGCGCTGGGGCGCGACGAGCGCGAGGTGCTGCTGTTCCAGGTGCACCAGCGGGCCCGCGAGGCGGAGACGGCCACCCAGGCCAAGTCCGCGTTCCTGGCCACGATGAGCCACGAGATCCGCACCCCGATGAACGCCGTGATCGGCATGTCCGGCCTGCTCATGGACACCCGGCTGGACGCGCAGCAGCGTGAGTTCGCCCAGACCGTCCGCGACAGCGGCGAGGCGCTGCTGACGGTCATCAACGACATCCTGGACTTCTCCAAGATCGAGTCGGGCAACCTCGAGCTGGAGGAGCACCCGTTCGAGCTGGAGGACTGCATCGACAGTGCGGCGGCGGTGACGGCCCTGGCCGCCAGCCGCAAGGGCCTGGAGATGGTGGTCCGGGTGGACGAGCGGTGCCCCGTCGTGCTGGTCGGTGACGTAACCCGGTTCCGGCAGGTGATCGTCAACCTGCTCGGCAACGCGGTGAAGTTCACCGACAAGGGCGAGGTGGTCCTGGAGGTGTCGGTGGCCGAGCCACCGGCCGACCTCCCGCCCGGCCGGGTGCAGATCCAGGTCTGCGTGCGCGACACCGGTATCGGGATCCCGAAGGAGCGCACCGGCCGCCTGTTCCAGGCCTTCACCCAGGTCGACGCCTCCAACACCCGGGTCTACGGCGGCACCGGGCTGGGGCTGGTGATCAGCCGCCGCCTGGCCCAGGCGCTGGGCGGCGACCTCAGCGTGGAGAGCGAGGTGGGGCAGGGGTCGGAGTTCACCTTCACCGCCCAGATGCAGGTGGCGCCGGAGCGGCGGCGCGAGCGCTACGACACGGTCCTGTCCGAGTCGCTGGCCGGGCGGCGGGTTCTGGTGGTCGACGACAACGCGACGAACCGGCGGGTGCTGCAGCTGCTGCTGAACCGCTGGGGCATGATCAGTGTCGAGGTGGACGGGCCGCTGCCGGCCATCGACCTGATCGCCAAGGGTGAGCCGATCGACGTCGCGGTGGTCGACCTGCACATGCCGGACATGGACGGCGTCCAGATGGCCGAGCGCATCCGGGAACTGCCCGCTGGGCGCGACCTTCCGATGGTGATGCTCAGCAGCATGGACTGGCGCCCGGCCGACCGGGGCCGGCTGTTCGCCGCGGTCATGACGAAACCGGTGCGGGCACGGCAGTTACGCACCTACCTGGAAGACATCTTCGCGCCGGTGGAGTCGGTGCTGCGCACGGTCGAGGCCACCGGAGGGCGGCGGGCCCGCGATCCGCAGCCCGGGCCGGTGCGGGCCGCGCGCAGCCTGAAAGTCCTTGTGGCCGACGACAATCAGATCAACCAGAAGGTGGCCCAGGTCATGCTGACCCAGCTGGGACACCAGGTCGACACCGTGGCCAACGGCCGGGAGGCGTTCGAGGCGGTGAACCGGGTGGAGTACGACCTGGTGCTGATGGACGTGCACATGCCGGAGATGGACGGTCTCGACGCCACCCGGATGATCCGGGCCCAGGCGCCGCCGGGGCAGCGGGACGTGCCGATCCTCGCGCTCACCGCCAGCGCCCAGGCCGAGGACCGGGACGCCTGCCTGCGCGCCGGCATGAGCTCGTTCCTGACCAAGCCCATCCGCAAGGCCGAACTGGCCCGGGCGTTCGAGGACATCTTCCCGCCGGAGCCCACGGCGGTGGGTGAGGACGTGACCCACCCGGCCCAGCCCTTGGGATGATCTTTCGTGATGCGCGCTCCGAAGAGTGGGGCTAGCTTTCTCGTCGTCCGGAGAAATCACGACGGGTCGTTCGAAAGGGTTGCAGCATCATGTCGTTCATTTGGGCCATCATCGCGGGACTCATCGTTGGTGCGATCGCCCGGCTCGTCCTTCCGGGCCGGCAGAACATCCCGATCTGGCTGACCATCCTGCTGGGTATCGTCGGTGCGGTCGTGGGTAACGCCGCCGCCGTCGCCCTGGGGGTCGGCGAGACCAACGGGATCGACTGGATCCGCCACATCATCCAGGTCGCGGTCGCCGCTGGTCTGATCGTCCTGGCGGAGCCGCTGTACTCGCGCCGCTCCGTGCGCCACTGATCTTCACCGATCAGCACCGCAGTAGCTTCCGAGAGGCTCCAGGCTCAGGCCTGGAGCCTCTCAGCTGTTTGCTCCTCGGCGCGCATGCTCAGACCGGGCCGGTGGTGCAGGTAGGAACTGCCCGGCCGGGACTTGGCCGAGTACTTGGCCGAGTACATGGCCACGTCGGCCCGGCGCAGCAGCACGTCCGGGTCCTCCAGCGCGGTCCCGGTGGCGATGCCGATGCTGACCCCCACCACGAGGGCCTGCGACCCGAGCAGGACGGGTTGTTCGAGGGCCTGCACGATCCGCTGGGCCACCTCGTCGGCCGCCCGGGCCCCGCCGCCGCGTAGTGCGACCACGAACTCGTCGCCGCCCAGTCGCGCCACGATGTCGCCCGGCCCGACGGTGGCACGCAGCCGTTCGGCCACGGCTGTCAGCAGATGGTCGCCGGCGGCGTGGCCGAAGATGTCGTTGATCTGCTTGAACCCGTTCAGGTCGAGGAGCAGGACGGCCAGTTCGCCGTCGCCGGGGCGGACCCGGCTGCCGTCGAGCTGCTCGTGCAGATAGGCCCGGTTGGCCAGCCGGGTCAGGCCGTCGTGCCGGGCACTGTGGTGCAGTTCACCGAGGATGCGGTGGTTCTCCTTCAGCACGCTCACCTGGCGCACCGTGACCAGGGCGGTCACCCCCGCAGCACCCACGACCACCACCTCGTCGACCGTGCCGCCGGGGCCGAAGGCATCGAGCAGCAGGAGCAGGTGCACCGCCCCCACCGCGGCGTAGGGCAGCAGCGAGTACGAGCGTCGCGGGGCGGAGACGTCGGGCGAGAAAGGCACCGGGCCCAGCCTGCGCTGGCGTTCCGCGGCGGCGGTGGCGAGCATGAAGCACAGCGGATTGCCCACCATCGTGCCGAACAGGTAGGGCCGGAAGTCGTCCAGGTAGGGCTGCAGGGAAGGTGCCACCGTCCCGATCACCGATCCGGCGATGATCAAGGTCAGCACCGATCCGCGCACCACCCGCTGCCCGGACAGCAGCACCTTGGCGAAGGCGAAGACCACCACCATGGCGGCCACGGTCAGGGCCATGGAGGCGAAGACCTGGCCACCCTCCATCGCCATCCGGCGGGTCTGCACGTGCCACAGCAGCACGCCGGCGCCGACCATGATGACGCCGGCGTCCAGCACCAGGCGGGCGTTGTCGCTCTTGCTCCGGGCCAGCAGGGGCAGCCGCAGCAGGGCGCAGATGATCGTCGCCATGGCCAGGGAGGCCCCGGCCACGAGCACCGGCGTGGCGTGCGGGCCGCCGATCTCCGGCTGCCGCCACACGTCCACGCCCTGCCCGCTCAGCGCCACGCCCAGGATGCCGATCGCGCAGCTCAGGGTGAGCCAGAAGCGGCGCTGGGCCGGGTCCACGGTGCAGGCGCGAGCGGTGCGGGCGAACGCGAAGGCGGCAACCGCGGCGGCCAGCGGGGTCGGCAGCCACAGCAGCGCCGAGACCGGGGCCGAGGGCCGGTACGAGCCGGCCAGGCACACCACGAAGGTGACCACGGCCAGCGTGGCCAGGAGCCCGGCGGCCCGCGTCGGCCAGGAGATCGGTGGGACGGGCAGGCGCCGATGCACGCTCGTCCTCCGCTGACCCACGTCGCCGGTCCAGGCCGGGCCCTGGCTGTCGGTGCTACCCGTCGGTCAGGAAGTACCGCATCTGAGGTGTGCGGGTCCTTGGGATCAGTACTGGTAGGCCGGGTAGGTCAGGTAGCCCTGGTCGCCGCCGGCGTAGAACGTCTCCTGGTCGGCGTGTGCGAGCGGCAGGCCGGCCCGCAGCCGCTCGACCAGGTCGGGGTTGGCCAGGTAGGCCCGGGCGAAGCTGATCAGGTCGGCCCCCAGCCCGAGCCAGTGGTCGGCGGCGGCCCGGTCGGCGCGGGCGGCGGGGTCGGCCGACCGGATGGGGTTGACGATGAGCGTCCCGGGCCAGGCACGTCGTAGTCCCAGCAGGGTCTCCTCGTCGGTCGCCGTGGTCAGGTGCACGTAGGCCAGGTCGAGCTTGGCCAGTTCACCCAGCAGGGCGCCGTACAGCTGTGGGACGTCCTCGTCGACGGCGTCCCAGATCCCGGCGCCGGGGGAGAGCCGGATCCCGACCCGGTGGGCGCCGACCGCGTCGGCCGTGGCCGCGGCGGCCTCGACGGCGAAGCGGATGCGCCCGCTCACCGACCCGCCGTAGCGGTCGGTGCGCTGGTTGGCGCTGCTGGAGAGGAACTGGCCGATGAGGTAGCCGTTGGCGCCGTGCAGTTCCACCCCGTCGAAACCGGCGTCCATGGCCCGTGTCGCGGCGCTGGCGTACACCAGGGCCTCCTGCCCGGCCTCGGTGGTGGACAGGGCGCGGGGTACCTGAGCCGGCTGCGGACCGGTGGAGGTGAACACGGTGGTGTTGCGCGCGGCCACGGCGGAGGGCCCGACTGGCTGGATCCCGGTGTGGTCGGAGTGGCCGACCCGGCCGGCGTGCATGATCTGGCCGAAGATCCGCCCGCCGTTGACGTGGACGGCCGAGGTCACCTGCTTCCACGAGTCGGCCTGGGCCTGGTCGGCCAGGCCGGCGCTGTTGGGGTTGGCCTGGCCCTGCCGGCTGGGCTGGATGCCGTCGGTGATGATCAGCCCGGCGGTGGCGCGCTGGGCGAAGTAGGCGGCCATCGACGCGGTGGCCAGGCCCTCGGGGGTGGACCGCACCCGGCTCATCGGGGCCATCACCACCCGGTTGGGCAGGCGCAGGCCGGCCAGGTCGTAGGGCTGCAGGAGGGAGTTCGTTGTGGTCACGCCAAGGACGCTAAAACCTGCCATTGGTGTCAGGGGCAAGTCCGCCTGCCCGGCGGCCGTCAGGGGCCGACGAGCAGGCGGTCATGCGAGCAGAACCTAGCGGTACGACAGCCCGTGGCCGCGCCGGAACAGCGGCTTCACCGAGTCGTCGGCCACGTCCGGCAGCTGGGCTGCGACCGCCTGCTGGCTGGAGGGCAGCTCGAACGGCAGGCGGCCACCGGGCCGGCGCTCGCCGAGGATCGTCTCTAGCAGGACGGAGTCGGAGACACCGTAGTTGGCCAGGACGGCGTCGGCCCGGTCGGTGACGTTCGTCAGGATCAGCGGCCGGTCCAGCTTGGGCACCGCCACGGTGGGCACGCCCGCGTCCACGGCGGCCTGGAAAGCCTGGTAGTCGGGCTCTTTCCCGGTGAAGGCCAGGTCGGTGAGGTCGGCGCCGCCGCGCGGGTCGGACAGGCGGACGATGGCCAGGTCGGCCTGGGCCGGGTCGGTCACCGCGCTCAGCCCCTGGGCCTTGATCGCTTCGGCGCTGATTCCGGGGGCGTAGACCGAGCGCACCTTCTTCGCCTTGGCCGGCAGGGTCTTGGCGTGGTTGGTGAGCAGGGTCAGCGAGGCGGCCTGAGCCTTGTCCCCGACCGCCTGGAAGCGGGCGCTGCCGGAGATCGTGGCGGCGGCCTGCTCATCCACGTAGGGGTTCTCGAACAGGCCGAGCTGGAACTTCTGCACCAGCACCCGCTTGGCGGCCTCGTCCACCCGATCGCGGCTCAGTGAGCCGTTGTTCACGGCCTGGACCACGTAGCTGGGCTCGTTCGAACCGCCCACCTGGTCGACGCCCGCGGTGATGGTCAGGGCGAAGCGTTCCACCACGGACAGGTCCTCCACGCCCCAGGGCATGCCCACGCCCCAGGAGCCGACGAACGAGGCCGGGGGACGGGTGTCGCGGCACACCTGCGGGCAGTTGCCGGTGATGCCCCAGTCCGAGACGATCACCCCGTCGAAGCCGTACCGCCCGCGCAGCAGGTCCTGCAGCATGTACGTGCTGAAGCCGGCCCCGACCTGCTCGACCTTGTGGCCCCGGTGCACCAGGTCTTTCAGGATCGAGTAGGTCGGCATGATGCCGGAGGTCTGGGCATCGAACGCCCCGGTGTACGGCACCAGGTGGGTCTCGAAGTTGTTGCCCGGGAAGGCCGCGTACCGCCCGTAGTAGTAGTGGCTGTCGTAACCGTTGACCTGGGCACCGTATCCGGCCCAGTGCTTGGTCACCGTGGCCACGCTGTCTGCGCCCAGACCGTTGTCGCCGTCCTGCAGTCCGGCGACATAGGCGCGCACCTGCTTCTTGGCGGCCTGGGCGTCGGAGCCGAACGTGCCGTTGATCCGCGTCCACCGGGGTTCGGTGGCCAGATCGGCCTGCGGGGAAAGGCCTTCGGTGATGCCGACGGCGCGGTACTCCTTGCGGATGATGTCGCCGAGCTTCTGGGTCAGGCGCGGGTCGCCGGCGGCGCCCAGGCCGATGGCGTCCGGCATCGCGGTGGTGCCGATCCGGGCGACGGTCTGCCCCTCGGTCACCGAGAAGCCGTTGCGGGGATCGGTCGAGACCACCACCGGGATGCCCAGGGGCTGGCTCTCGGCCGCTTCCTGAACCGTGTTGTTGGCGGCGGCGATCTGCCCTGGAGTGGCCGAGAGCCGGGTGATGAACGTGGTGATGCTGCGCTTGCCCACCAGGTCGGACACCTGGGTGGCGTTGTAGCCGGTGCCGGAGACCGGCAGGGTGCCGTGCACCAGCAGTCCGGCCTTCTGCTCCAGCGTCATCCGTTTCAGCAGGTCGGCGGCCCGCTGGCCGGGGGAGCGGCGCCAGTCCTCGTACGGGGTCAGTTTCCCGTCCCGGTCCAGGTCACGGAACTTCAGGCCGCCGACCGAGATGATCGGCGCCTGGCGGGAACTCAGCTCGGGTTGTCTCGGCCCGGCGGCCTGGGCCGGGCCTGCGCCCACGGCCAGGCCGGCGGTCACGGCGGCCAGTGCCGTGGTGACCAGGGCTGCCTTGGTCCGGGTGCGCCGGTGACTCGCCGGGGACGCCTTCGTCCGCTTGCTCATGGGTTCTCCTTAGATACCGCTGTTCGGCCTCGGCCCGCTCCTTGGGCCGAAGACGTTCCAGTAAGCGCCAGAACAAGCTCAACCGGGCCGCAGCCAGGAGCCGAGCAGCACCTCGATCGCCTGGGACATGTTCACGTCCTGGTCGTAGAGCCACTGCACCTGCAGGCCGTCCATCACCGCGAGCAGGACCCGGGCGACCACCTCGGCGTCCAGGTCGGCGCGCAGCCGGCCCTCCTGCTGGGCCCGGCGCACGTCGTCGGCCGCGTTCTGGCGCAGCCGTTCGTAGCGCTCGGCGAAGTAGGCGTGTGCGGGGGAGTCGCCGGAGGTGGCCTCGGCGGCCAGTTTCGTGAACAGCCGCACCATGCCCGGGCGTTCGGCGTTGTGGTCCATCAGGTCGGCCAGGTTCTCCACCGGGATGACGCCGCCGCCACCCCACTGCGCGCTGTCCTCGCGCTCGCGCTCCTGCAGCACCGCCAGGATCAGGTCGGTCTTGCCGGGGAAGTGGTGCGCGAGCCCGGTCTCGCTGATCCCCACCCGCGCCGCGATCTGCCGCATCGAGGTGGCCCCGTAGCCCTGCTCGGTGAAAACCTCAGCGGCAGCGCGCAGGATCTCGCGTCGTCGTTGAGGTGTCTTGGCGTAGGTGCCCCGGGAACGTCCCGCCGGCGTAGTCATGCGCTGACGCTACGTCGGGAAAGAGAAAATGGGGGACGTGTCCTGCTTTCGTTTGCGCCGAACGGTCAGGCACCGATCGGGTCAGGCCGCGATGGACTCGCCGGGATCGAGGGTGAGCATCGGTGTGGCCGTTGGACCGGTCTCGCCGAGGAACATGCCCATCGAGGCGCGCCCGATCTCACTGAGCATCACGTCGTGGATCTGCACCGTCCGGCGAGGAGCGACAGCCTGCACGAAGTCGATGGCCTCACCGACCTTGAACCACGGCCCACTGACCGGCAGGAGCAGGGTCTCGACCTCGGCGCCGGGCAGCAGATAGGCGTCGCCCGGGTGGAAGACGGTGCCACCGACCACATAGCCGACGTTGTGGGGGACGGCGATACCGGCGTAGATCTGGGCGTGCTCGCCACCCACGGCGCGGATCTCGACTCCGCCGATGTCGAACGTCTCGTGCCCCCGCAGGGCGGTGACCCGGCCCGCGCGGAAGGCGTCGGTGTCTTCGAGGTCCCTGACCACCGAGGCCGGTGCCCACAGGCGCAGTTCGGGGCGGGCGGCGAGCGCGGCGCGCACCTCGTTCGCGGCGAAGTGGTCGAAGTGCTCGTGGGTGACGAGCACGGCGGTGGCGCTCGCCAGCAGTTCCGGGGTGTTGGGAGTGAAAGTGCCCGGATCGAGCAGGATCCGCTGGCTGGCCTCCTCAAGGACGACGGTGGCGTGGGTGTGCTTGGTGAGTTTCACGAGGGCGGGTCTCCATCACGATGTACAACATAGCTGTATATCCAAACTGTACAACATAGTTGTGTACCCTGACGGATCAGAGGCTCACCGACGTCCCAAGTTGTGCACCTATGCTGTACATTTCTGAAAGTGACAACTGAGGACGATCTCGCGGCCGAACTGAGCGAGTCGTTGCGGCAGTCGGTGGGCGCCTTTGTGCGCGCCACACGTTCGCGGGCCGACACCCTGCCGCCGTCACGCTCGGAAACGCTGGGACTGCTGGCCCGTTCGGGCCCGCAGTCGATGGCCGAGCTGGCCGCCGGGCGGGGCGTGAGCCACCAGACGGTCAGCCGGATGGTCACCGAGCTGGAGCAACTGGGGCTCCTCGGCCGCTCACCCAACCCTGAGGACGCGCGCGGCTACCTGATCGCGATCAGCGACCGGGGGCGCTCCGCTCTGGAGGCCGACCGGCAGGCTCGCCGGGACCGGATCGGTGCGGCGATCAGCGCCGTCCTGACGCCGGCCGAGCGAAAGGTCCTGGCCCAGGTGCCCGGGCTGCTCGACCGGTTGTCGCAGGAGATCGCCACCCCGACCTGACCGGTCGCCCCGGCGCCTCAAGAAAAGACCCGAACGGCCGAAGCTTAGAGAGTTGTCCAGGGCCTGGGGGCGAGCGGTGCGGGGCGGTGTGCGGATGCGTACGGCCGGTTTCACTCTGGTGGAACTGCTGGTCGTGATGGTGATGGCCGGGATTCTGGCGGCGATCGCCATCCCGGCCGTTGCCGGGCAACGCCGCCGCGCCGTCGACGGGGACATGAAGAGCGACCTGCGGGCGGTGGCGGCCCGGATGGAGACGTATTTCGCCGATCTGAACAGCTACCCGACCACGATCACCATTTCCGGCAACAACGCCGTCCTGCCCGGCGGGTACACCACCCGGCTCTCGGCGGGCACCACGATGTCGGTGACCACGCCGGCCCGGGCCAACAGCATCCTCACCTACTGCCTGGTGGCCTCGCGCAAGTCCGGGGCCTCGCCGGGCACCCAGAACTGGGTGTGGATCAACGACAAGGGCGGCCTGCAGAGCAGCGGGGTGGTGACGTGCAGCTGAGGGCCCCGAGGACTCTGAGGACTGATCAGCGCGGTTTCACCCTGATCGAGGTGATGGTCGCCCTGGTGCTGATGTCGCTGATCCTGATGTCCGGAGGGATGTTCATGATGCGGGCGATGTACACCTCCTCGTCCCTGGGCACCCGGGACTCGGCCACCACGGTGGCCAACCAGGTCCTGGAGGAGGTGCGGGCCATGGACCCCACGTTCGACGGCGACGATGTGATCCCGCTGGTCTACGGGCGCACCAAGTCGGCAGTGGTGGCGCAGTGGGGCACGGCCGCGAGCGCCGGGGTGGACGTCAGCCAGACCTACGTGGGCAGCGGCAGTACCGACTACGACAACGCCACCTACGACGCGGGCACGCATGCGGTCAGCATCCCGTTGGAGCAGAAGAGGACCTACGGAAACCGCGACTACACCGTTTCCATGCTGATCGGGGCGTGTGCCCGGGCGGACACCGGAGGCGCTTGCACCAAAGGGACGACCGGCTCGCTGTTGCTGCGGGTGGTCGCCCTGGTGCGGTGGAAGAGTCCCCTCGACCAGTGTCCCGCCACCGGATGCACGTACGCCGCGGCGACCCTGATTGATCCGGCCAAGGACCCGCAGTTCAACTCCAGCCGCCGTCCGGTCGCGAACGCCGACAGCGCCTCCACCACCGCCGGCACGTCGGTGGACATCCCCGTGACGTTCAACGACAGCGGAGTCTTCGCCCTCTACGGGGCGGTCTCGCTGATGTCCACCCCGGCCAACGGCACGGTGTCGGTGTACTCCACGAACAACATCGTGAAGTACACGCCCAAATCGGGTTTCGCCGGGATCGACACGTTCACCTACCGTGTGGTGGACACCTCGAACCGGGTCTCGGACGTCGCCGTGGTGACCGTGGTGGTCTCACCGCTGAGCGTGCCCGTGCCCCTGCCCACCTCGATCGGTGGCCTGCTCGGGGCCGCACCGTGAGGGCCCGCGGGGAGGACGGCCTGACCCTGATCGAGATGATCGTGGCGATGACCATCTTCGGTGCGGTGCTGGGCATGTTCGTCACCGTGGTCGCGAACTTCACCGCGATGACCACGAAAACGGTGAACCTGGCCGACCAGAGTGCCGACGCCCGGGTGGTGTACAACCTGTTCGACCGCTCGGTGCGCTCGGCCTCGGCAGTGAACCGGCCGCAGCGCACCGGCAACAACTGGTACGTGGAGTGGCTGTCGACGGTCACCGATCCGGAGCTGTGCACCCAGTGGGTGCTGCGCACCGACACCGACACGCTCGCCCTGCGCACGTGGGTACCGGTCTCGTCCGGCACGACCACCCCGTCGAACTGGCGCACGGTGTCCACCGACGTGGTGAACACCAACGCCCAGGCGCCTTTCGTGTTCACCGCGGCGACCATGACCAGCCCGCTGCAGAGCCTGGGGGTCAACCTGTACTACCAGCGGGGCGCCGACACCGGGCCGACCCAGAGCAACACCACGTTCGTGCTGCTGAACTCCGGGATCTCGGCGCTGTCGAACCCGGACGTGAACGACGACGACGTGAGTGACAAAGAGGTCTGCACCGACATCGCGAACCGGCGGCCCTGATGGGGAATCCCGAGCAACCCTTGGCTGCCCGCGGCGATCAGGGCGTTGCCCTGATCACGGTGGTGGTGGCGATGCTGGTGCTGTCGGCCCTGAGCCTGCTGACCCTGGGTGCGCTGATGTCTCAGGTGGCGCCGGTGGAGTACCAGACCAAGGCCAACCTGACGATCAATGCGGCGAAAGGGGGGATGGACGCCGCCCTGGCGGCGATCCGGAAGGCCACCTACGTGGAGAGCGGCACGACCTACGGCGACCGCGCCAAGCTCCCGTGCTGGACCTCCCAGGTGGGCACGCTGCAGGCACCGATCACCCGGGCGACGGTGAGCTACTCGGTCAGCATCCGCTACTTCAAGAGCGACCCCACCCCGCAGTCCGAGACCTGGCGCACGATCAATGCGCTGCCCTGCACCCAGGGGCTGGGAACATTGATCACCCCGGCCTTCGCCCAGATCACCTCCTCGGCCACCGGTGCCGCGCTGGCGAACCTGCCGGCCAGCTCGGGCGACCGCACCCTGCAGGGCACCTACACGTTCAGCCTGACCAACCCGCAGCTGCCCGGCGGCCTGATCAAGGACCCGCAGGGCCTGTGCTACATCGGAGGCCTGCTGCTGGGATCCGGGGTGACCGTGGGCACCTGCGCCCCCGGCGCGGACGAGCAGATGTGGATCTACACCACCAATTATCAGCTGGTCCTGGTCGCCACCCGCGCGGCGGACGGCACCGGCGGCCTGTGCCTGGGGGCCTCGAGCAGTACCGGGGCCACGGCCATGAAGGTCTGCGACATCACCGACTACGGTCAGCGGTGGGGGGTCAGCGGCAGCAACCCGGTGCACCTCTTCGGCCACCTCGGCGGTCAGTACAACAAGACCTGGTGCCTGGGCCCCGCCACCACCGGATCGGCGGGCAGTCCGGCCGTCGCGAGCACGGGTACCTGCGGCGACGCTGCGCGCGGGGTCTACCCGCAGCCGTCGGTCGGCGCGGGGGCGGCCGGGACACTGGTGAAGACCCAGGAAGAGATTCACCGCAAGCCTTTGCAGTGGGTGAACTACCAGGAGTTCGGCCGGTGCATGGACATCAACGGCTGGAACGTCAGGGCGAGCATCCACATCGTCTACCCGTGCAAGCAGGACCCGATGGCCGGGGCGACCTCGGCCGCCTCACCGGGCTGGAACGAGGTGTTCACCTGGGACATGAACACCAAGTACTTCTACGCCAACGCTGCTTCCAGCAGCAACAAGCCCAGTGACCCGAACGACCCGGCGTACTGCATGAAGAGCCCCAACAAGATCGGCGGGTACGTCGGCTTCTCCACCCTCTGCAGCGCGGTGACCACGGCGACGGCAGCCCCGTTCAAGTGGACGGTGAACCGGGACACGGGAATCTACGCAACGAGTTACACAGTGGTCGACAGCTACGGGCGGTGCCTGGCCAACGGCCCACCGACCGGCAGCTACTCGTCGCTGATCACCAGCACCTGCGACGGCAGCGAGGGGCAGAAGTGGAACGCCCCGGCCGGTTTCGCCCCCTCCGACCTGACCAGCATCCAGGAACTGCGCAACTCGTCCTGATGCCGGTCCGGCCGGAGCGCAAAGGTGTCCGCTGGCCGGAGGTCCCCCGGCCGTCCGCCCGAAAGGATCAGAGCATCCATTGGGGCGAACTGCAGGAGACACACATGATCATCGTCATCGTCGAGTTCGACGTCGCTGCCACCGACCGGCCCGTGGCCCTGGCCCACCTTCACGCGCTGCGGGAAGCGGCCTGTGTGATGCCGGGAAACCTGGCCTACCGGGTGCACGCTTCCCGCGAGAACGAGACCGGCATTACCTTGGTGCAGGAGTGGCAGGACGAAGAGGCGTTCTCGGGCTATCAGACCTCTGATGCCTTCGTGGCCTCCGGCCCGGTACTGCGGCCGCTCATGACCGGGGTCCCGGTGAGCCGCCGGTTCCGGGCCGAGCTGCTGGAGACGGTGGCCTGAGTTCGCGGTGATCTAGGGGAGGAGCGGTGATGGCGCGCGAGGCGTTCGCCTTCGCCCGCACCTTCGCTCCCGGGCCGGCCCGCGACCTGCTGGTGGACCACCACTACCTGCTCTGTGCGTCCTCCGGCGCTCTCCGGCTGGAGGAACCCGGACAGTCGTGGTTACTGCCGCCGGCGAGGGCCGCCCTGATCGAAGCCGGACGACCGATCCGGGTGAGCATCCCGCAGTCGGTGAGCACCGCGTCCGTGCTTTTCAGCACTGGCTTCGCCCCGCAGCCGCCGGCCCCGCTGGCGGTGTTCGATCTCAGCCCGCTGGCCCGCGCGCTGGTGGCGGAGTGCCGCGGCTGGGGTGAGAGCGAGGAGCCACTGTCTGCCTATGCGGCTGCCCTGTTCACCGCCCTGGCCGCGGTGACGTGGCGACTCGCCGAACGCCCGAGCCCGGTCGGGCTGCCGACCGGCCGGTCGGCGGAACTCGGCCAGGCCCTGCAGATCACCCAGGAACGTCTGGGCGATGACCTGCGGTTCGAGGACGTGGCCGCCCGGGTCGGGCTGGCGCCCCGGTCGCTGGCCCGCCGGTTCGAGGACGAGCTGGGCATGACCTGGCGGGCGGTGCTGCGCCGGATGCGGGTGCTACGGGCGATCGAGGAGCTGGCGGCCGGGGACGCGCCGGTCACCCAGGTCGCCTTTGCCGTCGGCTACTCGTCACTGTCGGCGTTCAACGCTGCCTTCCGTGAGCTGACCGGCCGTACTCCGAGCGAGTACCGGGCCAGCTTCCGGCCGTCGTAGAGCCGCGTGAGTCTGGTTGATCGGCAGGTTGGTGCTCTCCGGCCAGGACGATCCGCCCGAACACCTCCCCGGCGTCCATCCGGCGGTGTGCCTCGGCGGCCTGGTCCAGGGGAAGAACGTCGTGGATCACGGCCCGCAGGTCGCCCCGGGCGGATGCCTCGAACTGCTCGCTGCGTGCCTGGCCTCTCTGCGCGGCGGGAATGCTGTCGAGACTGAAGGTAGCCAGCGACCGAGACTGCTGGAACGACTGCAGTAGGCGCGCACCTACGTCCATTGTCGGCATTCCCGCCACAGCACCCACCAGCACGAGACGCCCGTTGGCCGCCAGGCGATCGATGAAGTCGGGGACGTCGGGACCGCCGGCGATGTCAATGATCACGTCGTAGGCTGCTTCTGCGGGGCCGCCGGTCCGATTGAGGACGTTTGTGGCCCCCAGTTCGCGAAGCCGGTCACCTCTGCTCTGGGAGGAGGTGGTCACTGCGACCGCGCCTGCGCCGGCACGGGCGGCGATCTGTACCGCCGCGATACCGATGCTGCCCCCGGCTCCACGGACCAGCACGGATTCACCGGCGCTGAAATGCGCATGTCTAAGCGCGAAGTGAGCGACGGTGGCGGCGCTGCCCAGCGTGGCGGCCTCGATGCTGCTCAGGCCGCTCGGGAGCGCTGTGATGTCTTCGACTGCGGCCACCGCCATCTCGGCGTATCCACCGCTCATGCCGGTGAAAGCCCAGACCTGGCGGTCCTTCCAGGAGGGATCGACCCCGTCGCCGACCGCGACCACGGTGCCGGCGACCTCGCTACCGGGAATCAGGCCCGGCCCGAAATCGGTTCTGCGGATGGTGCCCCGGCGGATCACGGCGTCGACTCCGCCCACCCCGATGGCCTCGGTCGCGATCAGGACCTGTCCAGGGCCGGTCGCTGGGGTGGGAACCTCCACCACGGCCATGCCGCTGGGGTCGCCGAATTCATGAATCACTACTGCGCGCATCGTCTTTCCCGGTGTCTCGTGCGGTGGTGCCGTACAGTCGGGGACGTTAACGGACGCCCGCGTCCGCTTGGAGGAAGTGAGACGGATGGACGATCAGATGCCTCGGCTACGCGCGGATGCGCAGGACAACCGCGACCGATTGCTCGAAGCCGCCCACGCACTGTTCGCCGAACACGGCCTCGACGTCACCATGCGCCAGATCGCCCGCCGGGCCGGAGTGGGCCCGGCCACGCTGTACCGCCGCTTCCCGACCCGGCAGGACCTGATCGAGGCCGCGTTCGCCAACGAACTGCAGGCCTGCAGTTCGATCGTGGAGGACGGATGCGGGGACCCGGACCCGTGGCTGGGGCTGTGCTCGATCATCGAACGGCTCAGCGTGCTCAATGCCCGCAACCACGGCTTCGTCCAGGCTTTCCACGCGGAGAACGCGACCATCGGCGCCCGGGAACACCGCGCCTGCCTGCTGCGCATGGTCACCCGGCTGGCCGAGCGCGCCAAGCTGGCCGGGGCTCTGCGCCAGGACTTCACCGCGGACGACTTCGTGCTCGTGCTGCTCGCCGGCCGCGGCCTGACCACGCTGCCACCACCGCAGCGGGAGGCGGCGGCCCGCCGGTTCGCCGCCCTCAGCATCGACGGACTGCGAGCCCGAGCGTAAAGGTGGCCTGTCAGCTGACCGGATGTACTCCGAGCGGGTACTGGGCCAGCTTGCGGCCCCTGACTGTGCGTCAGGCACTCGTCCGGACGGGTGTTGGGTTGCCTGAGCACGCGTGTTCGCCGACCGGCCGGCCGTAGGGAGCCGGTGGTGACAGGTGCAGGCCGCGGGATCGCGGCGCGAATGCGTAGGTGGATCGGCGATGCGGCGGCCGTGCCCCGACCGGTGCTGTGGGTGCTGGGTGTGGCGGCGGTGGGGCAACTCGTGCTGTGCCTGCGCTGGGACGGTGTGGCGGAAGGGCAGATCTGGCAGGGGGCGCGGATCGTCTGCGTGGCGATGATGCTGGCCGCGACCCTGTGGATCGTGCACTGGCGGGTGCGCCGCACGCCCGGTGAGCGGCGGGTGTGGCGGGTGCTAGGGCTGGCCCTGGCGGTGTTCGGGGTCAGCAGCCTGAGCACGCTGATCCTCGGCCTGGTGCCGGATCTGGCTCACCTGGCCGCGGTCCCGTCGGCGGTGGGCACGTTCATCGCCTTCCCGCTCGCCTTCCGGGCGGTGGTGCGCTGGAGCCGGCGCAGCGCCGGGGTGGATCCGGACGATCTGCTCAACGGCTTCAGTTCGGTGTTCGTGGCCGCCGCTGCGATCGGCTGTGTGCTGGCCTGGGCCCACCCGGCGGACGGTCAGACGCTGCTGCTGACCACCCTGTCGTGGGGCCAGCAGCTCACCGCGGCGCAGAGTGCGGTGTGGGTGATTCTGGTGTTCAGCGCGCTGACGGCCGCATCGGTCAGCCGCCTGTACCGGGACGTGCGCATCTGGCTGGTCACCGGCGCCTACGCCCTGGCCGGCAGCAGCAGCGCAGCCGCGTGGTTCAGCGACGGGGCCCGGCCGGGCTGGACCGTGGCGGTGTGGTGTGTGGGGCTGCTCCTGGTCAGCGCGGCGGCGCTGCGCCCGGTGCGGTTCGTCCCGGTCGCCGCCTCGGACCCGGTCAAGTCCACCGTCGGTGCCTTCGTGATCGTCAGCGCGGGCGTCGCGGTGCTGGTGACCGCTCTGCTCACCGGCGTCCCGGCGATCGTGTCGCTGTTCGCGGCGGCGGCCGTGATGGGTTCCAGCGTGCGCCTGCTGGTCAACCTGCACGAACTGCTGCAGCTGGAGGCCAGCCGGGCCCAGGCCCTGACCGACGAGCTGACCGGCACCGCCAACCGCCGCGCGCTGCTGGCCCACCTGAACTCGACCCTGGCCCACGGCACCACGACCCAGCTGATCGTCTTCGACCTCGACCACTTCAAGGAGGTCAACGACGGCCTCGGCCACGGGGCCGGCGACGACCTGCTGCGGATGGTCACCCAGCGCCTGCAGGACAAGCTGCCGGAGGGAGCCGTGCTGGGGCGGTTGGGTGGCGACGAGTTCGCCGTGGTCACCACCGGTGCCGCCACCGGGGCGACGCTGCCGGCGCTGGACGAGGTGTTCGCCGAGCCCTTCCAGCTGACGCAAATGAGTGTGCACATCGACCTCAGCATCGGCCTGGCCTACTGGCAGCCCGACGCCCAGGCAGGCATAGGCCTGGATGCGGCCACCCTGATGCGGCAGGCCGACACCGCCATGTACGACGCCAAGCGCAACGACCTCAGAGCGGTCACCTACGACCCGGAGCGTCACGCCGACCCGCAGGGCCTGCTGTCCATGGTGGGGGAGCTGCGCCGGGCGATCAGCACCGGGCAGCTCGTCGTGCACTACCAGCCCCAGTTGCATGCCGGCCGGCCGGTCGCCGGCCGGGCCGGGCAGCTGGCCGGGGTGGAGGCGCTGGTGCGCTGGCAGCACCCGCGCCTGGGGCTGCTGCTGCCGGCCGACTTCCTGCCCCTGGCCGAGTCGCACGGCCTGATGGACGCCATCACCCACCAGGTGCTCGCCCAGGCGGTCGCCCAGCAGGCCCAGTGGCGGGCCACCGGCCGAGACATCCGCGTGTCGGTGAACCTTTCGGCCGGCACGCTGCTGGACGCCTCACTGCCCCGGACCGTGGACCAGCTCCTGGCCCAGCACCGGGTGCCCGCCACCTCCCTGGTCCTCGAGGTGACCGAGACCGCGCTGCTGCGCGAGCCCGACCGCAGCCTGCTGGTGGTCGAGGCGCTGCGGGCGATGGGCGCCCAGGTGAGCATCGACGACTTCGGCACCGGCTACTCGTCCCTGACCCAGCTGCGTCAGCTCCCGGTCAGCGAGCTCAAGCTGGACCGCTCGTTCACCGTCGACCTGCTCACCGACCCCCGGGCCGCCGCCATCGTGGCCAACACCATCGCCCTGGCCCACGACCTGAGGCTGCGGGTCGTCGCCGAGGGGGTGGAGGACGAGCCCACCCTGGCCGCCCTGTCCGACCTGACCTGCGACGAGACCCAGGGCTACCTGCACACCCAGCCGCTGTCGGCGCAGGCCTTCGACGGCTGGCTGCAGCGCCACGAGAGCGGCGCCGGCCTCACGTCGTCCTCGCAGGTGGCGGTCTGAACGAAGAAGCCCGGCCGTCAGGCGGCGTCGGGCCGGGCCAGCTGCTGCACGACCCGAAGCAGATCTTCAAGGGGAACCGACAGATTGGCCGGCCGCTCGGCGCTGCGGCGCAGCCCCTCTTCGATCCAGGCCCGCATCAGGACCGACGGCTTCACTCCCTGCCGTCTGGCCTCGCTCTCGACGGCCTGAGCCATCGCCATGGACAGACGGAGAGTCTTGTTCACTTCGAGATTCTCGGCATCGAGATCCGGCGCCTGGGCAGGCTCTCCCTCGGCAATGAGCTCCGAATGATCCATGTTCAGAATGTCCCGTGCCGACTGTGCATCCATGATCAGTTCCCTCCTCGGGCCCGTCGGAAGCTGGCAATCTCGGGTTCGGTCATCTCACTGGAGCTCGTGTTGCAATGCGCGTGCAACGCGGTCAGGTCACCGTAGAGCCGCGTCGCCGGGAAAGCCGCGTCGCCAGAGGATGGGGGCAGCAAGAAGGCCATGTTCCCGGGTTGCTTCTCGGGGACGGGCCTCTCGAGCTACAACGTCGAACATGCTCGGCGATCATGAGATGGCCACACTTTTCGCCAAACCGGCCGAGGCCTCTCCAATGCGCCGATGCTCCCGCGGCCAGCCCGGCCGTCAGGCGGGCGGGGTGTTGGCGGCGTGCCGGCCGACGATGTAGCCGTAGACGATGCCCTGGCCGATGGTGGCGCCGGCTCCGGGGTAGGTGTTGCCGAAGGCGTTGGCCGCGGTGTTGCCGATCGCGTAGAGGCCCGGGATGGGGGAGCCGGTCTCGTTCAGGGCCCGGCCGAGGCCGTCGGCCCGGATGCCGCCGCAGGTGCCCAGGTCCGAGAGCACCACCTGCACGGCGTAGAGCGTGCCGGTGAGGGGGCGCAGGTTGGGGTTCGGGGTGACGGTCGGATCACCGTAGTAACGGTCGTAGGCGCTTGCGCCCCGGTGGAAGTCGTCGTCGACCCCGGCTGCGGCCAGTTCGTTGAACCGCTCCAGCGTCGCGGCCAGCCCCTCGGCGCCGGTCGCCTGCGCCAGTTCGGCGGGAGTATTGGCCCGGTGGGCGATTCCGGCCTCGTACCACGACCGCGGCAGCGGGGCGCGGGGAAAGACGGCGCCGGCCAGGACGTAGCTGCTGCGGTACTTCTCGTCGAAGACCAGCCACATGGTGGGTAGTTCGCCGTCGCGCCGGGCCTGGGCGAGGGTGGCCTGGCCGAAGGTCATGTAGTCGCACGACTCGTTCACGAACCGGCGGCCGGTGCCGTCGACCATCAGTGAGCCCGGCAGAGAACGCTCGGCGAGCAGGATCTGGGGGGCCGCGTCGCCGACCGGGGCCACGGAGGGGAACCACCAGGCCTGGTCCATCAGGTCGGTGCCGGCTCCGGCTTCCTGGGCGGCATGAATACCGTCTCCGGTGTTGCTCTCCGCGCCCAGACTCCAGTCCTGCAGCTGCGGGTGGTGATGGGCGTGCCGCATCGGCAGGTGGTGGTCGAAACCGCCGGTGGCCAGCACCACCGCGCGGGTGGCGCGGACGGTGAGGCTCTGGCCGTGGTGGCTCAGCTCCACCCCGGTGACCCGGCCGTCCTGGGTGAGCAGGTGTTCCAGACTCGTGTCGGTCCAGACCGGGATGCCGGCGCGCAGGACGCCGGCGAACATACCGGCCGCGATGGCCTGACCGCCCGCCGCGTACTCACGCCCGATGGCCAGACCACCGACGCCCTGCACCACCCGCCTGAGCACGCGGGGCAGCGCCCGGCCCGGGGTGCGGGCCATCAGGTTGAGCCACTTGTAGTCGGCGCCGGTCACCGGCATCGGCACGGGCGCGGCGACCGGGGTGGGGCGCAGCCGGGCGCGGTCCGGGCCCAGCACGTGAAGGTCCAGCGGCCGGCACTCGCAGCTTCGCCCCACTGCGGCGCCGCCGGGCAGTTCGGGGTGGTAGTCGCTGTAGCCGCGCACCCACACGAAGCGCATCGGGGTGGTGCGCTGCAGCATCTGCACGGCGGCCGCGCCGTGGTCGAGGAAGCTGCGCCAGCGTTCGGCCGGCGCCGTGCCCGCGACCACGTTCTCCAGGTAGGTGGCGGCGCGCTCGTAGGTGTCGCCGGAGCCCTGGTCGGCCAGCACCGGGTTGGCCGGGATCCAGAAGGCGCCACCGGAACGCGCCGTCGAACCCCCGACGAAGGCGGACTTCTCCACCACGACGACCGACAGCCCGGCCTCGTGCGCGCTCAGCGCCGCGGCCAGCCCGGTGCCGGAACCGATCACCACGACGTCCACCGTGGTGTCGGAGGGCTGCTGGGGGAGGGACATGGGGAACTCCTAGCCTCGGGCCACGCTGCCCGATCTTCAGCGGTCGAGGATCGCGAGGACCTCGGCCAGCTGCTCGATGCTTTCCTGGGTGATCGGGTCGAGCACGAGCTGGAGGTGGGTGGCGCCGGCGGCGGCCATGGCGGCCAGGTGCTGAGCGATCTCTTCGGCGGTGCCCTGGACCGGTGGGACGGCCGACTTGTAGCTGCTCTCGCCCATCACCCGGCCCTGCCCACCCGGGAAGGCCACGAGAACCGCCGCGGTGGCCTCCACCAGGTGACCATGAGCGTCCACTTGTTCTTTCAGGGCCGCGAAGCCCTCGGGGGTGTTGCCGTACCGGTTCCACCAGGCGTTCCACGAGGTGATGTGGCCCAGCCCGATACCCAGCATGCGCGGGCCGGTGGAGCCGAGCATCAGCGGTACGCCGCCGGGGCGCACCGGGCCCGGGTCGAGCACGCAGTTCTCCAGGTCGTAGAACTCGCCGTGGAAGTCGATCTGCCCCTCGGACAGGAGGGTGCGGATGATGGTGAACGCCTCGGCGAACCGCGAAACCCGCTTGTCGTAGGGGAATCCGAAGGCCCGGTACTCACGCTCGTTCCAGCCTGCCCCCAGCCCGAGGATCAGCCGGCCGCCGGAGATCGCATCGACCGTGGCCGCCTGCTTGGCCAGCATGGCCGGGGCGTGGAAGCTGGTGGCCGCGACCAGCGGGCCGAGCTCGACCCGTTCGGTGACCGCGGCCAGCGCGGCCAGTGACGTCCACACCTCCCAGGGGCCCCGGGTGGTACCGCCGGGCAGGTCGTAGAGCAGGTGATCGCCCAGCCACAGGGAGTCCAGGCCGATCGCCTCGCCCGCCCGGGCCATGGCGAACAGTTCCGGCCAGGCCACGGCTCGTTCGACTTCGGGCAACTGGACGCCGATCTTGCACGGTCGGGACATTGCCCCACCATAGTTCGCGCCGTCCGGAAAGGGCAGGGGTGCTCAGTTCTTCGCTGTCATGGCCAGATAGAGCTTGCGGGCCGGGACCGGGGGAACCGGGAGCGGTTCGGCGTGCTCGGCGCTGAGGGACTGCAGGAAGTAGCCCACCAGGCGCCGCCAGGCGTCCGGGGCCTGGTCGAGGGTGTGGGCGATCACCCCGGCGTTGGCCATGAGGATCAGCATCAGATCGTTGGGGGCGAAGTCGGCCCGCAGGCGCCCCTGCGTCTGGGCGCGCCGGGTGAGCGCACTGAAACTCCGGTAGGCGCGCGATCTTTCCGACTCGAACTCGGGCGCGGCCGGGAAGGCCCCGATGAGCACCTGGGTGAACCCCCGGTCGCTGGCCTGTAGTTCGCACACCTGCAGGACGCACTGGCGAAACCCCTCCCAGGCGTCGGGGAGCTCTGCCGCCGCCTCGGTGAGCTCGGCGTAGCGGCGCATCCGGTCATGGAAGACGGCCGCCACCAGTTCGTCGCGATGGGCGAAGTTGCGCAGGGCCGTGGCGATCCCCACCCCGGCGCGGCGCGCCACCTCGTTCATCGAGGCGTCCAGGCCCAGATCGGCGAACGCCCCGGCCGCCGCGGCGACCAGACGCTCCCGATTGCGTACCGCGTCGGCCCGTCGGCCCGCCTGCTGAGCACCCATGGAGAGCAAGGTTACGCGACCCCGGAATATCTGGATAGGGCACTCCAGTTATGCTGCCCGTCGAAATGGAGCGGGTGCTCCAAATGATCGGGAGGCAAGTCGTGGAAGTCGGGATCGCGTCGCTCAGCGACGTGGGGGCAACAACAATGGACGTCGGTCGCCGGACCCGGGAGATCGTGCGGTACGCGGTGCTCGCCGACGAGCTGGGTCTGGACGTGTTCGGCCTGGGAGAGCATCACGGCGAGGACTTCGCCGTGTCCTCACCGGCCGTGGTGCTCGCGGCGGTGGCCCAGGGCACCCGCCGGATCCGGCTGGCCAGCGCGACCACCGTGCTCACCACGCTCGACCCGGTGCGCGTGCACGAGGACTTCGCCACGCTCGACCTGCTCAGCCAGGGACGCGCCGAGATCGTCGTGGGCCGCAGCGCCTATCCCGACCCGTTCGCGCTGTTCGGCGTCGATCTGGCCGACTACGACGAGGTCTTCGCCGAGAAGCTGGACCTGCTGCTGCGCCTGCGTGAACAGCCGCGCATCACCTGGAACGGCCGGCATCGGCCCGCCCTGCAGGATGCCGCCGTGGTGCCGCGCCCGCACCAGGAACAGCTGCCGGTCTGGCTCGGGGTAGGAGGCTCACCCGCCAGCCTGGAACGGGCCGGTCGGCTGGGCCTGCCCATGATGCTGGGGCTGATCGGCGGCACCATCGAGCGGGCCCGCGCCGCGGTGGAGCTGTACCGGTCGGCCGGGGAGCGGGCCGGGCACGACCCGTCCGTGCTGAAGGTCGGTCTGGCCACCCACCTGCTGGTCACCACCGACCGTGCGTCGGCCCTGGCCGCCTACCCGAACTACCGATCCTTCCTGGCGCCGAAAAGACCCGGTGCGCCGGGCTTCATCGTCGACCAGGCCACCTTCGAGGCTGGAATGTCGCCGTCGGGAGTGCTGATGATCGGCAGCACCGAGGCAGTCGCCGAGAAGGCCCTGCGGATGCGGGATCTGCTCGGCGCCGACCGCATCCTCTCCCTCGCCGACTGGGGCGGCCTGGCTCCCGGCCGCGTCGAGGACAGCATCGCCCGTTTCGCCCAGCACGTAGCCCCCACCCTCCGGAAGGACTCCCTCTGATGTTCATCGCCACCGTCATCGTCTCCGTTCTGCTCGCCGTCGCCCTGATCGCCTCGGCCGGCGGCAAGTTCCGCCGCAACGAGATCGCCCTGAAGATCTCCAAGACCACCGGCTGGCCGGAGAACCTGCTCTGGGCCCTCGGTGTGCTCGAGGTCGCGGGTGCAGCCGGGCTGATCGCCGGCCTGTTCTGGTGGCCGCTCGGGGTTGCTGCCGCCATCGGCGTCACCCTCTACTTCGCCGGCGCCGTGATCTCACACCTGCGGGTGCGCGATCCCGAGTGGCAGCCTGCCGTCGTCATGGGGCTGATCGCGGCGGCCGCCCTGACCCTGCGGGTGCTCAGCGCCTGAGAGCGCTCGGATCCGGAACAAGTCATTTCACTGATGCGCAGACCGTCGGCGTCCGCGCAGACTGGCTCACCGGCCGTTCGGGCCCCGGGCGGTCGGTGAGCCGACGAGGAGAGACCAGATGACCATCGAGGAACTGATGCACGCCAACCTGCTGGAGGTGTTCGGCGAGCGAGACGCCGAGCGGCGCCGGGCCGCCATCGAGCGCACCTGCGCGCCCGACGTGCGGTTCAGCGATCCGCAGGAGGTGGTGGTCGGCCGGGACGCCCTGTCGGCCAAGGCACAGAAGATTCTGGACGAGGCCCCCGGCTTCGTCTTCTCGCCGGCCGCTCCCGCATACGCGGTTCAGAACCTGGGTCACCTGGCCTGGAACTTCGGGCCACAGACGCAACCGCCGATCGTGCGGGGGATCGACATCGCTCTGGTCGAGAACGGCCTGATTGCCAGCTTCTACACGCTTCTGCTGAACGACTGAATCGAGGACGGGTGGTGAGGCCCGGTCGGTCAGTGTCGCCGGCCCTGGCCTACGCCGCGTATTTCGCCGGACTGGATCATGTAGCCGCAGGAACGGCGTCACAGCAGTGCTTCTCGAGCCACTGACTGCGACGCTGCTGCAGTCGCAGGCGACGAGGGAGCCCTCGATGGACGTGAGAGAGGAACAGCGGGTCGGGGGCAGCAGCGCCGGTTCAGGCAGTCGGTTCAGGCAAAGGCAGGAACGGCGATGTTGCCCTCTTCACCGCTCGCGGTGGTCTCCCGCTGGTCGGTGACCAGGTAGATGCCCTCCGTCGACCAGGCGTCCGTCTCACCGCAGAACACCCGGCTGCCGACCGCGACCACCCCGGTCCAGGACCTGCCGTCGTAGCGACCGCCACGCAGCAGCAGCACCCGGTCGTCCATCTGGTGGGCGGCCGTGGTGCGGTACTGATTCCTGCTGGAGGTTTCGTCGTGCTTGCTCACGCAGAGCCCCTGACTGGGCATGGGCGTCACCTCCGGCGGGTCCGGAGGTCGTGGATCGCCCTGCCGATCCCCTTGACGGTACGTCATGGTGCGGCCGGGTTCGATCCGAGCAGACTTCGAGCAGACGGCGCTCCCGCGGGCGTGGCACCACTTCGACCCAGGCGGGCGCGCGGAACTGGCCCACAAATGTCTGAAGACACTTGAGGAAGGCCAGTCGTAAGCTGCTACGGATGAACACGATCGATGCGGGCGTGCTGACCGTCGCCTACCTGCAGGAAGGCCCCGAGGACGGGTGGCCGGTGGTGCTGTCGCACGGGTTTCCCTACGACGTGCACGCCTACGACGAGGTGGTGCCCCTCCTGGTCGCCGAAGGGGCCCGGGTCGTCCGCCCGTACCAGCGGGGTTTCGGCCCGACCCGGTTCCGGTCGGCCGAGACCCCGCGCAGTGGCCAGCAGGCCGCCCTCGGGAGCGACCTGCTGGCCCTGATCGACGCGCTCGGCCTTCACCGGCCGATCCTGGCCGGGTACGACTGGGGTGGTCTGGCCTCGTGCGTGGCCACCGCTGCCGAGCCGTGGCGGGTGGGTGGCCTGGTGTCGATGGCCGGCTACGACGTCCTGGACATCGCGGGGCAGGGGGAGGCGTCCCCGCCGTCCCTGGAACAGGTTGTCTGGTACCAGCACCTGTTCCAGACCGAGCGCGGCCGCAAGAGCCTGGCCGCCGACCGCCGTGGGCTGTGCCGTCTGCTCTGGCAGCAGTGGTCGCCGGGCTGGCGGTTCGACGACGACACGTTCGCCCGCACCGCAGCCTCTTTCGACAACCCTGACTTCGTCGACGTCGTGGTGCACGCCTACCGTCACGCTTTCGGCCTGGCTGCGGGCGATCCGGCCTGGGAGGCGCTGGAGGGCAAGCTTTCCCGCAAGCCACCGATCACCGTCCCGGCCGTCACCCTCGACTGCACCCAAGACCCGCTCAAGCCGGGCGGCACCGCGCACCACGCCTCCCACTTCACGGCCCGCCACGAGCATCGCGTGGTCGAAGCCGGGCACAACCTGCCCCAGGAGGCGCCGGAGGCCTTCGCCGATGCGGTCCTGACGGTTCAGGGCTGGCTCGGCACCGGATCGTAACCACCCGAGGCGATCTCGCTGAGCAGCGAGGGCCGGCTCGGCGTCCAGCCGAGGGTCTGGCGTGCATGCTGGCCGGTTGCCTGCTGGTTCACCAGCAGGGCCGCGCCGAAAGGGCCCAGCCGTTCGATGGTCTGCTGCGGGGTCTCGGGCACGACCCGGCCCGCCAGGCCCAGCCGGTGACTGGCCGCCTCGCCCAGTTCCCGGGTCGTGGGGTTCTCGCCCGAGACGCCCAGGAACCGGGAACCGTGCTCGGCGCGAACGAGCGCCGCGACGTAAAGGCGCGCCAGATCGTCCACATGAACCGTGGTCCAGTGCTGGGTGCCGTCACCGATCAGGGTGAGCGCGGCCGGGTCGCCGACGCGTTCGCCGGCGAACACGACGTTGGGGATGCCGCCGTGCCGCCCGTACACCACGGCCGGCTCGATCAGGACCGAGCGGATTCCCGGTGCGGCGAGCACTCGTTCGTCGATCTCGGACCGCCAGCGGACGATCGTGGGCGCGTCGGTCGGGGTCTGTTCGGTGATCTCGTCCCCGGCTCCGTGGACCCAGACACCGCCGGTACGGACGAAGGGCTTGCCGGATCCGGCGAGGCCGGCGAGCACGGCGTCGGCGAAGTCGGCCTCGGCCGCGCTGCTGGTCTCGTCGCCCGGGGAGGCGGTGGTGATGACACCTTCGCTCTGCTCGGCCAGACGCCGGACCAGGTCGTGATCCTGCATGTCGCCGACCACGGGCGAGCCGCCCTCCTTGCGCACGGCGGCGGCCTTGTCGTCGGTGCGGACCAGGGCGGTGACGGTGTGGCCGGCCTCCAGCAGGGCGGCCAGGACGCCCCCTCCGATGTAGCCGGTGGCTCCGGTCAGCAGGATGTTCATGGTTCGCGCCTTTTCGTCAAAGATTTGTGGACGCCGGTGGGCGGCCTCCTCGAGTCTGGGCCGACCAGGCCTATCGGGGGAAACGAAAAGTTCCGATGAGGGTCAGCGCTCTGGGCGATAAGCTGGGCGGATGGAACAGCGGCAGCTGGAGTACTTCGTGGCGGTGGCCGAGGAGCTCAGCTTCACCCGGGCGGCCGCCCGCACCATGGCAGTCCAGTCCACGGTGTCAGCCAGTATCCGCACCCTCGAGCGCAGCCTCGGGGTGACGCTGTTCGACCGTTCCACCACGAAGGTGGCCCTGACGCCGTCCGGGCGGTCCCTGCTGCCCCAGGCCAAGCGGGCCCTGGAGGCTCTCGACGAGGCCCGCCGCGCCGTCGGCGGTATCTGCGAGGGGCTGCGGGGGAGCCTGCGGGTGGGAACGCTGGCCGGGCTGAGCGTGGTCGACCTGCCGGGGCTGGTGGCCGACTTCCGCCAGCAGCATCCCGGCGTGCAGTTGCATCTCAGCGCTGATCCCTCCGGTTCGGAAGGGCTGCTGGAAGGGCTGCGCTCGAACGCCCTCGACCTGGCCTTCGTCGGGGTGGAGTCCGGCGACGTCCGCGACATCGAGCTCACGCCGATCGCCGAGTACCAGCCGCGCCTGCTGGTGCCGGCCGGGCATCCGCTGGCCGGGGCGAAGGCGGTGTCGATGAACGAGCTGAGCCCGTCCCCGTTCATCGACATGCCGGCCGGATTCTGCAATCGGGGCCGCACCGACGCGGACTTCCGGCGGGCCGGGGTGGCTCGCTCGATCGTCGTCGAGGTCACCGACCTGACCTCGATCCCGGGCTTCGTCGAGGCCGGGGCCGGGGTGGCCGTCGTCCCGCCGTTACAGACCGAGACCGGCCGGCGGGTGGTGCCGGTCGCGCTCGATCCGCCCGCCACGCCGTGGATCCTGGGCCTGGCCCGGCCGGCCTCGACCACCCGCACCCGGGCGGCCGAGGCGTTCACCGCGTTGGTGCCGAACCGCACGGGCGCCACCCAGCGATTCTGAGCAGTGCTCAGAGGCGGTCCAGCAGGCCCTCGAGATCCCGCTCACCCTCACGGGTCTGCACTCCGGCGGCCAGCTGGCGGCGCGCCACCTCGGCCAGGTCTTCGGTGAACAGCGAGTACAGGGCGGCGTTCTCGACCGCGTAGACCTCGTGCGGGGCCGGCGGTGCGGCGGCGTCGACGATCTGCTTGAGCGCGGCCACGACCTCGGGCTTCACCTTCGCCATCCGCTGCGCCAGGGCGTCCACGAACGCGTCGAGTTCGTTGGCCGGCAGCGCCCGGTTGACCAGGCCGTAGCGCTCGGCCACCTCGGCCCCGACCAGCTGACCGCCGACCAGGAGCTCCAGGGCCCGGGCCCGGCCCACCAGGCGGGTCAGGTTCACCGTGCCGCCACCTCCGGGCACGATGGTCAGATGGGCCTCGGGCTGCGCCTGCCCCGAGGCCCCGATCGCCGCGAAGCGCAGGTCGAGGCTCATCAGGAACTCGTTGCCGGCGCCCCGGGCGAACCCGGCCAGCTTGCCGATGGTGACCTGGGGCAGGGTGCGCACCTCCTCGCTCAGGGCCTCGAGGATGTTCAGCCCGTCGGGGATCTCGGCCCCGGGCGCGGCGTCGATGGCGGCCTGGGTGGCCCGGGGCAGGGCCTCCGGGTCGGTCACGTAGGCCATGTCGCCGTGGGCGCTGAAGAACTCCGGGTCGGCGCTCTGGAACACGATGACCCGCACGGCCGAGTCGCCGCGCACCTGGTGCACGAAGCCCCGCAGCGACGGCAGCAGGACGGCGTCCATCAGGTTCAGGGGTGGGTGGTCGAGCGTCACGGTGGACACGCCCTGGGTCACGGTGACGTGGAGGCCGGGCCAGGTGGTGTAGTCCATGAGGGGATCCTTCGCAGAGGCGCCGGGGCTGTTCCCCAGCGGCACCCCTTGACCGTATGTAGCCGTCGATCAGACAGGCCATGCCTGAAAACCTCGATCTGTTGATCGGATGTCTCACCGGCGTACGATGCGTGAGTGGATCCTCTGGCTGACGCGCTGACCATCTCCGGAGTCCAGGGAGCGCTCGGCACCCGGGTCGAGGCGGGCGGCCCCTGGGCCCTGGCGCTGGACGGGCAGTCCGGCACGACCCTGCACGCCGTGACCGCCGGCCGGGCCTGGCTCAGCGTGCCCGGTGCGGAGCCGGCCGAACTGGGCAGCGGCGACGTCGTCCTGGTGCCGGCCGGTGCGGCGCACCGCCTCGGTGACCAGCCCGGCTTGGCCGAGCCCGCCCAGCCCGCCGGGCCGGCCAGCGGTGAGGCGGGTGAGGTGATCCGGCTGGGCACCGGGCCGGTCACCACCCGGATCGCGACCATCCACTACCGCACCGACCCGGTCACCCTGACCCAGATCCTCAGCGCGCTCCCGGCCCTGGTGCACGTGCGGGCCGACTCCGGCACTGCGGGACTGAACGACACGGTGCGGATGCTGGCCCGCGAGCTCGCCGACCCGGGGATCGGCACGTCCGCGGTGCTGCGCAGCCTGGTCGACATCGTGCTGGTGGAGATGCTGCGCGCCTGGCTGTCGGAGAGCCCGCCGGAGTGCTTCGGCACCTGGCTCGGGGCCCTGGGCGACCCGGTGGTGGGCAAGGCCCTGCAGCACCTGCACCAGGACCCGGCGACCCCGTGGACGACAGCCTCACTCGCCGAGGCCATCTCGGTCTCCCGGGCAACTCTGGCCCGCCGCTTCCCGATCGCCGTCGGCCAGACCCCGGCGGCCTATCTGGCTCTGTGGCGGATGGACCTGGCGGCGGTCCGGCTGCGCGACACCCACGACTCCCTGGAGACGATCGCCGAGAGCGTGGGCTACGGGTCGGTCCCGGCCTTCACCCGTGCCTTCACCCGGGCCCACGGCCGCACCCCGGGCCGTTACCGCAGCCAGGCCCGTAGCCACTGATCGGCCTTCGGCCCGCCCTCCCGCCGTTCCTGCCGCACGCGCAGCCGATCAGGAGGGCACCTCAAGGTGTACAAACGGTACGCAGCGTCCCATGTGTACACCTCGCAGTTGGGCTCGGTGGTGGCCGGCACCTCCAGGTAGGCGAGGTGCCGCAGGAAGCTGCTGAACACCTCGGCGGCCTGGCTTTCACCCGGGTGGGGTGCGTTTCTGCGCACGGGCTAACGGCTTTCCGGGAGGCACGGCCTGGTCGCTCCTACGATGAACGGCTGATCCGGAACATGTAGCACCCGGCCATGGGGTTCCGGGAGTGCACGAAGTCGATCTCCGGGTTCGCCAGCAGCGCGGTCAGTTCGGCGTCGGCCTGGGCGCCTTCGACGAGGGTGTTGCTGAACTGGTGGCCGTTGCGGTCGTAGGCGCGCAGCAGTTGCCGGCGGTGGCGGAAGGCGGGCGGGTAGCGGTCGGTGTCGCGGTAGCCGCCGCAGTCGTGGGGGTGGACGAAGATGGGCCCGACCTCGGCGTAGGCGCCGCCCCGGTTCTCGGGACGGTAGGCGATCAGGGCGATCTGCTCACCCACCTCGGCCTCACGCAGGCAGCAGCGCAGCGGTGCTCCCTGAGACTCGGTGTTCACCAGGCTCCGGACCGGGTTGCCGTGCTGGTCCACGCCCTGCTCGCGTACCTGCGCCAGCACCGGTGCGGGGATCGCGCTCACCTGAAAGGTGTTCATCTGTTGTGTTCTCGCTTCTCGTGGTCGAGGAGGGACTGCTTCACGCTCAGGCCCCAGCGGAAGCCGCCGAGGGTGCCGTCGCTGCGCACCACGCGGTGGCAGGGCACGACCAGGGCCAGGCGGTTGCGGGCACAGGCACTGGCCACCGCACGCACCGCGGTGGGGGCGCCGATCTCGGCGGCAACCTCGCCGTAGCTGCGGGTCTCGCCCGCCGGGATACGCCTCAGGGCGCTCCACACCCGGGCCTGGAAGGCGCTGCCACGCACGTCGAGCGGCAGCGCGGCGGCGGCCGGATGCCCGGCGGCGAGGGCGGCCAGACCGCTCGCCACGTCGGTCAGGGCCTCGTGCTCGGGGGTGAAGGTGGCGGCGGGGAACTCTGTCTGCACCTCATCGAGCAGACGCGGCAGGTGGGGCCCGATGCGGACCGCGCACAACCCACGGGCGCTGGCCACCGCCAGAACGGTTCCCACGACGGTGTTCACACTGGTCCAGCTCAGGTGCTCACCCACGGCGCCGCGGGCGTAGGAGCTGGGCGTCATGCCCAGGGTGGGGGCGGCCGTGTCGTAGAAGGCCCGCACCGAACCGAAGCCTGCGGCGAAAACTGCCTCCGTGACCGGGCTCCCCGTACGCAACAGGACTCTGGCCGTTCCGGTGCGGACAGCGTCCCCAAAGGCTCTGGCACTTGTTCCGGCGACCGCCGCGAAGGCGCGGGAGAGGCCACGCTGACTGAGCCCCGTGATCGAGCGCAGTTGTGCGGCCGGGAGTGGACCGCCGTGGGCCCGCATCGCCCGGCAGGCGGCAATGACGGCTGCCTCGGCCGACGTGTGCCCGGCTTCCCCCTGCCGGTCGGGTTCGCAGCGCAGGCAGGGCCGGTACCCCGCAGTGCGGGCCGCGACGGTGGTGTCGAAGAACGAGACGTTGGCCGGTAGCGGGCGGCGCGAGGGGCAGGTGGGCCGGCAGTAGATGCCCGTGGTGCGCACCGCGTAGACGAACGCCTGCTCGGGTTCCTGACGCGCCAGCACCAGACGCCAGCGCGCCTCCTCGATGTCCGCAGCGGTGTTGCTCACGACGTAGACGTTAGGCAGTGGCCTGGGGGCTCGGCACTCCACTTGCGGCCATCGAAGTCTGGGTGGCGCCGGCGCGCAGCAGTTCCAGTGCCCGCGCGGCCGGGCGGTTGCGGGCACTGGATTCGCGGACGATGGCGTAGATCGAGCGCACCGGACGGGGCCGGATCAGGGGGACGATCACCAGGCCTTCGGGGATCTCCTTGGCTCCCAGCCGCGGCATCACGGTGATGCCGACGCCGGCGGCGACGAATGCGATCCCGGTGGGGTAGTCGTGCGCCTCCACGTGGAAGGGCGGGCTGAAACCGGCCGCGGCGCAGGCGTCCAGCAGGTTCTCCCGGCACCAGCCGTGGGCGAAGTCGTTGTCGATCCAGCGTTCCCCGGCCAGTTCGGCCATCTCGATCTCGGCGCGAGCGGCCAGCGGATGGTCGCGGCGCAGCACCACCACGTACGAGTCGTCGAGCAGGTGGTGGGCCACGAAACCGCTGCCCGGCACGAACGTGCGATTGGCGACGGTCAGATGGATGTCGGCGCGCTCGTCGGGGTTGTCCGGCGGAGTGTCTCTGAGCTGCAGGTCGAGCCGCAGACCGGGGAACTCCTCGGTCAGCCGGCTCACCACCGGCGGTAGCCAGGCCGCGCCGACGGAGGCGAAGTAGGCGATGGACAGGCCGCCGGTGCGCCCCGAGCGAAGATCGGCCACCAGGGCCTCGGTCGCGCCCAGCCGGGTGAGCAGTTCGTCGGCCTCGGCCGCCAGCGCCAGACCTGCCGGTGTGGGACGGAGCCCCCGGCCCACCCGTTCCATCAGGGGCAGGCCGGTCTCTCGCTGCAGGGCGGTGACGTGCTGACTGACGGCGGACGGGGTGTAGCCGAGGTTGGTGGCGGCGGCCTGGACCGATCCGCTGGCCACCACCGAGCGGAACACGCGCAGTCGATGCAGATCGAGCATGCCCCGACAATACAGTCCGGCTTAAGAGTCAGGAAGAAACTCGCGCTGGTGCTTAAAGGTCTGCAGGCTCGACGATCGGTCCATGACCGCACTGGCCAGTCCTCCGGCCCCCTCCACGTCGCCCCGGCCCGCACCCACGTTCCTGCCGATCGCCGCCACGGCCGTGACCATCGTCCTCTGGGCCTCGGCGTTCGTCGGGATCCGCTCGGCCGGGCACGACTACTCCGCCGGGCCGCTGGCCCTGGGCCGACTGCTCGCCGGCTCGGTCGTGCTGACCGTGGCCGTCCTGATCAGCGGCCGCCTGCGGGCCCGGCGCCCGGACCGGCAGACCCTGCTCTGGGCCCTGGTCTGGGGTGTGGCCTGGTTCGGCCTGTACAACGTGGCCCTGAACCTGGCCGAACAGCGCCTCGACGCCGGAACCGCCGCCCTGCTGGTCAATCTCGCCCCGGTCCTGGTCGCGGTGCTGGCCGGACTCCTGCTCGGCGAGGGCTTCCCAGCCCGCCTGATGATCGGTATGGCCGTTGCGTTCAGCGGCGTCACCATCATCGCGGTGACCACCTCCACCGGCCGTGGTGACCTGCTCGGCGTCGTCCTGGGGGTGGCCTCGGCGGTGCTGTACGCGCTCTCGGCGACCGGTCAGAAGCGCCTGCTGGCCCGCATCGACGCGCTGACCCTGACCTGGATCGGCTGCCTGACCGGCACCGTGGTCACCCTGCCGTTCGCCCCCACCCTGATCAGCCAGGCTGCTGAAGCGCCCGCCTCGGCCACCCTCAGCATGATCTACCTGGGCGTGTTCCCGACCGCCGTCGCCTTCCTGACCTGGGGCTACGCCCTATCCCGGACCAGCGTGGGCCGCCTGGCCGCCTCCACCTACGTGGTGCCGCCCCTGGTGGTGCTGCTGTCGTGGACCCTGCTCGGCGAGGTGCCCGGCCTGCTCGCCCTGGCCGGTGGGGTGCTCTGCCTGAGCGGCGTGGGGATCGCAACCCTGCGTCGTTCGGCCCCGACGCCGCAACGTCAGGTCTCGAACAGCTGATCCTGCTCACCGTCGGGCACCGCCCGCGTGGGCGGTGCGGCCATGTCCTGGTCGCGGGTGGCCAGCTCCCAGCGCATGGCGTACTTGTCGTGCCGCACCACACCTTCGCGGGCCAGCTGGTTCAGCGAGCGGCTGACCTGGTCACCCACCAGCAGCACCTTCCAGGACGAGCGGATCTCGGCCGGGATCTGCGCCCATAGACGCTCGCGGATCTCGCGCAACGTCATCGGGGCCGGGCCGGCGGCGAGGCACGCCAGGATCCAGGTGTCGGTCTGGGCGCTGATCTGCTTGCTGTCCATCGCCCGTCATCACACCACACTCGCCGCCGGCCGGGCTGCGTCTTACCGGCCGGCGGCCAGACCTCGCAGGAAGCCCTCGACGTCGCGCTCGTTCTCCAGGGTCTGCATACCGTGCTCGACCGCCGCGGCCATGATCTTGGCCGACCTCTCTCCGGTGACCAGGGCCGACCACTCGTCGTGCTCGACGCGCAGGCCCGGGGTCAGGTCGGCGGCGGGCAGGGCGCGCTTGGCCGCGGCGATGAGGTCGGAGCCTACGGCGGCGATGTCGGTGGCCAGCTTGTCCACGTAGGCGTCGAGTTCGGCGGCCGGGATCGCGCGGTTGATCCAGCCGTACTGCGCGGCCGTGTCTGCGTCGAGCAGTTCGGCCGACAGGACCAGTTCCAGGGCCCGGCTGCGGCCGACCCGCTCGAGCAGGTACTGCGTGGCGCCCCCGCCGGGCAGGATGCCCAGGAGCGCCTCGGTCTGGCCGATCCGGGCGGTCTCGGTGGCGGCGAAGGCCAGGTCGGCCGCGATCACGAACTCCGCGCCCCCGGCGCGGGCGATGCCCGACAGCTTGACGATGCTGACCTGCGGCTGGGTGCGCAGGAGCTCGCCGATGCCCTGGTGCACGTTCACCTGCGGGAAGCGGGCCGCGACCGGCTCGAGTTCCTTCAGGTGCTCGAAGATGCCCATGTCGACGTGGGCGAGGAAGAACTCCTCGTGGGAGCTGGAGAACAGCAGGACGCGTACGTCGGTGTCGTCCCGCAACCTCTCCAGGAGGTCGTGCAGTTCGATCATCATGGCCGCCGAGAGCGTGTTGACCGGGGGGTTGTCGAGCTGGATCCGGGCGATCCCGCCGGCGACGGCGACGTGCAGGGTGGTGTAGCGGGGGAGGTCCATGGCTGCTTCCGTGGTTGTCGAGAGGCCTGTAGGTTCCTGATGCATACCTACCGTCCCCCGGCCCGGCGGGAACGGGCAAGAACGCACTTTCCGCATACCAGGTATCCGAAAGGGAACCGATGGCAACGCCCTTGGACCGCCCGCAGCCGCGCTTCTACGTCAACTGCCCGACCCGGCCGATCCTCGACCAGATCGCCGACAAGTGGTCGATGATGGTGATGACCGTGCTGGAGGAGCCGACCCGGTTCAACGAGATCAAGCGGCAGCTGGAGGGCGTGACCCAGCGCGTGCTCACCCAGACGCTGCGCCGGCTGGAGCGCAACGGCATGATCCAGCGCCGCATCCTCGAGACCACACCGGTGGGCGTGGAGTACTCACTCACCCCGCTCGGGCGTTCCTTCCGCGAGCCCTTCGTCCGGCTCTACGAGTGGACGCTCGAGAACAGCGACGAGATCACCCGGATGCAGGCGGACTACGACGCCCGCAGCGCCGGCTGAGCCGGCTGAGGCGTTCAGGTGTTGCGCTGCAGGGCCTGAAGGGTGCTGGTCGGGTCGGCGTTGAAGGCGAAGCGCGCCTGCGGGGCCAGTTCGTGCCCGGCGTTGACGATCTGCTCGAACAGTTCGGTGAACTCGGCCCGGCCACGCACCCCGTTGCCGATCATCACGATGTCGATGGTGGGGTCGGCCAGGAGCCGGCGGATCTCGGCGAGGCCGGCGGCGTGGTCGTTGCCGATCAGGGCCCGCACGATGTCGTAGCCGGCCTGCTCCACCGCCGCATTGCCCTCGGCGATCCGGGCCCGCAGGGTCTCGGCGTCCAGGCCGGGCGGCAGGGTTACGGCTTCGGGGGCGAGCCCGATCAGCAGAACACGCGTCATACCGTCATGCTAGGCAGACCGTCCCTGGTCGTGGGGGGCGGTTCAGCCCACCACCCGCAGCCCGCTGTGCTGCGAGATCATCGAGCGCAACGCCTCCTCGGACTGGGCGTCGGCCGGGGTGATCGCCGAAAGTCGTTGCTCGGAGCCGTCTTGCACGGCCAGCACGTCGTAGCGCAGGGTCATCACCCCGGCGGTCGGATGTAGCACCCGCTTGGTCCCGTTGGTGCGTTCCTGCACCGTGTGGTCGTCCCACCAGGTGGCGAAATCCGCACTCTTGCGCCGCAGATCGCCGACCAGGGACTTCAGCCGCGGATCGTCGGGGTGCCGGGCCAGGTTCGCCCGCAGGTTGCCCACGTGCTCCTGCGCGATGCGGGTCCAGTCGAGCTGGAACTCGCGGGCTCCCGGATCGAGGAAGAGCGGTTCGGCGGTGTTGGCCGTCTCGGCGAACCCGGGGCCGAACAGGGCCAGAGCGGCGGCGTTGTGGGCCAGCTTGTCGAACCGGAAGTCGACGATCCAGGCCGGGGTGGTGGGCATGCTGCGCAGCAGGGTCTGCAGCGACTCGCTGGCGGGGGCGGGCACGTGCCGGGCCGGTGGGGCCTCGCCGCGGGCGATCAGGTGCAGGTGGTGGCGTTCGGTCTCGGACAGCATCAGGGCCTGAGCCACGGCGTCGAGCACGGCGGCGCCGGGCACACCCACGCGCCCCTGCTCGAGCCGGATGTACCAGTCGATACTGACCGCGGCCAGCTGCGCGACCTCCTGGCGGCGAAGGCCCGGTGTGCGGCGCCGGTCGGAATCCGGAAGCCCCACGTCGGCCGGCTGCACGCGGGCCCGCATCGCCCGCAGAAAAGCCGACAACTGGGGACGATGGGTGGCACGGATCGCGGTCACCTCGCCAGCCTGCCTCACCCCCTGGGCGGTGGTCGACCGCTCAGGGTGGTACTCCGGGCACCAGCATGCCGAGGATCTCCCTGCCCCCGGCGGTCGGCCGCAGATTGGAGGTGTTCACCGAACCGTCCGATCGATGGAGCACAACCAGCATGAACAACCCGTTCGACCGTCTTCCCCAGGTGCCCGCCTTCGAGCTCAGCAGCTCGGCCGTCGTCGAGGGACAGCCCCTGGCCCCGGCCCAGATGTCCGGCGCCTTCGGCATCCCCGGAGGCCAGGACATCTCGCCGGACCTGACCTGGTCGGGCGCCCCGGAGGGCACCCGGAGCTACGCCGTGACCATGTACGACCCCGACGCCCCGACCATGTCCGGCTTCTGGCACTGGGCCGTCGCCAACATCCCGGCCTCGGTGACCACCCTGCCCGCCGGTGCCGACCTGCCGGCCGGGGCTGTGCACCTGCCCAACGACGCCCGTATGCCGCAGTACATCGGTGCGGCCCCGCCCGCCGGGCACGGCCCGCACCGCTACTTCATCACCGTGCACGCCCTGGACGTCGAGGACATCGGCGTGCCGGCCGAGGGCACTCCGGCCTTCCTGGGCTTCACCATCGCCGGTCACATCCTGGCCCGCGCCACGATCGTGGCCACCGCCGAGACCTCGGCCGCCTGAACCGGATTGGGGCTGGGTGCTTTCACAGCACCCAGCCCCGTGGTTTCGCGTCAGCTCACGTGATCGAGCTGGGACTCCCGCGTTCCCGGCTCGCCCGGGTCACCCGTCCTCTGTTTCTGCTGTGCCTGAACCACGAGAACCGCGGCGACGGACCAGAGAACGATCAGACCGGGCAGCGCCAGCACGCCGAGCTGATCGGCCACCTCGGCCACCGGGTTCGCCGCGCCCAGCCGGTCGGCCAGCCAGCCCAGGGCCGCCACCGCGGTCAGCGCTGCGGCGGCGTTGCGGGCCACTGCATACCGGCCGGAGCGAGCCAGCACGATCAGCGGGGGCAGGACCAGCACGACGACCAGCAACTGCATGGCCTCGATGCCCAGGTTGAAACCGAGCAGCGACCAGGCCAGCTGGGCCCCGGTCAGGTCCAGCTCGCGCAGCGCCTCGGAGAACGCCAGCCCGTGTACGAGCCCGAAAGCCCCGGCCACCAGCGCTTCCCGGCCGGCGAAGAGCGGACGGACGGCGTGCAGCGCGGCGACCAGGATGCTGACCGCGATGAGGGATTCGACGAGCTGTTGCGGCACCGGCGCACCGAGGGTGCCCAGGGCCAGGGTGAGCGAGTGGCCGAGGGTGAAAGACAGTGTGATGGCCGCAATCCGGTGAACCGCCCGCTGAGCCGGGGCAACGCCTGTCCAGCGCCGGCCGACGGCCAGCAGGGGAGCGGGCAGCAGCAGTGTCAGCAGGAACAGCTGATGGTCGGTGCCTTCCCGGATGTGCTGCACCCCCAGGCTGAACATCGCCGAGAATCCGCTCGTGGCCGTGAGATCCACGTGCAACGGCTGCACCTTGTTGGTCACCGTACTGCGCCGCACCGTACCCACCGTGCGGACACTGTCGTCATTTTCGGTGCGGGCCGTGACGATCACCGTGTGGGTGGCCACCCGGTCGACCACGGCGTCGTAGCCCAGGTTGAACGACTCGTGCTCGCTCCCGGCCGGGGGAGTCAGGGTGAACGTGGTCTGCACCTGCTCGTACAGGCCAGTGGTTGCCTTGTTGCCGGTGGTACTCACCGTCAGCGAGCCCATGCCGACGTCCCAGGCCTGACCGTCGTCGCTGGTCGGGGTGAAGTGGGCGAGTAGGTACTGCTGAAGCTGCTCGCTCTGGGCGTCCACGTCGGCCTGCGACTCCAGTGTCGTTCCGGTGGAGTCCTGCAGGTCCGACAGCGGAATGGCCACCGCGGCGTCGATCTCGTCCTCGTGCACCAGGAGCTGGATGCTCGAGGTGGGCACCACGTGCGCCGAGGCGGCCGGGGCGAGCGCGAGCCAGACGATCGCGCCGGCCAGCATCAGGACGAGTACGCGCAGGGTTCGGCCCCGGGGTGCGATCAACTCTGCGTACCGCCGTAGTCGCTGGTCCGGTCGCGCCAGACCGAGTGCGGGTGGTTGCCCGACAGCACGATGCCGTTCTGCATGGAGAACTCGATCCACACCGACGGCCCGTCGATCCGGATGTAGTCGTTGCGCTCGGTGAGGGCGGTCGTGCCGGAGTAGGCGATGTAGGTGTCGTCCAGTTCTTCCTCGTACTTGGCCAGGACGGTCGCGGCATCGTCGTCGGCGATGTCGTTCACGTAGCCGGCGATCGCGGCGAGGGCGAGCTTCTTCTGCTTGGCCGAGAGCGTGGAGATCTGCACGCCCTCGTACTCGGTCGGGAAGGCCCAGTCGTTGCCCGGGCCGAGCACCAGGTCGGAGTAGGTGTCGGCGAGCTTGGCCGCGGTGAGCTGCTTCGTGTTCAGGCCGGCCAGCAGCGCCGCGAACGCCTGGTGCTTGGCCTTCATCGGCTGGTAGCTCTGGCCGTCCAGCTCGAACTTCTGGAACGGCTCGGAGCCCCGGAACGAAGGTGTGGCGCCGGCCAGCTTGCCGTCGACGTAGGTGTTGGCCACCGCCATGTGGTGCCCGCCGAACTGGAACTCCCAGGTGCCGGAGTCCTGCGGGCTGCCCAGGATGGCCACGTAGAACTGGCCGCGGCCGTAGGTGTCGCCCCCGCCGTTGTCCTGGAGGTAGTCGTCGGCGGCCAGTTGCTGCTCGATCTCGTCGTACCCCAGCCCGGACGTGGTACCCGTGGCCGCCTTGAGCAGGGTGGTGAACGCGGCCAGTTGCTCGTCGCTCAGCTCGCCCAGAGCGATGCCTACCCGGCCCTGGCTGCTGCCACCTCCGCCGCCAGGGGCTCCGCCGCTGGTGCCGCTGCCGCTGGGCATGCCGCCGCTGGGAGGACCGCCGCTCGGCATCTCACCGGTCGCTCCACTGGGCATCCCACCGGAGGGCATCCCACCGCTGGGCATGCCGCCCCCGCCACCGGCGCCGCCGGTGATCAGGCCCTGCGGCAGGTTGGACCAGCGCTTGGCGTTGTCGAGGGTGTAGTCCAGCAGCACCGTGGTCTTCTGGTCGGCGTCCAGGGTGTTGTAGAAAGCCTGGGCCAGCGCCGCGACACTGCCCGCCGCCGCCTCCCCGTCGGCCGTGGCGGTGGAGGTGCCGGTGGACGTGGCCGTCGAGCCCGTGCTGCTTTCGTCGTCCGAGCTGGAGCATCCGGCGACCAGGAGGGCCAGGCCCGGGATGCCGGCCAGGAGGGCCCGGCGCCCCAGGGGCCGGTCGGCGAGATTCAGGTCGTTGCTGGTGGACATGGCGCGAAGCTAGGAGTGACGCACGAGTAATTCCTGCATGCTGGCTATGCGCCTTCTGTGATCACGCGTGGCTGACCCCTCAAATGGGGACGCGCCGTCTACGAGCCGCCGCCCCCACCGCCGTCGCCGCCCCCACTGCCACCGTCGCCACCGCCGTCCCCACCGCCGTATGTGCCGGCCGCCGCAGCGCCGCCGGCGATGGTGGCCACCGAGGCTGCGATGGCCGCACTGGCCACCCCGGCGCCCCAGTCGCCCTTCTGGATCTCCTTGGCCCGCTGCTTCACCTCGGGTGTCCAGGACACGTCCTGTTCCTTCAGCACGTGCTTGAGCGAGTTGCCGGCCGACAGCAGCGCGATCAGCGCGGCCACCCGCGACCGGGCGGTCAGGCCGTCGGCGAGCACGGCGCGGATCTCGTTGCGGACCGCGCGTTCGCGGGACTGGTCGATGCTGGGGTAGCGGGTCTGGGAGAAGATCCGCATCACCTTCTTCTGCTCCAGTCGCACCAGACCGCGTTCGGCCAGCCGGGCCGGTACCCGCTTGTGCAGGTCCTTGCTGATCTTGGAAAGTACCGACTGCGGGTCACGGGGTTTGTCGACGACCTCGTCGTACGCCTCCTGCAGTAGGGGGTCGGGCAGCGGCCCCTGGCCCAGGGGCAGGAGCTTGCGCCGGCCGAAGAGGCCTTCTTTCTCGCCCTGGGCCACGCGTTCCAGCAGCGTCAGTTCCGACAGCAGCGCCCCGGCCAGCAGATAGGGCGCGCTGGACTCGCTGTGGATCGTGCCCTTCTCGTCGTCGAGCAGCAACAGCATCAGGTCCTCGGCGATCAGGAAGTCTTCCAGCCCGTGCCCTGTCATCGTCCCCTCCAGCATCCGTCCGGTCGGCCTCCAGTCAATCTTGATCGCCCGGGTATCTCAATTGAGGACGTCGGTGGCGGGCTTCCGGGGTCCCGCACCTGCGCGGATAACTGGGTTGGCATCGACAGTGCACCCATCGTGTCTTTTTTGCCCGCTTTGATTAGCCTGGCCCGCGCGTGGGGTAGTGCCAAGGTCGCAGACCGTGACAAGTGCGCAGGGGGTGGGATGAGGATCGACGATCGGGTGGAGGGCCTGGTGCGCGAGAGCCTGGCCGCGGTGATCGCCGCGGACCCGGGCCGGATGACCGTCGCCGGGCAGGCCGTCCTCGATGCGGGTGAACAGACCCTCGACGAGGCTTCCGACCTGCTCTTCGCGCTGAACGACCGACTGCTCGCCGATCTGCACGACGGCCCGGTGCGCCCGGACAGCGTGGCCGCCCTGGCCGAGGCGGTCGCCCGGATGGAGGCCTGGACCGGCCTCGACTCCTCGGTCGCCTGGCAGTTCCTGATGGCCCTGGCCCAGGGCCGCGACCCGTCCGAGGCCCTGCCGCCCGACGAGGCGGTGAGCACGGGCCTGGTCGTGGGCGGCTGGCTCCTGTCCGCCTTCACCCCGGCCGGTCAGCACTGGGAGAGCGTGCTCGACGAGTGCCTGGACTGCCTCGAGAACAACGTTCTGCAGGGTTCTTTCGCGAGCTGACCGGCTCCCGGGGGGCCGTCTCGAATGGTGATGCCCGGTCACGGCGGGTAGACGTTGGGCATGTCCCGTCTAGCCAACGCGCTCGAACGTGTCGCCACCAAGGTCGAGAACCTGAGCGCTCTCGACCCGGCTGCGGATGCGGCCCAGAAGGTGACCGGGGCGCTGCCCGCGGGCCGGGTCAAGGACCTGCTGTCGGGCAGCGACGTGGGCCATCCGGTGCACCCGCTGCTGATCACGGTGCCGATCGGCGCCTTCACCTCGGCCGCGGTGCTGGATTTGACCGGCGACCACGCCGCCGCCCGGCGGCTGATCGGGCTGGGCATCCTGTCCACCCTGCCGGTGGCCGCCACCGGCGCCTCGGACTGGTCGGACACGGCCGGGGCCGAGCGGCGGGTGGGGCTGGCGCACGCCGCGCTGAACACGGTCGCGCTCGGCGCCTTCGCCACCTCGTGGGTGCTGCGGCGCTCGCCGGGGCGCGGCAAGATCTCCAGCCTGGTGGGCCTGGGCATCCTGGGCGCCTCCGGGTGGCTGGGCGGGCACCTGTCCTACGCCATGGGAGTCGGCGTCGACACCACTGCCTTCAGTCAGACCCCGACTGACTGGAGCGACGTGTGCGACACCGCCGACCTGGTCGACGGCAGCCCGAAGGCCTTCACCGTCGAGGGTGAGTCCGTCCTGGTGGTGAACCGGGCCGGGCGGATCCACGCCCTGCTGAACCGGTGCACGCACCGCGGCGCGCCGCTCAACGAGGGCCAACTGGTCGGCGACTGCATCGAATGCCCCTGGCACGCCAGCCGTTTCCGCCTGGAAGACGGCATGATCGAGCAGGGCCCGGCCACCCGTCCCCAGCCGGTGCTACAGACCCGGGTCGAGGGCACGCGCGTGCAGGTGCGCCGGTCCGAGCCCCGCGCGCTCCGGGTGAACGCTGTCTGACGGAACGTTGGTGGTGCACGCCGGACGGGTGGAGGGTGTCGGCACACCACCCTGGACAAGCGTGAGGACGCCGTCGAGTCACTCACGGCTATCGAACGCCTCGCCCTGGAATGGCTGAAAGTCCAGGCCTACCCGCGGACCATCATGCGTGGACTCATCGAACGAGAACGCCGCGGCAGAACCAGCCAGTTCCACGACCTCGCCGAACGAGTTGGCGTGCTGACGTAAACTCGCCTCAATCCAGCGCCCAAGGGAAGGCCCTTCGGGTGCAGCGTCATCTCAGTAACAGGTTTAGTACGATCGCGCACGCAGTGGTCGTGCAGCTTTCGCAGGTCAGGCAGCGTCTTCGACGCGAGCCCGGATCACCTCATCGACTGTGACCCCACGCTCCGCCGCCTCGGCCCGCAGGGCCCGCTCGGCCTCTGGCGACAGATCCAGCACATGCCGGTGCACAACCGGCGCGTCCAGCGGAGGCAGGGCGTCGATATCGAATCCGCCGGTCTCACCCTCAGGCAGAAGTTCCAACCGGTGAACATCCAGCGGCAGCCGCGCGCGCTCCGCCGCGCTCAGTTCAGGCATCATTCCGTCGGGCACGGTCAGCCTCCCATCCAGCAAGCTCAGCATCTTCGGCAGCCGTCAGAGGACGGGCACCAACGATTTCCCAGTCTCTCCCACTCAACGGCCGCGTCGCCACCAGAACTCCCCGGCCGGCCGACGTCCGCCCCCAGACCGTCAACGTGAACACCCCCGTATCCGGCGCACGCATCGGCCTCGGCCACCGCGGATCATGCGACAGCACCCACAGCACCTCCCCCGGCTCCAGCCCCTCAGCCAGGACGCTCCGCATGATCGGATCCGGCCCCCACGTCCACACCATGCCGCCGACAATACCGGAAAATCACAAATCGCCCGGGGTCGTGCAGATCGCAGACGAACAGCCGGCCTGTCACGCAGTTCGCTAGCTGAAGTCGGCTGCCCCGTACATCGGCCGCTCAGTCGGACTCAGTCGAAGCTGTCCGATCACTACGCTTTGTCATCGAACGATGCTAATGCCGTTCACGCCCGGTGGCCTGAGCGGGCCCGGCACGGAGCAATACATTGAGGGTTTCGCCCTCTCGCCCAGCACGATCAACTGGGTCACCTACACCGTCGACGGTAGTGGGACCTCAAGCCTGGGGAACTACATCCTTCATCAGCGCCCGCGCAAGGGTGGCAACGGTCCTGGCTGGCGCCCCGGACACGGTCCAAGTGTTCGACGGCCGCACCTGGTGGACCGTGACCCTGCCCGGGGCCGCGTCGGGCCTGGCCGGAGCTGGCTACACCTTCGTGACCGCCGTCAGCGGCTCTTCTGCCACCGCGGGTGTTTATCAAATCAAGGCCGGCGCCAACACGGCTCAGCGAGTAGCTACCGCCCCAGGGCCTGACCCGGCTCCCTAACCCTGTCCGTAGCCGATTCACACCCCAAAAATGTAACGCGAACCCCCGAGCGTGTGGCAAGGGCGCGGTCACGGGCCCCGTTACACCGGCGTCCAGGGACGACGTTCGAGCCTTCGAAGTGTCTCGCAAACGATCGTTACTGCCGTCACCACGGATCGGTCAGACTAGGCGCCATGAGCAGAGCGGCTCGACGCACGGTCGGCGTGGAGGAGGAGTTCCTCCTGCTCGACAATCAGGGGGTGCCCACTCCGGCGGCGCCTGCGGTCATCGCGCTGGCGGGGGAAGTCGCGCACGGTGAGCTTCACCAGGAGCAGATCGAGATCGCCTCCCGGCCCGCCGCCGATCTGGACGTGATCGCCGCCGATCTGCTGCTGGCCCGTCAGCAGCTGGCCGAGGCGGCCGCGGGCGCCGGTGTGCGGGTGGCGGCCTCGGCGACGAGTCCGCTGCGGTGCGCCCCACCCCCTCATCCGATGACCGGTACCAGCGGGTGGTCGACAGGTACGGGCTGACCGCCCGGCAGAACCTGATCTGCGGCTGCCATGTGCACGTGGGCGTCAGCTCAGAAGCTGAGGGGATCGCCGCGATCAACGGTATCCAGCCCTGGCTGCCGGCTCTTCTGGCGCTCAGGGCGAACTCGCCGTTCTGGGACGGCGCCGACACCGGGTACGCCTCGTACCGGCGCCAGCTGTACGAGCGCTGGCCGACCACCGGCGCGAACAGTCCATTCGCCGACCCGGCCGAGTACCACGCCCTGGTGGCGGATCTGGTCTCCACCGGCGTGCTTCTGGACGCGGGGATGGTCTCGTTCGACGTCCGGCTCTCGCACCGGTATCCCACCGTGGAGATCCGGGTGGCCGACGTGGGCCAGGAACCGGAGAGCGCACTGGTGGTCGCGGCCCTGAGCCGGGCCCTGGTGGACGAGGCCGCCCGGGCCGCTGTCTCGGACCAGCCGTGGCCGGTGGCCCGGCCGGAACTGCTGCGGGCGGCGGCGTGGCAGGCCTCCCGCCACGGCCTGTCCGGCGATCTGCTGGATCCGCTGACCGGCCGGCACCGGCCGGCGGCCGAATACCTGCAGCAACTCCTGGAACGGGTGCGGCCTTTGCTAGTAATGAATGGCGATCTACAGCGGGTGGAAACGGCTTTCGACGATCTGCTGAGCAACGGCACCGGTGCGCAACGGCAGCGGGCGGCGCATAGCTGGCGTGGTTCTCTAAAGGATGTGGTCGACGACGTCGTCGCCCGCACCTGCCCGCCGGAGCGCACCGGGGGTGTTCAGGCCCGGCAGCTGATCTCCATTCCGTCTTCCACCGGGAAGTCCACGCTCGCGTAGCCGTTGGCCGGGTCGCGGATGTAGGCCATGCTGTGAGGACAGGACGGCGGGTCAGGGCTGGGCGATCAGTTGTGAGCGGTTCTGCTCGAAGCGAGCGTAGAAGTTGTCGACGGTGAGCCCGAACGCCTGCTCGAAAGCGTCGTGCCAGGGCTGACCTCGGCCGACTGAGCGGCAGAAATCCATCATTGCGGACGCTTTCGGGGCCAGTGCGTCGAGGTGTCGGGTGGCGATGTGGAACAGGGCGTAGGCAGCGTCGCCGATGACCGCGCCGCCGTTCTCGTACGCCCTGAGCTGGTCGAGGTCAGGATCGGCGGCACCCCACTCCCGCATCAGCGGCACCGTGCGGGCGTCCGGCCAGCGTCCGGCCCGGCTCATCGCCTGGAACGACAGGTGCTCGGCCATGCCCTCGAACAGCCAGAGCCACTCGTGCTCGTCGCGGGCGGCGAAACAGCCCAGCTGAGCCTGGGCGTTGTGGACGTGCTCGTGGGCGGCCACGATCGACGCGAGCGCCGGGTCGTCGGCGAACTGCTCCCGCCAGCCCGGGGCCTTGGTGTTCAGGCACAGCCGGCGGGCATCGGCCCAGCCGGTGGGGGGCCCGGCGGGTGAGGTGAACGGCTCGCACCCGTCCTGGTGCGCGAGCCGCACCTGCACCCGCTGCCGGACACCGGCGTCCATCTGGGTGTTCAGGTACTGGAATCCGACGCTGAGCCCGTCGCGGACCGCCGCCACCTCGGCCTCGCTCACGCCCGGCTGGATCAGCAGGTCGAAGGGAGCCTGGGCCACGGCCTCGCGCCGGGCCTCGAACCGCAGCTCCTTCCAGGCCACGCTGGCCGCCGCGACCACCAGCAGCACGAGCGCGCCGGCGATCACCCGCCGCCGCGGCCAGTTCCTGGTCGGGCGATCTGGTGGGGCCGCCTCGGATCCGGGCATATCCACAGAATAGGCGAAGCGGACTGCGGGGAACCGGGGTTCGGGGCTACTAGGGCGTAGGCCGCGTGGGTGATCACGGCTCCGGTGTGGCGGCGCAGGTCAACCGGCCCCGGGCTCGGCCCGATACCCCCTGAGCACCGCATCCGGCAGTGCCGTCGAACCACCGGCGGTCGTGAGGAGCGGGCGAGCAACGGCGGACGAGGCGGCGTGACGTGATGGGAGAAGGCGGTCTGACGTACCGGGCTCTCTTCAGGAGCCTGGCGTTCGCGGTGGTCTTCGCGGTGGCGGTTCTCCTGGGGCGCCTGACCGTCCTGGAAGGCACGAACCTGAGCCTGGTCTGGCCCGCCGCCGGAGTCGCCGCGCTGTGGTTCGCCGCGCAGCGGGCGGCCGACACCCTGTATCTGGACTACGCGCTGCTGGGGGGCCTGACCTTCGCGCTCAACCTGGTGACGGGTGCCCCGCTGATGCTGGCGCTGTGTTTCGCCGGGGCCAACCTGATCCAGGTCGCGCTGCTGCACCACCTGCTGCAGCGCTGGAACCCCACGCTGTGGGGTGCGGGCGGAGACCGGCCGCTGACCGGCACGCAGCAACTGCTGGGGTTACTGCTGGCCGCGCTGCTGGCGACCGGCGCCGGGGGACTGCTCGGCCCGACCGCGGTGGGCGTTCTCACCGGGCAGTGGTCGCTGCTGTCGGCCGTGGTGTGGATGGTGCGCAACTGCGTGGCCGTCGTGCTGATCCTCGGGCTCGGCCTGCGGGTCGGGTACCTGATCAGCGCCCACCAACGGGCCCGCCGGGCCGAGAACGGCCCGCATGCCCTGCCCGCCCCGTCGATCGTCCTGCCCTTCATACGTCTGCATGGTTCCCGGGGTCTGGAACTGACGTTGTTCGTGCTGCTGTCGGTGACGGCCTACCTGCTGGTGTTCGTCCTGAGCTCGCAGTTGCCCATCGCCTTCGTGCTCATCACCCTGCCGGTCTGGGCGGCCCTGCGGTTCGACACCACCATCGTGGTCGTCCACAACTTCGTCGCCGGGGTGGCCGCGGTCGTCTTCACCCTGGCCGGGAGCGGACCCTTCGCCTCGGTGGCCGACTACGCCGTGCGGGCGCTGATCGTGCAGATGTTCGTGGGCGTGGTGGCGCTGGTCGGGCTGGCCCTGGCCCTGGGCCGGGACGAGCGCGAGCTCCTGCTGGCCCAGGTGCGCAGTCATGCCCGCGAGGCCGACGAGCGGGCCGAGCACGTGGAGGTCCTGGCCCGTCTGGCCCGGCAGCTGTCCACCTCCGACGACGTGCGCACCGACATCTGCGTGGCGGCCCGGCAGATCACCGGCGCCGACATGGCCTACCTGTTCGAGCCGGGCGGGGACGACGAACTGGTCACCGCCGCCTCCTCGGCGGGCGAGGGCATCGAGGTCCCTCCGGTCGCGTTCAGCCTGAACAGCGACGAGCCCTCGCTGACCGTCCAGGCCTTCCGGGGCCACGAGCTGCGGTTCGTGGCCGACCTGCCCGCCCGCGACGACGCCACCGTGCGGGTGGTCGAGGGGCTGAGGATCGTGGCGGCCGCCTGGCAGCCCATCCACACCCACACCGACCAGGCCATCGCCGTGCTCTCGCTGGCCTGGCGTCAGCCGGTGCGCTCACTGCCGGCCCACGTGGCGCCCATGCTGCAGACGCTGGCCGGTGAGGCAGCGGTCGCCATCGAACGCGGCGATCTGCTGGCCCGGTTGGCCACCGTTGCCAACCAGGACGCCCTCACAGGCCTACCCAACCGCCTGCGCTGGGACCAGGCGGCGGGGGAGGAGATCGCCCGCGCGGAACGCAACGGCCTGCCCTTGACCTTCGGCCTGATCGACCTGGACCACTTCAAGCGCTACAACGACAGTCGCGGGCACCTGGCCGGCGACGCGCTGCTGCGGGAGTTCGCGAGCAACGCGCGCCAGCACCTGCGGGTGGTGGACACGCTGGCCCGCTGGGGCGGGGAGGAGTTCGCCATGGCCCTGCCCGGATGCACCGCGGAGGAGGCGGTGGCGGTGGCCGACCGGATCCGCGCCAGTGTGCCGCGCGCCCAGACCTGCACCATCGGCGTGGCCCAGTGGCAGCCCGGGCAGAGCGTTCAGGACGTCCTCGACGAAGCCGACATTGCGCTCTACCGGGGCAAGAGTGAGGGGCGGAACACGACCGTCATCGCCCCACCGAAGCTGAGGAACACGGCCGCGCTCCTGCCGCACCAGCGGCGCAAGGACAACCACCCCCAGCTCAGCTGAGCTCCAGCCCGCCAGGCTCGGGCACAGATCCACCGAAGACGCCAGGAACTGCCCCGGCCGTGGGGTTCCGTGAAGTGAAGGGATGCCAGGTGCACAGTACGTATGCGTTCCTGGCCCTGTGCGGGGCGCTGCTGTGCCTGATGACGACCGCGTTCGTGTGGCGCCGCCGGCGGCAGGCCCGGGCGGCGACGGTGCTGGCCGGCACGATGAGCGCCACCGCCGTGTGGTGTCTGGCCGATGCGGCTGTTGCGTACTGGACGTGGCTCCCGCCCACCGCGTTCTTCCTCGTCCTGATCGCGAGTGTGCATGCGGTCTCGGCCGGGACCCTGTGTTTCAACTACATGGTGACCGATCCGCAGTGGCGGTTACGCCGTCGCTGGGGCTGTCTGCTGCTGGTGGCGCCGGTGCTGGCGTGCGCCGCCGTCGCCACCAACGGCCAGCACGGCCTGTTCTTCCAGGCGAGCACCGACCAGCCGGACGCGGCGGTCGTCCTCGATTTCGGGCCGTTCTTCTGGGCGCACACGGCCTACTGCTACGCCTTGGCCGGGTGGGCGCTCTCCCGGCTGGTGCGCGCCTGGTGGCGGGCGCCGTCGGTGTTCCGGCGTCAGTACCTGACCATGATCATCGCCGACCTGGCGCCCTCCGCCGCACTGGTGGCCGGGGGGTTGGGTGGGCACGCGTCCTCCGGTATGGACCTGACCCCGTTCGGGTTCGCGCTGACCGGGGTGCTGATCACGTATGCCCTTCTGGCCCAGGGCATGCTGCGTCTGGTCCCGGTGACCCGGGCCCGGATCGTCGACAGCCTGCCGGACGGGGTCTTCGTGGTCGATCCCGCCGGGACGCTGATCGATGTGAACACGGCCGGGCGCGCCCTGCTGGCCACCGCCCGCCCCGACCTGCCCACCGAGGTGGTCGGCTGGCCGGCCCGGGACCTGCTGATCTCCGCGGACCTGATCGCGGCCCTGGACAGCCGGGCCGAGACCGGCAGCGACGGCATGGTCAAGGAGGTCAGGCCCGGCCTGCACCTGGCCTTCCAGTTCAGCAATCACCACGACGAGCGCGGCCGGATGCTGGCCCGGGTGGTCACCGCCCGGGACATCAGCGCGGTGGTGGCGGCCGAGCGGGCGCTGCACGAGCACGTGCGCACGATCGAGGCGCTGCGGGCGAACCTGCAGGAGGAGGCCGTCCGGGACGCGCTGACCGGCCTGCACAACCGCCGGCACGCCAATGTCGTGCTGGAGGAGGCGGTGGCGGCCCGGAGCGCGTTCGCCGCCCTGCTGCTGGACGTCGACCACTTCAAGGCGGTCAACGACACCTTCGGCCACCACGGGGGCGACCAGGTGCTCAGGGCGGTGGCCCGGGCCCTGAACGGCTGCGTGCGCACCAGCGACCTGGTGGCCCGCTGGGGAGGCGAGGAGTTCCTGATCGTGCTGCCCGGAATGGATCTGGAGGCCGGAGCGGCCCGGGCCGAACGGGTCCGCCTGGCCTGTTCCCGGATCGGCCAGGGCACCTCCCGGCCCGGTGCGCCGCCCCAGCCCACGGTGACGGTCTCGGTGGGCGTGGCGGCCTACCCGCTCTGCGGGCAGAGCGGCGAGGAGGTGCTGGCCGCGGCCGACGCCGCCCTGTACGAGGCGAAAGGTTCCGGCCGCAACCGCGTTTGCGTGGCGTCGGGCGGCGTCTCCCACAGCTTCGCCCCGTTCCTGCCGGCCTGACTACCGGTTGACGGCCTGCACGAGCCAGACGGCGGCCGGCACTCGCAGCGTCCCGGTACCGGGGTCGCGAGCGGCCCGCAGGTCCTGGCGGATCTGCTCGACCAGGTCGTTCCAGCCAGCGGGCCCGAGAACCGGTTCCAGTTCGGCGCGGGCGTGCCGGGCGCGAGGCCCGCCGAGCACCACGGCAAGGCGTTCCTCCACGCCGTCGGTGCCGTTGAGCGCACCGAAGTCGCAGACGAAGTCCAGCGCCTCGATGCTGATCTGCTGCCAGCCGCTGTCGTCGAGGATGCCCCGCAACAAGTCGGGATCGGCGAACGCGACCGGGCCGGGAGCGCCCGGGCTCACGGGAGCGGCCGGTTGGGCCACCCGCTCGGTGAGCCGTTCCAGACCGGCGGTGAAGATGGTGTTCTCGCTCAGGCCGCGCCAGCAGGCGAACACCAGTCGCCCGCCGGTGCTGGTGGCCAGGCGCAGGTTGCTGAAGGCCGCCACCGGGTCGGGGAAGAACATCACCCCGAAGCGCGAGATCACCCGCTGGAACGGCGCCCCGGGCAACGCGTTCAGGTTCTCGTCCTGGGCGTCGCCCAGGACGATCTCGGCCTGCGGCACCCGGTTCTTCGCGGCCTCGACCATGGCCGGTGAGATGTCGATGCCGGTGGCGGAGGAGCCGGCGTGGCTCGCGGCCTGCACCAGCGTGCCGGTGCCGCAACCGACGTCCAAAATTGTTGTTTGAGGACGAAGATCAGCCGCGCCGAGAACGGCCGCGGTGACGGGGGCGTAGACGCTGTCGTAGATGGCCTCGTTGGCCACCCACCCGGCCGCCCCGGTGGCCCACAGCGCCTTCTGCTCGTTCGTGCTCACGATCGGCTCCTTCGCAGTCGAGACGGTCGAAACGGTCAGCGCCCGGTCAGTGCCCGGTGAGGCCCAGCCGGACCGCGGCCATCACCACCTCGGCGCGGTTGCCCGCCCCGAGCTTGCGGTAGATGTTGCGCACGTGGGTCTTGACGGTGGCCGGGCTGATGTAGAGCCGGCGGCCGATCTGGGCCACCGCCAGGCCGTTGACCAGCAGGTCGAGGACCTCGTGCTCACGCGCGGACAGACTCGGCCCGGCCGCCTCGTTGCTGCGCCGGTGCAGGGCGCCGGACAGGTCGTTCGCGGTGAAGGTGCCCGGGCTGGCCGCGGCATGGCGGGTCGCGGCCAGGACGTTCTCGGCCGGTGCGTCTTTCCCGACGAAACCGGAGGCGCCGGCGTCGAGTGCGGCGAAGAGGTGGTTGTCGTCGGCGTGCATGGTGAGCACGACGATCCCCACGCTGTCGTCGGCCGCGCGCACCTGGGCGGTCAGTTCGAGGCCGTTGCCGTCGGGCAGTTCGACGTCGGTGACCAGCACGTCGGGCCTCACCCGCTGCAGCAGCTGCAGCGTCTCGCCCACCTGCGCGCTCTCACCCACCACCTCGAAGTCCCCGGCCGACTGGAAGGCCTGGCGCAGCCCACTCCGGATTAGGTGGTGGTCGTCGACCAGGACGACCCGGATGCGCTCCCTGGTCGCTGTTGCTGTTGTGGCGTAAGTGTTCTGGGCCGTTCCGTTCACCGTGGCTCCTTCTGGCGAGAAGAGTGGGCCCCAGCCCCCGGATTCCGAGCCTAGAGGTGCCATCAGACGTATTCACGGTTTCTGCGCTCGACCATTCGGTTGAACGGTCGGCGCGATCTCGGCTTGGGTAGCGTGAGCCCGGTGAGCGCCGCGGGCAAGAGCTACGTGTGGGTGGACGCGTCGGAGCAACGGTGCTGCGGTGAGCCGTTCCGGACCGGGGATGTGGTCGCCTGGGAGGCGAACGAGCGCCCGGGGGCGCAGCGGGTGGTGGTGCGGCTGGGTCAGGACTGGGCCGAGCGGATCCGGTTCGCGCCGGAACACCACGGCGACGATCCGCAGGGAGTCCTGACCGGCACGGTGGCGCGGATCGACGCTGTGGCCTGCCGTAGGGAACCGCACGGCCGCAGTCTTGACCTGGTGGTCGGGTCGGGCCGGCTGTACGAGGTGCACGCCGACGTGCCCTGGGTGCCCCTGGTGCCCGACGACAACACCGAACTGTGGACGCACGAGGGCTGGGTGGTCGAGCTGGGGGCCGCCCGGTTCGAACGCTAGGACGGCCCCTCAGCTGCGGCACCGGTCAGGTGCCGGTCACGTGCTGGTCGGGTTGGGCCCGGGTTGGGCTCAGATCACGCTGGCGCGGGCGCGGGTGAGCCGCTGCTGCACGTCGGCCCAGTTGACCAGGTTCCAGACCGCCTTCACGTAGTCGGCCTTGACGTTGAGGTAGTCGAGGTAGAAGGCGTGCTCCCACATGTCCAGCATGAACAGCGGCACGATCCCGACCGGAACGTTGGCCTGCTGGTCGTGCAGCTGGAAGACCAGCAGCTTCTGCCCCAGCGAGTCCCAGGCCAGCACGGACCAGCCGGAGCCCTGGATCGAGGTGGCCACGGCGGCGAAGTGCTTGCGGAACGCCTCGACCGAGCCGAACTGGTCCTTGATCGCCTCGGCCAGCTCGCCCTCGGGCTCGCCCCCGCCCTCGGGCGAGAGGTTCTGCCAGAAGATCGTGTGGTTGACGTGCCCGCCCAGATGGAACGCCAGGTCCTTCTCGAGCATCGTGATCGCGCCGAAGTTCCCGGTGTCGCGGGCCTCGGCCAGCTTCTCCAGGGCGGCGTTGGCGCCGCTCACGTAGGCGGCGTGGTGCTTGTCGTGGTGCAACTGCATGATCTTGCCGCTGATGTGCGGCTCGAGGGCCGCGTAGTCGTAGGGCAGGTCGGGCAGGGTGTAGACGGCCACGGGACTTCCGTTCCTTAGTGATCGCACGGGCGCCCACGACGCTAGAAGCTCAACTCGACTTGAGGTCAAGGGGCTCGGGGGGCGAACTGCTGCTGCCCGAGAACGGCCAGCAGGGCCAGCTTCTCGCTGGCCTCGGTGCGCGGGGCGGCGGTGAGCACCAGCAGGGTCTGGCCCTGGTCCTCGGTGAACAGGGCCTGGCAGTCCAGTTCGATCCGGCCGACCTCGGGGTGCAGGAGCACCTTGTGGTCGGCGAAGCGCCGGGCCACCTCGTGCCGCTGCCACAGTTCGGTGAACTCGGAACTGACCTTGTGCAGGGCCCGCACCAGAGCCCCGGCGCGGGAGTGCTCCCCGCCCAGGCCGTAGCTGGCCCGCAGGCCGGAGACCAGCGCGCGGGCCTGGTGGTCGTGGTCGCCGGGCTCGTACACCTCGCGCTCGGCCGGGTCGGTGAACCACCGGTAGATGCCGCTGCGGGCCAGCCCGGTGTGCTTCGACTGGTCGCCGTGCAGGGCCAGGGAGAGGTGGTTCTGGACCAGGGTCTCGCTCAGGCTCGACAGGATCAGGGCGGGGGTGTTGTCGAGCCGGTCCATCACCCGCAGCAACCCCGGGGCCACGTGCGTGTCCAGGGGGCTGCGGTCCGGGGCGGACTGACCGGCCAGCCGGTACAGGTAGTCGCGCTCGTCGTTGTCCAGGCGCAGGGCCCGGGCCAGCGAGGCCAGCATCTGCTCGGAGGGCTGCCGGCTGCGGGCCTGCTCCAGGCGCACGTAGTAGTCGGTGGACATTCCGGCCAGCAGGGCCACCTCGTCCCGGCGCAGGCCCGCAGTACGCCGGCGGGGGCCCGTGCTGAGGCCGACGTCCTCGGGACGCAGACCGTCGCGGCGGGTGCGCAGGAACTCGGCCAGGGTGGTGCGATCCATGCCCTCACCATCTCGCAGCTACGCGGGCCGAAACAGGGACCCGCGGTCCTACGAAACGAAGTCCTCTCCCGCCGTCCGGGCCGCCGCAGCAGGCTGACGGCCATGAACATCAGCGGAAACACCATCTTCGTCCCCGGCGCCACCTCCGGTATCGGCCTCGCCCTGGCCCTGCGGCTGCAGGCCGAGGGCAACACCGTCGTGATCGGCGGGCGCCGCACCGAACTGCTGGCCGAACTGGCCGACAAGCACGGTCTGGCCACCGTCACCGTGGACACCACCGACCCGGCCTCGGTGCTGGCCGCCCGCGACGAGGTGCTGCGCCGGCACCCGGACCTGAACGTCCTGATCGCGATGGCCGGGATCATGCTGGTCGAGGACGTGACGTCGGAGCAGTTCCTGGCCGGGGCCGAGCGCATCGTCGAGACGAACGTGCTGGGCCCGCTGCGCCTGGTCTCGGCCTTCGTCGGGCACCTGCAGACCCGCCCGCAGGCCGCGGTGCTCACCGTCTCCTCGGGCCTGGCGTTCACGCCGCTGGCCTTCACGCCGACCTACAACGGCTCGAAGGCCTTCGTGCACGCCTTCAGCGAGACCATCCGGCTGCAGCTGGCCGCCACCTCGGTCCAGGTGATCGAGCTGGTGCCGCCGGCTGTGCGCACCGAACTGCTGCCCGGCGGCTCGGACGTGGAGCAGTACATGCCGCTGGACGACTACGTGAACGAGACCGTGGCGCTGCTGCAGTCCCAGCCGCAGGCCAAGGAGATCCTCGTCGAGACGGTCAAGTTCCTGCGCTTCTCCGAGGTCGAGGGCCGCTACGACGCGGCGGTGACGGCCCTTAATCATCACTGACTGACTTTGCGGGTGAGCCAGGTCGAGCTCGGCCGCTGGAGAAGTGCGGTTCCCTCGGCGTGGGCCCAGGTCTGGTAGTCGCTGGAGTACAGGCGTTCACCCACCCAGTGGTACCTCTCGGCGGCCGCAGCGGGCTTGTGGGGGACGAAGTTCGCTGCGTCGTCGGTGCTTCCGCTCCCGTCGTAGCGGGCCACCGTGGGATAGGGGTACAACGGACGGGTGCGGGTGCCGGCCGAGGCGACCACCCGGGCCGGGGCCTGGCCGTTCTCGGCCCAGGCCATCACCGGGCTGAGAATGTCGAAGGTGTTGGGGCCCTCGCCCCCTCCGCAGTGGGCCACGCCGGGGAACAGGTACAGCTTGGTGAAGGACTCCACGGTGCGCGGGCCCATCGCCTCGCGCATGGCGTCGTAGTAGGCCAGCGTCGAACTCGGCGCGATGTGCTGGTCGTTCCAGCCGTGCCAGAGCACGAGTTTGCCGCCGCTGCTGCGGAATTCGCTCAGGTCCGGGTCCAGGGCCGACATGTAGGCGGACGACTGCACGGTCTTCCAGAACTCGGTCGCCGTGAACTTCAGGTCGCTCAGCTGGAAGTCGGGGTCCTGGGCGCCCGGGAAGGCCAGGTAGCGCAGGTACGAGAGGGCGAAGTTCTCGCTCGCGACGCGCTGACCTGGGCGGCGGGAACGAACAGTGTCCACTCCAGTTCGGATCCCCACTCGTGCCCGACGGCCGGTTCCAGACGGCGGCCTTTCGCGTCGGTGGCCCCGTCATGCAGACGGCGCACCACGTTCGCCTCGGCCTTGCTCAGGCAGCCACTGGGATCCTGCCCATCACGACAGACAATTGAGGACGGGTCGAAAGCGCACCTACGGGGGTCGTCGATCACGCCGTCCTTGACGCCGTCAATGGCGTCGCACGTGGCCAGCACCGCGGTGTGGATCAGCGGGAGTTTCCCGGCCAGCAAAATGTACTTGCCGTCGGCGTCGAGGTTGGCGACCACGTTCCAGGCGTGGTGGTAGGTGTTCTGTACGGCCATGTTGTTGGCCGGGGCACCCGCGGCGATGCCGTCGAAGTCGTCGGGGAAGCGCTGGGCCTCCATCAGGGCTTCGCGGCCGCCGTCGGAGCAGCCGGTGAAGTACGAGTAGGCGATCTTGTGGTGGTAGAAGCGGGTGATCACCGCCTTGGCCACTACGCTGGTGAGATGCACGCTGCGGTAGGCGAAGTCGATCTGCGCCTGCGGGTTGGCCAGGGCCCAGGAGCCGTCCGGCTGCCCCTGGTGGCCCATGTCGGTGGTGGCGCTGGCCACCGTGCCGTCGCGCACCGGCGGGCAGGTGGAGGCCTGGGTGAAGTTGATGTTCGCGCTGCCGCACAGGCCGCCGCAGCCGGTCTGCACGTAGCGCTGGGTCCAGCCGTTCACCGGCAGCCGCAGCACGATCGTGCTGGCGGGGGCGATGGTGCCGCGCACCTCGCAGTACGGGGCGGCGGTGCCGGTGGTGACGACGGCCGCCGACTGCCAGGTCACTTTCGTTCCCGCGGCCCGGTCCACGTCCAGTTCGGTGACGTCCGCGCAGTCCATGGCCGGGGGCAGGGCCTTGAGGTCGGACGATTCGGCCTGTGCGGTGGCGGTATTCAAGGCCGACAAGGAGACGGTGGTCAGCACCAGCGCGGCGGTCAGGGCGAGGCGGCGAACCGCTCGTGGGCCGAAGATCGGAAACCGGTGCATGAAGGCCTCCTCGTGGGCGCCGTCGCCCAGTTCGGTCTGGTTCCAGCGACCGTAACCGCCGTGCGGAGATTGTTACAAGTAGTGTGGACACGATTGTTGACAGTTTCTGGACAGGCTCAGGAGGGGTAGTGGCGACGGACTACGAGGGCGCCGCCGGCACGCAGGTGGCCGGCCAGGCTCTGCGCGAGGCCATCGGCCGGGGTGACCTGGCGCCCGGTCAGCGGCTGGTCGAGGCGGAGCTGGCCGAGCTGCACGGGGTCACCCGGGCCAGCCTGCGAGCGGCGCTGATCGACCTCACCGCCGAGGGGCTGGTGGAGCGCATCCCCAACCGTGGGGCGCGGGTGCGGGTGGTCTCGGTGGCCGAGGCGGTGGCCATCACCGAGTGCCGGATGGTCCTGGAGGGCCTGTGCGCGGCGCGGGCGGCCCGGCTCGCCACCGACGCCGAGGTCGAGTCGCTGCTGGAGATCGGGGGCCGGATGCGGGCGGCGGTCACCGGTGGTGAGCCGGTGAAGTACTCCGAGCACAACCGCGAACTGCACCGCCGCATCCGGGAGATCGCCGATCAGCCGGTGGCGGCGTCCGTGCTCGATCGCCTGAACGCCCAGCTGGTGCGCTTCCAGTTCCGGCTCTCGCTGCGCCCCGGCCGCCCGCAGGTCTCGCTGGGCGAGCACCTGGCCATCATCGACGCGATCGCGGCCCGGGACCCGGAGGCGGCCGAGGCGGCTGCGCGCGCCCACCTGAGCAGTGTCATCGCCGCCCTGCAGGAGAGCGAAGGCTGACCCGCACCCGGCGCTACGACGCTACGACGAGCGATCGATGCGGTAGACAACGTGGGTGGCCAGGGGTGAGGCCGCCACGTCGACGGGCTCGGCCCTGAATTCGCGGACGCCGTCGAAGAGCCGCTCGCCGCTGCCCAGCAGCACGGGGGCGGTGCTGAGCATGATCTCGTCGATGATCCCGCGCTGCAGGCCCTGCCGGACGGCGCTCGCCCCGCCGGCGATGGTGACGGTCTGCTCGCCGGCTGCGGCCTCCGCTTGCTCGAGTGCCTCGTCGAAGTCGCTGACGAAGTGGAAGGTGGTGCCGCCCGCCATCTCGATCGGTTCGTGCGGGTGGTGGGTGAGGACGAAGACGGGTGCGTGGTAGGGCGGCTCGTCACCCCACCAGCCGCGCCAGTCGGAGTCGCCCCACTCGCCGCGGACCGGCCCGTACATGTTGCGGCCCATGACGAAGGCGCCGCGCGGTCCCATGAGCCGCTGGTTCATGCGGCGGTCGGCGTCGTTCGTGGGCTCGCCGAGGTGCCAGCGGTGCACCTCGATCCCGTTGGTGCCGAGCGGGTTCTCCTGGCTCTGGTCCGGGCCGGCGACGAAGCCGTCGAGGGAGATGGACAGGTGTGCGGTGACAAGAGACATGCCCTTGCAGACTGCGGCCGGCCGCCGATCTCATCGCACCCTCTGCGCACTGTCGAACAAATGGTTGACACGATTGTTGACAATCTCTAGCGTTCGCAGCGAACCCCCGGGCGCGTCCACTCAAGGAGGAGCTATGCACCCCCAGGTATCCCGAGCCCTCTCAGCCGCTGCCGGCACCGGACGAGGGCGGATCTCGCACAAGGCTCTGCTGGCCGGTGGACTGGCCACGGCACTCCTGCTGGCCGCCTGCGGCAGTGACGACTCCGGCGACGCGGGCTCTTCGGAGGACGGCACCACCGACATCTCCGTCGGGGCCATCCCGATCGTCGACGTGGCCCCGCTGTACCTCGGCGTCGAGAAGGGCTTCTTCGACCAGCAGGGCCTGAAGCTCAAGATCGAGACCGCCCAGGGCGGGGCCGCCATCGTGCCCGGCGTGGTCAGCGACCAGTTCCAGTTCGGCTTCAGCAACACCACCTCGCTGCTGCTCGCCGCCTCGAAAGGGCTTCCGCTGAAGGTGGTCACCTCCGGGGTCGCCACCACCGGCAAGGACGGGGCCGACTTCGGGGCCGTCGTGGTGGCCGAGGGCAGCGCGGTGAAGACCGCCGCCGACCTGGCCGGCAAGCGGGTCGCGGTCAACACCCTGAACAACATCAACACCACCACGGTGAACAAGGCGGTGCGCGACGCCGGGGGTGACCCCAGCGGGATCAGCTACGTGGAACTGCCCTTCCCCGACATCCCGGCCGCCATCGCCAAGGGCGACGTCGACGCCGGACAGGTCGTCGAGCCGTTCCTGACCGTGGCCCAGAACCAGGGAATGCGGCAGGTGGCGTCCAACTACGTGGCCACCCACCCCGAACTGACCATCGCCGCGTACTTCACCTCCGCCAACTACGCCAAGGCCAACGCGGAGACCGTCACCAAGTTCACCACCGCGATGAACGAGTCGCTGGCCTACGCCGACAGCCACCCGGACGAGGCCCGGGCGATCCTCAGCACCTACACCGAGATCGACCCCGCCGTGCAGGAAGCCGTCACCCTGCCCAAGTGGCCCAGCCAGGTCAGCGAGGAGTCGGTGAACGCGCTGTCCGAACTGGCCGTGCAGGACAAGCTGATCACCTCCGCCCCCGACATCTCCCAGCTGCTGCCGTGAACCGCTGGGCCCGGGCCGGGCTCGGCGTGCTCGGCCTGGTGATCGTCGCCGCCGTCGTGGAGGTGCTGCCACGCAGCGGCCTGGTCGACCGGGACTACCTGCCCCCGGCCAGCGACATGGCCTCCGCCCTGGGCACGCTGGTGCAGGAGAGTTCCTTCTGGACGGCGCTCGGCGACACGATGCGCGGCTGGGCCCTGGGCCTGGCCGTGGCGATGCTGATCGGCGTGAGCGGCGGCATCGTCATCGGATCCGTGCCCGTGCTCAGGGAGTTCACCGCCTCGACGATCGAGTTCCTGCGGCCGATCCCCTCGGTGGCCCTGATCCCGCTGGTCGTCCTCATCTTCGGCAGCCGGCCGCAGTCCGCACTGACCCTGGTGGTGTACGCGGCCACCTGGCAGATCCTCATGCAGGTGCTCTACGGCGTGGCCGACGTGGACCCGGTGGCCCGGGACACCGCCCGCTCGTACCGGTTCTCGCGCTGGAGCATCGCCCGCAACGTGGTCTGGCCGACCGCCCTGCCCTACGTGGTCACCGGTTTCCGGCTGGCCGCGGCGGTCGCGCTGATCCTGGAGATCACCGCCGAACTGGTGATCGGGGTGCCCGGGCTGGGCAAGACCATCGGGGTCGCCCAGTCCTCCGGCGCCGTGTCTCAGACGTACGCCCTGGTCATCGCGGTGGGCCTGATCGGGGTCCTGGTGAACCTGGCCGCCCGCACGGCCGAGCGCAGGGTGCTGCGCTGGCACCCGTCGATCCGGAGGGAAACGGCATGAGGAAGCTTGCGCGGTCGGTGTCGGCCGCCCTCCTGCTGCCCGTCGTCCTGCTGAGCGTCTGGTGGATCGTCACCGCCGACAGCACGAACTTCTTCTGGCCGCCGCTGCGCGACATCCTCGGCACGTTCGGCGAGACCTGGATGCACGGGCGCATTTCCACCGATGTCTTGCCCAGCGTCACCCGGCTGGCGGTCGGCTATCTGCTGGCCCTGGTCCTGGGTGTCACCGCCGGCCTGTTCATCGGCCTGTCGGCCGTGCTGCGGGCCCTGAGCGAGCCGGCGCTGGAGTTCTTCCGGGCCGTCCCGCCCCCGGTCCTGGTGCCGATCATCGCCCTGTTCACCGGCTACACCGGGGCCACCTCCAAGATCGTCACGATCGCGCTCGGCTGCCTGTGGCCGGTCCTGCTCAACACGGTCGAGGGGGTGCGAGCGGTGGACGAGGTACTGCTGGACACCGCCCGCAGCTACCGGATGAGCCGGCGCAGCACCCTGGTCCACGTCATCCTGCGCAGCGCCAGCCCGCAGATCGCCGCCGGGGCCCGGCAGGGCCTGTCCATCGCCGTCATCCTCATGGTGATCAGTGAGATGTTCGGCGCCAACCACGGTCTGGGCGCCAGCGTCGTGCAGTTCCAGCGCAGCTTCGCCGTGCCCCAGATGTGGACCGGGATCATCGTGCTCGGCCTGCTCGGCGTGACCCTGTCCGTGATCTTCCGCATCGTCGAGAACCGCGCGCTGGCCTGGTACCGGGGCCTGCGCCAGGCCGACCGAGGAGCCTGAACCGATGGAAAAGACCGCCGAGAAGACCGTGCCGAAGAACCCGCCGGGCCGGCTGCCCGCCCTGGAGGTCGAGGGCCTGCACAAGGTCTACGACGGGCACGGCCGCCGGGTCGAGGCGATCCGCGACCTGACGTTCTCCGTGCAGCGCGGCGAACTGGTCTGCGTCGTCGGCCCTTCCGGGGCAGGCAAGACCACCCTGCTGCGCTGCATCGCCGGCCTGCTCGACTCCACCCGCGGCGAGGTCCGGCTGGACGGCCAGCGCGTGACCGGGCCGCCGCCGGGCATGGCCGTGGTCTTCCAGGAGTACGGGCGCAGCCTCTTCCCCTGGATGACGGTGCAGCAGAACGTGGAACGACCGCTGATCGAGAAAGGGCTGGGCAAGCAGGAACGCCGGCGGCTGGTCCAGGAGGCCGTGAACGCGGTCGGTCTGGGTGACAGCCTGGCGGCGCACCCGTGGCAGCTCTCGGGCGGTATGCAGCAGCGGGTCGCCATCGCCCGGGCCGTCGCCTACGAGCCCTCCGTGCTGCTCATGGACGAGCCGTTCGCCGCCGTGGACGCCCAGACCCGGGCCGACCTGGAAGACCTGGTGCGCTCGCTGTGGCAGCGTCTGGGGGTGACCGTCCTGTTCGTCACCCACGACATCGACGAGGCGATCTACCTGGGCCAGCGGGTGCTGGTGCTGTCCAACCGGCCCACGGTCGTCCTCGAGGACGTCACCGTCGACCTGCCCGACCAGCGCGACCAGCTGCAGACCCGTTCGGCGCCGCGGTTCGGGCAGTTGCGCGGGCACGTCTACGAACTGATTCAGAAGGCGAAACAGGGCTACCGGCCGGAGGAACGATGAACGAGTACCAGGAACGGGTGCGGGACGTGGCGCACCTGAGCGCCGTCGAGCTCTTCACCCCTGATCTCGAGGCCACCGTGGACTTCTTCGTGCGGCTGATGTCGCTGGAGGAGGTCGGCCGCCGGGACGGGGTGGTGTTCCTGCACTGCTGGGACGACTACGAGCGCGTCACCCTGCGGGTGGTGGCTCGCGAGCAACCGGGCATCGGGCGCACCTGGCTGCGCACCACCTCACCGCAGGCCCTGGAACGCCGGGTCGCCGCGCTGGAAGCGGCCGGGGCGAAAGGCCAGTGGGTGGAGGGGGAGGCCGGTTTCGGGCGCACGTACGAGGTCGAGGACCCGGACGGGCACGTGCTGGCGCTGTACTGGGAGTCCGAGCGCTACCGTGCCCCCGAGGGGCGGGGCCCGGCGCTGAAGAACCAGGCCGCGCCGTTCCCCGGGCGGGGCGCGAACGTGCGGCGCCTGGACCACATCAACTTCCTGGCCGCCGACGTCAGCCGCAACGGCACCTTCCTGGCCGAGGCCCTGGGTGCGCGCCTGAGCGAGCAGATCGTCACCGACGAGGGCCAGCAGGCGGCCGGCTGGTACACCTTCACCGACAAGTCCTACGACCTGGTCCACACCGGCGACTGGACCGGCGCGAACGGCCGCCTGCACCACATCGCCTTCGCCACCGACACCCGCGAGGACATCCTGCGCGCGTGCGACGTGTTCCTGGAGGCGGGCATCTTCATCGAGACCGGCCCGCACAAGCACGCCATCCAGCAGACGTTCTTCCTGTACGTGTACGAGCCGGGCGGCAACCGGGTGGAGCTGTGCAACGCCGGGGCGCGGCTGCTGCTGGCCCCCGACTGGGAGCCGATCACCTGGACTCCGGCCGAGCGGGCCAAGGGTCAGGCCTGGGGCCTGCAGACGATCGCCAGCTTCCACACCCACGGCACACCACTGGTCCAGGTTCCCCTTCCCTGAGCCGCCCGACCGAGAGGAGGCCGACGTGCCCGTCGTCGTCCGCAACACCCCGCGCACCCCGCTGGAGATCGTCGATGCCCTGGCCGAACTGGGCGTGGCCACGGTGCACGAGGCGCAGGGCCGCACCGGTCTGATGGCCGAGCGGCTGCGCCCGGTCTACCGGCCCGCCCGCGTCGCCGGCACGGCCCTGACCTGCACCGTGGCCCCCGGGGACAACTGGAGCATCCACGTGGCGGTCGAACAGGCCCGGCCGGGAGACATTCTCGTGGTCACCCCGACCAGCCCGTCGCACGCCGGGTACGTCGGTGACCTGCTGGCCGAGAGCCTGCGCGCCCACGGTGTGCGGGGCCTGGTCATCGACGCCGGGGTACGGGACGTGGCCACGCTGACCGAGATGCAGTTCCCGGTCTGGTCGGCGGCCGTGTTCGCCCAGGGCACGGTCAAGCAGACGGTCGGAGACGTGCAGGTGCCGGTGCGCTGCGCCGATGCGCTGGTGCATCCGGGGGATGTCGTGGTCGCCGACGACGACGGTGTGGTTGTGGTGCCGCGGCAGGAAGCGGCCAAGGTGCTGGTCCGGGCGCAGGAGAGGGAGGCGCGCGAGGTGGACAAGCGTGAGCGGTTGCGGGCCGGAGAGCTGGGCCTTGACATCTACGTAATGCGGGAAGCGCTGGCCGAGAACGGCTTACGCTACATCGACTGGTCTCCGGGGCAGTCGTGAACCAGATCGCCGTACCGGGGGCGCTCATGCGTGGGGGAACGTCGAAGGGCCTGGTGTTCAATGCGGACGACCTGCCGGCCGACGCTGCCGCCCGTGATGCCCTGCTGCTGGCCGCCATGGGCTCACCTGACGTCCGGCAGATCGACGGAGTCGGCGGCGCTCACCCGCTGACCTCGAAAGTGGCCGTGGTGAGCCGGTCCACACGGGCCGGCGTGGACGTGGAGTACCTGTTCCTGCAGGTGTGGCCGGACCGGCCGGAGGTCTCCGACAGCCAGAACTGCGGCAACATGCTCGCCGCGGTCGGGCCGTTCGCCATCGAGACCGGTCTGGTGGCCGCTCGCGACGGGGTCACCCCGGTGCGGATCTGGATGACCAACACCAGTTCCCTGGCCACCGCTCACGTCCCCACCCCTGGCGGCGAGGTGACCTATGCCGGGGACGCGAGCATCGACGGGGTTCCCGGCACGCACGCGCCGATCCTGATCGAGTTCGCCGACCTGGTCGGCTCCAGCACCGGTGCGCTGCTGCCGACCGGCCGTCCTCGCGACCGGATCGCCGGGTTCGACGTGACCTGCATCGACAACGGCATGCCGGTGGTCTGCCTGCGGGCCGTCGACCTGGGCCTGAGCGGGCAGGAGACACCGGCGCAGATCGAGGCCAACGCAGAAGTGCTGGCCGCCGTGGAGAGGGTTCGCCTGGCTGCCGGCCCACTGATGAACCTGGGCGACGTCACCGATCAGACGGTGCCGAAGATGAGCCTGCTGTCGCTGCCGGCGCAGGGCGGTTCGATCGCCACCCGTACCCTCATCCCGCATCGGGTGCACGAGGCGATCGGTGTGCTGGGGGCCATCTCGGTGGCCACCGCCTGCCTGGTGCCCGACTCGATCGTCGCCGAACTCGCGCCGGAAAACCTGTCGTCTACCGGGCATGTCGAGCTGACGGTCGAACATCCCACCGGCTCGTTCACGGTCGGGCTGGATCTGGCCTCCCCGGAGTCCGGGAACGTGGTCGAGCGGGCCGGCCTGCTGCGTACGGCCCGGATGCTGATGCGCGGAGAAGTGCTGATTCCGCGGGAGACTCAATGATCATCGACTGTCACGGCCACTACACCACCGCCCCGCCCGCCCACACGGCCTGGCGAGAACAGCAACTGCAGGCCCGTGAGGCCGGTCGCCCCGAACCGGCCTATCCAGACATCGCCGACACCGACGTCCGTAAAAGCATTGAAGGCAACCAGTTGCGGCTGATGCTCGAACGCGGGGGCGACCTGACCCTGTTCTCGCCGCGGGCCTCCACGATGGGCCATCATCTGGGGGATCTGCAGGCCAGCATCTCCTGGACGCAGGTGAGCAACGATCTGGTGGCGCGTGTCGCCGCGCTCTTTCCTGAGCGCTTCGCCTGCGTCGCGCAACTGCCGCAGAGCCCAGGGCAAACAGTGGACGCCTGTGTCGCCGAAGTCCGTCGGGTCGCCGAACTGGGTTTCGTGGGGGTGAATCTCAACCCCGACCCCAGCGGCGGGTACTGGAGCGCGCCGCCGCTGACCGACCGCTACTGGTACCCGCTGTACGAGGCGTTGTGTGAGGAACAGTTCCCGGCCATGATTCACGTCTCGGCCAGCCAGAACCCGGCCTTCCACGCCACCGGTGCGCACTACCTCAACGCCGACACCACCGCCTTCATGCAACTGGTGCAGGGCAACCTCTTTGCCGACTTCCCGCAGTTGCGGCTCATCATCCCGCACGGCGGGGGAGCGGTGCCCTACCACTGGGGCCGCTACCGCGGGCTGGCCGACATGCTCGGCCGGCCCGACCTGAGCGAACATGTCATGAGCAACGTCTTTTTCGACACCTGCGTGTACCACCAGCCGGGCATCGACCTGCTGCTGAACGTGATCGACCCCGCGAACATCCTGTTCGGCTCCGAGATGGTCGGCGCCGTGCGGGGAATCGATCCGGCCACCGGCCACTACTTCGACGACACCAAGCGCTACGTCGAGGCCGCGGCCCTCAGTGACCAGGAGAGGCGGGCCATCTACAGCGAGAACGTGCGCCGGGTGTACCCGCGGCTGGACCAGATGCTGTCCGCGCGTTCGTAGCCCAGTGCGCTGGGCAAGCCGGGGGAAGGCGGCTGCGCTACGTGACCGCGCCGCCGCTCGACCACCTGGGTGGTGGGCGCTCATGCCTGGCCGGCAGCGACCGATCCGGCCTCTGTCGTGCTCGGCCGTACGCGTCCTGAGGGGTCGGTCATGGAACTGCTGATCTGGGCACTGGTGTTCGGTAGTGCCGTATGGGTGGGTATGGACGCCTCGCGCCTGGGCGCCCACCGGGGCCGGCTCGGCGGCGGCTTCCTCGACATGGGGCCGGTGGCCTGGTTCCTCGTGGTCTGGCTGTTCTGGATCATCGGGATGCCCTGCTACTTGGCCACCCGCGGCCGCCTTGTCGAGGCGCAGCGCCGGGCGCAGACCTTCTGGCCCCAGCAGGGTGGCTACCCCGGTCAGCCCTACCCGCCTGGCCCTTATGTCCCGCCCGGCTCTTATGGCGGGGGAGCGCAGCCCTGGGGGGCCCCGGCGCCGCCGCAGCACTATCAGCCCTATCCGCCCCAGCCGGTCGCGTACTACCCGCCCAGCTACCAGCAGTCCTACCCGCCGAATGCTCCGGGGGCCTTCCCGCCGCCGCAGGGGCAGCCAATGCCTGCTCCACCGCAGGCCGCGCCACCGGTTCAGCCTTCCTACGAGAGCGGAGCCGCGTACCAGGCCGAGCCCGAGTACCAGAACCAGGCTCCGAGGGTGATCTACCCGCCGCCCAAGGAGTAGCGAGCCCGGTCATTCAGGGTCGAGCAGTTGGTGCATGCGCCGTGGGATGAACTCCTTCAGCACCAGACTGGTGGCCGTCCGCCGGATCCCCCGCGCCTGCATGATGCGCTGGGTGATCCGGTAGACGTCGTCCGCGTCACGGGCCAGGATCTCGATCTGGAGGTCGCTGGGCCCGGAGATCGCCACGCACTCGACCACCTCTGGAATCGCGGCCAGGGTGTCGATCGTGTGCTCGAACTCCGACTGGTCGACCTCCGCGGTCACCAGTGCCCGCAGCGGCCGCTCCACGCTGGCCGGATACAGGCGGGTGCTGACCGGGGCCAGGTGATCCCCGTCGAACAGCCGGTTGGTGTGAGCCTGGGCCGTACCCCGGGCAATGCCCAGGTGCTCGGCCAGGTACTGGATGGTTGCGCGGGGCGTGCGGTCGAGCAGCCGCAGGATCCGCCCGTCGGTCGCGTCGATCTTGGCCAACCTGTCTCCCTGGTGATCATTGTGACCGGCAGAACGGGCTAAGAGGCGTGCTCATCTGCTCAGAATGTTCAGTGCTGGGTTCAAGTATTGCCCGTTTCTCGCATCATCTCGACACTTCGGTGATCGAAGCGACAAGCACCCCAGCACGAGAACCGGAGCCGGACCTTGGCCCACGTACGTGAACGACCGGCTCCGGTAGCCCCGTTCGGACACCCGCACCAGGCCGTCGGCGCCGTGGCGGTCGCCGCCTTCTGCACGGTGCTGGCCGGCGTCAACCTGCCCAACCCGCTGGTGCCTCTGTACGTCGACCGCTACGGACTGTCGCCGCTGGCCCAGTCCACGCTGTTCGGTCTGTACCTGCTGGCTCTCGTCCTGACGCTGGTGTTCATCCTTTCCCGCTCGGAACGCAACGCTGCCTCGGGCGAGCGGGCCGCGGCCATCCTGATGACGGCGCTGCTGCTGACCATCGCCGCCGACGTCCTCATGGTGTTCGGCGCCGAAGTGCTGCCCTTCCTCCTGGCCGGGCGCATGGTCTCCGGAGTCGGCGTGGCCCTGGCCACTGGCGCCTCGGCCACCCTGGCCCTCGCCGGGCTGGGGGAGCAGGCCCGCACCGTCGTCGCCTCCGGTGCGGTGATCGGCTCGCTCATCGGGAACGTCGGCGGCGGCTTCCTCGGATCGGTGCTGCCCACCCCGCAGACGCTGGTGTTCGTCGCTCACCTGGCGCTCACCGCGCTCGTCCTGGCCGTGCTCGTGCTCCTGTCGCGCGCACCCCGGTCGTCAGCGCCCAAGGCTCGGGCTGGGGAACGCAGCGGCGCCCTGTGGAAAGCCGACTACGGCCCGCGGCACCGGGCCGCCGGGCTCCTGCTGGGCGCCATGGCCTGGAGCGCAGCCGGCGTGGTGCTGGCTCTCGTGCCGGGAGCCCTGCGTAGCGCCGTGCCGTCGATGTCGTTGCTGGCAGCGGTCTTTCCCGGCGGCGCGTTCCTCACCGCCGCGTGGGTGGGCCAGGTGATCTGCGGGCGGCGACTGCTGCGCATGCGGGCCTGGCAGCTGTCCATCCCCGTGGTCGGCGGCATGGCCATGATCGCGCTCGCCCTGGAAACCGCCGACCTCACCCTGCTCGTGGCGGGCGCCATCGTGTGCGGAAGCGGTCAGGGCCCGGCGTACAGCCTCGGTCTGGCCACCGTGACCCACGGCCTGAGCGCCGGGCACCAAGGACGATCCGCCTCCGTCTTCGCCGCCATCGCCTACGGAACCTGCGGTGTGGTCACCATTGCCACCGGTGCCCTGGCCCGGGCGGTCGGCGTACCCTCGGCGGTCGAAGCCCTGACCGTGGTGCTGGCCGGGGTTGCCCTGATCGTCGCTGCCCTCGCCGGCCGGCCCCAGCCGATTCGTCCGCTCGCCAGCGCCTGACACGTATCGCGTCCGGCCGCTCACTACCCCGCTCAGACCCCCGTATCCGGATCGGTCCGGGCGGGGTGCTGGTGCCCAGCCACGCGCTCCGAGCTGAAACCTTTCGAACTGAGGACGGGTGTGAGCCTCGAAGCTGGTCGCGTACAGGCTGCTTTCGATCACCTCGGGCATCGGGTGCGACGAGCCCGCGGGATCTCCATGACCGCAGGCCGCCGCGAAAACGTTTCGGCTCCCGGAGGCCGGGTCGAGCTGTTGACACCCGCTGTTGGCCAACTGATGCTGAAAAGCACTATCTGCGCACCTCTCATCCCTGAGGAGACTCAGTGCGTATCAAAAAGTGGATCACTCATGCGCTCGCCGCCCTGATGGTGAGCGCTCCGATCGCGGTCGTCACCACCGCCGCCCCGGCCCAGGCCGTCGGCCCCGCGGTTCTTCCGGTCACCGTCACCAACAACACCGGGCGAGCAGAGGCCGTCCATCTGTATGTTCTCGGCACGAATCTGAACACCGGCCGCCTCGGCCACGTCAATCAGGCCGGTGTCTTCACGCCCTGGCCGGCCGGTTCGATCCCGCCGTCTCCCGCGCCCGACGTCGCCATCAGCGGCCCGGGCACCGGCGGCTCGGCGACAATCCGCTTCCCGCGCGGGTTCTCCGGCCGGGTCTACTTCTCGCTGGGTGAGAAGCTCAAGCTGTTCCTGACGCCGGACGGCTTCGTCCAGCCGGCCCCCTGGACCAGCGCCGACCCCAACCGCAACATCCTGTTCGACTGGAGCGAGTTCACCTACAACGACGCCGGCCTCTGGCTGAACAGCACCCAGGTCGACATGCTGTCCGTGCCGCACGCGGTCACGGTCACCGGCGCCAACGGCGTCACCACCCGCACCGGCGACCTGGTGGCGGGTGGGCGCAACAAGGTGTTCAACGCGCTGCGGGCCCAGCCGGGCTGGGCCAACACCGTCTACACCAGGCCGGACGGCACCGTCCTGCGTGCCCTGGCCCCCGGCAAGGCCTCGGAGACGGGGTTGCTCAGTTCTTCCTACCTCGACGCCTACATCACCTCAGCCTGGAACGCCTACACCAGCAAGACACTCACTGTGGTCCCGTTCGCCGGGCAGCCCGGCGTTCGCTACTTCGGGCGCACGTCCGGCAACGTCATGCGTTTCACCAATACAGCCGGCCAGACCGTCGCCTCCTTCAACAAGCCGTCCTCGGCCTCGGTCTGGAACTGTGACCGGGACCTGTTCGCACCCAACGACAACGTCGTGGGCCCGATCGCCCGCACTCTGTGTGCCGCCCTCAACCGCGGCACCCTGGGCACCGTCGACACCCAGCCCTCCACCGACGCCTCGCAGTTCTACCGCAACAGTGCACCCAACCACTACGCCCGGATCATGCACCAGAACATGGTCGACGGCCGGGCCTACGCCTTCGCCTTCGACGACGTGGGCAACTTCGAGTCGCTCGTGCACAACGGCGACCCGCGGGCGGCGAGCATCGTGCTGACGCCGTTCGGCTGAGCAGGTTCGCTGATCCGGTGACCTGGGAGTGTGGGCACCGACGCGCTCATGGTGCCCACACTCGTCCACTGTTTGAACTGCGTACTTACCGAAAAACTGCTTGCCGCAGGATTCGGCGAACACCGACCCTGGGCCGATGAACCTCGAAGATGCGGAACAGGTTTGGAATCGCGACGCATTCGTCATCTTGCCGGGTTTCCTGCCGAGGGCCGAGTTGACCGCGGCTGTTCAGACGCTGGATGAGCTGTTCCCGACGGCCGAGGGTCTTCATGGCGGCACCGATCCCCGGCGTGAGCGCTTCATCGGCGACGAGTTCGCCGGGATCGACACTTTCCCCTTCGCCAGTGCGCAGATCAGCCTGCTGGCCGTGCACTCCCGGATCCTGGACCTGGCCGAGACGCTGCTGCAGGACAAGGACATTCATCTCTACGGGGCGCAGGCCTGGGCCAAGTACACCGGTGCCTGTGACTACGACCAGCCCCTGCACCGTGACTACCTCAATCACACGATCCTGGTGCCCAGCACCACGCCCGGCTGCCGGCAGGTCGAGATGTTCGTCTACCTCTGCGATGTTCCCGACGAGCTCGGACCGCCGCATCTGGTCCCGCGCAGGCACACCGCCGACCTTCCTGCCGTGCCGAACTGGCTGCTACCGACGGAGCCGGACGCGGTCGACCGGTACACGGCTCGCGCCGATCCGGCGCTCTACGAGGCTGAGGTCAGCGCAGCAGGACCGGCGGGCACGGTCATCGCCTTCGAGTCGGGCACTTTCCATCGTGGCACCCAGCTCACCGCTCCTCGAGGCGCTCGATTCAGCATGCATCTGTGCTTCCGGCCTCTCAGCCTTCAGTGGGGGCAGCGCGACGGCTGGGCGGCGAAGAGTTTCACCCCCGAGTGGAACGAGTTCGTACCTCAGGCCGACCCGCGCCAACTCCAGGCTCTGGGCTTTCCGCCACCCGGGCATCCCTACTGGACCCCCGAGACCCTGGCCGGGATGGCCCTGCGTTACCCCCGGCTCGACCTTTCCCCGTGGAGCCCTCGACCCTCCTGAGTCTTCGGACTCCCAGGTGATCACTCGCTGTACAGTTTTTGGTCACTTGACCGGCGATAGTCTGGCACGGTGCTGTGTGGGAGGGCCCTGATGAGGGTCTCCCCGCTGCCCTCGTCCAGATCTTCTTTGTGAGGAAGCGTTTTCGTGGAGAATCCCGTTGTCGTCGTGGGGGCTGGGATTGCGGGCCTGGCCCTGGTCCGTGCGCTGCACCGCCGTGAAGTGCCGGCCGTTGCGCTGGAGCGACGCGAGCAACTGCCGTCGTCCGGTCTGGCCATCAACATCCCGGGCAACGGCATGACGGCCCTGTCTCACCTGGGGCTGACCGACGTGCTGGGGGAGACGGGAGCGCCGATTCAGCGCCGCGAGTACCGCGACTCCCGGGGAAAGCTGTTGTACGCGGTCGATGAGGCGGCGTTTTGGAGCGGCCGGGTGCCCAGCCGGATCCTGGGGCGCCCTGAGCTGCTGCACGCTCTGGCGCAGGATCTGCCCTCGGAGGCGGTGCGGTTCGGGGCGGCGCCGGAGGCGTACGAACAGGGGCCGGACGGCGTGACGGTTCAGCTGCCCGGTGGCGAAACCCTGAAAGGGGCGTTCCTGGTGGGCGCCGACGGTGTGGGATCGGCTGTGCGCACGGCGTTCCTGGGTTCGGAGGGCCGCCGCACCGGGCTGCTGGCGCAGGCCAGCTGGCGCTTCATGGCTCCTGACCCGGGCGTCGCCTGCTTCACCGTCTGGCTCGGCCGGGGTCGTTCCTTCCTGGCCATTCCTGCTGGTGAGGGCCAGGTGTACTGCTTCGCCTCCGGTGTGGGCGGGGCCTCGGTCGCGGCGGACGAGAGCTGGCTGCAGGAGTCGTTCGAGGACTTCCCGGCGCCGGTGCGTTCCATCCTCGAGCACGTGCGTTCCGGTGGGATCAAGCTGCATCACTCGCCGATCGAGGAGGTGCGGATCCCGGCCTGGCATCAGGGACGGGTGGCGTTGATCGGTGATGCGGCGCACGCGACCGCCCCCGTGTGGGCCCAGGGGGCGGCGCTGGCGGTCGAAGATGCGCTGGTGCTGGCCGAGCTGCTGGATCAGGAAAAGGACTGGGCCGGGGTGGGCGCTGCTTACGATCAGCGGCGCCGGGCCCGGGTCGAACACGTTCAGCGGATGACCGACCGGGGCTCACGGGCGGCCGGGCTGCCGGACTGGCTACGCGGGCTGGTTCTGCCGCGGGTGGGCCCCTCTGCCTACCGTTCCACCTTCACCGAGCTGCGAGAGCCGGTGGTGTGACGAGTCGAGGGCCGCTGTGCGTGTCGCACAGCGGCCCTCGAACGAATGGTTTCCCCGGCGAAGAGGTCACTTCACCTCGGAGCGCATGAGCGCGACCAGGCCGATCGCCAGCGGCAGAGCCAGCCAGACGGCGCTGGTGACGGCCAGGTTCGCCCACTCCTCACCGCTGAGGTTCCCACCGAACAGGGCGCCCTGGGCGTAGTTGAAGTCCAGCCACCCCCGGCGCTCGTCGTACCAGGAGGCGTTGGCGGCCAGCAGTTCCGAGAGGCCGGGCAGCACCAGGGAGAAGACGAAGTAGCCGACGATGGCGCCGGCCGAGTTACGGATGACCACGCCGAGCATGAACCCCACGAGCATGCCGAGCGTGTTGCCGAGCACGATGTACAGCAGGTCGCTGACCGAGGCGTCCCAGGTGGCGTCCACCCCGGCCAGGGCGGAGCCGGCGACGTTGCCGAGCACGCCGATGACCATGGCCAGGACCATCGAGGTGACCGCGACGGTGAGGGTGGCGATCGCCTTGGCGGCCACCACCCGGCCGCGGTGCGGCACCAGGGTGAACGTGGTCAGGCCGCTGCGCTGGCTGTATTCGCTGGTCACGGACAGGACGGCGATCATCGGCAGGATGACGCTCATCGGGAAGCCGACGGCGCTGGCGAAGGAGGTGTAGGTGACGTCGGCGTCGGGGGCGAAGATGATGACCGCGACGGTGGCCAGGGTGGCGGTGATGGCGATGCTGGCCATCAGCCAGAAGCCGGAGCGGGTGTCGAACATCTTGCGCAGTTCCACGCCGACCACGCGGCTCAGGGGGATGGGCCGGATCGGCCCGGCCTCCTCCAGCGCCACGCGCCGGGTGCGCAGGGATGTCTCGGGCGTGCTGAGGGCGGCGGTGCTCATGCCACGGCTCCTTCGCGCTGGGTCTCGGCGGTCAGTTCCAGGAACATGTCTTCCAGGCCCGCCCCGTCGGCGGTGCGCAGTTCGGTGAGGGCGACCCCGACGGCCAGGGCGGTCTTGCCCACCAGTTCCGGCTCGGCGGAGGTGCGCAGGCCGCCGTCGGGCAGGACCGTGGTGTCGAAACCGCTGCTGCGCAGGGCCCGTTCCAGCTCGGCCAGCCCCGACGAGGCGCGCACGGTCGTCCCGGCTCGTTGCAGCAGAGAGGCTTTCGTGCCCGAGGCGACGATCCGGCCCTGCCCGATCACCACGAGGTCGTCGGCGATCACCTCGATCTCGTGCAGCAGGTGCGAGGACAGCAGCACGGTGCCGCCCTGGTCGGCGTACCCGCGCAGCAGGTCGCGCATCCAGCGGATACCGGCCGGGTCCAGGCCGTTGGCCGGCTCGTCGAGGATCAGCACCTGTGGGTCGCCGATCAGCGCGGTGGCGATGCCGAGGCGCTGGCGCATGCCCAGGGAGTAGTTGCGGACCCGACGGTCGGCCTCGCTGCTGGTGAGGCTGACCTGCTCGAGCATGGCTGCCACCCGCGAGCGGGGCAGGCCCATGGTCTGCTGGGCCACGGTGAGGATCTCCCGGCCGGTGCGCCCGGCGTGCTGGGCGGAGGCGTCCAGAAGAACGCCGACCTCGCGCCCCGGATTGGGCAGGTCGGCGTAGTGGCGCCCGAGGATGGTGGCCTGCCCGGCCGTGGCCTTGGTCAGGCCGACCAGGACGCGCATCGTGGTGGACTTCCCGGCCCCGTTCGGTCCGAGGAAGCCGGTGACGCGGCCCGGTTCGGCCGTGAAGGAGACGCTGTCGACGGCGGTGAAGCCGCCGTACTTCCGGGTGAGTGACTCGATCGAGATCATGAGGTTCAGCGTGGCGGTGGTCACAGGTGCGCCACATCGGGGAACACGCTGAGCCGCGCCCTGGAAGTCCTCAGGGTCGTCCCTGATCACCCCCTTCCGGGACGCGGACTGACAACGGTGCCAACAAACGTCCGAACGGCTTAGTACTGGGTGTATCTGATCCATTCGTAGCGGGCGGTCAGGGCCCGGCCGGGATAGGTGAACGGGCCGAGCCACTCGTCCACCCCGATGCCGGGCCACAGGTTGACCATGATGCGCTGCGGGTGGCTCGGCAGGGGGCCTCGTGAGCCGTCCTCCTGATGCACCAGCCGGCCGTCCACGAACCACTTGATGGTGCTCTCGCGCCACTCGATGGCGTAGTTGTGAAAGCCGGTGGAGGCGTCGAACCCCAGATCGATGACGCTCTCGTGCCCACCCACGCCGTCGGTGTAGTAGTTGGTCTGCATCTGGGTGGTGTTCCGGCCCAGGATCTCGACGTCGATCTCGTCCCACGGCTGGCCGTCGCTGGGGCCGGTGTAGGTGAAGAACGACGTGACGGTTCCGGGGCGTTTGACGGCCTTCATGCGTACCTCGAAACGCCCGTACGAATATTGGGCGTTGGTGCGGTATTCGCCGGAGGCATACGGTTTGGCCGAGCAGCCGCTGGGGCAGGTGGCCGTGTCGAGGTTGATGGCCATGACGCCGCCGCTGTGCCGGATGTGGTCGGCGCGCCAGCCGGCGTTGAACACGCCGCCGTTGCTCCAGCCGTTCGCCTTGTGCCAGCGGCGGGTGTCGAAACCGTTCAGGTGGTCGAGGAATCCACTGCTGGCGGCTGCCTGGGCCGGGGCGCTGGCGCTGGGGCTCACCACGGCGGTGAAGACGGCCAGCGTGGCCACGGCGGCGGCCCGGGCCAGACGGGATCGGTTCCACTGCACGGTGATCTCCCGCTTGCTCTCGGCTACCCTGCGGCGAGTGTGAGCCTGCGCAAAGGGGCTGTCAAGCGGGAGGGTTCGGGTCAGCGGCGGCCTTTTTGCGCCGCTTGCCCTCGTGCATGGCCTGCACGCGAGCCACCGGAATGGTGTGGCCCTCGGCGACGAGGTCGGCATCGAGGGCCTGCGGTGCCGGCATCAGCTCGCGCCACGGGTCGGCATCACCGAGTCGTTCTGGGGCCGTCCTGATCGTGAAGTCGCCGGGGGTCACCGCATCGATCTCGTCCCACCGCAGGGGGAAGGACACCGGCAGGCCGGGCCGGATCCGGGGGCTGTAGGCGGCCACCACCGTGGCACTTCCGGCCCGGGTGGAGTCCAGGAATACTCGCCCACCACGATCGTCCCTAATGAAAGCCGTTGTGGTCAGCGCCGGATCGAGCCGCTCGGCCCGGGCGGCGACGGCGCGGGTGGCGGCCGCGACGTCTTCGATGCTGAAAGTCGGCTCGAGCGGGACGAACACGTGCAGACCCTTGGCTCCGCTGGTCTTGACCACGCTGTCCAGCCCGACCTCGTCCAGCACCCGTCGCACGAGGTGTGCGGCGGCGGCCACCACGGCGAAAGGGCCCTCCGGCGGCGGGTCGAGGTCCAGCACCAGGTGCGACTGGCCGGAGCCCACGGGGGACAGCGGCACGTGGAACTCGACGGCGCGCTGGTTGGCGAACCACAGCAGGGTGCGGCGGTCGTTGCCGAGCGCGTACCTGACCTCCCGTTGCGACGAGCGCGCCGGGATGGTGACGGTGCGGATCCAGTCGGGGGCGTGCTTGGGCACGTTCTTCTGCATGAACGGCTCCTGCCCGGGCCGGACCCGCACCACCGACAGGGGCCGGTCGGTCAGCACCGGCACGATCCGGTCGGCGAGCGCGTCGAGGTAGTCGACCAGGTCGCGCTTGGTCACCCCGGCCTCGCCGGTCAGCGGCTGCTCCAGGTGCGTGAACGTCACGTCCTCGTCGTCGCTCATCCCGGCGGGCCCCCTCGGTGCTGGATCAGTGCTGGGCGATACCGGCCTCGTCGGCCGGGGTGGTGAGCACGCAGAACTCGTTGCCCTCGGGGTCGGCCAGTACGGCCCAGCCGCTGTCGTCGCTGCGCAGGTCGTTGACGATGGTGGCGCCCAGGTCGAGCAGGCGCTGGACCTCCTCGTCGCGGCTGCGGTCGACCGGGCGCAGGCACATGTGCATGCGGTTCTTGACCGTCTTGGCCTCGGGCACCCGCAGGAAGATCAGTTCCCGCCCGGCCGGGCCGGTCAGCGCCACCTCGTCGTCGTCGTCCTCCTCGACGGGACGGAAGTCGTCGAGCACCTGGGCCCACCACTCCGCCTGGGCACGCGGGTCATGAGCGTCGATGCAGAAGTTCGCGGTGCGGGAAGCCATGTGTCACCTCGACGAGGACGCGGGTAAGACGGGCCGAAATTACCAGTCCTGACCGTTCGCGCGAGCGCCGACGGCCCCTCGTCCATCGGCTACGGTTTGTCCCAGTTCAACATTTCGCAGCGAGGTGGGATGGAATTCCTCTGCTATCACCGCGACCGGCCGGGCTCGGCCGCGCTGCGTGAAGAGCTGGCCGAGCGCCACTGGTCATACATGGACCGCTTCGCCGACCGGATGATCGCCCGCGGCCCCACGCTGGCCGAAGACGGCACCGCCACGGGCAGTCTGCACATTCTCGACCTGCCCGACCCGGGTGCCGCCCGCGCGTTCGCCTTCGACGAGCCCAACTACCAGGCCGGTGTCTACCGGGACGTCCTGTTGCGGCGTTGGCGCAACGTCCTGGGCCGCACCATGTGGCAGTTCCCCGGCGCCGCCGCTGCGGGCAACCGTTACCTGGTCATCGGTCTCGGCGCCGGTGCCGGCGCCGGTGCCGGCGCCGGTGCCGAGGAACTGCCACCAACAATGGACGATCTGATCGCCTACGGCCCGCTGCTGTCGGATGACGGGGTGGCCCGGTTGGGTACGGCGCTCCTGGTGCAGGCGCCGGATGCCGATGCGGCGCTGGCTGTTCTGCCCGCTCAGGGGTACGCCGCGACCGAGGTGCACTCCTGGCGTTTCGGTGGGCGCCCCTAGGGTCTCAGCTCTCGCTGTTCCAGTCGGTGGAGGCGGCCAGGGTTTCCTGCGGTTCGATCTGGGCCAGGCGCTCGCGCAGGGCGCCGGTGACGAAACGGTAGGAGTCGCTGCCCAGGACCAGGCGCAGCGGTGCGGGTTCCTGGCCGGCGCTGTCGATGATCCGGGCGGCCATCTTCGCCGGGTCGCCCAGCGGGGGACGGCTGCGGTCCTTCGCGCCGCGGACCATGGCCGCGGGGGTGTCGTCGTAGGCCGTCATTGGCTCGGCCAGCTGCAGGCTGTCGAAGCGGAACTCGGTGCGCGCCCCGCCGGGCTCGACGATGCTCACGCCGATCCCGAAGGGCGCGACGTCGCGGGCCGTGCCTTCCATGAAGCCCTCGATGCCCCACTTCGCGGCGTGGTACAGCGAGGCGCCCGGGTTGGTGGCCAGGCCGCCGTAGCTGGAGATCTGGATCAGGCGGCCGCCGCCCTGGGCCCGCAGGTGCGGCAGCGCCGCCCGCACCACCTGGATCGAGCCCAGCAGGTTGGTGTTCAGCTGGGCCACCACCTGCTCGTCGGTCAGTTCCTCGGCCGCCCCGAACAGGCCGTACCCGGCGTTGTTGACCACCACATCGATGCGGCCCAGCTCGGCGAACGCCCGGTCCACGACGGCCCGCACGTTGGGGGTGTCGGTGACGTCCAGGTGCCCGACCCAGAACTGCTCGCCGTAGGTGCGCCGCAGGTCGTCCACCGATCCGGGCCGGCGCACGGTGCCGGCGACGCGCTCACCGCGCTCCAGCAGTTGTTCGGTCATCCGGCGGCCGAAGCCGCTGTTGACGCCGGTGATGAACCAGGTGCGAGATGCCATGTCGCTCGTTCTTCCTCTTCTGGCGCCCGCCGCCTCGGCGTGCGCTCGTGCCTTCACTCTGCAACCGGGCCGCCGGCGTCGGCAGATCCCTGTTGTTCCTGGTAGAAGCAGGGACAGGCAGGCCGCACGGTGATCGCCTACGGTGAGGGCCATGGCGACCAAGAGTGCTCTGGGGGACTTCCTGCGGGCCCGCCGCGAGCTGGTGCAGCCGGCCGACGTGGGCCTGCCCGGTGGCGGCCTGCGGCGCACGCCGGGCCTGCGCCGCGAAGAGGTGGCCATGCTGGCGGGGATCAGTGCCGAGTACTACCTGCGCCTGGAACAGGGCCGTGACCGCACTCCCTCGCCGCAGGTGGTGGAGGCGCTGGCCCGGGTGCTGCAGCTGGACGCGGCGGGTACCGAGCACCTGACCGGGCTGGCCCGCCCCAAGACCCGCAGGCGCCCGGCCGCCTCGGCCGATCGGGTGCCGGCCGGTCTCGAGATGCTCATCGGCACCCTGAACGTGCCGGCGTTCGTGGTCAACCGGTACCGCGACGTCCTGGCCGCCAACCGGCTGGCGGTGAGCCTGTCGCCGCTGATGCGCCCAGGCACCAACCGCCTTCTCACCTTGTTCACCGACCCGCAGGCGCGCGAGTACCACCCTGACCTGGACGAGAACGCGGCCAGCGTGGTGGCCCAGCTGCGCGCCGAGGTCGGCGCCGACACCGAGGACCCGCGGCTGCAGTCGCTGATCGGTGAGCTGTCCCTGAAGAGCCAGCAGTTCCGCCGGCTCTGGGCCCGGCACGACATCCGCAGGGGAGGCTCCGAGGTCAGCCTGATCCGCCATCCGCAGGTCGGTGAACTACGGTTGCGGCGCGAGAAACTGGCGGTGGTGGGTGCGGAGGGCATGCAGCTCGTCCTCTACCACGCCGAGCCGGGTAGCCCGACCGCCGACGCTCTCACCCTGCTCGCCACGCTGGAGGCCGCAGACCCGGCGCAGGTGCTCAGGCCAAGGGGTGCAGAAGCAGGCTGAGGCCCCCGGCCACCAGCGCCGAGGCCGGCAGCGTCAGGACCCAGGCGGTGAGGATGTCGCCCGCCACCCCCCAGCGCACGGCCGAACGCCGTTTCGTGGCGCCCACTCCCATGATGGCCGCGGTGATGGTGTGGGTGGTGGAGATCGGCGCGTGGAAGGCGTACGCGGTGGTGTAGAGCACCGACGAGGCCACGGTCTCGGCGACGAAGCCGCGCGCCGGGTCGAGCTCGATCACGCCGCGCCCGAGCGTGCGCATGATCCGCCAGCCGCCCGAGGCCGTGCCCAGGCTGATCGCGATAGCGGCCGAGAGTGTCACCCACAGCGGGATTCCCGCGCCCTCGGCGTGGTACCCGCCGGCCACCAGGGCCAGCGTCATCACACCCATGGTCTTCTGCGCGTCCTGCAGGCCGTGCCCGAACGACATGGCCGCGGCGGAAAAGATCTGGCCGGTACGGAAACCCCGCATCACGGGCGTGGGCCGGGCCTTACGGAAGGCCCACAGCACGCCGACCATGGCCAGGTAGGCCAGCCCGAACCCGACCAGGGGCGAGAGGATCATCGGGATCACGACCTTGTCCAGGATCACCGACCAGTGCACGGGGGAGGAGACCACCACCGCGGCGCCGGCCAGGCCCCCGATCAGGGCGTGCGAGGAGGACGAGGGCAACCCCAGCGCCCAGGTGAAGATGTTCCAGGTGATCGCCCCGACCAGGCCGGCCAGCACGATCAGCAGACCTGCGTGACCGTCGGGCGGGCTGATGATGCCGCTGCCGACGGTCTGGGCCACGCCGTGCCCCATCAGCGCCCCGACCACGTTGAACACGGCGGCCATGGCCAGGGCCTTGCGCGGGGTCAGGGCCCGGGTGGAGACGGCGGTGGCGATCGCGTTGGCCGCGTCGTGGAAACCGTTGGTGTAGTCGAACACCAGGGCCACGGACACGACCAGCACCACCAGGGTGAGGGTCAGTGACACCGGTCAGGACTCCTTGACCGCGATGGTCTCGACGTGGTGGGAGACCAGTTCGAAGGCGTCGGCCGCGTCCTCCAGGGCGTCGATGACCTCGCGCACCTTCAGCAGTTCCAGCGGCTCGTAGGCCCCGGAGTACAGCTCGGCCAGCATGTCCCGCCAGGCGTCGTCACCGACGTTCTCCAGGCGGTTGATCTCGACCCAGTACTCCTCCAGGCCCTCCATCGTGTGCAGACGGGGCAGGGCCCGGGCGGTGACCCGGGCCTGTTCCTGCAGGACCGCCAGCTGGGTCTCCACTCCGTCGGGCAGGCGGGCCGGGTTGGCCAGGACGAGCATGTCGGCGGCGGCCTCCATGTTGTCCATGCAGTCGTCCAGGGCCGAGGCCAGGGAGAAGATGTCCTCCCGGTCGAAGGGCGTGACGAACGTGCTGTTCAGCTTGCGCTTGGTGGCGTGGACGATGTCGTCGCAGGCGTGCTCGGCGTCGCGCATCCGCACCAGCAGGTCGGGCCGGTCGTCCGGCCCGGCATTGATCACGGCCTGCAGCAGCTCCGCCCCCTCGACCAGGGCGTTACCCGCCTGCACGAGCAGGTCGATGATCGTCGTGTCTCTCGGCGTGAGTCTGAACCGCATCTGCGCATCTCCTGTGTCCACCCGTGTCCGCGCTGACTGTAGCCAGAAACCGGACACAGTGGTCACTCGAAAGACGCGCCCCCATCAATCGTCGTTCATCCCCTGGTCACCTTGCCCGGTTCGGTGCCCGACTGTCCGGAAGATCCGGTGGCGGCCACCCGACCGAGGTGACCACCACCGTCCTTCAATTCAGCCCGAACTCGGGACGTCACGGAACCACGCGGGTCTCCGGTGTGTCCCCGATGTTCGCCCGGGAGCCCGCCAGGCTCCGCACCGGCGTGGAGCCCATCTCGGAACCGTCCGGCGCGTAGGCGGTTGCGATGGCCTCCTTGGCCGGGTCGGCGTCCACCGCGCCGATCCCCGCCTTCAGGTCGACCTCGATCGGGTCTTCTCCCTCGACCGTCACCGTGACCCGCTCGGCGCCCTCGGGGGCCACCACGATCGTCTCCTCGCTGGGACCGTGCTGTTCCTGGGGGTGGTAGGCGATCGGCCGGGAGTCGATCCCCTCGGCCGGAAGCAGCAGTCGCAGGCTGACCCCGCTGCCCTCGGAGCTCCAGTAGTAGGCGAAGGCCAGCACTCCCTGACCGGGCTGCTGCAGGGTGAAGACGTTCAGGTCCTGGCCCCGGAACGTCCCGGCGTAGCGCACTTTCAGGTCAGTACCCTCCAGGGGCAGGGCGGCCGTGTCCAGCGCGTCCTTCAGGCGGGCCCCAAGAGCCGCCGGGTCGGAAGAGTTGTCCCCGAGCGCTGCTTCGGCCTTGGCGGTGTAGGCGTCCATGTCCACGCCGCTCTCGCCCCAGGCCATGCCTTCGGACTCGATCGGAAGAGTCTTGCCGTCCTTGGTCAGGGTGGCCGTGATGGAGGGCGGGACTGCGTGCGGGGCGAGCACCTCCTCGACGAGCCCGCTGTCCTTCTTGCTGCTGGCGAAGACGCCGCCCTGCTCGACCGTGCCCTCGGCGGTGTAGCGGGCCTGGGTGCTGTTGGTCAGTTCGACGGTGTAGCCCACCGGGCCGACCATGACCGCCAGTCCTTCGGCGTCGTTGCTGACATCCGTCACTCCGCTGGCCGGCCGGGTGCCCTCGGCGCCCTGGCTCTTGGTGAGCCGTTTCGCGGAGGCTCCGCGCGGCCCGGTGAACCACGACAGGCTCGAGGCCTCGCTGGGCTGGTCCTCCAGCGACGCCGACGGGGCGGCGACATAGGCCAGTACCAGTCGCTGGTTGCCCACGTCCGAGGCGTACAGCAGCTTCGCCTCGCGGTTCTCGTGCGCGACGACCTTCGGCAGCATGGCATTCAGGAACTTCTCGTTCGTGGCCAGGGAGCCGCGCAGCGGGCTGTCGACGAGAGCCCGGCTGGGGACGACCAGGCTCGGCTTCTCCTGCTCGGAGGCGGGCGCCGAACGATCGGCCTGACCCGAGCCCAGGGCCTGCATACCGGCGGCCGCCCCGACCACGGCGACCACGGCCGCGACCGAGGTCGCCACCCGGATCCGCCGCGCCCGCTGGTTCTTTCGCTCGCGCTGCAGGAACGCAGGGTAGGGCTGCACCTCGTCGCCGGCGAAGGTGGCCTCGTCGGCGAGGGCCGCCCGCAGTTCGGTCTCGATGTTCATCACGGCCTCCGCAGAGCAGGGGTTGTCTTCACGGACGGGGTAGCGCCGGCCGGGCCGGCCGCCATCGTGCTGCGCAGGCGCTCCAGGCCCCGCGAGACCTGGCTCTTGACCGTGCCCACCGAACAGCCCATGGCTGCGGCGACCTCGGCCTCGGACAGGTCCTCGAAGTAGCGCAGGACCAGGGCCGCGCGCATCTTGACCGGCAAACGGCGCAGGGCGGCGATGAGTTGCTGACGCTGATCGATCCGCTCGTAGGGGTCGTGGTGACCCGGATCCACCGACAGGCTCGGGATCTCCCCGAAGCTGCGCCGGCGGCGCCACGAGATCGCCGTGGTCACCATCGCCCGGCGCACGTACTCCAGCGGGGCATCCATGCGCGAGACCTTGGGCCAGTGCCGGTGCACCTTCTCCAGGGCGCTCTGCACCAGGTCCTCGGCCCGGTCGCGGTCCCCGGTGAGCAGGAACGCGGTCCGGTTCAGCGAGCGCCAGTACTGCTGCACGAAGACCTGGAACCCGTCTTCGTCACTCGTCACGGTCGGCACCGTAAAGCACTCTCCAACCGTCATCGTGGGTACGCATCACCTCCTAAGAAACGTGCGTTGACCCAGGAAAGGTTGAGAGCCGATCCGCCGAAATCTTCAGCGCCCCTCAGGCGGGCCAGTCGAGCGTCTCGTCGAAGACCTCGGCCAGGCGGCGCATGTCCTCTCCGGCCGCGTGCTGCGACGTGGCCTGGAACGACCAGACCGGCTCACCGAGCACCACGTGCGACAGAGCCCAGGCCAACTGCACCCACCCGGTGTGCGTCGCGGTGATCTGCAGGCCGCCGCCGTGCGGGCTCCAGGTGCGCTCGCCGTCCCAGCCGCGGAAGTCCTCGTAGAGCGAGCGCAGGAAGGACGACGGTCCCTCTCCCTGCAGCAGCACGACCTGCACGTCGACCTGCACGAACGGACCGCTCGCGCGGACCCGCAGGCCGGCCACGGCGGGGTCGTCCGGACCCCAGGGGTAGTCCTTCTCGAAGTGCAGGACGACGTCGCCCTCGGCGCGGATCTGCATGGGCTCAGACGGTCGGCCGGAAGATCCGCATCGGCCGGATGCTCACATCACGCCAGACGTCGCCGGTCACGTACGGCTCGGCGTCGTACCAGGCCCGGAAGGCCGCCTCGTCGGCGAAGGCCACGTGCATGGACGAGCCGATCATGCGCCCGTCGTCATCGAGGATGGCGCCACCGCTGAGCAGTTCGCCCCGCTCGCTGAGGACCTGGGCGCCCGCGAGGTGTGCCTCCCGCACCGCCAGACGCCGCTCCAGCGCGTGCTCGTCCGTGCCGTCCCAGGCGGTGATCAGGTATTCGACCGACTTGGTGCTCATGGGCGCCAGCGTATTCGAGACGGAGCCTGACGAAAGTCCTCAGAAGTCCTGCCCGAGGATCGTCACCGCCATCCCCAGGGCCATCGCGCTGGTGGCAGCGGCGAACACCCGGTAGAAGGGCGGCGAGATGGTGGGCATGCCCTGCTCGCGCATGGCGTCGTTCACCCCAGCGGCGTTATCCCGAATGTTCAGGGCCACGACCAGCCCGCCGGTTGCCCCGGTGAGTAGGAACGGCAGAACGAACCATTTCAGCAACGACACGTCGAGATCGAAAATGAAACCGCTCAGGAAACCGATGATGGCGAAGAGCCAGGCCAGCGGAAGGGCGTAAGACAGTGCCCGGCTCGGCTGGGGCATGGCCCGGATCGAGCGCAGGTATGAGGCCGGCGTCAGGGTCTGGGTGGGCGGCATGTCAGAACCGTCCCGACAGGATGAGCCAGACGAACATGATCCCGACGGCCATGATGCCCACACCCAGCAGTCGGACGGCGATCAGGGGGAACACCACCGCCCCTTCCTGCTTCGACAGCTCGATCATCCGGGAGGCGTTACCCCGGAAGTCCAGGGCGTAGACCAGCCCGGCCAGGAACATCACGACGGTGAAAGGCAGCATGGACCACTGGATTCCGCCGTCAGTGGGCGTCGCAAAGCCGATGACGGAGATCACCCAGGTGGCCATGGCCAGCCAGAACAACGTCCTGATGGGTTGCGGCAGGCGAAGAACCATCCGGAAAGGGGCAAAGAACGTCTGCATGCCCGCAGACGCTAATCGGGCAATCTCCCCTCGCAACTCAAGATCGTCAACGTCCAGGTCGGTGAACTTCGGTCAAGCTCATCACTTCAGTTGGGCGGAAGGTGATCCGATGTCATGAGGTGACCGTGACCTCGTCGATGCAGTGGTCGAGGAGTACACCGTGGACGATCTCCCTGCAGGCGGCACCGTTCTTAGTGCCGAGGCAGTCCCCGTCTCCCCGCGTCGTCGCTGGCTGATCGTGACGGGCGCCGGGGTGGTGGCGGTCGGAGCGCTGATGGCCGGCCCGGCCACTGCTGCCGAACTGGTCTCCTTCATCGACCGGGCCCCGCGGAACGCGCAGGAGGTCGAGCGGATGGAGGTCTTCTACCAAGGTCGCTCCTACACCTGGGCTCAGATCTACAAGCTGCAGAAACAGGGCAAGGCCGGATACACGGTGGAGGAGCCGACCACCTACAACAAGGGTCAGGCCTTTGCCTTCGACTCCGCCACAGAGGCCGATGCCTGGGCCTGCGCCAACATCGCCGGCCTGGCGGCGCGACCGGTGTGCCAGTCACAGCCACCGGGCTGAGCAGTCCTAAGACCGCCCGGCCCTGCCTCGATCACTTCCTACGAGGTGTAGGATAAATCCATGAGTTCGATGGATACGTGGTCGCAGCTGGTCATCGGAGCTGCCGAAGTGGAGCGCACCGAGCGCGGTCTGCGGCTGCACCGCCTGCCCGCGTGGGTCCGGCGGCAGTTCGCAGACGGCCAGCTCATGGCCATGCAGGCTCAGCCCTCCGGCGTGCGTCTGGCCTTCACCACCACCGCCACCCGCATCGACCTGGTCACCCATCCGGTGCGCCTGGCCTACCGGGGGCTGGATCGCCCCCGCGGCAACATCGACGTCTGCATCGACGGCGAGCTCGTCCTGCGCGACCCTCTGACCGACGGGGACGTCAACGAGGTCGACCTGCAGACCGGCCAGACCACCCATCAGCCCGGACAGCCGCATCACACGCACCTGCGCGGCCTGTCCGCCGGCGACAAACGGGTGGAGATCTGGCTGCCGCACAACGAGAGCGTGGACCTCGTCGACCTGAGCGCCGACGCGCAGCTGCACCCGCTGACCACGCCGGCGCTGCGATGGGTGCACCACGGCAGCTCGATCAGCCAGGGCTCCAACGCCGCCGCCCCCACCCAGATCTGGCCAGTGGTCGCCGCCCAGCAGCTCGGCCTGAACCTGCGCAACCTGGGCTTCGGCGGCAGCGCGCTCGTGGACCCCTTCATGGCCCGCGTGATCCGCGACAGTCCCGCCGACCTGATCAGCGTCAAGCTCGGCATTAACGTCGTTAATCTCGACGGGATGCGCAGCCGCACCTTCGTCCCCGCCGTCCACGGCTTCCTCGACACGATCCGCGAAGGCCACCCTGACGTCCCCCTGCTCGTGATGTCACCGATCTACTGCGGCATCCACGAGAACACGCCCGGGCCGGGCGCTATCGATCCGGCGAGCCTGGGCACCGGCCAGGTGCGTTTCCTGGCGACCGGCCGGGAAGGCGACACTGAACTCGGGCGCCTGACACTGTCGGTGATCCGAAAACTGCTCGAGGACGTCGTCAAGTCTCGTTCGGATCGCAATCTGCACTACCTCGACGGGACGCAGTTGTACGGCGAGAAAGACGCAGTGCAGCTGCCTTTGCCCGACGCCCTGCACCCAGACGTCGCCACGCATCGCCTGATCGGCGAGCGTTTCGCCAAGCACGTGCGCTCTGAGCGTCCGGACGGTTCGCAGGAGGGGCAGCGGTCATGGCTCGCGCAGGCCTGAACCAGGAGATCGTCGAGGCGACCGCCGCCCAACTGGCCGACCAGGAAGGACTGGCCGGGCTGTCCCTGAGCGCGGTGGCCCGCCAGCTGAAGGTTCAGCCGGCGAGCCTCTACGTGCACGTGGCCAACCGGCCCGCCCTGCTGGCCGCTCTGCACCGCCGCGCCCTGGGCGACCTCGCCACCCGGATCAGCCACGAGATCGCCGGAAGGTCTGGGCTGGAAGCGCTTCAGGGACTGGCCGAGGCCCACCGCAGCCTGGCCCAGGAACACCCGGGGGCGTGGGCCGCACTGCAGCAGATCGCCGACGCCGACACCGCCACCTCGAAAGAGGCGGCCGAGGTGGTCCGGCTCAACATGGCCGTCCTTCGCCAGTACGACATCGCAGCAGACGAAACCGTTCACGCCACCCGGGTGATCGGTTCAGCCATCAACGGTTTCGTCTCCCTCGAACTCCAGCACGCTTTCGGCCACCGTGACGTCGATGCCGAAGCATCGTTCCAGCGGATGGTCAGTGCCCTGGACCGTGCGCTGCGCAGCTGGCCGTCGTGATGGCTTGCGGTACCACTTGAGGACGCTTGTGGGCCTGCATGTTTCGCTCTCACCAGTGCGTGGGAGGACTTCCGCGGCAGATCGCGCACCGATTGCCCGGGATCGCGGGGGAGCGGCTCACTCGCATCCGGACGTGTGAGTCACAAGGCGCGGACCGCCTCGACCAGCGGCCGCATGCGCTCGGCGTCGAAAGCGCTGAGCATGGCCACGATCCGCCCCTCCCGCACGGTGAGGCGATCGCGGCCGGGGATGTCGATCCGGCTGCCGTCCGACAAGGTGCCGCGGATCACGAGGTCTACCACGATCTGCGCGCCCTCGGACGTCACCACGGCGGACTCGGAGTAGTCCGGCATCAGCCTGGTGAAGAGGGCAAGACGCTGAGACAACGCCTGCAGCAACACGTCTGCGGGATAGAACCCGTCCGCCGGTTCGGCCGGCTCGTGCCGCAGCTCCACCTCCGGCCCCAGCCACTGACGCATAGCCTCCTGCGTCGCCGCCGGCCCCTGCGCAAAGGCCTGCTCCAGCTCGCCCGCGACCTCGGCCGCCATGGCTTCCTTCATTGCTGCTCCTCCGCCTCGCTGGAGGTCCAGCCTCGGGCCGGCGCCTGCGCCCGGGCAAGCTCCAGCGATCTGCTGAGCGCAGATGCAAGGTCGAACACTGAGACGGTCGCCCGAGCGCCGGCTTGAACGCTCGCAGGCCCGGCCTGCTCGGCATCAGTAAGGCTGCTACTGGGACGCCGATGGCGATCGAGTTGGTTGCGACGCTGGGGCGGGTCATGGGCGGGGCGAACCGGCTCCTGGTGCGCAGGCGCTGTACGAAGTGGTCCTGAGCGTGGCCAAAGGCTCAGACCCAAGGGGCGGCGCTGCCGCCCGCGGGCCCGGCTGCCGGGCTGCTTCCAGCCCCGGAGTCCAGCTGTGCTGCCAGGTCTTTCACGCGGGTGGTGATGTCGTCGCGGATCAGGCGCATGCGTTCCATGCCTTCGATGCCGCGCTGCGAGGGCTCGTCGGTCTCCCAGGTGATCACCGGCGTGCCGCCCACGGGTTCGACGCGGGCCTCGCTGCCCAGGACCACCACCAGGTCGGCGGCGGCGACCATGTCCGAGGTCAGGGCCTTGGGTGCCTGGCCGCTCATGTCGACGCCGACCTCGGCCAGCGACTGCACGGACTGGGCATTGAGTTTGGTGCCAGCATCGGTTCCGGCGGAGTCCACCTCGATGCCGGCACCGGCGTGCTGGCGCATCAGGGCGGCGGCCATCTGGGACTTGCCGCCGTTGCGGACGCAGACGAACAGGACTTTGCTCACGGCTGGAACTGCCTTCCGAGGAGGTGAGGGGCCGACGTCGCCTGGACGGGGGTGATGGCCATGGGTGGGGTGAGGCTCAGCAGCAACCGGTTGGTCCGCAGGCGGCCGACTCGTCTTGGCCGCTGCGATCGTTCTGGCTGATAAGCGTCAGCAGCTGGGGCGCGTCGCTGGGCTTGGTCGCGCGGATGATGGCGCCGTGCATGCCCGGGACCGCCTCGTGCGTGAATTCCACCGCGGCGTCGGTGAAACCGGCCGCAGCCAGTCCGTCGAGGTATTCGCTGCGGGACAGGGCGCCGGCGATGCAGCCGACGTAGCTGCCGCGTTCGGCCCGCTCGGCCGGGCTGAGGTGGTCCTCGGCCACGACGTCGCTGATCCCGATCCGCCCGCCCGGGACCAGGACCCGGAACATCTCGGCCAGCACCGCGCTCTTGTCGGTGGACAGGTTCACCACGCAGTTGCTGATCACCACGTCGATCGAGGCGGCCGGCAGCGGGATGGCCTCGATCTGGCCCTTGAGAAACTCCACGTTCGTGGCGTCGGCCTTCGCGGCGTTGGCGCGGGCCAGGGCCAGCATCTCCTCGGTCATGTCCAGCCCGAACGCCCGGCCGGTCGGGCCGACCCGCTTCGCCGACAGCAGCACGTCGATCCCACCGCCCGAGCCTAGGTCGAGCACCCGGTCGCCCGGCTGCAGGGAAGCCACCGCCATTGGGTTCCCGCAGCCCAGCGACGCGGCCAGTGCCTCAGCCGGCAGACCCTCCACGTCCTCACCCGCGTACAGGCCCGCCCCGAAGGAGCCGTCCAGGGCCATGGAGCCGGCCGCAACGTCCGGGCCACAACACGAGGCAGACGCCCCCTGCGCACCCGTGCTGGACACGGCGATCGCGGCTGCGGCGTACCCGGCCCGGACCTGCTCGCGCAGGTCCCCGGCACCATCGGCCCGGTTGATCGGTGTCGTCATGATCCCCACTCCTCGAAACGAGAGATAGACGCTTGTCGATGTCTGATCGTGGCTCAGGGATCGACAATCGTCAATGTCTTGACGCAGACTGGCTGCATGACGTCCGCGCAGACCGCCCGACCGCGCATCAACCTCCAGCCCTCGGCGGCCGCGGCCACGACCAAGGTCCAGGACGCGTCGTGCTGCACCCCCACCGGAACCGGGCCGATCCCCGGCGTCGAGGAAGCACAGAAGCTCGCGACCCTGCTCAAGGCCCTGGCCGAGCCCACCCGCCTGCAACTGCTGTCCTTGGTCGCGGCCCATGAAGGCGGCGAGGCGTGCGTGTGCGACCTGACCGCACCGGTCGGGCTGTCCCAGCCCACGGTCTCCCACCACCTGAAGATCCTGGTCGACGCAGGCCTGCTCACCCGCGAAAAGCGCGGCGTCTGGGCGTACTACACCCTCGTGCCCGAACGCCTGACTCAGATCACCGCGGCCCTGGGTGACTTCACCACGCCCCAGGCGCCGACGCCGCAGGCCGCCCAGTGATCGCTCCCATGACGTCCCAGCACGCCGGGCCGGTGCTGGCGATCTACCAAGCCGGGATCGACGAGGGCAACGCCACCTTCGAGACCACCGCGCCGGACTGGCCCGCCTTCGACGAGGCCAGACTGCCCGAGCACCGATTCGTCGCCCTCGAAGACGACACCGTCCTGGGCTGGGTCGCCGCCAGCAAGGTCTCCGACCGCTGCGTCTACGGCGGCGTGGTCGAGCACTCCGTCTACGTGGCCCCCGACGCCCGCGGCCGCGGCGTAGCCACCAGCCTCCTGGCAGCCCTGATCGACTCCACCGAAGCCGCCGGCATCTGGACCATCCAATCCGGCATCTTCCCCGAGAACACCGCCAGCCTGACCCTGCACCGGCGCCTCGGCTTCCGCACCATCGGCACCAGAGAACGCATCGGACGCCACCACGGCACCTGGCGCGACGTCATCCTCCTGGAACGCCGCAGCCCGCACATCACCTGAACCCGAAGTCGGCAAGGCGCTCGGCGAACTGTTCCGGCGTCTCGATCGTGATGCCCAATGCCTCGGCCCTTCGCGAAGGACTGTGCCGGTTCGGTCGCGACCTGTGCCGGCGTAGCCGTCGTCATGCTTGTCCTTCGCATCGCCAAAGGTCCAGCCCCAGGCTGCTGGCCGGGGCCGGGCAAGCTCGGCGCACGACACGGAGCCCCACCTACCCGCCCGAGGACCAGCGCGCCGGAGGTGGCGGTGCAAAGACGATCGTTCAGCGGCCGCCGTCGACGCGGTCGATGAAGTCGCCGACAGTGCTGGCAAAGGCAGCGGGCGCCTCCTGCGCGACGAAGTGCCCGACGTCGGGGATCGTGACCGCGGTGACGTCCTCGGCGACCTGGCGCATCGTCTGCTCGGTGAAGGGGGCGTTGATGCCGTCGACCGCGAGCACCGGAACGGTCAGTGGACGTGACCCGGCCAGGGTCCGCATCTGGTCCCCGCCGGTCAGGGAGGAGCGGTACAGCTCCTGGGTGCCGAGCCATCCGCCCGGCCGGGCATAGGTACGGGCGAACTCGTCGAGGTCGGCCTCGGTGACTGCGCCCGGCACCGTCGTCATCGCCGAGACGGCCCAGTCGAGCATCGTTCGCTCGTGGCCGGACAGGAACAGCTCCGCAACTCCCGGGGCGGCCAGGAAGCCCACGTGCCAGGAGCCGCCGTTCCTCACGTCTGCCAGCATCTCCCAGCCGTAGCCGGGCAGTGTGGTCTCGACGCCGGTGAGACTAAGAACGTCGTCGGGGTGCGTGGCCGCGAATGCGAAGACCGGCCCGCCGCTGATGTCCTGGCAGGTCACGTGCACGGGCCCGACGCCGAGGTGGGCGATCAGCTGGTGCAGGTCCTCCGCCATGGTGGTCAGGTCGTGCGCGCCGTCGGCGACGGCGGAGTCGCCGAAGCCGCGCAGGTCGACGGCGAAGACCCGGTGGGTGGTGGCGAGCAGCGGGATGACGTCGTGAAAGGCCCACCAGGACTCCGGCCAGCCGTGCACCAGCAGGATCGGGGAGCCGGTGTCGCCGGCCGAGACGTAGTGCAGCGTGGTGCCGTTGACGTCGGCGCTGTGGTGCGTGACGCCCGCCACCGAGGGGGAGGCGGTCGTGAAAGAGCTGGACATGCGGTGACTCCCATAATGGACAACCAGGTTGACTTCAGTGTTGGTCAACCAGGTTGTCCATGTCAAGGGAGATCTAGACTGCGGTCATGTCCTCAGGATCCGGCGCCGATCTCGCCCTGCTGCTCCTGGGCAGCTATCGCAATCTGGTGGACGAAGTGGTCCGGGAACTGGCGACCCGGGGATACCCCGACGCCCGGCCCTCGCACGAGTACGCGATCCGGGCCATCCGGGCCGGCGCCAACAGTGCCTCGGACCTGGCTCGCAGGCTGGCCGTCACCAAGCAGGCCGCGGCGAAGACGATCGCCGCGCTGGTCGAACGCGGATACGTCACCACCGAGACCGACCCCGCCGACGTCCGCCGCAAGAACATCCGGATCACCGATCACGGGATGGGGCTGATCGCCGAGGGCACCGCGATCTTCGACGAGGTGCGGGCCCGCTGGGAAGCGCGTCTGGGCGCCGACGAACTGGCCCGGCTGGAGTCGCAACTCGCACAGTTCGTCGGTGACTCGCCGATCAACCTCGACGCCCCGGGCTGGGCGGCGGGACAGGAACTGCGCTAAAAAGCGTTCTGCCAGCCGCTGGCGTCGCGAGGCGATGTCGGACGGCCATAACGAGCGCTCAGGTGTGCCCCCGGCATAGGCGATTAAACCGGCGGTCGCCTCGGATGCTGAGCTGACATCGCTGCCTGCGCGTCCTTTGCCGTGCACGGCCGGACCGATCCTGCGGTCGATCCGGCCGGTCCACAACGTTGCTCCGAGCTGCTCGCTATTCGTCCAGTGCCAGGAAGTCGGCCACGCGCTCGGCGAACTCGTCCGGGGTCTCGATCGTGATACCCAGTGCCTCGGCCTTGGTGTACTTGCTGGAGCCGCTCTCGGAGGCGACCAGCAGGCCGGTGGTCTTGGACACCGAGCCGCTGGACTTGCCCCCGGCCCGCTCGATCAGCTCGTTCATCTCGTTGCGGGACAACTCGGCCAGCGGGCCGGTCATCTTCCCGGTGACCACCACCGTCATCGGTTTGCCGTTCTCACCGGTCAGCGGCAGCAGGGCGGCTGCCTCAGCGCTGCTCTCGGCCGCCCGGGCCGCCGCCTCACGGCCGGACAGGCCCGGCTCGGTCATGTTCACCCCGGCCTCGCGCAGCTTCTGCACGACCGGCGCCAGCTCGGCCAGCTCCTCGACGATGACCGGGGCCTTCTCCGGGCCGATACCGTCGACCTCCTCGAGGTCGGCGGCGGTGGCGGCCTGGATGGCTTCCATGGTGCCGAACCAGCGGGCGATGCGGCGGCTCATCGAGCGGCCGGTGCCGCGCACGCCGAGGGCGGTCAGCGTGCGGGCCAGCGGCTTGGCCTTGGCCCCCTCGATCTCGCTCAGGACCTTGGCGGCCGAGGCCTCACCGATCCGGTCGAGTTCGAGCAGCTGCTCCTGGGTGAGGGTGAACAGGTCGGCGACGTCGGTGACCAGGCCGGTGTCGACGAGTTGGCGCACGAGCTTCTCGCCGACGGACTCGATGTCCCAGCAGTCGCGGGCCACGGCGTAACGCACGGCCTGGGGCAGGGCGCAGATGCGGCCCTGCTTGCAGCGCCAGCGTTCCTGGGAGCGGTCGATCTCGCCGCCGCAGTTCGGGCAGACCTGCGGCACCTCGATCTCGGTCTCGTTACCGGTGCGGGCGGCCGCGACGAAGCCCTCGATGCGGGGAATGACCTCGCCCGCGCGCAGGACCATCACGGTGTCGCCGATCATCAGGCCCTGGCGGGCCAGATCGTTGGGGTTGTGCAGGGTGGCGTAGCTGACCGTGACCCCGCCGACGAACACCGGTGCGACCCGCCCGCGGGGTGTGATGACCCCGGTGCGGCCGACCTGCCAGATGACCTCTTCGAGGGTGGTCAGGCGCGAGTCGGACGGGTACTTGTAGGCCGTGCCCCAGCGCGGCGCCCGCGAGGACGAGCCCGCGGCCTCACGGTCGGCGTACGCGTCGGCCTTGATTACCGCACCGTCGATACCGAAGCCCAGATCCGCCCGGGCCGCCAGCAGAGCGTCGATGTACTCCTGAGCCTGCGGCAGGGTGTCGACCACCGCGATGCCCGCCCTCGTGGTGGCGGCGGTGTGCACACCCAGCTCGCCCAGCAGCTCGATCGCCGCCGAATAAGCAATGTCTGCATTGGGTTTGGGGCCGGAGTAGGTGTCGGGCAGGGGAAGCACCTGGTAGGCGAAGAACGTCATGGGGATGATGTAGGTGCGGTCGCGTGAGCCGCGCAGAGCACCGGCGACCCCGTTACGCGGGTTGACGAAAGCCTTGTCACCGTTGGCCAGCCGCAGCTCGTTCGCCGCCTCGAACTGGGTGTCGGTGAGCATGACCTCCCCACGCACCTCCAGCGTCAGAGGCCGGGCCAGCGTGGCCGGCAGCCCGACGATGGCCGCGACAGCGAAGGTCACGTCTTCACCGTGCAGACCATCACCGCGGGTGATGATCTGCACCAGGGAACCGTTCTCGTACCGCGCCGCCAGCGCCAGACCGTCCAGCTTGGGCTCGACCACGTACCGCGGCTCGTGCCCCAGCCGCTTGGCCAGACCTGCGTGCCACTCCAGCAGATCGGCAGCCGAGAACACGTTGTCCAGCGACAGCATGGGCACGGTGTGCTCGACGTCGCCCGCCGCCCCGGCCACCACCTGTGTGGGGGAGTTCTCGACCTGCCACTGCGGGTGCGCGGCCTCGGTCGCGGCGATGTCGCGCACCAGTTGGTCGTAGGTGGCATCGTCCAGCACGGTGACGCCCGCGCCGCTCGGTGCGTCTGCTGCGACCTCGGTGGTGGCGTAGTACACGCCCGCCGCCGCACGAACCGTCTCAACCGCCTGCAGGTACTCGTCCCGCCCGAGCACCGTGCCCGCACCGATCGCCGTATCGCTCATCGCGACTCACCGCCCAGCAGCACAGCCGGGTGGTGAGGTGCCCGGGCGTCAGCACGAGCACAAGGACCAGCGGGGAGAGGCACGCGGAAGTTCATGACCCAGAACATAGAGGCACCCACCGACAAGATCGGCCAGGCCGCCCGCCGAGGTGCGTCGCCCCACCGATGAGATCCGTCGGGCCGGCCGGTCCAACCCACCATGACCCGGATCATCGCCGACATCTCCGTTTCCCTCGACGGCTTCGTCACCGGACCCGACGCCGGCCCGGACAACGGCCTCGGCACCGGAGGCCGACCCATCCACGCCTGGGCGTTCTCCGACGACCCGGACGACGCCCGCATCATGCGCGAGAGTACCGAACGCTCCGGTGCCGTCATCCTCGGCCGCAACCTGTTCGACGTCGTCGACGGCCCACAGGGCTGGAACGACGAGGTCGGCTACGGCGCCCGCGAAGCCGGCCGACCAGCCTTCTTCGTCGTCACCAGCACCCCACCCGCGTCCGTCCGGCTCACCGATCTGGACTGGACCTTCGTCACCACCGGCCTTCCCGACGCCATCGCCGCCGCCCGCCCCCACGCCGAGAAGGCGGGCGGCGACGTCGTCCTCATGGGCGGCGGCCGGCTCATCGGCTCCGCGCTCGCCGCCGGGCTGCTCGACACACTGGTCCTGCACCTCTCGCCGGTCGTGCTCGGATCAGGCACCCCGCTGTTCCTCAGCGGGCCGACCCGTCAGCTCACCCAGCGCAGTACCGTCGTCACCTCGACAGCCACCCACCTCACCTACGACGTCGGCTGAGGTGCCCACGAACGTCCAAAAACACCTACGCTCTAACACCTGAGAGAAGGATGAACTCTGGCCAGATCGGCATGGCTGGGCCGCATTCCGCGAACCTTCATGACCCTCAGCTCGGTCAGATTGGGCAGGTCGAGCAGTGGCGTGTAGTCGCGGTCCTGGGCCGCCAGCGTGTGTATCCACAGGTACTGCAGTCGCGGCAGGTCGCGCAGGAAGGCGAGGGAATCGATCTGCGCTCTCCAGTCGCAAACCCTCCACCGCCCAGCGTCAAGTCTCCGGAGACCCTTCGTCCGCCCGAGCGCTCCGGCTCCTTCGCCGCCAACGCCGCCTGGATGCTCCCCCACCACCACTGCAGCCCGAGCCCGCGACACGACCCTACGCCGTCAGATCGTCCACATCCCCGCCCGACTAACCCGCCCCCAACGACGCCCTGTCCTGCACCTACCCACCCACTGGCCCACCGCCACACCCTGGAACCGACTCTGGAGAACGTCTTCCAGACCTGACCCACACTCCACGGCCCGCCAGCACCCGACCCTGCCCCGGGAACCCCAAGACCGTCACGAGCAGACCACCGGAAAAGCTGGACAGACCAGCGACTCAGCTGTGCCCAGCCAACTACTCCTATCCCAAGATCAGCCCTCAGGGCCGATCCCGCGGATCGAGGCTTAGGGGCCAGACCCCTGAGGTTGCCAGGAGGCCCGGGGGCGGCCGGTGAGCGGAAACCGTGCCAGCACCCGTCGGGTACTGGCATCGGTCTCCGTCCACAGCAGTTCCCGCACCGTGAAAGACATGTCCAGAGCGGCGCCGCGTAGTCGTGCCCAACAGGCAGCCCCGGCGGCTGATGTCCGGGGGTGCACAACGGTGGAGTGAAACGGATACCCACTGCACCGCTGGGGCGGCAGAAGCAACTGGGCCCGAAGCGTCTCCAATTGGCCTTCTGTGTCGTCGATCATGACGATGACGCCTGCGCGACCTTCGTCCAAGCCGGAGAAGGCGCCGAGTCGGATCGGGAAAGGTGCTGTTAATGAGGTTGTCTGGGCGGCTCGATCGAGCAGAAGATCTGTGTCGAACGTCTCCTCGGGATAGGTGACGCTCACGTGGGCGGGCGCGATCCGGTACATCACCGGATCCCAGATCGAACGATGCTCGTCGACGGCACGCTGGGCCGGGCCGTCGAGGTGTACCGAAAGATGTCGCCGGGGAACGTCAGCCCCACGCTTGGCACCCATCGGGCAATTCTACGTGTTGTGGTCAGTCCCTGAGCCGAAGGGGCCCGCCAAATCCCATCCGCCTGACGAAGGCTTCCCGGGTGAGGTCCGAGAAGGCCATGACGTGCTCGACACCCGCGCCGGTGAAGTCGACCCCGGTGCGGAAGGGCTTCTGCCCACGGGGCTTGGCGATCACTGCGGCAAGCTCATCGGCCACCACTTGGGGATTCTGCTCCACCCCGGGTTGCGTGAGGCTGGGGTTGGCCTCCTCGTTGCTGGCCACGAGCGGGTCCAGGAACAAGTAGACCGCAGCAACCTCGGTGTCGGAGGCGTGAGAGGCTCGAGGGAAATGCTGTGCAGCTCTCGCAGAGTCGTCACGCGAAGTCCTTCGGGTCTGGGCGCTCACCGTGATCGGACGACCGCCAGAGCGGCACCGACCTTCACCGTCTCGTTCTCGCGCACCAGGATCTCCCGGATGACCCCGGTGACCGGCGACGGGATCTCAGTGTCGACCTTGTCGGTCGAGACTTCCAGCAGCGGCTCGCCCGCCCGCACCGAATCGCCCGGCTGTCTCAGCCAGCGAGCCACCGTGCACTCCGTGATGCTCTCGCCCAGAGTCGGCATCCGGACGGTGGTGCCCTCGCCGCCGCCGGTCAGGGGCTGTTCGGCGGCGGCAGGGGGCACTTCGGGCCGGCGGGTGGCCGGGGCAGGATCGGCGGAGCGACGCCGGAAGAATCCGAACAGAGCCATGGCAGCAGTCTGTCGTGCAGGCGACGCAATTGTCCCCATTCGAGGGGACTCATGATGAGCGTGCTAGATCTTCGTGGCTCCGTGATCCAGGGTGAGCTGCGCGCCCGTCATGGTCCGGGAGTCGTCGCTGGCCAGGAACAGCACACCGGCGGCGATGTCTTCGGGCTCGGAGATTGGCGGGTCGAAGAGGACCTGGCCCATGGCGTTCGCATAGGAGGGGTTGTCGGCGAACACCTTCTGGGCCTCGGCGCCCATCTCGCCCATGGGAGTGCGCACACCCCAGGGGTGCACGGAGTTCACCCTGATGCGGTAGGGCGCTAGCTCGAGAGCAGCGGACTTCACCAGTCCTACGACACCGGCCTTGGCCGCGCTGTAGTGCGACTGGCCGGGCAGGGACTTGATGCCTGCGACGGAGCTGGTCGCGATGATGGAGCCGCCGTTGTTGGCCTCGATCATCGCCGGTACCGCGGCACGCATGGTGTTGAAGACGCCGGTGAGGTTGATGTCGATCATGTCCTGCCAGCGCTGCGGGGACATTTCCCAGAACCGGCCCCAGGTGACGATTCCCGCGTTGGCGACCACGACGTCCAGGCGGCCCAGCTGGCTGACGCCGTCGCTCACCAGGGCTTCCAGGGCGGACAGATCCCGGACATCCGCGATGGCGTGGACGACTCGCCGGTCCAGCTTCTCAACGAGGGCCACGGTCTCGGCCAGGTCGTCAGGCGTGGGGGCGGGGTAGTCGGTGGCGGTGGGGGAGGCGCACAGGTCGGTGAGGATCAGGTCGGCACCTTCCCGGGCGAAAGCCAGCGCCTCAGCGCGGCCCTGGCCTCGTGCGGCGCCGGTGACGAAGGCGACCTTGCCCTGCAGCTTGCTCATGACGTGACTCCAGTCCCCAGGCCGCTACCGCCCAGGTCTTCGGGGAAAATGATGGCGACGCGGGAGAGGGTGCCGCCGTCGGTGGCCGGCAGACAGACGCCGGACATGTAGCCCGACTCGTCGCTGGCCAGGAAGAGAGCGACGTTGGCGTTGTCGCGTAGGACGGGTGGGCGGTCCAGGCGCAGGGGCATGGCGGCATTGGCCTTGTCCCAGGGCTGCAATTCTTCGTAGGACTTGCCCAGCACCGGTGCGTCGGGGGCCATGGCCAGGTTGGCGGACATGCCGTGGGTCGGGCAGAGCGCGTTGACCCGGATCCCGAACCGGCCGAGTTCGAACGCGAGCACCTTCACCAGGCCGTTCACACCGTGCTTGGAGGCGGTGTAGCTGATGAAGTGCGGGTAGGCCGCGTAGGACGAGGCCGAGCTGGTGACCACGATGTTCCCGCTGCCCTGGGCCTTCATCACCGGGGCGGCAGCCTTTGCGGCCAGGAACACTCCGGTCAGGTTGGTGGCCTGGACGGCGTTCCAGTTCTCCAGCGTCAGATCCTCGAAGGCAACGCTGCCGAAACCGATCTCGGCGATACCGGCGTTCGCGAACATGACGTCCAGCCGCCCCCAGGTGTCGGTGGCCAGCGCGACCGCCGCCTGCATGTCGGCCTCGACGCGTACGTCTGCCTGTCGCCAGACGGCCTGGCCGCCGGCTTCGCTCACCTCGCCGGTCACCTTCTCCGCGCGGTCGGCGATCAGGTCGGTGACGACCACCCGGGCACCTTCGGCGGCGAACAGCAGCGCCGACTCCCGGCCCAGGCCCGAGCCCGCGCCGGTGATCACCACCACCTTGTCCTGCATGCGCATGCCGACCTCCTTGTCGTTGCGTGCGGGGCCTTGGGGCCTCGCTTGACCAGGGACCATACACCTCAATGTCAGATACAGACAGTGTGGCAGAATCTGACATGTAGGTACGATCGGTGCTGTGAATGTGAGTCGCGAGAAGCTGTCCCTGGCCGAGCGCCGGCGCCAGGCCACCCTGCTGGAGCTCTCCGACATCGCCGCGGACCTGTTCGTGAACAGGGGAGTGGCGGCCACGACGGTGCAGGACATCGCCGACACCGCCGGCGTCTCCGCCCGCACCTTCCACCGGTACTTCCCGTCCAAGGCCGATGCCCTGGGCCCGTTCATCGAGCAAGGGCTGCTGCAGTACGTGACCCGGGTCGAGGCGCTGCCGGTGGGCACTGCCCTGGTGGAGGGCCTGTGCGATGCCCTGGCGGGCTCACTGGCCAGCCCGAGAAGCCCTCTGGATCTCGAAGTGACCCGCCTCGTGGTCTCCACACCGGAACTGAAACCTGCCTGGCTGCGCGCTCATGAGGAATGCGCGCTGGCCCTGGGGCCGATCCTGGCCCCGCACCTCGACCCGGGCACCGATGCCATCGCCCTGCGGTATGCCAGTGCGAGCGTGGTCACCGCGAACCGGCTGGCCGTGGAAAGCTGGATCGATCAGGGCGGCGAGCCCCGGGCCTTCCTGGAGCGGTGCCTGCGCCTGCTGACCCAAGGGGTACTTCTGCCCACGCGCTGAACGCGATGAGGTCTGATAGTGCCATGGACGACACCGACATCATCTGGGCCGATGCCGCCGAGCTGACCGCCGGCGCCCGCGACGGGCGGCTCACGGTCGCCCAGATCGCCGAGGCCATGATCGGGCGGATCCGGGCCGTGAACCCCGCGATCAACGCCCTGGTCCATCTCGACGAGGACCGGATCCACCGCGAGGCCGCAGCCCTTGATGCCAAACGTGCGTCCGGACGTCCTCTGGGTGCTCTTTTCGGTGTTCCCTACACCCACAAAGAACTGACGCCCGTGGCCGGAGTGCCCCACACGCTCGGCTTCGCATTCCTGAAAGACCGCTTAGCGCAACACGACGCAATCGTGGTCGAACGCATGCGCGCCGCCGACGGACTGTACCTGGGGCAGACCAACAGCAGCGAAGGTGGCTACAGCGCCATCAGTCACAACCGGTTGTTCGGCGCGACTCGCAACCCCTGGAACCTTGAGCTGAGCCCCGGTGGTTCAAGCGGCGGCGCCGCCGCGGCGGTTGCGGCGGGCATCGGGCCTATTGCTGAAGGTACGGACGCCGGTGGGTCTGTTCGCGTGCCAGCGGCTTTCAGCGGGGTGGTCGGCTTCAAACCCACCACGGGCACGATCCCGCACACGCTGCTGCCGCAGCGATTCGTCAGCAATCTCAGTCACGGGGTGCTGGCGCGATCGGTGGCCGACGTGGTCACAACAATGGACGTCTGTGCTGGCTACGACGCTCGCGATCCTTTGTCTCGCAACGGTTTGGGTGAACCTGCCGGAGCGGGCCCAGAGGGGTGGAAGATTGCCTATTCGCCGGATCTGGGGTTTGCGGAGGTGGACGAGGAGGTCGCGGCGATCTGTCGTTCGGCTGTTGATGCTTTCACCGAACTGGGCGCGGAAGTCGTCGAGGCGACGCCGGACTGGGAGCGTCTGCAGGAGGCAATCTGGATGGGCGTGTGTGTGCCGGGTTTCGCGGGGATGCGGGGTGCGCTCGAATGGCCGTCGATGCGGGGTCAGCTGGCCGACGAGCTGATCGACCTGGTGCTGTACGGCGACGACGTGACTCTGGCCGAGGTCGCCCGGGGCGAAGCTCTACGCGGCAAGGTCTGGGACGCATTCGCCTCGTTCATGACCGGGCACCGGCTGCTGATCAGCCCGACCACCACCGTGGCCGCCTTCGGCGCCGAGGCCTTCGCCCCAGACCGCTACAGCGGCAGTTCGTTACGCGACCGGCTGTTCGGCTGGACCCTGACCCACCCGTTCAACATGACCACCAGCCCGGCTATTTCGGTGCCGTGCGGCTTCACCCGCGACGCCCGTCCGGTGGGTCTGCAGATCGCCGGGCGGATGAACGCCGACCACGACGTGCTGGCCGCGGCGGCCGCGTTCGAGCGGGTACGGCCCTGGCGCGACAGGCGTCCGCCGATCTGAGTGGGCCTGGCCGGGGTGCCGGCCAGGCCCATCGGGTCAGTTGACGACGGTGTTGGTCCCGGCTCCGCCGGAGAGGGTGTCCTCGCCCGGCCCACCGGAGATGTAGTCGTCTCCGCTGTTGCCGAAGATCGTGTCGTCGCCGCTGTTGCCGTACAGCGTGTCGTTCTCGCGGCCGCCGTACAGCGAGTCGTTGCCCTGGTCGCCGGTGATGTAGTCGTCTCCGTCGTTGCCGTAGATGACGTCCGCGCCCTCACCTCCGCGCAGGTTGTCCGGACCGGCGCTGCCCTGGATCTCGTCGTTGCCGGCGTCGCCCCACACGTCGCCCTTCCAGCCCATGAGGGTGATGATGTCGTCGCCGAAGCCGCCCTTCACCATGGCCCCGGAACCGGCAGTGATCGTGTCCTGCCCGAAGTCGCCGCGGATGTCCGCGTCGATCTGATCGGCCCGCCCGGCGGTGTAGGTGTCGTCGCCGTCACCGAGGCGGATGTCGGTGATGTCGGCGCTGGTGTTGTTGGTGAAGGTCACCTTGTCGTCGCCGTCGTAGAGGTAGAAATCGGCGAGCGAGGCGTTCTCGACACGGGCCACCTCGCACCGGACCTTGGTCAGATCGGCGGCGTCCGGATAGGTGCAGCCCTCCTGGATCTCAATCTCCCGGGTGTCGTCGACGGTGTAGATCAGCTGGGTGCCGTCGGCCGACTCGTTCACCAGGATGTTCAGGGGGGTGTTCCAGGAGCCGATGCTGGCGTAGGTCAGGTAGTCGCGGACACCTTCCTCGTGGGTCTCCATGACGGCGATGACGGTGTTGCCGTCCGGTGCGGCCTGTGCGGCGGTGGCCGGCAGAACAGCGAAGCCGAGGCCCAGTAGGGGAGTGCTGAGGGCCAGGGCGGTCAGGCGACGGTTGTGGTGCGGGGACATGTGGGGGCCTCCAGGGAGTGGGGCGGTGTGCCCAGGTGGCAGAAAGATGCCAGAAAGACCCGATTTGGGCCGGGTAAACACAGGGAGACCAGGGTCACTTCCGGTTGATGGCGTTGCCCCTCACGAATCTGTCTGAGGTCCTGCCTCGTACGTCCAGAAAGACCGCACGGTCGCTCCGATCCCGGCCACAACCACGACGCAGGCAATGCCACCGGCCACCCATGAGACGGTCGGGGAGGTCAACGACGCCATGCCGCCCGCCCGCGCATCACCCAACCGCGGGCCGCCGGCCACCACCGTGACGAAAACTCCCTGCATGCGTCCCCTCATGTCGTCGGGTGCGAACGTCTGCAGGATGGTCTGCCGCAGTACGGCACTGACCAGGTCCGCCGCCCCCGCCAGGGCCAGCAGTGCGAACACCAGCCAGAGGTTCTGCCCCAGCCCGGCCAGCGCCACGCAGGCTCCCCAGCCGATCACCGCCAGGACCAGCGCCCGTCCCTGCCTGCGTACCCGGCCGATCCATCCGCCCAGCAGTCCGGCCACGACCGATCCCACCGCGATCGCCGCGTACAGCGGGCCCACGTTGCCGTCGAAGCGCTCTTCGGCGATCGCCGGGAACAGGGCCGTGGGCATGGCCAGCACCATGGCGCAGATGTCGACCAGGAACGACATCCACAGCATCGGACTACGGGCGATGAAAGCCAGCCCGTCGATGACCGACTGCAGCCCGAGCGTATTGCCCACTCCCGTGGGCGGAATCGACGGAAGCTCGAGCCCGGCCCACAGCGCGGCCGTGAACAGCACGGCGTCGGTGCCGTAGGCGAACAGGTAGCCGTGGGGCATCACCACCAGGGCGCCGGCCACCAGCGGGCCGATCACCTGGCCGATGTTGCCCATCGTGTAGTTCAGTGCGTTCGCGGCCGGCACCAGGTGCGGTTCGACCAAACGGGGGACGATTGCCCCTCTCGTTGAGGAGGAAACGGCGAACCCCGCAGCCTGGACGAAGATCAGCGCCAGGATCAGCCAGGGACTGCGGACGTCGAACAGCGTCTGCAGCAACAGGGACAGCGTGATGGTCCAGGTGACGGTGGCCGAAAGCAGATACAGCGAGCGGCGATCCACGGCGTCGGCCACGGCGCCGCCGTACAGGCCGAACATGACGACGGGCACGAGACCGGCCAGGCCGACCATGCCGACGTAGAACGAGGAGTGCGTGATGTCCCACATCTGCACCGAGACGGCGACGGCGGTGAGCATGGAGCCGACGAAGGCCGCGCTCTGACCGATCAGCAGACGGCGGAACGCGGGGACGGCCAGAGGGCGGGTGTCGATCCCGATCCGGCGCAGTAGTGAGGTTTTCGGGTTCGTGGTGGTGGTCATTGCCATCCTGTGAGAAGAATTTCGGCGTGCCGCTGCAGCGCGTGGTCCGAAGCCGGCGTGCCGGTCGTCATCACGTGGGCCAGCAGCGGCCCGGTCAGTTGCGCGCGGGCCAGCCCGGTCTCGGGCATCCCCGCAGCGTGTCCGCGCACCCGCTCCAGCACGGCGATCGACGGCGGTGCGAGCAGGTCGGCCTCGCGGACCAGTTCGGCCACGCGCGGATCGTGCTGCGCCTCGCCGATCAGGGCCCGGTAGGCCAGGCCCGGTGGCTCGGTGGCCAGGAACCGGTTCAGCAGTTTCAGATAGCTGAGCAGTTCGGCCAGGGGGTCGTGGCAGGGCCCGTCGTTCTCGACGACCAGGTCCTCGACCGCGTCCTCGGCGCAGGCCTCGATCAGGATCTCGGCCTTGCTGGACCACCAGCGGTACACCGTCGGGCGCCCGACCCCGGCCCGTTCGGCGATGTTCTTCATCGTCATCGCCGCGTAGCCGAGCTCGACGAGCAGGTCGTCGGCGGCCTCGAGCACCGCCTGCCGGGCCTGCTGGCTGCGCGGGCGGCCGGGGGAGGGGGTGGCGTTCACGAGACCATAATAACGTGTCAGCGTGTAACGAAATCCGCCGGCGGCAAAGTGGTACATCCTGGCCCCGCCGGAGCCTGGGGGCCCGCGCCTAGCGTGGTCGGCATGAGCAATCCACTGGTACAGCGCCTGATCAGCGCTCTGAACAGCCACGACCTCGACGCCGTCACCGCCTGCTTCGCCCCCGACTTCCACGCCGAGTGGCCGGCCCACCCCAGCCGGGACATCCAGGGGCCCGAGCAGGTGCGCCGCAACTGGGAAATGATCTTCAAGATGTCACCCGACATCACGATCGAGATGACGAACTCGGTCGAGGTCGGCGAGGAGACCTGGGGCGAGTGGCACTACACGAAGGCGGCCGGGCAGGAGCTGCGCGGCGTCATCGTCGTGACCGTCCGGGACGGCCTGATCCGGCGCTCGCGGTTCTACATGGAGCCGGTCGACGGCCCGGACGCCGCGACCCCGGGCGGACCGCGCCTGGCCCGCGACTGACAGCAGGACCGATTTTGCACGCCTGACACAATGGAGCCGTGCGGCGGGACGACGACTTCGGGACCGCGCTGCGGACCCTGCGGCAACGGATCACTCCCAGCGAGGCCGGAGCGCCGCCGTCGCTACCCGCCGCCCGGCGCGTGCCGGGCCTGCGCCGCGACGAACTGGCCGCCGTCGTCGGCATCTCCGAGGAACACGTCAAGCGCCTGGAACAAGGCCGCCGCCGCCCCTCGCCCAGCGTGGTCGACGCCCTGGCCCGGGCCCTGCGGCTGACCTCGCTAGAGCACGACCGCCTGCGTGCCCTGGCCGGCTTCGCTGCCGCGCCGGAACCCGACGGCCTCGTGCCGCGTGAGGTCACCGAGCCGGCCCGCCGCATGCTCGACCGCCTCACCGAGGTCGCCGTCTGCATCTGCGACGCCACCTGGACGGTCCTCGACGCCAACAAGCTCTGGCACACCGACGTGTGCACGGTGCCGGACACCCCCGGCCGCGCCCGCAACGTGGTCTGGCGGGCCTTCACCGAGACCGGCCCCTCACCCTTCCTCGAGCCCGAGCAGCTCAGCGGCTTCCGCGCCACCGTTGTGGCCGAACTGCGCCAGGCCGCCCGCCGCTACCCCGCCGACACCGAGCTGACCTCGATGATCAGCGACCTGCTCACCCGCAGCCCCCAGTTCGCCCAGCTCTGGGACGCCCCACCGACCCAGGACGGCCCCGCCGACCGACTGCGGGTGCCGAGCCCCGTGCACGGCCACCTGTACCTGGACCTGGACGTGATGGTGATCAACCCCGGGGATCTGCGCGTAGTGGTCTACACCGCTGCCTGAGGCCTACCCCCAGCCAAAGGCGCTCGCTCCCGGCGTGGGCTCGGCTAGCGTCCTCGCCCATGAGCCCTGCGCAGCTTCCGCCGGCGGAGTACTACGCAAGCTTGCCCAAGCACATCGCCGCGGCAGGGGCTGTCATCCACGACGGCGCCGGACGGATCCTGCTCGTCCAGCCGGCCTACCGCGACGACACCTGGGAGATCCCCGGCGGCGGCCTCGACGCGGGGGAGGACCCATTGCAGGCCGTCGAACGCGAAGTCAGGGAGGAACTCGGCCGCGACCACACCCCCGGCAGGCTCCTCGTTGTCGACTGGGTCCCTGAACAGAGCGACGGGCGTCCACCCTTGGTGAACTACGTCTTCGACGGCGGTCTGATCACTGCCGAGCAGACCGGCACACAACTGACGCTGAACGCCGACGAGCTCATCGCATGGCACCTGGCCGCTCCCGACGAATGGGACACCCTCCTCGCCCCGCACATGGCCCGCCGTCTGCGGGCTTGTTCGCGGGCCCTCGCCGAAGGCACCACGCTCTACCTCCAGCACGGTTTCGAACCCGCTGCGCACCACATCTGAGGTCCCACTGCGTGTGGCCCAGGTACGGCACCGACCAGCCAGTGGCCACGGCCCTGATCCCTGTCGATTGCCGCTCCTGGCGGTCGCCTGATCCGAAAGGAATTCGCTGGCAATGCCTTTCCAGTCCACCGTCGACGTCCACATGATTCTGCGCCGCCCCGACGGGTGGGTCCTGCTGGCCGAACGAGCAGGCGGGTACGCCTCCGGCCTGCTGAACGTGCCCGGCGGGAAACTCGAAGCAGGCGAGGACGTCGTCACCGCGGCGGTCCGGGAAGCACGCGAAGAGCTCGCCGTCGACATCGACCCCGCCGACGTGCAGATGGTCTCGGTCATCCACCAGCGCAACCCCGACGGCGAGACCCGCGTCGGCTTCTTCTTCGCCACGGACACCTGGTCCGGTCAGCCGGTCAACGCCGAACCGGACAAGTGTGGCGGCCTGGTCTGGGCCGACCCCACCGACCTACCCGCCCACACCATCGCCTACAGCGCTGAAGGGCTGCTCGCCGCAGCGGCGGGGGAGTCCTTCCGCGTGTACGGCTGGGCGGACGGCCAAGACCACATCACGTTCGGCTGACCAGGCGGTCGGATCCCAAGGTCAGACCTGGGCAGTGGTTTCATGACGCATGGAGATTCGCGCCATCGATCCGCGTGACAGCGAATGGGAAATCGCGGACCCCGTCTTCCGTGTGCACGTGCTGTCCCGCCAGCAGCAGTACGCGGGCCGTGGGGAGGGCGCAATCTGGTCCCAGGAGTGGGAATTCACCGACGCAGATGTGGAGGCGGTCATGAACTGGGTCGCCGAGAACTGCGCCGCAAACGACGGATACGTCGTCTACCTGGTGGTCCGCGACTCCTTGAACAGGCTGGGCCAGCACGAGCTCACCTACCGCGCGCCCGCCTGATGCCTGCCGCATCAGAGATATCCGTCCACCTGAGCCGTGCCGCCCGGGTTCTGCCGGACGACTGGTGCGTTGTTGGTGGCATCGGTGCGGTTTCGTCCCGATCCGGAGTCGCCCGTGTCCTTGCCGGACAGGTAGTCGGAAGCCTTCTGCAGGAATTCCGAGTTGATGACGCCCTGGGCGTGGAGGGCCCGAAGGTCTTTGGTGGTCAGGTCTCCCCAGGGAGCGTTCTCCAACATGGCTCTCCACCGGGCCGAGGCCAGGTCAGTAGCAACGCCGGGAAACAATTCTCCGTGGGCGGGCGGCCACTTGAACTCCATCCCGGTGGCGGCAGTGATCATGTCGATGTCCGACTGCCTCAGCGGAGGGTAGGGCAGAGGGACCCTTGTGGGTTCGTTCCGCGACGGCGGTGCTGCCGAGATCGACACGTTGATGTTCATCTCGCCGTGCCTTTCCAGGTGGGGAGACCTTCGGGGCCGAATCGCGCACCGCCCGCGGCCTCCTCGACCAGGCGCTGTCAGCTGTGCTGGGGGAAGTGGATGGTCGGCGCAACCAGCGCCTGGAGCACCTGTCGTCAGGGGGAGTGTGTCCTTGAGTTCTCAGCCCTACGTCCTACCCAAAGAGATGCCCGCCTGGGGTCACCGGAGGGTGGGTGCCGCAGCGCCCTGGCCAGGCTCCGGCCGGGGAGGTGTAAGGCAGAGGTGTACCTGTGCCGTCTACGGTTGCGGGCTACCGGCTGACTCGAGGGGACCTGGTGAACGGTGCAACGGATGGGCTGTCGTGGCAGACGCGCTGGCCCGGCATGCTGAAAGACGTCGAGATCATCCAGGGCACCATGCTCTGCCGGGCCGGAGCGTACGCCGGAGGGCATCGCTGGGGGCAGGAGGATCTCGCGGCAGCGCACACCGCCTACCCCGACCAACAGGTCGCTTAGTTCTGACCGGCACGCGCTGTGCATTGGGGGCCGCCGAAACGGTGGCGGCCGAGTGTCAGCCCCGGCGCCGAAGGGCCCCGAACCGAGGTGGCGCGAGCCGGACGGGCATCTGTTCACCGGTTGGCTGCTGCAGTGGCCCGGCATCGTCGACCGCGTCGAGATCTGGGACGGGACCCTCGTGTACGAGCTACGAGGGTTCAGCGAGAAGACGGAGTGGACCGACGCTGACGTGGAGCACGCCCGGCGGGTCTACCCGGGACAGCCCGTTGCGGTGTCCGACGGGCAGGGCCTCTTGTTCATCGGACCAGCCGCCGAGCAACTGGCTGCGGGCAGGCCGATTTCGTGACGGCGTCCTGTTCTGACGGAATGCCCCCGAGCTCGAGAAACCGTTAGCGCACGCCGTACTCGGCGTCGGTCACGTGCTGGAGCCAGGTCACGACCTGCCCGCTGTCGTCGGCCTCCTGGATGGCGATGTGCGCCATGAACCGCTCCGGGGTGGCGCCGTGCCAGTGCTCCTCGCCGGGTTCGATGTAGACGACGTCGCCCGGGCGGATCTCCTGCACGCCGTCGCGGGTGGCCACCAGGCCCACGCCGTCGGTGACGTAGAGGGTCTGGCCCTTGGGGTGGTGGTGCCAGGCGGTGCGGGCGCCCGGGGTGAAGCGGACGTGCGCGCATGCCACCGAAGACTGCTCGTCGGGGTTGCGGACGCCGTCGATGTAGACGGTGCCGGTGAACCAGTCTGCCGGTCCCGTCGCCGTCTGACCGCTGCTCTTCGTGAACTTCATGGTGTCTCCAGGGGGATCTTGAAATAGCGGATATGGCGTATCCGCTTGAGGGCAAGCGTAACACCTAAGCGGATGGATCGAATCCGCTTAGGTGTTAGCCTGGCGGCATGCCCAGCCCTGGCCAGCGGTCTCTTCGCAAGGACGCCGCCGAGAACCGCGAGCGTCTGCTGGCCTCCGCGGCGCAGCTGTTCGCCGAGCGCGGCCTGACGGTCACGCTGAACGACATCGCGCACCACGCTGGGGTCGGTGTGGGCACGGCCTACCGGCGCTTCGCCAACAAGGAAGAGGTCATCGACGCCCTCTTCGAGCAGCAGCTGACGGCGATGGCCGAGGTGGCCCATGAGGCCCTGAGTGACCCCGACGCGTGGAACGGCCTGCTGATGTATCTGGAGCGGGCCCTGCACATGCAGCACGGTGACCGGGGTCTGGCCGAGATCATGAACAACCCGGTGCTCGGCGATGCGCGGGTGCAGGATGCCCGCGACCGGATCGCCCCGATCATCGCCGAGCTGGTGGCGAAGGCCAAGGTGCAGGGGGTCGTACGCCCCGACTTCGAGCAGTCCGACCTGGTTTTCATGCAGGTCGCGCTGTCGGCCGTCATGGACAGCGCCCGGGACATCGAGCCCGAGCTGTACCGCCGCTACCTGACCATCTTCCTCGACGGAATCCGCACCGAGCGCGGGCAGTTCACGCCGTTCCCGGTGGACGCGCTGACGGCGGAGCAGACCCATCGCGCGATGACGAGGAAACGACGCCCGACTGCCTGACCGCACCCTTGAGCAGGGGCGCGGCCACGGCTTAGCCGGCCAGTCGGCTCAGTTGCGGCACGGTCGTCGGGTCGGCCGGGTTCTTGCGGGTGGCGTACTGCGGTACGGGCGTGGTGTCCTCGCCGTTGTCCCGGGTCAGCCCGTACCGAAGAGGGCCGTCGGCGGCGGGCGGGGTGAAGAGGTCGTCGCGGATCTGCTTCCTGGACACCAGGTGGATGTACAGGTTGTAGTCCGCGCCTCGCTCGTTCTGGTTCAGGGTCACCGTGCCGTCGAGGTAGTAGTACTCGAAGTGCCACATCTGTTGCGCCTTGGGCGGGAGCACGTCGAAGCCGTCCGCGTCGTTCCCCATGTGCGTCGCGCCGGCCTCTGCGCCGGGAACGGCGTCGTCCATGCGCATCCCGCCGCCGGAGGCCACGTGAAAGAGCTTCCCCCGCAGTCCGGTCCAGCTGGGCGGGGCGACGGGGCCGGAACGCTCGTGGTAGGGCAGTTGGTACTCGACCCGGATGTAGCCCTGCCCCTTGTACGTGACGTTCTGGCCGCGGTAGATCAGGCTCACCACCTCGGCGCGCGGGTCGTTGTCCTGGCTGGCGGTGATGTTGACCCCGGTCTGAGGCCGGTCCGGAAGTGGCGCCGGCCGACGGGCCTTGTTCGGGGCCTTGTCGGCGGCGTCGACGACGCTGCCGTACAAGCCACGTGGCTGCGCAGCGGGGGTCTCTCTCGGGGTAGCGCGTTTGGTCGGGGTGATGCGGGGCCGGGGGCTGGCCGTGGGCGTGCGGGGTGAGGAGGTGGGTGAGGGGGAGGCTACGACGGCCGGTGGAGTCGGGGCAGGCTCATGCTGCTGCAGGTAGAGGGTGCTGCCCACCCCGGCCGTCAGCACGGTCAGGCCGGCCGTGGCCAGCGCCAGGGGCTTGGTCAGGAAGCCGTGGCTCACCAGGGCGCCGGTACCGATGGTGTGCGCGCTGACGGTGGCCGCGGAGCCTGCGCTCGTGGCCTTCAGCAGCCAGATCGCCCCCAGGCCCACCGGCACCGGCGTGAGGAACAGCGAACGCATCAGCTTCTCTACCGGTATCAGCCCGCCCGGCTGAATGCCGCAGATCGGGCAGTCGCGGCCGAGATGACGGGCGACCCGCTTGCGCCACAACGGACTCGGTGAGCCGTCCCAGTCGTCCACGATGTGACCCAAACTGGCGCAGCGCGAACGGTGACGCACCGCGGCCACCACGGCCCGGGACGTCTCCAGTTGGGCTCGTAGGCGGTGCAGGCGCACGGCGACGTGCGACGGCGAAAGTTGTAACGCGGTCAGCAGGTCGTCGCGGGTCAGTTCGCCCATCAGTTCAAGACACCACAGCGACAACAGGTCCCGGTCGTCCGGGTCGAGCCAGCGGACGGCCTCGGCCAGGTCCTGCCGCTGAGCGTCCAGCCCCAGCCGCAGGATGGTGACGTCGGCGAAGTCCGGCTCGGGAACCGCCTCGGCCGGGGCCAGGGGACGGGTGCGTGCGCGTAGCGTCTGCCGTTCCTGGATGCGGTTGCGGATCTGCCGGACGGCGATCGCGGCCAGCCAGGACCGGAAACGCTCGGGATCGCGCAGAGCCGGCAGGTTCCCGACCGCCCTCAGCAGCGTCTCCTGCACCACGTCGTCCACGTCCGCAGGCTGGTCCAGCGCCCGGCCGACGATGTTGTACAGCAGCGGCAGGTACGCCGCGACGAGCTCCTCCAGCGCACCGGTGTCGCCGGCCTGCGCGGCCTCGACGACGGCGGCCGGGACCACCGGGGCGGTTCGCATCGACATACACCTGCATCTGGACCGGTCGGAGAGGGCACGGGCGGAACATCCTGCCTCAGGTCCGACGTCGAAAAAACCTCACGGTTTTGTGTTGTGACCGTGGTCCTGACCGGTCTCCAAACGGGACCTCTCGTTCCCGAGCCCTCTCGGGCGTCCTCAAATTTTGTGTAATCCCGAGTCGGCGGTGCGGTCCCCGAGTCACGGGTGTCGTTCGAGCGCACCCCATCCCTGCAACCGCGAAAGGCACGTCCAATGCGACCACCAGCCACCGTCAGCCGCCGTCACCTGCTCCTGGGAGCAGGATCGGTCGGGGCCCTCGGCGTCGTCGGCGCCGTCGTGGGAACGGCATCGGCGGCCCAGCCCACCGTCACCACCGTCACCACGGCGGCTGCGGTTCCGAAGCCGTTCGCCCACCCGGGTCTGCTGCACACCACCGCCGACTTCGACCGCATCAAGGACAAGATCAAGGCCAGCGATCCGCTGGTCACGTCGGGATGGCAGCGACTGACCGCCAACGGCCGGGCCCGCGCATCGTGGTCCCCGCGCCCACTGAAGACGGTGGTCCGAGGGGGCGTGGGGCAGAACTACGCGCAGCTGTACCCCGACGTGCACGCCGCGTACCAGAACGCGCTGCGCTGGCAGATCAGTGGCGAAACTGCCCATGCCGACACGGCCGCGAACATCCTGAATGCCTGGTCCTCCACGCTCACCCAGGTCACCGGCAACGCCGATCGCTTCCTCGCAGCCGGCCTGTACGGCTATCAGCTGGCCAATGCGGCCGAACTCCTTCGCGGGTACGAAGATTTCGACCTGACCGGGCTGCAGGACCTGCTGAAGAACGTGTTCTACCCGCTGAACGACCAGTTCCTGACCCACCACAACGGCGCCAGCATCGCCAACTACTGGGCCAACTGGGACCTCTGCTCGGTCGCCTCCGCCATGGCCATCGGCATCCTGTGCGACGACCGCAGTCTCTTCGACCGGGCCGTGACCTACATGCACAGCGGGCCCGGCAACGGCTCGATCCCGCACGCCATCCCGTTCATTCACGGAAACCTCGGGCAGTGGCAGGAAAGCGGCCGCGACCAGGGGCACACCGTGATGGGCGTGGGCCTGATGGGCACCATCTGCGAAATGGCCTGGAACCAGAAGGTCGACCTGTACGGCCACGATGACAACCGCTTCCTCAAAGGCGCGGAGTACGTGGCGAAATACAACCTCGGACAGGACGTCCCGTTCACCACCTACCAGTGGGGCACCGGGGTCAGCGGCGCGCTGCGCACACAGCCGGTCATCTCCTCGGCCTCGCGGGGCCAGATCCGGCCGGTCTGGGAACTGGTCCTCAACCACTACACGCAGCGGCGCGGGCTCAAGGCCCCGCACGTGGCGGCGATGGCCCAGAAGGTCAGGGCCGAGGGTGGCGGTGGCGACTACGGCCCGGCCAGTGGAGGTTTCGACCAGCTCGGGTTCGGCACGCTGATGTTCACCCGGGACAAGAGCACGGACATCCCGGGAGCCGCTGCGCCGATTCCGACGGCCACGCCCGGCAAACCGCGTCGTCGGCGCCCGAGGTGGCGGGCTCGCCCCACTGCCAGCCCGTCCTGACGTCGGTTCGAAAGCGGGCCTCGCGGCGTTTCCGGTTCGCGAGGCCCGTTTTTGGACGTCTGTGGGCACCAATCTGCTTGCGGCACCTATTATCTGTGGTCAGGTCCCGAAACAGATATGTCAAGGCGGATCCGGCGAGGTGCCTCGGCGCGGGGCATGAGGGCCAGGCTCAGAGCCTGACAGCCGCTTTCGCGGTGAAGCCCGTGTGGGCGGGACGGGGCGTCTTCGAGCAGAACCGTGTCGATGGGGAGCGGTTCGCCGTGCACGGCGACGGCCCGGCCGCCGGTCTCCTCGAAAGCTGCGAGCTCCTGGCCGTACCGTTCGCTCGTTCTGCCCACGGCCACGATGGCTAGGACGCGCTGACGGCGCAGCTTCGGCATCACGTCTGCCGGGGCGTGGGAATCGGTTGCGGTGCCGACCATGGTGACGAGCAGGCCATAGTCGCTCGCGGCGTCCAGAACTCCCGCGGCGACTGCAGAAGTGAAGGGGGCAGCGAGATCCGCGACGAGCAGCGCAACGCAGTCGCTGCGCCCGCGGGCCAGGGTCTGAGCGTGAAGGTTGGGGATGTAGCCCAGTTCCCGGGCGGCGGCGAAGACGCGTTCGCGAAGCAGGGGGCTCGGGGCCCGGCGGGTTCCTGGGTGCAGGGCGCGAGAGGCGGTGGCGGGGGAGACGCCGGCCCGGGCGGCCACATCGTGCAGGGTGGGGGCCCGGCCTGGCCCCGCCGGCATGGCGGCGGGGTGGCCGGGCGGCACGGTCATGGCTGGAAGAGGCAGGTCGCCGATCGCGCGGCCAGGCGTCCGGGCTCGGCCGGGACCTGCGCGATCTGCTCGGTGAAGACGACGGCGCCGAGGTCGACCGGGGCGGAACGGTGGTTGACCACGACGACGGCGTTGCCGAAGCGCGCCACCTCCACCCCGCGCGTCGGTGGCACAGGTGAGGGGCCGGTACCGATCAGCGACTGGACGGGTGTGACGTCCAGCAGGACCAGTGGGTGCATCTCGCGCCGGCCGTATCTCGGCGGAACGATCGGCATGGTGCTGGTGCTGTAGGCGTATCCGTACTCGAAGCCGAACGAGATCACCTGCCCGTGGCCGACGCGGCTGCGGGCCAGGGCGGTGCGCCCGGATCCGATGTAGGTGGCCAGCGGTTCGTTCTGGTGTGTGAAGGCCACGGTGGACCAGCCGTGCGGGATGACGTCCTCGTCCCAGGCGATCGCGTCGAACTCCACCGCCTCCTCCTGCACGCCGAAGACCCGCTGGGCCACCGGGCAGTCGGGGCCGTGCAGCAGCGTGCCTCCGGCCTCGACCCAGGCGGCGAGGGCCTCGTCGAATCCGGGGTGGGGCAGAAGCGGCTCCAGGGGATCGGCGGGGACGGCGAGCACCCGGTAGGGCGTCAGCGCCCCTTCGGCGATCTGGTCGGGGTGGACGACGTCGGCGTGCCAGCCCAGGTCGACCAGTTGCCGGTGCCAGCCGAGCAGGTCGGTGCGGGTCCGCCCGTCCGGGTCCAGGCTCACCGGTTCGAGCAGGCTGGTGGCGGCGGGGAAGAGGACGGCCGTCTCCTGGGCCCGGAAGCCCTGCAGGCGGGGGATGACCTGGCGGGCCCAGTGGTTGGCGGTGCGCAGCGAGTCCTTGAACACCGTGTCGGTGCGGTAGAGCACGCCGCCGTCGTCCAGGCCGCTGTAACCGTAGACGTGCAGGGCGTCGGCGCCGTTGGCCACGTGCGTGGCCACGGCCTCGGCCGGGGAGACCACCTCGTAGACATCGGCGTTCACATGACGTCCGAGGTAGAGCCCACCGGTGAAGGGACGGTGGCCGTTGGCGCCGCGGGCGATCGAGGCCTCTACGGCCAGAGCGGCTGCGTTGGGCCGGTTCTCCGCGTCCAGCGGTGCGGCCAGGAAGAGCACCGAGTCCAACTGCTGGGCGCAGCGGAAGACGTCGAGGGCTCGGCCGCCGGTCTGCCATTCCGGGTGCCCGGGTGGGTTGAAGAAGTATCCCCACTGGTGCAGGACAGGTTCGACGAAAAGTGGTGTTTTCAGTTGGTTCCAGTGCTGGCGCATGGTGGCCAGGTACTCCTGGAGCACGTCGGCCAGGTACAGCTGGTTGTCCACCCACAGGCGCCAGCCGGGGGTGTTCTCCTGCCGGTCCTGCAGGGTGGGCAGGGCGCGCCCTACCCAGCTGAGTTCTTCCGGGCGCAGCCAGCGTTCGTGCGGTCGGAGATTGTCGAAGGAGTCGGCCTGCAGACCGTAGGCGAGCCCGAGGGCGGCCGGGTCGTTGTCGTAGCGGCGGGCCAGCCAGGACAGGTGGTGCCGGGTGCCGCGTTCGTCGAAGCTGGGCCGGGGCAGCGGCTCGAACATGGTCTGCATGACCACCCGGCCGTCGTCGCGGCGATGCATCCGCTTCCCGTACAGCTGAAGCAGCCCCTCTACGTGTTCCACCATCGTCTGCTGGGCCTGTGGAGCCAGGTAGTCGTAGGTGCCCATGAGTGAGCCGTCGGGCAGCACCGCCTCGCGGCCGCGCACGGGCGGAGTGTCGCGGATGGCGGGGTAGAGGTTGTCGCCGCACAGGTACAGGGCCAGGTGCGTGTGGTCGAGGCCGTGGCGCTCGGCCTCGTCCATGATCAGTTCCTGTCCGGCCACATACGGGCTGGCGGGTTCCCCGCGGTAGCGGGCGAAGAAGTCCTCCCAGGGCTTGGAGTCCAGATTGACACTGGTGAAACCCAGATCGGCGATCTCGGCGACGCCGCGGCGCAGAGCCTGCTGATCGCTCAGGAACGGCTCGAAGAAGTTGCCGAACCAGAGACCGAGGAACGGCTCAGACATCGTTGCCTCCGAGGACGGCCGCGATCCCGTGGGTCCGGGGCGCGGGACGAGTCAGGTTGTAGCGGGCCAGTTCTTCCAGGACGCTGCGGCCCAGGCGGGTCAGTTCGCTGCCGGTGGATCCGGCGACGTGCGGGGTGAGGGTCACGTTGGGCAGGTTCCACAGCGGGTGGTCGGCGGGCAGCGGTTCCGGTTCGGTGACGTCGAGGACGGCGCTGATCCGCCCGCTGCGCAGTTCCTCCAGCAGGGCGTCCTGGTCGACGACGGCGCCCCGGGCCGTGTTGATCAGGGTGGCTCCTGTGCGCAGGGCGGCCAGGCAGTGCCGGTCGATCATGCCGATGGTCTCGCCGGTGACCGGCACGTGCAGGGACACGACGTCGCTGTGGCGCATCAGCTCGAGCAGCCCGCACGAACGCATCCCGAGGGCGGCGGCTTCCTCGGCGCTCAGGTAGGGGTCGTGCACGAGCACCCTCAGTTCGGTGCCGCGCAGCAGTTCGGCGACCCGCCGGCCGGTGCGCGAGGCACCGATTAGGCCGACGGTGCGCCGGTAGTTGCCGGTGTCGAGCAGGTCCACCTCGCGGTCGATGAGGTCGCGCCGGGTGCGATAGATCCGCTCGGCGGCCCGCACCCGCTTGTTCGCCAGGATGATCTCGGCGAACGCGTACTCGGCGACGGGAACGGCGTTGGCCTCGGCCGCGCTGGTGACCAGAAGCCCGTTGCTCAGGGCGGACTCGTGGCTGATGATGCCCTCGGTTGCCCCACCGGTGTGCAGTACGGCCCGCAGGCGGGGCGTTCTGTCCAGCACGTCCTGGCTCAGTGGGGGGCAACCCCAGCCGGTGATCAGCACCTCCACCTCAGCCAGGCCGGCGGACGCCTCGGGTGTGTCGAAGTCCTCCAGCACGGGCAGTTTCAGCTCGGCCAGGTCGGTCAGGTCGTCCCAGACGCCGTCGAAGAGGTTGCCGGCCAGCCGGGCCGGTCGCATGGCCAGCGCGGCCACGGGGCGCCGGTGCGACGGGAGATGGTTCATTTGAGGGCTCCAAGGGTTACGCCGGTGCGCCAGAACCGCTGCAGGGAAATCATCACGGCCGCCAGCGGAATCACCGACAGCAGCGAACCGGTGATGACGATGCTGGTGAAGTCGACCGTGCCGGCGTTGCTGACCTGGCTCTGGCGCAGCCAGTTGTACAGGCCCAGTGAGAGGGTCCAGGTGTCGGAGTCCTGGAGCATGGTCACGGGCAGGAAGAAGCCGTTCCAGGAGGCGACGAAGGCCAGCAGGAAGACGGTGGCCCCGGCGGTGGTGAGCATGCGCAGCACGATGCTGAAGAAGATGCGCACTTCGCCGGCGCCGTCGATCCGGGCCGCCTCGATCAGCTCGGTGGGTACGGCGGCCTCGATGTAGACCTTCGACAGGTAGACGCTGAAGGGGTTGATGAAGGTGGGGATCAGGACGGCCCACATCGAGCCGACCAGGCCGATCTTGGAGAACAGGAGGTACAGGGGCAGGGTGAGCATCGAGTAGGGGATGAGGAACGAGCCGACCACCAGGGCCATCGACAGGGAGCGGCCCCGGTAGGAGAACCGGGCCAGGCCGTACCCGGCGGCCAGGGCGAGCAGGGTGCCCACGGCCGAGCCGAGCCCGGCGTACAGCAGCGAGTTCCCGGCCCAGCGCAGGAAGATGCCGCCGTCGTAGTCGAGGATCTGGCGTAGGTTGCCCCACAGTTCGAAGTCCCCGAACCACAGGCCGTTGGTCAGCAGCAGGTCGTTGGAGTTCTTGGTGGCGTTGACCAGCAGCCACCAGACCGGGGCGATCGAGTACAGCAGGTACAGGGTCAGGCCGATGCCGACCAGGCGCCGGGTGGCCGGCGAGACTTCGTTGATCACAGGGACTCCCGGGCCGAGAAGCGGTAGAAGAGCGCGGAGACCGTTCCGACGACCAGGGCCAGCAGCACCGAAAGGGCTGCGGCGTAGTGGTAGTTGCCCTGGGTGAAGGCCAGGTTGTAGATCATCATGATCGGGGTGAAGTCGGCGGTGACGGTCTCGGGCGAGGTGACCCGGAAGACCAGGGGCTCGGCGAAGATCTGCAGCATGTGGATGATCGCCAGCATCCCGGTCAGGACCAGGGCGCTGCGTACGTAGGGGATCTTGATGGACCAGGCGATGCGCAGCTCGCCGGCGCCGTCCAGGCGGGCGGCCTCGAACAGTTCCCGCGGCACCGAGCGCAGCGAGCCGTAGATGATCAGCATGTTGTAGCCGATCCCGACCCAGGTGAGCAGGTTGCCGATGCTGATCCACAACAGGCTGCCGGAGAACATGTTCACGTCGGCGCCGAACCACTCACCGGCCTGCGTGATCGGCCCCAGGCGGGGTGAGTACAGGTAGAGCCAGACCAGCGTGGCCACGATCGCGGGGATCATGTAGGGGATGAGCAGGCCCAGCCGGAAGAGCCGGGCGCTGCGGGCGCCGGCCAGGTCCAGGAGCAGGGCGGCCAGGAGGCTGAGCCCGAGCATGAGCGGGATCTGCACCAGGGCGAAGACGAACACGCGCAGGATGCTGAACCAGTAGTCGCCGTCCGACAGGGCCCGGGTGAAGTTGTCCAGACCGACGAAAACCGTTCGGGAGCCGCCGAGACCGTCGGTGGCCAGCTGCTCGGCGAACAGGCTCTGGTACAGGGCGTAGACGAACGGGGCGAGGAAGACGAGGGTGAACCCGGCGAAGAACGGCGCGGTGAAGGCCATTCCCTTGAGCCCGGTGATGCGGTTGCCGCCCGGGCGGGAGCGGGTGGGCCGTCGGGCCGGGGGAGGCGGCGGTACCGCATCCCCCGGCCGCGATCCGGCCGGCGCCCGGGTCGACTGGGTGCCGAAAGTCATGCGCTCAGCCCTCCGCCACCGAGACGCCCTGCTGCTTCAGGTCTTCCACGATCCAGGCCTGCAGGGACGGGGCGATCTCGGTGGCCTTGATCTGCCCGGCCACCGCCTTGCCCCACAGGTCCTGCAGCTGGGAGAAGGCGCCGGCCCAGTTCGGCCCGTAGGTCCAGTCGCCCAGCTGCTGTTCGGCGGCGGTGTCGACCACTGTGCTCCACCGGCCGGCGTGCTCGCCCAGCAGCTTGGTCGGCTCGGTGAGTGAGGTGTAGGCGGTGCCGTCCTTCACTGCGGGGTAATAGGCCAGGCCGGTGTCCGGGTCGGCCAGGGCCTTGAGCGACTCCGGGCCGGTGGACAGCCAGTGGGCGGCGAAGACGGCCGCGTCGGTGTTCTTGGTCTTGGCGTTGACGGCCAGGGCGCGGGTGAAGGAGGCGTTGCTGTCGGGGCCGCCCTGCCACTTCAGGTTGGGGGCCGGTTCCCAGGCGCCCAGGGACTGTTTGAGGTTGCTCTGCATGCCCTTGACCTGCCAGGTCGACAGCTGCCGGGAGGCGATGTCGCCCTTGTCGTAGCTCTGCATCATGGCGGCGTACTCGGCGTAGGAGATCTTGCTGAAAATGCCCTCTTCGAGGCCGCTCTGGAGGATCTCGGCGGCTTTGCGGGTCTGTGGGCCGTCCACGTTCACGTGCCAGGTGCCGTCCTTGAGGCTGTACCACTGGGCCCCGGCCTGCCAGGCCATGTAGATCAGGGTGGTGGGGTCCTCGCCGGCCAGGTTGTAGATGGAGACGCCCTGCTTCTTGAGTTTCGTTCCGGCGTCGAGGAATTCCTCGAAGGTGGTGGGGTAGTCCAGGCCGTTGCGCTCGAAGACCTCGGAGTTGTAGAGCATAAAGGTGGGGATGCTGGACAGCGGCACCGCCCACTGCCGGTCGCCGGTGGTCACGGCCGCGTTGGCGGTGTCGCTGTAGTCGCCCGCGATGCTGTCGTAGTAGCCGCTCAGGTCCGCGGCGATGCCCTCGGAGACGAACGAGGCCAGGTCGGCGGTCTGGGTGACGAACAGGTCGGGCCCGGATCCGGCCTGGAAAGCGTTGCGGATGTTGGTGTTCAGGTCCGTCTTCTCGACGAACTCGATCTGGATTCCCTGGTCGGCGAACTTCTGGTTGAACTGGTTCACCGCGGGTTCGACGGCGGCGTTGTCGTGCCACAACTGCACGGTCGTGGTGCCCCCGGACCAGGACTGCGGCACGTCCTTGGCCGTCGAGGGGGATCCGGACCCGGGCGACTCGCCGCCGCAACCGGTCAGCAGGAGCAGGGCTGTGGCGGTGGCTGCGGCCCACCGCGCTGTGGATGTCTGCACCGTTGATCTCCTCATCGAGACAGTAAGCGTTTACTGCCCCGTACAGTAAGGCTTTACCATGGGAGTGGTCCAGAGGGCTGGAGAGCCCGGACGGACAGGACGGCGAACGGGCCGTCGGCCCGGACCGGCGACCAGGACGACCGAGGCGACACAGCAGGCAGAGCGGACGGCCCAGGCAGCCCAGGCCGCGCAGACAGGCACAGCGACAGAGCAGGAGATCGGGCGTGGAGGGCACCACCAGGCGACGACGCCGGGCCACCGAGAGCGTGACCATCCGCGACGTGGCCCGGGAGGCGGGCGTCTCGACCGCGACCGTGTCCCGGGTGCTGGCCGAGAACTACCCGGTCGCCGCCGCCACCCGGACCCGGGTGCTGGAGGCGGTCGAGCGGCTCGACTACACCGCCAACCCCCACGCGCGAGCCCTGTCCGGCGCCGCCCCCGGCCCGATCGCCGTGCTGCTGGGCGACATCACCGGCCCGTCGTTCGCGGCGATCGCCCAGGGCGCCGAGCGGGAGGGCCGCGACGCCGGGCGGTTGTGCCTGGTGGGCACCACCGACGGTGACCCGGAACGGGAACTGGCCCTGGTCGAGATGATGCGCGAGCAGAAGGCCGCCGCCGTGATCCTGCCCGGCGGGGTGTGGGGCACCGAGGAGTTCCACCAGCAGATGGCCCGCTACTCCAGTTCTCTGCGGGCCTCGGGCGGGCGGCTGGTGCTGTGCGGGCGCCCGGCCCTGGCCGACGACACCGACGCGATCAGCATCCAGTACGACAACGAGGCCGGGGCTGCGGCCGTGGCCCGCTACACCGCCCAGGCCGGGCACCGGCGCTTCCTGCTGCTGCCCGGCGCCGAGGGCTTCTCCACGGCCGAGGAACGGCTGATCGGCTACCGGTCGGCCCTGGCCAAGGCGGGGGTCGGGCCGGACGGGATCGTGGTCAGGCACGTCCCGTACAACCGTGACCAGGCCCGTCGCGCCGTCCTGGACGTGCTCGACGCCACGCCCGCGTCCGATCGCCCCACGGCGGTGCTGTGCGGGGCCGACGTGATGGCCGCCGGTGTCCTGGAGGGGCTGCGCAGCCGTGGCCTGCGCTGCCCGCAGGACGTGTCGGTGACCGGGTTCGACGACGTGCCCGGGGCGCGGGACATGAACCCGGCGCTGACCACGGTCCGGGTGCCGTACGAGGAGATGGGGGCCCGGGCGGTGCGGATGGCCCTGTACGAGGAGTCGCCGGCCCGGCCGGTGCACCTGAAGACCGAACTGATCGTGCGCGACTCGGTCGGCCCGGTGCCCGGCCGGGCCTGAGGGTCAGCCGGGCACCGGGTAACTCACGTCCACCCGGTCGAAGGCGGCGCTGAAGGTGGTGCCGTTGTGGTCGTCCGCGCGCAGCGCGGCCATCGCCCCGGTGAAGCGCAGCAGCCCGGCGCAGTCGTCGGAGACCGGGCGCGAGGGCAGCCGGGCCACCTCGGCCCAGGTCAGTGCGTCGTCACTGAACTGCAGGCTCACCCACCGCCGGTTCAGCTCGGAGCGCAGATGCACCGGGCCGGAGGGCGCGGGGTGCTGGATCCCGGCTGTCACCAGCCCGCTGGGCGAGCTGCTCTCGGCCGTCACCACGCGCCGTCCCTCGTCGTCCAGGCTCAGATGGATGTAGTGGTAGCCCAGCGCGTCGTACCAGATCGCCAGCCCGGCCCGCTGGCCGACGTCCGTGGGCTCGGCCTCGACGACCGTGGTGACCACGGCCCGGGACTCCTGCAGGCGGGTGGCCACCACCGACTGGTCGAACCGGGAGGCGGGGAACTGCCCGCCCACCAGGTGCAGCCGGCTCGAGCGCAGGTCGAGCCAGTCCGCACCGGCCGGCCGGCGCAGCGTGGACCACACGGTGGTGTCGAGCTCCGGCTGGTCGAACTCCTCCACCAGCCCGGCCGCGACCGACGGACCCGAGGGCTGGGATGGCTGGGAGGGCTGGGCCAGCGTCGAGGTCACGTACTCGCGGGGCAGGACCGAGCCGGTCGGCTCGCCCCGGTCATCGGCCAGGCGCAGCCACCCGTCCTCGGTCCAGGTGACACGCTGCAGGCAGGTCTCACGGCCGGTGACGCACAGCCGTCCCTGCTCGTCGGTCACCGGACGGGAGGCGAGATGCACGAGGTACCAGGCGCCGTCGTCCGTGCCGATCAGTTCGCCGTGCCCGGCCTTCTGCAGGCTCGCCCCCGGATCGTCGCGGCTGGTCAGCAGGCTCGGCCACGGGTCCCACTCGTAGGGGCCCAGGACGTGACGGGACCGGGCCATCGTGATGCCGTGGTTCCAGCCGGTACCGCCCTGGGCCAGCATCAGGTAGACCCATCCGCCGCGCCGGTAGAGGTTCGGGCCCTCGATCAACTCCGACGAACGCAGCACCACCCGCGCCGGACCGATCAGCTGCTGCTGCTCACAGTCGTACTCCTGCACGCTGATCCCGCCGAAGCGGGCCCGCCCGGGCCGGGGATCCCACTGCACGCAGGCCAGCCAGTGCCGTCCGTCCTCGTCGTGGAAGATCGAGGCGTCGAAACCGCGCGAGCCCAGGGAAATCGGCTCCGACCACGGACCTTCCGGTGACTCGGCGGTGACCAGGTAGTTGTCGAGGTCCTTGGCGGCTGCGCCGCTGGTGCGCACCACCGTGTACACCACCCACAGACGGCCGTGGGCGACGCTGATCGACGGAGCCCAGATGCCGCCGGAGTCCGGCACACCCCGCAGGTCGAGCTGCTCGGGCCGGGTCAGGACGTGCCCGGCCACCTGCCAGTGCACCAGGTCGGGGCTGGAGTGCAGACGCACGCCCGGGAACCATTCGAAGGTACTGGTGGCCAGCAGGAACTGGTTGTCCCAGCGGACGATGCTGGGGTCGGGCTCGAAACCCCTGAGGACGGGGTTGTGGACGTTGTGGTTCATCGCACCTCTTCGGGGAAGGGGAGTTCGCGGACAGCAGCAACGGCAGCGGCCAGGGCCTGCGACAGCGGCGCGACGTGCGGGTACCAGGTGCGTTCCCACTCCAGGGACAGCGGGCCGCGGTAGCCGCCGGCGCCCAGCAGGTGGGCGGCCTCGGTGAGCGGCACGGCGCCGGTGCCCTGGAGGACGGGTGTCAGGTCACGCGGCGAGGCCACGTCCTTGATCTGCACGTATCCGTGCCCCGCGCGCAGCACGGGCCCCAGAGCCTGCCAGGTCTCGGGCGGGGTCTCGCCGACGCGCCATGGGTGCAGCAGGTCCCAGATCACCCCGCCGCCCTGGGCGAACAGGGCCGGATCGACCAGGTCGATGATGCGGCGCAGGTCAGTGCCGCGGGGATGGGAGTCGTGGGTCTCCAGGACGACCCGCACACCGAGGTCGCCGGCCACGCGGGCGGCCCGGGCCAGGCACTCGGCCGCCGTCGCCTCGTCGCGACGGCGATCGCCCGCCGGCGCCGGCACGCGGTCGAAGGGGGCCGGGGCCGCGGGCAGGCCGGGAAAGATCCGCACGTGGTGCGCGCCCAGGTCGCCGGCCAGTTCCAGATGGCCGATCAGTTCGTCCATCACCGGCCCGGTGCTGTGTGCCTCGCCCAGGCGCACCCCGGTCGCCAGGGACAGCAGGCTGATGCCCCGATCGCGCAGGTCCTGACGCAGTCGGTCGCGATCGGTACGGGGCATCGCCGGCGTGTAGGGGCCCTCGGGCGGGCACCGCAGTTCCAGCCAGGACACCTTCAGCCCGGCCAGCAGGCCGAGCACGTCGTCCAGGGGTTCCTGCGGTGCCCCGAGGGTCGATGCACCTATGGCCCAACGGGTTTCAGTAGCACTCGTCACTGACTGCTCCTCGTTCTGTCCGGCGGGCCGACCGCTCGGCTCGCAGCCCGGCCGCCCGATCCGAATAGTAAACGATTACTGCTACGGTGACCGCGTCGGATCACGTTCCCCGCAAATCACGGACGAAGAGGTTCTTGATGCCACGACGTCACTCCACATTCCCCACGCTCCCGCGCCCCGCACGCCGGCTGCTCCTGTCCGCGTTCGTCGCCCTGGGCCTGCTCGCCGGCCTGGTCACGCCCGCGCTTCCCGCATCCGCCGCCGAGCCGACGCTGCCGGCCATCCGGAGCACCACCAGCCAGGCCGGTTTCCTGCACCCGGGCATCGGCCTGAGCGCCGCCGACGTGAACAACGCCCGCACCCAGGCAGCAGCCGGGGTCGAGCCGTGGGCCGGCTACTACCGGGCCATGTCCCAGTCTCGCTACGCAGCAACGAACTACGTCGCCGACAACGCCGGGCCCACCGATCGTCAGCCCAAGTCGGACGCCTACAACGCGGTGTCCATGCGACAGCGTTCCAACCGCGACTCCATCGGCGCCATGACCCAGACCTTCATGTACCTCTTCACCGGGCATGAGGTGTACCGCCGGAACGCCCTGTACACCCTGCGCACCTGGAGCAGCCTGGACCCGGCGAAGTACGCGAAGTTCCCCGACTCGCACATTCACACCCCGGTTCCCATGTACCAGTTCGCGGTCGCGGCCGAGTTCCTGCGGGCCACCGACCCGGAAAACGCTGACTACGAGGGCTATCCCCTGGCCTGGACGGCCGAGGACAACCAGCGCTTCACCGGCAACTTCCTCACGCCGAACCTGAACACCTTCCTGACCTCACCCGACCACTACCTCAACCAGCACAACTACGGGGTGATCGGGGCCCTGGCGGCCGCCCTGTTCATGGACGACGCCGACCTGTACCAGCAGCGCGTGGAGTGGTTCACGGTCAACTCCGGCTTCGACGGCGTGGGTGACTCCAACGGGTCACTGAAGGCGCTCTTCCGCAAGATCCCGGCCAAGGATCCGCTCAACCCCTACGGCAAGGCGTTCGTCCAGCACCAAGAGATGGGCCGCGACCAGGCCCACGCCTGGGGTGACGTGATCAACTTCGCCCAGCTGGCGCGGATCCTGCACACCCAGGGCACCCGGGTCGACCCCCAGCGCGGAACGGTCAGCCGGGCCAAGAACGCGGTCACCCCCTACGCCTTCATCGACCGGCGCATCCTCGAAGGCAGCGAAGTCTTCTACCGTTTCATGAGCGGCCAGGACGTGCCCTGGATCGACACCACCGGTGGGGCAGGCTCCCTCTCGCCCGCCTACCGGGGCCGGCTCTTCGACGCCATGCAGGAGATCTATCTGCAGTACCGCTACGTGGCCAAGGTCGACGTGGCAGCCCAGGCCCCTGCTGTGGCCCAGGCCTGGGAGCAGCGCGACGGACCACTGCACTGGCGCGGAACCGTGCAGGAGAACTTCAACAACGGCAGCTACTACCAGGGACAGGAGTACTGGCTGGCCTTCCCGCCCCAGCTGGCCAAGCAGGACCTCACCGTGCCCGGGCCGGGGGAGTCCAACCGGGTGACCGCGGCCGACCGGGCCCACCTCCTGGGCAAGGGGGCCAGAACCCGAAAGGACTCCGGTGGCAGCTACCTTGAGCTGAACGCCCGATCCGGACGGGCAGGGGCGGCCATCCGTAACATCTTCTGGTACAACACCAAAGCCTCCTCTCTCGTCGGCCTGCTCGTACGTTCGGACGGGCCGGTGAACCTTCGGGCTGCGGCCACCATGGACGGGAAACCCTATGCCAGCGTGCCGGTTCCCGACACCAAGGGAGCGTGGCGGTACGTGTGGTGGGACATCGGGACCAACGAACTGGCGCAGTCCGCAGTAGGAGAGAACATCCTCTTCCTCGACGCGACCGGCACCGGCACGCTCGACGTGCGCACCCTCGTCCCCTCCGCCAACGGCGTCATCACGCCGCCCACCTTCCAGACGGGGCGTTCGCTGTCTCTGACCTACGTCGCCGGTGAACAGCTGACATTCGAAACCGGTTTGGAGGACGACGGTTCCGTCAGCGCCACGCTCGAAGGCTCCCCGGCCGGGGTCGAGGTCTCCGCCGACGGCAAGCTCACCTGGACGCCCCCGGTCAAGGCCGCGGGCAAACACACCTTCCGGGTGGTCGCCGACGACGGCACCACGGTCACCGCCCTTCCGGTCACCGTGACCGTGGCCAAGGACCGGGCCGCCGCCGTGACCCAGATCGCCGCCGGTGCTGACTCGGACACCGTGTGGACCGCCGGATCACAGCAGGCCTTCGATGCAGCCCTGGCCGGCGCCCAGGGAGCCGTCAACGGTAGTGCCGGCGAATTCTCGGTCGCCTTGGAAGCGCTACGCCGGTCGGTGCTGGCTCTCGAACCGCTGAACCCCCGCCTGAGTGACGGAACTGTCGACTTCACCAAGGTGACCACCTCTGCGCAACTGGCCCCGCACGTCCTCAAATCACTGGTGGACGGCAGCAACCATTCCCACTGGGGCGACCTGCGCATCCCCGCCGTGACGTTCGACGCCGGAGCCGGGTACCGCCTGCGCCTGGACCGGGTCGGCCTGCAGGCCCGCAACACGTTCCCCAACCGCAGTCAGGGGACGAACGCCTACGGATCCGACGACGGGCTCACCTGGACCCGGCTCACCACGTCGGAGAACACCGGGAACGACGCATCGGTCGAGTATCTGGACGTGGATCCGCAGTTGCGTCAGAAAGGTTTCCGGTACGTGCGACTGCAGGTGGACCACCCCGGAGTGCCCACCGACCCGGCCTATCCGGGCATCTGGTCGATGGCCGAGGTCCGGTTCGACGGCGAACGTCTCCAGACGCGATGAGATGAAAGACGTCCTGACTCGGAACCTTGCCGCTTCGAGTCAGGACGGCCGCGCCCAGGCATCACGGCGCACGTCAGCGGCTGGGGCGGTGCAGGTGGTCCACCGTGATGGTCAGGACGACACGCTGCTGGGCCCCGCCCCCGAATCCCGGATAGTCGCGGCCCAGGTACTTGTTCGACAGGGCGTTGATGTGTTCGCCCGTGGCGTCGGGCTCGACCGAGATCACCTGGCCCCGCACCGCCCAGGAACGCAGCGGCTGGTCCGGGTGGGCGAGCCCGACGGCCACCCGGGCATCGGCCTGGATGTTACGAGTCTTCTGGTGTGTGGCAACAGTGTTGATGACGATGTGCTCGCCGTCGGTGCCGACCCAGGTCTGGGTGACCTGGGGAGAACCGTCAGGCATCAGGGTGGTCAGGAAGCAGATCGCTCGGGAGTCGAGAACGGTGCGCAGGTCGTCGGGCAGCATCAGGGTGTCCTGTCAGGCTTGTCAGTCTTGTAGAGCAGGTCGATGATGTCCTCTTCCGGGCCGGGAGAGGACAGGTCGGCGTGGCGCAGGCCGGCCAGGGCGATGGTCAGGGCCCGGCGCCACAGGTCCGGCGCCGTGTCGTGCGTGGTGTCCAGGAGGCTGCCGACCATCAGGTAGACGGCGGCGAAGTCGGCGGCCGTCACCTCGGGGCGAAGCTGCCCGGCGGCGACGGCCCGGGCGATCATCCCGGACACCAGGTGGGTCATCTGCTCGCGGCCGCGGCGCACCAGGTCGTACGGCTGCCGGCGTCCGCGCAGCAGTTCGGCCAGGCCGCGATGCCCGGCCTCCATCTGCAGTTGCCGCTCCAGGAAGTCGCTGAGCCCCTTCCAGGCGTCGGGGTCGGCCGCACATTCCTGCGCCAGAGCCGTCACCGCGTCGATGTGCTCGGCGAACAGGGCATCGATGAGGTCGTCCCGCTCGGGAAAACGGCGGTAGATCGTGCCCATGCCCATCCCGGCGGCCCGGGAGATCTCCTTGTACGAGACGTCCAGCCCGCCGGTGGCCATCAGGTCGTAGGCGGTGTGGAGCAGATGACGCCGGTTGCGTTCAGCGTCTCCGCGCAGAGGCGGCGCATCGGTCATGGGGTTCAGGGTAGGGATGCCGCCACCTGGGTCTGCGCTCGCAGCGGGGCGAACGTGGCACGGATCTCCTGGATCAGGTCGTGCGGCCTCTCCAAGGCTGCGAAGTGCCCGCCGTGCGGCAACTGGGCGTAGTGCACGACATTCTCGTAGCGCCGTTCGATCCAGCGCCGCGAAGCCTGAACCGCCTCCCCGGGAAAGATACTGAAGCCGGCCGGTACCGGGTTGGGCTCGGGGGCAGCGAAACTCGCCGTGGCACCGCGCTGGGCCTCCCAGTACAGGCGCGCCGAGGACGGGCCGGTGTTGGTCAGCCAGTACATCATCACGTCGTCGAGGATCTCGTCGCGGGAGATGACGTCCTCCGGGTTGCCCCGGCTGTCGGACACGTCCTGGAACAGTGTGTAGATCCAGGCGGCCAGCCCCACCGGGGAGTCGGCCAGCGAGTAGCCGATGGTCTGCGGCCGGGTGGCCTGTTCCTTGCTGTAGCCGTCCAGTTCGCTGCGGTACCGCTCGCCCATGGCCACCATGCGCTGCTCCTCGGCCGTGGCCTCGGCGATCTCCTCGGGGGTGGGAAACACCATGGGCAGGTTGAAGTGCAGCCCTCGCACGCGTTCGGGGGCCTGACGGCTGATCTGCTCGATCACCGCGGCGCCCCAGTCGCCGCCCTGGGCGAACCAGGACGGGTACCCCAGGCGCAGCATCAGGGTGATCCAGGCGTCGGCGATGCGGGCCACGTCCCATCCGGTGGTGCGGGGCCGTTCGGAGAAGCCGAAGCCGGGCATGGAGGGGATGACCAGGTGGAAGGCCTGGCGGGAGTCGCCGCCGTGCGCGGCCGGATCGCTGAGAGGGCCCAGGAGGTGCCGGAACTCGAGGATCGAGCCGGGCCAGCCGTGGCACAGCAGCAGCGGCACGGCATCGGGTTCGGGGGACAGGACGTGCAGGAAGTGCACGTCCAGGCCGTCGATCTGGGTCTTGAACGAGCCTGCCGCATTGATGTCCTGCTCGGCGCGCCGCCAGTCGTAGCCGGTGGCCCAGTGCTGGCAGAGGTCACGGATGCGGCTCAGCTGGGGACCCTGGCTGCCGTCGGGCACGGTCTCCTGGTCCGGCCAGCGGGTGGTCAGCAGCCGCTGGTGCAGCGCCTGCAGGTCTGCCTCGGCAACGCTGATGGGGAACGGCTCGACGAGCGGATCCATGGGTTTCTCCAAGGGCGGGGCGGGTGGTGGACCCATCATGACATGAAGTTGAACCACCGTTCCAGTTGGAATAATGGTTCAACTTCACTGCCGGGTTCGCAGCTTCCTAACGGGAGAAGGAGCCGGCGCTCATCTGGGCCATCGATGTGCCCTCTCAGTTGGTGACGGCGAAAGTGCTGCGCAGCCGAGGAATCCGCCGCAGCAGAAGCTGATCCACCAGTAGCACCAGGACCAGCGAGGCGCCGAACACGGGCAGGAAGACACCCAGAGCAGCCAGCAGCAGCGCCACCCACCAGGTGCTGCGGATGGGCAGCTTGCCGCGCGGTGCGCCCAGGCCGGAACCTGCAGGGCGGCGGCGCCACCACATGGTCGGGCCGGTGACGCACAGAACCAGCACGCCCACGCAGAAGGCGAAGCTGACCCAGAAGTTCAGCAGGCCGAAGCGGCGTCCCTCGTGCAGGGCGATTCCCTGGGAGACGGCCTGGGCCAGCTTCGGGTAGTCCTGGTACCCGTACGTGGACACGACCTGTCCGCCGAACTGGTCGACGTGCACGGTTTTTTCGTGACCCGGGTCGTGAAAGGCGTAACCGATGACCGAGAAGACGTCACCATCGTCCTCTGGTATTGCCACTGTCATCGGATGCCGGAGCCCCTCGCGGGCTCCCACCAGCAGAGCGGTGTCGATGTTGGCGACGCTCTGACCGTCGGCCACGCTCGTCGGATCCGAGGTAGGAACCTCGTCCTTGCCCAGACCCCAGGGCACGTCGACTTTGTGGCTGTGCGGCAGGGATTCGTCCAGGGTGGACGTCGGGCTGGACTGTGCTCCCGGGTCGTTGCTCCACAAGCCGCTGCCGTGCTCAGCCGTCCAGTTCTGCACCTGGGTTCCCCAGATGCCGGTCCAGGGAAGGCCGGTCACGACCAGCAGGAGCAGGCCCACACCGGTAACAGCGCCGATCCAGCCGTGCCGGTTGCGCAAGGCCGATCCCTTGGCGCGGGCTGCGAGCCGCCGGAGCCGGGCCTTGCGGCCCTTGAGGAAGATCAGGTAGCCGGTGACGGCCATGACGATGGCCCAGCAGGAACCCAGCTCCATCACGAATTCGCCCACTGAGCCGGCCATCAGGTCGCCGTGCAGGCGGATTGCACCGCCGCTGAGGGTGGTGTCGGGGTTCAGGTCGCCGAGTACCTGCCCGGTCCAGGGGTTGACGAACACGTCGCGGCTGGAGCCGTCGGGCATGACCCCGGAGAAACGGGACGCCAGATCCGGGGACGTGGGTTCGGTCGCCGAGGCGATGCTCAGGTCGGGGTAGGCCTTCTGCACCGCGGTGAGCTGGGCGGCGTAGGGGGTCTGTTCCTGGCCCGCCTGTGGTTGCACAGTCATGACGTCGGCGTGCAGGGCCGGCTCGATCTGGAAGCGCAGCAGGTAGATGAGACCGGTGACGGCCAGGACGGCCAGCACGGGGATGACCAGGAAGCTGGCGTAGAAGTGCCAGCGCCAGAACGCCCGGAACCAGCCCTGCTGGCCTTTCGTGCGGGTGCGCGTCGGATCGGATGGACGGGGCTGGTGCGGGTTGTGTTGTGCGGTTGCGGAAGTCACGGGTGGCTCCAAAGAGCATGCGTAAGGACGCGACCGGTCGGGTCGCGTGAGCAAGGAGACGCGGCGTCGGGGCGGGCTGGGCGAGAAAGAACAGAGGACGGCCCGGGTCGGCGCGCGAGGGAAGCCGCTGGGGGATCCAGCGGTACAGGAGAGGGTTAGACGGTGCGGGCGGGCGGGCCGCGGCGGCCGAGCGTCGCGACGAGCACGCGCTCACGCAGGCGTTGCTGAGAGAGGTTCACCCAGGACCGGGGGGCCTCGTCCACCTCAGGGCGCACGCCGGTGGCCAGCAGGGCCAGGATCCGGTGGATGCGCCGTCCGAGGTGCAGTTCGGGCGGGCGTACGTGGGCCAGCAGGCCCAGCAGGACGAACAGCGCCCGTTCGCCGTCGGACAGGATCGCGCCGACAACCAGGGCGGCCGCGATGTGGGCCAGCAGCATCAGGGGGCTGGGCAGCAGCGGCATCACGTGGCCGGTGCCGGCCTCCGCCATGTCGGCCATATTGGCCATGCCTGGCGCGGATGTGTGCTGGTGGCCTTGGGGCGAGGGGACGTCAGCCGGGCCGGATGTGTACCAAGAGGTCACGACCAGCGCTGTGTGCATCATGGCCTGGCCCGCAGTCATCAAGGTGACCAACTGCAGCCCACCGGCACGACGGCCCAGGGTCAGCGACAGCGGCCACGCCGTGACCGCGATCAGCGCGGCGACCAGCGGCCAGGAGGGCAGGTCGCCGCCGGCCAGAACGTGACCGGCGCTGGCTGCGCCCCAGGCCAGCGATGCCACCAGCACGCCACGCCCCCATCGAAGACCAGCCGTCATCGGCGGTCGCGGGGGTGCGGGCATGCGCTGATCGTAGCGAGATCGGTGCCCGTTCCGGTGCCGGCCGGCTTCAGTTGGTGAAGAACGTTCTGAGTACCGGACCGAGCACGCCCGGATCGGCCACGTGGCCCTCGACCGGAAGAGCCAGCCGCCGGGCGTCAGGCAGAGCGCCCGCAGCGGCGTCCGCTGCCGCACCGAAGAAGTCGACCGGCAGCCCGGCCATCTGCGGGTCGACCGTGACACCGGTGGTCAGGAGCACGGGCTGCCGCACCAGGGCAAGGCGCTTCGCCGGGGGCCGGCCGTCGCCCAGGCAGGCCGCGTCGTGGCGGAGCGTCGGTGCCAGCGCGCGTAGCGCGGCCCACACCGGGGCGGCCTGGGCGCCGGCGATGTCCTGCTCGGAGGAACCGGCCAGCCGCATGAACAGCCTGAGCGCCTGATCGAGGTCACCGGCCTCGAGCGCGGCGTCGAGGTCGAGCCGGTACGCCTGCCAGGCCGAGACCATCGCCTCGTCCACCTGGTACGGCACGTCGTGGACGGCGATCCGCTCGACCGGAAGCCCGGCCGCGGCCGCCTCTAGCGCGAGGGCCCCTCCGCTCGAGGCCCCGAACAGGTGCGCTCGCCCTCCGGTGGCGTCGATCACCGCAGCCAGGTCGTCGATTTCGCGCTCGAGGGCGTAGGGCCGGCGGTCGTCGCTGTCACCGCGACCGCGACGCCGGTAGTTCACCACGGCGAAGCTGTCGGCCAGGTGTTCGCCCAGCGGCTGGTTCTCTGAGCTGTCGTCCAGGCCGCCCCCGACGAGCACCAGGGCAGGTCCCTCGTCGCTGAGCCGGTCGTAGCCGATCGACGTGCCGTCGGCCGAGTGGACGTGCGGCATATGAACTCCCTGGGGGTCGGGACTCCCAAGCTAGACGAAACCGGCGCTCGGCAGGGCCTGCTGTCCGGCCGGGAGTCGGGCATGCGTTCTGTCCGGTAACGTCGGCCGGAAGGACTTTGCGGATTGACCAGATGCCACGCCTTCGTACCAAGGAGCCCCCTTGTGGACGCACACTCCGGACACGGAACGGACGTCGAGGCCCCGCGCGAGCATCACGGTGAACAGGCCGGGGGATTCCTGCGGGAGCTGTCCACCCTGGTCCTCGGCAGTCAGCCACTGAACCTGATCCTGACCCGGATCGCGGTCCTGGCCGCCGAGCACGTGCCCGGCACGCGGGAGGTGTCGGTGACCTTGATCGAAGGCGAGAAGCCGCGCACCATGGCCTTTTCCGGCCAGCTCGCGGCCGGGCTCGATGAGCGGCAGTACCAGGACTTCCGGGGCCCGTGCCTGCATGCTGCTGCCAGTGGGACGGTTGTGGCGATCGAGGACACCGGCACTGACACGACCTATCCGGAGTTCTGCCGGCAGGCGGTCCGGGCGGGGGTCGGGCACGTGTACTGCGTGCCCCTGTGGTCCGCGGTGGCCGGCCACCTGGGGGCCCTGAACTTCTACGGCAGCGGTGAGCCGATGGATGCCCCGGCCCGGGTGCTGGCCGACCAGGTCGGGGCCTACGCAGCGGTGGCGCTGACCAACGCCAGCCTCTACACCGGAGCCGTCGCCGAGGCCGAGCACCTGCGCGCGGCCATGGCTGCCCGGGCAGTGATCGAGCAGGCCAAGGGCATCATCATGGCCGGGCGCGGCTGCACCGCGGAGGAGGCGTTCGAGGTGCTGCGCACCGAGTCCACCCACACCAACCGCAAGCTGCGCGACATCGCCCAGGACCTGGTCACCTCGGTGCTCAGACCGCGCTGACCTTTCGACCGCGGGTGCCGGCCATGCCGGGGATCACATCCTGGGCCGGTTGGCCGCCCCCGGTGATCATTGACTAATATTGTTCGGCACCTCATGCAGCGGGGCGTATCAACGCTGAATGGGAGGTTTCGTGCAGGAGCAGTCGGTACCGGAAGCGGCCCGGCATGAGACGCCACCGGGTCCACGTCCGGGAGGCCTGGAGGTCAGTTCGGTCGACGGCGCAGCAGGCCCGATCGTCCTGAAAGATTTTTCAGAAGATGGTGTCTCGAGCCCCGAGCACCAGGCTGAGATCGCGATCGCGGAGCTGGATGCGTTCGGGGCCGACGGGCTGCGGCCGGCGCTGACCCGGCTGAGCGAACTGGCGTGCCAGCTTCTTCATCAGGTGGACGCGGTCTCGATCGTCCTGGGTTCTCCCGACGAGCCGTACCTGACGGCCACCTCCTCGCCCCTGGCCCAGAAGGCCGACGGTGCCCAGCTCATGACGGCCTCGGGGCCCAGCCTGGAGGCCATGAAACAGCTGTCGGCCGTCACCGTGGATGATCTGAGCGCCGACCCGCGCTGGCCGCGTCTGCATCATCGGTTCTTCTCCGCCGACATGCCGGTGCGCAGTTGCCTGGCCCTGCCCATCCGGTCCCGAAAAAGCCCTGTGGGCCATGCTTCAGCTGAACCCGCCGGAGTCCTGACTCTGTACGCGTGCTCCGCTGCAGCTTTCAGCTCGAGCGAGGTCGGCCTGCACGCGGAACGGCTGGCTGTGCGTGCTCTCGGCCTGGTCCGGACGCACGAGGAGGTCCACCGGCTGTGGCACGACGCAGAAAAGCTGCGCGAGGCGCTCACCTCGCGATCGGTGATCGATCAGGCCAAGGGCCTGATCATGGGGGAGCGGCGCTGCTCGGCAGAGGAGGCCTTCGCCGAACTGGTCCGCATCAGTAACGACACCAACCAGAAGGTCCGGCACATCGCCCAGGCGATCGTCGACGAGGCGCTCACGCCGCGGCACGAGAAGCCGCAGCCACTGCATGGATTCGGCATCCTGCCCCGGCCGGAATCGCTCTAACTGGGGCTGGTTCGCGAATCGGGCGCTGTGTGGGCTCGTAGATTGCAGGGCCGAGGGCTGGCCCCGTGGCCCGGCCCTCGCCCCTGCAATCGTCACTGCATACTCTGGCTGCGACCTACGGAACAGGCCTCAGCAGAGGTAGTTCGAGCCCCCGCCCGGTAGCAGGCTGTCGCTCACCCAGCCGTAGGTGCCGTCGGTGCGGTTGTAAAGGTACGTCCAGGTGGAGAAGTCGGCGTTGCGGGTGTAGCAGTAGTAGTCCAGCGTGTCACGGTTGTCGGCCCAGCCCCGCACGCCGCAACCGCTGTTGGAGCCGCTGCGCATGTTCGCGCTGACCCCAGCGGTCTGCCGGTAGACGGTGCTGTCGCGGTTCGGCCCGCTGGAACCACAGGCCGCGGTGGCCGAGGCGGGTGTGGCGGTCAGGACCAGACCCACCGGCACCGCCAGCGAGGCCACGGCCACCGGCACCATGCCCAGCTGCAGCAGCTTGCTCTTGAGCTTCGACATCATTGTCTTTCCCCCTTGCAGACGGTCATCCATGACGAGGGTCGGGGGTGAGCATTACGAACAGCGCGGCAGAGCGTTCTGCCGTCGTGCCCCCACGAGTCGGACGCCTGACCCCCCAGGCCCGAGAACGTCATCAACGTAACAGAACGGACATGGTCGCGCTATGGCCTCATGGACCGAACCGGCCACTGTCCCGGGGCGGACCCGTCTAATTGCATCCCGTGCAAGTTCTGTTACGTTCGTCGCCGTGACCCAGGAGCGGACCGACGGGCGGAGCGTCCTGCGCGAGCAGCGCCACGTCGCGATCCTGGCCGCAGCCCGCCGGCTGGCCGCCGGATCCGGCGCCGAGGGTTTCACCGTCGACCAGGTTGCCGTCGAGGCCGGGGTGTCCCGGCGCACCGTGTTCAACCACTTCGCCACGTTCGAGGCCCTGCTGGTGGCCGTGTGCGAGGAGATCCTCGAGGACGTGGCCGGCCAGGTGGTCGACCATCTCGAGGAGCACCTGCAGAAGCTGCCGCAGGAGGCCGAACCGGCCCGGGTGCTCGACTGCCTGTGCGTCGCGGTCCAGGAGGCCGACCTGCCTCGCGCCATCGCTGAGATCCACGGCAGCCTCGGGGGTGTGGAGGAGGAGAGGCGACGGACTCAGAGCATCTTCCAGGCCGCTCTGGACCGGGTGGGGGACCGGCTGACCGCAAAGATCGCCGGGCACGCCCCCGAGCTGGACCCGGTCGGGCTGCGCCTGAGCGTCGCATTCCTGATGAACGGCGTCGGTGTCATCGCCGTTCTGTGGCTGAAGGAGAACGCCGTCCCGGTCACCGCCGGGTCCCGGGACGCGTGGAACACCTACATGACTCGTCTGCTCGACCAGCTCGCCCACGGGTACGGGCATCTCGGTCGGGTCTCGGGGGCAGGTCAGGGCCGACCTGCCCGCTGAACGGGGCACTCGTCCGCTAGGAAGGACTCTGGACTCGCACCATGGCTGAGATTCTTTATCGCGTAGGACGGTTCGCGGCGCACCGGCGCTGGGCCGTCATGGGGGGCTGGCTGGTGGCCCTCGTGATCGGGCTGATCACGTTCGTCCTGTTCTCGGGGGCGATCTCGTCGGCCATCTCGATCCCGGACACGCCCACCAGCAAGGTCACCGATCAGCTGGCCTCCGAGTTCGAGTCCACCAGCGGTGGCTCCGGCAGCGTCGTGTTCGAGACCACCAACGGCTCGGCGTTCACCGACCCGCAGAAGGCCGCCGTCGCCGACCTGCTCGAGAGCATCGGTCAGGTCGAGGGCGTCACCGGCGTCACCGACCCGTTCGCCACCCAGGCCCAGCTGGAGAAGAGCGCCACCGAGCTGAGCGAGGGCCGCAAGCAGCTCGAGCAGGGCCAGAGCGCCCTGGAGGACGGCGAGAAGCAGCTGGACCAGGCGCAGCAACAGCTGGACCAGCAGCGCGAGCAGGCCGGCGACGCGGGCGCGGAGCAGCTGGAGGCGGCTCAGGAGGAGATCGACCGCGGCCGGGCCGAGCTCCAGGCCCAGCGCACCCAGGTCGAGCAGCAGACGGCGGCCCTGGAGGCCGGCACCCAGGTGGGCCAACTGTCATCGGGCTTCCGGTTCGTCTCCGACGACGCCTCCGCGGCCGTCGGCACCGTCTCCTTCAGCCTGCCCAACGCCGAGGTCCCGGACGAGACCAAGACCGAGATCGCCGACGTCATCGACGACAACGCGATCGACGGCGTCAACTCGCTGCTGTCGCAGGAGATCTCGCAGACCGCCCCGTCAATCCTCGGCCCGGGCGAGATCGTCGGTGTCGTGATCGCCGCGATCGTCCTGGTGGTCATGCTCGGCACGCTCGTGGGTGCCGCGCTGCCGCTGGTCAGCGCCCTGCTGGGGGTCGGTGTCGCCACCCTGGCGGCAATGTCGTTCTCGGGTCTGGTGGACTTCCAGTCGGTGACCCCGGTCCTGGGGGTCATGCTCGGCCTGGCGGTCGGCATCGACTACTCCCTGTTCATCCTCAACCGCCACCGCAACCAGCTCAAGCAGGGCATGGACCTGCACGAGTCGATCGGCCTGGCCAACGGGACCTCGGGCAACGCGGTCGTGTTCGCGGGGGCGACGGTCATCGTGGCGCTGCTGGCCCTGAACGTCACCGGCATCCCGTTCCTGGGGCTGATGGGAACCGTCGCCGCCGGGGCCGTCCTGGTCGCGATTCTGGTTGCCACGACCTTCACCCCGGCGCTGCTGTCGCTGGTCGGAGTGCGCATCCTGCGTAAGAAGGAACGCGCCGACGCGAACGCTTCCACCCCGGTGATGGGGACCGACAGCACCATGTCGACACGCACGTCCGTACTCACCCTGATCGCCGGCATCGCCGTGCTGGCCGTGATCGCCCTGCCCGCGCTGAACATGCGGCTGGGCCTTCCGGACGGCGCCAGCCAGCCCGAGGACTCCCCGGGCTACCAGGCCTACCAGGTCCAGGAAGAGAAGTTCGGCGAGGGCTTCAACGGCCCGCTGCTGGTGGTGGCCAATCTGCCCAAGCCGGTCGAGGAGGCCGCACTGACGGCCGAGCAGGCCGCCATCGGTCAGGCCGTCTTCGACGAGGGCGACGTCAGCGCGGTCGTTCCGATCAGCGCCTCGAAAGACCGTTCTGCCATCGCTTTCCAGGTGCTCCCCGAAGGGGGACCCAACAGCGAGTCGACCGCCGACCTCGTCCATAATTTGCGTGAACTGACACCCCGGACCTCGGACGGCGGCACCGCCACCCTCGGCGTCGCCGGTAACGCCAGCGCGAACATCGACGTCTCGCAGAAGCTCTCGGACGCCCTGCCGATCTACCTCGTGCTGGTGGTGGGTCTGTCGCTGCTGATCCTGATCCTGGTGTTCCGTTCCATCCTGGTGCCGCTGACCGCGACCCTCGGGTTCGTGCTCTCGCTGCTGGCGGCCTTCGGCGGGATCACCGCGATCTTCCAGGAGGGCTGGCTGTCGGGCCTGTTCGGCGTGCACGACCCGGCGCCGATCCTGAGCTTCCTGCCGATCATCCAGACCGGCATCCTGTTCGGCCTGGCGATGGACTACCAGCTGTTCCTGGTCTCGGGCATGCGCGAGGCCTACGCTCACGGCGCCCCCGCCCGGGTGGCCGTGCTCCGCGGTTTCCGGGCCGGCCGCAGCGTGGTGACCGCGGCCGCGATCATCATGATCTCGGTCTTCGCGGGCTTCATCTTCTCCCACGACACCACCATCAAGCCGATCGGTTTCGGCCTGGCCTTCGGCGTCCTGCTGGACGCGTTCGTGGTGCGCATGCTGCTGATCCCGGCGGCCATGCACCTGCTGGGCGACAAGGCCTGGTGGCTGCCGAAGTGGATGGACCGCATCATCCCCGACATCGACGTCGAGGGAGCCAAGCTGGAACGGGCGCACTCCGCGCCCCCGCAGGAGACCGAAACCCAGGTCACGCACTAACACCTCAGCGAGCCCGCCCGGACGTTCCGGGCGGGCTCGCTGACGTTTGGGCTGGGCTCGTGGCCCCGCCGTCAGGGCCATCGCATTGCCCCGTATGTTCGTGTTCATGACAACCCGCGAGGGACGCGACTGGTCCGGCCGTCCGGCGCTGCTGAAGCTGGCCGTACCGCTGGTCCTGCTGCTGTCGGCCTGCGCAGGCACGCCCGAGGCCGCTGACCCGGTCGTCGTCCAAGGAACGGCCGGTCCCGCGGGCCTTGCCTCGTCCGCAGGCGGGCCGGGGTGCCCGGCCGGTGGAGGGGCGGTGCCCAGCGAGTCCAACCGGGTCGCCACGGACGACCTGGACGGTGACGGATCTGCGGACGAGTTGTGGCTGGCTCACGATGAGGGGCTGCGGCTGCTCGGGGTCACCACGGCCAGTGGGGCCCGCTTCTCCGTCGTGCTGAATCAGTGGGACGAGGGTGCCCAGGAACAGCGCGTCGGGGACCGGGTCAGCGCTGTGGCCGGGCGACTGGGAGACGGATCGGCCGTGATCCTGGTGAACCTGGGTCGCTCGGCGGCTCTGTACAGCGTGGTCAACTGCTACATCGTGGCCACCACGAACGCCGAGAACCGACCCTACCTCTTCGATCTGGGCTACGACGGGACCGGGGACGGGGTCGGTTGCGTCTCGGAGGGGTCGTCGCGTGAACTGGTCGGCTACCGGGCCGAGTACGACGCGACGAAGCAGACGTACAAGGTCTCCCGCAGGACGGTCAGCATCGACGAGACCGGCAGGCAGGCGAGCAACGGCCCGAGCGAGGTGCTGGGGACCGATCTCGCCGAAGGCTCGGCCGAGGTCACTCGCGCTCAGTCCGTGACCTGTGGTGACAACGGCGAGATCGCCGAACCGGTCTACTGACACCGGCTGGGCTCCACATGGCGGTGTCCGCGGCGCCCGTTCCTCGAAAGATCTGGGCGCCGCGAACGTTACGTCAGTGCTGGTGTCAGCAGCTGCGCGAGACGATCGTCGCGGTCTGGTCGTCGGCCACCTTGACCCACAGCGACCTGCTGCTGCCGCGGCTGTCGACGGTCACGTAGATCCAGTTCTGGATGGGCAGGTAGTCGTAAGCTTCATGGTGACCTGGCACCCCACCTCGACCCGGAAGGTGTCCCAGTCCTGGGCGAACGGTGTGTCCTGGCCGGATGACAGGAACTTGACCTGGTCCTCCGAGCCGCAGGGCGGGGTGTTGATCAGCCGCCGGGTGCCGCTGCCGCACCAGTTCCGGGCGACCATGACGTAGTTGCCGGAAGAGAGCCGGTTCTCGGTCTCGGAGCGGAACGGATAGGCACACGTGGTGCCGGCCTGCGCGCCGGTCGCCGGTGCGGCGACCCCTACCAGGAGCAGTCCCAGCACCAATAGAAGGCGCAGTTCCTTGCGCATGTTGTCCTCCCCATGCCGTCCCGGTGGCTCCCCAGGCGGGAGCTGCAACGCCCAGAGCGGCCAGCGCAGACAACTGTGGAACGCCGCGAAAGGGCAGAGCCGAGAATTGAGGACAAATCCGGACAACGGACTGGCGAGACTCGTTCTGACCTGCGGTGATGGTGCATGGGTTCCGATGTCCGGTGCGGGCCGGGCGCCGAACACCGGACATCTTTGCGGACAGCAGGCGTGCGACCTCCCAGATCGGGCGTGCACCAGACGCTTCTGGTCACGAGATCTGCTGGCAGGATCGCGGGGTGGACGAGGACATGCTGCGGCAGGCAGCAGAAGAAGGAAAACACCGGGCCGAGGCCCTGGATGCTCTGCGAGCGTGGCTGCTTCTGGAGGACTCCTACGAAAGAGGTGGTGTCCCGGACGAGGTCATGCACTTCATCCAGGACCACATCAGCGGCCTGCTTGGACCTCGCGCGCAGGCGGTGGCCGGCGAGCACCTGCGTGGGCAGCTCGAGGCTGGCAGGACTCTTTCTGACCTGGCGCGTGACCGCTCGTTCCTGATCGACCTGCTGGCTCTGGTCGAGGGCAAGCGGCGGCCAGGCTTTGAGCTGCAGTGGAGAGCAGATCGCCTCGTGCTCCAGCAGGAGGGACAGGCGTACCGGCCGCAGGCGCTGCTGGTGATGGCCGAGTACAGCGTGGAGGACCCGGTGTGGGACCGGCCGGTGGGAACGGGCGAACCGGTGTCGTTGGCCGAGCTGGGCGTCTCTGACGCTCTCGTGCAGCGGCTGCGGGCCTGGAACGAGCAGTTCGAGCAGCTCGCACTGACCGACTTCGAGTGGGAGAGTCCCGAGGTCGAGGCTGCGTGGGTCCGGCAGGGTCTGGACCTGGCGTACGAGCTGCAGCGAGAACTGCCGGACCTGGACGTGCGTTACTTCCACGCCGACGACGACCGTCCTCTGCACAGCGTCTGATCGGGTGGTGCAGGCTGCCGCGTGCCTGCGGGGAAACGATCGGTCGTCGTTGGCCCGCGCATCGGTTCAGGCTGCCGGGACGGTGACGGTGAACGTCGTCCCTTTCCCGAGGCTGCTGGCCACTGTGATCGTTCCGGCCTGGGCCTCGAGGAGCTGACGGGCGATGGCCAGGCCGAGGCCGCTGCCGCCCGTGGCCCGGGCCCGGGAGTGGTCGGCGCGCCAGAACCGGTCGAACACGTGTGGCAGATGCTCGGGTGCGATCCCGACCCCGGTGTCCTCGACCGTGATGACGGCCCGGTCCCCGGCGCGCGAACCGCTGACGCGCACCGTCCCGCCGGCCGGGGTGTAGCGGATGCCGTTGGAGACCAGGTTCCCCAGCGCCTGGCGTAACCGCACGGGGTCGGCGAGCACCGGGACGCCGTCGTCCACCGCGTCCGTCAACCGCACTCCGGCTCCCTCCGCCCCGCCCCGATGCGCGTCCACCACGAACTCCACGACCTCGCGCAGGTCCAGGCGCACCGGCCGGACCCGCAGACGTCCTGCGTCCGCTGCTGCGAGGTCGGACATGTCCCGCAGGATGTGCTCGAGGACGACGGTCTCCTCGTGCAGCAGTTCGATCAGGTTCGTGTCGGGCTCGGCCAGGCCGTCCTGGGTCGCCTCCAGCCAGCTGCGGATGTTCGTCAGGGGACTGCGCAGCTCGTGCGCCACGTCGCTGACCAGGGCGCGGCGCTGTTCCTCGGCGGTGTCCCGGCGCTGCATCGCCTCGTTCAGGGCGAGGGCCACCGCACCGATCTCGTCCTTCGACAGGACCGGTACCGGCTGCTGGCGGGCCGCGCCCTCGGCCAGCACCCGCAGCGGGCGCACGAGCCGGCGGCCCACCAGCACGGTCAGCGCGGCGGCGGCCAGCACCACCGCGCCGGCCACCAGGACGATGCGCACCACGTTGTCCCGGGACAGCTCGAACGTGGTCGCGGCCCGGCCGGTGTCGGGGTCGGTCAGGTACAGCTGGGCCGCCGGTGCTGTCCACGGGCGCAGCTGCTCGCGACGGGAGCGGTCCAGGCAGGACTGCAGCCGGTCGTTGCTGCTGGGGCGGGCCGTCCTGTCGACCACCGCGAAGGTGGGGGGCATCCGGGTCGGGTTCATCGCCACGACGATCTCGACGGCGTCGCGGGCCTTGCCCAGGCACTGCGCCACGTCCTGCCTGAGCGCCTTCAGGGCGCGTCGCTCGGTGGGCAGGTACTGGCTGGAGAACACCGAGGTGCACGCGGGTGCCTCGCCGCTGGGGTCAGCAATGATCTCGACGATCCAGCGGCCGCTGGGGGACTGCTCCAGCTGTCCGCGCGCGCTGATCTTGCGAAGACAGCTCATGACGTCTGTGGTCAGTTTCCGGCTCATCGTCACCTCGTCGGCGGTGAGCCGGAAGGGGCCGACCGCGCGGGCGTCGAACGTGCCCGGCTCGCCCGGCGGGCCCGTGTCGGTGCGCAGTGGATCGATCGTCGCCACCGGCTGGGCGCCCGGCAGCGCGAGACCGGGGGCGGAGTCGGCCAGCACCTGCTGCTCGGGGGTGGTCAGGGTGACGCGCCGCTCCAGGACGGCCGCCTGCTCGGTCACCAGGTCGTCCACTCCCGACCAGTTCGGGTGGGTGGCGGCGTACTTCGTCAACGTGTCGTACAGAGCCCTTTCGTCGGACAGGGTGCGCCCCTGGGCCTGCTGCAGGGCCTGGGTGGCGGTGCGGGTGGCCAGCCAGGCGGTGGCGGTGACGGCCATCACCACGATGAGCAGCGAGGTGGCCAGCAGCCGGGTGAGCAGCCGGTGCCGTAGGCGGATCATGCGCCCAGCCGGTAGCCGACGCCGTAGACGGTGGTGAGGTACTGCGGACGACGGGGGTCGGGCTCGATCTTGCGGCGCAGGTTCAGCACGTGCATGTCGATGCCGCGTTCGGTCGCGCCGCGCTCCAGCCCGGCGGTGTGCTGCAGCAGCTGGCCCCGGCTGAGGACCGAGCCGGGCCGGGACGCGAGCGCCGCGAGGACCGCGAACTCGCCCGGGGTGCAGTCGATCTCGGTGCCGTCGAGGAAGGCCTGGTGTCGTTGCGGCAGGACGACGAGGGGGCCCACGCGCAGTACCGGTTCGGCGTCGCGGTGGCGTGCGGCCCGGCGCAGCAGCGTACGGACGCGTGCGGTCAGTTCGCGGGGGCTGAAGGGCTTGGTCATGTAGTCGTCGGCCCCGACGTCCAGCCCGGTGAGCAGGTCGTCCTCCTGGGACAGGGCCGTGAGCATGAGGATGGGCACGTCGGAGATCTCGCGCAGTCTCCGGCAGACGCTCAGCCCGTCCAGGCCGGGCATCAGGACGTCGAGGACGACCAGGTCGGGTCGCCGGGTGCGGGCCAGGTTCAGGGCGGTGGCCCCGTCGTGCGTCACCTGGACGTCGTACCCGGCGTCGGTGAGGTAGCGGCGCACCACCTCGGCCTGGCGGGGGTCGTCCTCGGCGAGGAGGACGCTCGCTTCAGACACTGGACAACGACTCCGTGGGATCCGTGCGGGCAGCCCGGACCGCCGGGTACAGGCCCGCGAGGGCGCCGATCACCACGGCTCCCCCGAGTCCGCCGAGTGTCGCGCCCGGCGGGATCGTCACCGGCCAGCCCTGGAAGGCACAGTAGCCCAGCACCGCGAGTACCCCGGCGGACACCCCGGCGGCCGCGCCCAGCAGGGAGAGCACGACCGACTCGGTCACGAACTGTGTGCGGATCTGGCCGCGGTGGGCGCCCAGGGCCCGGCGCAGGCCGATCTCACGCCGGCGTTCCAGCACCGAGATGTACATGGTGTTGGCCACCCCGATGCCGCCGACGAGCAGGGCGACGCCGGCCAGGGCGAGAAAGAGCGCGCCAAAGGTCTGGGCCACCGCGCGTTTGGCGCTCAGGGCGTCGGCCGGGCGGGTCACCAGCACGTCGCTGGGGTGCTGCGGGAAAACCGTGGCCGCCAGGACCTGTTCCACGGCCTCGACCTGCTCGTCGCTCGTGCGCACGTAGATCCGGGTGGGCCGGCCGTCGAAGCGCAGCAGGTCCGCCGCGACCGGCCAGCCCACCATGACCGCGCGGTCGAGCTCGGCCGAGAGCGGCACCGGGTCGAGGATGCCGATCACGGTGAACCATCGGCCACCGACGAACACCCGTGCGGGCTCGTCCACTCCGACCTGGCTGAAACCGAGTCTGTCGGCGGCGACCTTTCCCAGGACCGCGGTGGGGTAGGCGGCCGTGGCCGGGTCCAGGAACTTCCCCTCGCGTACGGTGCCCTCGACGGCCTGCAGCAGGTCGGTCCGGGCTGCGAGCACGGCCAGGGCGTTGAAGTCTCCCGGCCCGGTGCGGTCGGTGCGGGTGACGCGCAGCCCCCAGTCGCCGACTGCGCTGGCGTGGGTCACCGGCCCTATGCGGGCCACCATGTCGGCGGCCTCGGCGGGCAGCTGCACCGGTGGGTCCTGGTCGGGGGCCGGGGCGGCCTGCAGCCGGTCGGTGCCCAGGGCCGAGAGCTCCTCGTCCAGGGCCTGGCGGCTGGAGGCGGGCACGGCCGTGACCAGGACCAGGGTGGCGACGCCGATGGCGATGCCCAGAGCCGACAGCGCGGCGCGGGCCTTGCGGGTCCGGATGCCCAGCAGTCCCAGCCCGAGCAGGTCCAGCGGGTCCAGCCGGGGGGACTCAGAGCCGCGCATCGCAGACCACCCGCCCGTCGAGAAGCCGCACCTGGCGCGGTAGCTGGGCGGCGATGTCCTGGTCGTGGGTGATGAGCACGATGGTGGTTCCCTGCCTGTTGAGGTCCTGCAGCAACTGCAGTACGGACGCGCCGTTGGTCCTGTCGAGGGCACCGGTCGGCTCGTCGGCCAGCACCAGGGCCGGGTCGTTGACCAGGGCCCGGGCGATCGCCACGCGCTGGCGTTCACCGCCCGAGAGCTGTTGCGGGGTGTGGGCCGTGCGGTGGGCCAGGCCGACGCGCTCCAGGGCCGCGTGGGCCCGGCCCGTGCGCAGGCGGCGGGGGACGCCGGCGTACAGCAGCCCGGTCGCCACGTTCGCGGCGGCGCTCAGCCCGTCGGTGAGGTGAAAGTGCTGGAAGACGAAGCCCAGCCGGCGGGCCCGCAGTCCCGACAGGCGGCGGTCGGACATCCCGGCGACGTCGATGCCGTCGATCAGCACCGTGCCCTCGCTCGGGCGGGTCAGGGTGCCCATGATGTTGAGCAGCGTGGACTTTCCCGATCCGGAGGGCCCCAGGACCGCCACGAACTCACCCGCCCCCACGCTCAGCGAAACCTCGTGCAGGGCCGTGACCGCGCCCGGGAAGCGGACGCTCGCGTTGCGTACCTCCAGAACGCTCATGACGTCGTCTCCACCACAGTGCCCTCGGCGATGCCGTCACCGGTGATCTCGACCTTGCCGTCGGCGTACAGCCCGGTCTCGACGGCGACCACGGCGCCTGCGGAGATCTGCACGCCGTACCCGCCCCCGCTGAGGGCCAGGAGTGCGCCGACCGGCACCGCGAGCACGGCCCGGTGCGTGGTCCCGGTGAACTGCACGTCGACCGGGGTCGAACTGATGCGGGCGAGCAGGGACGGCTTGTCCAGCCCGAGCGTGACGGTGACCTTCGGGCCCGAGGCCGGGTCCTCCTCCTGGCCCGCGACGATGTTCGTGCTGACCGTGTGGACCTTCGCACGGGCCGCCCTTCCGTCGGGGAGCACCACGCGCACCCTCTGCCCGGCCCTGACCTGGTCGGCGCGCTCCATGGGCAGCTCGACCGTGACGGCCTTGGCCTGAGCACTGACCGCCATCAGGTCGCCGCCGGCGTCGTCACCCAGCCGGGCCGAGAGCGCCCCGACCCGCACGGCGCCCGGCAGGACCAGCACATCGCCCCGTCTCACCGTGCCGTCCACGGGCTGGCTGCCGATGTTCTGCTGCCACCTTCGCACCGCAGCGCGCAGGGCCGCGGTGAACACAGCGTCGTGCTCGGTCAGCCTGACCTGGTACCCCGAAGCCTTCCCCTGCGCGCCGGGACCGGGCTCCTCGCGTTCGCTGTCGTCCTTCGCCGGTCTGGCAGTCTCGGAAGAATCGTCGGGCGCAACGTCCGGCACCCTCACCACCGTGCCCACGGCGGGCTGGGAGCCGATCTCGTATCCCATGGCCTGGAGGTTCACGGCGATCACCCGCACGTCCCGGCCGACCTGCCCGACGGTGTCCAGATCCCGGAAAGCCGGTGTGCGGCCGTAGAACAGCGTGACCGGGCGATCGTCCACCCGCAGCAGCGCGTCACCGCGCCGCTTGAGCGCCCCGGACTTCGGCAGCCAGGTCACCACCCCCGGGGAAGCGCCTCGGATGGTGCGCTGTTTCTGGTAGCCCACCGTCCCCGCCTCGGTCCAGCTGTCCGACAGGTCGGTCCTCTCCACCGCCACGGTCGCCACCTGAACGTCCGAGAGTGGCATCGCCACGTCCTGCCGGTCTAGGCCGTGATGCACGAGATACCCGCCCCCGAGCACCAGAGCCACCGACAGCCCGGCCAGCCCGATCATCCGCTGAGCACGCACCTGATCTCAGCCCTTGCCGCCGAAAGCCTGCGCCTCACAGGCATTCAGGTCGGCCGTGCCCTGCGGGCTCTCAGCCTTGGCCAGGTTGGCCTTGGTGGCCGGGGCGACCCACAGTCCCTGCGATCCCTCGCGGATCTCCATGGCGTAGCCCTTGCCGGTCATGCAGGCCAGTTGTGTGCGCAGCTGGTCCCAGTAGCCGGGGTTGGTCTGCGGGTCGGTCTCCGGAGGATAGAGCGGCTCGCTGTCCGAGCACGCATCCACCGCCTTCTGCCAGCGCTCGGGATCCATCTTGTAGGTCAGAAGCCGCCCGCCGCTCTCGCCGTTCGGCATCTTCGTGTCGGGTACGCCCTCCTGGGCCCAGCAGGCGTAGTACGCGTCGAACAGGCGCTGCTCCTCCTGCGGGGTGAAGCCGAGTTTCAACTGCCGGTCCAGTTTCGCAGTGACCGCCTTGGACGTGCTGCTGGAGGTCGTGCCCTCGGCCCCCGCCGGGGCGGCCACCGAGGCGACCGGCGTCCCAGCCGGTTCGTCACCGCCTGCGCAGGCGCTGGTCAGGAGCGCGGTGGCCAGGAGACTCATGCCTGCGAGGGTCTGTGCTGTCTTCGTGAGGACCATGCGGCTGAGCCTGGCGGCTCATTGTCATGAACCGGTCAGGCTGTGCCGGAGGGGTACCGCAACCATGGAGCGGCCCTGGGCGGATCCTCCTGGAATCGCTCTCGCAACCTGGCAATTGCGTCGAGCTCTCACCTCGTTCGCCTCCGGCACGTACTGGCCGAGCCAGGTGTAGAAGGTCTGCGTGGCATCCAGGACACCGGGAACGAAGTCTGCCGGATCGACGGCCCGCCGCTCCTGCCCGACCGAGAACATCGCCACCGCCCCCTCTTGGTACATCCTGAGGGGCAGCGGCTGGTCGGGAAACAGCGCTTCTCCCGCGCCGGACGTCACGAAGCCGCCGACGGTGTGCAGCACCAAGTCCATGAGATCCCCCACATCGTCCCAGTGCTCCGGCCGGATCAGGTCATGGCCGTGGTAGCTGAGCCGCAACCATCCATCGCGATTCCCCTTGCGCCACAACTGCGCTGCTGCCTGCGGTTCGGCGTAGACGTTGAGTAGGGAGGTGGCCGGTTCAGCGGCTACGCCATCGAAACTTCGCAGCATCCTGTCCGGCCGGAAGAAGTATGGGGTGATCTGCACCGCCCGGGGGGCTTCACTCACGGAACGAACCTATCGGGGACGAACTTCGTCATGGTCACGCCGCCACGGAGAGGGCCTCAGTCGGGGTGAGACGAGAGGCCCGGATCGACGGGTAGACGCCGGCGGCCACTCCCACCACCACGGCACCCGCGCATCCGCCCAGCACGGAACCGGCCGGGATCACCGGGGGCCAGTTCTGCCAGGTGGCGTAGCCGAGGGTGGCAACGACACCGAGCAGAGTGCCGGCCAGACCACCGAGCCCGGAGAGGATGACCGACTCCGTCAGGAACTGGGCCCGGATCTGGGCCCGACTGGCTCCCAGTGCGCGTCGCAGGCCGATCTCCCGGCGTCGCTCCAGCACCGAGATGATCATGGTGTTCGCCACCCCGATGCCACCCACCAGCAAGGAGACCCCGGCCAGTCCGAGGAACAGCGAGGAGAAGGACTTTTCGGTGGCCCGTTTGGCGGCCAGGGCGTCCGAGGGACGACTGACGGAGACCTGCCCCGGCCGTTCGGGGAAGACCGTGGCGGGCAGTACCGCTGCGACATCCTCCAGGACCTGCTCGCGGGCCCGCACGTAGAGCACGGTGGGGTGGCCGTCGAAGTGCAGCAGTGTCTCGGCCGAGGACCAGCCGATCAGTACCGACTGGTCGAGATCGCCGGCCAGGGGGACCGGCTCCAGCACACCGATCACGCTGAACCAGCGTCGGTCGATGTAGATCTGGGCCGGCCGGTCGCTCTCGGAGATCGCCCCCAGCCCGAGCCGGGTGGCCGCCGCGAATCCCAGCACGGCGGTGGGGAAGTGCTCGTCCACGGGGGTGAAGAAGCGCCCGGAAGAGAGGGAGGCACCCATCACGCCCATCAGGTCCGAACGCGCGGCCAGGACGCTCAGGCCGGAGAAGTCGCCGGCGGCGATCCGGTCGGAGCGTCGCACCGTGGCATGGGTGTTGGCCACGGCGCTGACCGCGGTGACCGGACCGATCCGCTTCACCATGGCGATCGACTCCTGGGGTAGTAGCACCGGTGGGTCCTGGTCCGGGATCGGCTGCGCGGTGAGCAGATTGGGCCCCAGTTCGGACAGTTCCCGCAGCAGCGCCTGGTGGCTGGAGGCAGGGATGGCGGTGACCACGATCATGGTGGCGATGCCGATGGAGATCCCGAGAGCGGACAGGGCGGCCCGCAGCTTGCGGGTGCGCAGGCCCAGCATGCCGAGTGCGAGCAGATCGCGTGGTGGCAGCCGGGCCGCGCGATAGGTCGCGGTCACTGCCCGCCTTCCGGGGGAGCGTCGAGCCTTGCTCGGCCATGGAGGTGACGGCGCCCAGAAATGTCTGCGCCGGAGCGGATCTGAGCCATGGATGGGTCGGCGCTGTCGGAGATCATGCGTCCGTCGCGGATCTCCACCCGGCGGGGCAGGTGCGCGGCGATGTCCCGGTCGTGGGTGATGACGGCGATGGTGGTGCCTTCCTCGTTCAGTCGCTGCAGCAGGGCCAGGACAGCCACGCCGTTGGCTGTGTCCAGGGCGCCGGTGGGTTCGTCGGCCAGCACCAGGGCAGGATCGTTGACCAGGGCCCGGGCGATGGCCACCCGCTGGCGTTCGCCGCCCGAGAGCTGCTGGGGCCGGTGCTCGATCCGGTGGCCCAGGCCGACGCGGCCCAGCACCTCGACAGCCCGGGCTCGACGGTGACGGCGGGCCACCCCGGCGTACAGAAGGCCGGTCGTGACGTTCTCGACGGCGCTCAGGCCCTCGCTGAGATGGAACTGCTGGAAGACGAAGCCCAGCCACTGCGCTCGCAGGGCGGACAGCTGACGGTCGGTGAGTGCGGCGACGTCCTGCCCCCGGATCAGCACGCTGCCACTGGTCGGGCGATCAAGGGTGCCCATGATGTTCAGCAGGGTGGACTTGCCGGATCCGGAAGGCCCGACGATGGCCAGCATCTCGCCCTCGGCGATACTGAGGCTGACGTCGTCCAGCGCTCGCACCCCACCCGGATAGGCCATGGTCGCGTTGCGGACCGTCAGGACCTCGCTCACGCGGTGGTCTCCACGAGCGTGCCCTCGGCAATGCCAGGGCCGCTGATCTCCACCAGCCCCATGGCGAACAGCCCGGTCTCGACCGGGACCAGTTCACCGCCGGAGACCTGCACCCCGTAGCCACCTTCGCGCAGGGCCAGCAGAGCGCCGACCGGAACGGCCAGGACCTTCGGACGGGCCTTGGCGATGAACTTGACCTGTACCTTCACCGTGTCCACGCCACGGGGCAGGCGTTTCTGCCCGATCTTCACGGTCACTCTGAGCTGGGACGGGGCCCCGTTGCCCTCGGGATCGTCCTGGTCGTCCGGGACGATGCTGCTGATCGCGGTGACGGTTCCGGGGACCGAGGACTGGTCGGGCATGATCACCGTGACCCGTTGCTTCTGCCTGATCGAGCTGAGGTCCTGGGAGTCCACGACCACGGTCACCCTCCTGGTCGTGCCGGTGACCTTCAGCAGGTCCTCCGAAGCCGGACCTGCGACACGGCCCGCCAGACTCTGGACCCGGACCGGTCCCGAGGTGACCACCACGTCCCTCGCCTCCAGGACGCCGGTGGGGTCGAAACCGGCCGTGGGCTGCCAGCGTTTGATGGCCGCCACCAGTTCGGCGGTCAGGAGGCCGTCGCCGCTCTGGACCTTCAGCGGGGGAGGAGCTGACGGGTGCGGCTGCTGGCTCGGTTGCTTCGCGCTGGCTTTCGTCCCGCTGACGTCCTGCGCCGGGTCCGCGCGGACGGCCGCGTTCTCGGCCGGTGGGACCTGCTGTGTGATCGAAGTGCCGGGCCCGGGTTGCACGCCGATGTCGTAGCCCAGGGCCGTCAGGTTCTCGGCGACGACCCGTACGTCACGCCCGACCAGGCCCACGGTGTCCAGCGGCCGGTACAGCGGGGTGTCGCCGTAGAAGACCACCGAGGGCCGGTCGTCGACCCGGAACAGGGAACCCGACCGTTTGATCGTCCGTCCTGCCGCCGGGAGCCAGGTGACGATGCCCTCACCGCCACCCTGGATCGTCCGGACTGCTCCGAACCCGAGGGTGCCGTCCAGTTCACGGGTGTCCGACAGGCTGGTGCGCGTCACCTCCACGCTGTGCACGGACGGTTTGGCCGGCGCCGGTTCTCCGTCGGAGGAACGCTTTCGGGCCCAGAGCAGTCCGGCTCCCACGCCGAGCGTCAGCAGCAGGACGAGCGCCGCGCTCAGAGCCTTCCTACTCCTTGCCACCGAAAGCCTTCATCTGGCAGTCTTCCTCGATCTTGTGGGCCTCCTCGTCGGGCTGGTATCCGTCGCGGTAGGTGAAGCCGCTGCCGTCCGGCAGCCCGGTCACCTTGACCCCGTTGGCCTCCAGGCACTCGATCTGGGCCCGGAAGTCCTTCATGAAGTCGTGATTGGTCTTCGGGTCCAGTTCGCGCGGCATCAACGGCCTGATGGGGTCGCACTCCTTCTCCGCAGCGGGGTAGTCGGCCGTGTCCACACTGGGGTAGTAGAGCCATGAAGGATCCGACATAGGAACCTTCCCGCCGGTGCCGACGCGCTGGATAGGAACCTCGTTGTCCTTCAGGCACTGCAGGTAGGGCTGGAACATCCCCAGCGTCTCTTCCTCGGTGCTGTCGAGCCGCCGCTGGGGAGCCTTGCCGGCGGATTTGCTCGGGTCAGCGTTCTTGCCGGCGTCCTCGCGGCCGGAGGGCTGGGCGACGGACGCCACCTGGCCGGAGTCGGCCGCCCCCTCGCTGTCAGAGGCGGACGAGCAGGCGGTGAGCAGGTTGGTGAGCAGGGTGGTGATGAACACCGCGCCCAGTCCGGCCCGCAACAGCGGGTGCAGGGAACGACCAGAAACCGACGCGTGGAGAGCAGATCTCGTCATGCAGGACACTGTGCCGTGTGGATGTTAGGAGGTTGTGAGCGAGTCTTCGAGCATCACCGTCGGGCCCTGAGCCAAGTGCCTGTGGCTCTATGGTTGCCGCATGGGCGCTCATGTTCTGGTGGCCGAGGACGACGAGAAACAGGCCGCCCTGGTTCGTCGCTATCTGGAGCACGACGGTCACACCGTGGCCGTCGTCCACGACGGACGCTCGGCCATCGAGCGCGTACTGCAGCGACCGCCGGACCTTCTCGTGCTGGACTGGATGCTGCCGGTGGTGCAGGGACCCGAGGTCTGCCGCCGTGTCCGGGACGCCGGAGACCTGCCGGTGCTGATGCTGACCTCGCGTTCCGCCGAGGAGGACCTGCTGCGGGGACTGGATCTCGGTGCGGACGACTACATGACCAAGCCCTACAGTCCTCGCGAGCTGGTCGCCCGGGTCCGCAGCCTGCTGCGGCGGGCCGGGGCCCAGGCCGGGTCGGGCCTGCCGATCTGGCGTGTGGGGCCACTGACCGTCGATGTTCAGCAACACCAGGTGATCTGCCGGGGTGAGCCGGTGTCCTGCACCCCGGGGGAGTTCCGCATCCTGGAGACGATGGCGGCCGAACCGGGGCGGGCCTTCAGCCGTCGTCAGTTGCTCGACTGCACCGAGGGTTACGACCGGGCGGCCACCGAGCGCGCCATCGACGTGCACATCGTCAACCTGCGCAAGAAGATCGAGGTGGTTCCGCGGTCCCCGCAGCTCCTGCAGACGGTTTTCGGTGTGGGGTACCGGCTGGCCGGCGGACCCCGTGAGACCTAGGAACCGCCTGCGGCACAGCCTGCTGGCCCGGATGCTGACCGCCTCCCTGGCGATCACCCTGGTGTCCGTGCTGGCCACGGCCTGGCTGGTCACGCGCAGCACCACCTTGTCGATCGCGCAGGAACGCGGCCAGGTACTGGCTGACGACACCCGCATCCAGGACGTCCTGACCGGGTACGCGGCCCGTAACCCGGACTGGTCCACGGTGGGCCCGGTCGTGCACGACCTGGCCGAGGACACGGGCCGGGTCATCACCCTGACCACCCCGGACCGTGAGCTCATCACCAGCTCTGGGCAGGGCCGGCCCCGGCTGGCCACCCGGGCGGCCGCCGTGATCGATCCCCTGCACCCGGACCAGGAGGCAGCGGGCCCGGGGCGGAGCGCCGTGGTGATCGACCCCCGGGTCGTGGGTCCGTTCGCGCTCCCGGTCGCGGAACAGGACCGGCTGCGGGTGATGGCGACCAGGCGCGTCACCTGTCTGGAACGTCTGGGCTACGACGCCCAGAGCCTGGTCAGGTCCAGCGGGCGCTCGGACGTGCAGATCTTCTGGCCGGCGAGTCCGGTGGCCAGCAACTTGTGCCACGGGGATGACCTTCGGCAGCCGACGAGGACCGAAGCCGTGGCCCTGGCGGACCTCCGCCGGCTGGTGGTCGACTGCGCCGAGCGCCGGGCCGTGCCCCGGGCCAGGAAACTTCAGCTCACCCTCGAACGCCAGATCCGGTACACCGGGACGCCTGGGCAGATCGAGACCGTCAACGACTGCTCGGCCCAGGCCCAGCGGACCCAGATGGCCCGTTACGTGGCCCCACCGGCCCTGCTGTTCATCAACGCCAGGTCCGCGGTCATCATCGCCGGGCCCGACCTGTCCCAGGCCGGCGCCACCCGGATCGCCGCCGTCACCGGTCTGGTCCTGGCCCTGACCTTCCTGATCACCGCCCTGGTCGCCTTCCGGCTGGCCCGCCCGCTGCGGGCCCTGGTCAGTGCTGCACAGGACACCGGCAACCTCAACGTGCGGTTCGCGGTGGACACGACGTACGAGATCGGTTCTCTGGCGCAGGCTCTGAACGATCTCTCGCGTCGCCGGGAACAGGCCGAAGAACAGCGAAAGGAGATGGTCAGCGACATCGCGCACGAACTGCGGACCCCGCTGACCAATATCCGGGGCTGGCTGGAGGCGGCGCAGGACGGGATCGCCTCGCCCGATGCGGCCCTGTTGTCCTCCCTGCAGGAGGAGGCCATGCTGCTGCAGCACATCATCGACGACCTGCAGACCCTCTCCAGCGCCGAAGCCGGCACGCTGTCGCTGAGCCGGCAGCAGGTCCGGGCGAGCGAGGTTCTCGGCCAGGTCGCCGCCGCCCACCGCGCGACTGCCGAGGCGGCCGGGGTCACCGTGCTCACGCAGGTCGTCGGCGAGCCGATCGTGGACGCCGACCCGCTGCGACTGCGGCAGGTGCTGGGCAACCTGATGTCGAACGCGATCCGGCACACCCCGCCCGGTGGCACCGTCACCCTGAGCGCGTCCCCGGACGCATCACACACGACGATCAGCGTGACGGACACAGGCCAGGGCATCCAGCCAGACGACCTGGCGCACGTCTTCGATCGTTTCTGGCGCGCGGACAAGTCCCGTAGCCGCCGCAGCGGGGGCAGCGGGCTCGGACTGTGCATCGTCAAGCAACTCGTGGAAGCCCACCAGGGGGAGGTGGAAGCCTTCAGCCGGCCGGGTGTCGAGACGGTCTTCACTCTCCGGCTGCCCACCGGTTGATCCTCGCGAGCAGCGCGACCGTGACCCAGACGGGTTGCCCCACCCGCGTCCGAGGGGACAGCTGCAGCCGGAGCCAGTCGTAGCTGTCCCCTCGAGAGGGCGGGACCCGATCCTGAGCCAGAACATTCAGCCGGCCCGGGGGAGGTGGTGAAGCGGCCCAGGGGCAGCACCTTCCGGTCGCCAGCGATGCTCATGAAGAAGACAGGTCGCATCCCGGCCCTGCCGGTCAGGCGCGGCTGAGCTCGGAGCGATTCTTCAGCGCAAAGTCAGCCACGGTGATGGCCGGGCGCCCCAGCAGGTCCGGGATGTCGCTGCTGCACAGCCGTCCGCCGTCCTGCCCGCGGCGCACCACATCGACGAACTGGTGAACCAGGCCGCGTGCCTGCCACGCAGGAACCCCGGAGGCTCGCAGCCCGGCGTAGAAGGCGGGGGCGGGCAGGTGGACGTAGCGCACCCGGTGTCCGAGGGTGGCGGTCAGGATGCCGGCGATCTCGGGGTAGGAGAGCGGGCGATCGCCGGTCAGGAGGTACGCCCGGCCGTTCTCGCCGGTCTGTCCCTGGACGTCCGCGTCGGTCAGGACGCGCGCGGCCACCGCTGCGACGTCGCTCGTGTCGACCCAGGCGGTGGCGCCGTTGCCGCTGGTCTGGGGCAGCCACCCCCGGCGGATGGCGGCGGCCTCGGTCAGCAGGTTGCTGATGAAGGCACTGGCTTTCAGGACGGTCCAGGCCAGGCCGCTGCGCTCCAGGTACTGATCGGCCAGGGCGTGGTCGCGGGCCCACGGGATGGCCGAGTGCGGGTTGGCGTCGGAGGCCGACACCTTCACCACATGCCGCACTCCGACCTCGACGGCGGCGTCGATGGCCAGACGGTTCTGCTCGTACTGCTCAGGGCCCACCGGAGTGTTCAGGAACAGTTGCGGGCAGTCCTGCAGCGCCTCCCGCAGAGCTTCGCCGTTCTCGAAGCTGGCCTGGACGGCGTCGACACCGCGTTCGGTGAAGGCACGCACCTGCTCAGGGCGCCGGCACATCACCCGCACCGCGGCACCGCTCGCGAGCAGCTCCTGGACCAGGGCACTACCGATGGCACCGGTGGCGCCGATGACCAGGGCGCGCTCCTGCACGCCGGCCCGGGCGAAGGATGAGGGTCGAGGGGTCAACGTCGTGGACACATCCACCTCACTAGTAGCAGGAACCTGTTACTGGGATAGTGGGGTCTCGACGAGGAGGTGGCAAGTCGGCATGGAACTGGCTCCGCAGGACATCGACGGCCTGGTCAAGTGGTCCCTGATCCGGGCCGCCCGGCAGGCCGAGCGCGAGTTCACCGAGGTGTTCGCCGCGCACGGGCTCTCACCGGTGCAGTTCGGCGTGCTGTGCCACCTGTCCACCGGGGCCACGTTCACCCAGGCCCAGCTGGCGCGGGAGGTGCTGGTGCGCCCGCAGTCGATCAGCGGCGTCCTGGACGGACTGGTCGAGCGCGGCCTGGTCCGCCGGGAGGGCGGGCGGGCCAAGGGGCGCCGCAACCCGCTGACGCTGACCGATGCGGGACACGCGCTGATGGAGGAGGTCTGGCCCGAGGTGCAGGCCCAGAACCAGCTGGAGCAGGCGGGGCTGAGCCGCGCCGAGACGCAGGACTTCAACGCGGTGCTGCTGAGGATGGTTTACGGCCAGCCCTGATCCGGTAGCCCGGACGTGGGGCGGGCCGGGCGGACCGGGCCTGTGAAGCGGCCGAAGTACGCTCACGGGGTGGACGTTCTCGATCAGGCCCTGGCCGGGCTGAGGATCGGTCGCGCACAGGCCTGCACGGTTCGTCTGTCCGGCACCTGGGGTTATCGCTACCCGGCCTTCGACGGCAGCGGCTTCCACCTGTTGCTGTCCGGCTCCGCCTGGCTGCTGACCTCGACCGACGCCCCGCGCCTGCTCACGGCCGGCGACGTGGTCCTCACACCCCACGGCGCCGAGCACGGCCTCAGCCACGCACCGGCCGCCCTGGCCGCCCTGCCCCGCGCGGTGCCGGAGGTGGACCTGCCCCAGCCGGCCCGGCCCGACGTGGAACTGCTGTGCGGCGCCTACTGGCTCGAGCACGGCCAGGTTCACGACTCGCTACGGGCCCTGCCGGACGTCGTGACCGTCTCACCCGACCTTGAAGGCAATCCTGAACTGGGTCCCCTGTTCCAGCTGATGCGAGCGAAGCTGGCTGAGAGCGGGCCGGGATCCGGCACCACCCGTCCCGCCCTGCTGGACCTGATGCTCACGAACCTGCTGCAGCAGTGGATCTTCGACCACCACGACCCGGCGATCGCCCGGGTGCTGGAGCAGATCCACGCCGCTCCCGAGCGGCCGTGGACCGTCCCGGACCTGAGCGCACTGGCCGGCCTGTCCAAGACCACCTTCAGTGAGCGCTTCACCGACGCTGTGGGCCGCCCTCCCAAGCGCTGCCTGACCAGCTGGCGCCTGGCGCGCGCCGCCGGTTTCCTCCGTGACACCGACCTGCCGCTGGCCGCCATCGCCCGCAGGGTCGGCTACGCCAGCGAGTTCGCCCTCAGCAGCGCCTTCCGCCGCGAATACGGCGTCGCCCCAGGGCGCTTCAGGACCTACCGCGAGCCGTGACGAGACGCGCGCGGGCCGGGAGGCGGTAGCTGCCGGTGCCAGTGCGGTGCTGCGCCAGGTCGTCGGTCATCATCTGCCGGGCCCGGGCCAGTTGCTGCTCGGTGAGGGCACCGAACAGCGCCGCGAGCGGTCCGAAGCCGGTGTCGAAGCGCCACCAGGTCTCGAAGTCCGGGTACTCGGCCTCCCAGGCGAACCAGCGGGCCTCGACGTCGCGCAGTCCTGCTGCCGAGAGGTGCGACTCGATCGGTACCGGCTGGGCGAACACGGCTTCGAAGTCCGGCACCGCCCCTGCCGGCAGCACTGCGCGCAGCACGGCCAGCCCGATCCGGGTGTACGGGCTGTCTGCGGTGTCGGTCCAGGCAGCCAGGCCCAAGACCCCTTGGGGCCGCAGGATGCGGGCAGCCTCCCGCGCTGACTGGGCGAAGTCGGGTGTTCCGGGGCTGAGCAGACCCACCCGGGAGATCACCGCATCAGCGCTGTGGTCTTCCAGCCCCAGGGCCGTCATGTCCATCACCTGGAAGTCGACGGCCGACCCAGCTGCTTTCGCCTCGGCGATCACGGCCGGATCGATGTCGATGCCGGTGATCCGCAGATCCGGCCTGCGTTCGGCCAGTCTCAGGCTCAATGTGCCTGTCCCGCAGGCCAGATGGACGACGCGGGCAGCTTCGGGCAGTCCGTCCAGCCGGGACAGGATCGGGTCGATCAGACCGTCGAGCAGGCGCATGGTGTCGGGCACGAACGTTCCTCCGAGTACGAGAGTGGGGACGTCGTCATTCCACCAAGTCGGGCTCAACGGCGGCCATACTGCTGCGACCAGAGCACATACGCGTGTGGACGCATCTCCCCACGAGGGCTGAAAGACAGTTCGGCCGTGTCGAGCAGGCCTCGGACCCCACCCCGGACACGTGGTCAGGCCGCCGGCCAGATCCAGGTCTCCTGGCTACGACCGCCTCGGGAACACCGCCGACTGCGCGTTCCACTCCTGTGCCGCGCGCAGCACCGACTCCCGGGGGCAGGTCAGGTCGACGATGATGTCCTCGGCCCAGTCCGGGGCGGACTCGTACGCCATGTGCACCCGCAGGGAGATTGTCTCCTCTGTGTAACCAGCCACGCTGAAGGCCAGGTTGGGTTCGACGAAGATGGCCGCCGCATCCGGGCTCTCGTCATCGTCGGGCAGGACAGCCGCCTGTTCGGGCGCAACCACCTCGACCTGTCCCTGGGCCGCCCCGGCCAGCCACTCGCCGAGTTCGCCGGCCTCCCAGGTCAGCAGGGCAGGATCGGTGAACGCCCAGGCGCGGCCGTCCGCCAGAACGACTTCGCCCTCGATGATCAGCCAGTTCGCGTCGTAGTCGGCGTGGGCGCGGCTGACCGCGTCAGGGAACTGGTAACCCACCGGCTGCAGGCGCACCGAGGTGCCGTCAGCGGAATGCAGATCCATGTCACCCAGGGTGCCGCACGCACCGCCGCCGCGGGGACGGGGTGCCGCTGGGGCAACGCCCCGGGACTATCCGGCCGTTGCAGTCCTGGGCAGCAGCAGAGACGCGAGTTCGGCGTCCGAGGCGTGCAGGGCGTCCCTGTCGTATGTGGCTCCGGACGCCAGGATTTCGTCGGCTCCGGTCCGCTCGGCCAGCTGCTCGAGCCGCTCAGCCACGGACCGGCGGGTTCCCCAGACCATCCCGGCCAGGTGCGCCTCCACTTGGTTCGCCATCCGGGCGGTCATCGGCTGGGACCTGATCGAGGAGAGGGGTTCCAGTGCGGGGAACAGACCGGTCTGCCGCGATCGGGCCATCGCCCAGGCTTCCGGCAGCGCCAGCTCGCGGGCCTGCTCCTGGGTGTCGGCGATCAGGACCTCGGTGGAGACGATGATCGACGGGCTGGTGTTGCCCCGGAACTGGGTGCGGTAGGACGCGAGCAGGTCAGGCAGGTCGGGGCTGCTCAGGATCGGCCCACCGATCACGACGGGCAGTCCGAGAGACGCGGCGATGCCGATCCCGGCGCCGGTGGCCAGGACGAGAACGGGGATGGGCTCGTGGGCGACCGGGTGGGCGGTGATGTCGGCGCTGCCGCGTAGGTAGGCCAGGGTCTCGGTGATGTCGGCCGCGAAGGTGTCGGTGCCGGCTTCCTGACGCAGCGCGCGGCGTACGGGGGCCGTGAATCCGAGCGAGCGTCCCAGGCCTAGGTCGACCCGTCCGGGGTAGAGCGCCGCCAGCATCAGGAACTGCTCGGCGACGACCAGTGGCTGGTGGTTGGGCAGCATGACGCCGCCCGAGCCGAGGCGGATGGTTCGGGTCTGGGCCCCGATCGCGGCCAGGAGCACGCCCGGTGCTCCCGAGGCGATCCCGGGCACCGCGTGGTGCTCGGCGACCCAGAAGCGCTCGTACCCAGATTGTTCGGCTGTACGGGCCCGTTCGATCGAATGGACGAGTGCGTCGCCTTCGGGATGTCCGGCGCGGGTGCGTGACCGGTCGAGCAGGGAGAGGCGGAGCATTGGCCCTGCGTTCCTCCCTGCTGGCGGTCCTCCTGGGTGGCCGGGTGCCACGAAGGGACTCAACTCGACGGCTCCGGAGGCCATTCCCACCATGGCGCCGCTTTGCCACTCACTCCGGCTGGACGAGGTCGGCTCGCGGTCCGGAGCCTCGGGGGATCAGCCGTAGTCCCTATCCTTCAGGCATGTCCTCCGACGATTCCTTCCGCCCGGCCGTGCGCGGTCTGCTGACCGAGCGCATCGCCCGGCAGTTGGAGCACGAGATCCGCGAGGGCGAGCTGGCCGTCGGTACCAAGCTGGCGAGTGAGCGGGAGCTGGCGCAGCGCTTCGGGGCCAGCCGCAACGTGGTGCGTGAGGTGTTGCGCCGGCTGGAGGCGCAGCATCTGATCGACGTGCAGCCGGGGCGCGGGTCGTACGTGACGGCGCAGGGGGACCGCTCGCCGTTCGCCGGTGCGCGGCCGACGGTGCGGCAGCTGATCGAGGCCCGTCTGCCGGTCGAGGTGGAGATCGCCGGTCTGGCGGCGGAGCGCGCGGGCCAGGCGGAGATCGAGGTTCTCAACCGGGCCCACGAGCGGGTGCTGCAGGCTCCGGACGCGGCCGAGAAGGCTCGGGCCGACCTGGCGTTCCATGACGCGATCGCGGCGGCCAGCGGAAACCCGGTGCTACAGGTGATGCTGTCCTCGATCGGGGGCCCGATGTTCGAGATGATGCTGCGCTCGAACTCGGATCCGGCGATCGGTGAGCCGGGAGTGCCGCACCACGCCGAGATCCTGGACGCGATCATCGAGCACGACGTGGCCCGGGCCCGTTCGCACATGCACGAGCACCTGGCCCTGGGGCTGCGCACGTACGGCGCGGACCTGGACACCAGCCTGGACGTGATGGCCACCCGTCATCTCGACCGCCTCCTGCGTCAGGCCTGAGAGGGCTGCGCCGACCGTCTTGTGCCCTCGTCGCTGCGTTGCTACCGTCCAACTGGTCCAACTGGTACTACCAGTTGGACCAGAGCTTCGAGTGAGTCGACGGCAAGGACGACGATGTCTGGCACAGACCTGAACAGGCGCGCTTTCGGGCGACTGCTGGCCGCAGGGGTGGGCGCTGCGGCGCTGTCCGCCTGCGGGGGCCGCAGCACGCCCGGCGCCAACACCCCCTTACGCATCTCCGCGATCAACCACGTCTGGTCGCAGGCGGTCCAGGAGCGGCTGCCCGAGTTCGAGGAACGCATCGGCCGACGGGTCAGCATGCAGATGCTCACCGCCGACCAGCTCTCCAACAGCTACAACGTCAAGCTGAACGCATCGGCCAAGGACATCGACGTGATGATGGTCCGGCCGCTGCAGGACCAGCTGCTCTTCGCCCGTAACGGCTGGCTGGCCGACCTCAGCGACCTGGTCGGGGACACGGCGTTCGGATGGGCGGACTTCCAGGAAGCACCCCGGGAACGCTCGATCACCCGCGACAAGGTGCTCAGCGTGCCGGTGGTCACCGAGCGCCCGGCCCTGTACTACCGCAAGGACCTGGTCGAGGGCCCACCGGCCACCCTCGAGGCGCTGCGCGAGGAGGCGTTCCGGCTCACCAGCGACGAGCTGTTCGGCTACGTCGGGCGGGGTCAGCGCAGCGGCGCCGTCACCCAGTGGTCCAGCTTCCTGTACTCCTTCGGCGGGGACTTCACCACCGCCGAAGGAGGCTCGGGCATTGGATCGCCGGAGGCGGTGGCCGCCTACCGCTTCTACGGCGAGCTCCTGGACCGCGCCGGGCCGCCCGGTGCGACCAACATGAGCCTGGAACAGGCCATGCCGATCTTCGCCCAGGGCAAGGCCGCCTTCTACATCGACGCCGACGCGATCTACTCCAACTTCCTGGACCCGGCCATCTCGACGGTCCAGGAGCAGGTGGGGTTCGCGCCGTTCCCGGCCGGGCCGGCCGGGTCCAGGCCGCACAACATCCCGTCCTGGAGCGTGGGCATCAACCAGTTCTCGATGCTGCGCGAGGACGCCTGGCAGTTCATCGAGTGGATCTCCGGTGCGCAGATGGTCACCGAACTGCAGGCGGCCGGCATCCCTGGCGCCCGTACATCGGCCTGGGACGACCCCGAGACGCTCACCGCCTTCCCGGCGGACCTGGCCGAGGCGATGCGGATCAACGCCGAGAACGGCATCGGACACGACCGTCCCGAGGTCATCCAGGTGGGACGGGCCCGCGACATCGTGGGACGCCCGCTGGTGGCGGGAATCATCGGTGAGGACGTGGCCCCGGTCGCGGCCGACGCCCATGCCGAGTTCGCCGATTTCCTGGTCCGCGACAACCGTCAGCAGGAGTTCTGATGTCCGGCTTCGACAGGTCCAACCGGCGCCTGCGCTGGCTGATGCTGGCCCCGGCCCTGGGTTTCGTCGGCGCGATGATCATCTTCCCGTTGCTGTTCACCCTCAACCTCTCCCTGACCGATGCCTTCGGCGCCGTCAACGCGGGCAAGGGCTACAACGGCGGGCAGAACTACTTGGACGCCCTCGGCGACGGGCGGCGTTTCTGGCCCGCGGTGTGGCGCACCCTGTACTTCACGGTCGGCGCCGTCCTGATCGAGACCATCCTCGGCCTGGCCATCGCCATGCTGCTGCGCAAGCCTTTTCGGGGCATGCGGGTGGTCCGCTCGATCCTGATGGTGCCGCTGCTGGCCACCCCGGTGGCGATCGGCATCCTGTGGCTGCTGATCCTCGACCCCACCAACGGCATCGCCAACCACCTGCTGGGTTCCGTCGGGATCGCCCCGCAGGAGTTCCTGGGGTCGGTCAGCCAGTCGCTGCCGGTGCTGATGCTCATCGACGTGTGGCAGTGGACGCCGATGATGGCCCTGCTGCTGCTGGCCGGGCTGAGCACCCTGCCGCAGGATCCCGAGGAAGCAGCCCAGGTGGACGGCGCGAACGCCTGGCAGCGCTTCCGGTACGTGATCCTGCCGGGCCTGATGACCACGCTGATGACGGCGCTGGTGCTGCGCGCGGTCGACGCCCTGAAGACCTTCGACATCCTGTATGCGACCAAGGGCCCGGGCGGAGGCTCGGACTTCGAGGTCGAGACGCTCAACGTGTACGCGTACGGGCTCACCTTCGACTACCAGGAGTACGGCCTGGCCGCCGCCGTGCTGGTGCTCTTCACCCTGTTCATCGTCGGGGTCGTCGTGCTGCTGCGACGCCGCTCCCGGGAGGCCTCCGCATGAAACGCTCGTACTGGACGGCGCTTCGGGCGCTGGCCATCACCGTGGTCTGCCTGATCATCGCGATGCCCGTGGTCTGGATGATCGCCGCCGCGTTCAAGACGAACGTCCAGGTCACCGATCCCAGCGTGGGCCTGGTCTTCAGCCCCACGCTGGAGAACTTCCGCAATGTGCTCGCCGACGGCGAGATCGTGCGCTCGCTGGGCAACTCGGCGCTGGTCGGTGTGGTCTCGACCGTGCTCTCGGCGCTGATCGCGGTACCGGCCGCGTGGGCGGTCGGGCGGTTCCGGATGCACTCGACCGGTTCGCTGGTGCTGGTCGCGCGGATCGTGCCTGCCATCTCGCTGCTGGTGCCCTGGTACTACCTGTTCGCCCAGATCGGGCTGGTCGGCTCGTACACCGTGCTGGTGCTCAGCCACATGTTCGTCTCGGTCCCGCTGATCCTGTGGATCATGATCGGCTTCTTCGAGGGACTGCCGATCGAACTGGAGGAGGCCGGCCGGGTCGACGGGCTGAGCGCGTTCGGCGCGTTCCGGCGCATCGCCCTGCCGCTGGCCGCGCCGGGCACCGCCACCGCCTGCGTGCTGGCGTTCATCTTCAGCTGGAACAACTTCATGTTCGCGCTGATCCTCTCGGACGAGAACACCAAGACGATGCCGGTGACGCTGTTCAACTTCATCTCCTACGCCTCCACCGACTGGGGCGGGCTGATGGCCGCGGCCACGCTGATGACGGTGCCGGTGCTGATCGCCGCCGTCCTCGGCCAGAAATACCTCGTGGCCGGCCTGACCGCCGGCGCCACCAAGGGCTGAAAGGGGCCTGCCTTTATGAAGATCGTCGACGCCAGGGTCATCGTGACCAGCCCGGGACGCAACTTCGTCACCCTGAAGATCACCACCGACGAGGGGGTCACCGGTCTGGGCGACGCCACCCTCAACGGCCGCGAACTGGCGGTCGTGTCGTACCTGCGCGACCACGTCGTCCCGCTGCTGATCGGCCTGGACCCGCACCGCATCGAGGACACCTGGCAGACGCTGTACCGGGGTGCGTACTGGCGGCGCGGGCCGGTGACCATGGCGGCCATCGCCGCGGTGGACGTCGCCCTGTGGGACATCAAGGCCAAGGTGTGCGGGCAGCCGCTGTACCAGCTGCTGGGCGGGGCCTCCCGGGAGCGGGTGCGCGCCTACGGGCACGCCAACGGCCGTGACATCCCCGAACTGCTCGACTCGGTGCGGGCGCGGCTGGCCGAGGGGTACAAGAGCGTGCGGGTGCAGACCGGGGTTCCCGGCCTGGGGACCGTCTACGGCGTGCACTCGGGTACCGCGATCGCCGAGACGGTGGACGGGCAGCGGGTGGACGCGCGGGCCCGGCCCGTGGTGGAGGACTGGGACACCGGCGCCTACATGCGTCACCTGCCCACGGTGCTCGAGGCCGTCCGCCACGAGTTCGGCCCGAACCTGCCGCTGCTGCACGACTCCCACCACCGCCTGACCCCGCAACAGGCCGCCCGCCTGGGCCAGAGCATCGAACCGTACGACCTGTTCTGGCTGGAGGACTGCACACCGGCCGAGGACCAGCAGGGCCTGCGGCTGGTGCGCCAGCACACCACCGTGCCGCTGGCCATCGGCGAGGTGTTCAACACCGTCTACGACTACCAGACGCTCATCGACGAACGCCTCATCGACTACGTCCGCTCGGCGGTCACGCACTTCGGTGGCGTCACCCCCATGCACAAGCTGTTCTCCTACGCCGCGACCCGGCAGATCAAGAGCGCCATCCACGGGCCGGAGGACATCTCGCCGGTGGGCATGGCCGCCGCCATCCACCTCGACATCGCGGTGCACAACTTCGGTATCCAGGAGTACTCCGGGCACACCCCGCTGACCAACGAGGTCTTCCGGCACAGCTACGTCTTCGAGGACGGCCACCTGCTGCCGGGCGCGGAGCCGGGACTCGGGGTGGAACTGGACGAGGAACTGGCCGCCGCGCACCCGTACCAGCCGGCCTATCTGCCCATCAACCGCCTGCAGGACGGCACCATTCACGACTGGTGAGCCCAGCCGCACCGCACCACATCGCACTGCGCCGTCCGGCCGTCACCACTGGCCGGACGGCGCGGGAGCCTGGACCGGACGACAAAGTCTAGTCATTTTGTAGAGTATTGGTTACGATCGTGACCGGTTGTCCGCAGCGGCGGTTCGCTCATCACCGGATCACGAAGGAGCACAGCGTGTCTCAGGTGCGTGGGCGGGACTCGCCCCAGCGGTTGAAGTGCACGACCTGCTCCACCGGCAGACGCCGCGGCTGGGCCCAGCGCCCGCGGGCGGGGTAGCCCAGCGGGATCAGGGCCATGGTCAGGGCGTCCTCGGGAAGGCCCAGCAGTGAGCCGATCTCACTCTCGTAGGCGACGTGGAACGTGGTCAGGGTGCTGCCGATGCCGTAGGCGCGGGCGGCCAGCTGCAGTTGCTGCACCGCGCCGTAGATCGAGGAGCCCAGTCGCGGGTTGGTGGAGCCGGCGGCCTGCCGCAGCACCGGGATCACCCACACGGGAGCCTCGTGCAGGTGGTGGGCCAGGTGCTCGGCGGCCCGGTAGGTGGCCGGGCTCATCCCCGCATCGGTGGGTGGCGCGTTCAGCACCTCCGCGCGGCGGGAGCCGTAGGCCCGGTCCCAACCGTCCCGGTACCGGGCGGCCACCTGCTCCTTGATCGTGGCGTCGGTGACCACCACCCAGCCCCAGGACTGGCGATTGCCGCCCGAGGGGCCGCGGGTGGCCGCATCGAGTACGGCCCACAGCACGTCGTCCGGGATCGGTCGGTCGGAGAGGTAACGCCGTGACGGCGTCGAGTGCAGGGCGTCGAGAACCGAGAGGCTGTGGGGATCGCCTGTGGGGGAGCCGGATTCGCTGGAAGCGGTCATGCCGTTCGACGATAGGGCAAAGCGGCGTGCAGGGGGAGAGGACTGAGATGGTCGATCGGAAAATGCTTCTCGGCGTCACCGTCGCACCGTCCGATCCGGATCTGCTGATCGAGCAGGTCCGCTTCGCCGAGCAGGCCGGCCTGGACTTCGTGCTGTTCGAGGACGCCGGCGCACCGCTCAGCCCGATCGAGGCGGCGGCCTTCGCCGCCGCCCACACCCGCTCGATCGCCCTGGTGGCCGGCGCCGCGGCGACCCATGCCGAGCCGTTCCACCTGGCCAACCAGTTCGCCAGCCTGGACTGGGGAACGCACGGGCGGGCCGGCTGGTTCGTGAGCACGGACCGCACTTCCCAGCGCAGCCAGGCCTATTCAACGAGCGTGCCCGATCCGGACACCGCCCAGCGGGAGAGTGAGGCCGTCGTGCAGACGGCGCGGCGGTTGTGGGACTCGTGGGAGGACGAGGCCCTGATCGCCGACCTGGACACGGGACGCTTCCTGGACGCCGGGAAGATCCACTACGTCGACGTCGAGAACGAGTTCTTCCGGATCCGGGGTCCGGCGCTGATGCCCCGGCCGGTGCAGGGGCAGGTCGTCGTGCTGGCCCGGCACAAGGACCAGATCCCAGACGTGGACGTTGTTCTGGTCGAGACGCTCGAACAGGCAGATCGGACGACGTCTCGAGTCTTTGCGGAAACCAGTGACGTGAACGACATCCGAACCCTGGACGGTCACGTCGACGGCGTGCTGGTGCGAGCCGACGATCCCCGCAACGTGTTCGGCGAGAACGTCCTACGGGAACTGGGACGCCCCGGTGTTCCTGTGGCCGCGGAAACTCTGCGCCAGAAGCTCGGACTACCGCGCCCGGCCAGCCAGAACCGAAAGGAGAGGTGACCCGATGGGCGAGTACGCACGTCCTCAAGCACGTATCCATCTCAACGCGTTCTTCCCGTTCGGCCCGATCTACCGGTGGAACGAAGTGGACCGGCCCGAGCGCTACTACGAGTTCGAAGGGTTCGCCCAGCTGGCGCAGACCGCCGAACGCGGGCTGTTCACCGCCGTGTTCCTGGGGGACAGCCAGCGGCTGCGCGAGCATCTGGGCCGGATCACCGACACGGCGGTCACCGGACGCCCCGACCAGCTGGTCCTGTTCGCTCACCTGGCCGCCCTGACCAGCCGGATCGGGCTGGTCGCCACGGTCAACGCCACCTACACCGACCCGGTCGAACTGGCCCGCCGCATCGCCACCCTCGAGACCCTCAGCCACGGGCGGTCGGGCTGGAACCTGGTGACCACCCACAATGCTTGGACCGGCGAGAACTTCCGCCGCGGAGGCTATCTCGGCCACGCCGACCGTTACCGGCACGCCCTGGAGTACCTGCAGATCGTGCAGGGGCTGTGGGCGGGGGAGCGGGTCGAGCACGAGGGCCCCTTCTACCGGATCACGGCCGGGCCCTTCGCTGAACGGCACCCGCAGCAGCAGCCGGTGCTGTTCCAGGCCGGCGAGTCCGACGAGGGCCGCGACTTCGCGGCCCAGCACGCCGAGGCCATCTTCTCCCGCTACCTCGACTTCGACTCCGCCCTGGCCTTCGCCCAGGACCTCACCCGCAGGGTCCAGGCCCAGGGCCGGACCCGCGAGCACCTGCGCATCTTCCCGGGCGCGCGGATCACCCTGGGCGAGACCGCGCAGGACGCCCAGGAACGCAGCGACGAGTTCGAGCGCAGTACCTGGAGCGACCGGCGCATCCTGGCCGTTCTGGAAAGTGTCTGGGGCACAGACCTGTCCGCCTACGACGTGGACGGCCCGCTACCGGCGACCGATCCGGTGACGCCGGAGCAGACGGTGACGCACGGGGTGGTCAACAGCAGCGACCGGCCGGTGGCCACCGCCCGGGCCTGGCGGGATCTGGCCGAGGGCAAGGGGTGGTCGATCCGTCAGCTGGTGCTGCACCTGAACCGGGGCGGTGGTTTCGTCGGCACGCCCGGAGAGGTGGCCGACCGCCTGGCGCACTACGTGCGCTCCGGGGCGATCGACGGTCTGAACCTGGTCGCGAACGGTGTGCCGCACGGTTTCGACGACGTGGTGGAGCGCCTGGTCCCCGCACTGCAGGAACGCGGCGTGTATCCGGCGGAGTACGCCGGTGACACCCTGCGCGCGAACCTGGAAATGCGACATTACGCCACGCCCTAGAAGATCTTGAGCATGCGCACATGGCTCGTCGGAGCACCCCGCTGGAAGCTCGGCCTGTTTCAGGGGACCCTCTTCGGGACCTTCATGGCCGTCTTCGCCGCCTTCTTCTCCAGCGGTTCCGGGGAGGGCGCGGGCCGTTTCGTCGGTGCCGTGGTCGGGGGTGTGGTCGGCGGCGTGTTCTTCGGCTTCTTCATGAGCCACTTCATCGCGAACAAGAACGCGGCCCTGATCGGTGCAGCCGGGCTGGACGATCCCGCGGAGCTGCGCCAGGCCGTCCGCGCCGCCCGCCGGGGACCCGTTCCGGCCGATCCCCGTATCCGTCAGGCCGCCCTTCGGGTGGCCCGGCACCAGCTCAGTGAGCTCGAGGGCCAACGCACCGGCTCGCTGGCCGTTTTCGCCCTGTTCATTCTCGTCTACGTCGCCATGGCGTTCCTGAGCTCGCCCTGGTGGCTGGTCGCAGCGGTCTTCTTCACGGCCATGCTGATCGTCACCGTGATGCAGCCCAGCCGCCTGGCCAACCGCATCGTCGACCTGGACACCGCGGACAGCGAGGCCACCCTCTGAGGAAACGCCTCATGCAGGAGGCGTTTCCTCCTGTCCTTCGATCAGCCTGACAGCTCAGCGTTTTCCGGTGCGGTCGTCGTACGCCTCACGGGCGTCGACCACGTCCTCGATGTGCTGCACCGACCACTCGGTGAGGGCCTTCAGGGGACCTCGAAGAGTCTGGCCCAGTGGTGTCAGCTCGTACTCCACGCGGATCGGCGCCTCCGGGTACACGGTACGCACGAGGAGTCCGTCGCGCTCGAGCGTGCGCAGCGTCTGCGTGAGCATCTTCTCGCTGATGCCCTCGAGCTCCTGACGTAGCTGCGTGAACCGGCACGCCCCGCGCCGGCCGAGCTCACCCAGCACGAGGACGGCCCACTTGCTGCCGATCTGGTCGAGCAGGTCGCGCGAGGGGCAGCCACGGGCGTACGGATCCCAGGACGATGTGCGCTCGCTCACGTTCTCGGTACTCATCACACGCCTCACCTCGATCCTTTCGCCCGGGTGGCCACCTTACCTCGAAGTTCGTTCTTACCAAAAGAGAGCGACCAGGTCATCGTGGGGTTTGCGCCGGGGAACGTCCGCGGCGGAAAGGACAATCATCATGTCGATCGTGGTCACTGCCGCTTCGGGCAACCTGGGCCGGCTCACCGTCGAGGCGTTGCTGAGCCGTGGGGTGCCGGCCGCCGACATCGTTACGACCAGTCGTGACATCACCCGGATCAAGGACTTCGCCGATCGCGGGGTTCAGGTCCGCCGGGCCGACTTCGCCGAGCCCGACAGCCTGCCCGCGGCCTTCGAGGGTGCGGACAAGCTCCTGCTGATCTCCACCACGACCCCGAGCGAGCGCGTCGCCAACCACCGGCGCGCCATCGACGCCGCGGTCGCGGCGGGCGTGTCCATGGTCGCGTTCACCAGCATGTTGCACGCGGACTCATCCACCACCATTCTCGCTCCCACCCACTGGGCGACGGAACAGTACCTGCACGAGCGCATCCCCTATGTGATGCTGCGCAACAGCTGGTATCTGGAGAACTACACCGTCCAGCTGCCCCAGGTGCTCTCCGGGGGAGTGCTCCTGGGGGCCGCCGGCCAAGGCCGGATCAGCGCCGCCACCCGAGCCGACTACGCCGAGGCCGCCGCCACCGTGCTGAGCACCGACGGCCACGTCGGCCAGACGTACGAGCTGGGCGGGGACGAGGCCTTCACCCTGACGGAGCTGGCTGCGGCGATCTCGGCCGCTGCCGGGAAGCAGATCGAGTACACCGATCTCCCGGTCGAGGCGTTCGCCCGGGCGCTGACCGAGGCGGGCATGCCCGCCGATCTGGCCGGCGTCCTGTCCGACGCCGACCGCGCCATGAGCCACGACGAGCTGTACACCGAATCCTCAGACCTGAGAAAGCTGATCGGACGGGCGACCGTGACTCCTGCCGAGGCGATCGCGGCCGCGCTCAGCTGACCGGCTCACGCTGCCCCCTCCAGGGCGCGTCGAGTGCTGTTCGGCCCGCTCTCAGTAGACGTCCCGGGCGTACCGACGTTCCGTGATCATCTTCTTGCGGTACTCCTGCGCCTCGTCCTCGCTCAGACCGCCGTGCCCACGGATGATCTCGAGCAGGCTCTGGTCGACATCACGGGCCATCCGGGTGGCGTCACCGCAGACGTAGAAGTGGGCGCCGTCCTCGAGCCACTTCCACAGCTGGGCACCGTGTTCCTGCATGCGCTGCTGAACGTAGATGCGCTGGCGCTGGTCCCGGGAGAAGGCCAGGTCGAGGCGGGTGAGGAAGCCGTCGCTGAACATCTGCTGCAGCTCGTCGCGGTAGTAGAAATCGCTGTCGCGGTGCTGGTCGCCGAAGAACAGCCAGTTGCGGCCGGTGTGGCCGAGCTCCCGGCGTTCGTGCAGGAAGGCGCGGAAGGGCGCGATACCCGTCCCTGGCCCGACCATGATCATCGGCGTGGACGAGGCCGTGGGCGGGCGGAAGCCGGGTGCGGCCTGCACGTACACGGGGACGGGCTCGTCGCCCGCCCGGTCGGCCAGGTAGGTCGAGCAGACCCCGCCGCGCGCCTCGTCCGCCTCGTTGGTGTACCGGACGACGGAGACGGTCAGCTCGACGCGGTGGGGGTCGTGCAGCGGGGTCGAGGAGATCGAGTACTGCCGGGGCTGAAGGCGCCGCAGGACGCCGAGCCAGTCTGTCATGGGCCGCTGAACCGGGAAGTGCCGCAACAGGTCCACGGCGTGCCGGCCCCACAGCCAGCGTTCCAGCTGTTCCTTGTTGTCCCTGCGTAGCAGGTGGGCCAGGGCTGGGTCGCTGTTGTGCCCGGCGACGAACTGCAGCAGTTCCCGGTTGATCCGGCTGATGTCGAACGAGGTCTGCAGGGCCTCGAACAGTCGCACATGCTGGCCGTCGACCTCGATGGTGTGGTTGCCGTCGAGGCCGGTGGCCTGCAGCCAGTCGTGGACGTGCTCGGCGTGGTTGGTCGGGAGCACGCCGAGGGCGTCCCCGGCCCGGTAGGTCACGCTCTCGTCGGTCAGGGCGAGGCCGATCCGGCGCACCTCCTTACCGGAGCCGGGCCCGGACAGGACGTCGTTGGTCACGAGGTGGGCGATGGCGGGATTGGCCCGGGTTCCCAGCGCCCCGGGGGAGCGGGTGGGTGACGGCGCGGTGCGCGGTTCGGTCCGCGCTGGGCTGGTGTTCGGCCGGGCGGCGAGAAGGTCGATGACGCGATCCAGCCAGGCTTCTGCCTGTTCCTCGTCGTCGGGTTCGCAGTCCACGCGCTCGGCGATCCGGACCGCGCCGAGCTCGCTCAGGCGTGCGTCGAGGGCCTTGGCGTGGCCGCAGAAGTTGTCGTAGGCCGAGTCGCCCATCCCGAGCACGGAGTAGCGGACGCCGTCGAGGCGAGGGGCGTCCGCGGCGGCCAGGGCGCTCCACAGGCCGGCGCCGTTGTCGGGCGGGCCGCCGTCGCCGAAGGTGCTGGTCACCAGCAGTAGCGTCCCGCTTGACGAAAGAGTCGCGACGTCAACGGAATCCATCTCGATCACACGGGTGGAAAGGGTGCGGGTGGCGAACTGCTCGGCTGCCCGCGCGGCGAAGTCCTCCGCGTTCCCGGTCTGCGAGGCCCAGAGAATCGTGGCCGCAGCCGGATTGGCCTCAACAGTGGTTTTGAGGACGCTTGTGGGCACGCTTTCGGGGACGGCTTCGGTGTGGGCCGGGCGTGGGTCGGGCAGTCGGGAGTAGGTGCCCGCGAGCAGGCCGTCGACCCACAGGCGCACCGGCTGGCTCAGGGGCGCGCCGTCGGGCAGAACGGGAACCCGCTCGGCGACCGCAGCTGGCGTCAGGGCAGTCAGGAAGCCGCTCAGGTAGAGCTGCTCCCGGTCGCTCAGTTGCGGCGGGGTCAGTGTGGTGAGTCCCAGTGCGGCAGCCAGGGGATGGGTTTCGGGCTCCACGGTTGGTGCGGGCGCGGGGGTGGTGGGGATCCGGGTGAGGGCGACGGCGCAGGCCTTGAACTCCGGTTGCAGGGAGTCGGGGTCGACGGCGTCGTTGGTGACGGCGTTGATGGCCAGGTACTCGCCGTGCTCGTCGTTCCAGTGGAACGGCACGAAACAGCAGCCGGGGCGGATCCGATCGTTGACTACGGCCGGCAGGACCGCTCGGCCCCGCCGGGAGGCGACCTCCACCTGATCACCGTCGGCGATGCCGAGCCGGGAGGCGTCGTCGGGGTGGATCTCCACGAACGGGCCGGGGTTGAGCTTGTTGAGCTTGGCCACCTTCCCGGTCTTGGTCATCGTGTGCCACTGGTGCTGAAGGCGTCCCGTGGTCAGCACCAGCGGGAAGTCGTCGTCCGGCATCTCCTTGGCGGGCATGTGGGGCCGGGCGTGGAACACGGCCCGGCGCGAGGGGGTCGCGAACGCCAGGCGCGGGGCGACGCCGTCCGGGCTGACGTGCAGGGTCTGGCTGACGCCGTCGTTGAGGTAGCGGATCGGGTTGCGGGCCGGACCTTCCGGCGGGCAGGGCCACTGCACCGGAGACTCCCGCAGCCGTTCGTACGTCACCCCGCGCAGGTCGTAGCCGGTGTTCGGGTTCGAGAACCGGCGGATCTCGTCGAAGACCTCCTCGCTGGAGGCGTAGCTGAACTGCTCACCGAAGCCGAGCGCGCTCGCCACCTGGGCGATCAGCTGCCAGTCGGGACGGGAGGCGCCGGCCGGCGGAACCGACGACGACAGCAGGGTCAGGTTGCGCTCGGAGTTGACCATGACGGCGTCGGACTCGGCCCACAGCGTGGCCGGCAGGACGATGTCGGCGTAGTCGTTGGTCGCCGTGGCCCGGTAGGTGTCCTGGGTGATGACCAGCTCGGCGGCCTCGAGCCCGGTGATCACGGTGCTGCGGTTGGCCATGCTCGCGACCGGGTTGGTGCAGATGATCCAGCAGGCCTTGATCGTTCCCTCGCCGAGCTGCCGGAACAACTCGACCGTGCCCGGCCCGACCTCGGTGCGAATCGTCCCGGCTTCGAGTCCCCACTGCTCCTCGACGAACGTCCGGTCGGCAGCGGAGAGCACCGAGCGCTGCCCGGGCAGGCCCGGGCCCATGTAACCCATCTCCCGGCCGCCCATCGCGTTGGGCTGGCCGGTCAGCGACATCGGCCCGCTGCCGGGCCGGCCGATCGCCCCGGTGGCCAGGTGCAGGTTGCAGATCGCGTTGGTGTTCCAGGTGCCGTGGGTGCTCTGGTTCAGGCCCATCGTCCAGCAGGTCATCCACTCACCGGCCTCACCGATCCACGCGGCCGCCGTGCGCAGGTCGGCCTCGGGGATACCGGTGATCTCGCTGACCCGCTGCGGCGGGTAGTCGGCCAGGAACTGCGGCATCCCCTCCCAGCCCTGGGTGTGCTCGGCGATGAACGCCTCGTCGATCTGGCCTGCCAGGACCAGCAGGTGCAGCAGGCCGTTCAGCAGGGCCAGGTCCGTGCCCGGGGTGATCTGCAGGAACAGGTCGGCGCGCTCGGCGGTGGCGGTGCGGCGCGGGTCGACCACGATCAGGCGCCCTCCCGCCTTCAGCCGGTTGGCCATCCGCAGGAACAGGATCGGATGGCAGTCGGCCATGTTCGAGCCAATGACCAGGAACAGGTCGGCGTGGTCGAAGTCGTCGTACGAGCCAGGCGGGCCGTCCGCGCCCAGGCTCTGCTTGTACCCGGTGCCCGCGCTGGCCATGCACAGGCGGGAGTTGGACTCGATGTGCACGGTACGCAGGAAGCCCTTGGCCAGCTTGTTCGCCAGGTACTGGGCCTCGATCGACATCTGCCCCGACACGTACAGGGCCACCGCGTCCGGCCCGTGCTCCTGGACGATCCGCCGCAGGCCGTCGGCCGCCGCCTGCACGGCCTCGTCGACGTCAACCGGCTCCAGCGGCGCCTCCCGCGACGTGCGACGGTAGGCCGTGACCGCCCGGTCGTCGTCGGCCTTCATCAGGTCCGCGTGCGTGGCCCCCTTCGTGCACAGCCGTCCCGCGTTGGCTGGGTGCGCCTTGTCCCCGCTGACCTTGGTGATCACCGGCCGCCCGTCCGGTCGCACCCCGGTCTGCACGACGACCCCGCAGCCCACCCCGCAGTACGAGCACTGCGTGCGGCTCGGTGGCCGGCCGGTGGGGGCAGGAGCGTTCGGATCAGGCACCGGCTGATCGTTGCAACCGTGTGTTGCGAGCCGTGTTGCTGTGGTGAACAGGACGTCAAGGACATCTCACGGCGGGGTGGGGGCTCGGAGAGGTTGGCGGACGCGGTCCCACAATGAGTACGCACCATGCCCCCACCGTTGCGTCGTGTGGTTGGCTCATGTGGACCATAGACCCATGGATTGGTTGAAGCGGGTGACCCGGCCGCGAGACAATCAGGTGAGTTGTAGCGGGGCTGACATTCCGAGTGATTTCCCGGACCAAAGGCCTGCGGGATCCGACAACATGTGGAGCCGCGTCGATCCTTAGCATGGGGTCCCGATATTTAAAACCCTCCCGGCGCCAGTCGTGACACGGCTGTGCGAAAACTAATGCGTCCGGAAGACAGTTACACGGTGTGCGCTGACGGTCTGCGCGCCGACCATTCGACTGTCTAGATCTTGGGCTCGGTCATCAAGGAGAATTTATGCCCGGTCAACGGAAAAACATTCCTGCTGCTACCGAGGCGGCGCTATGGGTGCTTAGTAACGGTACGTGCTATGCGCCCGGTTGCAGTGCGCCCGTCATGACTGAGGTGCGGGAATCTGTGTACCGGAAGAATGCTCAAGTCTCGCACATCTATGGGGTCAGGCCAACGGCTCCTCGTTTCCGGAAAGACTTGTCGGACAGTCAGCGTGATTCGTTCGCCAACCTACTCCTGCTCTGTTTGCCACATCATGGTGAGGTCGATGATCGTAAGACCGGGGAACAGCTTTATCCCCCAGCCATGCTTTTCTCTTGGAAGAAAGCTCATGAAGGATCTAACGCGAAACCTCTGGCGGCCTTGGGAACTCTAAGAGAAGACGACTTGGACGAGCTGCTGGCAAGCGTCTTCACCCCTCCTTTGGAGAGGCTGGAGGCTATTGCGGAACGTCTCGAGAAGACTGGAACAGTCACTGAGGGCACCGCTCAAGAACTGAAACAAATCGTGGATGTGCTGCGGGAAACGCCTTCATTGGATGGAAGCACTGCATCGCGGCTGATGGAGGCCGCTGAGATCTTCAGTTCAACAAACTTGAGTGAGACCGCTCGCCAACTGTCGAACGCCGCCGAAGTCTTGGATGCTCGGCGCCTCGAGGCGGCCGCCGATAAACTTATGAGGGCAAGCGAATACCTCTGATCGGCCGTCTACGCCTCGTCCCAGGGGCAGCGGCTACCGGTGATCTACTACGCCCACTCCCTCACGGCCTGGTCGGGGCTGCTCGTCGAGGCCGGTCTCGTTCTGGAGCGGGTGCGGCACGTCCGCGAGCCCTCCGGGCACACCGTGCTGCTTCTGCGTGCTCGCCGTCAGGACCAGCAGGGCCCCGGCTGCTGCAGCGACCACCAGGCCCGCCGTCGTGAACGCGGCACCGACTGAGGCTGAGACCAGCAGCGGTAGGGCCGCCATGCTCACCATGCACCCGATGTCCAGGCCCGCTGTGTAGACCGTCATCGCCCTCAGGCGGTCCGGGCCCGGAAGCTGCCCGAGCTGCGTGCCCAGCGTGACGTCGCCCAGCGGCATCAGGGCCGAAGCCACGGCCGACAGGATCAGCAGCTCGGCCAGTGATCCGGCGAACGCGAAACCGACCAGGACGATGCCGCGGGCGATCCAGGCTGCGCAGAGAACCGTCAGCCAGCGCCCTGGTGCTGGGGCGGGAGTGTTGCCGACAGCGAGGTTTCCCAGGACGGCGCCGAGGCCGGAGGCCATCAGGACCACCCCGAACGCCTGTACGCCCAGGCCGAGTTGCACCGTCAGCAGGACAGGCACCCCGACCGAGATCACGCCGTAGAACGCCTGGCCCAGGCTGTCGACGGCCACCGCCCACGCCAGTACCGGGTACCGGCGTGCGACAGTGCGGGCGGTCGGGGCCGCCTCAGCGGCACGGCCCTCGGTGCTTGCCTCGGGGGTATCCGGTTTCACGACGGTCTCGGGTGCGCGCCGGGCCAGCCAGAGCAGCACCAGCGCGGACACGGCAAAGGTCGCAGCGTCGATCAGGAACAACGCATCGGTCGAGACCACGGCCAGCAGCGCCGCGGCTGCACCAGGGCCGAGAATCCACGTCAATCGGCCGGTCACGTCCATTAGCCCGGTGACGGCCCGCAACTGCTCGGCGGGCACCAGTTCGGGAACCAGCGAGGCCCGGGCCGGGTCGCTCAGTGAATCCGCGGTCCCGATGATCACGATGACGACGATGATCCCGGCGAGGCCCAGGCTGTCCCACAGCCAGGGGATCGCGGCGATCACCGGGATCTGCGCGGCCTCGATCCCGGCCAGGGCGCGGAACGAGGCCACCCGTGCGACCAGCTTGCGGCCGAACAGTCCGATCAGGATGTGCGGGACCGCCTCGGCGATGACCACGATGCCCAGGGCGAGCGCGCCGGATTTCTCCCATACCGTTCAGGCGAGAGCCAGGGTGAAGAACCGGTCTCCGAAGACGCTGATGAGCTCGCCGAGCCAGAGCGCCAGGACGCGCCGGTCACGCAGGAGCTGCAGGTATCGCTTTCGACTACCCCCGGGAGTCAGGCAACGACCGGGCAGACCCTAGAGCAGAACGCCGCTCAGCAGAACCGAACCGGCTTGCTTCCGGAGTGCACATATGTACTTCGGGAGGTGGGGAGCGAGCTCCAGCGAGCTGGGATACGTGCAGGGGATGGCGCGGGCGTGATCATCATGCAAGAGGCCTTCGCTACCTCGTGACCTTGCGTCGTCTTCCTGGCTGTCTGCTGAGGGATACGCCCGCTGCGTGCGCCGAAACGGAAGAAGGGTGTTCCGTGACCCGTCTCAGGTTGGCTGTCCGCGAGTGGAACTCAGGACGTTTGCCAGCAGCAAACATCCATTGGTTGCAGTTAGGTTCGGGTCACTTGTAACTGAGAACCGTCCCACAGGTGCGCTGTTGGCGGTAGAGTCGGCGGCCACTACCAGGCACATAGTGCACAAAGGCTTGCACGCGGCCCGTGTGCCCAGATCCCACACCGCGTTCATCAGTGCGGCATCAGCAGGCGCTGCCACCGGATCTGGCAGCTCGCGCAGAGCGGCGTAGAAGCGGACTACCCGCACAGGCGAACGCGCCGGGAGCAGCGGATTGTCCAGATAGTCCATTGCTGAGTCCATTCGGCCGCAGAAACATGAGTCCTAGGGTCCTGCGTGAACACTGGATGACGGAGTCCGGTGGCTAGGAGGATCTGCATGTTCGGCGTCACCTCTGTCCTGCGGCGCGGAGCCCTCGCGGCCGTCGCCGCGGGCCTTCTCGTGGGGCTCGCGGGGATCAGCCCATCGGTGGCCGCCCCGGCTGACCTGGCTCACCCGGCCGGCCCGGTGAAGGCTGCGGGGAAGTCCCAGGAGATCACGAATGACTCGTTCTGGAAGGACACCTCCGGCAACCTGATCGCCTCGCAGGGCGGGGGAGTGTTCAGGTTCGGCGACACCTACTACTGGTACGGCGTTCACTACCAGGAGGCCGAACCGTACGCTGCGTCTCCCTCAAAGGCTTATTCCACGGCAACCTTTGAATCGATCGACGTCTACTCCTCCAAGGATGCGGTCAACTGGACGTTCCGCAACCGCGTGGCGACCCGGGCCACGGCCCTGGACATACCGACGTCCAAAGATGTCATCGGTGATGCCTTCTCCCGGATGACGTCACTGGCCGACGCCAGCTGGGTCGGACGGATGGGGGTGGTGCGTAACGAGCAGACCGGGAAGTACGTGCTGGTCACCCAGATGGAGACCGGCTTCGACAAGAACGTCAAGACCAACCACAGCGTCCTGTTCCTGGAGAGCGACACTCCCGCCGGCGACTTCACCTACGCCAACGTGCAGACGCAGATCCCGGGCGTCCTCTATCAGGGCACCGGCGACCAGACGGTCTTCACCGACGACGACGGCCAGGACTACCTGGTCTTCAGCAACCAGAGCGGCCGGGCCAACACCTATGTCGCCCGGATCGACCCCTCCGACTCGCCGATCGTGGAACCGGCGGTCCGGGTCGCGGTCAACCCCGCCGGGCGCGAGGGCAACGCGATGTTCAAGGCCAACGGCCGCTACTACATCGCCAGTTCGGACCTGCATGGCTGGAACACCTCGGTCACCCACGTCATCAAGTCCGACAGCGCCGACATTCAGGGCTCCTACGGCCAGGAGTTCGTGATGAAGGGCACCGAGAAGGACTACAGCCACGTCACCCAGACCGGGTTCTTCTTCACGGTGCATGGAAAGAAGCAGAGCACGGTCGTTTTCGCGGGAGACCGCTGGGCCGACTTCGCCTGGAACGGCATCGGGTACAACCAGTGGATGCCGCTGAGCTTCGACGGTGGCGACCCGGTGTTCCACTCCCTCAGCTCGTGGAAACTGGATGCCAAGAGCGGGAAGTGGAGCGTGGGTAAGGGCAACAACTACATCCTGAACCCTGAGTTCGCGGCCGACCGGGTCGCGGTCAAACAGGTGACGGGCTGGACGACGACGGTCGCGGAGGGGTCCCCGTCCACCGACTTCGTCTCCAACCCCACCCCGGGGGCCAACAGCAGCCGTTTCGCTGCCGCTCTGGGGAACCCGGCGGGCTTCGCCGGCTCGATCTCACAGCAGAACGAGGTGCCTGCCGGCACGTACACGCTCTCCCTGCTGGCCAGGACGACGCCGGGGCTGCAGTCGGCCAAGATCACGATGAAGGACGCCCGTGGTCGGGTGACGTCGCTGGATCTCGGCGGCGTGGGGTCGGCCTGGTCTGCGGTGAGCAAGACCAAGGTCAAGCTGCCCGCCGGCGTGGTCACGGTGTCGGTGGAAGGCAGTTCGTCCGCAGGAGGGACGCTCGCCGTCGATGGGCTCTCGCTGACCCGCTCCTGACGGGCTCCTGGCTGGCGAAGGTATGAACCGGACCGCCCGGGGCTTCACGCCCCGGGCGGTCCTGCTGTTCGTGGCCGGGACAGCCGTAGTTTTGTCCTTAATCAGGACCCACATCGAGCTCGCCGGGACAACCGACCGGCCTGGGCCTGTGCGATGGCCCTTCCCGAGATCATCAGATCCTCCATGTCGGCCCGGCAATTTCCTATAAACCGAAGGCTGGTCCGGCCACTAGCGTCGGCTCCAGGCAGGGAGGCGGGGGCCCTACAACGACGTAAGGGAGACAGATCCGTGAACGGTCTGAAGTCACTACGCACCGTGGCCGCAGCCGGTGTTGTGATGATCGCGCTGGCCGCCTGTGGCGGCGGTGACAGTGGTGACAGCGGTGACAGTGGGACGCCCTCGGGTCCGGTGGACCTGGGCTACATGGGCTGGGTGCCCAAGGCCGAGGAGGCGGTCGCCCTCTGGAACGAGGCCAACCCGGACGAGAAGGTGACCTACACGCCGGTCGCCAACGGCCAGGAGGCCTACCCGAAGATCCGTTCGTCGGTGCAGGCGGGCAACGCCGGCTGCCTGGCGCAGCTCACCTACGACCAGGTGCCGAGCTTCGTGGCCGACGGCATGCTGATGGATGTCACCGCGTACACCGGTGACATCAAGGACTCCTACCTGGACTGGACCTGGTCCCAGGTCAGCCCGGGCGGCAAGACCTACGCGATCCCGCAGGACACCGGCCCGATGGGCCTGTTCTACCGCAAGGACCTGTTCGAGAAGTACGACATCGAGGTCCCCACCACCTGGGACGAGTTCGCCGCCGCGGCCAAGAAGGTCCGCGAGGCCGACCCGGACGCCTACCTGACCTACCTGGCCACCGACGACTCCAGCACCGTGGCCGCCTACGCCTGGCAGCGCGGCGCCTCCTGGTTCTCGATCCAGGACGGCGGCTGGAAGGTCGGGATCGACGACGAGGCCAGCCAGGCGTCCGCCGCCTACTGGCAGGGCCTGCTGGACTCCGGCGACATCAGCCCGACCAAGCGCTGGGACCCGGGCTTCTACAGCCAGCTGGCCGACGGCAAGTACCTGTCGATGATCGGCGCCGCCTGGAACTCGGCCCTGATCGAGCAGAACGTCGGTGACACCTCCGGCAAGTGGGCCGTCGCCCCGATGCCCACGGTGGCCGGCTCGGACACCACGGCCAACTCCGGTGGTTCGGCCGTGGCCGTGCTCAAGGGCTGCAAGTTCCCCGAGCAGGCGGTCAAGTTCGCCAACTGGCTGAACAGCAGCGAGGACAGCATGAACGTCCTGGCGGCCTCCGACGGGGGCGGCCTGTTCCCGGCCGCCGAGGCGGCGCTGCAGTACGACGTGGTCAACCAGGAGCCCGAGTTCTTCGGCGGCCAGAACATCTCCACCGTCTTCGCCGACGCCGCGCAGAAGGTGAACACCCAGTGGGCCTGGGGCCCGACGTACTCCTCCACCGACACCGAGCTCATCGACGGTCTGGCCTCGGTCGCGACCAAGAAGAGCACGCTGCCCGAAGTGATGACCTCACTGCAGGAGTCCACGGTGGCCACGATGAGCGAACGCGGCATCACGGTCGCGGGCAACTGATCCATGACCGCAACCACCGCTCGCCCGAGGGCGGTGCGCGGGGGCCAGAGCCCGCGCACCGCCCGACGGCGGGGGCCACGTCAGTTCCGGGGCGCCATCCTGGCGCTGACGCTGCCCTTCGTCCTTCTGTTCCTGTTCGTCTACGTGGCGCCGGTGATCTACGCGACCGGGCAGAGTTTCTTCTCCCTGAAGACGAGCGCGCTCGGCTTCGAGGCACCCGAGACGGTCTTCGTCGGCTTCGACAACTACAGCAAAGCCCTCACCAGCGGCGAGTTCTGGGGTGCGCTGGGCCGGATCCTGCTGTTCGGCGTGGTTCAGGTCCCGCTGATGCTGGGAGTCGCGCTGGGGCTGGCCCTGCTGCTGGACTCGCTGGCCAACCGCTGGGTCAGCGTGTACCGGGTGATCTACTTCCTGCCCTACGCCATCCCCGGTGTGATCGCGGCGGTGCTGTGGTCCTACCTGTACTCGCCCTCGCTGAGCCCGTTGGTGGACGCCGGTAACTCGCTCGGTGTGCACCTCGACTTCCTGGCGCCCAGCGTGGTGCTGTGGTCGATGGCCAACATCACCACCTGGGTGTTCACCGGCTACAACATGCTCATCCTGCTCTCGGCCCTGCAGGCGATCCCGCGTGACCAGCTGGAGGCGGCCCGGATCGACGGCGCCTCCGAGGTGCGCATCGCCCGCTCGGTCAAGACCCCGCAGATCCGCCCCGCCCTGGTGCTGACCGGCGTCAACTCGATCATCGGCACCATCCAGCTGTTCAACGAGCCGCAGGTGATGCGCGTGATCGCCGACTCGGTCAACAGCAGCTACACCCCGACCATGCTGGCCATGGGCTCGGCCTTCGTGAAGAACGACTACGGCTACGCGGCGGCCGTCTCGGTGTTGCTGGCCCTGGTCGCCGGCCTGCTGTCTCTCGTCTACTACCGCGTCGCCATGAGGAGGGCGGAATGACCGCCGCCACCGACCGTCACCAAGAGCTCCAGGTCAGCCGGAAGAACGCCTGGCTGACGATGGGCGTGCTCACCCTGGCCGCGGTCTACTTCCTGATCCCGGTCTGGTGGCTGCTGGTCTCGGCCACCAAGGACAACACCTCGCTGTTCAGCTCCAACGGTTTCTGGTTCTCCGGCCAGAGTTTGAGCGACAACGTCAGCGACGTGCTGACCCGCCAGGACGGCCTGTTCGTACGCTGGCTGGGCAACTCCCTGCTGTACGCCGGGATCGGCGGGGCCCTGGCGACGCTGCTCGGGGTGGCCTGCGGTTACGCCATCGCCAAGTACGACTTCCGCGGGCGCGGCGTGCTGTTCGGCGGGATCCTGGCCGGGGTGCTGATCCCCAGTGCGCTGCTGACGGTGCCGCTGTACCTGCTGTTCTCCCGTCTGGGACTGGTCAACAGCATCTGGGCCGTGATGATCCCGGCCGTGGTGAACCCGTTCGCGGTGTATCTGGGACGCGTCTACGCCGCTGCGGCGGTGCCGGACGAGCTGATCGAGGCGGCCCGGATCGACGGTGCGGGGGAGATCCGGATCTTCTTCAGCATCGCCCTGCGGCTGATGTCGCCCGCGCTGGTGACGGTGTTCCTGTTCACCTTCGTGTCGATCTGGAACAACTTCTTCCTGCCGTTGATCATGCTGAGCGACCAGAACCTGTACCCGGTGACCCTGGGCATCTACAACTGGTACACCCAGACCCGCGAGGCCAACTACAACATCGTCATCACCGGTTCGCTGCTGTCGGTGATCCCGCTGGTGGTGGCCTTCCTTTCGCTGCAGCGGTTCTGGCGGGCGGGTCTGACCGCGGGAAGCGTGAAGTCCTAACCCTTGTGCAGGGCCCGGTAACTGGTCGGGGTCTCGCCGTGCAGCTTGTGGAACTGCCGGGAGAAGTACAGCGGATCGTGGTAGCCCACGGCCCGGGCCACCTCTCCGATCGGCATGGTCGTGGTGTCCAGCAGGGCCCGGGCCCGGGCCATCCGCAGGCTCAGGTGGTAGGCGGTGACCCCGCCGCCGGTCGCCTGCCGGAACAGGGCGCTCAGGTGGGAGGAGGAAAGACCCACCAGGGCGGCCAGTTCCGGCACGGCGATCGTGGAGTCGGTGCGCTCCTCGAGATAGCGGATCGCCCGCTGCAGAGGTGTGCCGTTCTCGGGCAGGGCCCGGTCGACGATGAGCTGCGTCAGCAGGTGCCAGGCCACACCGCTGGCCGCGGTCAGGTGGCTGGGCGTCTGGCCGCGCTCCAGGATGGAGACGATCTCGTCCAGCAGGGCGGTGGCGCGGTCCAGGGAGCGCAGCACGATCTTCGCCACCGCCCCCTGGGCATCCAGTAGGTCGGGTACCTCGCGCACCTCCGACCCACGCAAGTGGCACCACCAAATCGTCCATGGATGGCGTTCTGACGAGCCGTACTCGTGGGCCATGTGGGTGGGAATGACAACGCAGGTGGACGGGGTGACGTCGATCCGCTGATCGCCGGCGCTCACCCAGCCCGCACCTTGGATACACAACATCAGGATCATCTCGGGCGTCCCAACGGGACGATTCCGCAGGTGATCCTTCGCTTTTGGGAAGTACCCGGCGTCGGTGACCACCAGACGCCGGGTGAGCGGGCTGTGCAGGGCGGCCTCCACCAAGGGGCGCGGCACCACGCACAGGCGCTGATTCTCGAAACCGTCGCGCCGCGCCACCATGTGCCCAACCTCGCCGTCGTATCGTCCATGTAGACCGTTGCTGGAACCATATCCGGCAGGGGCGCAAGTGCCTAGCGTGTCGGTATGACCGGCCGACCTTCTCGCATCACCCTTCCCGCGGCCCCACCGGCGCAGCAGGACACGCTCGCCGCCGGTGGGGTGGCCTGCTGGCAGCAGGACGTGGAGATCCTGACCTACGAGCCGGGCGAGCCGGACGCGTTCCCGATGTTCTTCGACCGCCGGGTCTACCAGGGCTCGGACGGCGGCGTGTACCCGCTGCCCTTCACCAGCCGCATCGACCCGCAGCCGCATCCCCGGGCCTGGCGGGCGGTGCACCTGGAGAACCGCTGGGTGCGGCTGATGCTGCTGCCCGAGCTGGGCGGGCGCATCCACATCGGCTACGACAAGACCCGAGACTACGACTTCTTCTACCGCAACAACGTGATCAAGCCTGCTCTGGTCGGCCTGGCCGGCCCCTGGATCTCCGGGGGTGTGGAGTTCAACTGGCCGCAGCACCACCGTCCCGGCACCTACCTGCCGGTCGAGACCAGCATCGAGCACCAGGACGACGGCAGCGTCATCGTCTGGCACAGCGACCTGGACCCCCTGCAGCGGATGCGCGCGACCCACGGGATCCGCCTGCGCCCGGACGCTTCCACCATCGAGGTGGTGGTGCGCCTGCTGAACCGCACCGACCAGCCGCAGACCTTCCTGTGGTGGGCGAACGTGGCTGCGGCCGTGCACGAGGACTACCAGTCGTTCTTCCCCACCGACGTCCGCTACGTCGCCGACCACGCCCGCCGCGCGATCACCGCCTTCCCCCGCGCCGATCGTCCCTACTACGGGGTCGACTACCCGGCGTTGGCCTCGATGAACGAGGGCGCGGACGAGATCGACCGCTACAGCTACATTCCCGTGCCCACCTCGTACATGATCACCGACACCCAGGACGCATTCTTCGGGGGCTACGACCATCGCGCCGGCGCCGGTTTCGTGCACTGGGCCGACCGGGACATCTCGCCGGGCAAGAAGCAGTGGACGTGGGGCAACGGCCCGATCGGGCACGCCTGGGACCGTCAGCTGACCGACGGCGACGGCCCCTACGTGGAGCTCATGGCGGGCGTCTTCACCGACAACCAGCCCGACTTCAGCTATCTCGCGCCGGGCGAGACCCGCCAGTTCAGCCAGTTCTGGTACCCGATCCAGGACGTCGGCGTGGTCCATCAGGCCACCGCCGAGGCGGCGATCAGTGTCGAGGTCGATGAAGGACGTGTGCGGCTGGGGATTGCGGCGGCCCACCGGATCGAGGGGCGCGTGGAGGTCTCGTACGCGGGCCAGGTGCTCGAGCACCTCGACGTGGTCCTGGAGCCGGGTTCGCCCTACGTGGGTCAGCTGAGTGTCTCCGGCTGCCGCCACCGCGACGAGCTCGTCGTGCGTCTGCTGAGCGGAGAGCGGGAGGTCGTGGCCTGGCAGGCCCACCCCGAGGCCCCGCAACCGTGGTCGGCCACCGCTCCGGCGCCGGCCGCGCAGCTGGACTCGATCGACGAACTGCTGCTGACCGCCCAGCACCTGGTGCAGTACCGGCACCCCACACGGGCCGCGCGTCCTTACCTGAACCGAGCGCTGGAACTGGACCCGGAGGACTCGCGCGCCCACCTCGCCCTGGCCGAGATGGACTACCGGCAGGGCCGGTACGCCCAGGCCCTGATCCACGTCGACGCCGCCGCCGGGCGGATACTGCGGCGCAACCTGAACCCGGCCACCGGGCAACTGCCCTACCTTCGCGGGCTCATCCTCGAACGCCTCGAACGTCATGACGAGGCCGCCCAGGCCTTCGCCAAATCGGCCTGGGACGGCGCCTACACCCTGCCCGGGCACCTCGGCGCCGCCCGCGCGATGCTCCGCTCGGGCAACGTCGAGGCCGCGGCGGCCCATGCCGACGCGGCGCAAGACAGCGACCCGCGCAACCCCATGGCCCAGGCCCTAACGGTGCTGTGCCGGCACCGCGCCGGTACTCCCGGGCAGGCCGACGAGCTACTGGCCGAGGCCAGGCGCGCCGACCCGCTGGACCCGTTCCTGGCTGCTCTGGACGCAACACTGGACGTGGCCGATCCGCGCACCTACCTGACCGTGGCGCAGGACCTGGCCCGGCTGGGGGAGGACGAACGGGCCCTGCACTGGGCCACCCGCGCCGCCGCGAGCGGCCCGGGGCCCTTCGGCAACCCGGTGCCGGTGGCCCACTACCTGCGGGCCATCCTGTTCGAGCGGCTCGCCCAGCCGGAGCAGGCAGCCGGAGCCCGCCGGGCGGCCGCCCAGGCCGACCGGTCCCTGGCCTTCCCGGCCGGCCTAGACGACCTGGACGTCCTGCAGGCGAGCCTCCCCGGCGACGCGGTCGCCCTGGGACTTCTGGGCACGTGGCTCCTGGGGGCCCGCCGCGGCGAGGACGCCGTGCCCGTACTGGAGCAGGCCGTCCAGCACGGGTCCACCGACGTGGTGGTCCTGCGCAACGCCGCCGTGGCCGTGGCCAACGTCCACGGCGACCTGGAGCAGGCCGAGCACTACCTGGCCCGGGCGCTGGCCGAGGCCGGCCCGCTCCCGCAGCTGGTCTACGAGCGCGACCAGCTGGCCCGTCTGCGCCAGGTCCCCAGCGGTCGGCGCCTGCAGGTGCTGCAGGAAAGCGGCGCGGACCTGTTCGCCCGCGACGACCTGGCCATTGCCTACATCGGTCTGCTCCTGGAGGAGAACCGGGTGCAGGAGGCCTGGCAGATCCTCACCACCCGCACCTTCCAGCCTTTCGAGGGCGGCGAGGGACAGGTGATCGCGGCGTACGACCGGGCCTGCCTGGCGCTGGCGGCCACGCTGGACCCGGCCGATGCAGCCGCCCTGCTCGACCAGGAGCTGCCCGAGAACCTGGGGGAGGGACGCCACCCGGCCCATCCACTGGCCCAGCGTCTGGTGGTGGCCGGAGACGCGCACCAGGCGGCCGGACACGACGCCCTGGCGCGAGAGCGCTGGCAGGCCGCCGCCGAGGCCGGGGGAGCACTGGCGGTGGCCCCGCGCCCGGCCCGGGAGGACGACTACTGGATCGGCGTGGCGCACTGCCGGCTGGGTCGCGCCGACCTGGCCGGGCAGGTCTGGTCGTCGCTGGAGGCCACGGCCGCCGACCTGGAGGCAGCCGCGGCCGAGCCGGACTACTTCGCCACGTCGCTGCCGGAGCTGCTGCTGTTCGACGTGGACGACGTGCCCGGGCGCCAGCGCCAGGTGAGCGCGTTGCGGGAGGCGGCGAGCCGGGGCAGGACCCTCACCCAGGAGGCGGTCAGCCCGTGATCCCCGAGCACCTGCCGCCGAAACTGACGATCTGCCTGTGGGACTTCTCCTGGTACACCCTGGCCGGTCCCGGCGAGCCGTACGAGGACCTGGACGTGGCCCTGGAGCAGACGGTGGCCCGGGGGTACAACACGGTGCGGATCTGCGCTGCCCCCATGCTCCTGTTCGGCGAGCTCGGACTGGACGACCTGGCCGAGAGCCTGCCCATCGAGGGGATGGGTGGCCACTACGGGCAGCGCACTCGCTGGTACGCCGTTCCCGGCGGCTACCAGACGCCGCTGAGGGCCCGGTTCTTCGAGCTTCTGGAGAAGTGCCGGCGCCGGGGGGTGAGCGTGATCCTTTCCAGCTGGGAGTACCAGCAGTCACCCGCCTTCGCCGGCGACCCCCGCTGGCACCGGGCGCTGCAGGCGATCCCGCACCGCCAGCGCCTGGACGAGCTGGCCGCGGCCCTGGGCCGGATGCTGAACGCGATCCGTGAGGCAGGTCTGGAGCAGGTCGTCGCCCTGGTGGAACTGCACAACGAGGTCGACTTCTCCCACGTGCCGAACGAGCGGGACAGCATCACCCGCGCGGTGGCGCACCTGCAGCAGGAGCATCCGGCGCAGCTGGTCACCGTCAGCTGGGGCAAGCCGCCGCACCTGGCGATGCACACCGTGCCGGACGGGCTGGGCGCCGGGCAGTTCCACGTCTACTCCTACGGTGTGCTGGATGCGCTGCAGGAGCAGATCGACATCCGGGCCACCGGCACCGACGCGTACCCGAACGCGGCTCTGCGCGCGCTGCAGCGGCCCGCCAGCCCGAGTTTCCAGCAGTACGGCCGCCCGGCCGCCTGGAAGCTGGAGGCGACGGTGGTCACCGACCAGATGCTCTACGGCTACGACACCATCGACGCGGTGCGCTGGGACGCCTGGCTCTATCAGAACTACGGCCGCTTCCACGAGGTGATGCGCCGCGAGATCGCCTCCCGGGTGACGGCGATCGCCGCCTGGGGGCGCTGGAAGGATGTCCCGGTGCTGGTCGGGGAGGGGTGGATCGGCTACACCCCGCTGGAGGGCACCTTCGAGGAGGGCCCGATCGGCAAGGCACTGGCCGAGCACGGTGTGCGCACCGCGGCCGAGCAGGGGCTGTGGGGCGTGCTCGCCTGCTCGAACGCGGCCCCGCACCATCCGATGTGGCAGGACGCCGCATGGCAGATCGAGATCAACGAGGAGTTCCGCAGTGCCTGAACTGAGCATCCGCTTCCGCGACTGGGAGGAGCCGGCCGGACGGCTGCCGATGGGGGACGCGGGTGCGCACCACCGGGTGGGCCTGACCTCCCGGCACCTGCTCAGGGACGGACGCCCGTGGATCCCGGTCTCGGGGGAGATCCACTACTCGCGGGTGCCCCGCGAACGCTGGCGTGAGCGTCTTGTGCTGATGCGCTCGGGCGGGATCGACGTCGTCTCCACGTACCTGATCTGGATCCACCACGAGCCGGTGCAGGGCCAGGCCCGTTTCGACGGCGACCTGGACGTGGCCGAGTTCGTGCGGTTGTGCGCGGAACTGGACCTGCACGTGGTGCTGCGGCTCGGGCCCTGGGTGCACGGTGAGACGCGCAACGGCGGCTTCCCCGACTGGGTGCAGCAGGCGCCGGTCCGCCACCGCACGGACGACCCGGGGTACCTGGAGCTGGTGAGCGCCTGGTTCCAGCGGCTGGGCAAGGAGCTCGCCGGGCTGTGCGGGCCCGACAGCCCGGTCATCGGCCTGCAGCTGGAGAACGAGCTGTACACCGAACCCGGTCACCTGCTCACCCTCAAGCGCCTGGCCCGCGAGGCGGGGCTGAGCGCCCCGATCTGGACGGCGACCGCCTGGGGCGGCGCGGATCTGCCCGCGCACGAGGTGTTCCCGTTGTGGGCCGGGTACGGCGACGGGTTCTGGGTGGACGCGGCCGACGGCTGGGCGCCGAACTTCCGCGCCCACTTCTTTTTCTCGCACGAGTGGGACGACCCGGGCGTCGGGGCGGACGTGCGTGACCTGCAGGCGCTGGAGCAGACGTCCACCGCCTCCGAACCGGGCGTCTCCGGTTTCCCGCCCGCTACGTGCGAACTGGGCGGCGGGATGGCCAGCACCTACCACCGGCGGATCGTTCCGGCAGCGGAGGACATCGCGGCCGTCGCCAACGCCAAGCTCGGCAGCGGGTCGATGTGGCAGGGCTACTACATGTACGCCGGTGGCCTGAATCCGGCCGGGATCGGCCCGGTTCAGGAGTCGCACGCCACCGGCTACCCGAACGACCTGCCCGTCAGCGACTACGACTTCCACGCCGCGATCGGCGCGGCCGGCCTGCCTTCTCGCGCGCATGCGGCGCTACGCCGCCAGCACGCTTTCCTGCAGGCCTTCGGCAGCGACCTGGCCGACATGCCCTCGGTGCTGCCCGAGCAGCAACCGCACGGGCTGGGTGACGTTCAGACCCTGCGCTGGGCGCTGCGCTCGGACGGCCGTTCGGGCTTCGTCTTCATCAACTGGCACCAGCCGCACGTCCCTCTCCCGACCCGCCGCAACGTCCACCTGAGCGCCGAACTGGCGGAAAACGTCATCAATCTGGGGCCCTTCGACGTACCGCCCGCAACGATCGCCCGCTGGCCCATCGGTCTGTCGCTCAACGGAATCCAGCTGCGCTCGGCGACCGCATCGGCGCTGACCGCCCTGACCGACGGCACGCTGGTCCTGGTGGCAGAGGCCGGGATCGACGTGGTCGTCGACGCCGACGCCGAGCAGAGCGCCGAGGGGGACGTCCTGCGCCTGACGGCCCAAGACCGTTCTGCCACGGTCATCGTCATCGCGGCCGCGGACGCCGACCGCGTCTGGGTCCTCGACGATCGTCTCGTCGTGCTCAGCGAGCACCCCGTATGGTGCGACGGCGGGCGCATTTTCGTCGAGGCGGACCGCGCACCACGGCTGGAGATTTTGAGGGCCGACGGCCGTCGGGTGCCCGCTCTGAGCGCCCTGGCTGAGGCAGAACGCGCCCGTGCGGTCCAGGTGAGCCAGACCCGGGAGTTCGGGCCGCCGCTGGCTTCCTACGGTTCGTTCGGCGGCCGCGCCTCCGCACCGTCCCCTGAGTCCATTGCGCAGCAAGCGGGCGTTTTCGAGCTTGAAGACGTCGGTGAGCCCGTAGCGGGAACGCGGCGCCTTCTGGAGATTGAGTGGGCGGGCGACGTGGCCCAGTTGTGCGTCGACGACGAAGTGGTGGCCGACCGCTTCTGGGATGGCACCCCCTGGACCGTGGACCTGGACACGGTTCCCGGAGCCTCGGGCGCGCAAGTCTCGCTGCGTATCCTGGCCCTGCACCCGGAGGCCGACGTCTGGCTCGATGTCGCGGCGCTGGATCGCCGCCGGGCTGAGATCGAGCCGCTGGCCGCGCTGGACGCGGTGACCTTGTCCCGGCTCACGACCTGGTCGGCATCCCTCAGTGAGCTGGGGTGAGCATCGGGCTCGCTTCGGCGGACGGACGCGTCCGGGCTGCCGTCGACCTCGTCGGCGGCGGCCTGCAGGCGCTTTCGGTGGACGGGTGCGACATCGTGGAGGGCTACGACCAGGGTCCTCCGCCCCATGCAGCGGGTGCGGTCCTGTTCCCCTGGCCGAACCGGGTCCGCGACGGCCGGTGGACCCACCGGGGCGTCGAACGGCAGTTGGAGGTGTCCGAGCCGGGGCTGAACAACGCCAACCATGGGCTGGTCTGCGAGAACGTGTTCCGGGTCGCCGGCCAGGAACCGCAGGGCGTGTGCCTGAGCACGGACGTCGTTGCCAGCCAGGGCTATCCGTTCGACCTCACCCTCACGCTGACGTACGAGGTGCTGGCGGACGGGGTGCTGGTGCAGGCCTGCGTCGAGAATCACAGCCTGGAAACGGCTCCCTTGGGCCTGGGCTTCCACCCCTACCTGCGCATCGGTGACGTCCCGACGGCGGAGCTGATGCTGGACGTCCGGGCCGGCTTCGTCCTCGATCTGGACGAACAACTGATCCCCGTGGGTCAGCATCCGGTGTCCGGCACGCCAGAGAGCCCGGCGGGCATGCCGCTGGCCGGGGCACGGCTCAATCACTGCTACGGCGGGCTCACCCCCGGCGCCAGCCATCGCCTGAAAGCTCCTGACGGCCGGCAGGTGGAACTACGCACCGACTCCCGGTTCGGCTGGGTCCAGATCTACACGTGCCCCAACTTCCCGCGCGGCATGGACACCGTGACGGCGGTGGCCGTCGAGCCCATGACCGCACCGCCCGACGCACTTCGCTCGGGCCGCGACCTGGCGTGGGTCGAGCCCGGGCACAGCTGGTCGGCGGGCTGGTCCCTGCACTTGAATCACTGGCTGGGGCGGCCGGAGTCGGACTGACGAAGGTGAACATCTGCACCGATCTGGACGGCCCCGCCGAGCAGGGCCACTCCGGCGAGTGGGCCAGCACCACCGATGTCTTTGCAGACATGGAGCACGAGGGCGTCGGCGTGATGGCGTTCAACGAAGTCCCACGCCTGATGGATGGCCGCAACCAATGAGCCACGGCGGGGCGCCGGCCAGTGCCGACACCCCGCCGGGGGCTCAGTTCACCGTGAGTGAGCCCAGGGTCAGCCATCCGTTCTTGGCCGTGTCCTGGCCCGCGTTGGCGAAGCGGATGGGCGCCCCGTTGCTGAGGGCGTTGGGGACCTGCAGGACGACGCGGTAGGAGCCCTTGGCGACTCCCGTCAGGCTGAGCGAGCTGGTGAAGTCTTTGCTGGCGCCGCTGGCGACATCGCTGATCTTCCAGCCCACGGCGGTGTTGGCCTTGAGGTTCCCGCTGCTGTCGACCAGGGCCACGCGGGCCGCCCAGGGGTAGTAGAAGGGCGCGATGCCGATGTTCTGCACGCTGGCGCCGACGGTGATGGAGCTACCGGCGGTGGCCGAGGTGGGCAGGTAGGCGCGGGTGGCCCGGAACGAGTAGCCCAGGGACTTCGCCCCGGCCAGGGCCCTGGCCCGGTCGGCGGTGGAGTAGCCGGTCTGGAACGCGTAGTGGTTCATCATCCAGCTGATGTGGGTCTGCTGGACGCTGCCGGGGAAGTCGTTGTCGCCGTCCGGTTCGATGACCGGGCAGCCGGCGGGACTGAAGATGCAGGACTGGAGTTCGGGCCGCAGTTCGCCGCCGATGGACTGGGTCTTCCACTTGTTCTGCAGGCCGTTGTCGTTGATCTTGTTCATGAAGTGCCAGCCGGCCGCGACGGGTTTGGTCTCCAGGGCGAAGGAGTCGTCGTGGTAGCCGATCGGGAGGTCGGCGTTGACCGGGTCGGGGTTGCGCACTTCCAGTTCGGTGGTCTTGAAGGCCGAGACGAAGGCGTTGAGCACGCGCCGCTGGTTGGCCGTCGTGGGCATGTAGTTCTGCGGTTTCGTCGTGCCGTCGTAGGGGTAGGTGTGCCACTCGCCCCAGAAGCCGGTCAGGCCAGCCTGGACGAAGCCGATCTGTGCCTTGCCGTCGTACCGGGCGCCCAGGGCGGCGATGAAGCGGTCTATGGCCGAGAGCAGGTTGGCGTCGTTGTAGTCGGGGATGACGCTCGTGGAGTTGTCGAATTCGGTGTAGGGGTAGGTCTTCAGGCCGCCCTGGAGCAGGAACTGGGGGATGCCGGTGGCCCGGCCGGGGTAGTCCAGGTAGAAGCGCATGGCCGTCTGGTGTCCGCGCGCCGCGGCCTGGTTCACCGCATTGTCGACGGTGCTCCAGTCGAAGGTGTTCGATCCGGTCATCACCGCGCTCACGGGGAAGTAGGACCATTCCATCGTGTGCGGGAAGCGGCTGAAGGAGCTGTCGTAGGCCTCGTTGAAGGGGATGAAGCCCTCCAGCGGGTTGGACTCGGGTTCGGCGCCGGCCAGCAGGGTGCGCCACTGTCCCCGCGCGGACGGGGCTGCCGAGGCGGATGTGGTGTAACTGGTGACGAGTGCGAGTGCGGCTGCCGTCGCGAGTGGCCGAGGTAGGTCACTAACCCGGAATGGTCACCAAGGAGCGAGACGAGTCAGGTCAGGCGCTTCAACCAACCGTCGATCCGGCACGGATTGCCGCTCAGACCGCTTGCTCGCTACCGCTTTCGTCACTCGATGATCCCGTAACGTCCGAGCTTGAGGGTCCGGTTCGTTGTTCCAGCAGGCTGGCCCGGTCGGCGGCATAGCCCACCATCCACTGCGGGCGCAGGCAGTACATCCGGATGTCCGGGCCCCAGGTCAGCGGCGACGAGCCGTAGTGCGCCGTCCAGTGCTCGATGGTCTCGGACCAGGCATCGTGGTGAGGCTCCAGCTGCTCGGCCTGGCCGTGGCTGAACACGGCCAGCCTCTCTCCGTCGACGTGGGCCACGCTGACCGCTGGGCGCTTGCTCAGGTGTACGGCCTTGGCGGCGGTGCCGGCCGTGCCGAACGTCCAGGTGCCGTGCAGGAAGTGCCCGTCCAGGGCGCTGATCCGGGGTTCGGCGCGGGCGGTGACCGTGGCCACGCTCAGCACCTTCATGCCGGTGAGCAGAGCGACCAGGTCCGACGCGGACAGGGTGTGATCGTCGTTCACGATCTCTTTCAGGTGGCTGCTCGAGGATGTGTGTGACGCATCCAGGAGAGCCTGCAGGGCGGCGACTTCTTCCGGGGTCTCCAGCATGACCGCCACCGTACGGGCGCCCACT
>NZ_JAJSOH010000030.1 GCF_021277265.1 Kineosporia rhizophila
GCGCCGGAAACCCCCCCCGGCCCGCCCCCCCCCCCCCCCCCGCCCCGCCCCCCCCCGCCCTGGCCGGGCCCGGGGTTCGGCCTCGGCCAGCTGCTGCAGCAGCAGATCCACCGCCTCGGCACCGGCCCGGGCCAGCGGCATGGCCACCGTGGTCAGCGAGGGCCGGATCATGCCGGCCATCGGGATGTCGTCGAAACCGGCCACGCTCAGCCGGGCGGGCACCGCCACCGACTGCTCGGCCAGCGCCTGGCACAGGCCGATCGCGACCAGGTCGTTGTAGGCCACCACCGCGCTGACCGGCGCCGACAGCACCAGCCCGGCCGCGCCCGCGCCGCCCTCGAACGTGGGCGACACCTGCCCCAGTTCGTGCAGCACGACCCCGGCCCGGGCACAGGCCTGGCGCACGCCGCGCAGCCGCTGCGCCCCCGACCAGCTGCCGCTCGGCCCACCCAGGAAGCCGATGTCGCGGTGGCCGAGGCCGGCCAGGTGGTCGATCAGCTCGGCCGCGCCCTCGGCGTTCTCGAAGGTGACCGACGAGGCCCGCGGCAGCGCCCGGTTGACCAGCACCGTGGGGGTGGCCTCGACCGCCTCGTGCAGCGCGGCCGGGCGCATCCGCGGTGAGCACAGCAGCAGGCCGTCGACCTGCTTGGCCAGCTGCCGCACCAGCTCCGGCTCGGCCGCGGCGTTCTCGTCGGAGTCGATCACGAACAGCTGGTAGTCCGACTCCAGCGCCCGGGCCTGGATCGCCTTGACCAGGCCGGGGAAGAACGGGTTGGCCAGGTCGGGCACCAGCAGGCCCAGGTTGCCGGTGCGGCCGGTGATCAGCCCCCGGGCGGCCCGGTTGGGCCGGTAGCCCAGCTGCGCGGCCAGGGCCACGATGCGTTCCCGGGTGCGCTGGTCCACCTTCTCCGGCACCGTCAGCGCCCGCGAGACGGTCGACGCGGACACGCCCGCCGCCTGCGCCACGTCGCGAAGCGTCACCGACACGGTTCACCCTCCCTGGCCTTCGGGCCTCCATCCTGCCCCCGCCTGCAATCGTTTGCAAGGCCGGGTCGAAATGGGAACCGGGCCTTGACACAGCAGATTCAGATGCAAAGGTTTGCACATGCCGACCGCGCTGACGCTGCATCCCGACCGTGCCCTGCCCTCCGAACCGGCCGCCCGTGCACTGGCCCGGCGCATCTACTCCCACACCGCCGCGCTGCCCATCGTGAGCATGCACGGCCACGTCGAGGCACAGGCCCTGGCCGACGACGCACCGTTCGGCGACCCGGCCGCTCTCCTGGTCACCCCCGACCACTACGTCACCCGCATGCTCTACTCCCAGGGCGTGCCCACCCACCAGCTCGGCGTGGGCGAGAACCCGGCCACCGCGCGGGAGATCTGGCGCACCTTCTGCAACCACTGGCACCTGTTCCGGGGCACCCCCTCGCGCTACTGGCTGGAGCACGAGCTGGTCGAGGTCTTCGGGGTGAGCACGGCCCCCTCCGCCGAGAGCGCCGACGCCCTGTTCGACCAGATCTCCGCCGTCCTGGCCGATCCGGGGTTCCGGCCCCGGGCCCTGCTCGAACGCTTCGGCATCGAACTGCTGGCCACCACCGACCCGGCCGCCTCCCAGCTGGAGCACCACGCCAAGCTCGCCGCCGACGGCTTCGGCGAGCGCGTCATCCCCACCTTCCGGCCCGACGCCGTCACCCACCCCGCCCGCCCGGGCTGGGCCTCCGACGTCGCGCTGCTCGGCCGGGCGGCCGGCATCGACACCGGTGACTACACCGGCTACCTGGCCGCACTCCGCCAGCGCCGCAACGCCTTCGTCGAGGCCGGGGCCCTGGCCACCGACCACGGCCACCTCGCCACCGACACCACCCCCCTCAGCCCGCAACAGGCGTCCTCCATCTACCGAAACGCCCTCGACGGCGAACTGAGCGCCGAGGCGGCCGAAGCGTTCACCGGGCACATGCTCTTCGTGATGGCCCAGATGTCGGCCGAGGACGGCCTGGTCATGCAACTGCACCCGGGGGTCCTGCGCGACCACCACCCCGGCGCGGCCGCCGCCCTGGGGCCCGACCGGGGCTGGGACATCCCGGTGCGCACCGAGTTCACCCGCTCGCTGCGGCCCCTGCTGGAGCAGTTCGGCATGGACCCGGCGTTCCGGCTGATCCTGTTCACCGTCGACGAGACCACCTACAGCCGGGAGCTCGCGCCGCTGGCCGGGGTCTACTCCGCCGTGCGGCTGGGCGCCCCCTGGTGGTTCCTCGACAGCCCACACGCCATGCGCCGCTTCCGTGAGGCCGCCACCGAGACCGCCGGTTTCTACAACACCTCCGGCTTCGTCGACGACACCCGGGCCTACGCCTCCATCCCCGCCCGCCACGACCTGTCCCGGCGCATCGACGCCGGCTACCTGGCCTCGCTGGTGCTGGAACACCGCCTCAGCGAGGAAGAAGCCACCGAGACGGCCCTCGACCTGGCCTACCACCTGCCCAAGAAAGCCTACGCCCGCCGCTAGGGAGCCCTCCGCAATGAGCAGCCCGATCGACCAGAACCCGACCGCCCCGCCCGCTGGCCCCCCGAAAACCCCCTCAGCACAGGTCGTCCCCCAGTTCGAAGCGGTCCCGGCCGACCGCCCTCGCCGCCGCTACGCGGTGGTGGGCACCGGCCACCGGGCCGGCATGTACATCGGCGCACTGACCGGCGAGCACGCCGACGTGGGCCGGATCGTGGCCTGGTGCGACCCGAACCCCGCCCGGATCGGCTACTACGACCAGCAGGCCGGGCCCGGGCTTCCCGCCTACACCCCCGGCGACCTGGAGCGGATGATCCAGGAACAGGCCGTCGAGACGGTGATCGTCACCAGCCCCGACGTGCACCACGCGGGCCTGGTCGACCGGGCCCTGCGGGCCGGGGCCGACGCGGTGGTGGAGAAGCCGCTGACCACCACCGCCGAGGGCTGCCGGCTGATCACCGACGCGGTCGCCGAGACCGGCCGCGACGTGGTGATGACGTTCAACTACCGCTACGCGCCCCGGAACTCGAGCCTGCGGGAGGTGATCGCCTCCGGCCGGATCGGGACGGTCACCAGCATCCACTTCGAGTGGGTGCTCGACACCCTGCACGGCGCCGACTACTTCCGCCGCTGGCACCGCGACAAGGCCAACTCCGGCGGGCTTCTCGTGCACAAGTCCAGCCACCACTTCGACCTGGTCAACTGGTGGCTGGGCGACGTGCCGCAGCGCGTGTACGCCACCGGCGGGCTGCGGTTCTACGGCGACCAGGCCGCCCAGCAGCGCGGTCTCGGCGAGCGCCCGGACCGCGGCACCGGCGCCGGCAACGACCCGTTCTCGCTCGACCTGCGCGAAGACCCCCGGCTGAAGGCGCTTTACCTCGACGCCGAGCACCACGACGGCTACCGGCGTGACGTGGACCCGTTCGCCCCCGGCGTGAGCATCGAGGACAACATGTCCCTGCTGGTCGAGTACGCCGGCGGGGCCAGCCTGACCTACTCGCTGAACGCCCACTCCCCCTGGGAGGGCTACCGGGTCACGGTCAACGGCACCCGCGGCCGCGCCGAGCTCGACGTGGTCGAGCGCAGCCACATCGACCTGGACGAGCAGGGCCGGGCCGTGCTCGACCCCTCCGCCACCCCGGACGACGCCAGCGACGACCTGCGCCCCCAGCGGGACCGTCTGCTGGTCCAGACCCACTGGGCGCGCGCCGAGGAGTACCCGATCCCCGACGGCATCGGCGGGCACGGCGGCGGGGACGCCATCCTGCTCAAAGACGTCTTCCGCCGCGACCTGCGGATCGGCGACGACCCCCTCGGCCGGGCGGCCGGCCACCTCGACGGGGTGCGGGCGGTGGCCGTGGGCATCGCCGCCAACCGCAGCCTGACCAGCCGTCTTCCGGTGGACGTGGCCGACCTCGGGCTCGGGGTCGACCTCGCCACCGGCAAGTCGGTCTGAAGCCAAGCTGAAGTCGGGCTGAGGTCAGGCCAGTAGCAGCTCCCGTCGCGGGTCGGCCAGGATCGCCCCGATCCGGGCCAGGGCCCGGGCCCCCTGCTGGCCGTCGATGATCCGGTGGTCGAAAGACATCGCCAGCTGGGTCATCCAGCGCAGCGCGATCCGGCCCTGGTGCTCGGCCGGTGCCCGCCGCACCGAGCCCAGGCACAGGATCGCGCTCTGCCCCGGGTTCAGGATCGGCGTACCCGAGTCCACCCCGAACACCCCGATGTTGGTCAGGGTGATCGTGCTGCCGGAAAGCTGGGCCGGGCTGGCCTTCCCGGAACGGGCCAGCTCGGTGGTCCGGGTGACCTCACGGGCCAGCGCCGGCAGGCTCAGGCTGCCGGCGCCCTCCACCGAGGGCACCAGCAGGCCGCGCTCGGAGGCCGTGGCCACCCCGAGGTTCACCCGGTGGTGCAGCACGATCTCGTTCGCGTCCTGGTCGAAGGTGGCGTTCAGATCGGGGAACTCGCGGGCGGCCAGGCACAGGGCCCGGGCCGCCAGCAGCATGATGGTGACCCGGGAGCCGTCGAACGCTTTGTCGGCCCGCAACTTCTCGACCAGTTTCACCGACCGGGTCACGTCCACGGTGTGGAAAACGGTGACGTGCGGGGCGGTGAAGGCACTGGCCGTCATCGCCGCCGCGGTGGCGGCACGAACACCCCGCACCGGGATGTGCTCGTCGTCGCTCACTGCGGCCACGGTCTGCGGCCTTTCGGGAACGGCCGTGGCCGCCTGCCGCACATCGTCGCGGGTGACGTCGCCGTGCGGGCCGCTGCCCCTCAGCGAGGCCAGGTCCACGCCGAGATCCTTGGCGAGTTTGCGTACCGGCGGCTTGGCCAGCGGCCGCCCGGTGCCGTTGCTGTTGTTTGCGGACTGGGGGTACCTCCCGGACCCGGAGGGGTTGGGGGATTGTGCCGACGCGGGTTTCTCGGCCGGCGGTTCGGGGGTGGCGGGCTGGGTGGCCGGTGGACGCCTGCGGGCGCGCCCCCGGCTGTGGCCGGGGCCGTAACCGACCAGCGTGGACGGCGGTTTCTCCTCGTCGGGCTTGCCGATACCGGGCTTGGCCATCTCCCCATCATCGGTGATGGCGATGATCGGGGTGCCCACCGGTACCAGCTGCCCGGCCGGCACCAGCAGCTCGGCGACCACCCCGGCGTACGGTGAGGGCAGCTCGACCAGCGACTTCGCCGTCTCGATCTCCACCAGCGGGTCGTTCACCGCCACCCGGTCGCCGGGGGCGACCCGCCAGGTCACGATCTCCGCCTCGGTCAGGCCCTCACCGACGTCGGGAAGCCGGAACTGCCGGCCGGTGACCACGGTCATCAGAACTCCAGCAACTTGTCGACGGCGGCCAGCACCCGGTCGGTGTCCGGCAGGTACTGCTCCTCGAACTTGGCCGGTGGGTACGGCAGGTCGAAACCGGTCACCCGCAGCACCGGCGCCTCCAGCTGGTAGAAGCAGCGCTCGGTGACCCCGCTGACCACCTCGGCCCCCAGCCCGGCGAACCCGGGCGCCTCGTGCACCACCAGGCAGCGGCCGGTACGGGCCACCGAGGCACACACCGTGTCCAGGTCCAGCGGCGACAGCGAGCGCAGGTCCACCACCTCCAGCGAGCGGCCCTCCTCCTCGGCGATCCGGGCCGCCTCCAGGCAAGTGGCCACCATCCCGCCGTAACAGACCATGGTGGCGTCGGAGCCGGCCCGGGCCACCACGGCCTTGTCGAAGGCCGGGGCCAGCGACAGGTCGGTGGAGACCTCGCCCTTCTCCCAGTAGCGGCGCTTGGGCTCGTAGAAGATCACCGGATCACCGCAGGCCAGGGCCTGGCGCAGCATGTAGTGCCCGCTCTGGGGGTCGGAGCAGATCACCACCCGCAGGCCGGCGGTGTGGGCGAAGTAGGCCTCGTTGGACTCGCTGTGGTGCTCGACCGCGCCGATCCCACCGCCGCAGGGGATGCGGATCACCACTGGCATCGGCACCCGCCCGCCGGTGCGGGCCCGCATCTTGGCCAGCTGGGAGACGATCTGGTTGAACGCCGGGTAGACGAAGCCGTCGAACTGGATCTCGCACACCGGGTGGTACCCGCGCATCGCCAGCCCGATCGCGGTGCCCACGATCGAGGACTCGGCCAGCGGGGTGTCGATCACCCGATCGGACCCGAAGTCCTTGCTCAGACCGTCGGTGACCCGGAAGACCCCACCCAGCGGACCGACGTCCTCACCCATCACCACGGCCTTCGGGTCCTGCTCGAGCACCTGCCGCAGCCCCGAGTTCAGCGCCGCCGAAAGACTCAGCCGGGTCATCACGCCACCCCCTCGAAACTCGCCACGAAGTCGGCGTACTCGGCCTTCTGAGCACTCAGCGCCGCCGTGCGCCCGGCCAGCACGTGGTCGAAGAGCCCGCCCAGTTCCACCGGCCCGAACTCCTGGCAGGCCCGCCGCAGCTGCACGCCCAGCTCCTCGCACTCCTCCTCCAGCGCGCCGAGCCACTCGGGCGGGGCCCAGCCCCGCGCCTGCAGCAGCTTCTCCACCCGGGTGAGCGGGTCACGCGAGCGCCAGGCGTCGGCCTCGGCCTGGTCGCGGTAGCGGGTCGGGTCGTCGGAGCTGGTGTGCGCCCCCATCCGGTAGGTCACCGCCTCGATCAGCGCCGGTCCCGCCCCCGAACGGATCTGCTCGACGGCCAGTTTCATGACCGCGTGCACCGCCAGCACGTCGTTGCCGTCGACCAGGTACGAGTCCAGGCCGAAGCCCCGCGCCCGCTGGTGCACCGACGTGCGCATCTGCAGCCGGGTCGGGGTGGAGATCGCGTACTGGTTGTTCTGGCAGAAGAAGAGCACCGGCGCCGAGCAGGCCGCGGCCCAGTTGAATGCCTCGTTCGCATCGCCCTGGCTGGAGGCGCCGTCGCCGAAGTAGGCGGTGACCACCTCGTCGCTACCGTCGCGCTGCACCCCCATGGCGTAGCCGGTGGCGTGCGGCAGGTGCGCGCCCAGCACCACCGAGTAGGCGCTCAGGTGCAGCTCGGCCGGGTCCCAGCCGCAGCCCGAGACCCCGCGCCACTGCTCGAGCATCTGGGCCGGCGTGACCCCGCGGAACAGGGCCGCGGCGTGCTCGCGGTAGCTGGGGAAGATCTGGTCGGTGGGCCGTAGCGCGGCCACCGAGCCCACCTGCGCGGCCTCCTGGCCCAGGCTGGGCGCCCAGAGGCCGAGTTCGCCGTGCCGCTGCAGGGCGAACGCCTCGGAGTCGAGACGGCGGGTCAGGCGCATCCATCGGTACAGGTCACGCACGAGTTCGGCGCTGTCGGCGCCGACCTCGAGATGCCGGGCCAGATCGGCGGGCCACTGCTCGGGCGCCGCCAGATCACCGCCGGGGGCCAGCAGTTGCAGCGGCTCGGTGGTTCGCTCGTGGTGCCTGTGTTGCTCGGACTGCTCCATTGCATTCCTCCTGCATCCAACACCAGGTCAGGTGGTGGGTGCCGCGACGAGGGGTGGCCGCCGACGGAACCCGCGGATGGTGCGTCGATCCACCGGGTGAGGCGGATCACGCACAATGTAGCCCGCGGCAACGTGGTCTGGGTACCGTGGGGTCCGTGGACCAATGGGGATCTGCACGACGCGGCGGCCGTTTCGAGCTTTCGGCCGAACACGAGAACTTCCGGGACAGTGTGCGGGCGTTCGCCGAGCGGGAGGTCGCCCCGCACGTGGCCGGCTGGGACCGGGAGCACCACTTCCCGGTGGAGCTGGTCGCGAAGATGGGCGATCTGGGGCTCTTCGGGCTGGTCGTGCCGGAGAAGTTCGGCGGCGCCGGGGGTGACTTCACCAGCCTGTGCGTGGCCATCGAGGAACTCGGCCGCGTCGATCAGTCTGTGGGGATCACTCTTTCGGCGGGTGTCGGCCTGGGCATCAACCCGATCCTGACCTTCGGCGACGACGCCCAGAAGGAACGCTGGTTGCCCGACCTGGTGGCCGGGCGCACCCTGGCCGCCTTCGGCCTGACCGAGCCGGGCGCCGGTTCCGACGCCGGCGGCACCCGCACCCGGGCGCGGCGCGAGGGTGAGGACTGGGTGCTCAACGGCGCCAAGCAGTTCATCACCAACTCCGGCACGCCGGTGACCTCGGTGGTCTCGGTCACCGCGCGGCACGAGGACGGCTCGATCTCGACCTTCCTGGTGCCCAGCGGCACAGCCGGTTTCACCGCCGGGCCGGCGTACGACAAGCTGGGCTGGCGGATCTCGGACACCCATCCGCTCACCCTCGACGACGTGCGGGTGCCGGCCGGGAACCTGCTGGGCGTGCAGGGCCGCGGGTTCCACCAGTTCCTGGCCATTCTCGACGACGGGCGGATCGCCATCTCGGCGCTGGCCCTGGGCCTGGCCCGGGCCTGCCTGGAGCTTTCGCTGCGCTACGCCGGTGAGCGCCAGACCTTCGGCCGGCCGATCGGCAGCCGCCAGGCCGTCGCGTTCTCCTTGGCCGACCTGGCCACCGCGATCGAGGCGGCCCGGCTGCTCACCTACCGCGCCGCCGCCCTGAAGGACGAGGGAGCCCCCGCCAAGGTGGTGAAACAGGCTGCGGCGATGGCGAAACTGTTCAGCAGCGAGGCCGCGGTCGACGCCACCCGGGCAGCCACCCAGGTGTTCGGCGGCTACGGCTTCATGGAGGAGTACCCGGTCGCCCGCTTCTACCGCGACGCCAAGATCCTCGAGATCGGCGAGGGCACCTCCGAGGTCCAGCGCCTGGTGATCAGCCGCGGTCTGGGACTGGACGTCGAATGACCGGCGTCGACACCGGCCGGGGCCCCGGGCCCGCCCAGAGCACCGCCCCTGGCACCGGCACGGACCCTGGTCGTGGCACCGGCTCGGACGCTGGCCCTGTCACTGGCCCTGGCCCTATCACTGGCCCTGGCATCAACCCTGGCCCTATCACTGGCCCTGACACCAGCCCCGGCCCTATCACCGGCGCTGGCCCTGGCCCTGGCCCTGGCCCTGGCCCTGGCCCTGGCGCCAGCCCTAGCACTGGCCCTGGCACCGGTCCCGGTCCCGGTCGCGGCACGGACTCTGATCCTGGCACCGGTTCGAGCCCCACCACCGGCAACCGCACTGCCCCGGCGACCCCCACCCTGGCCGACGCGACCGCAGCCACCCTCTCCCCCACCCCGGCCGCCGCGGCCAAGCTGGCCAGGACCGGCAAGCTCTACGTGCGCGAGCGCATCGCCCTCCTGGCCGACCCGGACACCTTCGTCGAGGACGGCCAGCTCGCCAATGCCCTGGCCGCAAGCCTTCCCGCCGACGGGGTGGTCACCGGCGTCTGCCTGGTGGAGGGCCGCCCCGCCCTGGTGGTCGCCAACGACAGCGGGGTGAAAGCCGGCTCGTGGGGCGCCCGCACGGTGGAGAAGATCATCCGCATCACCGAACGCGCCCTGATTGAGGAGCTGCCGATCTTCTGGCTGATCGACTCGGCCGGGGCCCGGATCACCGACCAGGTGGCGCTGTTCCCGGGCCGCCGCGGGGCCGGCAAGATCTTCCACAACCAGGTGAAGCTGTCCGGCAAGGTCCCGCAGATCTGCTGCCTGTTCGGGCCCTCCGCGGCCGGGGGCGCCTACATCCCGGCGTTCTGCGACATCGTGATCATGGTCGACGGCAACGCCAGCATGTACCTCGGCTCCCCCCGGATGGCCGAGGTGACGGTGGGCGAGAAGGTCACACTGGAGGAGATGGGCGGGGCCCGCGTGCACACCGAGATCTCCGGCTGCGGCGACCTTCTGGCCACCGACGACGCCGACGCGATCGAGCAGGCCCGCTGGTTCTTCAGTTTCCTGCCCACCTGCTGGCGCGAACCGGCACCCGAGAGCGATCCGGTGCCCCCGGCGTCCGTGATCGACGAGACCACCGTGCCGGCCGCCGAGCAGGTGCCCTTCGACATCCACCGGCTGATCGACGGGATCCTCGACGCTGAAACGTTCTTCGAGATCAAACCGGCCTTCGCCGGGGAGCTGGTCACCGGGCTGGGCCGGATCGAGGGTATGCCGGTGGGGGTGGTGGCCAGCAACTCGGCGGTGCGCGGGGGCGTGCTGTTCATCGACTCGGCCGACAAGGCGGCCCGTTTCGTGGAGCTGTGCGACGCGTACAATATCTCGCTGCTGTACCTGGCCGACGTGCCCGGCTTCATGATCGGCAAGGAGGTGGAGCGGCAGGGCATCATCCGGCACGGGGCCAAGATGATCACCGCCGTCTCCGAGGCCACCGTGCCGCAGATCTCGGTGATCGTGCGCAAGGCCTACGGCGCCGGCCTGTACGCGATGAACGGCCCGGGTTTCGAGCCGGACGCCTGCCTGGCCCTGCCCACCGCCCGGATCGCGGTGATGGGCCCGGATCCGGCGGTGCGGGCGGTCTATGCCAACCGGATCGACGAGATCGCCGACGCGGACGAGCGGGCCGCGTTCGTGGCCGAGCGCAAGGCGGAGTACGAGCAGGACGTGAACCTGCTGCACCTGGCCTCGGAGCTCGTCATCGACGCGGTGGTCGAGCCGGGGGCGCTGCGCTCGGAATTAGCCCGCCGGTTCGGCCTGCTCGCCGGAAAGGTGCGCCGGCGGACGGAGAAGCACCACGGTGTGAGGCCGGTGTGAGCGGCCTGGAGGTGCACGGCCCGGCCACCGAGGCCGAGATCGCCGCCGTGGTCGTGGCCCTGAGGGCCCGGCCGGAAGAACCCGCCCCACTTCGCGACTGGCGCCGCGCGCGCCGGCAGGCCCTGAGGATGCAGCGTGGCACGTGAGATCCAGCAGCGCGGACTGTACTTCGAGGAGTTCGAGGTGGGGGCCCGCTACCTGCACCGCCCCGGGCGCACCGTCACCGAGGCCGACAACGTCCTGTTCACCACCCTGACCATGAACACCCAGTCGCTGCACCTGGACGCGGCCTTCGCGGCCGGTCAGGAGCCCTACCACCAGCGCCTGGTCAACTCGATGTTCACGCTCAGCACCCTGGTCGGGCTGTCGGTGGCCCAGCTCACCGAGGGCACCCTGGTGGCCAACCTGGGCTTCAGCGAGATCAGTTTCCCCCGGCCGGTCTTCGTCGGCAACACGCTCTACGGCTCCACCGTGGTGCACCACAAACGCGAGTCCGTGTCCCGGCCGGGCGAGGGCATCGTCACCCTGGAGCACGTCGGACGCAACCAGGACGACGAGGTGGTCGCCCGGGCCACCCGGGCCGCGCTGGTCAGACTGGGCGGGGGGCAGTCATGAGCTTCGGCCCGGCCTGGCTCTTCTGCCCCGCCGACCGCCCTGATCGCTACGCCAAGGCGGCCGCCGCGGCCGACGTGGTCATCCTCGACCTGGAGGACGCCCTCGCCCCCGAGGCCCGCCCGGCCGCCCGAAGGGCACTGATCGAGCACCCCCTCCCCCCGGCCACCACCGTGATCCGGCTCAACCCCAGCGGCACCCCCGACCACCACGCCGACCTGGAAGCATTGCGGCAGACCGCCTACACCACCGTCATGCTGGCCAAGACCGAGTCCGCGCAACAGATCTCGGACCTGGCCCCGCTGCAGGTGATCGCCCTGGTCGAGACCCCGCGCGGGGTGCTCGAGGTGGCCGGCATCGCGGCCGCCGCCAACACGGCCGGGCTGATGTGGGGCGCCGAAGACCTGATCGCCGGACTGGGCGGCACCTCCAGCCGCCGGCCCGACGGGCGCTACCGCGACGTGGCCCTGGCCGCGCGCTCGGCCGTGCTGCTGGCCGCGGGGGCCCACGGGCGGTTCCGGCTCGACGCGGTCCACCTCGACATCAAAGACCAGGCAGGGCTGCGCTCGGAGGTGGACGATGCGGCGGCCAGCGGCTTCGACGCCACCGCCTGCATCCACCCCAGCCAGGTGCCGGTCGTACGCGAGGGCTACCGCCCCCCGGCGGCCGAACTCGACTGGGCCCGGCGAGTCCTGGCGGCCGGCAACCAGGGGGTCTTCACCTTCGAGGGCCGCATGATCGACGCCCCGGTGCTGCGCCACGCCGAGGCCCTGGTCCGGCGGGCCCGCACGTGAGCGAGGTGCGCGGGCCCTACTTCGACGAACTGCACGTAGGTCAGGTCTTCGACCAGGCCCCCGCCATCACCCTGACCAGCGGCCGGGCCGCCGCCCACCAGGCCGTGCTGGGCAACCGGCTGCGCCTGACCCTCGACGACACGCTCGCCCAGGAGGTCACCGGTGCCCCCGGCCTGGCCTCCCCGGCACTGGTCTGGGACACCGCGATCGGCCAGTCCACCGTGGTCACCCAGCACGTCAAGGCCAACCTCTTCTACCGGGGCCTGAGCTTCCACCGCCATCCCCGCCTGGGCGACACCCTGCGCACCGTCACCACCGTCGACGCCCTGCGCGAGAACACCCCCAAGCCCGGCCGCGCCCCCACCGGCGTGGCCGCCCTGCACATCGTCACCACCGACCAGCACGAGCGGGTGGTGCTCGACTTCTGGCGCTGCGCCATGCTGCCCTCGCGCTCCGCCGGCACCGGGCACCGTGACGACCTCGACGCGGTCGGCGTGGAAAGGCCGCTCCGGGTGCCCGACTGGGACCTGCCCACCTACCACCGCCGAGTGCCGGGCCCTCACCACGGCGACCTCGAGGTCGGCCAGACCTGGTCGGTCTCCGGCGGCGACGTGGTCTCGTCCGCCCCCGAACTGGCCCGGCTGACCGGCAATGTCGCCGCCGTGCACCACGACGCGGCCGCCGCCGGAGGCCAGCGGCTGGTCTACGGCGGGCACACCATCGGCCTGGCCTTCCACCAGGTCTGCCGGGCCCTGCCGGCGATCGTCACGGTGGCCGGCTGGACCGGCTGCGACCATCTGGCCCCGGTGCACGAGAACGACACCCTGACCTCCCGGATCGAGGTCCTCGACCGGCAACCGCACCTGGTCAGGCTGCGCAGCGTCGTACGCAACGCCACCACGGACGTCCTCAGTTGGACCTTCACCGCCGTCATGGCCTGAGCGACTGCGCGAACCGCGAACGGTACTGCGAGGCCGAGAAGCCGTAGTGCGCGCGGAACCGGCGGGCGAACTGGTTCTGGTCCGGCCAGCCCACCGAGCGGGCGATCGCGGTGATCGGCTCGCGGGTGCGCACCAGCAGCGTGGCCGCGCTCTCCAGGCGGTGCTGCGAGAGGTAGGCCATCGGCGGCAGCCCGGTGGTGGCCTTGAACAGCCGCACCAGGTGCGCCGGGGCCACGTGCAGCTCACCGGCCAGCTCGGTCAGCGTCCAGTGGTGCGCCGGGTCGCCCTCCAGCAGGCTCAGGGCCCGGGCCACCGCCGGATGCGCCACCCGGCCCGGCTCCGGGTGCTCCACGGCCCGGGCCAGGATGCCCAGCACCAGGATCAGCCGCCCGATGATCTCCGCGCGGTGCCGGCCCGAGGGGCGGTCGCGCAGCCGGCTCAGGGCGTCGAGGTGGGGCAGGCACTGGGCCAGGTCCTCCTCGCCCAGCCGGGTGCTCATGATGCCCCGCCGGTCCTCCGCGTAGGGCCCGGTCCACAGCAGGTACCCCAGCAGCGGGTCGTCCCGGCTCCAGGCCAGCTCCTGGCGCAGCAGGTCGACGGAGAAGCAGCAGTTGTAGAGCACCAGGTCCGAGCAGTCCGCGTAGCCGTGCCAGGCTCCCGGCCGCAGCAGCACCACGTCACCCACCTGCAGGCTGCGCGGCCCGGCGGGCGAACGGTGCACGCCCGCTCCGGCCAGGGTGATCGCGATCTCCACGAAACTGTGGGTGTGATCGGGGTGCCGGCGCTCGTGCAGGTAGTGCCCGGCCCACACCGGGGACCCGTCGGTGATGAACAACGTCCCGTCGACCTCGTCCACCGGAGGTTCGGCCAGCCGCACGCGCGAGTCCCCCTCTGCCCTGAGTGAAACGTTCAAGACGCTAGGTAGCCGGGCCCGGCAAGTCAACAATTCCCCGGGTCCCAGCGCGCCGAACGGCAGACCTCCGACCGGCAGATCAATTTCCGCCTAGTTCCGGCGCCTTCCGTCCTATCGGCCGGCCGCCGCGGAATTGAACGATCTACCCGGCCCGGTCGACGGGCCGGACAGGAGAGGATCTCCATGCGTACCTTCCCCCCACGGCTGGTGCCGGTGCTCGCGGCTCTGGTGGCCGCCCCCGTTCTGGCCGTCACCACACCCGCCCAGGCTGCTCCGACGAAAAGCGCTGCCGAAGAATGTGCCTGGATGGACACGGGCAAGTCGGCGGACGAACGGGCCCGGCTGCTGCTGAAGGCCAGCACCCTCGAGCAGACCCTGCGCTGGCTCGACGAACAGGCCGCCAACAACCCGGCGCAGACCACGTTCAACGGCGCCACCTACCCGGTCCAGGTGCCCTGCACCCCGACCGTGGTCTACTCCGACGGCCCCGACTCCGTGCGTAACCCCGGCGGAGTCACGGCCTTTCCCACTCCACTGGCCCAGGCCGCCACCTGGAACCCGCGACTGGCCCAGCAGAAGGGCCGGGCCCAGGCCCAGGAGGCCTACGGCAAGCGCCGCAACGTGCTGCTGGCCCCCGGCCTGGCCAGCGGCCGTACCCCGCTGTCCGGTCGCACCCCCGAATACCTCGGTGAAGACTCGCTGCTCACCGGCACTCTCGCCGCCGCCGGGGTGAAAGGCATTCAGCAGGACGGCAAGGTCGGCGCCACCCTGAAGCACTACGTGGCCAACGAGCAGGAACTCGACCGCCAGACCAGTTCCTCGAACATCGACGAACGCACCTTCCGGCAGGTCTACCAGCTGCCCTTCGAGGTCGCGCTGAAGGCCGGCCCGGCCTCCGTGATGTGTTCGTACAACCAGGTCAACGGCGTGTATGCGTGCGAGAACGAGATCCTCGACGACCTGAAGAAGGAGACCGGCTGGAAGGGGTACGTGATGTCCGACTTCGGCTCCGTGCACTCCACCGGCCCGTCCCTGAACGCCGGGCTGGACCAGGAACTGAACCGGCCGATCTGGTACACCCCCGACCGGATCAAGGCTGCCCTGGCCGACGGCAGCACCACCCGCAAGGAGATCGACGAGGCCGCTTTCCGGGTGGTGCGCAGCTACATCCGGGCCGGGCTGTTCGACAACCCGTTGCCGGCCGAGGCGGCCGCGAACGTCTCCACCCCGGCCAACAAGGCGATCGCCCGTGAGGTGGTCGAACAGGGGTCGGTGCTGCTGAAGAACGACCGCAAGGCCCTGCCTCTCAAGGGCCGGAAGCAGACCATCGCGGTGATCGGCCCGACGGCCTCGAACGAGCCCAACGCCAACGGCATCAGCGCCAAGAGCACCTGTTCCATGCTCTTCCGCACCACCCCGGCGGTCACCTGCACCCCGATCTCCCCCCTGGACGGCATCACCGCCAGGGCGCAGAAGAACGGCAGCACCGTCACCTACTCCAACGGTGACGACGTCGCCGAGGCGACCCGACTGGCCAAGGAGGCGGACGTCGTCCTCGTTTTCGGCTGGCTCGGGATGGGCGAGTTCGCCGACATCCCGAACCTCTCGCTGCAGCAGAACGGTGATGCCCTGATCAGTGCGGTCGCCGCGGCGAACCCGAACACCGTCGCGGTGCTGGAGACCGGCAGCGCGGTCACGATGCCCTGGCTCAAGCAGGTCAGGGCCGTGGTGCAGGCCTGGTACCCGGGCGAGCAGCAGGGCAACGCCCTGGCCGCGCTGCTGTGGGGCGACGTGAACTTCACCGGCAAGCTGCCGATGACGTTCCCGAAGTCCGAGACCGACCTGCCCACCCGCACGCCGGAGCAGTACCCGGGCGTGGTCCGCGACGGCATCCGTCAGGTCGAGTACAGCGAGGGCCTGGCCGTGGGCTACAAGTGGTACGACAGCAAGAACATCGACCCGATCTTCGAGTTCGGGCACGGTCTTTCGTACACCACGTTCACGTACTCGGACCTGAGGACGTCCGTGAGGGGCGACTCGGTCAAGGTCACCTTCCGGGTCCGCAACTCGGGCGAGCGGGCCGGGACCGAGACCCCGCAGGTCTACCTCACCCTGCCCGCCGCGGCCGGGGAACCGGGCAAGCGCCTGGTCGCCTTCGACCAGGTCTCCCTGAAACCGGGAGCCGCCCAGACGGTCTCGGTGACGATTCACGAGAAGTCCGCCGATCGTCCGTTGTCGGTCTGGGACAGCAAGAAGGACCAATGGCGGACGCCCTCGGGCACCTACCGGGTACAGGTCGGCGACTCGTCGCGGTCCCTTCCGCTCAGTGACCGGATCAACCTGCGCTGACACGCATCACGCCAACAGCCCCCGGAGCATCTCCGGGGGCTGTTGGCGTCAGAGCGCTCAGCGGCGCGGTTCCCAGCGGAACATCCGGGTGGCCAGGGCCACCGACAGCCCCACCCAGGCCAGGGTCGGCACCATCAGGGCCACCGACTCGCCCAGGCCGATACCGCCGTTCCAGGCCTGCACCAGCAGTTCGGTGGCGGAACCACCGGGCAGCAGCCGCTTCACGGCGGCCAGCTCCTCCATCCCGCTGATGCCCACCCAGCTGGCCACGCCGATCACCCCGAGGCTGACCGGGAGGGTGGTCACCTGGGCGTGCTCGGGCGAGTTGGTCAGCCCGGCGGTGGCCAGGGCCAGGGCGATCAGCATGGCGATCATCGACAGCACGGTCAGGGCCAGCAGCGGCACGTTGCCGGGGGCACCGGTCACCGCGCCGAGCACCACCAGGATCACGGCCACCTGGATCAGCGACAGCAGCGCCACCGGGGCCACCAGCCCGGCGATGATGCCGGTGTCGCTCTCAGCGGTGGAGCGCAGCCGCTTCAGGAAGAGGTTCTGCCGGCGCGAGGCCAGCGTGGTGACGATCGTGGTGTAGAGCCCGAACGCGCCCACGGTGAAGGTGACCAGGGCGGCGATGTAGCCCAGGCTGGCCATCTCGGCCCAGGTCTCGTGCTGGCGGATGAACAGCGCGCTCACCGCGGCCGGCATGATCAGGCTGGTCACCAGGACCAGACGGTTGCGGAAGATCTGGATCAGCTCGGCGCGAGCGATCGACAGCATGGGGGGATCCTCTCGGAGGTGAAGGGGTTTCAGGCGGCGGTCGTGCCGGGGGTGCTGTGACCGATGGCGCGGAAGACGTCGTCCAGGCGGGTCGGCCCGGCCTCGAGGTCGACCAGCTCCACGCCGTTGTCGAACGCCCAGCCCAGCAGCAGGTGCAGGTCCTTCTGCAGCTCCTGGGTCTCCACCCGGTAGCGGCCCTCGTGGGTGCGGGTCGCGCTCACCGGCAGGCCGGACAGCGGCGCGAGCAGGCCGAAGCTGATCACTGCGGGCAGGGTGCGGGTCAGCTCGGCGACCGTGCCCTCGCGGTAGAAGGTGCCGCCGTGCATCAGGCCGATCCGGTCGGCACGCTGCTGCGCCTCTTCCAGGTAGTGGGTGGTCAGCACCACGGTGGAACCCGCCTCGCGCAACCGGTCGACCGACTCCCACAGGTCGTCACGGGACTGGATGTCCAGGCCGGTGGTGGGCTCGTCGAGGAAGACCAGCTCCGGGGTGCCGTAGACGGCGGTGGCGAAGTCCAGGCGCCGCTTCTCGCCGCCGGACAGCTGCGAGACCCGGGTCCCGGCCTTGCGGGTCAGGCCGACCGCGTCGATCACCCGGGCCGGGTCGTCCTCGCGGCGGGTCAGCGTGCCGATCACCTGCACCGACTCGCGCACCGTGAGGTCGGGCGAGAAGCCGCTCTCCTGCAGCATGATGCCCATCCGGGGCCGCACCGCCCGGCGGTCGCGGGGGTCCTGGCCGAACACCCGCACGGTGCCCGAGGTGGGCCGGCGGTGCCCCTCCACCGTCTCCAGGGTGGAGGTCTTGCCGGCCCCGTTCGTCCCCAGCAGGGCGTACAGCTCACCGCTGCGCACCTCGAAGGACAGGTCCTTGACGGCGTGGAAGTCGCCGTACTTCAGGTTGAGTTGCTGAACCTCGATGACTGGTGTGGTGGACATGACTCCATCCCACCGCCGACCCGGCCGGATCGGCAGTGCGGTGAAGTCACCAGCCACCCATGACATTTTCCCGGGTCGACGGTGACACCGGCATCTGTGTGCCCGGCAACGCGGCCGAGAGCCGGGTGCGCAGGTGGTCGGCCAGGCGGGTGCTCAGGGCCACGATGGTCAGGGTCGGGTTCACGTAGCCGAGGCTGGTCGGGAACACCGAACTGCCGGCCACGTAGAGGTTGCGCAGCCCGTGCACCCGGCTGTCCGGGTCCACCACCCCGAGCTTCGGGTCGGGGTGCATGCGGGTGCCGCCCATCGGGTGGTGCATCCCCCCGAAGTGCGGGCGCAGCGGGCCGTCGAACCGCATCCACGGCTCGAACCGGCCCAGCCCGGCCTTCTCCACCGCCACCCCGAAGTAGGCCATGCTGCGCAGCAGGTTGCGCTGGTCGCTCTGGGTCCAGTTCATCTTCAGGTGCAGCCGGCGACGGCCCAGGGCGTCGCGCTGGGCGGCCAGGGTCAGCCGGTTCTCGCGCAGCGGCGACTGCTCGGTGGCCACGTGCACCTGCAGCAGGGAGAACTGCGAGCGGTCCACCTCCGGGCGCGACCAGCCCCCGCGGAACCACTGGTAGGCGTCCGGCGAGCGGTACCAGTCGGAGGGGCCGGAGCGGTCGAAGGTGCGCAGCACCGCGGCGGTCTCGCCGGGACGGGACAGCAGCGTGCGGGCCTTCTCCCAGGGCTGGGAGACGAGCCGGCCGTGCAGCAGGGGCTTGAGCGATCGCAGGGCCCGCTCGGCGGTGGAGTTGAAACCGGGCCGGCGCGGCACGAACACCGCGCCCATGTTCAGCAGTTCCTCCTGGCGCTTGAACTCCTGGTCGAACGAGAGCACGCCGTTGACCATCTGGCCGCCCACGTAGTGCAGGTCGTACAGCCCGACCCGCTCCAGCACGTCCGGCGAGGACGGCTCGATGGCCCCGAGCCGCAGTTCCGGGTGGTCGGTGACCCAGCAGCCCACGTTGTCGTGGCGGTTGCCCGGACCGCCCGGGCGGAACGGCAGCGACGACAGGAGCACCTGGCTGTTCTCGACCCCGCCGCCGGCCAGGACGAAGATCTCGGCGTACACGGAGAAGGTGCTGCCGTCGGCCCGCACGACCACGGCCCGGTGGATGCGGTCGTCGTCGCGCCCGCCGTCGAGGGCGATCACCGTGCTGCCGACCATCACGCGCACGTTGGGGGCGGCGGTCAGCTGGTCGCGGGCCAGGAGGGTGAAGGTGTCGGCCGGGGCGTACTGGGCCATGCGGGTCTGCAGCCGGCCCACCGGCAGCACCGGGGTCGAGGGGGTGGACCAGGCGGCCGGGTCGTCGTTCATGACGCTGCCGGCCCAGGTGTGGTGGGCCCGGTCGTAGTAGGGCGCGAGCTCCTGGCCGCCCACCGCCCAGCCGCTGTCGGGCTGCCACGCCTTGGCCTCGAAGTCGACCGGTTCGCCGGTCAGCGTGCGCGCGTAGACCCGGCTCTGCCCGGGCCAGGTGACGTGCACCCAGTCGTTGGCCGTACCACCGAACTGGCGGCGGCGGGCGCCGGCCATGGCGTGCGGCTGGTAGTAGGGCGACTCCATCTGGCTGCCGGCCAGGTCCTGGGCCGCCTCGTCGGGTTCGTACCGACCGCTCTCCAGCACCAGCACCTCGAAGGGGGCACCGATGCATTCCCGGGCGACGGTGAGCCCGGCCGGACCCGCGCCGATCACACACACATCGGTGTGCACGTCTTGGCTACTGGACACCTGCGGGTCACTCCTAGGACGTCGGGGACGACGACCGTACCAATGAGCTGCCGGTGTCCGGAACGAAAAGTTTTACGCCACAATGGTCTTCGTCGGCCAACTCTCCAGTTGCGTGAGGCTGGCGGAACTCCTGAGCGGCAGGCGGCAGGTGGGTCACCAGTGACGTAAGGGTAGAGATGGGGCGTCTCAACCCCGGGCCAGGAACTCCCGCGCGCCGCGCAGCCGCGTCGCCAGACGGGCCTGGGTGCGGGTGCTGTCGAGCCGCACGTCCAGCGGCCCGGCCACTCCCGAGGCGGCGCGACTGCCCACCGGCAGCGCGGTCTCGTCCAGCCCGTCGCGACGGGCGATCAGCAGGCCCAGCTCGTGCCGGCTCACGGCGTCGGCACCGGCCAGGTGGCACACACCGCCCGGCCCGTTCGCGCGGGCCAGTTCCAGCAGTGCGCCCGCCAGGTCAGCGACGTGCACCGCGCACCTTACGTCGTCGGCGAAGAGCACCCCCGACGTGGCCCCGCTCGCCAGCGCGTGCACGAGCTTCTCGGTGGGCGAGTCACCGTTGCCCACGATCAGCGAGGTGCGGGCGATCACCGCGCCCGGCAGCAGGCCGGCCACGGCCACCTCGGCCGCCGCCTTCGCGGCGCCGTAGGCGTGCACCGGGTCAGGTCGCGCACTCTCGTCGTAGACGACCGCCTTCCCGGAGAAGAGCGCGTCGCTGGAGACCTGCACGAGCCGACCACCGATGGACGCCGTTGCGGCCGCCACGTGCATGGCACCTTCGGCGGTGGTGGCCCAGTCGGACTGCTTGTACGCGGTGTTGACCACCATGTCAGGCCGCAGCCGGTCCAGGAGGGCGGCGACCTCGGCCCGGTCGGTCACATCCAGCCGGTGCCACCGTCCCTCGCCCGCCGGCCGGGCTGAGAGGTACGTGCCGTGGACCTCACCCTCGGCCACCCCGGCCTGCTTCATCAGTTCGCCGCCCAGGTACCCACTGCCACCGATCACGAGAAGGCGCATGACCGGACTCTAGAAGGGGAGGCCGTTGGAATAGCTATTCACCAATGGCCTAGTATGCAGCAGTGACCAGCACACCCCCTCCGGACCCGTCCGCGCGCAGCCGCGACCTCGAGCCCGAACAGCTGCGCCTGCTGGTGCGGGTGGCCCGGCTGTACCACGAGCAGGGCGTGCGCCAGCCGCAGATCGCGGCCGACCTGCACATCTCCCAGCCCCGGGTGTCCCGGCTGCTGAAACAGGCCACCCAGCTGGGCATCGTGCACACCGTCGTCACCGTTCCCACCGGCATCCACGCCGACGTGGAGGAACGGCTCAAGGCCCGCTACGGCCTGCGCGACGCGGTGGTCGCCGAGGTCCCGGCCGGCGACGAGGACCGGTTGCTCTCGGTCCTGGCCGGGGCAGCCGCCGCCTACCTCGACGCCACCCTGCACGGCGGCGACGAGATCGGCCTGTCCGCCTGGAGCGCCTCCCTGCTGGCCACCGTCGAGGCGATGCGGCCCAAGCGGCCCGCCGTCGCCCGCAACGTCAGCCAGGTGCTGGGCGGCATCGGCGACCCCACCGCCCAGATGCGGGCCACCCGCCTGCTCACCCGCTTCGCCGAGGTCACCGGCGGCCAGCCGCTGTTCATGCCCACCCCGGGCCTGGTCGGCAGCCCGCAACTGCGCGAGGCCCTCACCCAGGACGCCTCGGTCGCCCAGATCGTGCGGGCCTGGGACGAGCTGACCCTGCTCCTGGTCGGCATCGGCGCCCTCTCCCCCTCACCGCTCCTGCGCAGCAGCGGCAACGCGATCACCGAGACCGACCAGCGCGAACTGCGGGAGCTGAACGCGGTCGGCGACGTCTGCCTGCGCTACTTCGACGCCGAGGGCCGGCTCGTGCCCTCCACCTTCGACCAGCGCGTCGTCGGCATCACCCCGCAGCAGTTGCTGAGCGTCGAACGCCGTCTGGCCGTGGCCGGGGGCACCGACAAGCACGCCGCCATCCGCGCCGCCCTCACCGGCGGCTGGGTCAACATCCTGATCACCGACCTGGACACCGCCGCCGCCCTGCTCGCCGAGCAGCCTTAGAGCCTCACCACGGCGGGCGGGGGCGGGTTCTGCTCGGCCGCCTCACCCAGGGCCTGCCGGAAAACCTCCACCGCACGGTGTTTGGAGCTCCCGGCCCGCACCGCGGTGAACAGCCGCCGGTGCGGGCGGCCCGGAAGCTGCACCAGCTGCAGGCCTTCCAGCAGCGCGCCCATCAGGCCGGGCAGGAAGGCGACCGCGTGCCCCTGCCGGACCAGGTGCACGTGCAGCGAGGGGTCGGGGCTCTCGAACCGCACCCGCGGCTCGAACCCGGCCTCACGGCAGACGATGTCGGCCCAGCGCCGGGCCGTGGAATTGGGTGGGTCCAGCGCCCAGGGCAGCTCGGCCAGGTCCGACAGCGAGGCCGGGCGCTCGCTGAGCGGCCCGTGCCGCGGCAGGGCCAGCAGCATCGCATCGTGAGTCAGCACCGACAGGTCCACCCCGGCGCGCACCGGTTCGGGCACACCGGGATGCTCCTCCCCCAGGATCAGGTCGAAGTCGTGGGCCAGCAGCCCGTCGTAGGCCGGGGACACCTCGCGCTGAGTGATCGCCACCTCCAGGCGCGGATGGGCCTGGGCCAGCACGCTCAGCGCCACCGGGGCCAGGCTGAGCACCACGCTCTGGAACGAGGCCACCCGCAGCAGCCCCCGGATCTCCGGCTGGGCGGCCGACAGCTCGGCCTCGGCCAGCTCCAGCTGGGCCAGGACCGCCTCGGTGTGCCGCACCAGGTTCAGCGCGTCGTCGGTCAGCCGCACCCGGCGCCCGACCTTCACCAGCAGCGGCACCCCCACCTCCCGCTCCAGCTGGGTGAGCTGCTGGGAAATGGCCGAGGGGGTGTAGCTCAGCACCCGGGCAACTTCCGCGAGAGTCCCAGAACGGTTCAGTTCGTGCAGGATTCGCAAACGGGACAGATTGAGCACAGAAACAGACCCATCAGCTCATCTAATGCTTTCCGTTGACTAACGTTCACTAGACTAAATGAAGGTTGGCCCACGATGCTGGCCGCATGCCCCGCACGTCCAACACGTCCAACCCTGCCGTCCTGCTCGTTCTCGGCTCCTGCATTTCCCTGCAGTTCGGCGCCGCCCTCGCAGCCCAGTTGTTCCCCACCCTCGGCGCCTGGGGAACCACCACGCTGCGACTGGGCATAGCGGCCCTGGTACTGCTGGCCATCGCCCGCCCGGCGGTCCGCGCCTGGAAGTGGGACCAGTGGCGCGCCACCTTCGCCCTGGGCCTGGCCCTGGCCGGGATGAACGGCTTCTTCTACGCCGCGATCGAGCGCATCCCGCTGGGCACCGCCGTCGCCATCGAGTTCCTCGGCCCGCTGGCCCTCGCCGCCCTGCTCACCCGCACGGGCCGCGACCTGGTCTGGGTCGGCCTGGCCCTGCTCGGCATGGCCGTCCTCGGCCTCGAGAGCCTGCTCAGCACAACCGGTCTCGACCCGCTGGGCGTCGGCTTCGCCCTGATCGCCGCGGTGTTCTGGGCCCTGTACATCCAGACCGGCGCCCGAGTCGGCATTCTCGTGCCCGGCACCGGCGGCCTGGCCATCGCTCTGGCCGTGGCCACCCTGGCCGTCTCCCCGCTCGGCCTGTCCGGCGCCACCGCCGTGACCGAGGCCCCGCACCTGCTGCTGATCGCCCTCGGCACCGCGCTGCTGGCCTCGGTGATCCCCTACACCCTGGAACTGGCTGCGATGCGCCGGGTTCCGCGCAACGTGTTCGGCATCCTGCTCAGCCTGGAACCCGTCGCCGCCACCGCGATCGGCTGGCTGCTGCTGCACCAGCACGCGGGGCCGCTGCGCCTGGCCGCGGTCGTCCTGGTGGTCGCCGCCAGCGTCGGCTCCAGCCTCTCGGCCGGCCGCGCGGCGCGCGAGGAGGAGCCGGTCAGCTCGCCAGAACCAGTACGAGGGTGAGAGCGGGCGGCACGAACTGCGGCACCGCCGAACGCAGGTAGCGCCGGCCCGTCGTGGCCAGCACCACACCCGCCAGGGCCATGCAGGCACTACCGAACACCACCAGCGACTTACCCACCACCAGCGCATCGCCCTCGCCGTGGATCAGCACCAGCCCCACGGCGAGGCCGATCGCCAGCGCCAGGTTGTAGAAGCCCTGGTTGTAGGCCATCGGCCGGATCGTCTGGGCCTCGGCCGCACCGGCCACGCCGAAGCGCCCGAACACGGCCGGGCGGGTCCACAACACGCTCTCCAGCGCGAACGCGGCCACATGGAAGAGCACCGCCAGAACTCCGGTGACGGTCGCGGCGATGAGCACGATTTCTCCTCTGAACCGGCCTGATCTCATTCGATCGGCCTGGAAACATTCCGGACCGCTCGGTCCGATCCGCTACTCTGGACCGACCGGTCCGGAAAGTCAACCGGCCGCGGAGGAGACGAAGATGGCGCGCAGCAAGGAGTTCGACGACCTCACCGCGGTCACGGCGGCCCGGGACGTGTTCTGGGAACGCGGCTACGCCTCCACCTCCCTGGCCCAGCTCCAGGCCGCCACCGGCCTCAGCAAGTCCAGCCTGTACGAGACGTACGGCAGCAAACGCGGCCTCTTCTCCCGCGCCGCCGAGAACTACCTCGAGCACATCATCACGCCACGTCTGCGCCCCCTGGAGGAAGCTGACGCCGGGCGGGACGAACTGGTCGCCTACTTCGAGGGCCTGACCGACTACTTCACCCGCGCTCCCGAGCACGTCACGCGGCGCGGCTGCCTGCTGCTGAACACCTCGATGGACCTGAACGACCTCGACGAGGACGCCGCCCAGTTGATCCGTGACTACCGCGCCCGGGTCCACGCGGCCTTCCTGGGTATTGCCGGCCGAACCAGGGACGATCCGGCGCCAGAAGCCGAGATCCTCACCGCTGCACAGATCGGGTTGATGGTCACTGCCCGGCTCGACCCGGCCGTGGCGGCGCATCTCGCCCGCAGCCTGGCCCACCGCGTTCAGGCCTGGTGAGTTCCAGCCGGCGGTGCTGGCCTCAGCCGGCGTCGCAGATCTGCGTGACCTGCGACTGGCTGCGCCCGATCCACCCCGCCACCTCGGTCACGCCCTTCCAGCGGCCGTTCGCATCACGCTTCACGTACTGTCGCACGAGCGCATCCCTCACCTCGGTGGCCGCCCGCCGCCGCGCCTGCGCCGTGAGCAACTCCACCGTGACCTGGTAGTACTCAACCCGAGCCGACTCGACGTCAACCGGCGCCTCAACCGCGCGGGCCCTCGCCAGCGTCCTCAATTCGCTCTCGCCCATGAGCTTCAGCTCGGCGGCGGGGGCCAGAGCCGCAGCTCGGGCTGCGAAGAACTCGTCCGGCTGCCAGTGCCCCGCCTTCTGCAGGCCCTGACCGGCCCTGGGATCGAAGCAGGTCAGGATCCAGGCCAGACGCGCGCGCTCGCTGCGGCACCGGTCAACCACCCCCTCGACCTCCTGCAGCAGGCTCGCCACCACCTTGAGCCGGGCCGGCAGCTCGGTAGCCGTGGGGGCGCCGCCCACCTCGGCCCTCACCCAGGCCGACTCCCGGGCGGTGATCTCGTCGGCGTCAGGGATGCGCAGCCCCGAGCGGGTGCGCTGCTCCTTGGCCGGGGCCTGCGGCAACGGAAGCTCCTGCACGTCGGCCCGCTGTTCCCCCGCCAGCTCCCGCCCCTGCTTACGCCGCTTGGACACCGACTGCCGCGACGCCCCGAGCAGACCCGCGATCTGCTCCACACCCCAGCCGGCCTCGTCGATGAGCGCAGCGACATAGCCGCTCAGCACGGCGGACCGCTCACGGTCGGCCTGCAGCTCCTGGAGCTGCCGCGCGACCACCGCCTCCGGACCCTCCGGCATGCCTCACCCCACTCACCCGATGCGGCTGACAACCTACCCAGTGTCGACCTAGGGGCCAGCGACGCCCCTGCCGCGCGGGCAGAGCGGCCGGTCGAGCGTCATACGTGAAGTGTCCGAACAGTCCTATGGACGTTTGTGGCTCCGACGCGGGAACGGCGGCTGACGTCGTGGAACCGGATGTTGGCCGATCATTCGCGCCGACGCGACCGGCCCGTTCGCACACAACCCCTATGGTCAGGCCCCGTGTCCCGGCCTACCCGCGCGCTCGCCCTGGGGTTGCTGCCCCTGCTGCTGCTCACCGGTCTGATCCTGGTGGTCGCCGCCGGTCTGAAGTCGTACTGCCTGACCGACTGGCAACCCGGGGACCAGCCGAAGGTCTGTTACAACGACATCCAGACCCTCTGGCACCTGCGCGACATGGACCAGCACGTCGCTCCCTACCAGGGCGCGGTCGAGCACACCGTCGATGCGCAGGGGCACGAGGTCATCCGGCTGGGGGCCGGACAGATCGAGTACCCGGTGGTGACTGGGGTGTTCGCCTGGCTGAGCTCGCTGCCGGTGGACTCGGTGAACGGGTTCTGGATCGTCTCGGCCCTGGCCCTGACCCCGTTCGCCTTTCTCAGCGTCCTACCGCTGTACCGCATCGTCGGCCCTCGGGCCCTGCTGTTCGCCCTCTCCCCCCAGCTGGCCGCCTACGCCTACCTGAACTGGGACCTGCTGCCGGTCGCGGCGACCGCCGGGGCGCTGTGGGCGTGGCACCGACAGCGCTACCTGCTGGTGGGAGTGCTCGCCTCGGTGGGGGCGTGCGCCAAGATCTACCCCGGCTTCCTGCTGCTGCCGTTCCTGATCGCGCTGCTCCTGGACCGCCGGGTGGCCGACGGCGCCCGGATGGTCGCGGCGGCCGCCGGCACGGCGCTGGCGTTGAACGTGCCGTTCATGGTGGCCAACTTCGAAGGCTGGTACGGGCCTTTCGCCATGCAGTCGAGACGCGTGAACGACAAGACCACGAACTCGATCTGGTACTGGCTCTTCGACGCTCATCAGACCTCCATCGCCAACCTGTGCGCCTGGGCCGCCGTCTTCGCGCTGTGGGGCGTGCTGATCCGCGTGGGCGTACAGCGCCGGCGTAGCGAGGGAAGCTTCCCGGCGCTCGCGGTGGCCGGGGCGATGGTGGCCGGTTACATCGCGGTGGGCCGCGTCGACTCCCCTCAGTACGGCCTGTGGCTCGTGCCGTTCCTGGTCGTGCTGGCCGTGCCCTGGCGCTGGGTCGCGGTGTTCACCGTGACCGACATCTGGCTGTGGGCTCAGTGGTCGTGGTTGTGGGGCACCCCGGGCTGGATGGGCAACGCGGCCATGCTGGCGCGTGGGCTGACCGTGCTGGCGCTGGCATTCGTGCTGGCTCGGAGCCTGGAGATCAAGCCCACCGGTAGCCAGGGCGCCGGGGAACGCCGAGCCACCACGAACAACCAACCGAGCAGCCCGCAGACCAGTAGTGGCGCGGCCACGTGGCGCACCCCCAGCATGACCTCCGTGGCCAGCGACGAGGGCACGTCCGCGCGGCCTGGTACGTAGGAGATCGCCATCACGGCCAGCCTCGTCACCAACAGACCTTCGAGCAACAAGGGGACGTCGGCGAGGACGAACGCTATCCACAGAGGTGCGTCGTACCAGGGAAGAACGTACGGAGCAGCCACGGGGTAGGCCAGGGAGAGCACCAGCAGGGCGCGGGCTGCGCTACGGAGCTCGACGTCGGTACCCACGCTGGCGAAGTGCACGGGCTGCCAGATGCGGCGCGCGGCAACGATCACCAGCACGGCGAGCGCAGCGAAGAGCAGGGGCAGCAGGTCACGAGCCGCCGGCCCGAACAGCACCTCCAGCAGGCTGATCAGGGTCCGCCAGGGGCTGGCGATGGAGACGAAGTGGCTGGCTTTCTGCGTCTGGGCGTAGGTGTGCGGCCCGGCCCACGCATGGGCCGGCACCAGGACCAGGGCGGCGCCGACCAGCGCCGACGTGGTGGCTGCAGCCACTTCCACGGCCGGCCGCCGGTGGATCGCCCACCATGCGGCCGCGGCCACGGCCAGGTAGGGCAGCTTCGTGCCTGCAGCCAGGGCGAAGGCCACGCCCGCCAGGCCCCACAGCGGCACCCGCACCAGCAACCCGTCCATTGTTGGGTTCTGGCGGCGGGTCAGGATGAGCAGCGCCACGCCCGCTACCGCGGCCGCCACGGACACCGTGTCCAGGTGGGCACCACCCACAAGCACGGCCAGGAGCGCGGGGTTCAGCAGCCACAACACCGCCACTCGCCCTCTGACGCGCTGGTTCTCGCCGGCCAGCCGGTACAACAGCGCGCCGGTGACCAGGAACGCCGCCCCCACAACGAGTTGCAGCAGCCACACGGTCAGCCGCAGGTCCCCCGCCCCGACCATCGCCGCCACCTCGAACAGCGCCGTGGCGACCGGCCCGTACACACTGGTCGTGCCCTCCCACGGAGCCTCGACCGCCCCGATCACCGCGTCTGCCGTGGGCCAGGTGTTCGGCGCGACCACGTACGGGTCAACCCCCAGCGCACTGATCCGGCCGTAGGCGGCGTAGCTGAGATGGTCAGCCGAACCGAAAGGTGCGACGAGAACCGCGAGCGTCGTCATCAGTCCGGCCGCCGCCCAGGTCAGGCTCCTGCGCGGGGCCCAGCCCGCCCGGAGCGCTTTGAGCGCCTGCCAGGTGCCCAGTGCCGCCAGGAGGTAGCCGCCGGTCAGCAGAACGATGACGAGTGCGGGCGCCGGGGCGAGTCCGAGGTCGTAAGGCGGTGACCAGTGGCGGGGGCCCAGGGGCGGCGTGGCCGCAGAGGCGCCCAGGAGCGAGGGGATGAACAGCAGGACGAACGCCGCGGCCAGACACGCCAGCGCGGCGTGGGGTGTCTGCTTCTGGCCCCGGGCAAACCCCGTCCTCCCCCAGCCCCTAGGGGGCCGGGAGGTGCCCCCACCGGGGAGAGGGACGAGGCGAGACGAAAAGTTGAGAAGGGATCCGGCCCCGGTACTGCACTTCGACCAAAAGCCCTGTTCAGCCGGTGTCTGCCTGACCCTCGTCACGTTTCCCGATCGAACCGGACGTGACGATCCGTGGCGTGAAAGCTACGCGCGAGCGCCGCGACCTTCGGGTGAACACTCGGCGCGCCGGCGCCCGCCCGGCTACATCTGGCGGTGCGTCACCGGGCAGCCGCGCGGCTCGGTCGGCTGGTCGTCCTCGTTCCAGGCCGGCGCGTACTCGTACGTGCCCACCGGCTGGGCGGCCGTGACCTTGGCGTGGCGGCCGTGCTGGCCCGCCTGCAGCCCCGTCTCGGTGGTGCGGTCCAGGTCGGCGATGTGCACCGGCACGCCCGGGCGCAGCGACTTCACGGTGAGCCAGTGCTTCACCAGCGTCGCGCCCCGCTCCTGGGGCAGGTGCGGCAGCGGGTGGCTGGGGAAGCGGAACCGCGAGCCGATCCGGTTGGACGTCCAGCCGGTGTCGTTCGGCGGCATCTCGCCGTGGGTGGTCAGGTGGCGCTGGCAGAACTTGGCGAAACCGCTCTGGCTGGCCGAGAGGTTGTTCATCTTCATCCGGGACTGCTTGAACCCGGCACGGATGGCCCGCAGCGTGGCGATCTCGATCTGCGCCATCCGGTACTCGTCGAACCGGTCGGTGGCCGAGAGCATCTGCTGGTCGACCGGGCCGTGGATGGCCTCGCCGATCCGGTCGGCCCAGTTGTAGCGGCGCGGGTCGAGGAAGTTGGTGGCCAGTTCCTCGTCCACGTACCAGCCGTTGAAGATGGTGCAGAAGCGCTGCCCGGCGATGTCCAGGTCGAAGTTGGTCTGCAGCGGGATGGCCGGCCAGCAGGCGAACGGCTCGCCGTAGCCGGAGTCGTCGGCGCGGCCCTTGCTCTCCGGGTGGTGCGGCCAGGGGATGTCGATCAGGTAGCGGCTGCTGTTCGGCACCGAGGCCATGACCAGCTCGCCGTCGGCGCCCATCGCGATCATCGGCAGCACGTCGAACGAGCCGGGACGGTACCCGGGCATGGGCTCGATCAGGTCCTCGGCCCCGTAGGAGCGCACCCAGTCGGTGACGTCGAGATACCCACCGTCGCCGGTCCACCCACCGTCGGCCGTGCGGTACCCGGCGGCCCGCAGCATCTGCTCGGTGACGAACATCTGCCCGAGCTCACCCGGCGCGATCGGCGCACCCAGCACGGTGATCACGGTCTGCGGCGGCACCGGCGCGTTCATCGCCAGGTCGGCGTGCTCCACGGCGGCATGCAGCATGTCGACCGCGCTGCGCACCTCGGGCCGGTACTGGATGACGGCGTGCTGCAGCGCGTGCTGACGGCCCGAGCAGCGGTCGGAGTTGATCCAGGAGTAGCGCACCCAGAACTGGATCTCGTTGGGCCGGACACTGAACGTGCGGCCCGGCCCGACCTCGGCGATCAGCTCGACCAGCCGGGCGCGGCGGGCGTTGGCGGTGAGTTCCTCGGCCGTGAACCCGCAGACCGAGGCCATTTCCGGGTCACGGTCCAGCCACTCGTACATGAGCTGCCACTCCGCGACCACCCGGTCGGGGTCGATCGGCGGGCGCTCGGTGTCGTGCCGGAACGCCGTGGTGGGGCGGAACAGCGGGTGCTCCCCCGTACTCGGAACCGACAGCGGCAGGCCGGCCGGAGCCGTACCCGTCTTCACCTGCACGGTGGGCGCCGCAGCGGCGAACGTTGTCTCGCCGTAGCCGGTGCCGCGGTGGAGGTGCTGGGTCATACGGTGCCCTGCCAGGATTCGGCCGGCTGCCCCGGCTGCGGTTGCGTGGCGCGCGGGGTGGCGACCGGTATGCCGTGAGGCTGCGTGGCGTAGGGGCTGGGCTGCATCAACTGCTCGCCGGTCACCTCCTGCTGCTGCTGTTGGTACTGCTGCATGCCGTACTCGGCCGCACCTTGGTGGGCCCCGCCGTACCGGTTGCCGGTGGCCTGAGCCGAGCCCGGCGCGGCATACGACGTCTCGCCGTACTGCTGGTCAGCAGGCTGCGCGTACTGAGCGTCGGAGTACTGGGCCCCGTACTGCCCCTCGCCCGGCTCGCCGTACTGGGCCTGGCTGTACTGGGCCTGGCTGTACTGAGCCTGGCCGTACTGGGCGTCGCCGTACTGAGCCTGACCGGACTGGCCCTGACCGTAGTGAGCCTGACCGGACTGGCCCTGACCGGACTCAGCCTGGCCGTACTGAGCCTGGCCAGGCTGCTGGGCGTCCGGCTGACCGTACTGACCCGCGCCGGCCTGCTGGGCGTACTGCCCCTCGGCCGCCTGGTCATAGCCCTGGGCGTAGCTCTGGGGGTCGGCGTACTGCTGTTCCGCGAACTGCCCCTGCGCGTACTGCTGCTGCCCGTACTGACTTTCGGCGTACTGACTTTCGGCGTACTGCCCCTCGGCGTACTGGCCTTCGACGTACTGCGACTGGCCGTGCTGGCCCTCGACGTACTGCGACTGGCCGTGCTGGCCCTGGGCGTACTGCTCCTGGCCGTACTGACCTTCTGCGTACTGACTCTCGGCGTACTGAGCGTCCCCGTACTGACCTTCCGCGTACTGTCCTTGGTCATACTGACCAGCGGCGTACGGCTCAATGGCCTGCCCACCGGCATACCCCTGGCCGTACTGCGCGTCACCGGGCGCAGCGGCGTACTGCGCACCCTGCCCGTACTGCTGAACAGCCTGCCCACCGGCGTACGGCTCAACGGCCTGCCCACCGGCATACCCCTGGCCGTACTGAGCATCACCAGGCGCAGCGGCGTACCCCGCCTCGCTGTACTGCGCGGCCTGCCCGTACTGGGCCGCAGCCTGGTCGTCCCCGTACTGCGACTGCCCGGCGAACTGCTGGTTGTTCTGCTGCCCGTACTGCGGACCGGACGCGAACTGCGACCCCGCCCCGAGAGCCAACTGCTGCGTCGCCGGTTGCTGCACTCCGGCCTGCTGCTGGGCCAGAGCCCGCTGCTGAGCCGCCTGCTGCTGGGCCAGAACCTGCTGCTGGGCAGCCTGCTGCTGATTGCCGTACTGGTGATCGATGTACTGCTGCTCGTGCTGCGAAGGTGCAGGCTGCGGCGCCTCCTGCTGAGCCGGCGGCGCGTACAGAGCGGGCGGAGCGGCATACATCGCCGGAGGAGCGGCGTACAGCTGCGGCGCCTCCTGCCCCTGAGCCTGCCCCTGGCCCGAGCGATCGACCGGCAGCTGCCCCGTACGCGGCCGCCGAACCCCGGCCGGCGTGGTCTTCGGCCCAAGGGCAGCAGCCCTCGAACCCACCGCAGGAACAGCCCCCGTGCTGGGCCCCGAACCGCCCCGGGCAGCCGAAACAGCCCCGCCTGAGGTAGCCGCCGCACCGGCGCGACCGCCCGCCCCGGTCGCCCCCGGCACCCGCCGCTCGGGAGCCACGGGAGCGGCCAGCTGGGACGCGTCCCGCTGGGGCGCCGACTGCGCCACGACCTGCTTGTCCTCGACCTCGGCACCGTCGGCGCCGTCGATCATCACCGCGGCCATCCACTCGTACACGGCCATCCAGCTGGATGCCACCGTTGTCTCCAGGTACCCGCCGTTCAACGCGCGCAGGGCGCGGACCAGGGCGTGGGCCACGTAGACGTAGAGGTCGTTGGTGATGCCGTACTTGTGCCGGTGGATCGCTCCCCAGCGGCGCAGCTGCGCCTCGACCATCTCCGGACGGTCCAGGTGGTTGACCGCCATGAGGATGGCCTTCAGCAGACGATCGTTCTGCTGGGTCATGTCCGGCGGGAACAGCGGACGGGCCTGGGGCGCCATGTCGAACAGCTGCTTGTAGAACTCCTCGGTCAGCGCGGTGCTGTCCTTCGGCAGGGACTGGCAGCTCTTGCGCACGACCTCGATCGTCCGCGCATCGAATGGAGGGAGTTCCTCCAGTCGTCGCGGTTCGCGAAACATCCAGTTCTCCCTAGAGATGCAACCGTCGGCAGGCGCAAGGCAGGAGCAGGGCCACCGGATGACGAAGCGTCGAGCACCGTTCTACAAAAGAACCAAAAGAACATGCAAGCTCGACAAAACTTACGAAACCCGGTGACAGCCCGTCTTGAAGCGATGACCAGCACTCATACGAAGTCGTGGTGCACAGGATCTCTTTGGCCGGCACAGACGCGGGAGCGCAGGGCACAACCGCCGCAACCGCGTCAAGATCAGAATGAATCTCGCTGCCCGGAAACACGGTTCGCCGAGCAAACATTCCGGCGTCATGCAAAAGCGGGCGACAATTTCCAATCAGGCTTCGCCCTCCGGCAATTCAACTACTCTCGGCACACTGATGCAAACTCTGCGTGGACACAGAGGATTCACTTCGTTCCCGAGTGATCCAGATCATGCCGCCCGGCCCGCCACAGACGTCCCTCATCGGATACGACGAAAATCCACAGCCCACTCACATGTGGCACCTACCCCTACGATGTCTCCCAACCTGGGGCTCGAATCTGCGAGCGTCGTACGTCACGCCATGATCTGGGATCGGCCGCTCGCGCAAGGAGGATGATGAGGTTCCGCCTCCAGCCGGCAGCGTTCTGTCCGGCCTGTTTCTCCCCGTGCGTGGCCCGGGCGGGCGCATGAGTCCCGACCACCTGATCCGCACGCTGATCGTGGAACCCGATCCGGTTGTCGCGAGTCTGCACAGCGAGTATGTGAAGAAGACGGCCGATTTCACTGTCGGTGGCGTCGCGTACACAGGTGCCGAGGCTCTGCAGCTGCTCGACACCGAACCCTTCGGCCTGATCCTGCTCGACCTGCAACTGCCCGACATCAGCGGCCTGGAGCTGTGCCGGATCCTGCGCGCCCGCAACAGCCCGGTGGACATCATCGTGATCACCGCGGCCCGCCAGATCGGCCTGGTGCGCTCGGCCCTCTCCTTCGGGGTGGTGCACTACCTGCTCAAACCCCTGACGCTGCGCAGTTTTCAGGGGCACCTGCGCCGCTACGCCACCTACCACCGCCGCACCACCGACTCCACCGGGCCGATCAACCAGTTCGACATCGACTCGGCCATCGCCCAGCTGCGCCCCGACGTGCGCTCGGAAGTCGTTGCCTCCCGCGCCACCTCGCTGCGCACGCTCGATCACGTGGCGTCACACCTGCGCACCTCGAGCACCCCAGTGACCGCGAACGAGGTGGCCGAGGCCCTGGGAATCTCCCGCGTCACGGCCCGCCGCTACCTGGAAGAGCTCACCGCCCGCCGGATGGCTGCCCAGACCCAGCGCTACGGAAGCTCGGGCCGGCCGCGAAATCTCTACCACTGGCACGCAGAGTAGGCGAACAACTACCAATTTGAGGACGAGTGCGCACACCGACTGCGGCCACTCACCTCGGGTGTGTGGTTCGTTTCTGGTCAGTCTTCCCGCGTCCTGCCGCTGCCCGTACTTCGCGAGCCAACGCTGGGCGCCGCGAAGGTTGCGCACCAGACCAGCGCCAGGGGCCCGGCCAGCCCACAGATCAGCAGGCCGGCGAACAGCCAGCGGTTCGGCCCACGACGAGCCCGTTCTCGGACCGAGGCAAGTGGCTCCCCCGGACTGGTCATGCCGCATCGGCGCGGGTGCCGTGCTGGGCGAGCCAGGCCTTCGCCCGTCGTACGTTGCGCCAGGTGAACGGCAGCGAGCAGAAGAAGCCGAGCGCCCCCACCCCGACGAAGAGGTCGGCGACGAGTACCCGCTCGTCCGAGAGGAGCCGGTTCGCGCTGATCAGCACCATGACCGGAAGCAGCAGGTACAGCGTCCAGCGCTGCATCACCGTGCGCTCGGCCAGATCCTGGGCGAGCGGCTGGTCGCGGGGTTCGACCGCCTGGCCAGACCGGATGGCCTTGTTGATCGCCTTACGGCGTTCGCGATCCACGCCGGCGGCCAGCACCGGGCTCAGCCAGCGCACGCCCCGGCGCCGCAGCCACCAGAACACCGGCAGCGTCACCAGGATGGGCAGCACACCGGCCAGGGTGATGAGAAGCCAGACCCACCAGGGCGTTCCGCCGTCGTCCGAGTCCTCGGCCGCGATGATGCCCACGGCCACCGCCAGCGGGGTAACGAGCAGGCAGACGATCATCGTGCCGAAGAACCAGCGGTCGGTGCGGCGCTTGGCTCGTGCCCCGATCTCGGCGAGCTCCTGGTCGTCACCGCCGGTTGTGGCCGGCCTCGCGGTTACCAACCCCGGGTCTGTCCTGGGTATGACCCCGGAATCGTTCGGCCGGTCCTTCTCCGTGTCCGCCACCCGCACATGATCACGTCGGTGATCACGCTCCGCATCTCAAAACGCCACAAACCTGTCCTCAGCCATCCGGAGCTCATCCCGTCCGACGTTGCGCCACGAACGCCCGACCCCCTGGCCACCCGACCGCGCGCAATATGTCCGCTTATGCCCGCCCGATCGAACCGCCGCGTATCCCTTGACGGACCCGCGGGTCGGAGTGAACCTGTTGGAGGCAATCGGTTCCGAAGATCGCTTGCCCAAAGGGTTTTGGGGTTTCTCAGGGCGCACTGCGCCTTCCGCGAGAGCCGACCACAGACGCCGGGGCGCTGACGTCGGCTTCCTTCCGTTGGGGGAACGAAGGATGGACAACGACACCTTCAGCCAGCCTGCCCACCACTCAGCCCTTACCTCGGCCCAGGCACCGTCCCGCCGTTCGGTGCTGGCCGCGGCCGGGCTCCTCCCCCTCCTGCCGGCGTCCCCGCAGTTCACCGCCCTCGGAGCCCGTCCGAAGAGGCGGGCGGCCAAATTCGCGGTCACGTACACCGATTTCGCCGCGGTCACCCCCAGCTATCTCACGCCCACCCAGTGCTGGAACTCCCTGGGCCTGGACGACCAGAACCGGGTGTACATCAACTGGACCAGCACACGCTCCGACGGCCGGGAAGACACAGCGCTGTTCCGCTACACCCCCAGCTCCGGCCGCAAGGAGTTCCTCGGCAGCTTCATCGACGTGGCCACCCGCCAGAACAACCTGGCCCGCGGCGAGCAGATCCCCAAGGGCCACACCCGGATCGTGCAGGTCGGGCGCAAGCTGTACATGGGCTCGCAGGGCTTCCACGACTTCAAGGGCGCGATCGACACGCTGCCCGACTACCGGGGCGCCCACCTGTTCAGCTACGACCTCGACACCGGCGCCTTCGACGACGTCAGCCGGCACCTGCCCGGCGGCGTGGTGATCAAACACCAGGGCATCGTGGCGCTCAGCTACTCCCCCGAGCACAAGCTGCTGGTGGGGCTGTCCCACCCGCACGGCGACATCATCCTGTTCGACCCGGCCACCGCCACCGTGCGCAAGGTGGTCAAGGGCATCCCCTGGGCGCTGAACAAGATGGTCAGCCGCGAGATCGTGGTCACCCGCACGGGCAAGGTGTACACCTATCGCGGCCCGGAAGACCCGGCGCTGCGCGGCAACAGCAACCCCGTGTGGGAGTACGACATCGCCACGGGCAAGCACCGCAACACCGGGATCAAGCTCAAGGGCGGGTTCTGGAACGGCCAGGCGGTCACCGCCGACCGCAGCAAGATCTACCTCAGCACGGTGACCGGCAACCTGTACCGGCTGGACGTGGCCACCGGCGCCTTCACCTCACTCGGCTCTTTCATCGACCCGGCCGACTACAACCACGCCAACAAGTACCGGGTCATGTACCTCTACGGCATCGGGCTCACAGCGAACGAGAAACAGCTCCTGGGCTGGCCGATCATCGCCCCGACGGCCGGCGACGAGGGCGGCGGCACCCGGCTGGTCAGCTACAGCATCCCCGATGCCAAGGCGACGAAACAGATCGACTCCCCGATCGCGGCCTTCACCGGCAGCAACCACCGCGATCCCAAGGGCCGCTTCTACCAGGCCGCGTTCGACTGGGACCACAACTGCCAACTCGCCATCCTGTCGCCGAAGTAGCAGTGCCCACCACCGACGTCCTCAAAGCACAAACCCGACCCGAACCAGAGGACGTCGGCCTCAGGTACCGCTCGAATCGTCCTCTTGTTCAGTGGCCCGGCACCACAGAAGGACGCCGGCCCGCACCAGTGCGGGCAGGATCACCTGGGTGAGCGAGCCGACGATGCGTCAGAATCCGCTGTACGAGAACCGTTTCGATGATCCGGCGGTCGCCGCGCTGGTGGTGGCGGTGCTCAGCTTCGTTCTGGGTGGCCTCACCGCGTACGCGCAGACCGTGCTGCCCTACTCGATGTTCTCCCTGGCCAACTCGGCCAACGGGTGGACGGCGCTGATGGTGGTGCTCCTGCTGTGGGTGCGCCCCGGCGTACGGCTGGCCGCCGTGCTCGGTTCGGTCAGCGGCGTGCTGCTCATGCTGGGGTACACGGCCGCGCTGGCGCTGTACGGGCACGCGTACGACCCGTTGCTGTGGACGTTGTCGGGTGCCGTTGCTGGTCCGTTCATCGGAGTGGCCACCGCGTGGCTGCGTGAACGCGGCGGTCGGGCTGCCCTGGGTACGGCGGCGCTGACCGGCGTGACCATCGGCGAATCGCTGTACGGCCTGACGGCGGTGAGCCAGAGCACCAGCCCGGTGTACTGGACGGTGAGCGGGCTGGCGGGGCTGCTCTTCCTGCTCGGGATGCTGGCGTGGCGTATCCGGGGATGGGCGCCTCTAGTCCTCACCTTGGCCGGCACGGCAGCGGTGGTCGTGGTGTTCATCCCGGTCTTCGGCACCGTCGGAACGTATGCGTGAGGTAGGGGCAGCGCGTAAACGTGCATGACAGAGCCGTTATAGCCGCTGAATACTGCTGCTCGTGATGCTTCTCTTCCCCGCCGATCCGCTGCGCCCCCGACGCCCGGACGAACACTACGCCGAGGAAGTAGCTGCGGCGCGCGAGATCGGGCTGACGGTGGCGTTCGTCGACCACGACGAGCTGACCCGACCCGACGGCGCCCGAGCCGGGGTGGCCCGGGTGCCGCACGGCGCCGGGGAGGCGCTGTACCGCGGGTGGATGCTGACCGCGCAGCAGTACGCCGGATTCGAGGCAGCGCTGCGCGAGCGCGGGGTACGGCTGGTGACCGATGCCGGGCAGTACCGGCGCGCCCACGAACTGCCGGGCTGGTACCAGGCTCTGCGGGAGGTCACGCCCCGGGCCGAGTGGCGCGAGGGCGACACCCGTGAGGCTTTCGACGCGGCGCGCACCGCTCTGGGCGTTGGGGCGGCCGTGCTGCGGGACTACACCAAGTCGGCCAAGCATCACTGGCACGAGGCCGCTTTCATCCCCGATCTGCAGGACGCCGAGGCCGCCGGGAAGGTGGCCGACCGGTTCCGGGAGCTGCGCGACGAGGCCTTCACCGGCGGCTACGTGCTGCGGCAGTTCGAGGAATTCACGTCGGACGAGGTGCGCACGTGGTGGGTCGACGGCGAGTGCCGGCTGGTCGGCGCTCACCCCGACACCCCGCAGTCGCTGCCCTCGTCCCTACCGGCGACCGACGTCTGCACGCCCCTGATCCAGAAGCTGGCTCTTCGGTTCGTCACGCTCGATCTGGCTCTGCGCACCGACGGGGTGTGGCGGGTGATCGAGCTGGGCGATGGCCAGGTCAGTGACTGTCCGCCCGCGCTGGTGCCCGAACTGGTCCGGCAGTACGCGGCGGCGGCCAACCGGTGAGCTGATCACGGACTCGCCGGTAGCCTGCGGCGGCTGCCTCAAAGTGCCGGGCCCGGCCGGTTCTGCCAGGTTAGCGCGTTCTGTGGGGCACGATCGGAACACTTGCCGACGACCGGGCCCGGGCCCACAGGAGGTGCTCCGGTGTCGAACGGCTCATTCCCCCTCGCGCCGAGGAGCGCTCCGGAAGGCGACGAGAGCGGAGCCGCGGCAGTGGCGGGGCTGCTGCAGCGGCTGCTGCCCTGTGAGTGGATCACCTTCGCCGTCACCGTGGTGCCCGGCCAGCAGATCAGCAGCTGGCCGGGCGCACTGTGGGACGGGCGGGAGACGTACGCGAAACCCTCCGAGCGGCAACTGCTGACGTGGCTGTCGGCGGCGGCCGGGCGCACCGAGCCGGTGAACCTGGCGTCGCAGGAACCGTTCGGGCGCCTGCTCGCCCTGCCCGTGCAGGCGCAGGTGCCGAACCAGGGCGGCCCGCCCGAGCTGGTGACCTGGGTGCTCAGCCGGCCGGGAGACGAGTTCGGCCGGGCCGAGCTGGACCTGGCCCGGCTGATCGCGCCGGTGCTGCGCCGGCACTGGCACCTGACCCGGTTGCGGCGCGAGGGCGTGACCAGCCGCGAGCTCGAGGTGCTGAGCCTGGTGGCGGCCGGGCTGACCGCGGCGGCGGTGGCCCGGCGCTGCGGCATCAGCACCCGTACCGTGCACAAACACCTGGAGCACGCGTACACGAAACTGGGCTGCCACGACCGGCTCTCGGCCGTTCTGCAGCTGCGTGACGCCGGGCTGCTGATCTAGGGCGGCGTCAGGGCCGGGCGCGCATCCGTCGTACTGCGGCCAGGGCCACCTCCCAGGCCTCCAGGTGCAGTGTGCCGGAGTTGCCGTTCACCAGCCGGTTGTACTCCATGGCGGTCAACGGGGGCTTGCCCGGCAGCAGGCGGTCGCGCAACCAGTTGATCTCGTGCATCTCGTGGGCCAGCACCGCCACGATCGCCTCGTCCGAGTCCAGCACGTCGGCGTTCAGGCGCACCATCATCACGTCGGTCGGCTCGGTGACCGGGGCGCGCTTCCAGTAGGTCGGGGTGATCCCCCCTCGGGGCGCCTGCACCTGGCCGGTGAGGGCGCTGCCGGTCTCGTTGGCGGTCTTCTCCCAGACCACCCGGGTCTCGGTGCTGGCGATCTTGCTGCCGTAGTCGGCGAACGCGTTCTTGGGCAGGTCACCTTCCTGCACCACCCGGACGATCACGTCGTCGCCGATGTGGACGCCGTTCTGCTGGGCCAGCTGCACCGCCTCGGCCAGGGTGCGGCGCTGACCGCCGGCATTCCTGGCGAACACCATGCCGCCGTGCTCGAGGGCGATCGCCGCTCCGCCGATCCGGGTGCGCCCGGCCTTCATCACCGCTTCCACGAAGTCCTGCTCGGTGCCCACCAGCCGGCCCTCGGCGGCCAGCACCTTCGCCTGGGCGCGGGCCGCGGCCTCGAGGGCGGACAGCTCCTTGGCCAGGATCCCGGCCTTGGCCACCCCGGCCAGGTTCCGCAGGGCCAGACCGGCCGCGCCCACGTCGATCACTGCACCGAAGATCGACACGACGAGCCAGGCGATCGAGGGGTCCTCGCGGGCCAGCGCGGTCGCCGGGTCGAGCGAGGAGTGGGAGGCGGCGTTGGCGAAGGAGTAGTTCTGGTACTGCTCGGCCGCCCCGTACACCGACAACGCGGCCGAGCCGATCGACAGGCCCCCCGCCACTGCGATCACGGCGGCGCTCGCTCCGGGGGCGGCGGCGCCGGCCGTGGCGATCGATGCGCCGATGGCCAGGGCCAGGCCGACCGCGCCGAGCAGCAGCTGGCGGATCAGCTCGTCGCGCTTGCGCATCTGCAGGTAGCGGTCGAGGGCCGCGGCGGCCGGGGTTCCGGCGATCACGCCCATCTCGTGGCGGGCGGCCTCGATCACGTGGTCCAGCTCCCACACGCTCTGCTCGTCGAGGCGCTTGCGCATGGTCGCGATGCTGTCCAGCACTTCGGTGGTGATCGCCGAGACGTCCCACGCGAAGCGCACCGGATGGGTGGCGGTCAGCCTCGTGTAGTCCAGGTTACGGCGCAGCAGGATCGGGAACTCCTGCCCGTAGATCCTTTTCAGGTCTTTCAGCCGGGGCAGGAGCTGCCCCTGCACGACCTGGTCGCTGCGGGCGTAGGTGCCGGTCAGGATGTCGTCGAACTGGTTGGGGTCGAGCTGGCCGGCCATCGGGGCCCCGGAGGCGGCGGCCTGCTGGTTGCCGGTCTGCTTCACCCGGTCGAGGATCTGCTTCTGCAGAACCGCCATCTCCCCGGCGGCGCTGCGCAGTCGCTCGGAGGCACTGCCGGTGGGCGAGTTGTAGCGCACGGCCTCGCGCCGGGCCACCAGTTCGCTGCTGTCCAGGAGCCCCTTGGCCTTCTGCAGGGCACGTCGACTCACGGCGCCGATCAGCCGCTCTTCCAGGCGTTCGAGGTCGGCCCGGGTGGGCGCCATCAGGCGCGCGGTGTCCTTGGCCTGCCCCGAGGCCCACATCCAGTTGAACAAACCCCCGCCCGGGGCGGTGCTCGGCCTGACCGGTGGGGCGAGTTCGGCCTGCCGTACCCGCACGGCCAGGTCGTTCACGGCCGTCACCAGGGGGTCGGTGGTGGCTTTCACACCAGAACCGACTGGGGACGTCGGTGAGCCACCGGCTGCGACCGGAACCCCCACCGGCCGTCCCTTGTCCTGATAGCTGGGGATCCCGATCAGACCCCCGCCCGTTGCGTTCTCGGGCACCTCGTTCTCGGGCACTGCTCGCTGACGTACCGGCGGGCGGTCCAGGCGGATGACGGGATCGACGGGCCCACCGTCGTCCACAATCTCGTTCACTACCTGGGCCACCGCCTGAGTGACCGCCGCGCGCACGAGCCGCAGCAACTCGGCCTCGGAGCTCCCCCCGGGCGCATCGGCAGCCTGGGGCTCGGTGGGCCGGTGGTACACGTGCCTCACGGCGTGAACTCCAGAACGCGCCCGCTGCCGGGAACGATGAATTCGTTCAGCTCACGCAGCAGCGAGGGGGGAACCTGCAGCTGGTCGATCCCGTAGCGGGTGTCGACGATGCGCGGCAGGCCTTTGACGTCGGTGATGCCCGGGGCGGTTCCGTCGGGGTGCAACGGGGTGGCGGTCCTGGTGGCCTCGTCGACCACCAGCACCTGGTGGGCCCTGCCCTGCTCGGGTGTGGAGACCCCGCGCAGCTGCCGGAACCAGCCCTCCTCCACCTCGAACACCTTCAGACGCGCCCCCGCCCGGTTCTCCAGCAGGAACTCCACCGACCGCTCGAACACGCCGAAGTTCAGGTTCAGCGCCCGCCCACCGGTGGCCAGGCGCACGTTGCCGGCCGGGTCGACCTGCACGAAGTCCCGGCTGCGGGCCACACCCGAACCGCCCTCGACCCGGAACACCACCCGGTGACCGCTGCGGCTGCGGAACAGCGGGCGCACCAGTCGTTCCAGCACCGGCGCATTGCCCTGAACCGCCCGCACCGGCAGCCGGATCCAGGCCTGGGGCCCGCCGGTGGCGTTCGTGCCGGCCTCCAGGGCGGCGAAGGCCGTGTCGAGCTCGGCGCTGGTCGGCACCACGTCGGCCGGGTTCATCCGCCCGGCCGCCAGATCGTCGGCCTGCACCCGGGCCTGCGCGGCGCGCGCGTCGATCAGCGTGGCGTTGCGGGTCAGCTCGTCGGCCTCGGCGGCCTTGATGTCGGCCCGGGCGGTGCGACCGGTCTGGCGGGCCAGGTCGGCGTTGGCCCGCACCCGGGTGGCCTGGGCCCGCAGGTTCGCGGCCTCGGCCTCGCGCCCGGCGGCCTGCAGACGCAGGGACAGCTCGAGCTGGTGCTGCATGATCTGCTCGGAGGTCTGGGTGGCCACCGGGTCGGCGGCGACCACACCGAGTTCGCCCAGCAGCCGCACCACCGCGCGTTGCTGCCCAGGCTCGTAGCGGCCGATGCGGCCCAGGAAGCCGGCCAGTTCCTGCGGTGAGCCGAAGGTTCCGGCGGCCAGGTGGCCTGCGGCCGCCGCGTCCATGGTGGCCAGCGCCTCAAGGAAGTGCACGGTCTCCTGGGGGTGACGGGCGAAGACGGTGGCCAGTTCGTGTGAGCGGGTGATGTTTCCGGAGGCTTCGGAGGCCCGCAGGAAGCGCTGCAGCCCCTCGGTGGCCTGCTGGGAGAACTTGGCTCCGGACAGCTGCAGGGTGCGGGTGGCGATCGCGCTGGCCCCCAGCTCGCGCAGCACCGTCTCCAGGCGCTCGCCGAGCGCTCCGGCGAATCCCCGGGCGGCGCCGTCCCCGGCCAGGGTGGAGAGGCTGGCGCGCAGGTTGGCCAGGGCCTCGGTGACGCCGGCCGAGAACTGCACGGCGCTGATGCCCTCGGCCCGCACCCGGCGGGCGATCTCGACGGCCGACTCCAGTGCGGTGCGCCCTCCGCCGAGGACGGCGTGAAGGGCCGGCTGGAGCGTGAATTCGGCAACGACCCCGACTGCTGCCCCCACGGCCATCGACTTGACGTAGGTGCCGATCCCCGACCAGGAGCCCTCGCCGGTGGCCACGGCGATCACGTCGTGGGCGAAGCGCTCCAGCCCGGCCGAGACGGCGCCGCTGACCGCGCCGGCCAGCAGGCGCTCGGCGATCCAGCCGGCCACCACCCGCCGCACGGTGGCGGTGCCGATCTGGGTCGCACCCCAGCGGCCGGCCACCGCGCCCAGGCGGAAGCCGAGCGCCATCAGGTAGCCGTCGAGGGCTGCGACCAGGAAGCCGCGCAGCGTCAGCTTCGCGTCGCCGAAGGCGACCCGCAGCAGGTAGATCAGTTCGGAGACGGCGATCGAGACGATCACCGTGGTGGCTCCGCCGGCCAGGTCGACCAGGACGGCGACGAGCCCGGCCTCCCAGGCCACGGCGATCAGGCCGACGGCGCTGATGCCGATCAGCAGGCTCTCGTAGAACTTCCCGGCCTGGCCCAGGGCCAGGTAGATCTGACGGGCCTCGAAGTCGCCGGAGGTCTCGGTGAACTCCTGGCTGACCTTCTTCCAGGCCCCGCCGGCGACCCGCTCGACGAACTCCAGCCGCAGGTCGTAGGAGGGCAGGCCGTCGAGGTCGCGGCGGGTCACCCCGAGCAGCCGGATGCTGCGCTGCACGGTGACGTCCTCGACGTCGTCCTTGGTCACCGGGACCTTGGCGGTGGTGCGGGCCAGGACCTCCCGGGCGAAGGCCTCGTCGTCGAGGTCGCGGGCCAGGCGGCCGGCGGCGATGTCGGCCATCACGGCGATCTGCTGGGCGGCCAGCTCGGTGCGGAACTGCTCGGCCTTGGCGGTGGTGGCCCGCTGTTCCTCGCGTTCCATCAGGTAGGTCTCGTCCAGGTCGCCCAGGACACTGCCCTTGGCCCAGCGCTGCCGCGGATCGCGTTGCAGCAGAACGGTCTGCTCTTCGGGCCGGTAGAGGTTGTTCTGTCTCGCGGCCCGGGCCCCGGCGAGGCGTTCGTGCAGGGCCCGCACCTCGGGACGGTCGGCGAACCGGGTGGGCAGGCTGATCATCAGCAGCCGGTGCTCGACCAGGAAGTAGCCGTTGGCCTGGACCGCCTGGAACAGTCCGGAGAAGTCACCGGTGCGCTCGAGGTCGGCGAGCACGTGCTCGGCCAGGGTGCCGCCGGGCGGGCGCTGGGCGGGCGGGCCCCCGGCGTTGGCCTCGTCCAGTTCGTCGAGCATGCACCAGGTCCAGCGTTCGGCCCTGATGCCGGCCTTGAGCAGAGCCCGGATCCGCCCGGCGATCTCGCGGGCCTTGGGTCCCTGCAGCGCTGCGGCGGTGCGATCGGGCCCGACGGGGATCTCGACGTAGGCGTAGAGCACCGGCCATCCGGCCTCCAGCCGTACTCCCCGGGCGGCGTGGCTGCCCTCCGGCGCCAGGTTCTCCGTGCCCACGTGGCGGGCCAGCCAGGACGGCAGGCGGGCCCCGACTCCCGGTGAAAGCACCTGCACGGCGTCGCTGATGAACGGCTCGCCTTGGGTGGCCGGGCGTTGCTCGCGTGCCGAGACCTGGGCCAGGTAGTAGACGGCCTGGGCCAGGGTGGGGCGGCGTACGCGGGCTGCGAGTACCCAGACCGGCACCGACTCGGAAGCGAACTCTTCGGCGAAACGTTCCCAGGGCACGTGGACGTCGTGCTGGAACGCCCCGCGGTCGACCAGGAAGCCGGCCTCTGGCAGGGGAACGTTCAGGCGGGTCAGGGGCCCGGCGTCCAGGACCTCGGACACGCTGATCCCGGGCAGCGACATGAAGGCGTACAGCACCCAGCCGCCGTGGCTGACCACCGCGTCCTGGCCGTTGCCCTCCACCCGCCGCTGGTTGCGTTCCCCCGGGGAGGGGATCGCCGAGCGCATGGAGCCGCTGCGGTCGAGGTGGGTCAGTTCGCGCCAGCCGCCGTCGAACGGGGTGATGAGGTCGGCGAGGATCTGCCGCGGGCCGAGCCTGGACAGCTGGCCGGCCCGGGCGTTCACCGCGGTCTGTAGGTCCAGCAGGCTCGTGGTGGTGTTGACCTGCACCCACCAGACCTCCACCCAGCGTTCCTCCTGGGCCCGGTCGTCGTAGAGCACCTTGGCCGGCAGTTCCTCCCCCCGCACCCGCTCCACCACGTCCAGATACTCGCCGATGGGCACGCGGAAGTTGACCGTACGCAACACGATCCAAGGTCGGCGCCGCGACAGCGGCACCGTCGTAGGACGTCCATTGTTCTGATAGCCGGGCACCGCGTAGCCGTCGCCGAGATCCCTCTCGGCGTCGTAGCGTTCGTGGGTCTGTTCCACCGCCTCCAGCGTTGCACTCTCGGGCAGCTCCCGGCGGGCCGCGGCCAGCCGGGAGCGCACCTGCGCCGCGACCTGCCGGGTGAGGGCCTGCAGGGTCTCCTCGTCGGGAACTCCGGTGACCCGCACCCGGATCGGCACGTGACAGTGCAGCGACGGGGACGGCGGCAGGGCCATGATCAGCCGTTGATCACGGACAGCACCTTGAGCCCGCTGCCGACCGGATTGCCCTTCAGGTCGCGCTGCACGATCTGGAACACCTGCACGGCCCCGAACTTGCGCTTGTGGCCGGGCTCGAACCGGAACCGGGCCCGCAGCGGGCGCTCGAACCCGGGCAGCGGCTCGCGGGGGTCGAGCGCACCGATCTCCTCGGCCTCCATCCGTACCTCGGGCAGCTCGTCGTCCAGGAACAGCGGGTACGGCTTGCCCTTGACCAGCACCACCGGCGCCTTGTGCTCGCGGCTGAACGTGATGCTGTCGTCGGAGAGCAGCAGCCACCGCTCGCCGGCCCCGAGCGCCACCTTCGCCTCGACCGGTTCCACCGCGACGGTGGTCTCGATCAGTTCGGGCGCGGCCATCACCTGGAACTCCTGGAAACCCTCCCAGAAGTTCTGCCGCGGCAGCAGGGTGCAGTTGCGCTGGCCCTGGTGCTGGTCGTTGACCACGTCGAAGACCGAGTCCAGGGCCAGTTCCTGGCCTTCGGTGTCGGAGAAGACGTTGGCGATCAGGCACAGGTGGCCGCCGCCGTTGACGGTGGCGTTGAGTTCGGCCTGGGTCGGTTCCCAGTCCACCGGGCCGAGCACCGGGTCGTTGATCCGGCAGGTGAGCACGTGCGCGTCGTTGGGGCTGGTGCCGCCCGAGCCGGGCGCCAGCGTGTTCACCTGGCCGCGCAGCTGCCGGACGGCCATCGACGGTGAGCTGGCCCCGACGTGCGGGTTCATCACGTAGATGTCGGCCCGGACGTTCTCGGCCGCGTCGCGGCCCTTGTTGGTCACCCGGGCCCGGACGCGGGTGGGGGTGCCGACGCGGGTCTGGGTCTGGTTCGGCCCGCCCTCCAGGAACAGGCTGAAGTTGTTCCAGAACGGGTTGGCGCCGGTCCACGGACGGGTGCCGTCGTCGAGTGCGGGCGAGGCCCCGAAGTCGACCTTGAAGTAGAGATCTCCGGCCACGTGAGCAGCTCCTTCGCTGGTGAGTGATCAGGCCACGTAGGTGATCTGGAACCCGGACAGGGTGACGGTGTCGGTGTTCTGCGCGCCGTCCAGGGTGGCCAGCAGGTAGTAGCGGTAGTTCTGGGTGTCGACCTGCACGAAGTTGGGGTCGGCGGGGTCGTTGCGGTCGAACGGGCTGGCGTCGCCGGTGACCCGGGCGATCCGCTCGGCCGGGGTGACCGACGAGATCAGGCGGTTGCGCATCAGGGCCACCCGCAGCAGTCCGGAGCCGCTGTTCTGGCCCACCACCCGCAGCTGCACCAGCCGGGACCCGTGCGGCAGGGGCACCGCCTGTACGCCGGAGAGGGTGACCAGGTTGCCGGTGCGGGCGGCGTAGCCCTGCGCGTCGTGGGCCCAGCCGCTGGCTCCGGCCACGGTCACCAGGGAGGGGGCCAGGGTGAGGGCCTGCTGGGTGGGGGTGGGCCCGGCGCCCAGCGTGTCCAGGGCGGTGTCGACCTGGGTGACCACGTCGGCCAGGGAGGTCAGGTCGGACTCCAGGGCGTCGAAGCGGGCGTTGAACCCGTTCGGGCCGCCGGCCTGCACCCGGTCCCGGTTGTCCACGTAGGGCGTGTGGTGGAAGGTCTTGGTGAACGAGATGTCACCCATGCTCGCTGTCCTTTCGGGTCGGTCGGGCCGGTCGGGTCAGGCGCGGGACCGGCCGGTGCAGGCGGTATCGGGGGTAGGTGTGGTCCTCGGCCCGGCTCGGCCCGCCGGGCAGCTCGACCACGGCCGGGCGCAGGCTGCGGGTCAGCACCTCCACGCCCAGGGGGCGCAGGCTGTGCACCACGTTCATGATCAGCTCGTACTGGTCGCGGCTGACCGTGGCGTCGGCCGGCACTTCGGGGCGTAGCCGCACCTGCAGGGCGAAGGGCCCGTTGGCGCCGGCCTCGCGCAGTGCCGCCTGCACCCACAGCAGCCCGGGGGTGCGGCCGGTGACGCGTACCGTGTCCGCGCCGGTGGTGGCCAGATCGGCCCTCCCCGAGGTGATCGGCCCGCTGCCCCAGCTCAGCCGGGTGGTGGGCGAGATGTCGGCGGGGGCGGGCTGGACCTGCACGGTGATGCTCTGCCCCTCCTGCACCTGGTGCGGTCCGCTGACGGCGATCAGGTCTTCGGCCCGCTGGCGTACCTGCACCTGGGGGCCGGAGACGCTGACGTGGGTGAAACCCGCGGTGTGCGCCAGCGCAGCCAGCCGTCCCGCCGCCAGGGTCGGATGCTGCACGGTGAGGGCTCTTCCTTGTGCGGCAAGGGTTTGCGGGTCGCCCGGGGGTAGGGTGGTGAACCCGCCGGAGACTGCGAGCACGCCGGGGGCAGCTTCGGCCAACAGGTCCAGCAGTTGTTGCAGGCGGGCGGCGGTGCCGCGTTGCATGCGCGCGGACTGCCCGGCGAAGCTCGCCCGGGGGTCGCTGACGGTGGCCAGTAGCGCCGGGTCGAATGTCGCGGCCGGCTCTCCCGCCACCTTCGGGTCGGCGTTGCGGGTGCCGTCGGCCGCGATCGACGAACCGGCGGGCACGGCGGCAGGTAGCACACGGACCGTCAGGGAAGCGGTGCTGGTGTGCCCCTCCCAGGTCAGGTCGGCGGAGATCGCGGCATCTCCGGGGGCCACGCCGCGGGCGAGCGCCACGCCGGGTGCCGTGGGGGTGATGGTGACGCGACCAGGGCCGACGCGGGCCGTGTGCCAGGTGATTTCGGCTCCGGCGGGTGGATTCGGCTGCAGCCGCAGGATCAGATCCGTACCTTCGACGACCTGGGGACGTCCGCCGTCGGGTTCCACGGTCAGGGAACCGCCGGGGGCCACGGCGACCACGACTGCCTGAGTGAAGCCGTCCGGGTTCCCGGCGCGGGGCACCCCCACCAGGTCGAAGCCGGCCTGATGGGCCAGCGCGGCCAGGCGGGGTGTGCTGATGCTCGGGTGGGTCAGATGGGCCAGGCGTCCGGCAGAACGAGAACTGAGGACGCGTGGGTGCCAGGCTCCCACGACCCGCACCTTGGTGCCGGGAGCCTCAGTCAGTGCGAGAGCAGCCAGGCGGTCGAGCCTTCGGGCCAGCGCGGGCTGCATGAGCCGGGAGTCCCCGCCCGGGTCCGTCACGTGCTCGACGGCCGGATTGCTGTAACGCAGCAGCAGTTCCGGCGGCCGGTCCAGATCGTCCTGGTCACCGAACGCCTGCTGCTCGGTGACGTTCCAGACCCCGGAGGCGTGGATGCTCGTGCCGACCGGTACCAGCGCGGGCAGGACCCGGACCTGGTGCACGCTGCGCAGGGTCGGGGTGTCCTCGTCGATCACCTCCAGAGGCTTCTTCACGCCGCCGATCTCCCCGGCTGCGTCGTTGAGCAGGTCGGTCAGGGCCGCGGGGGTGGGCAGCACCCAGCGCCGGAACAGGTGCAGGCGCCGGCGGTAGTGCTCGTCGTCCTCGCCCAGCACCGGCGCGAATGCGGTGCGGGCCACCCGGCTGAGGCGAACCTCGTCCACGGTGGCGTTCAGCGTGCCCCCCACGGTGAGCGGCTCGCCCGCGGTCAGGGCGCCCAGGGCGGTGATGTCGGCCAGGGCCAGGCGCAGGCCGTCCAGCCAGAGGGCTGCCGTGTGGCCGGCGCGGTCGATCACCAGGGCGATGTGGGTGAAGCGGTCGCTCGCAAGTGTGGTGTCCGCGTACAGGTCCTGGGTGGTGGTGCCGTCGGACAGCCGCGCGCGGACGTTGCGGGGCAGGCCCCGGCCGAACTCGCCGATCTCGAGCGACCATCCGGGTCCGGTGGCACCGCGCCGGGCCAGGATGCGGGCCTCGCCGGGCTGGGCGTCCGGGCGCAGGAAGCACTCGGCGGTGAGGTCGGCCGTGCCGGGCAGGTCGAAGTCGGGGTGCGAAGGGATCACCGCGGCGCCGGCCCCGGCCAGGAGCAGCCCCGGGCCGAAGCGGCCGGCCGCCCCGGGGGCTGCCGGCCCGGTGAGGAGGCCGTCGTGCGCGGTGCGGCCCGGGAAGCGGCCCACCGCGTCCACCACGCTGGTTCCGCTGGTCTCGTCGAGATGGTGAAGGGTCAGGGTGTCGTCGTCGACCGAGTACGGCAGGGGCGGGAAACGCGGTACGGCCAGGTCGATGCCGATGAGATCGAGACTGGCGCCCACCGCCGTCCCCAGTTGTCTCTGACTGGCGGTGCGGGCGATCTGGCGGCGCAGGCTGTCGCGCTCCCCGCCGAGCACCCACAGCACCCGGGCGAGATTGCCCAGCAGCGCCGACAGCGCCCACTCGTTGGCCGGATCGGGAACCTCGGTGGCACCGGTGCCCTGGCGCCGGCGGGCCACGATGCCGGTCAGGGTGCTGGTGGGGGTGGCGTTCGCGGGCGGCGGGACCGGAAGGGACTCCCCCGCGAGCGTCCCTGCCCTGAAGGTCAGGGACACGTTCACCGGGCCGCCGGGCATCCCGGTCCAGCGCAGCGTCACCTCGGTGTCGTGCTGCAGGTCGCGGCGGGCGCGCAGCACGTACGAGGGCGTGGGGGTGGTGCCGAAACGCGCCTGGTGCTCGCGGAAGTCATACGGTGCAACGGCCGCCGTACCAGGGGTGGGCCGCGGCAGCAGGGTCAGGTGCAGCACGTCACCGCCGGCGGCGAAGGGTTCGGTCAGGCGCAGCGACATCCGCCCGGCCGCTCCCCGGCCGAGCACTACCTGTTCCAGCCCTGCGACGGGACTCATGGCGTCACCAGTTCCAGGTCGTGCAGGTCGGCGTCGGCCCGGAAGACCGGCAGTTCGGTGGTGCCCATCAGCAGGTTGCGGCCGATCGCGGCGTCCACGGCCGGGGTCTGGTGCACGACCTCGCCGAAGGTGATCCGGCCGAAGGCGGGCGGGTGGCGGCGCAGGTGCAGGCGCTGCACGTCGAGCACGCCGGGGACCTCGACCACGGCGCGCACCACCTGGCTGTACAGCACGTCGCCGCCCAGCCGCAGCGTTCCCAGGGCCTCGGCCAGGCGGGTGCGGATCGCGGCCGACAGCGCGGCCGGGTCGTAGCCGGGTTCGACCACGATCCGGGCCCGCACCCCCACGTCGATGTGGTCGGCGGCCACGATGTTCGGGTGCACCCCGGCCGGGCGCACCCGGTCCACCTCGCGCAGCACCCGCTCGTACACCCCCTCCACCGCACCGGTGGTGCGCCAAGGCCAGCGGAAGTCGTGGGCCACCACCACGTCGAAGGTGTAGGCCGCGCCGATCTGCCGTTCGCCGCTGAACAGCCGCTCGCCGAAGTCGAACTCGTCGAAGAAGCTCTGCGACACGTCCACCCCGCCGAGCGGGTCCGACAGCAGCACGTCGACCACGCCGTCCACGTTCAGCACGCTCTGGCGCCCCGCCTCGACCGTCCACAGCGATCGGGAGATGCCCAGCTGACGGCCGCGGTAGGAGTCGTCGTCCTCCATCCCGAGGCCGCCGGTGAAGGCCTGCTCGTTGGTCACGGTGAGAGTGGCCACGCCGAAGCCGGACAGGTAGATCTGCTCGTAGGCCGGGTCGACGCCGACGATCTCGCCGGCGGTGATGTCGCCGCGGGAGCCGCGGGTCAGGCTGCGGGCGGCGACCCTCTGGCTGGGGGTGGTGGAACTGAGCTCGACCGGGGCGAGCGTGACGAACGAGAGCCGGCCGGGACCGGCCGCGGTGACCAGCTGGGTGCCGTCGGGCACGATGTAGCTGCGCCCGGGCAGGCCGCCGCCGAGGGTCAGGGTGACCTCGCCGGAGGCCGGGAGTTCCCGCCGGGGCAGGTTCCCGTCGTCGCCGAGCAGGTCCAGGCTGTCGCCGGTGGCGGTGCAGACGAAGGAGGCGTAGTAGAAGTCCTCCAGCCGTTTCCACAGTTCGGCGTCCTCGTGGACGGTGGCCTCGATCAGCTTGCCCAGCGAACTGGTCGAGGTCAGGTCCGGTTCCAGGCCCAGGGTGGCCCACATCTGCCGGGCCCGGGTGCGGGCGTCGGCCAGGACGGCGTCGAAGCCCTTGAGGACGAACCCGTCCTGGGTCACGCCGAACTGTGGGCTCAGTGGCTGTTCGGTCATGGCTCCTACAGCTCCACGTCGGTGAGGATCAGGGCGGTGGTGTCCTGGGCGGTGCGTACGCTGACCGCCACCTGACTCAGGCGGTCCTTGACGGGGTTTCGCCTCTCCGGGGGAAAGCCGGGTTCGTCGTCGAAGACCACCGACAGGACGTCGGCCACGCGGGGGTCGGAGGCGAGTGTGCGCACGATCTCCAGGCGCAGCAGTTCCTTGACCATGCGCCGGCCGTGGTTGCCGGTGAAGGCGCGGGTCACGTCCAGGCCGTAGGTGGCGTTGACCTGGTCGCTGCCGTAGGGGGTGAGCAGGCGCAGGGTCAGGGCCTGACGCAGGTTCTCGTCGCCGTGCACCGGCCTGAGATCGGCGCCGCTCAGCACGAGGTCGCCGTCCTCCAGGCGCAGGCTGGAACCGAAACGGTTGCCCGGCTGCACACTCATGACGCCTCCAGCACGCTCTGGCCGGCCGACTCGACCTGCCACAGCACCGGCAGCGGGGGCACGGCGTTCGTCAGTCCCTGCGCCGTCTGCAGCATCACCGGCTGCCCGGCAACGCTCAGCGTGGTGCTCATCCCCGCCGTCACCGCCGTGACCTTGGCGCACGGCACCTGACCGGCTGCGGCGTTCGTGTTCGTACAGCCCGCCACCGTGGCCGCCAGCAGGTCGGCCTGCACCAGCACCGGCGACCCACCGGCGCTCAGCGCCGAGGTGGACGCCTGCACCATCACGGTTCCCTGGTGCGCGCACTTCAGCGTGGAGGCGGTGGTCAGCACGGCCGGCATCACTGCACCGCCACCTTCGCGCCGTCCAGGCTGAGCGAGACCTGGCCGTTGGTCAGCGTCATCTTCTTCTGCGCGGTGGTGATTTTCAGCTCTCCGTCGGAGGTGATCTCGATCGTCGTGCCGCTGTGGTGCTCGATCACGACCGTGTTCTCCGGCGGCGGGCTCGGCCGCTCCCCCACCGGCGGCAGGGCCGGTGTGCCGACCACGATCCGCAGCGAGCGGGCCTGGATGATCCGGGCGCCCTGCTTGTCGGTCAGGTCGTTCACGCCCTTGCCCACCGGCAGACCCTGGTCACCGATCTCGGTGGGCAGGGCCAGCCAGTAGTCGCCCGGCTCGTTCTTCGGCGGTGCGTGCCGGGGTTTCTCGGGCCACAGCCAGCCCGCCACCACCGCGTCGTTGACCAGGCCCCGGTTGTGCGCCAGCAGCGCCCGCATGCCCGGGTACACCGGCGTGACCAGGCCGACCTGGTGGAACGCGAACGGTGAGGCGATCGGCTTGTTGTGCAGTTCCACGTCGTCGGTGACCGGGCTGGCCACGCTCGGGGCGACCACCCCGGAGGCCACCTTCTGGCCGTAGTGCAGATCGCCCAGGTGCTTGCCGTCCTTGCCGGCCCGATAGGTGGTGACCTCACCGACGTCCACACCCGGATGGTCTTCCCGGCCCCGCGAGGCAATGTCCTCCAGGCGGTCGACCACGCCCTGCACGCCGCCGCTCATCCGCACCGGTTCACCGGCCGGGGCGGCCACGACCAGCAGCTTGGTCACGTAGCCGTCGGAGCCGTACTCGTGGACGGCGCGGGCGATCCGCAGGGGCCCGGCCGGGACCGAGTCCAGGTTCTTCACCTCGAGCTTCTGCCCGGCCCTCAGCCCGGGATGCCCGAGCACGGTGATCTCCAGCTGGTCGCGCACCGGCGGGTCGGCGACCAGCTCGCCGGGCAGCAGGTCCTGCCCCTGCCGGTCGACCCGGGCCACCACGTTGGCCTGGGCGTCCGCGCTGACCGGGGCCGGTTCCTTGCCCACTGCGGCGCCCAGGTACACGGCGCCGTCGCGGACCACCATCGACACCTTTGCCTCGCGGGCCAGGTCCTGCACCGCGCCCAGGGTGGTGCGCGCGCACGAGGTGAAGTCGTTCAGCGTGCCCGGGACCGTGGAGCCGGCGCCGAGTTCGACCTCGGCCTCCTGCAGCAGGTCGCGGACCATGTGCATCCGGGGCAGGGCCGAGGGGCGGTCGAGACTGCCCGGGCGGCGCAGCAGCTTGAACCCGGCCTCGTCCTGCCCGGTGAGCACCACCTGCGACACCCCGCCGGTGCCCTGGCCGATGGTCAGGTCGCTGACCCGGCCGGTCATCACCGTGGCCCGGCTGAGCGGGCGGTCGAAGTAGCCCAGCCGGACCGTGGCCCTCAGGCCGCCCTTGGGCACCGACTTCAGCAGCGCGATGCTCTTCTCCGGCAGGTCGTCCAGGGTCACCTCGAAGGTGGCGCTGTTCGTCTCGCCCATGGTCACCCGCACCGCCACGTCCAGCACCAGCCCGCCGCCGAACACGTCGTTGGTCACCGTGAGCGGCAGCCCGAGCCCGGCGTAGGAGGCCACGGCGGCCAGCAGTCCCCCGCCGCCGGCCTCCACCGCGGCGAACTCGACCTTGTGCCACAGAACGAAACTCATCGCACGGCCACCCCCGCCACGATCTGCGACCCGTGCCGCCCGACGCCGTTCAGGTTCCCGATCGCCACCCGGGCCGAGCGCAGCGTCACCGCCAGCTCCCCGGCGCGATACACGTGGCCGGGGACCAGCTTGCGCCGCAGCAGCGTGGTGCCCCGCTCGCTGTCCTCCCGCACCACCGTCATCACCAGGTAGGCGCCGTCCGTGGGAAGGTCCAGCGCCGCCGACAGTCCCAGCTCGGTGTCGCGCGGGGGCAGCACCTCCTCCAGCACCACCACCTGCAGCCCGAACACGTAGCCGCGCCCACCCACGACTAGGCGGAACGACTGCGGGAACCCCTCGTCCGGGTCCACCGGCAGACGCAGGAACGTCGCAACGCTCACGGTCTCTCCTCACGTGGGTCCTTACAGCGGTGGGCCGGGGGTACGGGCGACCGGACTGGCCGGTGGGCTGGGACCGACCGCGGCGGTGGCGATCGCCAGCGCCAGGTCGGCCGCCTCCCCCGCCAGGGCGGTCAGGTTGGAACGGGGTACGTGCTGCAGGCTGATCGTCACGTCCAGGGCCTCCCGCTTGGACACGCTCTGGGTGACCCGTAGCTCGGTGATCTGCATGTCCAGGCTGATCGTCAGGCCCGAGACCACCGGGATCCCGGTCACCGCCAGCAGCGGTGCCGAGGCGGCGAGCAGGGCCCGCGAGGTCAGCGCCATCGCCTCCAGCGCCTTCTTCAGCAGCAGCCGCTCCGGGCCGAGCAGCACCGCCTCGATCGCGATCGTCTTCACCGTCGGCTGGGTGGCCTGCGACCAGCGGCTGCCGCGCACCCGCTCGATCTTGTAGCCCTGGCTCATCGACAGGCTCTGCACGTGGAACAGCGGCACCGCCCCGACCAGCACCGGCAGGCTCATCGCCGGCTCTTCAGTTCGCGCTCCAGCTCGGCGAACACGTGCGCGGCGACCTGCTCGACGGCGGCCGGGCGCAGCTCCCCGACCAGTTCGACCTCCACCGGGAACCAGTAGTTGACCACCGTCCCGCCCTCACCCACCGGGGCGAGAACGGCCTGACTGCCCGGTGCCGGGACGATGTACTCGCCCTCGTGCACCAACGCCAGCCCGGTCCGCTCAACCCGGTCGGCACCCGGTGGAACCGACCCGCTGTCGGGCCCCGAGGCGTCCTCCATCTCATTCCTCCACGCTGACCGTCAGCGCCATGCAGGAGAAGTTCGCCTGCGGCACCCCGTCGATGGTGATGTTGCTGGGCGTGGCCGAGGTGACCACGCAGCGGGCGAACTTCAGCGACTTGAAGGCCCAGTCGTCACCGGTCTTCTCGGCCACACTGACCGAGAACTCGGTGCCGTTGACGGCCAGCTCGGTCAGGTCGGCCACCGCCTCGGCCACCGCCGGCACGGTCATCGTGAAGGTCACGGTGAACGGCTGGCGCACGTAACCGGTGCTGTCGGCCTCGAGGCTGTGCACCACCGTGTGCGGCACGTTGAAGGTCGGGGAGAAGTTCGAGATCGGGGTGATCGTCTTGTCCCCGAGCTTGACCTCGAGGCGGGTGTTCCAGTCGGCCATGGGATTTCAGCTCCTACTCGAAGCGCAGGGTGATGGCGATGCGGTGGATCGCCCCGGCGTAGTCGACCGCGGCCAGCACCTCGGCGACCCGTTCGTTCTGGGCCTTGCTGATCTGGGTGCGCTCGCTCGGCGTGAGCGTGGCCGGGGGCTTGTCCAGCAGCGACAGGATCGGCACGGTGAGCGTGAACCCCTCGATCACCTCCTGGCGCACCAGCGGGTCGAGCACGGCCTCCATCTGGGCGATCAGCGCCCGCAGCCCCGAACGGCTGACCCGGGCGGTGCCGACCGAGCGGATCAGCTGGGCCTTGAGCAGGAACGACACGTTGTCGATGCAGCGCACGATGTCGATGTACTTCTTGCCGCCCGGGTTCCCGGTGTACCCCTCACCCAGGTAGATCCCCTGCCCGGGGATCAGCGGCGGGTCGACCAGCCAGTTGACGCCGGCTCCGGCCGGTCCGCTGCTGAAGGTCTCACTGCCGTTCAGCGCGGTGATCTCGGCTCCGGTGAACGGGGCGCTGCTGACGTTGACCTGCTTCAGCAGCATCGAGACGTGCGGCTCGTAACCGGCGATCGTGCCCGCCACGGCGGCGGCGACGTCCTGCGCGGACTTGTGCGCGACGTACACCATCCGTTCGTGGGCCAGAGAGCCGGCAACAATGGACGGGTCGGTGTCACCTTGGGTGAGCATGGCCACCCCGATGCGTTCCAGTCCGTCACCGCCGCTGGTCGAGACCTCGCTGACGTGGGTGGCCAGCGCGTGGATCGCGCCCTCCTCCGCACCGGAGGCGTCGTCCAGCGGGGTGTCGGCCACACACACGATCTGCACGTCCAGCGTGGACAGGCTCTCCAGCGCGGCCGGCCAGTCCGGGTCGTCGGCGTCGACCCGCACCCCCTGCACCACCGTCGGGCCCGGGCTCTGGGCGAAGCACAGCGCGATCGAGTCGCCCAGCGTGCCCGGCGCCCGCCGGCGCGCCTCGGAGGGGTCGGCGAACAGGATCGGGGCGTTGACCTCGAGCAGGTCGTCGGGCGGGTCGTCGTCCGGGGTCACCGCCCCGACGACGGCGATGTTGCCGAAAGCGCGCACGGCCGGGGCGAACAGGTCGGCGACCGGATTGACGCGGATGTAGCGCACGGGCATCTGCTCGGCCCTCTCTCACGACGGGTGTCAGTTGGTCTCGCTGAACAGGCACAGCACCTGCTCGCGGGCGAAAAGCTCTTGCACGAGCTCGGTCTGCAGGCCCTCGGCCCGGGCCTGCGCCGCATCCAGCACCACGGCCACCGCCAGCGGCCGGTCCGGGCGGCCCAGCAGCGCGTCCTTCACCCCACCGCGGGTCTGCGCCGCCACCTCACGCACCGTGCGGGCCCGGCGCAGTGCCTCGGTCAGGCCCAGGCCGGCCTCGATCAGCACGGCGAGTTCGAACTCCACGTCGTGCTGGTTGCGCGGGTCGGCCGGGTCGAAGGGTTCCGGCGCCCGGAACCGCACCTCGGTGATCAGGTACTCGAACGCCTCCCGCAGGTCCTCCACGGTCTGCAGGCGGTGCCGGGCCATGAAGTCGTCGACGTCGATGTAGCGGAACTGCTCCCGGAACTCCTCCAGGGTGGCGAAGTCGTCCATGCTCTTCGCCAGCACCGACTCGACCCCGCCCGGATCGGTTTCCGCGACCAGCGTGACCCGCAGCCGGGCCAGCAGGTCCACCCACACCGGATCCACACCGCCCCGGTTCTCCACCGCCACCTCGGTGACCACGTAGGAGGGCTGCGTGCGTGTCCAGGTGCCCACCTGCCGGGCGGCCGGGAACAGCGGCAGCTGCACACGCAGCTCAGGAACCGCTACCTGACTGATGCTTTCGAGGCGCACATGCTCCAGGTCGTGCACCGACGCCAGCAGCATTCCCAGCGCCTGCGGATCGGGCGCAGGAGTGGACAGTTCCACCGCCAGGCGCGCCGGGTCTCCCAGCCGCAAGAGGGTCCGATCGACGAAACCGCCCATCCCACGCCTCCTCCGGCCGCTCTTGGAGCAGTCAGCATCGACCGGCGAGGAGGATCTTGGGGATACGCAGAAATACGTATTGCGGCGCTACAGCGCCGCAGGCGAGAGCCCGGATCACGTGCTCTCCGGAGGTATTTCTGCCGGGGGCCAACCACTTCCGGCTCGCGCTCGCGGCCCAACGCATTCTTGCCGACGATCGTTCGGTCCGCCTTTTCGGGCGGACCCTGCCCCTTCGGCGGGTCACCTACCAAGTGAGTCGATCCAGATGGTTGCGACCGGACATCAGCCACGTGATGCGCTCCTGCGCCGCTTCCCGCGTCTCGGGCCGGGGGTGGCGTGCGTACAACGCGAGCTCGACGTACAGGTCGTAGAAGTCCAGCCGCTCGCGTAGATGCTCGCGCTCGAACAGCTCCGGATACGCGCCGTGCAACCAGCCGGGAACGTCCGCGAGTGCGCCCTCGTCGAGCCCCGTTTCGTGAGGTGCGGGTGGGAACTCGCGCGCCCGGGCACACCAGCGCAGGAGAGTGTCGAGCTCGGCATCGGCCGGCTGGGCCAGCGCCTCGGCGAAGTCGATGAGCCCGGTGACACGCCCCTGATCGACGATCACGTTGGACCCGTGCAGATCGCCATGGACCAGCACGGGCTCGTCGGCGGCGAACAACGTCAACCGCTCCTGGACCCAGCCGGCAACCTCCGTGAGCAGGCGCGGGTCATGACCGGGCAGCTGCCGGGCGGCCTCGACGTGCTGCAGCGTCGCCCCCACCACGGGCGGGTGGAACGCAGGCCAGGGCCCCCCACTCAGTGCGCCGGCCAGCCAGGGCGGCAGCAGATCGGCCGGGGCCTGGATGCGGTGGAGCGCGCGCAACGCTGAGCCGAGGCTTTCGATCATCGCCTGCCGAGTGGCGCTGTCCGCAGCCGGCCACGCTTCGTGCAGGGTCTGGCCGGGCAGTCGTTCGGAGATGTACCAGGGCCCATCCGGACCGTCGCCGTGGGAGAGCAGCCGAGCGTGCGGGACCTCGCTGCCCGCCAGCAGGCTGACGACGGCGGCTTCGTGCCGGTACGCGTCGCGGTGCCGTCTGTCGGTGTTCAGCCGTACGACGTACTCATCGCCGACCCACGCCCGGCTCACCCAGCCGGCCTTGAGGTGGAACTTCCCCGTGGCGTGCAGGCCCGCCGCCTCCAGTGTCCGCAGCAGCACCGGGTCGCCGAACGGTGTCGGGTGGGTCATCTCGGTGCTCCTCAGCGGGCCGACAGCGTCATCCACGTAACGATGATCGGCCCTCGATCGCGATCCGCCGGGTCGGCACCGGCTCACCCGTCCGTCAGAACCGCACCCACACCACCGGCGGGTGGAACGCAGGCCACCGCGCACCGGCCAGAGAGCGGGAGCGGATCGGCCTTAACCGGAACGCGGTGAACAGCACGCAGCGCTGAGCCGAGACTGCCGCCTTTCGCGCGGTGAATGAGCCGCCTGCCGGGTTCGGCCGTCCCAGAGGCAGAACTGCTCAGCAGCGCCGTCTCGGCATTCGGCTCGACCAACGGTGTGGCCGAGGTTGCGCGGCAGGCCGCTACCGTCGCACGGGTGCGGATTCCCCTCTCGACCCCGGCCGCCCTTCTGATCACCGGCACGGTGGGTTCGGGTAAGTCGACCACTGCTCAGGCCATCGGTGGGCTTCTGCGTAAGGATGCGATCCCCCACGCCGTCATCGATCTCGACGCTCTGCGCAACGCCTGGCCCAGCCCTGCCGACGACCCGTTCCACGAACGCCTGATGCTGGCCAACCTGGGCGCCGTAGCCCGCAACCACGTGGTCGCCGGCGCAGTTCGCCTGGTCGTGGCCGGGGTTCTGGAGGATCTTGCGCAGCGGCCGCTGTACGAGCAGGCCGTCGGGATGCCGCTGTCGGTGTGCCGTCTGCCCCTTGACCTTGCCGATGTTCAGGCCCGTCTGCATCGGAGGCACCGCGACGATCTCGAGGCCCTGAACTGGCATCTGCAGCGCAGTGGGGAGCTGGACGCCGTCCTCGACGCAGCCGAGGTCGCTGATGTCGAGGAGGGCGTGAAGGCTGAGCAGACTCCGGCCCAGGTGGCGCAAGCGGTCGTCCGCGCCGTCGGCTGGACCAGCTGAGCGGAGATTGTTGGAGTCATGAGACCGACGAGCGAATGAGCGGGTGAGCCATGGCGGCTGTTGGGGACGTGTGGCGGCTTCGCTGCGAGGGACGCGTGGTCGCCGAGCTCCACGTGACCCAGATGGATATGCCGTGGATCCGTGCCCGCGTGGAACGGCTGGCCGGCTTCGAGGCCTTTGCTCCGCTGTATGCCGAGGACATCCGGCTGCTCGAGACCCTCGAGGAGGAGGCCGCGGAGTGGAGCGCGCACTACGACCTCATCGAGGGCGCGACCCAGTTGCTCTACTAGGACGGCACTGAGGTGCCGGAGTACCTCCTGCACATCGATGGCGACGAAGCCCGGTGGCGGTGGCACCACGAGCCGTTTCAGGAGCACTGAGTCGCCTCGCCCCGAACAGTGCCCTGCGAGCACGGCTCGGCCCCGAGAAGGTCCCCAACGAGGAACGGCCCGCCCAGCAGCCGAAGCTGCCGAGCGGGCCGTTCCGTCCTCAGGCTCGTTCTACGCCGAGCCCTCCTACATCGAGCCTGGGCTCAGATGACTGCCGGGGCTCAGGCGTGGCCGGCCGTGACCGGCTCGGCCGGGGCCGGGTCCTGGTCGTTGCCGGCCTTCTTCGCCTTCTTGGCCGCCCGTTTCGCGGCCCGCTTCTCCTTGCCGCCCTCGACCAGCGTGTACAGGCTGGGCACGAGCACCAGGGTCAGCACGGTGGCGCTGGTCAGGCCGCCGATCACCACCACGGCCAGGGGCTGGGAGATGAACCCGCCGTGCCCGGTCAGGCCCACCGCCATCGGCAGCAGGGCGAAGATGGTGGCCAGCGCCGTCATCAGGATCGGGCGCAGACGGTGCCGCCCGCCCTCGACCACGGCCTGCTGCAGCGGCATGCCCTCACGCCGGTACTGGTTCACCAGGTCGATCAGCACGATCGCGTTGGTGACCACGATGCCGACCAGCATCAGCATGCCGATCAGGGCCGCCACACCCAGCGGGGTGTTGGTGAGCAGCAGCAGGATGATGGCGCCGGTGGCCGCGAACGGGATGGACACCAGCAGCACCAGCGGCTGCACCAGGCTGCGGAAGGTGGCCACCATGACCACGAACACGATGACGATCGCGGCCAGCAGCGCCAGGCCGAGCTGGCCGAACGCCTCTTCCTGCTCGGCCGAGGCCCCACCGATCGTGTAGCTGGCACCCGCCGGAAGCTCCAGCGCGTCGAGCTTCTCGGTGACCGAGGAGGTGGCCGCACCCAGGTTGTCCGGGTTGGTCGGCGTGCCGCTGACCGTGGCGCTGCGTGCGCCGTCGATCCGGGTGACCTGCACCGGGCCGGGCTGCTCACGCACGACCGCGATCTCGGACAGGCGCACCGGGCCCTGGGCGGTCGGGATCTGGATCTTGCGCACGTCGGCGATCGTGGCCGGGGCCTCGGTGCCGCTGCTGATCACGATGTTCTGCTGAACGCCGTCGATCGTGACCTGACCGGCCTGCGAACCGCGGAAGGCATTGGAGACCAGCCCGCCCACGGCCTGCTCGGTGAGCCCGGCCGCGGCGGCCGCCTCGGGGTCGACCTCGACCTCGACGCGCGGGATCTCCTCGGACAGGTCGCTGGTCACGTCCTTCAGCTCGGTGACCTCGGCGACCGCCTCGCGCACCTGCTCGGAGGCCTGGGAGAGCACCTCGGCGTCACCGGCCTGCACCTGCACCTGGATGTCGCTGGCGCCGAAACCGCCCTGGGCGCCGCCCACGACCACGTCGCCGACGTCCTTGAGGGCGCCGATCCGGTCCTCGAGGCGGGTGGTGACCTCCTCGATCTCCGCGTCCTCGTTCACGGTCAGCGAGAAGGTGGCGCTGTTGGCGTTGCCGCCCAGGCCGGGGATCGCCCCGCCGCCCACGGTGGCCTGGTAGGACTCGAGCTCACCCTCCTGGGAGAGCACCTGCTCGACCTTCTTGGCCGCCGCGTCGGTGGTCTGCAGGCTGGTACCGGCCGGCAGGGTCTGGGTGACGTTGATCGTGTTCTGCCCGGACTGGTCCAGGAAGTTGGTCTTCAGCAGCGGCACCATGGCCAGGGTGGCGGCCAGGATGACCACCGAGACGCCGACCGTGGTCCACCGCGTCCAGCGCTTGTCCACCGCGAAGTGGATCACCGGCACGTACATCCGCTGCAGGAAGCTCTTGCGTTCCTTCTCCTCGGCGGCGACCCGGATCTCGTCGGCGTGCTCGAGCTGCTCGGCGCTCGGCTGCTTCAGGAACCAGAAGGCCAGCACCGGCACGATGGTCAGCGAGACCAGCAGCGAGGCCAGCAGGGCCACGCTGACGGTGATGCCGAACGGCTGGAACAGCTCGCCGATGATCCCGCCGACCAGGGTCAGCGGCAGGAACACGGCCACCGTGGTGATGGTGGAGGCGGTGATGGCACCGGCCACCTCACGCACCGCGGTGGTGATCGCGTGGATCTTCTCCTCGCCGTACTCCAGGTGCCGCTTGATGTTCTCCAGCACCACGATCGAGTCGTCCACGACCCGGCCGATGGCGATGGTCAGACCACCCAGCGAGAGCACGTTCAGCGAGATGCCGTCGACCCACATCACGATCAACGCGGCCAGCACCGACAGCGGGATCGAGACGGCGGTGACCAGGGTGGAGCGGATCGAGGTGAGGAACACCAGGATCACGATCACGGCCATCACCAGGCCGAGGACGCCCTCGGTGGCCAGCGACTCGACCGACTGCTCGATGAACGGGGCCTGGTCGAACACGGTGACCAGCTGGGCGTCCTGGCCCAGGGCGGCCTTCCACTCGTCCAGGTTGTCCTGGATGGCGTGGGAGATGTCGACCGGGTTGCCGTCGGGCGTGGAGGTGACCGAGATGCCCAGGCTGTTCTGGCCGTCGGTACGGGTCAGCGAGGTGGGCGGCACGTCGACCGACTCGACCGAGGCGATCGACTCCAGCGGGACCGCGCCCACGAAGACCTTGCGCAGCTGCTCGATCGTCGAGATCGCGCCGCCGACCTGAACGGTCAGCGACTGCGTGCCGTCGGCCACCGAACCGGCCGGGACGGCGGTGCCGGCGCTGCTCAGGGCCGTGGTGATGGCCTGGGCGTCGACCTTGGCCTTGGCCATCTTGGCCGGGTCGGGGGTGATGACGACCTGCCGGTCGGGGGCACCGGTGACCTCGGCCGTGCGCACCCCGTCGATCTCGTTGATCTCGGGCACGACCAGCTGCTCGAGCTTGTCGGCGAGCGCGGTGGTGTCGCCGCCGGAGGCGGACAGCAGCACGGCGGGCAGGAAGTCGTCGGTGCTGCCGGCCAGGACCTGCGGGTCGGCACCGTCGGGCAGCTGCGAGCTGATCCGGGTGATGGCCGTCTGCATCCGGTTGCTGGCCTGGTCGATGTTGGTGCCGTACTCCAGCTCGACCTGGACCGTGGCGAAGCCCTCGGAGGCGGTGGAGACCACCCCGGTCACCCCCGGGACGCCGCGCACGGCACCTTCGAGGGGCTCGACGAGCTGGGACTCCACGGTGTCGGGGGCCGCGCCGGAGTAGGTGGCGGTGACGAACGCCGCCGGGAACTCCAGCGAGGGCAGGAGCTGCTGTTTGAGGGACGGGATGGCCAGGAGGCCGAACCCGGTGATGGCTAGCGACACCAGCAGGACCAACGCACGGTTGGCCAGGCTGAGCCGGGTCAGGACGGACATGCCTGCGCTCTCTTGTCTGGGGGAAGGGGCCAGCTTGTCTGGGGCAAGGGGCTAGGGAGTCGGGCGGGACGAGGGATCGGGACCGGCTTCGTTGCCGTCGGCGTGATGGCGGCCGGACCTGATCGCAATCGCCGGATCAGGTTCCTGAGGGGCCGGATCGGGGAACCCGGCGGCGAGCAGGTCGAAGGTCTCGGCCACGAGGACGGCCGCTTCGCCGGCCCGCCCGCCCTGGTGCCAGCGGCGCAGGGTGGCGTGGAAGGCGGAGGCCCCGACGAAGGCCAGCAGCCCGGGGAAGGCGTGGTCGGCCGGGACCCGCACCCGCTCGGCGATCACGTCGGCCAGGTTGGCCAGCGCGGTCTCGCTGCTGGCCATCAGCCGGGGGAAGAGCTCGGGGTTGCGCTCGAGCACCTTCATCCGCAGGGCGAAGACCTCGGGGTGGTGCTCGATCTGCTCCACCTCGTGCACCAGGCCGTACCGCAGCGCGGCCAGGGCGCTGAGCTCGGGCGGGGCGGCGCGCACCCGCTCGCACAGCCGCGCGGCCTCGTCGGCCTGATCGCTGACCAGGGCGTCTTCCTTGGTGGCGAAGTAGTTGAAGAAGGTGCGCTGGGAGACCCCGGCCGACTCGCTGATCGCCTCGACAGTGACGTGCTCGAAGCCGTAGTCGGCGATCAGGCTGAGGGCGGCGTGCACGAGGGCCTTGCGCGTGGCGACCTTTCGGCGCTCGCGCAGGCCCGGCACGCGAACGGCCTCGCCCCCACCCCCGTCGTCCATGCGACGAGAGTAGGGGGAATCTTGCAGCCTCTGCAAGTTTGCAGTTTATGAACGTTTCGCCAACGGGAGCTGAGCCGCCGCCCCCTGGTACCTCACCCTCGCCCGGACGACCCCGGGATCACGTCCGACACGCACGAAGGCGCGGTAACGATCTGGTCCTCGATCAGCCCCTGAGCCCGCGAGTGCGCGAGATTCCAGGCGTACCAGGGCCGGCCCCACGTCGTCGCGGACAGCACGCACCGCCGCACGTCCTTGGGCAGTTCCATCAGCGCCGGCACCGCATCCTCGGACAACTGCGACAGGTAGTAGGCGTCCAGGTCGTGTCCCTGCTCGAAGCGATGGACGTTGGCCGTGGCCACCAGCGCGTCCGGGCCGGCCACCGCCAGAGCCAGCAACCCCAGGCCGGCGGAACCGATGGCCAGCCGCGGCAGCCAGTCGGTGCGCCGCAGCAGCCAGGTCAGGCCCACCGCGAGCAGCAGAACAACCACCCACAGCTCGAAGGCACCGGCGTTCAGCCGGGCCACCGTCCAGCCGTACTCGTCCTGGTAGAGCCACAACCGGCTGAGCGCCGACACGGCCAGCAGCAGGGTCAGCGCCAGCAGCGTGCCGGCCCCGGCCCCCAGAAGCCGCCGGTGCTTCCCGCCCGCCGAGCGCCCCGACCAGGCGATCAGCAGCAGCACCAGCACGGTGACCACGATCAGCTGCCCGAAGCCTTCCCGGGCCCGCGCCGCATGACCCACCGTCGAGCCACCGAACAACTGCCCGGCCTCCACCGCCAGGAACGCCGCGATCGTGGCTGCGACCAGCACCAGCGGCACCATCCACTCGGCCGGGTGCCGGCCCTTCACCACACGCGACCGCTGCTTCAGGGTGCTCGAGGCGGCGAAGCCCAGCGCCAGCACGAACAGTGTCACCAGCACCAGAATGACCACCCGCCCCACCAGCAGGTCGGTCGGCGGCTCCTCGATCCGGAACCATTCCCCCACCGACGAGAGCAGGGACGCGAACTTGGCGTCCGCACTGGCCAGCAACGCCCCGATCACTCCCGCGCAGGCCACGCCCACTCCCACGCCGGTGAGCACCGCGACCGGAGCCTGGATCGGAAGACGCCGAGGAGTGTTGCGCTGCAGCGTGATCCCGGCCCACGGGACCGCCCGGATCACCGCCTCGAGCATCAGCGGCCCGGTCCCCAGAAGCGTGCTCCACTGCCGTACCCCCAGAGCGGCGGCGGCCGCGAGCGCAGCAGCGGCCAGTACGCAGACGAACGCCAGCCATTCGCTGGCCCGCACCACCGACACCGCGCTCAGCAGCACCACGAGCACGACCAGAGCCACGCTGAACAGCCGCGAGTGCACGTCGGTCACCGGCCTCGGCCGCACCGACAGCAGCACACCGCCCGCAATCAGCAGCGCGACCGCGAAGACGTTGATTCCCATCTCGGCGTCCGGGATCACCAGGGCCGCAACCGCTCCGGCCCCGACCGCCGCCAAGGGCAGAGCCAGCCGGGGCGGCGCCGGTTCGGCCCAGTGATCACGTGGCCAGATCGGAGGCAGCGGCTCCCCCGCCCCCGGACCCCAGGCCCCCGAGGAAACGGCCCCGGGAGAACCACCGGTCGCAGCCGTCGTCGTACTCGCCACCACGGTCCCCGTCACTGCCGGGCCCGTACCGGCAGTCGCCGAAGCGCTCCCCTGCGCGGCAGCACTCTTACCGGCGCCCGCCGAAGCATTCGCCGCCGCAGCACTTTCGGCCGCGGAACCCTTTGCCTTTGGCCCATCGTTCATGAGCCATCACGCTAGGACCGCCGCTGGGAGCGTTCCGGGGTGATCATGTGAGGATTCTGTGAAGGAATCTCCACACGAATCCGGCATCCGGCCCCGTCCGAGTCCACCACGTCGATCCGCCCGCCGTGCAGCACCACCACCCACCGCGCGATGGCCAGGCCCAGCCCCGTGCCCCCGTCCTGCCGTGAATCCCCCGGCTCCCCCGAGGCAAACCGCTCGAAGACGCTGTTCCAGCGTTCGCGGGGTATGCCCGGCCCGTTGTCGGTCACCTCGAGAACCAAACTTGAGGACGTTTGTCCCGCCCGCGCGCGGACGCTCACCTCTCCCCCGTCCCCGGCATGGCGGGAGGCGTTGTCCAGGAGATTGGTGAGCACCTGGGCCATCCGCCGGGGATCGAGGTCGGCGACCAGGTCCGGCGGCACGTCGACGGTGATCGAGGCGCCAGGCCGGGCCAGTCTCACCTCGGCCACCACCGGCTGGACCAGGTCGTCCACCGGCACCGGCCTGCGGTGCAGGGTTTCGGCCCCGCCGTCGGTGCTGGCCAGAGTGAGGAAGTCGGTGAGCAGCCCACCCAGCCGCTCGACCTGCCCCAGCACCTCGGCCAGGGCCTCGGGATCAGCCGGGCGCACCCCGTCCACCAGGTTCTCGACCTGTGCGCGCAAAGCCGCCACGGGCGTCCGCAATTCGTGACCGACGTCGGCCAGCAACCGCCGACGCTGCCGGTCGGCCGCCTCCAGCTGCGTGGCCATCGTCGTGAAGGCCCGCGCCAGCTCGCCGACCTCGTCGCGGCTGTTGGTCTGCAGGGCCGGGAACGGCCGTCCCGCGGCCAGTTCGCGGGCCGCCGCCGTCATCTGGCGCAGGGGCAGGGTCATCCCGTGCCCCACCAGCTGGCTCACCACGAGCACGATCAGGCTGGCCCAGATCATCCCGTAGCGCACCCGCCAGCCCAGCACCACCACCGCGTACCAGGTGACTCCGGCCGTGACCACCAGGTTCAGCCCGACCAGCAGGGCGAACTTGAGCTTGATCGAGGGCACCGGATCCAGGGGGCGCCAGCGGTCCCAGAAGCGCACGATCCAGTCCCCGGCCGCCTGCCAGGTCCCGCTCATGAAGGTTCCAGCGCATAGCCGACCCCGTGCACCGTTCGGATGCGTTCGGGGCCGATCTTGCGGCGCAGCGTCTTCACGTGCGAGTCGACGGTGCGCGAGGCGCCCGAGGTGGGCGGGTCGGGCCAGGCCCAGACCTCGGCCAGCATCTGTTCCCGGGTGACCACCCGCCCCGGCCGCTGGGCCAGGGCGTGCAGCAGGTCGAACTCGGTGCGCGTCAGGTGCACCTCCTGCCCGGAAAGCTCGACCCGGCGCCCACCGACGTCCACCATCAGGCCCTTACCCAGGTCCAGTTGTTCCGACCGGGAGACCTTGGCGCGGGCCAGTTCCTCGGCCCGCTGCACCCGCCGCAGCAGTGCCCTCACCCGGGCCACCAGTTCGCGGGGGCTGAACGGTTTGGTGAGGTAGTCGTCGGCGCCGACGCCCAGCCCGATCAGCCGGTCGGTCTCGTCGGCGCGGGCGGTGAGCATGAGCACCGGTACCGGGCGTTGTGCCTGAACCCGGCGGCACACCTCCAGGCCGTCGAGGCCCGGCAGCATCACGTCGAGCACCAGCAGGTCCACGCTGTCGTCGAAACGCTCTACCGCCACCCGCCCGTCGTGGCAGACCTCGACCGCGAACCCCTCCGCCTCCAGCCGGCGCCGCAGCGCATCGGCGATGACCGGGTCATCCTCCACCACCAGAACACGCTGCACAGGGCGAACGTACGGCATCCCGGCGGGCGGGTTCACGCCCGCCGGGAGAAGGAATCAGTCGCGGCGGAACCAGTCCCGCAGCCGGTTGGCGGCCGCCGGACGGTCGCTGGGGTTCTGCGTTGCCGGCGGGTCGTCGGTCTCGCGGGGGCCGTCGGTCTCCGCGACCACCGGCACCACGTCCTGCTCCCCCACCTCGGGTGAGGGGTGGTGCAGGTTGTGCTCGGGGGGCAGTTCCTCGGTGGGCTCGGAAAGCTGCTCGCGCAGGTAGCCCCAGATCACGGCGATCAGGCCGGCCACCGGCACGGCCAGGAGGCTGCCGACGATGCCCATCAGGCTTCCGCCGAGGGTCACGGCCAGCAGGATGACCGCCGCGTGCAGGCCCAGGCCCCGGCTCTGGATGATCGGCTGGAAGACGTTCCCCTCCAGCTGCTGCACCAGCAGGATGATGCCCAGCACGATCAGCGCCGCGGTGAAACCGTTGAACACCAGGGCGATCAGCACGGCCACGAAGCCCGCGAACAGCGCCCCGACGATCGGGATGAACGCGCCCAGGAAGGTCAGCACGGCCAGCGGCAGCACCAGCGGCACGCCGACCAGCCACAGCCCGATACCGATGAAGACGGCGTCGAGCAGACCGACGAACGCCTGCGAGCGCACGAACGAGCCGAGCATGTACCAGCTGCGGGTGGCCACGATCGGCACGTCCTGGGCCAGCCGGCCGGGCAGCTGCCGGGACAGCCACGGCAGGAAGCGGTAGCCGTCCTTCAGGAAGAAGAACATCAGGAACACCGCCAGAACGGCGGTGATCAGGCCGTTCACGATGGTGCTGACCCCGGTCAGGGTGACGCTGATGATGTCGCTGACGCTCTCCTGCACCCGCGCGACACCGGCGTCGACCGCCTCGTTGACCTGGTCGTCCTCGATGTTCAGGGGCGGCCCGGCCATCCAGTCACGGGTCTGCTGGATGCCCTGCTGCACACCGTCGGCCAGCTCCCCCGACTGCGAGGACACCGGCACCACGATCAGCACCACGGCCCCGGCCACGACCAGCAGGCCCAGGAGCGTGGTGACGCTCGCGGCCAGCGCGGCCGGCCAGCCGTGGTTGCGCAGGAAGCGCGAGACCGGCTCGGTCAGCGTGGTCAGCAGCAGAGCGATCACCAGCGGCCAGATCACCGACCAGGACGCGTTCAGCACACGGATGAACATCCACAGGCCGAACAGCACCACCACGATCTTGGCGGTGCTCCAGGCGGCGGCAGTCAGCGCGCGGTTGGCTTTGGCGGCGCTCATTGAACTTGGCATCACCGGCGGAGTCTGCACTGGTGACGGGCTGACCGCACTCTCGCAGGGCACTCGTTTGCCGTGTCTTGTCCAGGTCGTGACCTGAATGGATCATGTGCACCGGCGGACGGGCCCGTCAGCGCGGCTGGAGCACGACCACCGCCGTACGTCCCGGCCGCTGGGCGGCGTAGGCGTCGAGGTGAGGATCCAGTTCCAGCCACCGCGCCCACAGCCGCTCCCGTTCCGGCCCTTCCACCTCCCGGGCCAGCACCGGGCGACCTCGCCCGCCGGTTCCGGCCAGGTCGGCCACGGCCTCGGGCTGGGCGCGCAGGTTCAGCAGCCAGGCCGGATCGGGCGCGGCCACACCGTTCAGCGCCACCACGCACAGATCGGGCCCGTCGGCCAGGTACGAGAGCATGACCGACCGGGAATGCCCACTGTGACGGCCGGTCGTGGTGAGCCGCATCAGCCCCTCGTGCCCCGGCCGTTGCACCCGCAGCCCTTTGCGCCCGCCGGTCAGGACGTACAGCCGCCGGTGGGAACGCCAGAACGAGCGCATCACCCAGCGAGGTGGAAGTTTCGGCGTCTTACTGGTGGCCATCGGTGCTCCTTGATCAGCGTCGCTCAGGACGCTACGCGCCGACAACGAGCGCTCACATCAGGTACGGCCCTGATTCGCCCCCTGCGCATTGAGATAACGCTGTTCGGCGATGCTCGTGGCCAGCTCGGCCGCGCGCGCGTACTCGGCCCTGGCCGCCTGCTCCTGCCCGGCCGCCCGCAGCAGGTGCGCATGTACAGCGTGAACGCGGTGCTGGCGCCGCAGCGCCGGATCCTCGAGCAGAGGCCTGATCATGGCGAGCGCCTCGGCCGGCCCCCGTGTTTCGGCGACCGCGACGGCGTGGTTCAGGGTGAGAACCGGGCTCGGCGTCAGCCGCTGCAGCATCTCGTACAGCAGGACGATCTGCGGCCAGTCGGTCTGCGCCGCGTCTTTCGCTTCGGCGTGCACCGCGGCGATGGCGGCCTGCAGTTGGTAGGGGCCGACCGGTCCGGTGGGCAGGGCGGTTTCGAGCAGATGGACGCCCTCGGTCACCATCGCGCTGTCCCACCGGGTGCGGTCCTGGTCGGTCAGGGTGCGCAGGTTGCCGTCTGCATCCAGGCGCGCAGCCCGTCGGGCGTGGGTCAGGAGCATCAGGGCAAGCAACCCGGTGATCTCGGTGTCGGCGGGCAGCCGGGTGTGCAGCTGACGGGTGAGCCGGACGGCCTCGGCGGCGAGTGTGCTGTCGGTGAGCTCGGTGCCGGTGGTGGCGGTGTGGCCCTCGGTGAAGATCAGATAGAGGACGTGTGCCACGGCGCGGATGCGATCGGGCAGTTCGTGGGGTGGCGGGCTGGTGAAGCGGGCATCCGCCTGCCGTAGGCGGGTTTTGGCGCGGGTGATGCGGCGGGTCATGGTGGCCTCGGGCACCAGGAACGCTCGGGCGATCTGGGCGGTGCTCAGCCCGCCGACCGCCCGGAGGGTCAGGGCGACCTGCAGGTCGGGGCTGAGCGCGGGGTGGCAGCACAGAAGCAGCAGGGTCAGCGAGTCGTCCGTGTCCGGCGCGGCTTCCGGCCCCGGCTGTACGGCCAGACGTTCCTCCCGCCGCAGGCGGGCGTCCTCACTGCGCTTGTGATCGATCAGGCGCCGCTCGGCCACCCGGATCAGCCACCCCCGGGGACGCTCCGGGATCCCCTGCGCCGGCCACTGCACGTGCGCATCGGCCAGGGCCTCCTGCAGCGCGTCCTCGGCCGCCTCGAAGTCACCGAACTTGCGCACCAGCGCAGCCAGGACGTGCGGCGCACACTCGCGCCACACGTCCTCTGCTGTTGTGTCGGTCGGCGTCACTGCATCCCAGGGCGCAACTCGATCGTGCCCCCGGGCTGGGCGAACTGCGCCGCGATCTCCTCCGCGCGCTCGGGCGTGGCGGTGTCGATCACGAAGAACCCGGCCAGCTGCTCCTTGGCCTCGGCGTAGGGACCGTCGGTGACCAGGTGACCCTGCGGGCTCCACCCGTACAGCGTCGACGTGGCCGGGGCCGCGAGCGCCTCGGCGTGCACCAGTTCGCCGGACTCCGAGATCTCCCCCAGCAGGTCCTCGAACGCCTTGTCCGCCGCCTCGTGCTCCTCCGGGGGCAGCGCCTTGCCCTCCGGGGTGAAACGTGAGGTGGGGTGGCCCCAGGGGTCGGGGTTGGAGTGGATCAGGATGACGTACTTCAAGACTGGCTCCTGTCGCTCTGGGCTCGCCTCTGCCGCGGCCTCGAGGGTACGTCGGAGCCGGTGCTGCGATCCGGACACCTGCTCAGCCGATACCTTCCCCGGTGGACGCAACCGCAGGACAGCCGTCCGGAGTCCGGTGTGGAAAGGGTGCTCGTGAACTTCGTGTCCAGGTCGTGGACCTGGCTCTCGGCCGGCAGCCTCTTCGTGCTCGGCGGCGAGGCGTACGGGGCGCTGAGCGGCCCGGACGCCCCGAGCGTGCACCTGTCGCTCCTCGTCGTCCTGGCCCAGTGCCTGCTCGTCTGGCTGCGCGTGCCCGCCGCCCGGGCCTGGCTCCTGGGGATCTTGCTGTTCCTGGTGTTCATCGTCTCCGGCGACGGCCCGGCGACCGGCCTGGGCATGTGCCAGCTGCTGCTGCTGAACGCGGTGGCCTCCCTGCCGCGCTGGCGGGCGGTGACCGCCGCCGGGACCACGTTCGCCGTCGGCTGCCTGGTGATGGCGCTGCACGAGCCGTTCCCGGTGCTCGGCCTGGAGACCATCACGCTGATCATCTGGACGGCCGGGGCGGCCGGGATCGGCACCGCGCTGCGCTCACGGCGTCAGTACGTCGCGGCCGTGGAGGAACGAGCGCGCTGGGCCCTGGAGACCCGGGAGGCCGAGGCCCACCGCCGGGTGGCCGAGGAACGTCTGCGCATCGCCCGCGACCTGCACGACGTGCTGGGTCATCAGGTCGCGGTGATCCGCCTGCACACCGGGCTGGCCCGGCGCACGCTGCACAGTTCTCCCGAGCGGGCCGAGAGTGCCCTGCGCGAGGCCGAGTCGGCCACCCAGATGGTGCTGCGGGAGATGTCCAGCATGCTGAAGGTGCTGCGCGACAGCGAGTTCGACGGGCCGGCCCCGCCGGCCCAGGGCCTGGACGACATCGACACGCTGGTGCAGACCCTGCGTAAGGGTGGGATGGACGTGCTCCTGCACCGCCGCGGCGACACGGAGCGGGTGCCGGAACTGGTCGCCATGACCGCCTACCGGGTCTCGCAGGAACTCCTGACCAACGCCCGCCGGCACGGCGCCGGCCCGGTGACCCTGACCCTGGACATCGACGCCGACGTCCTGCGGCTCCGGTCCCACAATGCCGTTCCCGCCGCTGACGCCGCCGTGGTCCGGGATCGGGATGTCACCCGTGATCCGGAGGGCGGCTACGGTCTAATCGGCATGCGCGAACGGGTGCGGACGCTCGGCGGCCGGCTGTCCGTCTCCCGGCCGGACGGGACGTTCACGGTCACCGCCGAACTGCCCCTGAGCATCGACGCTCCCGAAACCACCGACGTCCTCGAACCCGTTGACGCAGCCGCAACCACCGACGTCCTCACACCCGTCGACGCAACCGCAACCACCGACCGTCCTGAAGAAAGAGACGCACCATGACCGGGGACGTCCGTGTCCTGATCGCCGACGACCAGGCCCTGATCCGGGTGGGGATGCGCGGCATCCTGGAGTCCGAGCCGGGACTGGCCGTGGTCGGGGAGGCCGCCGACGGTGCAGCCGCGGTGCGCGCCGTGCGGGCCGGTGGCGTGGACGTCGTGCTGATGGACCTGCGCATGCCCGGCACCGACGGGATCGAGGCGACCCGGCAGATCCTGGCCGACCCGGGCCTGTCCCCCGGCGTCGCCGTCCTGGTCCTGACCACCTTCGAGACCGACGCGGACATCCTGTCCGCAGTGGGCGCCGGCGCCAAGGGCTACCTGGGCAAGGACGCCGACCCGGAGACCGTGATCGACGCCATCCGGGTGGTGGCCCGCGGCCACTCACTGCTCTCGCCGCGGGCCATGACCACCCTCGCCTCCAGGGCCGGCTCCGCCCAGCCGGCCCGCCCGCGCCGCCCGGACGCCCTGGACGTGCTGACCGGCCGCGAACTGGAGGTCGTGGTCCTGGCCGCCAAGGGCCTGACCAACGACGAGATAGCCCTCCACTTCACCATTTCCCCGCTGACGGTCAAGACCCACGTCAACCGGGCGATGAGCAAGCTGGGCGTCAGTGACCGGGCCGCGCTCGTGGTCGCGGTGTACGACAGCGGCGTACTCGACGTACCGCCGCAGCAGTAGGGCGCACAGCACTACCGCCGCCGGCGTACACGCAGATCCCTTACGCAGACGACGACAGCACCTGCCCCAGGCCGCGATCGTGAGCAGGCCCCCGCGTGGTGAACGACCACCGCGTCTCCTTCCTTGCTCAGAAAGCGGCTCTTTCACGTGGCCCGACTTCTCTACCGGCTGGGCGTGTTCTGCGCCCGCCGCCGCCCCCTCGTCTTCGCGATCTGGCTCCTGGCCGCGGTCGGCCTCGGTGTCGGCGCGGCCACCGGCAACCAGTTCAGCGACGGCGGCTTCTCCATGCCCGGCTCGGAATCCAGCCGCGCCCTGGATCGCATGGAAACGCACTTCCCCGCGGCCCAGGAGAGCGAGGACACCGGCAGCCTGCAACTGACCCTCACCAACCGTACGGACTCCCCGATCGGCGTCGGCGCGAACCGGCGCGCGGTCGAGCAGATCCTGGAGCAGGCTGCCGGCCTGCCCAACGTGGCCGCCGTGAGCGACCCGTTCGACCGGCAGATGCCCTACGTCTCACCGGACAAGAGCACCGCCGTGGCCACGATCAGCCTGACCGGCGTCACCGACGACAACGCCGAGGCCCTGCACGAGCAGGTCGTGGACCTCGCCGAACAGGCTCAGGGGCTGGACGTCGAGGTCGGCGGTTCCCTCGGGGCCGGGGGCGCCGGGGAGGGCGGGCACGCCAGCGAACTGGTCGGCATCGCCCTGTCGTTCGTGGTCCTCCTGGTCACCTACGGCTCGCTGGTCGCGGCTGGCGCCAACATCCTGATGGCACTGGTCGGTGTGGCCGTAGGCCTGCTGGGCGTCCTGGCCTTCTCGGCCCTCCAGCCGATCAGCAGCACCACCCCCACCCTGGCCCTGATGATCGGCCTGGCCGTCGGGATCGACTACTGCCTGTTCATCCTGGCCCGCACCCGCAACGAACTGCGGGAGGGCCGATCCCTGGAGGACGCGATCGGACGGGCCGCCGGTACCGCCGGATCGGCCGTGGTGTTCGCCGGTACCACGGTGATCATCGCCCTGGCCGCGCTGTCGGTGGTCGGCATCGGTTTCCTCACCGAGATGGGCCTGGCCGCTGCCTTCACCGTCCTCGTCGCCGTGCTGGCCGCCCTCACCCTGCTGCCGGCTCTGTCCCGGTCGATGGGCCCCCGCATGATGCCGCGCAAGGAACGTCACGGTCGTCAGACGAGGAATGCGGACCGCCTGACCTTCCTCGAGCGGTGGATCTCGATCGTGGTGCGCCGCCCGGCCGTGGTCGCCGTCTCGGTGATCGCCGCCCTGCTGGTGCTGTGCATCCCGGTCCTGTCCATGCAGACCGCCCTCAGCACACCCGGCGGTGAGGACCCGGACAGCACCCAGCGAGCCGCCTACGACCTGATCGCCGAAAAGTTCGGCGCGGGCGCGCAGGACCCGCTGATCGTGCTGCTCGAGGGCGAGGACGTCCAGGCTCAGGTCGGGCCGGTGACCAGCACGATCCAGAGCCTGCCGGACGTCGCCCGGGTCACCCCCGCCGGCGTCAGCGAGGCCGGTGACGCCGCCATTCTCCAGATCACCCCCGCCAGCGGGCCAATCGACGAAAGCACCTACCAGCTGGTGCGGGACATCCGCTCTGCAGCATCGGATCTCGACGGCGTCCAACTTTCGGTGACGGGGCAGACCGCCATCGACATCGACCTCAACCACGCCCTCAACCAGGCCCTGATCGTCTACCTGATCCTGGTCGTCGGCCTGTCGCTGCTGCTGCTGATCGTGCTGTTCCGCTCGATCCTGGTGCCGGTGATCGCCACCCTCGGGTTCCTGCTGTCGGTGGGCAGCGCGTTCGGTGTGACCGTGGCCGTGTTCCAGTGGGGCTGGCTCAGCGGCCTGTTCGCCGCCCCGTCCGGCAACCCGCTGCTGACCTTCATGCCGATCCTGATCGTCGGCATCCTGTTCGGCCTGGCGATGGACTACCAGGTGTTCCTGGTCTCCCGGATCCACGAGGCCCACCGGCACGGGATGCGCCCGGTAGAAGCCATTCTCGACGGGTTCGGCCGCACCGCCATCGTGGTCGCGGCGGCCGCGCTGATCATGACCTCGGTGTTCGGCGCCTTCGCCATCGCACCCATGTCGATCATCGCCTCGATCGGCCTGGCCCTGACCGCCGGGGTCCTGGTCGACGCCTTCGTGGTGCGGATGATCCTGGTGCCCGCCCTGCTCGCGCTGCTGGGTGAGACGGCCTGGTGGATGCCGCGCTGGCTGGACCGGGTGCTACCGCACATCGACGCCGAGGGGGAGTCGCTCGAGACGGACGAGCGCCGGGTTCCGGTGTCCACCGCCTACTGACGCAGGTCACCGGGCGCGGGCCTGGGCCAGGTCGTCGGCGATCAGGGCGACGTGCAGGGACACCCGGATCGACGGATTGTCCAGGTCCACCCCCAGCACCCGCTCGAGCTTGCTCAGCCGGTCGTAGAACGCCGCCCGGGACAGGTGCAGGCTGGCGGCGGCCTCCGACTTGCTGGCCGGATGCTCCAGCAGGGCCCGCAGCACCGGCAGCAGCTGGATCTGCTTGCCGGCCGGCGAACTGTCGTGCCGGCGCAGCGGTTCCAGCTCACGATCGACGAACAGCCGGACCCGCTCGTCCTCACCGAGGAGGGTGAGCAGGCCGTGCAGGTGAACGTCCGGCAGGCGGTGCACCGTCACCGCCTGACCGGACGGCCCACCGCCCGGGGCGACCGGCGGCACCGAGTCGGCCACGTGCCGGGCCTCGGCCATCGTCCGGTCGATCGCCTCAGGCACCATCACCGCCCGCCCCGCGCCCGCCACCATCGCCTGCCGCAGCCGGGCGGCGAGCCGGTCGACCAGCGGATCCGCCTGCGCCGAGGCCGGGATCGACAGCAGCAGCCGCACCTCCCGGTCGACCTGGGCCACCAGCGCCGGCACCTTGACCGCGTGCGCGGCCGCCACGACCGCGGCGATCACCTCGTCCAGGTTGTCCCGCCCACCCCCGAGCGCCGCAGGCCTGAGCACCACCCCGGCGAACTGACGCCGGGCGATCGGGAACCCGGCCAGCTCACAGCGGCGCACCAGATCGTCGTCCACCGGCTGGCTGGTCAGCGCCAGCAGAAGTTCGTGATGCCTTCGCCGGGAGGCGTTCTCCTGGTCCCGGTCGCGTAGCCGGTGCAGGGCCAGCGAGGCGGCCGCCCGCTCGGCCACCGCGATCAGGCGCTGCGACGGCGGCTGCTCGGAACCGATGATCAGACGCCCCCAGGTCTGCTCCCGGCTGCCCAGCCGGGTGACCAGCCAGCCGTTCGCCTCGTCCCAGCTCGTCCGGCCGCTGACGCTGACCCGGGCCGAGCGGGCCCGCCAGCCGTCCAGGAAATCAGGGACCACCACAGGGCCGGGCAGGAAGTCGAGCGGACGGTGCTGGTCGTTCTCCAGCACCACCGGCGCACCCGCCAGCCGCCGGACCGCCTCCAGAACCTGCTGCGCCTCAGCCTGTTCGAAGCTCAGCTCGGTGAAGGTCTCGTGCACCCGCTCCGCCTCCCGCAACTGAGCCAACTGCTGGTCCACCACCGTCTCCCCCACCGTCTGGATCACCGCCGCGAACCTGACCTCATGGGTGAACGCCACCAGCGGCAGGCCCGCCTCGTCGCACGCCCCGACCAGAACCGGCGGAAGCGTGCCCTCCTGCCAGCGCCGCCCGTACTCCACCATCAGCCCGGCGCACCCGGCCTCGGCCAGGCTGTCGATGAACCCTTGGAGTCCGGCCCGGTCGCCGTCCGCCGGCAGACCGACCCCGGTGGTCAGGACCAGATCCCCGGCCCGCAGCAACGGCGCGATGTCGACCAGCTCGGTGGCGTGCACCCAGCGCACCGCCGCGTGCAGATTCACCTCCCCGGCCAGGACCACGGGGGCGCCCTGGCGGACCACGGGGAGGTTGAGCACGTCGGCCAGGGTCAGATGCAGCACGGGCGACAGTCTGCATGATCAACAGGCACTCAGGCGACACTTTGTCACCGTCGTGAGCTCCGCCATGCCTCGCTACGTGGGCCGCCCGGTGAACGTCAGGTCATCGCCACCCTGCGGGCCGGCTGATCCGCCCTACCAGCGGGTCGCGGTCATTCATGACGCCAGCAGATCGAAGTGGAACCCGATCGCGAAAAGGATGAACCCGGCCCAGCGGAGCCGGTGGGCCGGGCGGGCGGCGTCCAGAAGGTCAGCGACCACCGGTGCGCTCGCCGCGACAACTCCGTACCGCAACCACATCACGACTCTGCGGACGGTGCGCCCCGGCCCGGCGCTGTCCACCATGATGTTGAGCCACACCACCAACGTGGCGAACAGCAGCGCGAACTGCACGACGCGAGGGCCGCCTCGGTCCTGCGAAGTCCACGTGCCGACGGCTATGAAGGCGCTGATGGCCACCACGAACGACACGTAGGTCAAGGCTGGATGTCGTGGTGTGCGTGCAATAACGGCGTCCCACTGGCGGCGTTCGTCCTCGGTCAGGCCCGCCGTGATCAGTTCTTCGATTACTGAGGTGAGAAACGGCAGTTGCTCGGAGCAGATCCGTGGGTGTTCCGCGTGCCCGCAATGCTCACCGCGTTCTGCGGCGAAACGTTCGTGAGCGGCCAGATATTGCTCCTCGGTGAACGGAGCGTCATCTGGGACCGCCTGCCAACCGAACGAGCCGGGATCGCCCATGGCCGAGAAATACGTGGCCGAGGTGTCGTCGTAGCGAGCAGCAAACCGCACTCCGGTCAGGTGGCGCACCCTTTCCAATTCGTGGGCGAACTGGTTCTCGGCTCGAACCGATCGGAACTGCTCCACCTCGCGGGAGGCGCGGAGCCCCACAGCTCGCAGCTTCTCCGGGCCGACGAGGTCGAGCAGGACGGTCAGGCCGGCGACGAACTGCAGCACCTTGCCCACCCGCCCCCACCAGCCCAGGACGAGCGGCCACAGGAACGTGTCCGCCGAGACGTCCCGGGTCAACCAGTCGCCGACGACCTCCAGGTATCCGGTGGTCAGGACCCAGGTACCAGCGGCACATACCGCCACCATGCTCGCCCACGCCTTCCACCTTCTCGGCCGGCCCCCCGAGAGACCCGCCCGAACCTCTCCCGTCGCTACCTTGACCTCGACCATCAGACCCCCCGGTCTCGACCGCCCCGACCCGTCGGCGGGTGGCGCCCCTGATCCTGCCGACAGATACGCAGCGTGTCAGGCATTAGCCCGACGGGAATTGGCTCGACCGACCCGAGGCCTGCGACCCATGGACTCGCTCGATCGCCCAATGCGCCCACAATCAGGCTGGCTACCTGGGCCGGAATACTCAGGAACACGGCCGGCGCTGCGTTGATCGTGAGCAACCCGCCGCCTGTCTCAGGAGCGCCGACCGCTGGGCGGCGCAGCCCTCGTCAAGCGGCGGGGCCACAGAGCCGGCTCAAGACCGCTGCCGCGAACACGCAGGTCCGTCGACCTGCCTCCGCCACGGCGCAGGCGCCTGACCCGCTGGCCGAGACCGTCCGTCTTTTCGGTGCGCACGGGTCGGTCGGGACTCGGACCGACGTCGGCGGCGACTGGGGTCTGTGGCTGGCCAACTGCCCGGGTGCGGTGATGCACCTCATCTCCTCCGGGAACGTCTGGCTGGAGGTCCCCCAAGAGCCACGGCGGCTGCTCCGCCCGGGCGATGCGGTCCTGTTGCCACCGGGCACGGCCCACGGGCTGTCCAGCGGCGAAGGCGTACGCATGGTGCCCTGTGATCTGGTCGCCGCCTCGCGGGCCCGTGACCAGGGTGGCGTGGTGCGACTCGGATCCGGACCGGTGTCGGCCCGGTTCATCACCGTGAACTATGACCTTGACCCCGCGGTGAGCCGGACGTCGGGGTCGATGCCGGGAGCCGTCCTGCACGTCGAGGCGGCCAGCAGCCGCAAGCTCGACGCCACGATCGGCCTGTTGTGCGACGAGCTCTCACACCCGGAGATGGGCGCCACCGCGGCGGTCAACAGTCTGGTCGATCTGCTGCTCGTACAGTTCGTCCGGGCCGTCGGTGGTGGCGGCTTCGCCCCTGCGACTTCGCCTTGGCTGACCACGGTGAGCGACCCGGTGGTACGCGATGCCCTCGCCCTCATGCACCGGCGTCCGGCGTATCCGTGGACCACGGCCGATCTCGCCTCGGCAGTCCGGGTGTCTCGAGCCACCCTGAGCCGCCGTTTCCCCGCCACGCTCGGTATGTCACCAGGGGCCTACCTGGCGTCGTGGCGGATGGACGTGGCCGCCGCCCGCCTTCGGGACACGGACGACCCGATCGAAGTGGTAGCTGAATCCGTCGGTTACGGCTCGTCGCACGCCTTCCGTCGGGCGTTTCAGCGGGCCCGCGGGCAGTCGCCGCTGCGCTATCGCGCCGTGTCCCGGGTGGCGTCGCAGTAGCCACCCGGGACTTGCGCTCAGCGCGTGCCTCGTCGGCCTCAGCTGTTGGTCAGCAGAGTGAAACCGCGTGGTTCGCCGGCCAGCGACGCCTTGGCGGCAGCACCGTATGTGTCCGCCACGATCTCGATCTGGCCGGCTTCGATACCGTCGAACGCGGCGTTGACGATGTCGACGGGGTCGTTCATCACGGCAGCCGGGTTGAACGCTTTCATGGTCTCGGTTCTCGTCGGTCCGAAGACCAGCCCGGACACGAGGGTGTGCTGCTTCGCCAGTTCGAGCCGGATCCCGTTGGTCAGGCTCCACTGTGCGGCCTTGGCCACCGCGTAGGAGTTGTTGCCGTCGAAGCTGATCCAGGACAGATTCGACAGCACGTTGAGGATGGCGCCGCCGCCGTTGGCGCCGAGCACCGGCGCGAACGCACGGACCATGTTGAGCGTGCCGAACAGGTGCGTCTCCACGACCGTCCGGATCTGGCCCAGGTCGCCTTCGATCAGGTTCTGCCCCAGCGAGACGCCTGCGTTGTTGATCAGCAGGGTCACGTCGCCGGCGGCCTCGGCGGCTGCTGCCACCGACGCCGGGTCGGTGATGTCCAGGCGCAGCGGCACGACGCCGGGCAGGTCGACCATTTCGGGGCGTCGCGCGGCCGCGTAGACCTTCTTCGCCCCTCGCTGCAGCAGGTGCTCGGCGAAGAGGCGACCGAGGTCACGACCGGCGCCGGTGACCAGTGCTGTACTTCCCTGCAGTTCCATGATTCTCCTTGTTCGCTGCACCTTTCCGGTCGATCGTAGGAACTGGGCCGGACCCGACGGGTGGTCGAATGCCTCATTACCGTGACCGTCTGCCTCTGTCTCACCGCCCGGACATCGTCCGACGCGCCGGTGGAGTTGGGACTGTAGACAGAAGCCGGCTTCTGGCACGCTGCTCAGCGTGATGCACGCCGCATCGCAGTGAGCATTCGGAGTTCCGGGGGGGGCGTCCATGATCGTGCCGAAAAGCCGCACACTGCCTGCGGTGTCTGCGGTATGGGGAACACTGCTGATGGCCAGTGGGGTGAGCCTGGTCTTCCCGGCCTCGGCGCAGGCGCAGGACCTGCCCGCCGTGGTGAAGGTCAACCACCACCTGAACTACCAGGCCCAGGTCGGTCAGACCAACCACCTGAAGGTCACGCGCGACATCGTCGACGGCCCGAGCGACGACATCTGCGACGCCTACGGCTGTGCCTGGTACCAGTACCGGATCGACGACAGCGTGGACATCAAGATCGAGAGCGACCCGGACGACACCTGCCTCTACCCCACGGCCTCGGACCAGACCCTGGTGGTGTGCACGTTCCTGGGCTTCTGGGGGCAGGACCCGGGCACGGTCGCAGGCTTCCACCTCGACACCGAGAACGACACGGTGACGTACGTCGACCTGAGTGGTGACCACTACGAGAACGACATGTTCGACCTCGGCGGCGGGAACGACACGTACACCAGCACCGGTGGGAAGACCGACGCAAACCTGATCCAGGGCGGGCAAGGGAACGACACCATCACCACCGCCCCGCAGATCGGCGATGTAGCCCGGATCCACGGCGGTCACGGCAACGACACGATCCGCACGTCGGGCGACTGGACCATCGCCTACGGGAACACCGGCAACGACAAGCTGTACGGCGGCGCCGGACGGCAGGACTTCTACGGTGGCACCGGCAAGGACCTGATCCGCGGCGGCGCCGGCACCGACTACCTGCAGGGTGGCCCCGGGAACGACACGGTGCACGGAGACACCGGGGCCGACAGGATCTGGGGAAACAGCGGCAACGACAAGCTCTACGGCGGCAAGGGCACGGACACGATCTCCGGTGGTCCGGGCAAGGACGTCATCAAGAAGGACTGACAAAACCGGGCTCCGAACACGCACCGGGCATGTCCGCCTACTCGATGGGGATCTTCTCGTAGCAGGTGGCAGCGGAAGTCTTCCCCTCGCAGTTCACGGAACCGTTCCTGGACTCAGTCCTCAGAAGGTTGCCCGAGAGATCCTCATGGGACATATGTCTCGTTCCTGGCATCCTTGCCCGCGGGCGGTTGCGATTTGCGAGGTTGGAGGCACCGCAGCACCACATGCCTGGAAGCCCTGAATGATCCCCCGCACGAACCGGCTCACCGCAACCCTCGGCGTCGCCTGCCTGACCACGGCGGGTCTGATCCCGATAGCTCTGGCCGGTTCGGCCCAGGCGGCCACCACCTGGGCCCTCGCCGAGGTGGAGACCCACGACGGCAAGGACACCCGCTTCGGTTAATACAGCGGCAGCGGGGTCGACAACGATGCCACGGTCACGCTGGCAGAGTCGGCCGATGGGTCGAAACTCGTCTATACGGTGGACGACGTCCTGGACATCGAGATCGGCTCCGGCTGCGTCCATCCCGACCCCAGCGACCTCACGAAGGTCACCTGCGAGATCGACAACGCCCCGGTCGGTACCAGTGCGTCCTTGTGGGGCTACCTGGGCTTCAACGACGGCCAGAACACGGTCGTCTTCACCAACAAGACCGACCACAACATCACCAACGTCGACTTCCAGGGCGAGGGCCGCAACACCTACACCACCGGCGATCCCAACCGGCCCGACGCCAACATCGTGGGTGGCGGCCACCAGGGCAACACCTTCACGGTCGGCAACAACGCCGTCGTGAGCAGCAGCGTTGGCGACGACGTCATCAACGTCGTGGGTGACGACGCCTGGATCCGCACCGGCGGCGGCAAGGACACCGTCACCATCAGCGGCCTACGCGCCGAAGTGCTGGCGGGCGACGGGAACGACGAGATCCAAGGCGGGCCGGGCAACGACATCCTGCACGGTGAGGCCGGAAACGACGTCATCTACGGCAACGACGGGGACGACAACATCACCGGCGGCACCGGGAACGACGAACTGTACGGCGGCCGGCACAACGACACCCTGTACGGCAACAGCGGTGACGACGTCATTTTCGGCAACAGCGGCGACGACTACATTTCCGGCGGCCCGGGTGAGGACACGCTGTCCGGCGGGACGGGGACCAACACCGTCATCAACTGACTGGCGATCCCCGGGTCTGCTCCTGCCCATCCGGTCAGGAGCAGACCCGGGGTGAAGCGACCCTCGTGCGACTGGCCGGAGACCAGGTCGTCGATCCGGCACGAACTGCCTCGCTTTGCGGGTCCACGTAGGCCTGCCGCGGTACCGGCGCATGAACTGTCTGGCATGTCGGTTGTTTGACCGACAACATCGAACCCCCAAATCGCACAAACTCCTCGGGGGACCTCAAAGAGCGCGCTAGCGGGGAAAAGGGGCCTGTTCCGGTATTCCGCCGGCAGGGGCTAGCGCGGCACTGTACGAGGTCCGCGAGGGGAGACGCGGCATGCTGCAGGCGTTCTGGCCTGGTTCTCGAGCCGAGCGTGCACTGATCATCGCGACGTTGGCGAGTTCGTTCGGCTTCGCGGCCTTCGCCACGGCCAGCGGCCTGTTCTTCGTGCGATTCATCGATCTGACGCCGAACCTGGTGGGCATCGGGCTCGCGGTCGCCGGTGTCGTGGGGCTGGGCAGCCCGCTGCTGTTCGGCCGGTTGTCCGACGTGCTGGACGTCCGGACGTTGGCGTTGTGGTTGTTCGTGTTCGAGGCGGCGCTGGTCGCCTGCTACGCGTTCACGAGTACCTCATGGATGTTCATCGTCGTGGTCACGGCCGTGACGTTCGTCGATCGTGGCACCTGGGTGGCACGCAGCGTCCTCACCGTTCGGGTCGTCGCTGCCGAACAGCGGGTCAGGTTCCGGGCTCAGCAGCAGGTGGTCTTCAACGCCGGCGCTGCCGGCGGCTCGTTGACGGCGGCGGTCCCTCTTCAGCTGGACACCCGGGCCGGGTACCTCGGCCTACTGGCTCTTTACGTGCTCTGCTACGCGGTGGCGGCACTGTGCCTCGCGGCGATTCCCCCGGCGGGCGGTCCGCAGCAGGCGCGCCCACAGGGCTGGCAGGCACTGCGAGATCCGGCCTACATCGCATCCGCGCTGCTTTCCGGGCTTCTCTTGCTGCACCACAGCCTGCTGATCATCGCCGTCCCCCTCTGGGTCGCGCGCTCCACTGACGCACCGACGTTCACCGTCGGTCTGCTGATCGCCCTGAACACGGTGATAGCGGTGCTGCTACAGGTCCGTCTGAGCGCGGGTTCGGAGACAACGCTCGGTGCTGCGAAAGCTGGGCGTAGCGGTGCGTTCGTCCTCGTCCCGGCCTGCATCCTGCTGGGGCTGGCCGGTTTCGGCAACACCCTCTGGGCGGTGACGACACTCGCCGCGGGAGTCGTTCTGCTCACGCTCGGCGAGCTCTGGACGGTTTCGTCGCGCTGGGGGCTGGGCTACGCGCTGGCCCCCGACGCGCTGATGGGTGAGTACCAGGGCATCTACAACCTCGGCACCTCGGTCGAGGGTGTCCTGGGGCCCCTTATCGCAACGTACATTGTTGTGGGTTGGGGATTTTCCGGTTGGCTGGTGGTAGCCGGCATCTTCTTGGCACTCGGCCTCCTGGTCGGCCCGACCACCCGCTGGGGCGAACGCACCCGCACGGAGCCCGACGTGGCCCGGTTGGCGTAGATCGGACCAGGTCACGGCCCCCACAACAGACGGGAAACGCGCATGGTTTCAGCTGCCAGGAGTGCCCTGACACGAGTGGCACACCACGTCGAGACGTCACCGGACACCATTGCCGTGGTCACCGCGTCGGAGAAGATCACCTACCGTGAGCTCTGGCAGCGGGCAGCCGGGTTCGCCGCCGCGGTGCCCCGGACGTCCGAGCCCGACCCCGTCGTCGGAATCGTCATGCGGCGCAGCATCGATCTTGTCGCGGCCGAGTTGGGAGCCTGGCTGGCCGGTGCCGCCTTCCTGCCCCTGGATCCACGGCTGCCGGACGCGAGAATACTGACCGCGCTTCGTGGCGCCGGCGCATTGGGCGTCATCACTACAGACGATCTTGCCGGGCGGCTCAGCGGCGTTCTCCTACTGGTCGGCAGCGGCGGCGACGAACTCCGGCCCGTGTCGGAGCCGGAGCAGTCCCGCCTGGCGTACGCGATCTCGACGTCCGGCTCCACCGGCACCCCGAAGAACGTGGCGATCGAGCACGGCAACCTGACGAACCTGATCGCCTGGTTCGTTCCTGCCTGCCAGGTCGGGCCGGATGAACGGGTGCTCAACGCGACGGCTCCGGGCTTCGACCTGTCGGTCCTGGACTTCTGGGGAACGCTCGCGGCTGGTGCGACGCTCGTCCTGGCCCCCGAACCGGCCGTCCGTGACGTCGAACAGCTGCTGGATTTCCTTGACGCCGAGCAGGTTACGCAGTGCCACCTACCGACGCCGATCGGCGAGGCGCTGCTGGGGTCGAGCCGCCGCCCGGCGACCCTGCGCTCCCTTCGCCTCGGCGGTGACCTGATGCGGATCTGGCCGGCCCCCGACTACCCCGCTGCCGTGTTCAACGCGTACGGGCCGTCCGAGACCACCGTGCTGGTGACGCTCACCGGCGACCTACGCGCCTATCAGCAGCGTGACCTGCCGCCCATCGGACGTCCTGTCGCCGGCGCGGAGATCCGGTTGCTCGACGAGGCCGGCCACGTCGTCACCGACCCCGGCCAGGTCGGGGAGGTATGGATCCGCGGACCGGTCGTCGGGCGTGGCTACCTGATCAGCGAGAGTCACCCCGCACAGACAGCTTTCGTTCCCGACGATACGACCGAGGGCGGCCGCTGGTACCGCAGCGGCGACCTGTGCACCTGGGGCCTGGATGGAGAGCTGTACTTTCGCGGCCGCCGGGATCGTCAGGTGAAGGTACTCGGCAACCGGATGGAACTCGGCGAGATCGAGCATGCGCTGCTGCGCTGCGAAGGGGTGCGGCAGGCCGCGGTGGTGCTCAGTGGCGCTGAGCCGCAGCTGTTCGGGTACGTGACCGGGGAGTGCGACCCGGCCCGGGTCCGGCATCAGCTGGTGGCGGAACTGCCCGCCGCGATGATCCCTGCCCAGTTGCGGGTGCTGTCCGAGATTCCCCTGACCGGGAACGGGAAGATCGACCGCGACGCTCTTCAGGCGCTGACGTCGAGCGCCCCGCAGCAGCCCCCGGTCAACGCCCAGGCCCCGAGCTCCGTCGAGCAGGCGGTGATACAGGTCTGGCAGTCCGTGCTGCAGACGCCCGTGGATCGCGACGCCAACTTCTTCGCGCAGGGGGGCGACTCGCTCACCGGCATCCGCGTGGTCACCCGTCTTCGCGAGCAGCACGGCTACTCCGCCTCGCTACGTCTGGTGCTCAGCCACCCGGTCCTGCAGGACTTCGCGGCCCAGCTGAACCCTGCGCCCGCTCCCCCTACCGCCGGCCCAGTCACCGGCCCAGCCATCAGCCCGGCCGAGACCAATGAGCCCATCGTTCCGCTGTCCGACGCGCAGCGGGCCCTTTCACAACTGCTCGGCGGCCCCGGCGACCGGACTTCGATCTGCGAGATACCGCACCTGATCCACCTACGCGGCGAGGTTGATCTGGATGCCCTGCAGTACGCCGCCAACACCGTCGCCGCACGGCACGAGGCCCTTCGTAGCACCGTCGATGACCAGGTCCAGGTCGTCCACGCCGCGCGACGGGTCGACGTGCCGGTCCGCGAGCAGCCGGGGGCGCCCTTGGCCGAGGTGGCCGAGCGTGCACGGCAGGAGGTGACCCGCCGCTTCAATCTGCGTCAGGAACGACCGTTCCGGATGGCGCTGTACCGGATGGGCGAGGCCGAGAGCCTGCTGGCGATGGCGACGCATCACATGTTCTTCGACGGCTACTCCAGTTCCGTGCTCTACCGGGAGCTGGCGGCCGCCTACTCCGCCCGGGCCCGGGGGCAGACGCTGCAGTTGCCCCCGGCCACCCCGTACCGGGCCTACGTGGCCGCCAGGGCCGCCGCGAAATCGCCGGAGTCGGTTCAGGAGCACCTCGACTTCTGGGCCGGGTATCTCGACGGGTTCGACCTGAGCGACCAGCCCTGCGACTTCCCACGACCGGCCACCCCGAGCTTCGCCGCCGGCGAGGTGTCGTTCGGACTTCCGGCAGTGACACTGGCCCGCCTTGATGCGTTCTGCGCACACCACCAGCTCACCCGGTTCCCGGTGCTCCTGGCGGCGGTGGGTACGGCGATGGCTGAGATCTCCGGGCGCAGCGACCTGCTGGTGGGAGTCTCGATCTCCCAGCGCCGCACGCTGGCGGACGAGTCGATCATCGGCGAGCTGACCGGCACCTACCCGGTACGGCTGGATCTGAGCAGGGCCACAGGTTTCACGCAGGTCTGCCGGGCCACCGCAGACAGCTTCGGACAGGTCGAACAGCATTCCGGCATCCACTACCGGGCGCTGCATCCGCCGGTGCCCGCCGACCGGGCCTTCCAACTGGACTTCTCCATGAACAAGGTTCCCGCCGAGCAGCCGGACTTTGCCGGCCTGGTGGCATCGACGCTGTCCACGCGGGGCAAGGAGAACGGCACCCACCGGGACGTCCGGTTCGACGTCTTCGAGGGCGCATCCAGCCTCGAGTGCATCCTCACTTACCGCACCGAGCTGTACCGCCCCGCGTCGATCCGGCGCGCGGCCGACGTGATCGTCGAGAGGCTCGAAGGCCTTGATGTCTGAGCTGCTGCGGAGGGTGCTCGCCACGGCGGCAACGGCGCCGTCGCGCCCCGCTGTCGTGGAGGCGGGGCGGATCACCAGCTACGCGCAGCTGGCCGCCGAGAGCGAACGCCTCGCCCAGCAGTTGCGCGAGCTCGGGGTGGAGGCGGGCCACCGGGTGGCGGCGGTTCTTCCTCCGGGTGCCGACCTGTTGACCGTCGCGCTGGCTGCGTTCGCGCTCCGTGCGGCGTACGTACCGATCGATCCGGTGTTGCCGGGGCCCAGGATCGAGCAGATCCTCGCGGTGAGCTCGCCTCAGGTCATCGTCGACAGGGACGGGCCGCTCGCTTCCGGGCGGCCGGGCACGGCCCCCACGCCGTTCGACGTCGCCTATGTCGTCAGTACGTCGGGCTCCACGGGGCCGCCGAAGGCCGTGCAGATCGAGCACCGGAACCTGTTGAACTCTCTCACCGCCCTCGATCGGTGCGCGCCGGTCGAGGGGCCCTACACCGGCTCCTGGTGGGCCAGTCCCACCTTCGACGTGTCGCTGTGGGAATGCTGGTCACCACTGCTGAGCGGCGGCACCGTGGCGGTCGTCCCGGCCGGCGCACGACTGGACGCCGAGCGGTTCGGCGCGTTCCTGGACGCCGCGGACGTCCACAGCGTCTACGCGCCGCCAGGGCTGCTGCAGGGGCTACGCGAGTACCTGGCAGCCGATCCGACACGATGCTCGCAGCTGTCCCGGCTGCTCGTGGGCGTCGAACCGATCCCGCTCGGGCTGCTCCAGGACCTGCAGGCCGAACGCACCGGCCTGCGGGTCGTGAACGCGTACGGCCCGGCGGAGGCGACGATCTACTGCACCCTGTACCCGGTGCCCCCAGCCGGGGGCGAGCGCGCCGCCCGCACCCCCATCGGCACCGCTGTCCCCGGCAACACCCTCTACGTCCAGGACGAGCAGGGCCGGCTGCACACGTCCGGAGCCGGTGAACTCGTGGTGGCGGGGGCGAACGTCGGACGGGGCTACCTCGACGGCGACCCCGCCGGCCGGTTCCTGGCCGACGTCGAGGGCGAGCGGGCCTACCGGACCGGTGATCTGGTCCGGTTCCTGCCCGACGGCAACCTGCTGTTCGAGGGCCGCCGCGACGGGCAGCTGAAGATTCGCGGTTCCCGCATCGAGGCCGGGGAGGTCGAGGCGGCGATCCGGGCGAGCGCACCGGTGCGCGAGGTCGTCGCCGACCTACGGGAGAACTCGGTCCTGGCCGCCTACATCGTGCCGGAGCCAGGCGGATCGATCGACGCGCAGGAACTACGGCGGGCACTCCTGGGAACGCTGCCGCCGGCGGCGGTCCCCACCATCGTCCTTACGCTTGAAGATCTTCCGCAGACCGCGAACGGCAAGATCGACCGTGCGGCGCTGGCCCGGCTCCCAGCCCCGACCTCCGCGTCGGCGAGTATCAGGACGGACGAGTCATGGAGCCTGGTGCGAGAGGCGGTGAGGGAAGCAACCGGATCCCCGCCGTCCCCGGACTGGAGCTTTCTGGAGTCCGGTGGCACATCTCTCTCGGCGGTGCGCATGGCCGTTGCCTTGCGTACCTACGGCGCCCAGGAGCTGACGCCGTTCGAGATCCTGGCCGCCACCACGCTGGGTGAGCTCGCGGACTCGCTGAAACCTTCTGCGCCCACCGGGATCGACCATCGGCACGAGGGACGGTTGAGTGGCCCTCTCACGCCGGCGCAACTGGGGATCTGGATGCACGACCAGCTCGACCCGGACTCTGCCCGCTACGTGGAGTCGTACTGCGTGGAAATATCCTGGGCCGTCGTCACCGAGGGCCCGCACGAGCCCGGCGTGGACGAGGAGCGCCTGCGTGCGACCGTGGCCGCAGCAGCGGCAGCACATCCGGCCTTCACTGCGGTGATTCGCGACGACGGTGAGTCCGTCACCATGCAACTGCTCGCCCACCAGCCTTTCTTGGAGGTCATCCGTCCGGGCGACCGGGCCGCCGCGCTCCGGCTCGCCGCCGAGCTCGCCCGGACTCCGATCGACCTGGCTGACGGGCCGTTGATGCGGGCCCAGTGGGCGCCGTTCGCGCCGGGCCGCGGTCTGCTCACGTTCGTCTGGCACCACGCCGTCGTCGACGGCTGGTCGCTGCGGCTCTTCCTCGCCGATCTGGGCCGCGTCTACGCCGAGCCCGGCCGTCCCCTGGCCAGGGCCGAAGGAACGATCTGCGACGCCAACGTACGGGCCATCGAGCACGCAGCCTCCCCCGGACTACGCAGCGAGACCGAGGTGACGGTGAGCCGGCTGCTGGCGGACTTCCCGGCAGGCACGTCACTGACCTGGTCGCGTGAGGGCGGACCAGGCTCCGCCGGCCACAGCCGAACTGTTCTGTCCGAGCACCTTTCGAGCGCTGTGCGAGCCGCCGCGATCGCGCACGGAACCTCCCCGTTCGTCGAGCTTCTCGCGGCGTACGAGTACGCGCTTGCCAGCGCACTGGATCTGCCGCGGTTCGTCGTCGGCTGCGCCGACGGGCGTGCCCGCGCGGCGAGGGAGTGGAACGTGGCCGGCTACATGGTGGACACGCGGCTGGTGGTCGGAGCGAGTGTGCGAGGCCGGGCGGTGGGCGAGTTCCTGCGCGAGGCGTCGGCCCGCGCCGCCGAGGTTCTCTCCAGGCCGGTGCTGGCGCCGCTCGCTGCGGTGATCCCTGCGCTTCGCCGTGAACGTCCGGTGCCTGCCGCCTTCCCGAGCTTCTACTTCAGCGCTGACGAGGAAAACGTTCTGACGCTGCCGGGCGCCGAATGCAGGATTGTCGATCTGCCCGCCGCAACACCGAAGTTCGCGGTGACGCTCGAGGTGAAGCCGATCGGCAGTCGGTTCGTGCTGCGGCTGGAGTGGGATCGTGGGCTGGTGAACGATGCCGAGGCGGACGCTCTCGGGCAGGCACTCGAACGGGCTGTCGCCGCTCTGGACGCGCCATGAACGTGGTGCGCGAGCCGATAGTCGTTGCTACGGCTTCAGCCCAGCGCAGGCTGGGAGTAGTGAAGTGAGCGGTCGGCGGTGTCGAGTACGGCCGAGGGGCCCAGCGGCACGGTGAGCTGTCGCGGACCGTGCCCGACGTCGAAGCCGGACAGGATGGGCACTCCCAGAGGGCCGAGCCGTTCGAGCAGGATCGCGTCGGGATCCGGCCCGCAGTTGACCCACTCCCCCACCACCACGCCGGCCGCTGCGTCGAACCACCCGGCCCGCAGGAGCTGGGTCAGCAGACGGTCGAGACGGTGCGGTTCCTTGTTGATGTCCTCCAGCACAACGATGCAACCGCGGGCCGACCCGGCCTCGGGGCTGCCCAGCAGCGCTGCCAGCAGGTTGAGGTTGCCTCCGATCACCGGTCCGACGGCCTGCCCGGGCACCAGGACGCGCGCTGCGGGGCTGTGCAGCCGCACCGTCTGTTCCGGGCTCATCAGCGTCCGGATCAGGTGATCTCCCCACTCAGCGCCGTGCGTGTCGGTGGCCAGCGCCTGACCGGCCACCATCGGCCCGTAGAGAGTGGCGACGTCCGCGTGCCGGGCGAGCCAACGGTGCAGCACCGTGACATCGCTGTAGCCGATCAACGGCTTCGGTTGCGCGGCAGCGAAAACCGCCGGATCCAGGTGATCCAGCAGGCGTAGCGCCCCGTAACCGCCACGAGCGCACAGCACTGCGCCTACCCCGTCGTCGCACCAGGCCTCGGTCAGGTCCGCCGCACGCTGCTCATCACTGCCGGCGTACAGGCCGTCCCGGGCCAGCACATGCTGGCCCAGGACAACTTTCAGTCCGGCTGAGCTCAGCCGGGCGCAACCGCCGGCAAGTTGCTCGGGCGAGACCGGGCCGCTGGTCGCGACCACGGCCACCCGGTCGCCGGCCCGCAGCCGCGCCCCCCGTCGCACAGCCGGACTCAGTTCAGCGGCCCACCAGGGCGATTGACGACATGCCCTCCGAACTCCTCGCGCAGGGCCGAGAGCACCTGACCACCGAAAGAGGTTTCCTGCCGGGACCGGATGCGGGTGAGCAGGGCAGCAGTGATCGCCGGCGCCGGTACGTCACGGGCGATCGCCTCCAGCACCGTCCAGCGGCCGGTGCCCAGATCTTCCACGTAGTCACCGAACTTCGACAGGTGCGGGTCGGCGCTGAGCTTGGCGCTGAGCAGGTCCAGCAGCCGGGAGGTGACCAGGCTGTTGTGCCGCCACAGCTCCGCGATCTGCGCCAGGTCCAGGTCGTAGTCGCTGGCCCGCAGAATCTCGAATCCTTCGGCGTAGGCTTCCAACAGCCCGTACTCGATGCCGTTGTGAACCATCTTCACGTAGTGGCCGGCCCCGGAGCCGCCCACGTACTTACAGCCTCCGTCCGGTGCTGCCTGCTGCAGCACCGGCATCAGTTCCTCGGCGAGCATCCTGTCCCCGCCCACCATCAGGCAGTAGCCCAGGTCCTTGCCGAGCAGACCCGAAGACGTCCCGACATCAAGGAAGCGCAAGCCGCGTTCGGCGCACCTGGCCGCCCTGTCGACCGTCTCGTGGAAGTTGGTGTTCCCTCCGTCGATGAGGATGTCACCAGGCGCCAGGGCACCTTCCAGTGCCTGTGACACTGCCCGGGTAGGCTCACCGGCGGGAAGCATCATCCAGACCAGCCGCGGTCCGGAACCGAGACGGGCCAGCAGGTCCGGAAGATCGACGGCGGCCTCCAGCCCCTCCGCCGCGAGCACATCGACCGTCGCCGAGCTCAGGTCGTACCCCACCACGCGGTGTCCGGCTCGCAGCCAGTGCTGCGCCAGACCGCCGCCCATCCGTCCCAAACCAACCAGGCCGATGTCCATCCATCCTCCTTGATCCGACGAACCGGCGAACTGCGCACCATGTGTGTCCCCCCATGGCACACGGCTCACCCCTCAGCCATTTATATTACGAATCATGGGAAAACGGGCCGTTATTCTCGATTTCGACGGCGTCATCATGGACACCGAGTCCGCCGTGATTGCCGCCTGGCGCGCCGAATGCGCCGAGACGGGGCTGATCTTCGACGAGGCCGCGTTCGCCGCCGCCGTCGGGGTACCGTCCCTGACCCCGCAGCGGGTGGCGGCTCTGCTGGGCGCGGGCACCGTCGATCCCCTGGCGTTCGCCACCAACGTGCGGCGGCGTCTGCGCGCGGCGAGCGCCGAACTGCCGGTCCTGCCCGGCGTGCGGGAACTGCTGGCCGAGGCGAGTGCCGCCAGAGTGCCGGTGGCCGTAGCCTCCGGCGCGAGTCGCGACTGGGTCCTCGGCCACCTGAACCGGGCCGGCGTCCTGCCGGGCCTGGCCGCGGTGGTGTGCCGGGAAGACGCCCGGGCCGGCAAACCTGCTCCGGACCTGTACCTGGTCGCACTCTCCCGGCTGCACGTCGACGCTCGGCAGGCGGTGGCGGTCGAAGACTCCCTGACGGGCGTGACCGCGGCCCAGGCGGCAGGGGTGCGGTGCATCGCCGTGCCGGGTCCGACGACCATCGGTCACGACCTGTCCGCCGCCGACCAGCAGTTGACCACGCTCGCCGGCGTCAGCCTCGCGGACCTCTTCGCCGACCGGCCGTGAACCTCACCAGCACTTTCTGCGCAGGGCCGCAGCTCAGCGCAGAGACTCCCAGAACAAGTCCACCGCCCGCGCCAGCTCCTCCTCGGCCGGGGGCTTGATCAGGGCGAAAGCCGAGACGCTGAGCCGGTCGGAGGTACGCCAGCAGATGAGCCCGCCGGGGTAGGGAGAGCCTTCGCCATCTGGGCCCTGGTCCGCCGTGCGCAGTGAAAGGTTGCTGCTGCAGTAGGAATTGCTGTATCTCTGACCATTGTCGTTGAGCATCCGAAGATCCACCCTGCCGGTGAGATCCGTTCGTGTCGCCGTGACGGAGACCGTGGTTCCGCCCGCTTTGCCGTACATGGCGAACGCGAGCTGAGCCCCACCCACGTCCTCCCGCAGCGTCGCCACGCTCTCGGGGTCGTCTCCGGTGTTGTAGGGCGAGACGTCAAGCTCCATGAACGTGGACGGCATCGTGATGGCCCGGTCGTCGGGCGGCCCGGAGGAGGCCCTCGACGGCCAGAGGACCCAGAACAGGACGAACACGGCGACCAGGAGGAACCCGCCGACGAGCGCAGAGACCGCGCGTGGGCTCACCGGCATGGGTACCTCCAAGGACGCCTGACCTGTTCAGACATCGGCAGGTGGACAGCCTGCTCTTGAGGTCTGTACGTCGCTCATGCCGGTGCGTGTCTGGCAGGACTCCCCTAGGCGGAGACCTCGAAGAAGTCGTTCAGGGCGCGGCTGTTACGACGCGCGATCGCCCGCTCTTCGGCGGTGGTGCCGGTGTTCGGGATCTCCAGGAGTTCGCTCAGCAGGTTCCGCTGCTTGGCGTAACGCTTCTTGTAGGAGTGCAGCTCGTCGATCGCGCCGGCGATCCAGACCTTCTGCTCGGCCGAGGCGACCTGCTGGCTCTTGATCCAGTCGGCCCGGGCGATCTTCAACGGGTTGCCGGGCTTGATCGAGTACAGGCCCGGGGTGTGGAAGAAGCCGTTGAGCTCTCTGGTGAGGCGCACCACGGTGGCCCGCTGCTTGGGCGTCACCTGGGTACCTGGGATCTTGGTGAGCGCGACCAGGTTGTCCTCTTCGTGCCAGTAGTGGTCCCCCTTGGCGGCCGCCAGCTCCTTGCGGGCAGCGTTGAACGCGTCGTAGCGGGTCGCGTTGGGGCCCTCAGCACCGGCCTTCCAGTGCGCACGTGCCTCCTGGAAGTGGCTGGCCCGGGCCGCGCTGCTCACGTCGGTGGTGGGGCTGGAGGCGCCGGCGTTGGCTGGACCGGCCGTGCCGATGACCGCGGCAGTCAGGGCAAGGCCCAGGGCGGCGGCAACAGGGACGGAGACGGCCGGCTTGTTCTTACGCATCGGAACTTCCTCGAGTCGATCAGGCCGCCAGGCGGCTTGTAGTTGCTGTCCCCAGATGAGATGCAGCGAGACCCGGTTTGGTTCGGAACTGCTTCGGGGTCGTCCGGACCACCGCTTTCACCGGCCGGGGTCCGAAGTTGGCGAAAGAGGTCACCAGCTGACCGCATGCCCTGACAACCTGGTCCGCATGGACGACGAACACACCGACGATCGCCTGACCGTGCCCGACACGGCCGCCTGGCGGGCCTGGCTGGATGCGAACGAGGCCTCGTCCAACGGCGTGAAACTGGTGCTGGCCAAGAAGGGTGTCACCGACCCGACGTCCCTGACCTATTCGGAGGCTCTGCTCGAGGCGCTGTGCAGCGGCTGGATCGACGGACGACGCAACGCCATCGACGACCGCACCTTCCAGCAGCACTTTACGCCCCGCAGGCCGGGCTCGCTCTGGTCCCAGCGCAACATCGGCCTGGTCGAGGCCCTGATCAAGCAGGGGCGCATGCGAGCACGGGGTACGGCCGAGATCGACCGGGCCAAGACAGACGGCCGTTGGGCCCGCGCCTATGCCGGACAGGCCCGAGCTGAGACACCGCCCGACCTCAGCCAGGCCCTTGCAGGCTCCCCTGCAGCGCAGACCAGGTTCGCCGCCCTGTCCAAAGCTGACCGGTACAGCCATATTCATGCCGTGATCACGGCTTCCACACCGGCCGGCCGCGCCGCCCGCATCGTGCGGATCGTCCAGGCCCTGGAGGAACCGCCATCAGCCACCCCCTGAAACTCCCCCGACCCCCACGGCCTGAACGAAGGCCTGCCCCAAGGCGCCCACCAACGTCCGTTGTTGGTGGGCGCCTTCGGTCGTGCCGCTGATCTGCCCGCCGACCCCACGAAAACCTGATCAACGCCAGAAGCGCCGTCCGTGACCTGGATCACTCGCCTGCACTTGGGTGTTCAACTGCTGCCTGCCGGTCGTTGACGTACCCGGCTACGCTCGTCGCCCGCCCGGGTGACGGGCCCCGGGTGAGACCGGCGTCGGACGAGGAGTGCGTGATGTGGTTCGGCGAGGCTGCCGCCCACCTGCTGAGCCAGTACGGCATCGAGGACGTCTTCGGCATCCCCGGGGTGCACACGGTGGAGTTGTACCGGGGGTTCGGTTCGGCCGGACTGCGCACGCACGTGGCCCGACACGAGCAGGGCTGTGGATTCATGGCGGACGCCTATGCGCGAGTCAGTGGGCGGGTGGGGGTCTGTGCAGTGGTCACCGGGCCGGGTCTGCTGAACCTGCTCACCCCGGCCGCACAGGCCTGGCACGACTCCGTACCAATCCTGATCCTGGCCGCCTCCACCCGCAGCGACCTGGCCGGGAAGGCCCGGGGCACGCTGCACGACATCCCCGACCAGGCCGCTGCCGCCGCCGGGGCGATCGGCTGGTCGAAGGTGGTCAGCAGCCCGGAGGCCTTTCCCGAACTGCTGGCCGAGGCCTGGGGCGTTCTGACCACCGGCCGTCCCCGCCCGGCCTGCCTGCACATCCCGATCGACGTCCTCGACGCCCAGGTCCCCGGCCCCTGGACCAGGGCCCCCGCCGCAGACCGACCCAGCCTCGAGCCGTCCTCGATCGACGCGGTCCGCGCTCTGGTGGCCCGCGCCGAGCGTCCGGTGATCATCGCCGGAGGCGGTTCCCGAAGCGCCGCACCCGAGGTGCAACGACTCGCCGAGCGCCTCGACGCACCCGTTCTGACCACCGGGAACGGGTCAGGGGTGATCGATGCGTCGCACCCTCTGGCGGTGGGCACCCTGCTGCCGTTCTCGGGCGCCCGCGACCTGGTGACCGAGGCGGATGTGGTGCTCGCGCTGGGGACCGAGTTCTCCGAGACGGACGTCATCTACACCGGGATCCCCCTGCCGACGGCCCGCGATCTGGTGATGGTGGACGTCGATCCGGCTCAGTTGTCGGCGCACCGCCCGCGGATCGGCGTGTGCGCCGACGTAGGAACCTTTCTCTCAGCCCTGCTGGGCGTGCTGCCGGAACCGGTTGGCGTCGAGCCCCGGTGGGCGGGGGCACAGCGGGCCGAGCGCGCCCGCAGCCGGATCGAGTGGACCTCCGACTCCAGGCGGCACAGGCCCTGGCTGGACGCCCTGTGGTCGGTGTGCCCGCCGGACCTGATCACGACCCTCGACTCGACCCAGCTCGCCTACACCGCGCACCAGTACGTGCCCAGAACCCGTTCGGCCACCTGGCTGGCCCCCTACGGCCTGGGCACGCTGGGCCCGGCCCTTCCGATGGCCGTGGGGGCCGGGATCGCAGCGCCCGGCCGGCCCACGCTGGCTGTCTGCGGCGACGGCGGGCTGCTGTTCACCCTGCCGGAACTGGCTACCGCCGTGGACGCGGGACGGCAACTCCTGCTCGTGGTGTGGGACAACCGTGGGTACGGCGAGATCCGTGACTCCTTCGACCGGGCCGGTGTTGCGCGCACCGGCACCGAGGTCACGGCGTTCGACCTGGTCGCCGTCGCGGCAGGCTTCGGTGCCCACGCCGTGCGGGTGACGACCCCCGGTGACCTACGGGACGAAGCCCAGAAAGCTTTCCTGCGCAAGGGCGTCAGTGTGGTGGTGGTCACGGCCGACGACGTCCTCGGGACAGACTAGGGAAACTGTTCAACCGCCGACCTGGGTGAGTGGTACGGCAGCGGTTAGGCTTTCCGGCCAGATCTCTTCGGGCACGGCTGATGAGGGGCCTCGGAAATGACTGCCGGCCTGGCGCCGCTGACGATGTTCGGTCCGGACTTCCCCTTCGCCTACGACGACTGGCTCAGACATCCCTCCGGGCTCGGCCGGCTCCCGGTCGAACGGCACGGCACCGAGGTCGCGGTGGTCGGCGGTGGGATCTGCGGGCTGGTCACGGCCTACGAGCTGATGCGCCTGGGTCTGAAACCGGTGGTCTACGAGGCGGAACGGCTGGGCGGTCGGATGCGCTCGGTGCGCTTCGCGGACGGGCTTGACACCGTGGCCGACCTGGGCGCGATGCGCTTCGCCCCGGCCGCCACCACGCTCTTTCACTATGTGAACCGGCTGGGCCTGCGCACCGAGGCGTTCCCCAATCCACTCAGTCCCGCCGCCGGGACCACGTTCATCGACCTGAACGGCCGCACCCACCAGGTAAGTTCGGCCGACGACCTGCCCCCGGTGTACCGGGAGGTGGGCGAGGCCTGGCAGCGGACGATCGCCGACGGCGCCGAACCGGAGCTGATCGAGGCCGCGCTGCGCGGCCGCGACGTGGCCGCTCTGAAGACCGTGTGGAACCGGCTGGTGGCCGAGCTGGACGACCAGTCCTTCTACGGTTTCATCAGCCGGTCCAAGGCTTTCGCCTCGTTCCGGCACCGGGAGATCTTCGGCCAGGTGGGCTTCGGGGCGGGCGGCTGGGACACCGACTTCCCCAACTCGATCCTGGAGATCCTGCGGGTCGTCCTGACCGGCGCCGAACACGACCAGCAGAGAATTGTCGGTGGCGCTCAGTCCCTGCCCGACGGCCTGTGGAAGCACGCTTCTGACAGCATTTTCTGGCCCGCCGGAACCTCACTGGCCACGCTGCACCCGCACGGGCCGGCCCCCGCGGTCACCAGCATCACCCGCTGCGGCGAGGGTCTGCGGATCAGCACTGCGGACGGGCACCGTGACTACCCGGCCGCGGTCGTCACCCCCCAGGTCCGGCTCCTGGCCACGCGGATCGACGTGGAGGAGTCGCTGCTGCCCACCGAGGTGTGGACGGCGATCGAACGCACGCATTACATGGGCGCTTCCAAGGTCTTCGTCGCCACCGACCGGCCGTTCTGGAAGGACGCCCAGGGCCCGCGTCTGGGCATGACCCTCACCGACCGGCTCCCCCGCAGCATGTATCTGCTGGACGACGGACCGGACTGCCCGGGCATCATCTGCCTGTCGTACGTGTGGAACGACGACTCGCTCAAGCTCGGGCCGCTGTCCCTGGCCGAGCGCACCGACCTGCTGCTGCGCCGGATCGCCCGGATCCATCCCGAGGTCGAGATCCGGGCCCGGATCATCGGTGAGCCGGTCGGCATCACCTGGGAGGACGAACCGAACTTCCTCGGCGCCTTCCGGGCCAACCTGCCCGGCCACTACCGCTACCAGCACCGCCTCTTCGGTCAGTTCCGCAGTGCCCGCAACGGGCTGTTCCTGGCCGGCGACGACGTCTCCTGGTTCAGCGGCTGCTCCGAGGGCGCCGTCACCACCGGCCTGAACGCGGTCTGGGCCGTGGTGCGACATCTGGGCGGCAGCAGCCACCGTGACAACCCGGGACCGGGGGACGTCTACGACGACATCGCCCCGGTCACCCTGCCCTACTCCTGAACCGCGCCTACTGGGAGGCCATCTCGGCCTCTGCGAGACCGGTCAGCTGCTTGCGGTCCGGCTTGCCGTTGTGGTTCAGCGGCAGCCGGTCCAGCACCACCACCCGGTTGGGCTGCTCGTAGGGCGGCAGCAGCTCGTTCAGCCGCTCCCGCCAGTACTGCCGGTCGCGGCCCTGCTCGTCCTCCACGTAGAAGACCAGGGAGGCGCCCCGCCGCTGGTCGGGCACGGCGATGACCTTGACCGAGCACCCGCCCCGGGCCACCTTGTTCTCCAGGATCTCCGGGTAGATGGTGTAGCCCATCCGGTTGACCGCCAGCTTGCGGCCCAGCACGAACAGGTTGCCGCCGGAGTCCAGATAGCCCAGGTCACCGGTGCTCTGCCAGCCGCGCTCCACCACGTCCACCGACCCGTCGTCGGCCAGGAAGCCCTCCATCATGTCGGGTGAGTGCACCTCGATCTCCCCCACCTCGTCAGCCGACAGGAAAGCTCCGGCGTCGTCGACGATCCGCACCCCCAGACCGCGGACCACCTGGCCCGTGCCCACCGGGTTCTGGCTGGTGGCGAAGCAGACGTTGCCCAGTTCGGTGCTGCCGTAGCTGTCCAGCAGCGGGTGCCCGGCGAAGTCCCGGTAGCTGTCCGAAAGGGCCGGGTCCAGCGGTGCGGCGCCGGAGCAGAACATCCGTACGGTTCGCAGGTCTGCCATCGGATCGGCGCGCCGGGTCACGATGTTGCGGATGCTGCGGTAGGTGGGCGGGGTGGCATCGATGACGGTGACGCCGGTACGCGAGGCCATCCGCAGCACCACGTCCAGCCGCCGGTACGGAGCCACCACCAGCGAACAGCGCCGCAGCCAGGCGATCATCACCATGGACAGGCCGTACTGGTGGGAGAACGGCAGCAGCGGCAGCAGCACGTCGTCGGCGACGTGCCCGACCAGATCGGCGTTGCGCAGCAGGTTCTCGAGGAACTTGCCGCCGCTCTTGACGATCCCCTTGGGCTCGCCGGTGGAGCCCGACGACCACATGATCAGGCCGTCGGGCATCTTCGCCCAGGGCTGCAGGTCGAAGTCGCCCTCGTCGTCCTGGCTGATGCCCGCGACCAGGTCACCGATCCGGGCCACGGGCAGACCTTCGGGGACGGCGCCCTCGTCGGTGACCAGCAGCCGGCAGGCCGCCCGGTGGTAGATGCGGACGGTGCCGTCGGTGTTCTCCAGGTGATCGGCCAGCACGATCGAGGCACCGGCGTGCATCAGGGCCAGGAGCACAGTGACGTAGGCGGGTGAGTTCTCCGCCCGGTAGAGCACCCGGGTGCCCCGGGTGACGCCCAGGCCCTGCAGTTGGGCGGCCACCGCGGTGGCGTCGCGTTCCACCTCGCCCAGGGTCTGCGCCGAGTCCGGTCCGTAAAGGGTGGCGCTCATGAGGGTCTCATTCTCCTTCGGCGGGGTGCTCGATGTCGGTGAGCCAGCGGTGCACGGTCTGCGCGACGAACGGGACGTCCTCGTTCTCCAGGATCGAGAAGTGGTCACCGGGCACGTCGACGACGGCGGACATCTGCGGCAGGTCGGTCTGCCACTGCATCCCCTCCTCGCCCTCGGCCAGGGGAACGGTGGCCCGCAGCAGCAGCACCGGGGTGTCCAGGTCGCCCGGGCCCCAGTCGATCAGGAGCCGGCTGCAGATCCAGGCGAAGGCGGTGATCTCCTCGAAACCGATGGTGCCGGTGTCGATTCCGGTGAACGAGCGCGAGGACAGCTCGGTGTCCCAGCGTTTGATCGTCGAGTCGTTCATCCGGTAGGTGTCGAGCAGGGCCACCCCGGCGGCCGGGGTGCCGCGTCGTTCCAGTTCCTGCGCGATCTCGTAGGCCAGGACCCCGCCGGAGGAGGAACCGGCCAGGGCGAAGGGTTCCTGGCCCACGTGCGCCACGATCGCGTCGGCCATCACCGAGATCATGACCTCGTTGGTGCCCGGCAGATCCTCTCCCGGGCCGAAGCCCGGCGCGGCGATCGCCGAGACCCGGCGCGTGCCGGTGAACTCGGCGGCGAAGCGCAGGTACACGTCCGGGCCGGTGAGCGGCAGCGGCACCGGCGGCACCACGCAGATCAGGTGCGGCCCGCCGTCGCCGGCCGAGATCCGCACCACCGGGGGCAGCGCCGGCAGTTCTTCCGGCTTGTGGAACTTGGGACGCAGGTCGGCGCCGGTGAGTGCGAAGGCGTGCGCGGTCTCGGTCTGCCCGGCGGCGATCGCCTTCAGGTACAGCTGACCCACCGGGTCCTGTTGCGCCCGCTGGGCCGGTCCCTGGGCCGCGGCCATGGCGTGCACGCCGAGCTGCGGTGACAGGGCCAGGGCGGTGGCCACAGCGGTGGCCAGGTCGCTGACCGTCGGGTGCTCGAAGACCAGCGTGGCGGGCAGGGGCAGGC
>NZ_JAJSOH010000031.1 GCF_021277265.1 Kineosporia rhizophila
CTGACGGGGAGGCTGGGTAACAGCCCCGCCGGCCGGGCCGCGCCGCGCGAGGCGAGCCGGTCGCGCAGGCGGGCCGCCTCGGCCGCGTTCAGGCCGGGGATCCGGGCATCGGTACCGGCCGAGGCGGTGTGCAGCTGGACGTGCGCCACATCGAACATCCGATCGATCGGGCCGGCCTCCACGTCGACGAACTGCATCCGCCCGTAGGGCACCACCACCAGGACCCGGAACATCACGCCGTGCCGGATCAGCAGGTCGTCGGCCCGTTCGGCATAACCCCAGGCCCGGACCTGACGGCCGATCAGCCACCACTCCCAGACCCAGGTGAGCAGCAGAACCACGACGCCGATCCAGAGCCAGGGGGTGAAGAACACCGCCAGCGCCGCGAAGGCGGCCGCGCCCAGCAGGTTCAGCAGGGTCGTGATGAGCCGTCTGACTTTGGCCAGCCCTGGCGATATCGGCGTCCAGGTGACACCGTCCGCATCGAAAACGTCGCCCAGAGTCCCGCCCATAGCCCGCAGGATGTCACACCGGTCCCGCCGCTCCTATAGGTCACCTCTGGGCGGTGATGCACCGATTCGCCGGGTGCCCGAATCCCCCGCCCCCGTGCGACGCGCGTGACAGACTCAGGCCCGTGACGGAGCCGGCAAGCCCTCGTGCCCTGACCGTGGCCCTCGGCTCCGAGGGCCTGGCCGCCTCCGACATGGTGCTCAACATCGGCCCCCAGCACCCGGCCACCCACGGCGTGCTCCGGCTGCGGATCGTCCTGGACGGCGAGCGGGTGGTCAGCGCCGAGCCGATCGTCGGCTACATGCACCGCGGCGCCGAGAAGCTGTTCGAGGTGCGCGACTACCGCCAGATCATCGTGCTGGCCAACCGGCACGACTGGCTCTCGGCCTTCGCCAACGAGCTCGGCGTGGTGCTGGCCGCCGAGCAGTTGCTGGGCATGGAGGTGCCCGAGCGCGCGGTCTGGGCCCGCACCCTGCTGGCCGAGCTCAACCGGATCCTGAACCACCTGATGTTCCTCGGCTCCTACCCGCTGGAGCTGGGCGCGATCACCCCGGTCTTCTACTCCTTCACCGAGCGGGAAGAGCTGCAGGCGGTGATGGAGGAGATCTCCGGCGGCCGGATGCACTACATGTTCAACCGGGTGGGCGGGCTGAAGGAGGACCTGCCGGCCGGCTGGCTGACCCGGGTGCTGAAGGCGGTGGCGGCCGTACGGCGCCGGCTGCCGCGGCTGGAAGGGCTGATCGTCGGCAACGAGATCCTGCAGGCCCGGACCCGCGGGGTCGGGGTGCTGGACCGGCAGACCGCGGCGGCCTACGGGGTCAGCGGGCCGGTCGCCCGGGCCAGTGGGCTGGACCTGGACCTGCGTCGCGACGAGCCCTACCTGGCCTACGGCGAGCTGTTCGCCCCGGGCGGTCCGGGCCGGGTGGTCACTCGCACCGAGGGCGACTGCCTGGCCCGGTTCCAGGTGCTGCTCGAGCAGGTGCACGTCAGCCTCGACCTGGCCGAGGCCTGCGTGGACCGGCTGCGCTCGCTGCCGCCCGGCCCGATCAACGTGAAACTGCCCAAGGTGCTGCGGGTCCCGGAGGGGCACGTCTACCGCTGGACGGAGAACCCGCTCGGCCTGAACGGGTACTACCTGGTCTCCAAGGGCGACAAGGTGCCCTGGCGGCTGAAGCTGCGCTCCGCCTCGTTCAGCAACGTCCAGGTGCTCACCGAACTGCTGCCCGGGACCCTGTTGGCCGACCTGGTCGCGATCCTGGGGTCGACCTTCTTCGTGGTCGGCGACGTAGACAAGTAAACCGAACTGAAGACGCTGGTGAGCCTCCGTAGAGACCGAAGGCTCACCAGCGTCTTCAGTTCGGTTATTTACTGCACTTGATCGTGGTCAGACCGTCACCGGCGTTCCGCGCGGTGTTGTTGCAGCGCACCACGTTTCCACTGTGCCGCTTGGTCACGTTGATCGCGTAACCGTCACCGCGCACCGTGGACTTGTTGGCGCTGAACAAATTCCGCCAGCCCCAGCCGTCCAGGATCTCGATCACCTTGTAGCCGTCGGCCCGTGAGTCGACCCCGGTGTTGCCCGAGATCAGCCAGCCGTTGCCCTTCACGTCCACCCAGCTGTCGCCCTCGGTCATCGTCGAGCCGTCGAAGGTGTTGCCGTTGAGCACCCCACCCGAGGTGCCCTCCTTGATGTCGACCGACTCGGAGGTGGTGTCGGAGATCCGGTTGTTCAGGATGAAGTTGTTGTTGCTGGGATCGGGCTTGCAGTCGGTGTATTCGCACCAGTTACTCTCGGCGGTACCGATGTAGACGCCCTCGCCGTATTTCGGCTTCCGATTGCCGGTGTCCCGGATGGTCAGGCCCCGCACCACGTTTCCGGAACTACCGGTGCGCAGGTGCACCGCCTCGTCACCGATCCGCTCGACCAGCAGGTTCTGCAGGGCGATACCCCGGCCGGCGTCGACCATCACGCCCTTCTGGCCGTTGCGCACCGTGAAACCGTCTACGCGCCAGTGGGTCGCGCCGTCGAAGTGCAGCGCGTAGCCACCCTTGATCGCACCGGCGTCGAGCACCGCGTTCCGCGAGCCGCACAGGTAGATCGGCTTGGCGGCGGAACCGTCCCGGGTGGTCTTGAACTCGCCGGTGTAGATGCCGTCCGCGATCCGGATCGAGGCGCCGGGACGCGCGTCTTCCAGGGCCTGCTCCAGTTCGTCGGCGGTAGCCACCTGAACCGTGGGCTTGGGGCACTTGAAGGCCGCCACCGGTGGCTTCTTCCACTTGGTGAGGGCGGGCAACCGGGCTCCGGCCGCCGCGGCGCCGACCTCACCCAGTTCCTCGTACTCGGTGGAATCGTCCTGGCCGGAACCACTGTCGGTCGGCGTGGGGGTGGGCTGGACCGTGACGACCGGGGCCGCGACGGTCTGGTCGGGCGTTGCCTGATCCTGGTCGTCGCCCTGGCCGACCGCCCAGCCGGCTCCGAAGGTGACCAGCATGCCCAGGGCGGCCGCGGCCATCAGGGGACGATTGGTGGGCGCCATCACCGGCCCACCACCCGACGTCGGCGCGGAGGTTCGGGGTTCTGTCGAGACTCGGCGATGGCCAGGTCGATCATGGTGTGACCGGCCGCCGGGGTGAGCTCACCGGGCTGCTCCTCGTTGGGCCGACGCGGCCGGGAGACCGGCTGATGCCACTCGGCGGCCACCGGCGGCTCGGGCTCGGCGTATCCCGGGTGATCACCGAAACCGTTGGTCTGGCGGGTCTGGTTGCGACGCGGCTGCAGGGTGGGAACCGTACGGCGGGGCGCGGCGTGGTCGTCGGCCGGACGCACCTGCGGGGTGGCCCGGGTCGGCAGCGAGACCTTGGCCGGCGCGTTCACCCGCGTGGTCCTCACCGGTCGCGGATGTGGCTGCGGCCCGGCCGGTTCGGGCGGGTTCTCGTTGGTGTGCACCGGATTCTCCCGTTCCTGGGGGGATCCCGCGATCGGCTTGCGCGGCCCACCCCTGACCAACAGTGGATCAGCCGGGTAGGGGGTACGGGTACCGCCACGCCGGGGACGGCTCATCGAGAGCAGAAGCACGCCCACGCCGATCCAGACCATCGTGAGCGGATGCAGAAGAATGCCCAGGAGCGAGTCTTTCGTGACCGTCCGGGACCAGCCGGAGTCGTCGGTGCCGAGCAGTTCGGGCTGATCGCCGGAGACCCGCACGGTGTCGATCGCCGAGGTGCCCGACCCGCGCAGCTGGTTGCCGTCGGCCACGCTGCCGGCCACCGCCCCGACGAAGGTGAACGCGTGCAGGGTGACGCCGGAGGTGGAGTTGTCCCGCAGCTTCGCCACCGCGTCCCGCACGTGCACCCCGGTGGCCGCGCCGATCACGTTGTTCGAGGTGAGCTCGACGGTCGAGTCGTCGCGCACCTGGATGCCGTTGACCAGCGAGTCCTTCACCGTGTTGCTGTTCAGCTGCACGTCCTGGGCCGCGTCGGAGACCACGATGCCCGAGTGCCCGCCGGAGACGGTGTTGCCCAGCACGGTGAGCGCGGCGCCGCCGGCCACGTGCACCCCGATCCGCCCGTTGTCGCTGCTCTTGCTCGTGCTCAACACGTTGTTGCCGAACGGACGGGTGGAGGCGCCACTGGGTGAGGGCCCGTCGGCCAGCGGGCTGCCGGTGATCACCACGCCGTCGCGGCCGTTGCGGCGCACGTCCAGCCGGGTCATCACGGTGCCCTCGACGTTGCGGTTGATCACCACCCCGTCCAGGGCCGACTCCTGCACGGTGACCCCGGTGATCGTGGCCGCGTCCACGTTGCGGTGCAGCACCAGCCCGTCGACCAGGCTCTTGCTGATCACCGTGTCGCTCACCTGGGGGCCCGAGGAGCCGGAGATGAACAGCCCGAACGCGTTCCCGGTCATGCTGGAGTCGCGGATCGAGGAGGCGTACGAGCCGGACTCGTCCAGCAGGGTGGCCGGCAGCTTGCCCGCGGGCAGGACGTCGGTGTGGCTGGCCGCCCGCTTCGCCACCGGCTCGTCGGTCACGCCGGTGGCCGCGCTGCCGGTCAGGCCGGTGGTGGGCAGGGTGCTGGCCGAGACCACGGCGACCCCGCCGGTGCGACCGCTCCAGAACCCGAGCCGGCCAAACTTGCTGTTGGTCACCACCATCTGGCCGCTGGCCCGCACGTAGGCCCGGCCGTCGGAAAGCTTCAGGTCGGGCTTGCCCTGGGTCTCGTCCCAGCTGGAGATCGAGATCGGTGCGGTGGCGGTACCGTTCAGCCGGATCCGCCCGCCCTCGGTCACGATCGAGGTGAAACCCTCCGGCCCGGAAGACATCCGGAGCTTGAGCGGGCGGCGCGGGCTGATCGACAGCGTCGCCCCCGGGCCGACCAGGATGTGCTCACGCAGCAGGAACGAGCCGTCGGCCTGCGGCACCAGGTTCTCGGCGGACAACTGCCGCAGGTCGTCCCAGCTGTAGGGCTTACGGCGGGCGGTCAGCACCAGCGTCATCTGCCCGTCGGGCTGGGCCCGGTACGGCTTGGTCAGCTTCTGCTTCAGCAGGGCGCGGGTGACCCGCCGGTCCTCGTCGGCCACCAGTTCGGCCTGGCGCTGCGGGGCCACCCGGGCCGCCTTCGAGGCCTGGGCGGGCTCGGTCTTGGGATCGGCCGCGAGCGGCTGGGCAATGACCCCGGAAACCCCTACTGCGGTGACCATTCCGGCCACCACGCCCAGCCCGGCGAGGACCGAGATCACCCGCCGGGGGGTGGTTCTGCGCAGGTCAGCGGACATCGAGGACCACCTCGCGCTCGTCCCGGTCGAGCCGCTCGCCGAGCGAGGCGTTGTCCTGCCCGTCGCCGCCGACCTGGTCGGCGTGCCGGGTCAGCCAGCCCTGCTTGTTCATCGTGACGAACGCGTAGAGCTTGATCGGCAGCGAGATCATGATGACCACCAGGGTCACCACCGGCAGCAGGACGATGTCGGCCGGGTGCCGGCGCAGGTGCGAGACACTGCGCACCAGGCGGCCGGCCATCAGCCAGCACAGCGCCAGCAGCACGCCGTTCCAGCCCGGCGCCATCCGGGAGAGCACCAGGTAGGTCAGGGCCATCCCCATGGTCACCGGGGTGAGCAGGATCTGCAGCACGGTGATCTTGGAGACGAACGGCACGTCGCGCAGCCAGCCCTTCCACAGCGCGGTCAGGTAGCAGCGGTAGGAGTTGCGGCTCCAGCGCACCCGCTGCTTCACGAAGGCACTGAACGTGGCCGGGAACATCGAAAGGGCCTGCGCGCTGGACTGGAACACGGTCTTGTAGCCGGAGGCGAGCACCAGCCAGGTCAGCCGGCCGTCGTCACCGGCCACGCAGCGGCGGCCCAGGAAGAACTCGTGCTCCAGGTTCTCCAGCACCGGCAGCACCGCCGAGCGGCGGTAGGCCGCGGTGCGGCCGGACACGCAGATCACCCCGCCAGCCCGGCCCATCGCCGGCACGTAGTCGTAGTAGCGCAGGTCGATGATCCAGTCGGCGATCACCCGCCAGAGGCTGGACCAGCGCCGGAACACCTTCTGCTGGGTGGCCACCGCCCCCACCGTCGGATCCTGGAAGGGCATCTGCACGGCGGCGAGAAGGCCCGGCTCCCAGGCGGTGTCGGAGTCGGCGAGAACCAGCACCTCGCCCCGGGCGGCGCGGATCCCGACCCCCAGGGCGGAGCGCTTGCCCCGGTGCTCGAACGGCAGTACCCGCAGGCGCGGGTCGTTCACCCGGTTGAGCAGCTCGATGCACTCGATGTCGGCCACGTCGGGCACCACGATCAGCTCCGACGGCCCCTGCGCCAGCCAGGTGGCCAGGCAGCGCCGGAGGATCTCGACGTCCTCGCGGAACGACGGCACCACCACGGACGTCGTGGTCACGTACTGGTTGCTGACCGGCCGGTAGGCGCGGGAGAGCACCCAGCGGTAGATCCACAGGCTCCAGACGATCACCCCGGCCACCCCGAGCGGCATCCAGGCCCGGGCGTCCTGCACCGAGTCCCAGGGCACGAAGGCGTTGACGACGTCCAGGGGGTCGGACGCCACGGGCGCGGCTCCGAGCGCTGGCGTGACTGCGAGCAGCAAGACCTCTCCTGGGGCTAAGCGATCACGGTGTTAACGATCGGGTACCCAGGGTAGTTACGCGCGCGCGTGAGGAAGGCCGTACCGGCAGGAATGCCCGTTCGGCTGATGTTTGAGTCAACCTAGCGCCCAGGGGTTTTCCCACTGGTGAAGTCGCCCTGAAGATCAATAGCGTCCCGACCGTCACACCGGTCACCGCTGTCTCAGGGTGACGGCCTAGGAATCAGGCTTCTCGTCGTCGTCCGGAGGCACCCGGCACCAGCGTTGCACCACGAACCCGGCCACACTCAGCGCCGCGGCAGCCACCGCGGCCACCAGCGCGACCACGAAGCGGGTGAGCCGGTCACCGAGCAGATCGGGCAGCAGCACCAGCCCCTGGCTGAGGTACCAGCCCAGGATCAGCGCGCCGCCGTAGGCCGCGGCTTTGGCCAGCACCGCGGTACGGGCTGCCACGAGCGGGTCGATCGGGCGCCGCACGCCGGACCGGTCGGCCGGGGCGGTGCGCTGCCAGCGGCGCATCGGCAGACCGGCGGCGATCACCACCAGCACCAGCGCGACCGTGCCGAACACCGCGGTCCAGGGCAGCGGTGGGGCGGCGTGCCCCTGCCCGGTCCAGGTGTCCAGCAGCACCCAGCACACCGCCGTGGAGGCCAGGCCGATCAGCAGCGTGGTGCCGATCCGGGCGCCCTTCATGCCCAGTGCTCCAGCGACAGTTCCGGCCGGTGCCGCAGCGACAGCCGGTCGGGGGCCTGCTCCAGCAGGTCGACCACCTTCTCCGGGCCGGTCGCGGTGAGCAGCGTGGCCTCCGGATCGACAGCGTGCCAGGGCGCCAGCACGAACGCCCGCTCGTGGGCCCGCGGGTGCGGCAGGGTCAGCTTCTCGTCGTAGCTGCGCAGCTCGGCATAGCTGATCACGTCGATGTCCAGGGTGCGCGGGCCCCAGCGCTCGTGCCGCTCGCGGCCCTGCGCGGTCTCGATCCGGTTGGCCGCGGCCAGCACGTCGTGGGCGCTCAGCGTGGTCTCGGCCAGCACCACCGCGTTCAGGTAGTCGGGCTGTTCGGGCCCGCCCACCGGCTCGGTCTGGATCACCGGTGAGACCGCCCTTACCTCCAGGCCCTCGGTGGCGCGCAGCGCCTTCACCGCCTCCCGCAGGATCATCAGCCGATCGCCGAGGTTGGTGCCCAGCGCCAGCACCACCGGCACCGCCTGCCCGGGGGCCCGCTCCAGCAGGATCGTGCGCTCACGGCGCACCGCCACCACCACGTCGGCGAACGACTCGGTGATCGGGGCCTGCGGCTTGTGCACGGCCACGTCGGCGGCGAACACCCCGGCCGGCTCCAGGCAGGCCAGCGCGATCCGCTCGGCCAGGGTCTCGATCAGGTCGACCGGCTCACCCCTCACGATCTCGGCGACCGTCCCGGCCAGGACGCCGTAGTCGGCGGTCCGGCTCAGGTCGTCGGTGGCCGCAGCGGCGCTGACGTCGGTGTGCAGCACCACGTCGACGGTGAAGTCCTGCCCCTCGCGCCGCTCGAACTCGAACACGCCGTGGTTGCCGCGCGCCGTCACCCCGAAGAGCCGGATCTGGTCCAGCAACCGCCCCGAGGCCGATGTCATCGGGCCGAAACCCAGTCCCGCGCTCGCACTCACAGTTTTCCCGCAGCCCTTCCCACACGCGTGTGCTCTCGCACGGTCGCCCCCACCCGCACCGCATCCACGCTGGCCCGGACCGCGTGCACCCGCACGCACCAGACACCGGCGCGGGCGGCCAGGGTACTGATCGCGGCTGTGGCGTCGTCGCGGGCCTCCACCGGGGCGGGGGCGGCGTCCGGCCCGGCGAGCAGGCTGCCCAGGAACCGCTTGCGCGAGGCCCCCACCAGGATCGGCCGGCCGAGACCGACGAAGGCGTCCAGCCCGGCCACCAGCTCCCAGTTGTGTTCGGCGTTCTTGGAGAAACCGAGCCCGGGGTCGAGGATCACCTGGGCCGGGTCCACCCCGGCGGCGACCAGGGCGTCCAGGCTCTGCAGCAGTTCGGCGGCCACCTCGGCCACCACGTCGTCGTAGCGGGCGGCCAGGTCGTGCTCGGCCCGGCCGAGCGCCTGCACGCCCCGCCAGTGCATGGCCACGAACGGCGCGCCGGACTCGGCCACCAGCCGGGGCATCGCGGTGTCCCACCGGCCCCCGCTGACGTCGTTCACCAGCACCGCACCGGCTTCCAGGGCGGCCCGGGCCACGGACGCGCGCATCGTGTCGATGCTCACCGCCAGCCCCTCGGCCGCCAGCCGCCGTACCACCGGGACGGTGCGGCGCAGTTCCTCCTCCTCGGAGACCCGCTCGGCACCGGGCCGGGTGGACTCGCCGCCGACGTCCACCAGATCGGCGCCCTCGTCGCGCAGTTGCAGGCCGTGCCGGACCGCCGCGTCCGGGTCCAGCCAGCGGCCGCCGTCGCTGAAGGAGTCGGGCGTGACGTTGAGAACGCCCATCACCAGGGTCCGGCCCGGCCGGCCGAGCTGGATGTCGGGCGTTCCCCCTGTGTGGCTCACGGCTTCTTCCTCGTCGACGGGCGCGGCGCCCGTACGTTCAGCGGATGTGCCCGGCGATGAGGCTCATCGCCTCGGCCCGGGTGGCGGGGTCGCGCAGCTGGCCGCGCACCGCGGACGTCACGGTACGCGAGCCCGGCTTGCGCACGCCACGCATCGACATGCAGAGGTGCTCACACTCCACCACCACGATCACCCCGCGCGGCTTCAGGTGCTCCACCAGCGCGTCGGCGATCTGCGTGGTCAGCCGCTCCTGCACCTGGGGGCGCTTGGCGTAGACGTCGACCAGGCGGGCCAGCTTGCTCAGCCCGGTGATCCGGCCGTCGGCGCTGGGGATGTAGCCGACGTGGGCGACCCCGTGGAACGGCACGAGGTGGTGCTCGCAGGTGGAGTAGAGCTCGATGTCGCGGACCATCACCATCTCCTCGTGCCCGAGGTCGAAGGTGGTGGAGAGCACGTCGCCCGGGTCCTGGGTGAGGCCGGCGAACATCTCCGCGTAGGCCCGGGCCACCCGCTCCGGGGTCTTCTGCAGGCCGTCGCGGTCGGGGTCCTCGCCGATGGCGAACAGGATCTCCCGCACCGCGGCCTCGATCCGGGGCTGGTCGACGCGCGTCACGTCGGCTTCCGAGGGTGTGTCCAGCTCTTGAACCACGTCAGTTCTCCAGTGTCTTCTCAGGCCGTGGCTCCCCCGGGTGCCGCGTCTGCCCGGCGCGGCCCGTCCCGGTGGGACCACCACGCCTGCTCAGATGAAAATCCCCGCAGGTTCCAGTGCGGACTGGAACCTGCGGGGAATCGATCGGTCGAACTTTAGTTCAGGTCGCCGTAGTCAGCGCCGTTCGCTGCCCCGTTGGCCGAACCGTGGGCGGCACCGTTGGCGGAGGCCGCGCTGCTGCCGTTCTGCACCAGCCGGCGCTCGGCCGGGCTCAGCACCGGCGGGATGTCGGAGACCGCGCGACGCTCGCTGGAGAGCCACACCGGCCGCACCGGGCGCTTGCGCACCCCGGCGAAGATCTCGGCCAGCTCGGCCCGGTTCAGCGTCTCCTTCTCGAGCAGCGCCAGCACCAGGTTGTCCAGGATGTCGCGGTTCTCGACCAGCGCCTCCCAGGCCTCGTCGTGCGCCGCCTCGATCAGCCGCCGGACCTCGTCGTCGACGACCCCGGCGACCTCTTCGGAGTAGTCCCGCTCGTGACCCATGTCGCGGCCCAGGAAGACCTCGCCGCTGCCCCGGCCCAGCTTGATCGCGCCCACCCGCTCGGACATGCCGTGCGTGGTGACCATCGACCGGGCGATCCCGGTGGCCTTCTCGATGTCGTTCGAGGCCCCGGTCGTCGGGTCGTGGAAGATGATCTCCTCGGCCACCCGCCCGCCCAGCGCGTAGGCGAGCTGGTCGAGCATCTCGTTGCGGGTGGTGGAGTACTTGTCGTCCTGCGGTAGCACCATCGTGTAGCCGAGGGCACGGCCGCGGGGCAGGATCGTGACCTTGGTGACCGGCTCGGTGTTGTTCATCGCCGCCGCCACCAGCGCGTGACCACCCTCGTGGTACGCGGTGATCTTGCGTTCCTTGTCGCTCATCAGCCGGGTGCGCTTCTGCGGGCCGGCGATGACCCGGTCGATCGCCTCGTCGAGGGCCCGGTCGTCGATCACCCGGGCGTTGGCGCGGGCGGTCAGCAGGGCGGCCTCGTTCAGCACGTTGGCCAGGTCGGCACCGCTGAAACCGGGGGTCTTGCGGGCCACGCCCTCGAGGTCCACGTCGGGCGCCATCGGCTTGCCCTTGGAGTGCACCGTGAGGATCTTGGTGCGGCCCTTCATGTCCGGCGGCTCGACCGCGATCTGCCGGTCGAACCGGCCCGGGCGCAGCAGCGCCGGGTCGAGGATGTCGGGCCGGTTGGTGGCCGCGATCAGGATGACGTTCGTCTTGACGTCGAAGCCGTCCATCTCGACCAGCAGCTGGTTGAGGGTCTGCTCGCGCTCGTCGTGACCGCCGCCCAGACCCGCACCACGGTGCCGGCCGACCGCGTCGATCTCGTCGACGAAGATGATCGCCGGCGCGTTCTCCTTGGCCTGCTGGAACAGGTCGCGGACCCGGGAGGCACCGACACCGACGAACATCTCGACGAAGTCGGAACCGGAGATCGAGTAGAACGGCACCCCGGCCTCACCGGCCACGGCGCGGGCCAGCAGCGTCTTACCGGTACCGGGCTGGCCGTAGAGCAGCACACCCTTGGGGATCTTGGCGCCGACGGCCTGGAACTTGGCCGGCTCGGACAGGAACTCCTTGATCTCGTGGAGTTCCTCGACCGCCTCGTCGGCACCGGCCACGTCGGCGAAGGTCACCTTGGGGGTGTCCTTGCTGACCAGCCGGGCGCGGGACTTGCCGAAGTTCATCACCCGCGAGCCGCCGCCCTGCATCTGGCCCATCAGGAACCAGAACACGGCCAGCAGCAGGATCAGCGGCAGGACACCGATCAGCAGGCTCGACCACCAGGAGCTGCGCGGCACCTCGTCGGTGTAGCCCTCGGAAGGACGGTTGTCCTTCAGCAGCTGCACCATCTCGTCGCCGCGCTGCGAGATGTAGTTGGCCTCGACCTGGTCGTAGTCCTCGATCTCGTTGCCGGGCTTCAGCTTCAGCTCGATCCGCTGGTCGCCGTCCACCAGCTTGGCGCTCTCGACCTTGTTCTGCTCGATCAGCTCGATCGCCCGGTAGGTCTCGATCTTCTTGAACTGGTCGGGCGCGAACACGCGGGCCCCGATGATGAGCAGGACCACGAAGACGATCACCCAGATCGCCGGCCCCCGCGTCAGTCGTTTGACGTCCATGCCGTGTGTTCACCTGGGGCCGCCAAGGCCCCGACCCTCCTGCTCGTGCTCAATAGGACGACGGTACACCGATGCGCACAGACCCACCTGTGTCAACCGGTACGGCCGTTCGCATCTTGCTGCTTGTCGCCGCTGCGCCGGCGGTGGCCCCCGAGTGGAGCGGGGGCGCCCGGTGGGCGGCAATGAGAGGAACGGAGGAGATTGCCTCCCTGTTCCGCCGCACCCACCGCCCAGCCGCAGTTCACAGCTTCTTGCCCAGCCTCTCGACCGGCTTCTCGATCAGCTCGAGTACACGTGCTCCGCCAGGGTGCCCACAACCCGGAGGTTGCGGTACTTCTCGGCGTAGTCGAGGCCGTAGCCGACCACGAACTCGTTGGGTATGTCGAACCCGACGTAGCGGACCTTGAGATCCACCTTCATCGCGTCGGGCTTGCGCAGCAGGGTGCAGACCTCGACCGAGGCCGGGCCGCGCGAGCCCAGGTTGGCGATCAGCCAGGACAGGGTCAGCCCGGAGTCGACGATGTCCTCGACGATCAGCACGTGCCGGCCGCTGATGTCCCGGTCCAGGTCCTTCAGGATGCGCACCACCCCGGAGGACTTGGTGCCGGAGCCGTAGGAGGAGACGGCCATCCAGTCGGTCTCGTAGCTGCGGTGCAGGGTGCGGCTCAGGTCGGCCATCACCATGATCGCGCCCTTGAGCACACCGACCAGCAGCACCTCCTGCCCGGCGTAGTCCTTCTCGATCTGCTCGGCCAGCTCGGCCAGACGGGCCTGGATCTGCTCCTCGGTGAGAAGGACCTTTTCCAGGTCAGACCCCATGTCGGAGGCGTCCACGAGTCTCCCAGGTGCGTTCGGTTCGGGGGCTGCGCGCCGGATCCGGCGGCAGCTCAGCCTGCCACAATCCGGCGCTTCAGGCAGACCCGGGCCCCCGCGTGCCCGGGTGAGGGACGCATCACCTCGGCCGTGACCCGCCCGGGCAGCGCGACCTGCCCCCGCCCGTCGGCCACCAGCTTGTCCAGGGCCAGGGCGTGCCGGTGGGTGAGCGCGCCACCTGGGCAGCCGGCCCGCTGCGCCGCGGCCAGCAGGGCCCGCCGCCGGATCGCGGGCAGGGCCTCGCGCAGCGGTGACACCCACAGCTCGCACGGGCCGGTGTTCTCGACGAGCGAACGCCCGAGCAGCTCGGCGGCCAGCTCGTCGAGGGCGTCGGCGTCTTCGCGCAGCAGCTGGGCACTGCGGGCCAGGGCCTGGGCCGTGCCCGCGCCCAGGGCCTTCTCCAGCTCACCGGACAGCCGGCGCACCCGCACCCGGGTGTAGGCCGGGTCGTCGTTGGCCGGGTCGTGCCAGGGGTGCAGTTGCAGGGCCGCACCGGCGTCGGCCACCACCTTGCGCCGTACCGACAGGAAGGGGCGACGGAATCGGCCCCGGCGGGCAGGCATCCCGGCCAGGCTGCGGGCCCCCGACCCCCGGCCCAGCCCCAGCAGCACCGTCTCGGCCTGGTCGTCGAGCGTGTGCCCGAGCAGCACCGCGGCCGCTCCGAGGCGTTGGGCCGCCTCTTCCAGCGCCGTGTACCGCGCCGCCCGGGCCACCGCCTCGGGCCCCCCCGAGGCCCCGGTCGACCGGCCCGGGACCGCGACCAGCTCGACCGGCTCCAGCCCCAGCTCCCGGCACTGCCCGGCGGCGCGCTCACCGGCCGCCGAGGCCTCGGCCGACCAGCCGTGGTCGACCACCACCGCACCGGCCCGCAGGTCGTGGGCGCGAGCGGTGGCGGCCAGCACCGCGGCCAGCGTCAGCGAGTCCGGGCCTCCGCTGCAGGCCACCAGAACCAGGGCCCGGCGGCTGTCGAAGAGGTCGCTCAGGCAGTCCCGGACGGCCACGTGGACCACGGTGAGCGCGTCATCCATGCACCCGTCGCACCCAGGCCTTCGCGTCGGTGATCTCCTCCGGCTGGGGCAGCGTGTTCGGCGACGTCCAGACCGCGTTGAAGCCCTCCATGCCCACCTGGTCCACCACGCCGCGCACGAACCGGGCCCCGTCGGCGTACTGCCGGGCCTTCGCGTCCAGCCCGAGCAGCCGGCGCAGGATCTGGTCGACCGCGCCCCGACCGGCCCGGCGCCGGGTGAAGCGCTGGCGGATGGTCGCGACCGTGGGCACCACCTGCGGGCCCACGTCGTCCATGACCACGTCGGCGTGCCCCTCCAGCAGCGACATCACCGCGGTGATGCGGGCCAGCTGGCGACGCTGCTCCGGGGTCTGCACGGCGTCGAGCACCGACTGCCCGTCGCCCTCGCCCCGGATCACGCCCGGCAGCCCGCGCAGCGCCTGGCCGAACCGGTCGGCCACCTGGCCGGGCTCCAGCATCAGGTCGGAGATCAGCGACCGGACCTCGGACAGCAGGTGCTCGGTGAGCCAGTCCGAGGCGGTGAACTGCACCCGGTGGGTCTCCTCGTGCAGGCACACCCAGAGCCGGAAGTCCTCCGGGACCACCTCCAGGTCACGCTCGACCGCGACGATGGTGGGGGCGATCAGCAGCAGCCGGCCGGGGGTGGCGAACGCGTCGTACTGGCCCAGCACCCGGCCGGACAGCACCCCGAGCAGGGCACCGATCTCGGCCCCGGAGACCCGGGCGCCGATCGCGGTCTGCCGGGTGCCCGGCAGCGGTTTGCCGCGCTCCTCGTTCTTGCGCTGCAGCTCGGCCATCACCGGCGCCAGCAGGGTGCGGAAGGCGGTGATGTTGGCCTTGGCCCAGCCCGGCCGGTCGACCACGTAGACCCCCTCGCCGGGGTTCGTGGTGAGGCCGGTGACCGCCTGTACGTGCGGGTGCGCGGTGATCGCGGCCTGCCGCAGCTCGCCGACGATCTGCTGGGCCTCGGCGGTGGTCACGTCCGGACCGGACCGCCCGACCCGGGCGGCGGTACGGGCCGCCAGGTCCCAGTTGATCATCGTGTCGACCGGTTCGGGGGCCAGGGTGCTCGGGGAATCCGCTGCCATGGATCAACGGTACGTGCATCCCGCACCCCGGCCCACCTCAGTGCCGACCTAGCAGCCGACCTAGCAGCCGACCTAGCAGCCGACCTAGCAGCCGACCTAGCAGCCGACCTAGCAGCCGACCTAGCAGCCGACCTAGCAGCCGACCTAGCAGCCGCACTCCGCGAGCTCGGCGGCGAACGCGTCCAGGGCCTCGCGGGCGGCGACCGTGGAGGGCACCTGGTCGGCCATCACGGCGAACACCAGGAGCCGGCCGTCCGCGTCGACCACGGCCCCGGCCAGCGAGCTGACCCCGCTCAGGGTGCCGGTCTTCGCCCGGACCAGCCCGGTGGCCCCCCGCTCCGCCTTGCCCTCGAAGCGCTCGGCCAGGGTGCCCGAGACGCCTGCGATCGGCATGCCGGTGAGCACCGGGCGCAGTCCGGTCGACTCCTCGTCGGCGGCCAGGGCGAGCACCGCGGTCAGGGTCCGGACCGGGATTCTGCTCTGAGCGGAAAGCCCGCTGCCGTCGGCCAGGCGGCTGCCCTCCACCGGCACGTCGTGCCCGGCCAGTTCGTCCAGCACCGCCGGACCGGTGTCGGTGAACCGGGCGCCCTCGCCGCGCTCGATCGCGACCAGCCGGCCGAGCGCCTCGGCGGCGGTGTTGTCGCTGTGGTCGAGGGTGAACTCGACCTGGTCTCCGATGGTCGCGGACTGCACCGCCCCCAGCTCGTCGGCCCCGGCCGGCGCGGCCCCGCGGCCGACCTTGGCCGAGACCTTGATGCCCTGGTCGGCCAGGGCGGTGGCGAACGTCTTGGCGGCGGCCAGGCCCGGGTCCTGCGAGCGGGGCACGTAGTTGCCCTCCTTCAGCCGCCCGGCGCTGATCTCGGCCGCGTAGACCGGGGCCACGTAGCCCAGGTCGACGTCCGACTGGTCCCAGCCGGCCGCCATCGCCGGGCCCTCGAAGAGCGTGTCGTCGAGCACCACCCGCACGCTGGTGGTGCCGGCCTCGCGCAGCGCCTCGGCGGTCTGCTCGGCCAGCGTGGCCAGCCCGGCGTGCCCGTTCACGGCGTCCTCGTCGCTCTCGCCCGCGCCGAGCAGCACGTCTCCCCCGCCGACCAGGTAGACCGTCTTGCCCTGGCCGACGGCTGCGGTGGTGAGGGTGTGCTGCGGCCCCAGGGCCGAGAGCGCGGCGGCCGTGGTGAGCAGCTTGGCCGTGGAGGCCGGGGTGCGGGCGGCGCCGGTGGCCCGGCTGAGCAGGTGCTCGCCGGTCAGCGGGTCGAGCACGTCGACCGAGACCGAGCTGCCCAGGTCCTTGCTGCCGATCAAGCGGCGCATCCGCTGTGTGAGCTTCGTCGCGGAGACCTCGGGCGCCTCGGTGCTCACCGCGGGCAGTACGTCGGCCGAGGGTTGTTGCGGCAGCACGGCTCCGGGCACCCGATCGGTCAGGGGCACGATCGCCCCTTGGGGGGATCCGGACTGCCGATCCCCGAACGGACCAAGTACCGTCAGAGCGGCGATCAGTGCGGCGACGAGAACAGCGAGCACCACGGTGAGACGGATCACGAGCCGTCTGGCCGTGCGCTGGGTGACGTCAGACACGCCGGTCACCCCCCATGCTCCATCGGTTCGAGAATAGTCTTGGCCGCCAACTCACATGCCGGAAGGTAGCGAATAACCCGTGGACTTCGACGTCACCATCGAGATTCCCAAGGGACAGCGCAACAAGTACGAGGTCGACCACGAGACCGGACGTATTCGCCTGGACCGCATGCTCTTCACCGCCACCCGCTACCCGGCGGACTACGGCTTCATCGACGGCACCCTCGGCGAGGACGGCGACCCGCTCGACGCGCTGGTCCTGCTCGAGGAGCCGACCTTCCCGGGCTGCCTGGTCAAGTGCCGGGCGATCGGCATGTTCCACATGCGCGACGAGAAGGGCGGCGACGACAAGATCCTGTGCATCCCGTCGGGCGACCCCCGCCTCGAGGTGTTCCAGGAACTCACCGACGTGAACGAGTTCTACCGCCTGGAGATCCAGCACTTCTTCGAGACCTACAAGGACCTCGAGCCGGGCAAGTCGGTCGAGGACGCCGCCTGGGCCAGCCGCGCCGCCGCGGAGGCCGAGATCGAGAACTCGCGCCAGCGTCTGATCGACGCCGGTGGCGTGTACCCGCACTGAGTTCCACCCCAACGCGCGTAGGCGGGGCGTCCCCTTCCCGGGGGCACCCGCCTACGTCGTTTTTGCTTATGGACGCTCTCGAGCTCGCCTTTGCGAGGCTCAGACCCGCCCGGCGTAGGGCATCGCGCCGGAGCTGCGCAGCGGCACAATCCGGATGAACGCGCCGGTGTACGGCGCCTCGATCATCTGACCGCCGCCGACGTACATGGCCACGTGGTGGATGCTCCCCGGATCGCCCCGGTCGGAGCCGAAGAACACCAGGTCTCCCGGGCGCATGCTGCTGTACGAAATGTGCTGCACCGACTGGTACTGCAGCCGTGAGGAGTGCGGCAGCGAGACGCCGGCCCGGGCCCAGGCCTGCATGGTCAGGCCGGAGCAGTCATAGCTGCCCGGTCCCTCGCCGCCCCACTGGTACGGCAGTCCGATCCGGCCCTTGGCCCAGTCCACCGCCGAGGATCCGGCCGAGGTGCTTCCGCTCGACGAACCGCCCGACGGGCTCCGGTTCTCCGGGGATCCCGAGGGTCCAGACGATTCGGGGACCGAACCGCCCTGGTCGCCACGATCGTCCTCAATCTGCTCGTCGGACTGGTTCTTGTCGGCCTGGGTACCGCTGCGGGACAGGCGTTCGGCCGCCTCCCGGGCCGCGGCCTCCCGGCGCTGCTCGGCCTGGCGGCGCAGGCCCTCCTCCCGCCGGCGCTCGATCTCGACCGACGTGCGCCGGGCCGCGGCCAGCTCGGCCAGCAGTTCGTTGCGTTGGGCGGTGTCGGCGGCCAGGGCCTGACGCGCGGCCGCCGCCCGCTGTTCGGCGACCGCCTTGGCCTCGGCCAGGGCGTCGGCCGCGGCCTGGCGCCGCTTCAGCGCCTCCTCGGCCTGTGCGGTGAGGCTGTTGGCCACCACCCGGGCAGAATCGGCCCGGCGCACGGTGCGCTGCTGCTGGCCGGCCACCACCTGCATCATCGAGGCCCGCTCGAGCACCTGCTCCGGGCCCCTGGGCGAGAACAGGACCTCCAGCTCGGCCAGGTTCCCGCCGTTGCGGTAGGCCCGCGCAGCCAGCTTCCCGACCTCCTGCTGAGCGCCGTCCAGCCGCTGTCCGGCGGCCTCGGCCACGGCCTGGGCGGCCCGGGCGGCCTTCTCCGCCTCGGCCAGCCGCACCTGGGCCTGGTTGTAGTTCTCGGTGGCCTCGCTCAGCGCCAGCCCGGCGGCCTCGGCCCGCTGCTGCGACCGGCGCAGCTGGTTCTGGATCGCCTCGACCCGGGCGGCCACCTCGTCGGTGTGCTGCTGGGCCCGGCGGACCTCGTCCTGCCCCGGGACCGGCTCGTCCGCCGCCGCACTCAGCGCCGGACCACCGACCAGCGCGGCCGCCAGCGTCAGCGCTGCCGCCGTCTGCCGTACCCCTCGTGTGCGCATCTGCTGCCCCTCGCCCGGTTTCCGCGGTGTCCACAGCGGAGTTCGGCACGGGGCGCAATCGGCTTTAGCCCGCCCGGGTGACGGCCGTCAGCCGGCTGGGTGAGCCCGCAAACGCCACGTGGGCGTCACCTCGAGGAGGTGACGCCCACGATTACGGCCGTTGGTCGGACGGCTGCTGGCACCGGGTTAGATCCTGGTGCCGCGACGACCCAGGAGGGCGAGGATCGCGCCGACCACGAGAATGCCGACACCGATGTAGACCAGGATCGTGCCGACGCCGCCGAAGCCGACGACCGCCAGGACGACACCGACGATGATGAGGATCAGCCACAGAGGCATACAAAGCTCCCAGTCACACGGGAAGGCGTCTTTCACGCCATCCGTTCGTTTTCCGACACCAAGATCGAATCACGTCGGGACCGGAGCGGCACGTCGAGATGCACGTTCCGGGGCTGATTTCTCAGATGTCGCGAAATCAGCCCCGTTGCGGCATCATTCGCCGCACAGGTCGACCAGCAGGCCGAGCATGGTGGCCACCTCCTCGGGCGAGCCCAGCCGGTGCTCGGCCCGGGTCTCCCCCGACCCCACCCGCACGGTCACGTCGCCCGCGTCGCCCCGCAGCACCGCGAAGGCCCGCTCGTCGGTCACGTCGTCGCCGGCGTAGAGCACCGCGTCGGCCCCGGTGATCGAGCGCAGCCGCCGCAGCGCGGTGCCCTTGGTGGTCGAGACCACCGACAGCTCAACCACTTCCTTGCCGTGGGTGAGGTGCACCCCGGGCCAGGTGGCGGGCCCGTCCAGGGCCTCCTGGGTGGCCGCGGCGGCGACCGGGCGCTCGGCCCGGCGAGTGTGCAGGACCACCCCGGTGGGCTTGGTCTCCACGTGCGTGCCGGGATGCCGGGCGCTGATCGTCTCCAGCTCGGCGGTCGCCTTGGCCAGCAGGCCGGCCTGGGCCTCGTCGAGCGGGGAGTTCACCGCGGCATCGCCCAGCGGGTCACGGAACTCGGCCCCGTGCGAGCCCACCAGGAGCGCCCGGGCCGGCGGCGTGGCCACCCGGACCAGGTCGTCCAGGGTGCGCCCGGAGACCAGGGCGACCCGCACCCCGGGCAGGGTGGAGAGCTCGTTCAGGTGCCGCAGGGCGTGCGGCAGCGGCCGGGCCGCGGCCGGGTCGGCCACGATCGGCGAGAGCACGCCGTCGAAGTCCAGAGCGATCAGCAGCGAGGGGCGCTGCGCGAAACCCTCCAGGGCAGTGACCAGTCCGAGCGAGAGCGGGGGCCGGCGGTCCTCCGGGTCGAGCAGCACCAGCGGGTCGTCGAGCACGTGCCCCGGCTCCTCGAGGCCCTCGGTGTCGTCGAGATCCGGCTCGTCCAGGGCGGTTCCGCCCTCGGGCACGAACTCGCCGTTGGCCCCGACGGTCGCCACCGGCACCGCCTCGGTGGCGTCCTGCTCGGAGCGGGCCTCGGCCTGGATCGCCGAGAGCTCGATCGACTCGGTGGCCGGGCTGCGCGGGGCGGGCGGAGCCGGCTCGGCCGCCGCCGAGGCCGCGACCTTGAGGAAGGTGGAGGCCCAGCGGGCCACGTCGAACTCGAACACCCGGCGGCGCATCGCCCGCATCCGGCGGGTGGACTCACGCGGCGAGAGCTGGGCGGCCCGCACGATCGCGGCCTTCATCCCGTCCACGTCGTGCGGGTTGATCAGGAACGCCTGCGGCAGCTCGATCGCGGCCCCGGCGAACTCGCTGAGCACCAGCGCACCGCGCTCGTCGTGCCGGGTGGCCACGTACTCCTTGGCCACCAGGTTCATCCCGTCGCGCAGGGCGGTGACCAGCATGACGTCGGCGGCCAGGTAGAGGGCGGCGAGCTCCTCGCGGTCCTGCGACTGGTGCAGGTAGTGCACGGCGGGGTGCCCGAGCTGGCCGTAGTCGCCGTTGATCCGCCCGACCGTGACCTCGACGTCGCGGCGCAGCTTCTCGTACTCCTCGACCCGGTCCCGGCTCGGGGTGGCCACCTGGACGAACACCGCGTCGGGCGGGCTGAGCACCTCCTCGGCGAACAGCTCCTCCACCGCCTTGAGCCGGTGCAGGATGCCCTTGGTGTAGTCGAGCCGGTCGACGCCGAGCAGCACCACCTTGGGATCGCCCAGCTCGCGCCGGATCTCGCGGGCCCGCTCCTGGATGTCGGGCCGGCGGCCGAGCTCGTCGATCAGCTCGGCGTCGATCGAGATCGGGAACGCGGCCGCCCGCACCTCGCGCGGCGGGTGGTTCTCGGCGCTGCCGAAGCGTGGCTCGGCCGGCAGGTGCACCAGGCCGCGGCGGGTGGACAGGCCGTTGCGGCGGCAGGCCCGCAGGAAGTTGTTCGCGTCGGCCGGGCGCTGGAAGCCGAGCTGGTCGGCGCCCAGCAGGCCGTCGAGGACCTGCCGCCGCCAGGGCAGCTGGGCGAAGATCTCGTAGGGCGGGAACGGGATGTGGTTGAAGAAGCCGATCCGCAGGTCGGGCCGCTGGGCCCGGAGCATCTGCGGGACCAGCAGCAACTGGTAGTCCTGCACCCAGACCAGCGCGTTCTCGGCCGAGTACCGGGCCGCCATGTCGGCGAACCGGCGGTTGACCCGCACGTAGGCCTCCCACCAGTGCCGGTGGAACTGCGGCTGGGCGATCACGTCGTGGAACAGCGGCCAGAGCGTGCCGTTGGACATGCCCTCGTAGTAGTCCTCGACGTCGGACTTGCTCAGCTCGACCGGGATCAGCTGGATACCGCGCGCCTCGAACGGCTCGGGCGCGTCTCCTGGCGCCCCGGTCCACCCGACCCAGGCCCCGGCGTTGCGCTGCATCACCGGCTCGAGGGCCGAGACCAGGCCGCCCGGGCTGGGCTTCCAGGTGGTGCTGCCGTCGGGGTTGGTCTGCCGGTCGACGGGGAGCCGGTTCGCGACCACCACGAGATCACTGAGTTGACTGGGCTGCTGGGGCTGGGGCTGCTCGGGCTGCTCCTGCGACACGGGGTCGGCCTTCCTGGTCAGGTCCTCGGTCCGCATGTCAGACGCACACCGGGTGACGGAAAGGAACCTCACCCTTCGTGACGTCATTCACGCCTTGTAACCCTAGGCACGTTGGGCATCGCACGCCTCCTGGAGGGGCGTGGCACTTGTCTCGCCCTTCCGCGAGTTTAATCCGATTTCGACCGTATTGCGTGGCTAAAATCGCCCGCCCTCGCGGCCAGGCTCGGCAACGTCATCATGGGCGATCACGGAGCGCGACCGGACAAGGGCTCGCCGGGGGCCGGAACGGCGCACCGGGCGTACCTTTCCCCGGTGACCGAACCCGAAGAGAAGCATCCCGTCGTCGCTCTGCTCGGCACCGGAATCATGGGCCTGGCCATGGGCCGGAACATCGCCCGGGCCGGCCTGCCGCTGCGGGCCTGGAACCGCACCACCGCCAAGGCCGAGCCGCTGGGACAGGACGGGGCCACCGTCGCCGCAACGGCCGCCGAGGCGGTCGAGGGGGCCGGCATCGTCGTCACCATGCTGTTCGACGCCGACAGCGTGGCCGAGGCGATCGCCCAGGCCGCTCCGGGCCTCGCTGCCGGCACGGTGTGGCTGCAGACCAGCACGGTCGGCGTCGAGGGCAACGACCGGCTGGCCGCCCTGGCCGCGGAGCACGACCTGGTCTACGTCGACGCCCCGGTGCTGGGCACCAAGGCGCCGGCCGAGCAGGGCACCCTCACCGTGCTGGCCTCCGGCCCCGAAGCAGCCCGGGCCACCGTGACGCCGGTGCTCGACGCGATCGGCGCCAAGACGCTGTGGGTGGGCGAGGCCGGAGCGGGGACCCGGCTGAAGCTGGTGGCCAACGGCTGGGTCCAGACCGTGACCGTGGGCGTGGCCCAGGCGCTGCGCACCGCCGAGGCGTTCGGGCTGGACCCCGCGCTGTTCCTGGAGGCGGTGAAGGGCGGCGCGGTGGACGCGCCCTACGTGCAACTGAAGGGTGCGGCCATGCTGTCGGGCTCGTTCGAGCCGTCGTTCGCGCTCAGCGGTGCCCTGAAGGACGCCGAGCTGATCGAGGACGGGGCCCGCGCGGCGGGTGCCGACCCCGGCATCGTCACCGTGGTCCGCGAAGCCTTCCGCCAGGCACAGGAGGACGGGCACGGCGACAAGGACATGTCGGCCGTCTACCTGACCTCCTGACCTGCCGGCCTGACCTCATGACCGGCCGGCCTGAGTTCGCGACCGCCGCCCTGAGTTCCTGACCGCGCGAGGGTGGGGCCCCACCGGCCCCGCCCTCGCTCCCCCACCCCACTCCGCGCCTACCCCACCGCGTCTACTCCACGGTGATCGTCTGCCGCAGGTCGTTCAGGCCGGTCGTGGCGTTCCAGGTGCCCTCGTTCGCCGTGCGGATCGCATACCGCGGATCGTCTGCCGTGGTCTCGTCGGACGCCGGGACCGAGAGATAGGCCCGGTAGGAACCGGCCGGCAAACCCTCCACCGACGCAGTCAGCTCGACCGTCTCCCCCGCCGCCCACGTCCTCACATCGGCATCTGCCTCGAACTCGACCGTGTGCCGGGCATCCCCGTCCACCAGCACCAGCCGGGCCTGCCGCGGGTTGTAGGGGGCGGCCCAGCCGTCGTTACGCACCCCCACCCAGACCTGGCTGGTGCCGTCGTCCTTGGCCGTGACCGTGCTCTCGGTGAGCACGAACCGGTAGCCCAGCCGGCGCTGCGTCTCGGCCAGCCCCTCCGCTCCCCAGGAGTCGAGCACCTCGGTCTGGTAGTCGCGGTTGAGGTAGCTGAAGTGGTAGCGCTCCATCTCGGCCGAGGCGCTCTCCCACTCCGAACGCGGCGCGTTCAGCGCACACGTCTCGCCGCCCATCGGCACGTGTTTCGTCTCGGCGGCCAGGTACTCCTGGTCGAGCGTGATCGGGTCGGACAGGAAGGTGCCGAAGTCGTCCTCCGAGGCCAGGAAGCAGTCGTTGTGGTGGCCGGTCCGGGCGGCGTCGGAGCCGCTGCCGGCCTCCTCGGCCGCAAGTGCGTTCTCGGCGCCGCTGCCGGTGCCGAGGGCCTTCTGCTTGGCGTTCATGTAGCGGACCTGCACCATGCGCTCGTCCGGCACCGCGTCGAGCAGGGCCTTCAGCACCGCCGAGCGTTTGTCCCAGTCGGCCTCGGTGAGCTGCCAGGGCCGGCTCGGGTCGGAGGCGAAGTGGTCGGTGTAGTAGCCCTCGCCCCAGAGCCCGACGAAGCCCTGCTGGACCGCCGCGATCACGTCGGCGTGTTCGTGGAACAGGGGTTTCAGCTGCGCGATGTGGGCGAGCACGACGTTCAGCGGGGCGTCGCCGAAGGGCGGCTCGTAGGGCCCGGCCCCGCCCTGCACGTAGGCGAACCGGGTGATCAGCGAGATGCCCTGCTGGCGGGCCGTGTTCAGGTCGGCCTCGACCAGCTCGAGGAACTTCGCGTCGAGAGTCTCGGTGGCGGCGAACTTCTCCAGGTAGAACACCCGCATCACCTGGGTGATGCCCTGCTCGCGGTACTCGGCCAGGTCGTCGGCCGAGAGCGGGGAGAAGCCGGATCCGTCGGCCCGGTAGTGCGTTTCGAGGTGTTTGTAGAAGCCCCGCTCGGGGTTGGCGATGTCGGCCCCGCTCGCCTCGTAGGTCACGGCCTGCGGCTCGGCGGCGGTGGCGGAGACGGCCAGGCCCCCGCACAGCGCCAGAGCCGCTACCGCACCGGCCATTGCACGTTTCCGGAACAACATGCCGTAGATCGTGTCCGGGCCGCGGTTCAGGGTGAGTCAGAAGGGCGTTAAGGACAGACCCGGGGATGATGGAGCCCGACACCCCCGCGACATCCGACATCCGAGCGAGAAGGAACGGCATGCCCACGATTGCCACCGCCAAGCGCGTGGAACTCGACGAACTGCTGGAGTTCATCCGTCCGCGGCACCGGGCCACGCTGGTCACCACCCGCGCCGACGGCAGCCCGCAGCTGTCACTGGTCACCTGCGGGGTGGACAGCGCGGGCCGGATCGTGATCTCGACCTACCCCGAGCGGGCCAAGGCGATCAACCTGCGGCGCCGCCCCAGCGCCTCGGTGTGCATCCAGTCGGACGACTGGAACGGCGCCTACGTGCAGGTCGACGGCGAGGCCGAGGTGATCGACCTGCCCGACTCGGTGGAGCCGCTGGTCGAGTACTTCCGCTGCATCTCCGGCGAGCACCCGGACTGGGACGAGTACCGGGCCGCCATGGTCAAGCAGGGCAAGTCGCTGATCCGGATCACCCCGCAGCGCTGGGGGCCGATCGCCACCGGCGGGTTCCCGCCCGGTCGCGCCCCCCAGAGCTGACCACTACGAACCAGAACCTGTGGACGTTCGTGGCCACGAACGTCCACAGGTTGCAGTTCACGCCTCGGTCACCACCTCGAAGGCCCAGATGCTCGACCCGGTGGCCGCCGGCCCGTCGTTCGTCGGGCGCGAGGCGCCCTGGTGGCCGCTCTGGAACGCCTGCGAGGACTGCCAGGCGTCGAAGTCCTCCCGGGTCTTCCAGCGGGTGTAGACCAGGTACTGGTCGGTGCCCTCGACCGGGCGCAGCAGCTCGAAGTGCTCGAAGCCGGCCTGGTTCTCCACCATCCCGGCGCGGTTGGAGAACCGCTGCTCGAGGACCTCGCCGCGCCCACCCGGCACGGTCAGCACGTTGATGACCACATAAGACATGGCCTCATCCTCTTACACGGCGCGCTCGCCGAGGTAGGCACCCGCCATGAGCCGGCGCTGAGACCGGCCCTCTAGAGTTCGTTGCCGTGAGCAGCATTCTCTCCGGCCTGGTGATCGCCCTGGGCCTGGTCACCGCGGTCTGGAGCGCGATCCTGTTCGCCCGGGCCCGGCGGGCCAGCAACACCATGCTGCTGGTGCTGCTCGCCCTCGAGGTGCTGCTGCTGGTCCAGCTGATCGTGGCGATCGTCCGGGTGGCCGGGGGCGAGCGGCCGGACGAGACCGCCACCTTCGTCGCCTATGCGGCCAGTGAGCTGCTGATCCTGCCGGCTGGGGTGTTCTGGTCGGCGACCGACCGCTCGCGCACCAGCGTCCTGGTCATCTTCGTCGTCTGCTTTGCCGTGGCCGTGATGACGGCCCGGATGTTTCAGATCTGGAGCACCGTCGGGTGAATGAGTCAACCCGTACCTCGGGACCGGGCCGTCTGCTGGTCGCCGTCTACGCCGTCTTCGCCCTGGCCGCCTGCTCGCGGGCGATCGTGCAGCTGGCCACCAAGTTCGACGAGGCGCCGCTGGCCTACCTGCTCTCGCTGGTCTCCGGCGTGGTCTACGTGATCGCCACGCTGGCCCTGGCCCGCCCCGGCCCCACCTGGCGCCGGGTGGCCCTGGGCACCTGCACCTTCGAGCTGGTCGGGGTGCTCGCGGTCGGGATCCTGACGCTGCTCGACGACGGCGACTTCCCGGACGAGACGGTCTGGTCGAACTTCGGCCAGGGCTACGCCTTCATCCCGCTGGTGCTGCCCGTGCTGGGCCTGTACTGGCTGCGCCGCACCGCGGCGGCCGACCGCCGGCCGCAGGAGTAGCGCGGCGGTGAGGCTGGGAGCCCGCTATCGGATTCGAACCGATGACCTGCTGTTTACAAGACAGCTGCTCTGGCCAACTGAGCTAAGCGGGCGTTGCTCGTACTGGTCGTGCCGGTGGTGCAGGGCGACTCTACCGGCCTGGCCGGGCCGGGTGGGGCCGCGGGGCCTCCTTCGGTACGAACTGCCGATGCCGGTCAGTCCGTGACGAACGTCTTCAGGTTACCGGTGATCGCGGTCTCCACGTCGATCGGCCGGCCGAGCAGGAACAGCCGCACCTGCTCGCGGAAGGCGCTGCTCCAGGGGGCGTACCGGCGGATCGAGGGCCGGGACACGGCGGTGCCGAGGGCCGCGGGCATGCCCTCGAGCTGAGCCTTGACGGTGTTCTCGAAGAAGACCGGGCCCAGCGTGGGCACGTAGCCGCCGACGTGGAAGAGCTGCGACTGCCCCTGCCCCCGGGCGAGGAACGTGGCCACCTCGAGGGCCGCCCGGGGCGCAGTGGCGTTGTGGGCCAGCGCCACCACCTGCCCGCCGAGCACTCCCCCGGGAATCCGCACCGCGGCGTACGCCCGGCCGCCGCTCTCCTCGGCCACCGTCTCGGTCAGCAACTGGCGGTACTGCGAGGGCCAGAGCCGGGCGAACGCGGCCCGGTGCTCCTGCACGGCCACCAGGGTGCCGTTCTCGTCCCCCTCGTCGTTCCCGGTCGGCAGGGCGAACATCTGTTCGGTCGGGAACCGCTGCTTGAGCTGGTTCAGCGCCGCCCGCCCGGCCGGGGTGGCCAGGGTGGGGTCGGCCCTCACGTCACCACCGAAGGCGTGGATCAACTCGACCAGGCTGACCGTCAGCCCTTCGTAAGGACCGGCCTGCAAGAGGATCCGCCGGGTCTCCATCGGGCCGACCGAGGCGTCGGCGAAACGCTGGGCGGTGAGCCAGAACTCGGCCGCCTGGGCGGTCTGCTCCAAGCGGACCAGCCGGTCGACCACCGACCGGCGCTCCTTCGGCGGGAACAGGGTCAGGTCGATCACCAGCAGCGGCGCATCCGCGTTGAGCGGCAGGGCGTACAGCGGCGCCCGGCTTCCCTGGCCCACTCGGCAGCGGGCGACCAGCGGGGCGAAACACCCCTCGTCGCGCAGCATGTCAGTCAGGGCCGGCGCGTCCGGGAGGGCCTGGACCAGCCGGTCCTCGACCAGACCGGGCAGGTGCTCCGGGTCGATCACCACCAGGTCGGTCTCCGGCTCGGCGGCCGAGAGCTTGTTGCGGACGATCCCGGCCTGGTCGTCACTGCTGCTGCCGACCGGGAAGTAGTGAGCGACCCGGCCCACCCGGCCGGCCCTCGGAGTCGCACTCCAGACCGCCAGCGTGTTGTCCCGGGCCTCGTTGCTGTCGTCCCCACCGTGGACCAGGACAGTGCCGTCGTTGGAGGCCAGGCGATCAGCGATCCAGCGGGTGGGGTTGAGGTCGTGCAGGGCCCACTCGACCAGGCCACCCCCGACCGCACCGGCGGACACGGCCAGCAGCAGGGCCCGGCGCGGCGGGCCGGGTCGGTCGCCGCCCTTGGGGCCGCCGGCGGAGACGGCGGTGTTCGGCGGCTGGGGCGGTAGTTGTGACGGTCGGCCGGGTTGAGTTGGGGCGGGTTGGCCGGGCTGTTCGGGCGGGCTGGGCTGCTCGGGCTGAGAAGGGCCGGGACGGCTGGGTTGGCCAGGCTTATCGGGCGAGCCGGGCTGATCGGCGGGGCCGGGCTGAGCCGGGCCAGGCCGGTCGCCGCCGCCTTTAGGGCTGCCACTGGAGACGACGGTGTCCGGCGGCTGGGGTGACAGCTGTGACGGTCGGCCGGGTTGAGCTGGAGCGGGCTGGGCGGGCTGGCCGGGCTGGCCGGGCTGGTCGGGTTGGTCGGGCTGGTCGGGTTGGTCGGGCTCGCTGGGTGGGCCGGGCTGGTCGGGCTGGTCATGTAGAGCTGGGGCCGGGGAGCCAGGCCGAGCCGGGCCGGGTGTGTCTGGTTGAACTGGACCCGGCACGTCGGGCTGAACCCGACCCGCCTCCTCCGGTCGAGCCCCGCCAGTCACCTCTGGCTGAACCCGGCGCGCCGCCTCGGGCGGAACCCCAGCCACTGCCTCCCGCTGAGGCCCACCCACTACCTCCGGCGGAACCCCACCCACCGCCTCCCGTTCAGCCCGGCCCTCCACCTCCGACTGATCTTGACCAGAGAGGTGGCCTTGGTCGGGGTCGGGCCTGCTGGAGTTGGGTGGCGGCAGTTCGGCTTCGGCCGGTTGCGGCTTCACCGGCGCAGGGGCTGCTGGTTGTGGCTGCTTAGATTCCAGGCTCGGGCGGGGTTTGGAGGGGGGCTCGACCGGCTCATGCTCCGGGTGCCCAGCAGGGTCCGACTGTTCGACCCACCTCGCTCCCTCACCCAGGTCCGACTCTCCGGCCGGCCCAACCCCCGCTGGCCCCGCCCCAGCGGCAAGTTCCGCTCCCTCCCCCAGCCCCGGCTCCCCAGGCCCCGCCCCTTCAGCAGGCCCCGCCCCTTCAGCAGGCCCCGCTCCCTTATCTAGACCCATTTCTGCAGCAGGCCCCACCCCCACGACAGGCCCCGAACCAGCAGCAAGCCCCACTCCCTCACCCAGACCCGGTTCTCCAGCAGGCCCGGCCCCAGCAGCAGGCTCCGAGCCAGCAGCAGACCCCGCTCCCTCACCAGCGCCGAGGTTCTCGGCGGGCTCGGGTTGCCTGGCCTGGGGTTCGGCCCGCCGGTGACCGCGCCCGGTCTCCACCTCTTCGGGTTGCTGCGCCGTGGTCACCGGTCTAAGCCTCCTCGATCAGGGCGGTCAGCTGATCCGCGATGTGCTCGGAGTTGGCGTCGGTGCTGCGGCAGCGCTCCCGGGCCCATGCCGGCTGCCCGCCGCAACCCGCTCCGATCACCACCACCTGGAGCTTCTTGCGGGCCGCGGGCGGAATGGGCGCTTCCTGCAGCGCATTCCGGCCATCGGTCAGAAGTATCAGCGCCCCTGAGGAAGGTTCACCGAGCACTTCGGCCAGCCCTGTCTCTCCCCCGGGCCGTACGTCCGGCAGCCTCAGCCTGGGTACCCCGGCCCCGGCCGTCTTCACCGTGCGGGCGGCCGAGGCGCCGGCGCCGGTGCGGGCCAGGATCACCGTGAGCTGGTCTTCCGCGTCGAGCGGCTTGGTCGATGCCCACTGCAGCAGTCCGTCCCGGGCCGCTGTGCCCGGGCTGGTGGCTCCGTCGCCGGCCACTCCCATGCTCTGCGACATGTCGAGCAGAACGGTTACCTCAAGCGGTTTCTCGGCGGGGGCGAGCACTGCGGCACGTGCCGCCACATCGGCCGGCTGGGCGGTGGAGGCGACCAGGCCGATCCGGTTGCGCGCCTCGGTGCGCTGCAGCCAGGACAGGAAGGCGTGGGCCGACTTCGCGCTGGTGCGACGGCCTTCCGGGTTGGTCGGGATCGCCAGCACCTCGGCGCCGATGATGTTGCCCTGCGCGTCTTCCAGCCCCAGCTCGTCGCGGCCGGAAGCTGCGCACGCCGAGTCCAGCCCGGCCGGGAGAACCACGCCCAGGCAGGCCTGTTCGTCGCCGAGGTCTACCCGCCGGCGTTCGATGCGCTGATCGGCAGCAGCGTGCAGCACGGCCGAGGCGACCGGGTCGAGCGGGGTGACGTCACGCACGTGCAGGTCGATCCGGCGCTCGGCGAGCTCGGCCAACGGGACGGCGGTGCGGGTGCGGTAGTCGCTCTCGTCCAGGTAGATCACGGCCGGCACCTGTCCGACCAGGTGCCAGCCGGCCGGTGGCGTGACCCCGACGGCCAGGTCGGCCCACACCCCGGACAGGCCCTGCAGCACCGCCGGGTCGGCCGTGATCACCCCGGCGACAGGCGTCTGAGCCGTGCGCAGGGCCGCGTGCGGGTCGCTGCCGAGGGCCGCGAACTCCACCGCCCCGGCGCACTCCTGGGCACTGCCCAGCCGGGAGCGGTTGGCCGCGAAGACCTGCTGCACGGCCGGCAGCAGCGCCTGGTCCACCTCGATCCGCGCCGTGCCGCACCCGTCCGGCCCGCGCCCCGGCAACGGCATCACGTCCCAGGCCGCAGCGGTGATGCTGAGCAGCACCACCGGCAGGGCGATGCAGCGGAACAGGTACTCGGCGCCCCGGCTCGGCCAACGCAGCACGACTCCCGGCCAGAAAAGGATCAGCGGCAACAGGATCACTACGACCCCGAGCGCGTCGTACAGGTCGATGCCCGGGCGGCGCAGCACCGCGATCCCGATGGCCGGCAGCACCACGACCTCCACCGCGGTCAGCCAGCCCCCGACCCGGCGGTACCACTCACCGGTGCGCGGACTGGGCACGCGCACCGACGGCATCGGATCGATGATCATCAGCAGCACGGTGACCGGCAGACCCACCGCCGCGACCACCGCACTGATCACGTCGGCCACCTTGGCGCCTTCGTCGAGGCCGCCGAAGGCCAGCGAGATGCCGAGGCTGAGCAGCGCACTCCCGCTGATCGTGAACCCGAGGGCCACGAGCATCTTCTGCCGACGCTCGGACAACCTTGGCCGCTGCTCGGACATCAATGTCTTCCGGGTGGATTTCCAGGGTATTTTCCGGAGCATAACCGAAGCCCGACTTGTCGGGATTGCGGATGGCCGGAAATTCTTCCTGCGGCATTCTTGGACGCTTGTCCGAAACTCGCGCAGATACCGTTCGATCTGCCCCACCTGCCACGAAAGCCCGTTTCGCGGCTATGAGTTCCCTCACCCGGCCGGGCGAACCCTGGCAGAACGATCGGTTTCGGCTGGTGTCCAAACCGCGTGGCTGTCTAGTTTCGCCCTGTGACAAATGCAGCGCGCACCGTTCTCCTCGGCGCCGGCGGGTATCTGGGCCGGGTGACTGCCCGGGCGCTGGTGGAACGCGGCCTGGACCCGATCCTCGCCGGGCGCGACGGCAACGAGCTCGCGGTGCTGGCCGACGAGCTGGGCGGCCTGGACTTCCGGGTCGCCGACGCTGCCGATCCGGGGTCGCTGACCGCGCTGATCCACCCGGGCGACGTGGTGATCAGCGCGATCGCCCCGTTCCGGACGGCCGGTGAGGGGGTGGTGCGGGCCGCCGTGACCCGCCGGGCCCACTACCTCGACACCGCCCTCGAGCCGCCGTTCATCCAGCTCGTGCTCCAGAAGTGGGGCCGTCCGGCCCGCGAGGCCGGGGTGGTGGTGATGCCCTCGGTCGGCTTCAGCTTCAGCCCCGGCAGTATCGCCGGGGCCGCCGCCCTGCAGGAGGCCGGGCCGCAGGCCACCCGGGTGCAGATCGGCTACTTCGTGGTCGGCGACTTCGGGCAGTCCTCGTTCAGCGCAGGCGTTCTCGACTCGGTCACCGGCTCCCTGTTCGAGCCCGGCCTGGTGCGCCGCGGCGGGGTGATCGAGTCCGAGATGCCGGGCCGGCGCGAGCGCACGTACCTGATCGACGGCGTGGAGCGGACGGCCACCAGCATCGGCGGCCCCGAGCACTTCACCCTGGCCCAGTTCCAGCCCCGGCTGCAGGACGTGGACGTCTTCATCGGCTGGCTGCGCCCCGACCCGAACGGCCGCTCCCTGCTGCCGAAGTCGGCCACCAGCACGTCCCGGCTCTCGATCGGGCGGGCGCTGACCAAGATGAAGCACCGGCAGATGCTGCGCGAGGCCGGTGAGGGACCGGACGCGGCCGGCCGCAGCGCGATGGTGAGCATGGTGGTGGCCGAGGCCCAGGACGCCTCGGGCGAAACCCTCTCCCGGGTCACGCTGACCGGCCCGAACCCCTACGACCTGACCGCCCGCCTGCTGGCCCACCACGCCGCCGCGGTGCCCAACTGCGAGCCCACCGTGTCCGGGGCGATCGGGCCGGTCAGCGCCTTCGGGCTGAACGCCGCGATCGACGCCGCCCGGCAGGCCGGGCTGGAACGCATCGACCAGGCCTAGGTTTTCGCCCCGGAAGCCGGGAACGTCACCCGACCCGCACCGGACGGCGTTCGCCCTCACCCTCGTCCTCAGGTGTGCTCCTGACCGGTTCGGGACGCAACGGTGACGGCTCGACCAGCAGCGGCCGGGCCAGCCAGGCCGGCAACCACCAGTTGTACTTGCCGAACAGCGAGACCAGGGCGGGCACCAGCAGCATGCGCACCAGCGTGGCGTCGAGCAGGATGCCCACCCCGAGCGCGGTGGCCACCACCTTGATCGGGGTGTCCGGGGTGGCGGCCAGCGCCGCGAACGAGAAGAACAGGATCAGCGCGGCCGAGGTGATCAGCCGCCCGGTGCGGCCCAGGCCCTCCTCGATGGCCCGGTCGGTGGAGCCGGTGCGGTCGTACTCCTCGCGCATCCGGGCCAGCAGGAACACCTCGTAGTCCATCGAGAGACCGAACAGGAAGGCGAAGATCAGGACCGGCAGCCAGAACTCCATCGCCCCGGTGGCACTCACCCCGAAGATTGCCTCGGAACCGTTGCCCTCCTGCCAGAACCAGGTGGCCAGCCCGAACACCGCGGCCAGGCTGAGCAGGTTCAGCAGCACCGCCTTCAGCGGCAGCAGCACCGACCGGAAGGTGCGCACCAGCAGCACGAAGGTGATCAGCGCGATCAGGGCCAGTACGTAGGGGAAACGGTCGAAAACGGCGGCCTGGTAGTCCTGTACGGTCGGGCCCGCCCCGGCCAACCCTTCGTAGCCGGGCAGGCCGGCCAGCTCGGCGCGCACGTCGTCGGCGATCGCCACCGAGGTGTTGTCCACCGTCTCCTCGTCGGGCACCACCAGGACTGCGGTCAGACCGGCCGGGGAAGGCTCCAGCGGCACGGCCATCCTTACCCCGTCGACCTTTTCGGCAGCGGAGACGATCGCGGGGACGTCGTTCGACGATGCGACCGCCGCGGTGATCGGGGACAGCACACCGCTGCCCACCCCACCCTGCTCCAGCGTGACCAGCTTCTCGTGACCCGGCCCGGAGTCGGACAGCGCGTCCGAGTCGGTCAGACCGAACTGCAGCCCGAAGACCGGGACAATGGCCAGCGCGAGCGCGGCGGTGCCCACGCCGGCCGCCACCCAGCGGTGCCGCACCACCCCACGGGCCCACGCCGACCAGCCCGCCGAGGCGTGGTTCTCCTTGCGGATGCGCGGCCAGTCCACCCGTGGCCCGACCAGACTGAGCAGGGCCGGCAGCAGGGTGAGGACCACCAGGGTGCTCATCAACGGGATCAGCATGCCGCCGAAGCCCATGCTGCGCAGCAGCGGGACCGGCACCACGACCAGCGCGATCAGGCTGATCGCGACGGTGACCCCGGAGGCCAGGACGGCGTGCCCGGCAGTACGGACGGCGGTGATCACCGCCTCCTCGTTGTCCGAGCCGTGGGCCCGTTCCTCCCGCCAGCGCGAGACCACCAGCAGCGAGTAGTCGATCGCCACGCCCAGGCCGATCAGCGCGACCAGGAACTGGACCACGAACGACACGTCGGTGACCTCGGTCAGCCCGAGCACCACCAGGAAGGTGGACAGGATCGCCACCGCGGCGACCAGCAGCGGCACCAGCGCCAGGAACGAGGCGAAGACGAACAGCAGCACGATCAGCGCGCCGAACCCGCCGATCAGGGTCTCGGCCAGGACGCTCGGGCCCTCGGTGTCCTCGGCCGAGTCCAGCGCCAGCTGGCCGTACCCGGTGAGCCCGACCTGCAGGCCGGACTCCTGACCGGCCTGCCGCAGCGTCTGCTCCAGCTGCTCGGCCACCGGGTCCTCGAAGCCCTCGGCCGAGGGTCGCAGCAGCAGGCTGAAGGTGCTGCGGCCGTCGTCGGTGAGGAAGCGCTCGTCCCCGGTCCCGCCGTAGCCCACGATTTCGGCGCCCGGCAGCTGCGCGAGGGCAGCATCGATCGCCGCCACCTCGTCGCGATGCTCGGCGATGCTCTCCCCCTCCGGCGCGGTGTAGACCGGCACGTCGGTCATGTCGCCGGTCATGCCGTACGCCTCTTTGAGCTCCAGAGAGGTTTCCCACCCCTCCTGCCCGGGCAGGGAGAAGTCGTAACTCAGCCGGTCCGGAACGGCCGAGGAGGCGAACACCCCGGCGAGGAGGGCGGCCGACCAGAAGCCGACCACCCACCAGCGGTGTCTGACGACGAACGTGGCAATGCTCTTCATGACCCCTCCGAGTTCCCCTGCTCGGCAGGTGTGACATCGGGCCGGTGCTGCACCCGACCGTCCCCCTGGCCCCGACGACTCCCGAGTATGAGCAGCCCCACACCGGCCCGGATCGGGGAACTCCCTGAACCTGCCCCTAGGTCCAGTCCTGGAGACGATCAGGGAACCCGGACAAGAGCCCCCTACCGGCGCCCGCCGGAGCAACCACCGCCAGACGGAAGCACGCGCCGCACGCGACTTTTGGGGACACCTGTCGATGCCCGGGTGAAAGCCGGACGAGACAGACATCGAAAAGTGTCATCTCCGGCGGCATCCTGCCCGTGTCGGCACCGGGACAGGGGGTAGGGGTTCATACACTGCGGGTGATGAATGCCGTGTCTCGTTGGCGAGCGCGCGGGACACGATGAGGAGAGTCATGCCGCGAGGAGAAGTACGCCGGGCCCGGCGCGTCCGGCACGACCGGGCCGGGGTGTCGGTCGCCGAGTCGCAGGCCCGGCACCGCGTCCTGCTCAGTGCCCTTCCGGACGGCGTCCTGCTGCAGGACGCCGACGGCACCGTGCTGCTGGCCAACCCCCGGGCCGGGCACCTGCTCGGGCTGCCCCTGCCGACGCCCGAGCTGTCCCGGCCGAACGTGCCGGTGCCCCGGCGGGCCGGCGAGACCGGCCCGATCGACCTCTCCCGGGCCCGCCCGGCCCTGGTCGCAGGGGTGGACCGGATCAGCGCGGCGGCCCTGCGGACCGGCCAGATGCAGAGCGGTTTCACCGATCCGGTGCTCGTCGACGGCCAGTCCCGGCTGCTCCAGGTCACCTCGATCCCGCTGCTCGGCGACGACGGCCTGGCCCGGGCGGTGGCCACCTCGATCAGCCCGGCCGAGGACCCGGCCCCCGCCCCCGACACCCCGCCGCACCCGGCCGGGGGCGAGGACATCTTCCGCCGGACCATGCAGCACAGCCCGATCGGGATCGCGGTGACCGCGCTGAACGGGCGCTTCCTGCGGGTCAACCGCACGCTGTGCCGGATGCTCGGCTTCCGCGCCGACGAACTGCAGGCCCGCACGCTGAGCGACGTGGTGCACCCCAAGGACGTGGACGTGCTGCGCGCCCGGCTGGCCGGCCTGGTCAGCGGGGACGCCGACACCCTGCGCCTGGAGCGGCGTTTCGTCGGGCACGGCGGCATGCACCTGTGGGGCACGCTGGTGGTCACCCCGATCCGCGACTCCGCCTCGCACCCGGTGCAACTGGTGGTGCAGGTGGAGGACCGCAGCGACCTGTACCAGGCGCAGGGCCTGATGACCCACATGACGCTGCACGACCGGCTCACCGGCCTGCCCAGCCGCCCGCTGGTGCTCGACCGGATCCAGAAGGCCCTGGACCGCACCCGGCGCAGCGGCCTGCGGGTCGCCGTACTGCAGTGCGACGTGGACCATTTCCGGGTGGTCAACGACAACGCGGGCTACGAGGACGGTGACGAGGTGCTGGCCGAGATCGGCCGCCGGGTGGCTGGGGCGCTGCGGGCCGGGGACACCGCCGGCCGGCTCGGCGGCGACGAGTTCGTGGTGGTCTGCGACGACGTCACCGACGAGGAGGAGGCCGGGGCGGTCGCCGACCGGGTGCGGGCCGCAGTCAACGAACCGCTCATCCTGGGCGGCCGCACGCTGCGGCCCACGGTCAGCGTCGGGATCGCCCTGTCCGGTGATCCGGCCGGCGATCCGCTGCTGCTGCTGCGGGATGCGGAAATGGCCACGTACCAGGCGAAGAGCCGGGGCCGCGACCGCTGGGACACGGTGGACACCTCGCAACGGCGGGCCGCCGCCGAGCGGCTGGACCTGGAGCACGAGCTGCGGGCGGCGATCGTCGACGACGAGCTGGAGCTGCACTTCCAGCCGATCGTCGGGCTCAGCGGGCGGCGGGTGATCGGCCGGGAGGCCCTGGTGCGCTGGCGGCACCCGGCCCGTGGGCTGATGCCGCCGATCACCTTCCTGCCGGTGGCCGAGGAGTCCGGGCTGATCGTCGACCTGGGCGCCTGGGTGCTGCGCGCCGCGGTCCGGGCCGCCGCCTCCAGCCCGGACCCGGGCTACGTGGCGGTGAACGTCTCGCCGAACCAGATGATCCGGCCCGGCCTGTCCGACCAGGTGGAGCAGATCCTGCGGGAGTCCGGGCTGCCGCCGGGGAAACTCGTGCTCGAGCTGACCGAGTCGGTGATGCTGAGCGCCGCCCCGGCCGCCCGGCAGGAGATCGAGCGGCTGCACGCCCTGGGCGTGCGGATCGTGGTGGACGACTTCGGCACCGGCTTCTCGGCCCTGTCCTACCTGCGTGACCTTCCGGTCTCCGGGATCAAGGTGGACCGCAGCTTCACCTCCGGGCTGGGCGAGGACCCGCAGTGCGACCGGATCGTCGAGGCCCTGATCGGCCTGGGCAACGGCCTGGGCATCGACGTGATCGTCGAGGGGGTGGAGACCGAGCAGCAGAGCGCGCTGCTGGCCGGGATCGGGGTGCAGCACGCCCAGGGCTACCTGTTCGGCCGGCCCAGCCCGAAGTACGAGCTGCAGCCCGCCTGACGCTTCGCGAACAACGAAAAAGCCCACCAGAGGCCGTTTCTGGTGGGCTTTTCCGGTTCAGGCTCTAGCCGGTGAGCTGCTGGACGATCGTGCTGCCCTCGAGCGGGCCCCAGTCGGGGTCGTAGCCGGGGTCGCGCAGGATCATGACGCAGGACAGCAGGAGCAGGACCAGCACGGCCCAGCCGAGGATCCGGATCTGCGGGCCGCTGGTGATCGACGAGACCACCTTCTCGGTGCCCCGCCGCACCGGGCCGCCGCCGGGCCCCCACCAGGCGGTGAGCACCAGCGCCAGCATGCCCAGGGCCAGCGGGATCGGCCGGCCCGGGTTGGCCGCCGAGGGCGCGCCCCCGGTCTGCGCCGCGGCTGCGATGAAGGCCACGCTGACACCGATCAGCAGCGGCAGCAGCAGCGCGAACACCGTGGACATGACCGCGCCGAGAATGCGCCAGGGCAGGGACAACACGGTGACCATGCCGTCGCTGGGCCGGGGGCCGTGCACGTCGCGCCGCTGCATCAGGGCGGTGTTCGTGCGGTCGACCACGCGGGCGGCGACCATGCCGACCCCCACCACCAGCACCGCACCGTAGGGCGCGACCGCCGCCATCCCGGCCAGCGCGAGCAGCAGGCCGAACAGGAACAGCGGCATCGAGCCCAGCGGCAGGCGCTCGAGAACGTTCTCGCGGTGCTCGTTCTCGTCGTAGTGCGACTGCGGGCGGTCCGGATCGTCACCGATCGGGCGGCCCTTGGCCAGCACCGGCGCCGAGCCCCGGCGGAAGTCGTCGGAGCGGGCCGGCTGCTGGCCCGGCCGGGCCTCGAAACCGTTGGCGGGACCCGGCTGACCGGGCTGGTGCTGGTAACCGTGCCCGGGGGGCTGGTACTGCTGCTGGTTCTGGCCGTTCTGGCCGTTCTTGCCAGGCGGGTCGAAGCGCCGGGTGGCCTTCGGCCCGGAGCCGTTGGCCGGCGGGATGACCGACGTGGCCGCGTTGTTGCCGGCCGGGTTGTACGGCGGGATCACCGACGTGGGGTCGTTGTTGCCGCCGTTGGCGGGCGGGATCACCGACGTGGGCGCGTTGGCCCGGCCCGAGGGCGGCGGGATGACGTGCGTGGGCGCGTTCGAGCCGCCCATCGACTCCGGCGGGATCACCGACGTCTTGGCATCGGCGAAGCTCGGCGGCGGGGTGCGCATGGTGGCCACCTCGTCCGGGCTGGGCAGCCGGATCTCGGTGGAGTCGGTCGGCTTGACCTGCTTGCGGATCTCCTCGCCGGGCCCGGGCGTGCGGATCGTCTCCTCGTCGGGGCTCACGTAGGCACCGCCGGTGCCCCAGGCCGGGATCTGCGGCTGCGGGCCCGTGGTGGGCCGCGCCGGGGCCGGGGCGGCCAGGCCGGCGATCAGCTCTTCGGGGTGCGGGCGCACCCGGGGGTCGACCGAGAGCGCGGCGGTGAGCGTGGAGCGCAGCCCCTCGTCCACCCCGTCCAGGTCGGTGGCGCCGCGGCGCACCCGGTCGAGGACGACCTCGATCGGGCCGGTGCCGAACGGCGGGCGGCCGGTGGCGGCGTAGGCCAGGGTGGCGCCCCAGCCCCACCAGTCGGTGGCCGAGCTGACCGGGTCGCCGCCGATGATCTCCGGCGAGAGGTAGCCCGGGGTGCCCATCACCAGGCCGGTGTGGGTGATCCGGGACTCGTCGGCGGCGTGCGCGATACCGAAGTCGATCAGCACCGGCTCGCCGTCGAGCAGCATCACGTTGGCCGGCTTGACGTCGCGGTGGACCACCCCGGCGCTGTGCACGGTGCGCAGCGCGTCGGCCATCACCTTGCCGATCCGGGCCACGTGGCCGCGGGGCAGCGGCCCGTGGTCGCGCACGTGCTTCTCGAGCGTCTTGCCCGGCACGAAGCTGGTGACGATGTAGGGCACGTCACTCTCGACGTCGGCGTCCAGCACGCCGGCCACCCGGGGGTGCCGGACCCGCCGGAGCGTGGCGACCTCACGGGCCAGGCGGCGCCGGGCGTCGGGGTCGCCCGCCACGTGCGGGCGCAGCACCTTGACGGCGACAGCCTTCCCGTTCGGGTCCAGTCCGAGATGGACGACGCCCATCCCGCCTTCGCCCAGGCGCTGGACCAGGCGGTACTGACCTATCCGCCCGGTCTCGCCGGCTGGGCGGGCGGTTGCATCGCGCGGCATAGTGACCACGGTAGGCCAAACGCACGACAAGGCGTAGCCGTTGCACGGAGCTGGGAAACAGCTGCGCCCGGGATGAGATCAGCTCGTGATGTAGGCCTGGAGCTGGTCGCGCTCGCCCTCGAGCTCGTCGATCCGGTGCTTGACCACGTCCCCGATGCTGACGATGCCGACCAGCCGGTCGCCCTCGACCACCGGCACGTGCCGGAAGCGGCCCTTGGTCATCATCCGCATCAGCTCGTCCAGATCGGTCTCCGGCGGGCAGGTGCGCACGTGCTTGCTCATGATCTCGCTGACCGGCTCGCCGAGCAGGTCCGGGCCGAAGCGCTGGAGTCTGCGCACCACGTCCCGCTCACTGACGATGCCGTCGATGCTCTCGCCGTCGGCGGACACCACCAGGGCGCCCACCCCGTTGGTGGCCAGCGAGTCGAGTAGTTCGGTGACGGGCCGGTCGGGGGCGATGGTGACGACCAGGGCGCCCTTGTGCCGGAGAAGATCACTGATCCGCATGCGCAGAACCTCCCGAGGACGGGCTGTCACCCGGGCGCGAGACACGGACGTCAAGCACGCTCCGGACCGCCGGGGGCCGACGCTGCCCGCTCACTCAGGGTAGGTGAGCACTGCCCGAAGGGGAACCCCCGGACGTGTCCGGGATCACACCCTCACTCCGATGGCGGAGCTTCAGCCGGGACAGAACCGGTCGAACCGCGCACCACCAGCTCAGGCCGGAACAGGTACTCGGTGCGGGGAGCGAACGCGCGGTGACCGCCCCGCGCGCCGGCCCGCGCATTGCCGTGGATGTCGTCGAGCAGGGCCCGCACCGCTGCGGCCCCCATCGCCTGCACCGACTGCCGCACGGTGGTCAGCGGCGGATCGGTGAAGGCGATCAGCGGGGAGTCGTCGTACCCGATCACCGACACGTCGGCGGGCACGTCCAGACCCCGGTCGCGCACCGCCCGGATCGCCCCGAGCGCCATCAGGTCGCTGCCGCACACCACCCCGGTGCACCCCGCGTCGATCAGCCGGTGAGCGGCCGCCGCCCCACCCTCGACGCTGAACAGCGAGCACTCGATCAGCTCGTCCACGTCGGTCTGCCCCAGGTGCCGGAGCATGGCCTGCCGGAAACCGTCGATCTTGCGGATCACCGGCACGAACTGGCGCGGGCCGAGGGCCAGCCCGATCCGCCGGTGCCCCTGCGCCACCAGGTGATTCACCGCCAGGTCCATCGAGGTGACGTCGTCGTTGCTGACGAACGGCGCGTCCAGGCCCTCGACGAAGCCGTTGACCAGCACGATCGGAAGGCCCCGCCGGCGCAGGGCGACGTAGCGCCCGGGATCGGCGGAGGTGTCGGCGTGCAGGCCGGAGACGAAGACGATCCCGGCCACCCCGCGCTCGGTGAGCATCTGCGTGTACTCGTCCTCGCGCACCCCGCCGGGAGTCTGCGTGCACAGCACCGGGGTGTAGCCGTGGTGCGCCAGGGCCGACTCGATCACCTGGGCGAAGGCCGGGAAGATCGGGTTGTCCAGCTCGGGCACGATCAGCCCGATCAGGCCGGCCGAGTGCTGCCGCAGCCGCACCGGCCGTTCGTAGCCGAGCACGTCCAGGGCAGTGAGCACCGCCTCGCGGGTGCCCTCGGCCACCCCGGCGCGGTCGTTCAGGACACGACTCACCGTGGCCTCGCTCACTCCCGCCTGGGCGGCGATGTCGGCGAGTCGGGCGCGGGGGGCTGTCGCCATCGGCCGGTCTCCATGCTGGTCCGCTTCGGATTCCAAAGGGACATTCTGGGCGAAAGGCGGGTTCCGCACCTCACGGCCAGGCTTGCCGCGACCTACTGTGTCATCTCCGTCACGCGCGGCGCCTCGCCGATCGAGTGGGATGCAGATGACACCTACTACCCCTATGCGCCGGGGCGGTCCGCGGTCTTAGATGTACTCCGTGGCCGAAGACGCCCCCGCGGCGCCTGGTCATACGTTCCATCCGGGCCTGATGCGGGTCCGGCGACAATCGGCAAGACCCGGCGCCTGCGGCCTCGGGTCGACCCTCCACTCGGATCGTCCGGCACGTTCCTGCCGGTGAAGGGAAGTGGCAAAGTGGCCACCGTCACATTTGATCAGGCAACCCGCGTCTACCCGGGTGCCACCAAGCCGTCCGTGGACAAGCTCGACCTCCACATCGAGGACGGCGAGTTCCTCGTGCTGGTCGGGCCCTCGGGCTGCGGCAAGTCCACCTCGCTGCGCATGCTGGCCGGCCTGGAGGACGTCAACGAGGGACGCATCCTGATCGGCGACCGGGACGTCACCCAGATGCCGCCGAAGGACCGCGACATCGCGATGGTGTTCCAGAGCTACGCGCTCTACCCGCACATGACGGTCGGCGAGAACATGGGCTTCGCGCTCAAGATCGCCGGCGTCGCCAAGTCCGAGATCCAGCAGCGCGTGGCCGAGGCGGCCAAGATCCTCGACCTGACCGAGTACCTCGACCGGAAGCCGAAGGCCCTCTCCGGTGGTCAGCGTCAGCGCGTCGCGATGGGCCGGGCGATCGTCCGCCAGCCCCAGGTGTTCCTGATGGACGAGCCGCTGTCCAACCTGGACGCCAAGCTGCGGGTCCAGACCCGTACCCAGATCGCGTCGCTGCAGCGGCGTCTGGGCGTCACCACGGTCTACGTCACCCACGACCAGACCGAGGCGATGACCATGGGTGACCGGGTCGCGGTGCTGAAGGACGGTCTCCTGCAGCAGGTCGGCTCGCCCCGTGAGCTGTACGATCACCCGAACAACGCGTTCGTGGCCGGCTTCATCGGCTCGCCCGCGATGAACCTGCTCAACCTGCCGGTGACCAACGGCGGCGTGCAGTTCGGCGACGAGGTCTACCGGATCGCCGAGTCGACGCTGAGCGGCACCGGTGGCCGGGTCACGCTGGGCGTCCGCCCGGAGGACCTGTCCCTGGCCGACCACGGTCTGCCGGTCCAGGTCGAGCTGGTCGAGGTCCTCGGCGCCGACGCGTACCTGCACGGCACGCTGAAGAGCGAGGGCACCGACCTTCCGGTGATCGCCCGGGTCGACGGGCGGCGTCCCCCGGAGAAGGGCCAGACGGTCCACCTCAAGGCCAAGGAAGGCCACACGCACCTGTTCAACACCGAGTCGGGCGCTCGCATCGAGGCCTGATCTCGGGCACTGCTCATAGTTGGGGCGTCGTACCTGGCCGGTGCGGCGCCCCGACGCCTGCGGGCGGGGGTCCCCCTTCAGATGACTGCCACCAGAACACTCCAGATCACTTCCGCGGCACCGGATCCGGCCCTGCTGGACCTGCCGTGGGACGTCCCGCTGGAGAACTGGCCGGCCAACCGGCTGGCCACCCTGCCGCGTGGTATCTCGCGGCACATCGTCCGTTTCGTCCAGCTCTCCGGCAACGTGATCGCCGCCAAGGAGATCACCGAGGAGTTCGCCCGGCGCGAGTACGGGCTGCTGCGCCTGCTGCGCCGCCTGGGTCTGCCCGCGGTCGAGCCGCTGGGCATCATCACCGGGCGCACCGACGAGCACGGCGAGGACCTCGACCCGGTGCTGCTCACCCGGCACCTGCAGTTCTCGCTGCCCTACCGCGCGGTGTTCTCGCAGAGCATGGGTCCCGAGCCGGCCATGCGGCTGATCGACGCCCTGGCCGTGCTGATGGTGCGTCTGCACCTGAGCGGCTTCTTCTGGGGCGACGTCTCGCTGTCGAACACCCTGTTCCGGCGGGACGCGGGCGCGTTCGCCGCCTACCTGGTCGACGCCGAGACCGGTGACCTCTACGACAGCCTCTCGCGCGGTCAGCGCGAGCACGACCTCGACCTGGCCCGCACCAACATCGCCGGTGAGCTGATGGACCTGGAGGCCGGCGGCTTCCTCGACGCGGCCCTGGACCCGGTGAAGACCTCGGACGCGTTCATCGAGCGCTACCGCACGCTGTGGGCCGAACTGACCGCCAAGGAGGCGTTCGGCCGCGGCGACCGCTGGCGGGTGGACGCCCGGATCCGGCGGCTGAACGACCTGGGCTTCGACGTCGGCGAACTGAACATCAACACCGACGTCACCGGCACCTCGCTGGAGATCCAGCCCAAGGTGGTCGACGCCGGTCACCACCGGCGCCGGCTGCTGCGCCTGACCGGGCTGGACGTGGAGGAGAACCAGGCCCGGCGGCTGCTGAACGACCTGGACACCTATCGCGCCGCCACCGACCGGCAGGGCGTGGACGAGGACGTGATCTCGCACGAGTGGCTGGCCCGCCGGTTCGAGCCGGTGGTGCGCGCGGTGCCGCTCGAGATGCGCGGAAAACTGGCCCCGGCCGAGATCTTCCACGAGGTGCTGGAGCACGGCTGGTACCTGTCCGAGAACAGCGGGCGGGACGCGGGTCTCGACGAGGCGGTCGCCAGCTACATCCGTAACGTGCTGGTGCACCGGCCGGACGAGCAGGCGGTGCTCGGGGTGGACACCCAGGAGATGCCGGTCGTGGTCGATCCCCTCCCCTAGAACCACGAACTGAAAACTGGGGACGTCGGTGAGCACCGACGTCCCCAGTTTCAGTTCTGGTCTACTCGGCTCGCAGTCGGGAAACCTCGTACAGCGAAACGCCCATCGCCACACTGGCGTTGAGCGACTCGGTGCCGCCGATCATCGGGATCGAGGCGATCGCGTCGCAGTTCTCCCGCACCAGCCGGGAAAGCCCCTTGCCCTCGGCCCCGGCCACCAGAACCAGTGGGCCGGTGGCCAGTTCGAGCCCGGGCAACTGCACGTCGCCGCCGGCGTCGAGGCCGACCACGAAACAGCCTGCGCTCTTGAGCGACTCGATCGCCCGGTTCACGTTCGACACCCGGGCCACCGGGATCCGGGCCGCGGCCCCGGCCGACGTCTTCCACGCGGTGGCCGTCATCCCGGCCGCCCGGCGCTCGGGCACGATCACCCCGTGACCACCGAAGGCGGCCACCGAGCGCACCACGGCGCCGAGGTTGCGCGGATCGGTGACCCCGTCGAGAACCACCAGCAGAGGCGGCCTTCCGCTGTCGGCCGCGAGCTCGAGCAGGTCGTCCGGGTGGGCGTACTCGTACGGCGGGACCTGCAGCGCGATGCCCTGGTGGACGGCGCCGTTGGTGAGCCGGTCGAGGTCGGTGCGGGAGGCCTCGAGCAGCGGAAGACCGGCCTCGGTGGCGGTTTTCAGCGCCTCCCGGACCCGTTCGTCGCTGTCGATCCGGGCCGCCACGTAGAGCGCCTTGGCCGGCACCCCGGCACGCAGCGCCTCGACCACCGGGTTGCGCCCGGCCACCATCTCGGCGGTGTTCGCCGAGGAACGCTTCTGCGGCGACCGGTTACCGCCCCCGGTGGAGGGGCGGCTGCTACCGGTACCGCTGTTCTTCTCTGCGGCCCGGGCCCGGCGGGCGGCCGGGTGGTGCTCGCGATCGGTCGCCTTGGGCGTGGGGCCCTTGCCCTCCAGGCGCTTACGGGACTGCCCGCCGGATCCGACGGTCGCGCCCTTCTTCGATCCGGGCCTGCGAGTGGCCCCCCTGCGCGACGAATTACCCGGCACTGCCGGCCTCCAGACTCCAGCGGGCGCCTTGCGGCGTGTCCTCGACGACCACCCCGGCTGCACTCAGCCGGTCGCGAATGGCATCCGCAGTGGTGAAATCTCTTTCTTTGCGCGCGGTCGCGCGGGCGTCCAGCTCGGCCCGCACCAGCACGTCCAGCGCCTTCGACTCCTGGCTGCCGGCGGTGCCCGCGCTCTTCCAGCGCTCGTCCAGCGGGTTCAGGCCGAGCACATCGGTCATCCCCAGGACCTCGGCCCCGAGCTGCTTCAGGCGCTCGGCGTCGCCGTCGGCCAGGGCCTTGTTGCCCTCCCGCACGGTGTCGTGCAGGACCGCCACGGCCGCGGGCACGCCCAGGTCGTCGTCCATCGCCGCGGTGAAGGCCGCCGGCACCTGCAACCCGACCGGGAAGTCAGGTCCGAGCTTCTCCGTCGCCCGCTGCACGAAGTTCTCGATCCGCTCGTAGGCCGCGGTGGCGTCGGCCAGCGACTCCGGGCTGATCTCGATGTTCGAGCGGTAGTGCGGGGTGGCCAGGACGTAGCGCAGCACCACCGGGCGGACCTGCTCGGTGAGCGCCGCGATGGTCATGGTGTTGCCCAGCGACTTGCTCATCTTCTCGCCGGCCATGGTGACCCAGGCGTTGTGCAGCCAGAACCGGGCGAACGGGTCACCGGCCGCGCGGGACTGGGCCAGCTCGTTCTCGTGGTGCGGGAAGCGCAGGTCCAGCCCGCCGCCGTGGATGTCGAACTCGGCCCCCAGGTAGCGGGTGGCCATCGCCGAGCACTCCAGGTGCCAGCCCGGCCGGCCCCGGCCCCAGGGCGTGGGCCAGGACGCGGTGGCCGGCTCGGAGGGCTTGGCGCTCTTCCACAGGGCGAAGTCCCGCGGGTCGCGCTTGCGGGCGTTGGGGTCGGCGTCGGCCGCCGCCTCCATGTCGTCGACCTTCTGCCGGGTGAGCGCGCCGTACTCGGGGAACGAGCGCACGTCGAAGTAGACGTCGCCCGAGCCGTCGGCCGCCGGGTAGGCGTGCCCGGCCTCGATCAGCCGCTGGATCAGCTCGACCATCTCGATGACGTGACCGGTGGCCCGCGGCTCGACCGTCGGCCGCAGGATGTTCAGCGAGTCGTAGGCGGCGGTGAACTCCTGCTCGTACAGGAACGCGTGCGCCCACCACTCCCGGCCGGCCTCGGCGGCCTTGGCCAGGATCTTGTCCTCGATGTCGGTGACGTTGCGGACGTAGGTGACCTCGAGCCCCTGGAACTCCAGCCAGCGCCGCAGCACGTCGAAGTTGACCTGGGCCCGGACGTGCCCGAGGTGGGGCGAACTCTGCGGGGTGGGACCACAGACGTAGATACCCGCCTTGCCGGGGACGATCGGGACGAAGTCCCGTACCTGCCGGGTAGCCGAGTCGAACAGTCTGAGGTTCACCGGTCAAGGCTACCCGGCCTGCTCAGCCCCGGCTGACGAGCGGGACCACCAGGGCGGTGGCGATCGCCGCCACGCCCTCACCCCGGCCGGTCAGGCCGAGCCCGTCGGTGGTGGTGGCCGAGACCGTCACCGGCGCCCCGCAGGCCGCGGACAGCACCGCCTGGGCCTCGTCGCGGCGCGGGCCGAGCTTGGGCCGGTTGCCGACCACCTGCACCGCCACGTTGCCGATCAGCCAGCCCGCCTCCCCCAGCCGCCGGGCCGTCTCGGCCAGCAGCGTGGTCCCGGCCGCCCCGGCCCACTCCGGCTGCGCGGTGCCGAACTGCGAGCCCAGGTCGCCCAGCCCGGCCGCGGACAGCAGCGCGTCGCAGGCCGCGTGGGCCGCCACGTCGGCGTCCGAGTGCCCGTCCAGGGCCCGCTCCCCCGGCCATTCCAGACCAGCCAGCCAGAGCACCCGGTCCGAGTCCGGGGATGCGTAACCGTGCACGTCGATGCCCAGCCCGGTGCGCGGCAGACCGCCGGCCGGGGTGTTCGGCCCGGTCCCCGCGGGGCCGAACCGGTCGTTGGCTGAAGGTTCACTCACGGGCGCAAGTGTGGACCATCTAGAATCGAGAACCGTGACCGAGCCGGTAGCCGCCCTTTCCACCGGGCCCGTGTGCCCTCCCGGCGCCGCGGCGTTCGTGGTGCTGGCCGGTGGCAGCGGTACCCGGGTGGGTGCCGGCCAGAACAAGGTCTACCTGCCGCTCGGCGGCCGCCCGGTGGTGTCCTGGGCCCTGTCCTGGGCCGACGCGGTGCCCGAGGTGGGCCGCGTGGTCCTGGTGATCCGCCCGCAGGACGAGGCGCCGGCCCGCGAGGCGGTGGCCGCCGCCGGCATCCGTCTGCCGGTCGAGATCATCCACGGCGGCGTCACCCGGCACGCCTCCGAGCAGAACGCGCTCGACCACCTGTCCTGGCCGATCTGCGCGGGCTCCCTGCAGGTCGTCGCCATCCACGACGGCGCTCGCCCGCTGGCCGGGCCCGAGCTCCTGCGCACCGTCATCCAGGCCGCCGCGGCCAACGGAGGCGCGGTTCCCACCCTGCCCGAGGCCGAGGCCTGGGCGGTCGACGAGGCGGGCCGGCTCAGCCCCCCGGCCCAGGGCGAGACGCTGCACCGGGTGCAGACGCCGCAGGCCTTCCGGGCCACCCCGCTGCTCGAGGCCTACGCCCAGGCGCTGCGCGACGGCACCGAGGGCACCGACACGTCGGCCGCCCTGGAGGGCCGGCCCGGTGTCCAGGTGGTTGCCGTGCCCGGCAGCCAGGAGAACCTGAAGGTCACCTTCGCTGAAGACATGTCCCGCGCCGAGGCGCTGCTCCCGCGCTGACCGGCCTTCAGCTCGCGGCGGCCACCACGGTGGCGCCCGCCGCGGTCAGCGCCGCCAGGATCTCGCCGGCCGACTCCACCTGAGGTTCCTGGGCCAGCGCCTGCCGCAGCACCCCCAGCCGGGCCGCGATGGGCACGGTGACGAACCGGTGGTGCTCACGGTCGGCCGTGCCCGCCAGCGCCCCGCCCGGCCCCACCCGCTTCAGGGTGTCGGTGACCGGCCGCACGCTGGTGACCACCAGCCCGCCCTCCGGCTCCTCCACGCCCACCGCCCGCAGGGTCTGCAGCACCGCCGCGACCCGGGCCGACTGCCCGGCGGCGGACAGCGGCGGGTCGAGCACGACGGCGAAGGCCTCGTCCGGCTCAGGGCAGGTGGCCAGCTCCCGCAGGGCGTGGACGGCGATCACGTCCGGGAGGTCGGTGAGGGGGGCGGCCGGAACCTGACCGGCCCGGATCAGGGCGACAAATGCCGTGGACATCGGAACTGCACCTCGACTGGAGAAGGAGAATTCGGCGCCCGGATCACGAATCCGCGATCTGCGGGCGGTTTCGGGGACTATTCACCCGGACGGGTGTGCCGGGCCCGAGAAGATCTTCGGAACATTGCGCCACCGGCCGCCGTCTGATCTTCGGAATGACAAAAGAAAAACCGGCGTCCTCTTCGAAGACCGGACCTGATTCGCCGGGGAACCCGGTGATCCGATTTTCGGCGAGGACGCCGGTTCAATGCATTACGTGGATCTTCCGGACCGGTGCGGTCCGGTGGACGCCGGGTGCGGCGGCCGGTGGATCAGGACGCCAGGACCTCGTTGAGCAGGGCCTCGGCCTTGTCCTCGTTGGTGTGCTCGGCCAGCGCCAGCTCCGACACCAGGATCTGCCGGGCCTTGGCCAGCATGCGCTTCTCACCTGCGGAAAGACCGCGGTCCTGGTCGCGGCGCCAGAGGTCGCGGACGACCTCTGCAACCCGGACGACGTCGCCGGAGGCGAGCTTCTCCAGGTTGGCCTTGTACCGGCGGGACCAGTTGGTGGGCTCCTCGGCGTAGGGGGCGCGGAGCACCTCGAACACCCGGTCGAGGCCTTCCTGGCCCACGACGTCCCGGACACCGACGAGGTCGACATTCATCGCCGGCACCTCGATGGTCAGATCTCCCTGAGCAACCTTCAGGACGAGGTACTGACGTTCCTCACCCTTGATAGTACGGGTCTTGATCTCCTCGATGAGCGCCGCCCCGTGATGGGGGTAAACGACAGTCTCGCCGACCGTGAAAGCCATGTGTAAGTATCCCCTTTCCCAGCCAACAGACTACCACGTCCTGCTTGGCAGCGACTAGCGGATCTTCAGTATTTTCGCAGGTCAGAGGCGTAACCAGGATACGCCCGGAGAAAAAGATGCGACACTGCGCGGTTTCGGGCGATCACGGTCCGTGTTCGCCGGGCCGATGCAAGGACCTGCGGACCACCGGTGCGGAGGGCTCCGGCCACGCCCGGAAGCAGCCGAAGAAGTATCCGGACGGCATGGCGTGGGGTTGCCTCAGACGGCCCACCGGCGCCCGATAGGCTTCGTCCGCACTTACGAATCCGCAGGAGGCCAGCGCCGTGAAGCGCACCCGTGTTGTCGCCGCCAAGACCGCCCTTGCCGCCGGCGCCGTCGCCCTCGGCCTGACCGGCTGCTCGGTCACGAACCCGGCCACGATCAAGGACCCGTACCCGCCGTCCGACGGCATCAACGCCGATCTGCCCGGCAGCCAGGTGCTGCTGCGGAACCTGATCGTGATCGGCGCCGAGCAGGGCGGGGACGCCGAGCTGATCGGCTCCGTGGTCAACCAGGGAGAGCAGGACGCCCGGGTCAATCTGCAGGCCGCCGTCGGCGAGTCCGGGCAGCCCAGCCAGACCACCGTCGCGGTGGGCGCCGGGCAGACCGTCCAGTTCGGCCCGGGCAGCAACCAGACCCCGGTGTCGATCAGCGGCCTGGCCGTCCCCCCGGGCGACGTGACCGGCATGACCGCCTCCACCGAGAGCGGAGGCCGGGTCGACCTGAACGTTCCGGTGCTGCCCCCGGAGGGCGACTACGCCGACGTCACCCCGGCGGCCACCCCCACGCCCTCGGCCACGCCCACGCCCCAGAAGACGAAGGGCAACGGGGGCAACGGCGGCAACGGTGCGGAGTCCAGCGCCGAACCCACCGCCACCGACGGGGAGACCGGCGCGCCGCAGAACCCCGACGCCGACAACCCGGCCGAAGAGGCCGACCAGCAGGACACCAACTGACCTGCCCCGGATCCTCAGAGCAACGCCGAAGGGCGGCACCCCCGCGGGGGTGCCGCCCTTCGGCGTTGCTCAGCGGTCGGCTCAGGCCTCGAACTTGTAGCCCAGGCCGCGCACGGTGACCAGGTAGCGCGGGCTCGCCGGATCGGGCTCCAGCTTGCCGCGCAGGCGCTTCACGTGGACGTCGAGGGTCTTGGTGTCACCCACGTAGTCCGAGCCCCAGACCCGGTCGATCAGCTGCATCCGGGTGAGCACCCGGCCGGCGTTGCGCAGCAGCAGCTCGAGCAGCTCGAACTCCTTCAGCGGCATCGGCACGGCCTCGCCGTTCACGGTCACCACGTGCCGCTCGACGTCCATCCGGACCGGGCCGGCCTCGACCGTGGCGCCCTCGACCACGTCCGGCTCGGTGCCGCGGCGCAGCACCGCGCGGATCCGGGCGACCAGCTCCCGCGAGGAGTACGGCTTGGTCACGTAGTCGTCGGCGCCCAGCTCCAGGCCGACCACCTTGTCGATCTCGCTGTCCTTGGCGGTCAGCATGATCACCGGGACCTTGCTGCGGGTGCGCAGCTGCCGGCACACCTCGGTGCCGGGCAGGTCGGGGAGCATCAGGTCGAGCAGGACCAGGTCGGCGCCGTTGCGGTCGAACTCGTCCAGGGCCGCCGGCCCGTCGCCGGCGACCGCGACCTCGTAGCCCTCTCGGCGCAGGAGGTAGGACAGCGGGTCGCTGAACGACTCCTCGTCCTCCACCACCAGGATGCGGGTCACGGGGTTGCTCCTTTCAGCTCGGACCCCGCGTCCTGCGGGAGTCCTGGGGCGGCGGGCCCACCGGTCGGGACGGCCGGGCCGTCCGGGACGGCGGGGGCGGCCGGATCGGGTGTTGCGGTCTTCGGGGCGGGCCGGGGAACCAGGCCGTTCTCCACCCAGGTCTCGGTGCCGGAGTGCTCGCCGCGGTCGTGGGCGCCGGCCGGCTGCACCGACTCCGGCAGCCGCAGGGTGAACGTGGAGCCCTGGCCCTGGCGGCTCCACAGCATCACCTCGCCGCCGTGGTTGGCGGCCACGTGCTTGACGATGCTCAGGCCCAGGCCGGTGCCCCCGGTGACCCGGGAGCGGGCCGGGTCGACCCGGTAGAAGCGCTCGAAGATCCGGTCCTGGTCGGTGCTGGCGATACCGATGCCCTGGTCGCTGACCACGATCTCGACGATGCCGCCGACCCGGCGCACCCCGACCCCGACCCGGGTGTTCTCGGGCGAGTAGGAGATCGCGTTGTCGACCAGGTTGCGGATGGCGGTGACCAGCAGGTTGTGGTCGCCGTAGACCACCGCGCCGTGGTCGCCGCCGAGCACCACCTCGATGTTCTTGGCGGTCGAGGCCATCACGCAGCGGTCGACCGCGTCCGAGACCACGTCGTCGATACCGACCGGCTCGGGCGGGTGCAGGGCGTCGGCCACCTGCAGCCGGGACAGGTCGATGATCTCCTGCACCAGCTTGGTCAGCCGGGTGGACTCGCGCTGCATCTGGCCGGAGAAGTGGCGCACCGCGTCGGCGTCGTCGGCGGCGTCGGCCACCGCCTCGGCCAGCAGGCTCAGCGCCCCGATCGGGGTCTTCAGCTCGTGGCTGACGTTGGCCACGAAGTCCCGCCGGACCTCCTCCACCCGTTTGGCCTCGGTCCGGTCCTCGACCAGGACCAGCACCAGGTCGGGCCGCAGCGGGGCGACCCGGGCGTAGACGACCAGCCGGCCCCGGCCGAGCGGGCCGCGGGGCAGCTCCAGCTCGCGCTCGCGGACCAGGCCCAGGGTGCCCGCCTCGGCCGCCATCTCGCGCAGTTCGGCGTGCACCAGCTCACGCCCGCGCACCAGCCCGAAGGCGTGCGCGGCGGGGCTGGACTTGATCAGCCGGCCGTCGGTGCCGAGCACGACCGAGGCGGAGGCCAGCACGTTCAGCACGTCGGCGGCGCCCTCGGGCAGCGGGCCGGTGGGGGCCGGGGTGGGGTGCGGCTGCGGTGCGCGGTTACCGCGTCCGGCCACGCTCAGCACACCGAGGACCAGCCCGACGACCAGGCCGATCCCGATGGCGATGGCAAAGGCCAGGGGCGTGCTCACCATGTCAGCGTAAGCTGCCGCCCGGGCAGTTTTGATCCGGAGAGTCGGCCGCGGCCCAACCCTTCGGCGCGTGTTCACCTTCAGATCGGGATCTATTCACGGGCCACTGCGACGGTGAGCCACGATCAGCCGTCGCCTCGTCACCGGTAGTGAGGACGGCGAGCGGTCGGTCAGGTTCCCGCTCCACCATCAGACCCTCAATCCTAGGAGAGCTCCGTGAGCGGTGGAATCCGCGAGCAGTTCGAGATCGACCTGCAGTCCATCGACGACCAGCTGGTCGAGATGACCCGGCTGGTCGGGTCGGCGATGGCCCGGTCCACCACCGCCCTGCTCGACGCCGACCTCACCCTGGCCGAGAGCGTGATCGAGGCCGACGAGCAGGTCGACGCGCTGCACCACGACCTCGAGGAGCGGGCGCTGGTGCTGATCGCCCGCCAGTCCCCGGTCGCCACCGACCTGCGCACGCTGATCGCCGCCCTGCGGATGAGCGCCGACCTGGAGCGGATGGGCGACCTGGCCCGGCACGTGTCCAAGCTGGCCCGGCTGCGCTACCCGAACTCCGCCGTCCCGGCCGAGCTGCGCAGCTACATCGTCGAGATGGGGCACATCGCCGAGCGTCTGGTGCTGAAGACCGGCACGATCATCGCCAGCCGCGACCTGAAGGCGGCCGAGGAGCTCGAGGCCGACGACGACGAGATGGACCGGATCCACCGGGAGATGTTCGCCAAGCTGCTCTCCCCCGACTGGACCCACGGCGTCGAGGCGGCCGTCGACATCACCCTGCTGAGCCGCTACTACGAGCGCTACGGCGACCATGCCGTGGGCGTCTGCCGCCGGGTGGTCTTCCTGGTCACCGGCGACCACACCGCCGCGCACGGTGAGGCCCCGCTCGACCAGGTCTGAAAAGCCGACAAATTAGAGACGTCCGTGGTCCCCCTTCGGGGCCCACGGACGTCTTCAGTTCGGTCTGGTTCGTTCAGCGGCCCTGGTTGGCGACCGCGGCGACGGCCGCCGCGGCGGCGTCGGGGTCGAGGTACTTGCCGCCCTTGACCACGGGCTTGAACTCGTCGTCGAGTTCGTAGACCAGCGGGATGCCGGTGGGGATGTTCAGCCCGGCGATGTCCTCGTCGGAGATCCCGTCGAGGTGCTTGACCAGGGCGCGGATCGAGTTGCCGTGCGCGGCCAGCAGCACCGTCTTACCGGCCACCAGGTCGGGCTTCACGTCGCTCTCCCAGTACGGGAGCATGCGCGCGACAACGTCTTTCAGGCACTCGGTGGCCGGCAGGTCGTCGCCCAGGTCGGCGTAGCGCGGGTCTCCGGCCTGGGAGAACTCGTCCTTGGCGTCGATCGGCGGCGGGGGCGTGGCGTAGGAGCGACGCCAGAGCATGAACTGCTCCTCGCCGAACTCGGCCAGCGTCTGCTTCTTGTCCTTGCCCTGCAGAGCGCCGTAGTGCCGCTCGTTGAGCCGCCAGTTGCGCTTGACCGGGATCCAGTGCCGGTTCGCCGCGTCGAGGGCGAGGTGGGCCGTGGTGATCGCGCGGCGCAGCAGCGACGTGTGCACCACGTCGGGCAGCACGCCGGCGTCGACCAGCAGCTGGCCGCCCTTCGCCGCTTCTTCACGGCCCTTCTCCGACAGGGGCACGTCGACCCAGCCGGTGAAGAGGTTCTTCGCGTTCCATTCGCTCTCGCCGTGGCGGAGCAGGACCAGGGTGTACGCCATACCCCGCAGATTAGTCACTCGCTCTGGAGGAGGTGACGGAAGGCCTCGAGGTTGCGGGTGGACTCGCCCCGATCGGTGCGCCAGGCCCACTCGCGGCGCATCGAGGAGAGGAAGCCCAGGGCGAGCAGGTCGTTGAACGAGCCGTCGGAGGCGGTGAGGACGGCGCCGAGCAGGTCGTCGATGGTCTCGGCAGTCACCCCGGCCAGCGGGATCCGGCCGGTCAGGTAGACGTCGCCGAGCTTGTCCAGGGCGAACGCGATGCCCGGCAGGCGGGTGTTGCGCTGCAGCAGCCAGCGGTAGAACGCCTCGTGGTTCTCGTCGGGCCGGCGCACCACGAACGCCGAGACGCTCAGCGCGCGGTCGGTGACCAGGATCGAGACGCCGGTGCGGAGCTTGGCCTCACCGGGCAGCTCGACCACGTACTCGCCGGGCCGGGTGCCCGGCACCGACTCGACCCCCGCCTCGGCGAGCCAGCCGCGAACGGTGACTTCGGCGTCCTCACGCAGTTGGTTCAAGGCCCTACCCCTCAGCCGGCGGCAACTACCAATTGTGGTCCCCCAGCCGCTAGGCGGCCGGGAGGTGCCCCCAGTTCGTGGGCGGCACAGGCGGCCGCGTACGTCTCGAGGGTGGCATCCACGGTGTGGTCCCAGCTGAACAGGTTCGCGTGTCGCACCGCCGCCCGGCTCATCCGTTCCCGGACCAGCGGGGCTCGCAACAGCTCCTCGAGCGCCCGGGCCCAGGTGGCCGGCTCGTGCCCGGTGACCAGCAGCCCGGTGCGGCCGTCGCGCACCGCAGTGGCCAGGCCGCCCACCCGGGCCGCCACCACCGGGGTGCCGCAGGCCTGCGCCTCCACCGCCACCAGGCCGAACGACTCGCTGTAGGAGGGCACCGCGACCAGGTCGGCGGCCCGGTACCACTCGGCCAGGACCGGGCGCCCGACCGGCGGGTGGAACCGCACCAGGTCACCGATGCCCAGGTCGACGGCCAGCTTCTGGAGTTCCTCGGGACGCTCCAGGCCGGACCCGCTGGGCCCGCCGAGCACGGCCACCACCAGCTTCTCCCGGCGCTGCGGGTCGGCCGCGACCAGCGCGGCGACTGCGCGCAGCAGCACGTCGGGGGCCTTCAGCGGCTGGATCCGGCCGACGAACAGCACCAGTTCGGCGTCGGCGGGCAGCCCCAGCCTCTGCCGGGCCCGGGCCCGCCCGTCGGCCTGCGGGGTGAAGGTGTCCAGGTCCACGCCCGGCGGGATCACCGTGACCAGTTCCGGATCGGCGTCGTACAGGCCGATCAGGTCACGGGCCTCCAGGTCGGTGTTGGCGATCAGCCGGTCGGCGGCGGCCACCACCTGCTCCTCGCCGATCACCCGCCCGGCCGGTTCGGGCCTGTCGTCCGCGGCCAGGGACAGGTTCTTGACCTTGGCCATGGTGTGCATGGTGTGCAGCAGGGGCACGTTCCAGCGCTCGGCGGCCAGCCAGCCGACCTGCCCGGAGAGCCAGTAGTGCGAGTGGATCAGGTCGTACCAGCCGGCCGCGAGCCGGGCCTCGGTGCGCAGCACCCCGGCGGCGAAGGCGCAGAGCTGGCCGGGCAGATCGTCCTTGGCCAGGCCCTCGTAGGGTCCGGCGACGATGTTGCGCACCAGCACGCCGGGCAGCATCTCGGTCACCGAGGGCAGGTGGCCCGCGGTGGCCCGGGTGAAGATCTCCACCTCGGTACCGCGTCGCGCGAGCCGTTTGGCGGTCTCGACCACGTACACGTTCAGGCCACCGGCGTCACCGGTGCCCGGTTGTTCCAGCGGCGAGGTGTGCACAGAGAGCATCGCGACCCGCCCGGGCGTCCCGTCCGGCCTCAGCCCCATGCGTCCTCCTCGCTCGTTCCAGTACTGCTGAAAAACCCCCGAACGAAGCTAACCCACAGGTGCAGACCGCTCTTCCCGAAGTCGGCCGGGGGTGACCGTCACCACGTGGTCACAACGGTGTGCGGTCCTGTCACCGGCGACGCACTCCTGGGGCCCTCGACCTCACGTTTGGCCTTTGCTCGGACGTCTTCCCGGGTGGGCGGGGGAGGGCGGGTGGCCGTCCGGCGTGAGTCTTAGGGTGGCTCCGTGCCTCCGCCTCGCCCCCGCGCCGTGCAGGGCACGATCACCCGGGGCACGACCAATCCCAACCGGTTGCGCAGGGTGGACCGCTGGCTGGCGGGACCGGCCGCGGGGCGGCTGAGGGCGGCTGAGGACCCGCTGGTGGTGGATCTGGGCTACGGGGCCAGCCCGATCACGGCGGTGGAGCTGCACCAGCGGCTGAGCGTGGTGCGGCCCGACGTCGAGGTGGTCGGCATCGAGATCGATCCGGCCCGGGTGGTGGTGGCCAAGCCGTTGGAACGGCCGGGCCTGAGCTTCCGGGTGGGTGGCTTCGAACTGCCCCTGGGTGGGCGTCGGCCGGTCGTGGTCAGGGCGTTCAACGTGCTCCGGCAGTACGCCGAGCCGGAGGTGGAGCCGGCCTGGGACCTGGTGCGGTCCGGGCTGGCCCCGGGTGGGCTGCTGGTGGACGGCACCTGCGACGAGATCGGCCGACGGTCGACCTGGGTGGCGGTGGACGCCGAACGGGGGCCGGTCAGTCTGAGCATCTCGTTGCGGCTGGGCGGGCTGGACCGGCCCTCGGACGTGGCCGAGCGGTTGCCGAAGTCACTGATCCACCGCAACGTGCCGGGTGAGCGGGTGCATGCGTACCTGAACGCGCTGGACGCCGCCTGGGCCCGCAGTGCCCCGCTGAGCTCGTTCGGGGCCCGTCAGCGGTGGCTGGCCACGGTCTCGGCGGTGAAGGCCGAGGGGTGGCCGGTGCTGGACGGGCCGGCGCGCTGGCGGCTCGGCGAGATCACCGTGACCTGGGAGTGCGTCAGGCCTCGAGCAGAATCGTGACCGGGCCGTCGTTGACCAGTTCCACCTGCATGTCGGCGCCGAAGCGGCCGGTGGCCACCTTGAGGCCGTGCCCGCGCAGGGCGTCGGCGAGGGCCTGGACCAGCGGTTCGGCCACCGGGCCGGGGGCGGCCTGGTTCCACGACGGGCGGCGGCCCTTGGCGGTGTCTGCGTAGAGGGTGAACTGGCTGATCAGGAGCACGCCGACGGCCAGGTCGACCGCGGACTTCTCGTCTTTCAGGATGCGCAGGTGGGCGATCTTCTTGGCGATCGTGGCCACCTGCTCGGGACCGTCGGTGTGGGTCACCCCGGCCAGGACCACCAGGCCGGGGCCGTCGAGGGCGCCGACCTCCTCACCCTCGACCGTGACCCGGCCGGACAATGCGCGCTGCACCACTGCTCTCACAGCGCCCAATCTAGGGCGTGCCCGAGCAGCCGCCGGTCAGAAACGGTCGGCCAGGCTGACCTGGTCGAGCTGGTAACGGCGGGCCACCTCGGCGGTCAGTGCGTCGACCACCTGCTGCACCTCGCGCCGCGACCTCGACACCCGGTTCTCGATCTCGACCAGGCGGGCGAGCGCGGCCTCCAGGTCGGCGTCGGGCATGTCCAGGTCGGAGACGCCGACGTCGGACACCGCCCGCTCGGCCTCCCGGCGGTGCTCGCCGATCCGGCTCGGGGTGGCGGCCATGTGCCGGCCCAGGCCCCGGTCGGTGCGCTTCTCGGCGCCCAGGATGCGCTTGAGCGTCTCGGCGATCGCCTCGTCGGTGCGGTTGCCGAAGACCGGCTCGGACGGGCCGTCGCCGCTGCGGCGGGCCTGCTCGGCCCGCAGGATGTCGATCCGGCCCTGCAGCAGCCGGCGGGCGTAGGAGAGGTCGACCTCTTCCTGGTCCGCGTCGGCCCGGCGAGCCCGGACCTCCTCGAGATCCAGCACGTCGATCCCGTCCAGGTACCCCGGAGCGAGCACCCGGTCGATCCGGCGACGCCCTCCGGGCATGTACTCGGTCATGGACCCTCCCTGTCACGCTGGTCACGCCGGCACCGTCTGGCCCGCAGGGTGCGGGTGCGGCGACTGGGGCGAGCCTAGCGGCTGGACCATTCGTTGCGTGACTACGCGACCGCGTTGCGTGACGAGTCGCACTGGTCAGGTCACCCGGGGAACCCGGGTGCCGAGCTCACCAGCGGCCGTAGGGCCCGTTGTTGCCGCCGCCGGTGATCGACTTGATCGCCGGCCGCACGTCGACCAGGTAGACCGCGGCAGCGACGAAGGCGATCAGGTTGAACACGTTCAGCGGCATGTTGTTGACGAAGATGACGCCGATCGCGGTGGCGACACCGAGGATGCCGAGCCAGATCGGCTTGGTGAGCTTGCCCGCGGCGGTGAACGCGTCGGTGCGCTGCCGGAGCGCATCCACCAGAGCGAAGGCCTGCACGCCGAGAGCGAGCACGCCGATGATGAGCATGAGCAGGCCCTGCACGTTACCCAGCGCGTCCATACATCTACCTTAGGGCCTCGAGGCTGCCCCCGGTCCCCCCGGAGGATGGTCTGAGATGACAACGATTGGGCCTCGCCGGAAGGTTCCGGCGAGGCCTCTGGGCGCACCCGACGGCGCAGCCCCAGCGGGGGGTCTGACGCCACCGGGAGATGCTCCGGCCACGAGCAGTTCGCCCGGCCGGACCATCCGTCGCCGTCAGGCGGTGGGCTTCTTGGCCGACGTCCGAGGCGCCCGGGTGCTGGTGGCCGTGGTCTTGCGAGCGGCGGTGCGGGGGCTCTTCACCGCGGCCTTCACAGCGGCGTCGTCTGCCGCAGCGTTCGCCGGCCCGGCCACCTTCGTCGCCGGGGCAACCGTGCCCTTGGCGGCCTTCACCGCAGGAGAGGTGGCCGCCGGAGCACCGTTGGCCGCGGCCGCGGCGGCACGCTTGGCCACGGCGGTCTTGCGGGTGGCGGGCTTCTTCAGCGGCGTGGCCTGGTTGCCGCCGTCGCCGACCTCGACCGCCTTCTGCAGCGCATCCTCGTCGAGCCGGACCGGGGCGTTCACGACCTCGTCGGTGGTCCCGACCGGCTCGGCGACCGTGCTGCTGGGACGCCCCATCGCCAGAGTGCCGCGGATCACCGAGGCCGTGTCGTCGGCGGCACGGCGGGCCACGGTGACCGCGGCGCGGCCCCGGCTCAGGGTGCTGCCGGCCTGGCTGACGAAGACCTGGGTGACGAAGGTCTGGCTGACCAGGGGCTGGCCCTCGGTTTGGGGGTAGACCCGGTCGAACAGGTCCTTGCCGCGGCGGGCGAGTTCCTCGTAGGCAGCCTCGGCCTTGCCCGCCACCTCGAGGGCGCGGGCGACGGCGCGGGTGGGTGCCTGCTCGGCCTGGGCCCGCAGGTTCTTCGGGTCGAGCGCACCGACCCGCTTCTCCACGTCGGCCAGCCGCTTCTCCACGTCGGACTGGAAGCGCTGCTGCAGGTGCGAGGCCCCGGCCGCGGCGGCGCGGACCTGCTGCACCGCCAGGTCGGTGGCCCCCACCACGGCGAACAACGGGGTGGTGGGCAGGCCGGGTTTCGGCGTACCGGCCGGACGCTGGTCCTGGTCGGTGGTGGTCATGGTGTCCTCCTGGTCACGAGCCGGGATCGGCGGCCGCAGTCGTCGGATCTTCCTGCCGAAGCCACCGGCGACGCTGCCGACGGACGGATGATGAGGCTCAGTCGGTGCGCTGTTCTTCGGAACCGACCTGACGCAGCGCAGAGCGCGAGGTCGCCGGGCGCCGGGCGGCCCGCTTGCGGGCGCCGGCCGCACGCCGGGCCGCACTGGGGCGAGCGGCCCCGGCCGGGACCGGCTCACCCGCGGCCGTTGCCTGCTCGGCGCCACGGCGCCGGGACTTGAGACCGGCACCGTCGGCCAGGGGCACCACGGTGCCCTCCGCCCCGACGACCCCGATCGCCCCGGCTGCCCCGACGGCGTCGTCCCGGGCGTTCTCGGCGCGGAAGGTCTCGTAGATATCGAGCAGCACCCGCTTCTGCCGGGCGGTGAGCCGGACGTCGCTCTGGATCGCCACCTCGACCTCGACCCCGACCGACTCCTCCAGCAGGCCGGCCCGCTGGAACAGCGCCTCGGCCGAGATCTGCAGACCCTTGGCGATCTGGGTGAGCACCTCGGCGGAGGGCTTGCGCAGCCCCCGCTCGATCTGGCTGAGGTAGGGGTTGCTGACGCCGGCCGCGTTGGAGAGCTGGCGCAGCGAGAGCTTGGCGCTCTCGCGCTGCTCCCGGACGAAGGCTCCGAGTTCGGTCACCCGATCGGGCACTTTGAGGGTTGCCACCCGGCCACTGTGCTTGCTCGAGTTAGCACTTTGCAAGCTGCCTGCTGACCCGGCCGGATGATCCGGGTCACAGAATGGGGCTCTATGCGGACAGACCGATCAGCTCTCGCGCCTGCGCCGGGCTCATCGCCGGGCGCTGCAGATGATTGGCCAGCGTGGCCGCCCGGGCGGCCAGTTCGGCACTGCCGGTGACCGGGCGGCGGGGCGCGAAGAAGACGTTGTCCTCCATGCCGACCCGCACGTGGCCGCCCATCGCCAGGCTCGCCGCGAGCACCGGCAGATGCCCGCGGCCGATGCCGGTGGCCGACCAGGAGGTGACCGCCGCGGGCAGCGCCTGCACCCCCGCGACCAGGGCGGGAACGGTGGCGGGCAGGCCCCCGGGCACGCCCAGGACGAAGTCGGCGTGGACCTTGCCGCCGTAGGGCAGGCCGAACTCGCCGACCAGCCGTTCCAGCGTGGCCACGTGCCCGAGGTCGAACAGCTCGAACTCGGGCACCACCTGGGCGGCCTGACTGCGCTGGTACAGGTCGACCACGAACGGCCAGGGGTTGCTGAACACGTCGTTGCCGAAGTTGACCGTGCCGCAGGTGATCGAGCACGAGTCGGGGGCGGCGTCGAGCACCTTCAACCGGTCGGCGAGCGGGTCGTGCACGCTGCCCCCGGTGGACAGCTGCACGATCAGCCCGGTGTTCTCCCGCAGCGCGGCGACCGTCTCGCGCAGCCGCCCCAGGTCGAGCGTGGGCCGGTGCTCGCCGTCGCGGATGTGCACATGGATCATCGCCGCGCCCGCGGCCTCGCAGGCCCGGGCCTCGGCGACGAGTTCCTCGACCGTGGTCGGCAGCTGCGGCCAGGTCGCCTTGTCGATCTCGGCACCGGTGGGCGCGACGGTGATCAAAGTGCGATTCATCCGCCCATCGTGACTGTTGGCCGCAGAATCAGCCAGCAACATCCGTCTTCAATTGAGATCTTGCGGTTCAGCCCTGCGGCAGACGGCGAATCTTCGGGACGTCGGCGGAGGGACCGGCGGCCGCGTCGACCACGATCTCCTGCGCCGCCTCGACCCCTCCGGCCAGCAGCTGCACATCCGGCGGGGTGGAGCGCTTGAGCACGGCGAGGGCGATCGGGCCCAGTTCGTGGTGCCGGGCCGCGGTGGTCACCCGCCCGACCTCACGCTCGCCGTTGAGCACGGTGGCGCCCGGCGCGGGCAGCTCGTTCATCGTGCCGTCGAGGTGCAGCATGACCAGCCGGCGCGGAGGGCGGCCGAGGTTGTGCACCCGGGCGATCGTCTCCTGCCCGCGGTAGCAGCCCTTCTCCAGATGGACGGCGGTGCGCAGCCAGTCGAGTTCGTGGGGGATGGTGCGGTGGTCGGTCTCGAAACCGTGCCGGGGCCGCCAGGCGGCCACCCGCAGCGCGTCCACCGCCCAGGTGCCCGCGGCGCCGTCGAACTCCCCCGCCGCCACCTGCTGCTCGAACTCGGCGCGCGGGATCAGCACCTCGCGCCACTTCCACTCCGGGTGCCCGGCCACCTCGATCTCGTCGGCGGTGTAGAGGGCGCCCCCCACGGCCAGGTCGGGCCAGGGGTCACGCCAGGCCAGCGGCTCACCGGTGGACTCGCTGTCCACCGCCTCGCCGACCACGGCCCAGTCGGCGGTGACGTCGGCCACCTCGACCCGGCGCATGAACACCATGCGCTGCAGGAAGGCGACCAGCTCACCGGCGGTGCCCGGCTCGACCGTGATCCAGGTGGCGCTGCCGTCGTCGACCAGGTGCAGGTCGTGCTCGACGTGGCCGTTCGGGGTGAGCAGCAGGGCCTCGGTGGAGGTGAACGGCGCGAGGCCGGACAGGTGCTGCGTAGTCATCGAGTGCAGCCAGGTGAGCCGGTCGGGGCCGGCGATCCGGATCACCCCGCGGTTGGACAGGTCGGCCCGCGCCTGACCCGCCTCGAGCCGCCGCTGCTCCCCCACCGGGTCGCCGTAGTGCCAGGCCACACCACTGTCGATGCCTTCGACGGGAACGGCTCCGGGGCGCTCCAGCAGCGGACTGCGGTAGCTCGGGACGGCAGGGGCGACGGGTTCGCTCATGTCGCTGTGCAGCGCCCCGGGCCCCGCAGAACTTCCCGGCCCGCTCACGAGTCCTGGCACTGCGCGCAGAGGCCGTGCAGGGAGAGGTGCCCCAGGTCGGTGTCGAAGCCGGACTGCTCACGCACCGCCCGGGCCAGCGGCCGGGCCAGGTCGAGGTCGGCCTCGGTGATCGCGCCGCAGCCCCGGCAGACCAGGTGCAGGTGGTTGACGTGACTGGCCACCTGGTAGGTCGGGGAGCCGTGGGTGAGATGGGTGTGACTGATCACCCCGATCTTCTCCATCAGCTCCAGGGCCCGGTAGACCGTGGAGAGATTGACCGGGCCCGACTCGTTCTCCCTCTGGACGAAGTCGCAGACCTCCTCCGGGGTGGCGTGGCCGAGCTCGGTGACCGCCCGCAGCACCGAACGACGCTGCGGGGTGGCCCGCAGACCGCGTTCCCGCAGGGCGGTGTCCAGCTCCGCGACGGTCACCTGGGCCATCTCAGACCCGCTTGAGCCGGGCCGAGGCGTGCGACTGCAGCGGGTGCCCCTCGGCGGCCATGTCCAGGGCCCAGAGCAGGTCGGACTCGACCAGCCCGTAGAGCCGGGTGGCGGCGGTGTACTCCTTGGCCGAGACCGTGCGGGCGACCAGGTCGGTCTGCAGGTCGATGCGGGGGCCCTTGGCCCGGCCCAGGTAGATCTCGGAGATGCCGGTCGGGTGCACGATCAGCACCTCGAGGTCGGTGCTGGGCGTGTTGTCGGTCTCCGGCTCGGCGTCGGCCGGCGGCGCGACCGGGCGCCAGTAACCGGTCTCGGTGGCCAGCGGCTCCACCTGGTTGCCGGCCGCGTCCAGGCGCCACATCCGCGAGGTGTACGAAAGGAACGGACGGCCGTCGTGGGAGAACTCGATCTCCTGGCCGAAGTTCGCCTCTTCCATGGTCGGGTAGCCGATCACGCCGGCCCCCTCCCAGCGGCCGATCAGCCAGGCCAGGGGCGCGAGCGGGGTGGGCAGGTCGGTGTCTAGTTGGAACGCCACGGTGCGATCGTATGACGAGCGGCCCGCCGAGGTAGCGTCGCGGGCATGGCCGACTCGCTCGTGATCGAGGTCGTCGCCGGGCCGGACGCCCCGGAACGCTGCAATCAGGCCTTCACCGTGGCCGCCGCCGCCTGCGCGGCCGGGGTGCCGGTGGAGGTCTGGCTGAACGGTGAGGCCGCCTGGCTGGCGGTGCCCGGGCGGGCGGCCGGGCTGGTGCTGGAAGAGGCCGCACCACTGACCGAACTGCTCGAGATCGTGCTGGAGGCGGGGCAGGTACGGGTCTGCACGCAGGCCGCCGCCCGGCGTTCGATCGACCCGGCCGACCTGATCGAGGGCGTCACCATTGCGGGCGCCGCTGCCTACCTGGAGCGCATCCTGCGTGAAGGCACCCGCACGCTGGTGTATTAACCGATACCCATCCGGAAGATCGCGTAGGCCGCCGTGCCGGCTGCGGCCACCGGAGCTGCGGCCCGGGCCAGGGTGGCCGGCTGCAGCCGGGTGAGCAGCCCTTCCGCATCGACCAGGCGATCGACGGCGATGCCCACGCCGGAGACGGCGAGCCCGACCAGCGCTGCGGTGCCCAGCGGCACGCCCGGCACCACGACCGAGGCCACCACCGAGGCGACGAGCCCGGCGCCCAGGCCGGCCCAGGTGAGCATCGACGGGGCCAGCGGCAGGGTGAGCACCAGCCGGCCCACCGCGGTACCGGCCGCGGCCACCACCACCGCCGCCGATCCGGCCTCGGTGTCGCCGACCAGCACCCAGCCCGCGGCCAGCATGGCGACGAACTGGCCGGACAGCGTCCCGGTCACCGACTCGACCAGGTTGTGCCGGCCGTCCCGGCGGAACAGTTCGTGGGCGAAGCTGCTGAGCACGGCGGCCGCCATCACTCCGGAGAACACCGACAGCGGCTGCTCCACGTCGACCTCGGGCGAGATCGCGATGCTCCCGGCGACCAGGGCGCCCACGCCCAGGACCAGGATCAGGAACGTGGTGCCGGCCCGGTGCGGGAGCCGGAGCAGGTCGCTCCAGCCGATGGCGAGCGCCAGAACGGTGAGCCCGGCGGCGGCGGCGAGCACCGGCCCTCCGGCGTAACCGGCCACGGCCAGGACGGCGGCGGCCACCAGAGCCAGGCCGGCGGGAAGCGGGGCGGTCACGCCCGCATCCTGACAGATCCCTGACAAGCGCCCACGGCCGAGAGCGCGATCGGCGGCCGGTGCGCGCGGTGGGTACCCGGCTGGCAACTCTGAGTGAGCATCGATGCCGTGAGAGTCACACGCCACACCTCTTGGCGGGAACCGCCCGAACCGGATTCACTTCAGACACCGCCCGGAAACGTCCCAGTGAGACCGCGTTCACGTACGAACTTGTGCTCAGGTGGCCGAACTGTGACGTTGCGTGGCGCCAAATAGTGGTCAGCCCCTGTGACAGGAACGCCTCGTCACCTACCCTGATCGGGTTGCACTCCGCAAAGACGCGGGCACCACGGGGGCACACAACCGGGCTCGCCACCTGCACGGTCGGTCGGACGACGCGGAGGTCTACCAGATGGCTTCACTCCTTCTTTTGACGAATGCCCTGGCCCCGTCCGCCGAGGTGCTCCCCGCCCTCGGCCTGCTGCCGCACCAGATCCGGGTGCTGCCGGCCGAGGCTGCCGTCCTGGTCGACGCTCCCCCGGCCGACGCGGTGATCGTCGACGGCCGCCGCGACCTGGCCGGCGCCCGCTCGCTGTGCCGTCTGCTGCGCACCACCGGGCTCTCCTCACCGTTACTCCTCGTGCTCACCGAGGGCGGCATGGCCGCCGTGGTGGCCGACTGGGGCGCCGACGACGTCCTGCTCGACTCGGCCGGCCCGGCCGAGGTGGAGGCCCGCCTGCGGCTGGCCGCCGGCCGCAGCCGCCTGGCCGAGACCCAGGCGTCCGACGAGGCGCCCGAGATCCGCGCCGGCGACCTGGTCGTCGACGAGGTGACGTACAGCGCCCGGGTCCGCGGGCGCGCGCTCGACCTCACCTACAAGGAATTCGAGCTGCTGAAGTTCCTGGCCCAGCACCCGGGCCGGGTGTTCACCCGGGCCCAGTTGCTGCAGGAGGTCTGGGGCTACGACTACTTCGGCGGCACCCGCACGGTGGACGTGCACGTCCGGCGGCTGCGGGCCAAGCTCGGCCCCGAGCACGACGCCCTGATCGGCACGGTGCGTAACGTCGGCTACCGGTTCGTGCCGCCCGGCCGCGAGCGGGCCGGGGTCGAGGAGACGGTCGACGCCTGAGGCCGGTGCCCCGGCCCCGAGTGCTGCCGTTGCGTCACCACCTATGCTCCCGATGGTGACCTCCCGCGTGAACATCGAAGCCCTCGACCAGCTTTCCGGGACCGACGCCGAGGGCGTGCGCGCCCTTCTCGCCCGGGCGACCGCCGCCGACGGGGCCGCCCCGATCTCCGAGCACGTGCTGCTGGCGATGGGTTCGCCGGTCGCCGGTGGGCAGCACCTGCTGGTGCGCGACGAGGCGGGCGGCGTGATCGGCTACGCCCACGTCGAGAATGCCGAACCCGAAGAACTGAGGACGGTCGTGGGCGCCGAGGCGGTGATCGCACCTGAGCTGCGGGGCCGGGGTCACGGGCGGACGCTGGTGGAGACGATCGCTGCGGACGGCCGGCTGGCGCGGATCTGGTCGCACGGGGACCACCCCGCAGCCCGGGCGCTGGGCGCCCGGCTGGGTTTCCGGGTGGTGCGTGAGCTGCTGCAGCTGCGCCGGCCGATGGGCGACGAACTGCCCGCCCCGGTGCTGCCGGAAGGCGTCACGCTGCGCACGTTCCGGCCCGGCGAGGACGACGAGGCCTGGCTGCGGGTGAACGCCCGGGCCTTCAGCTGGCACCCCGAGCAGGGCCGGATGACGCAGGCCGACCTGGACGCGCGCAAGGCCGAGCCGTGGTTCGACCCGGCCGGTTTCTTCGTGGCCGAGGCGGACGGCCGGATGATCGGCTTCCACTGGACGAAGGTGCATCCCGAGGGTGAGGGCGAGGTCTACGCCGTGGGCGTGGACCCGGACCGGCACGGCGGGGGCCTGGGCACGGCGCTCACCCTGGCCGGGCTCCGTCACCTGGCCGGACTAGGGCTGGAAACCGTGCTGCTGTACGTCGAGGCCGACAACGCAGCGGCGCTGAAGGTGTACCACCGGCTCGGGTTCGGGCAGTTCGCGGTCGATGTCGTGCACGAGGGCCCGTACCCCGAAGACGTGCCGCACTGAAGCCGTACGAAGCAGGACTGAAGTTGCCGGGCCTGAGCGCCGAACAGGCCGTGTGGGTGGATTCTCGCTCCCCGCGGCAGCACCATCCGAACGGAACCGACCAGTCGCGGCGGCCAGGTGGCCGAGACCGGGACATCGAGCGCGAGACCAGGACAGTGAGAGCATGGCGGACATGACCAGCTCGGCGGGCCCTTCCCCCTCACCGGCGGCCACCCGGAGTTCCAGCGCGTCCAGTAGTGCGGCGCCTGCCAGTACCGGCAGAGCGTCCACCACCGCGCGCCCCCGGAAGGCGGCCACGACCTCGCGCAGCACGTCCCCCCGCACCACCACGCCGCGTGGTGCGGCACCCCGTAAACGGGTGCCCGGCAACCAGAACGCCGCGGTGGCCCCGGCCGCGGGCCCCGACTCGGCAACCGCCGGCGAGGCCCCGGCCAAGAAGGTCGCGGCGGCCAAGAGCGACAAGCGGGTCGAGGTGGTGGCCCCGGCCGAGTCCGGCAAGGCGGCCGCCAAGAAGACGGCGAAGCAGGCCGCCCCGCGCAAGGCAGCCACCAAGCGTCCGCCGGCGAAGAAGACCGTGGCCCGGACGATTGCGCGCAAGACGGCTCCGAAGAGCGGGGCCGACGCGGTGGACAGCGGTACTGCACAGCGAAGCTCCGGTTCCGACCCGGCGGTCTCGATCGAGGCCACGCTGCGTGAGCCGGTGACCGACGCGCCCACCGCCAAGAGCCCGGTCCGCAAGGCCCCGGCGAAGAAGGCCACGCCGGTGAAGGCGCCGGCCAAGAAGGCCGTGCCGGCGAAGAAGAGCGCACCGGTCCGGAAGACGGCCGCGAAGCGGCTTCCGGCCAAGAAGGCCGCCGAGGTGACCGGACCGGTTGCCCGGCCCCGATCGTCAGGTTCCGATCTTCCCGACGCTCTGGTGACCCCCGACGAACCGGTCACCCCCGTTGAGGTGGTGGCCAGCAAGGACGACGTGACACCCCCTGACCTCACCGCCACTGCCGAACAGAACCGCCACGCCTCCGCGAACGCCCTGGTGGCCGCGGCCCAGGACACCCAGGACCGGCTGACCTCGCTGATCCGGGAGTCCGACCAGCCGCAGGTGCGCCGCTTCCTCGACCGCGAGCTGAGCTGGCTGGCGTTCAACGAGCGGGTGCTCGAACTGGCCCGCGACCCCGATCTGCCGCTGCTCGAGCGGGCCCGCTTCCTGGCCATCTTCGCCAGCAACCTCGACGAGTTCTTCATGGTCCGGGTGGCCGGGCTGAAGCGCCGGATCGCCACCGGCCTGGCCGTGCGCGCGGCCAGCGGGCTGGAGCCGCGTGACCTGCTGGGCCGGATCCGGGCCCGGGCGCACGAGCTGCAGGCCATGCACGCCAAGGTGTTCGCCGGCGAGATCGCCCCGGCGCTGGCCGACGCCAACATCACCATCGTGCGCTGGGACCAGCTGGCCGAGGACGAGCAGGCGCGCCTGCACACGTTCTTCCGCGAGCAGGTGTTCCCGGTGCTCACCCCGCTGGCGGTCGACCCGGCGCACCCGTTCCCCTACATCTCCGGGCTCTCCCTGAACCTGGCCGTGGTGCTGCGTAACCCGGTCACCGAGAAGGAGATGTTCGCCCGGGTCAAGGTGCCGCAGCTGCTGCCGCGCCTGGTCAACGTCGACGCCGACGAGGAGCCGGACGGCCAGGAGTTCCCGCGGGCCCGCTTCGTGCCGCTGGAAGACATCATCGCCTCGCACCTGGACCAGCTGTTCCCGGGCATGGAGGTGCTCGAGCACCACACCTTCCGGGTGACCCGCCAGGAGGATCTCGAGGTCGAGGAGGACGACGTCGAGAACCTGCTCAAGGCACTGGAGAAGGAGCTCCTGCGGCGCAAGTTCGGCCCGCCGGTGCGGCTGGAGGTGGCCGAGGACATCGGGCCCCACATGCGCGACCTGCTGGTGCGCGAGATGGGGGTCAGCGAGTCCGAGGTGTTCCCGCTGCCCGAGCCGCTCGACCTGCGCGCGCTGAACCTGGTCGCCGACCTGGACCGGCCGGAACTGCGCTACCCGAAGTACGTGGCGGTCACCCCGCGCGCGCTGTCGGAGGTGGAGAGCTCCAAGCCGACCAACATCTTCGACGCGATCAAGCGCCGCGACGTGCTGCTGCACCACCCGTACGACTCGTTCTCCACCACCGTCCAGGCCTTCCTCGAGCAGGCCGCCGACGACCCGCAGGTGCTGGCGATCAAGCAGACCCTGTACCGGACGTCCGGCGACTCGCCGATCGTGGACGCGCTGATCGACGCGGCCCAGGCCGGCAAGCAGGTGCTGGCCGTGGTCGAGATCAAGGCCCGGTTCGACGAGGAGGCCAACATCTCCTGGGCGCGCAAGCTCGAGCGCGCCGGGGTGCACGTGGTCTACGGCATCGTCGGGCTGAAGACCCACGCCAAGCTCAGCCTGGTGGTCCGGCAGGAGTCGGACGGCCTGCACCGCTACTGCCACGTCGGGACCGGCAACTACAACCCCAAGACCGCCCGGCTCTACGAGGACCTGGGCATGCTCACCTGCGACCCGCAGGTCGGCGAGGACCTGAGCCGGCTGTTCAACCAGCTGTCCGGCTACGCCCCGAAGACCGCCTACCGGCGGCTGCTGGTGGCCCCGCGCTCGCTGCGCACCGGTCTGGTCGACCGGATCGAGCGGGAGATCGCCAACCACGACGCCGGACGCCCGGCCGGGGTCAAGGTCAAGGTCAACTCGATCGTCGACGAGGTGGTCATCGACGCGCTCTACCGGGCCTCCCAGGCCGGGGTGCCGGTGGACGTGGTGGTGCGGGGGATCTGCGCGATCCGCCCGGGCGTGCCCGGGCTGAGCGAGAACATCCGGGTGCGCAGCATCCTGGGCCGGTTCCTGGAGCACTCCCGGGTGTTCTGGTTCGCCGGCGGCGGAGAGCCGGTGGTCTACATCGGCAGCGCCGACATGATGCACCGCAACCTCGACCGCCGGGTCGAGGCGATGCTGCGGCTGCGCGACCCGCGGGACATCGCCGAGCTGGACGAGCTGCTCACGCTGTCGATGGATCCGGGCACGGCCTCCTGGCACCTGGACGCCGAGGGCGTGTGGACGCGGCACCACCACGACGCCGAGGGCAAGCCGCTGCGGGACCTGCAGTCGTACATCATCGCCAGCCGTCCGCCCAAGCGGTCGGGCCGGCGGCGCTGACGCTCGGGCCCCGGGTGCCCCCGGCGCAGGCTCCGGCCTGCGCTGGGGGCACACTTGGTTCATGACTGACCAGCTGCCGACGTCCACCGATCTGCTCGTCGTCGGCGCCGGTCCGGCGGGTTCGGCCGCGGCCGCCTGGGCGGCCCGCTCGGGGCTGAACGTGGTGCTGGCCGACAAGGAGACGTTCCCCCGCGACAAGGCCTGCGGAGACGGCCTGACGCCGCGCGCGATCGCGGAACTGGACCGGCTCGGGCTGGACGGCTGGCTGGCCGACTACCCCACGAACCGGGGCCTGCGCGCCTGCGGTTTCGGGCAGGAGCTGCAGCTGCCCTGGCCGGGCGGTTCGCTGCCGGACCGGGGCTCGGCGGTGCCACGCACCACGCTCGACCACCGGATCCGCGAGGAGGCCCTGGCCTCCGGCGCGCGCGGGGTCGAGAACGCCCGCGCGGTCGACGTGATGCGCGACGGCAACCGGGTGATCGGCGTGGTCTTCGCCGGCGGCAAGGACCGGCCCAGTTTCACCATCGGCTGCCGGCGCCTGGTGGTGGCCGACGGCTACCGCTCCCAGCTGGGCCGGGTGCTGGGCCGGGAATGGCACCAGAACACGGCTTTCGGGGTGGCGGCGCGGGCCTACGTCAAGTCCGGCCGTAGTCAGGACGAGTGGATCACCTCGCACCTGGAACTGCGGGGGGCGCAGAACGAGTTGCTGCCCGGCTACGGCTGGGTGTTCCCGCTGGGCGATGGTGAGGTCAACATCGGGGTCGGCGCCCTGGCCACCGAAAAGCGACCGGCCGACGTGCATCTCAAGGATCTGATCAACGTCTACGCCGGGCTGCGGCGCGACGACTGGGAACTCGAGGGCGAACCGCGCGGCGTCCGGTCGGCCATGCTGCCGATGGGCGGTGCGGTCAGCGGGGTCGCCGGGGCCAACTGGGCGCTGATCGGTGATGCCGCCGGCTGCGTGAACCCGCTGAACGGCGAGGGCATCGACTACGGGCTGGAGACCGGGCGCCTGGTGGCCGAACTGTTCGCCGCCGGCGCCGGTACCGGCATCGGAACCGGGCGCAGCTACGCGGATCTCAACAAGGCCTGGCCGGCCACCCTGCGCGAGCACTACGGCGCCTCGTTCTCCGTCGCCCGGCGGCTGGCCACCCTGCTGACCGTGCCGGGGGTGCTGAAACTGGGCGGCCCGGTGGGTATGCGCTCGCACTACCTGATGACGATCGCGCTGCGGGTGATGGGCAACCTCGTGCTGGAAGAGGACAAGGACTACGTGGCGCGGCTGTGGCGCGGCGCCGGGCGGCTCTCCCAGCGCCTCGACGACCGGGCCCCTTTCGGCGAACTGCGCTACTGAACCGGCCCGGGTTCACCCGCCGTGCACCACCCGGCCGTCTTCTGTTTACGCCGGTTCGTCCGGTACGAAACGCTCTGCCCTGTCGTGATCTTCGGACGGCAGGGGTCGCCGCGCCGAGCCCGCGCGCATCTGCCATAGTCACAGGGTGAGTCGCCGCCCCACCCGCTCGTCACCCCGCTCGGCGAAGGGTAAACGGAAGCGGCCCAAGCCGAAGCACACCCCTCGCCCTTCCCGTCGCCCCGCCGCGCCTGCCCCTGCGGTGGTGGTCTCCGCCGGCGCGCTGTGCTGGCGTCTGCGCGACGATGCCGACGGTCCGGAAGACCTCGAGGTGCTTCTGGTCCGCAGCGCCCGTTGGGGCGACTGGTCGTGGCCCAAGGGCAAGATCAAGCCGGGCGAGACACTGCCCGAGTGCGCCGTGCGCGAGGTGCAGGAAGAGACCGGCGTACGGCCCCTGCTCGGTCGTCCGCTGCCCTCGGTGGGATACGTGCTGCCCGACGGCCGCGACAAGATGGTCACCTACTGGGCCGCCCAGGCGCTCTTCACCACCTCTCGCAGCGCCCAGCCGGAAGAGATCGCCGACGCGGTCTGGCTACCGGTGCAGGAAGCCCGCGCACTGTTGACCCGGCCGAGCGATCTGCCGCCGCTCGACGCGCTGATGGCCCACGCCCGTGCCGGGGAGCTCGACACCCGCGCGCTTGTCGTTCTGCGGCACGCCAAGGCGCGGTCGCGGGCGCACTGGCCGGGTACCGAGGGCGACCGTCCGCTGACCTCGGTGGGCCGGTCGCAGGCGAACGCCCTGCCCGGCCTGATCGCGGTCTGGGCGGTCGACCATGTTCTCACCTCGCCCTGGGCCCGCTGCATGATGACGCTGCTGCCCTACCTGCGTGAGCGCAGCCCGGCGGCGGATCCGTACCAGGGGGTGGAGGTGCTGCCGCTGCTGTCGGAGCAGGGTCTGCGCAACCAGCCGGAGCGGGTGCCGGAGCTGTTCCACAGCCTGCTCACCGAGCGCGCCGGCAGTTGGCTGGTCTGCACTCACCGTCCGGTGCTGGAGTCGGTGATGGGGGCGCTGGCAAAGGCCTGCACCCCGGCGGCGCTGGAGTCGCTGCCCGCGGCCAATCCCTGGCTGGGCACCGGCGAGGCGCTGATCGCGCACATCGCCGGTGCCGGGCAGATCGTTGCGGTGGAACGGTTCCGGCCGGAGGTCCGGAGTTAGGCCTTGGCCTTCAGTTCCTCTTCCGTGATGTAACCGCTGTCGATGAGCAGCGTCTTGTAGTTGCTCTTGTCGACCTGGACCGGGTTGAGCTGGTACGTCGGCACGATCTTGACGTCGTTGTCGTACGTGGTGGTGTCGTTGACGATCGGCTCGGACTCGGTCAGCAGCGCATTGCCCTGCTCCACCGCAACCTTGGCCAGCTCGCGAGTGTCCTTGAAGATCGTGGCGGTCTGCTCGTTGTTCAGGATCGACTGGACCGACGGGATCTCGGCGTCCTGGCCGGAGACCACCGGCATCGGCTTCTCGGCCGTGCCGTAACCCTTTTCCTTCAGGGCGTTGATGATGCCGATCGACATACCGTCGTAGGGCGACAGCACCGCGTCCACGTTCTCGTCCTGGTAGTACTCGTCCAGGAGCCTGGTCATCCGGTCCTGGGCGACTTTGCCGCTGTAGCCCTCGGTGGTCATGACCTTGAAGGAGCGCTCGCCGCTGAGGATCTTGACCTTGCCGGACTGCAGGTACGGCTGCAGGATCGCCTTGTTGCCGTCGTAGAACGACTTGGCGTTACGGTCGGTCTTCGACCCGGCGAACCACTCGATGTTGTACGTCTTGTCGTCGTTGGCGTTCAGGTCCAGCCGGTCGACCAGCAACTGGGCCTGCATCTCGCCGACCCGCTTGTTGTCGAAGGTGGCCTGGTAGCCGACGTCCTGGGTCTCGGTGAGCAGACGGTCGTAGGCGATCACGTCGATGTCCTTGGACGCGGCGAGCTTGAGCTGGTCGGTCAGCTGCGAACCGTCCACCGCCGCGATCACCAGGAGCTTGCTGCCCTTGTCGATCAGGCTCTTGACCTGCTGCTGCTGCATCTGCGCGGTGTTGTCGGAGTACTCCAGCTGGGTGGTGTACCCCATGGCCTTGAACTGCTCGACCATGGCGTCGCCGTCGGCGATCCAGCGTTCGGACTCCTTGGTCGGCATGGAGATGCCGACCAGCGCGCCCTGGTTGGCGTACACGCTGTCCGCCGGGATCTCCTCCGATCCGCAGGCGGTCAGCGTGAGGGCCAGACCGACACCGGCCAGGCCGGCAAGAATCTTTCGCACGTGCTCGTCTCCTGCTCTCAGCGCTGGTTCCGGGCCTTGGCCCGGGCCAGGATCCGCCGCAGCAACGTCAGCACCACGGCCTTGACCTGCTCGCGGTCACGGGCGTCGACCGCCACGACCGGGACGTCGGGGTCGACGTTCACCGCGTGCCGCACCTGGTCGAGGGTCATGGTGGCCCGGCCGGCGAACGAGTTCACCGCCACCACGTAGGGCAGCTTGATGCTCTCGAAGTAGTCCAGCGCGACGAAGCAGTCCTCCAGCCGGCTCGGGTCGACCAGGACCACGCCGCCCAGGGCGCCGTCGGCCAGGTCGTTCCACATGAAGCCGAAACGGTCCTGTCCGGGCGTGCCGAACATGTACAGGATGATGCTCTCGTCGATCGTCACCCGGCCGAAGTCCATGGCCACCGTGGTGGTGGTCTTCTGGCTGGCCACGCCCGCGTCGTCGACCCCGATCGAGGCGGACGTCATCGGGGCCTCGGTGCTCAGCGGGCTGATCTCCGAGAGCGCCCCGACCGTGGTCGTCTTGCCCACGCCGAAACCGCCGGAGATCAGGATCTTCACCGGGATCGGCGGCCGCTTGGCCTGCGGCTGGCCGGCCGGCCTGGCGTCAGAGTGCAGAGACACCGTGAATCAACCTCTCGATGAAGGCGACGTCGTCGGCCATGGACGCGGAGGAGGCGGACTGCTGCAGGTAGCCCGCCGCGACCAGGTCGCCGGCCAGCACCTGGACCACACCGATCGGCAGCCCGATCCGGGCCGCCACCTCGGCGCAGGCCACGGGCCGGTCGCAGGCCCGCACGATCATCGCCATCTCGGTGGACCAGTCGCGGCCGGGCGAGACCGGGCGCTCACAGATCAGCAGGGTCTCGATACCGATGTTGGCGGCACCACCACCGGTACGGCCACCGGTGATCAGGTACGGCCGGTTGTGGCCACCCGGAGTGTCGTCCACGGTGTTGTGGAAACGTTCCTCGCTGCCGATCTGGATCTGCCGGCCCAGGAACGGGCGGCCGAAGCTCTCCTGCTCCTCCTCGTAACCGTCGTAGCCGCTCACAGCGCGAGGTTCGCCTTGAGCTCGGTGATCAGCTCGGGCGTGAGCAGGACACCGACCCGCTCGACCAGCATGGCGGTCTCGTAGCCGACCAGGCCCAGGTCGCACTGCTGGGCGGTGACCACACCCAGGCAGGCCCGGCCGTTGATCATCGAGCAGAGCAGGTAGCCGCCCGAGAACTCGATGATGACCTGGGTCAGGCCCCCCTTGTTCAGCAGCCGGCTGGCGCTCTGGGCCAGCGTGGTCAGGCCGGAGACGGTGGCGCCGAGCTTGTCCGCGTCGCCCCGCTCCATGCGGACCGACATGGCCATCAGCAGACCGTCGGAGGAGACCCCGATGATCTGCTCGACCCCGGCCGTCTCCCGGACGAAGTTGTCCAGCATCCAGCTGACGTTCTGTGCGGCGGGACTGAGCATGGTGGCGGCCCCGTATCCGTTCGGGCTCATGAGTAGTTCTCCATGGTGTCTTCTTCGTCGGTTCCGTGGATCCGGCCGGTCTCCTGCGTGGCCCGCGTGGTGGCGGCCTGCAGGCTGGACAGCTGACGGCCGATGCCCTGCGCGTCACGCGGCAGGCCCCGGAAGGCCCCGCCGTGGTCGGTCTCGATCTCGGCCAGCTGCGCCCCGCGCACCCGGCGCACCGGAGTACCGGCCGGGTTCTGCGGCTGCGCCTGCGGTGCGTGCTGCTCGAACTGCTGCTGGTACTGCGGCTGCTGCTGGTACTGAGCCGGCTGCGGGGGCGCGGCATCCGCCGGACCGGACGCGGGTCCGCGGCGGGCGGCCGCCACCCCGGACTGGAGAGAAGACATCTGCGACCTCACGCGGTTCGGATCGAGGGGCTGCGCGGCCTGGTCAGCCGAGGCGGGGCCGAGGTCACCCAGCTGAGCACCGCGGACCCGGCGGACCGGGCCCTGGTTCGGGTTGGGCTGCCCGGCCGGCATCATCGGCGACGCGGACGGGGAGGGCATCGGGGCGGGCATCGAGGGCCGGGACGGCAGCTCCGGCATGGCCAGCGGTCCGGTCGGGGCAGCGGGCGCCCGGCGGGCGGCGGCCTGGCCGGACTGCAGCGAGGACATCTGCGAGCGCACCACGTTCGGGTCGACCGGGCGCTGCTGCGGCTCGGGCTGGCCCGGTGCCAGGTCGCCGAGCTGGGCACCGCGCACCCGGCGGGAGGGGGCGCCGGCCGGGTTCATGGGCGGCATTCCCGGGGCGGGCGCTGATCCGGCTGAAGCAGCGGCGGGAAAGGGCGCAACCACCCCAGCCGGCTGCTCGGGGTACGAGGCCGGGCCGGCCGGTGCGGCGGGCAGGCTCGGCATCGCGGGCATGCCCTGGCTGGGCGAGCGGGTGCCGGCGGCGGTCGGGTTGCGGCGCGGCGTAGGGGCCAGCGACGCCGGGGCCGCCGAGGCGGCGGCCGGGGCCGGGGACGGCGTGGAGGTGAGCATCGGCACCTCGGTGACGTCGTGGAACGTGGCCGGCAGCTTGGCGTCGCTGATCACCGAGGCCGGCACCAGCACCTGGGCGGTCAGGCCGACCTGGTCGGAGGGCAGCAGGCGGACGACCATGTCACGCCGGGCGGCGATCCGGCCGACCACGTGCAGGCCCAGGACCTTCGCGTCCGGACGGCGTGAGCCGGCCTGCGAGATCCGGTCGTTGGCCTCGTTCAGGTCCTCCTCGTTCATGCCCAGGCCGGCGTCGATCACGTCGAACTGGTAGCCGCCGGGGATGAGCCGGCCGACCACCTGGACCTGACGCTCGCGCGGGGAGAAGCGGGTGGCGTTCTCCAGCAGCTCGGCCAGCATGTGCGTGAGGTCGGCCGCGACCGAGCCGGACACCTTGGCGTGGTCCATGTGGTGCACGGTGACCCGGTTGTACTCCTCGATCTCGGAGAGCGAGGCGCGCAGCACGTCCTGCATGGCGATCGGGTGCGACCAGGTACGGGTCTGCTTGGCACCGGCCAGAACCAGCAGCGACTCGGCGTTCCGCCGGATACGGGTGGTCAGGTGGTCGAGGCGGAACAGCTTGTCCAGGGCGTTCGGGTTGGACTCGTCGCGCTCCAGCTCGGTCACGTAACCGAGCATGCGGGTCATCAGGCTCTGGTTACGGCGGCCCAGGTTGACCAGGGTCTCGGCGTTGGCCTGCTCGTTACGCCGCTGCTCGAGGGCCAGGTCGACGGCGCTGTCCTGCAGGGTGTTGAGCGCGCTGGCCAGGGTGGCGAGCTCGTCGCGGGTGGTGACCGCGAACTTGGGCAGGGTGGGCGGTGAGGCGTCGGCCGGCATCTGGCCGATCTCGGCCACGGCCTGCGGCAGACGCTCGTTGGCGACGTTCAGGGCGGCGTCGGTCAGCGCGCGCACCGGGCGGGTGATGCCCCGCACCATCAGGTAGGCCGCGGCGGTGGCGATGAGGACGACCAGCACACCGGCGATGTAGATCTGGTTGAGCCGGGTGTCGGTGGAGTCGTTCTGGCTCTTGATCAGCTCGTCGGCGGACCGCGTGCGGTAGTCGGCGATGATGCTGACCAGGCTGCCCGGGAAGGTCTCGAGCCCCTCGACGGAGGTCGCGACCTGCTCGCTCTGGCGGAAGTCGGAGGCCACGAAGGCGTCCAGCGCGGCGCGGTACTGGGTGTTGACCGCGTCGTGGCTGGTCTCGAACTGCTGCAGCATGGTGCGCAGACGCGGGTCTTCCTCGCCGACATTGGCCAGCAGGTCGGCGTTGGACGCGTGGACCCGGTCGACCAGGTCGTCGTAGATGCCCTTGAGCCGGTCGTAGTCCTCGGCGTCCCGGGCCGAGAGCAGGATCTGCTGCAGGGCGGTGACCTGCTGACCGAACTCCACCAGCATGGTGCGCGAGGCTTCACGCTGCTGGATGTTGCCGTCGATCAGGTCCTGGTACTCCCGGGAGGTGTTGGCCAGCTGGGCGGACAGCACGACGATCGTGACCAGAACCGCAGCCAGGAGCGCACCGACCAGGAGGCCGAGCTTCTGTGCGATCTTCATCGGTGAACTCCTGTGGCGCTTCCTGCGCTCTGGGTCGGGCGTTGCATGACTGCCTGGCTGTCAGACCGGGCGGGGGACGGGAGAAGCATCGGACGGGCGCTCAGACCCGTTCGTCGTACTGCGGATCCGACAGGCCTTCCCAGAGCAGGGCCGCGAGGTCGGAGGCCACCAGGTCCTCGTGCAGAGGCTCGGACGGGCGGGCCGGCGGCGGCGAGGGCGGCAGCGTCGTCGCGGCCGCGATCTGGGTGATCGACACCGGGGCGGTGTCGTACGGGGAGGTGGCCGCGGCGGCCGGCTGGGGCTGGGCCAGCGGGGTGCCGTTGACCGGTGAGACCGGCGCCTGCGGGGCGGGCACGGTCATCGGGGCCGGCGCGGGCGGCGGGCCGGGCCGGTAGGGGCCGTCCTCGTGCGCGATGACCTGGACCCGGACCTGGTTGTGCAGCTGCTGGATCCGCACCCCGGCGGGGGCGGTGGGCAGGGCGAGCACCACGTCGAAGGTGGGGCGGCGGGCGGCCAGCGACGCCAGCGAGGCCAGGGACGCCCGGAACGACCCGTCGAAGTCCAGCTGCTCGACCGTCATCCCGGCACTCTCGGCGATGATCGCGACCTGCTCGCGGATGGCGAGCTCGAGGTCACGGACCCGGTCCAGCCGCTGCTGCATGATCTGGCGACGGCCCATGATGTCGCTAGCCACGGAACTGCCCTCGCATGTTCGCTACTCCCTGATCGGAACGGCGTTACTGATGTATCGGAAGCGCGGCATCGAGCCCGGCGCGGCTAGGCCTGCGCAGGGCGGGGCTCAGGCTCCAGATGGATAAATACCACCGAAAGGGTCGCAGCGGGCCGCGAATGGACTATTTGTTGTAGCACGGTAAAGGCGTGGACACCCGGTGTGCAAGTGCCCAATTGGAGCAACAGAAGGTCAAGGTCAGGCCACTGCCAGTCATTTCCAATGGCAAAGGGGACATTTCACTGAGCTACGCAAACAATTCGATGGCTATGCGCATTCAGGGCATTACCAACCGTGACATACCGCTATGCCACTGGCCGTTATTGATCGCTCACGTTGAGGTCTTTCGGCATTCCTTGCTGCACCAGCACTGTCACTGTCGGCAGAGAGCTGGACAACCTTCACCGCAGTCCACCCGACAGACCCAAACAGACGGACGGGTGCGGGCCCCTCCCAGGAGGCCCGCACCCGTCCCTAGTTGTCGACCTGCTCCGGCGCGCCGGAGCCGCGCCGATCAGCCGAAGCGGCCCGAGATGTAGTCCTCGGTGGCCTTCTCGGCCGGGTTGCTGAAGATCTTGTCGGTGTCGTTGATCTCGATCAGCTTGCCCGGCTTGCCGGTGGCGGCCAGGTTGAAGAACGCGGTGCGGTCGCTGACCCGGGCGGCCTGCTGCATGTTGTGGGTCACGATCACGATGGTGAAGTCGGTCTTCAGCTCGTTGATCAGGTCCTCGATGGCCATCGTGGAGATCGGGTCGAGGGCCGAGCAGGGCTCGTCCATCAGCAGCACCTGCGGCTGGACGGCGATCGCCCGGGCGATGCACAGACGCTGCTGCTGACCACCGGACAGGCCGGCGCCCGGCTTGTTCAGCCGGTCCTTGACCTCGTTCCACAGGTTGGCGCCGCGCAGCGACTTCTCCACCCGCTCGGTCAGGACCTTCTTGTTCTTCTCCCCGTTCAGCCGCAGGCCGGCCGCCACGTTGTCGAAGATCGACATGGTCGGGAACGGGTTCGGCCGCTGGAACACCATGCCCACGGTGCGGCGGACCGCCACCGGGTCGACGTCCTTGCCGTACAGGTCCCGGCCGTTCAGCTGCACGCTGCCCTCGACCCGGCCGCCGGGGATCACCTCGTGCATGCGGTTGAGGGTGCGCAGGAAGGTGGACTTGCCGCAGCCCGAGGGGCCGATGAACGCGGTGACCGTGCGGGGGTCGACGGACATCGTCACGCCCTCGACGGCCTTGAAGGCGCTGTAGTAGACGTTCAGGTCTTTGACATCGATGCGCTGGGCCATCGGATGCACTCCCTTGCTGACCGGGCTGGGGGTGGGCCCGGATGGACGGTAAACGACGAGTGGTGGGGCGACGGCCCTAGCGGGAGACCTTGTTGAAGCGGGAGATCAGGCGGCCGGCGATGTTGAGCAGCATGACGATCAGGATCAGGGTCAGCGCCGCGGCCCACACCCGGTTCACCGCCGGGTCGTAGGACTCGCTGCGGTCCTGGTTGATCATTGTGGGCAGGGCCGCCATGAAGCCGCCGAACAGGTCGCTGTTGATCGCCTTGGAGTAGGGCGCCAGGATCAGCAGCGGTGCGGTCTCACCCATGACGCGGGCCAGACCGAGCAGCACGCCGGTGACGATGCCGCTGAAGGCGGTCGGCAGGACGACCTTCATGATCGTCTTCCACTTCGGCACCCCGAGCGCGTAGGAGGCCTCACGCAGCTCGTTGGGGACCAGCTTGAGCATCTCCTCGGTGGAGCGGACGATCACCGGGATCATCAGCAGCACCAGGGCCAGACAGACCGCGAAGCCGACCCGCTCGATGCCGAAGGTGGTCACCCACACCGTGTAGATGAACAGGGCGGCCACGATCGAGGGCACACCGGTCAGGATGTCGACCATGAAGCTGACCGCACGGGCCAGCTGGCCGCGGCCGTACTCGACCAGGTAGACGGCGGTCATCACACCGATCGGCACGGCGATCAGGGCGGTGACGACGGCCTGCAGCACGGTGCCGAGGATGGCGTGGTAGGCACCACCGCCCTCCTCACGGGCCACGATGCCGCGCTGGGAGTTGGTCCACCAGGTGCTGTCGAGCAGCAGGTTGCCGCCCTTGCTGATGACCGTGAAGAGGATCCAGACCAGCGGGATGATCGCGATCAGGAAGGCGGTGTAGACCGCGACGGTGGCGAGCTTGTCCTTGATCGCCCGGCTCGAGCTCGGCTTGTCGATCGGCGAAGCCGGGGCGGGGGACACGGTGTCCTGCGTCAGCGTGCTCACTCGGAGAAGGCCTTCCTGCGCTCGATGATGATCCGGGCCGCGGCGTTGACCAGGAACGTGAGGATGAACAACACCAGGCCGGCGGCGATGAAGGCCCCCGCCTTGGAGGCGGTGCCGAACTCCGCGGAGTTGTTCGCGATCTTGGAGGCGAAGGTCTCGCCGCCGGAGAAGAGCGAGAAGCGGAACGGGCCCGGGTTGGTGCTGACGATGATCATCACCGCGACCGTCTCACCGAGCGCGCGGCCCAGGCCGAGCATCGCGGCGGAGATTACGCCGGGGGTACCGAACGGCAGGACCGCGGTGCGGATCATCTCCCACCGGGTGGCGCCCAGGGCCAGCGCGCCTTCCTTGTGCGTGGCCGGCGTCTGGGCGAAGACCTCACGCGAGATGGCGGTGACGATCGGCAGGATCATGATCGCCAGCACGATCGAGGCGATGAAGACGGTGCCCAGCGAGACCGGGCCCTTCAGCAGGACGGTCCAGCCGAGGTTGTCGGCCAGCCAGTTCTGGAAGGGCTCGATCTTCGGGCGGAAGACGTAGAAGCCCCACAGGCCGTAGACGATCGACGGCACGGCGGCCAGCAGGTCGACCAGGTAGCCGAAGGGCGCCGCCAGCCGGGGCGGGGCGTACTGGGTCAGGAACAGCGCCACCAGCACCGCGATCGGGACCGCGATCGTCATGGCCACCAGCGACGAGATGACCGTGACGTAGAGCAGGTCGGGGATACCGAACGCGAGGCCGCTGTCGCTGACCTCCCAGATCCGGTCGGTCAGGAAGTTGGCCTTGTTGTCGATCAGGGCCGGGACGGCCTGACTGACCAGGAAGGCGCCGACCGCGATGACGAGAGCGATGACGAAGACACCGGAGCCGGTGGCGAGGCCGCCGAAGATGCGGTCGCCGCGCCTACCGGTAGAGGCCTTGTCGCCGGATGGTTCGGCGTCGAGCTCGGAATGGCCGGTGATGGTGGACATCCGCAGATCCTCGGGGGTTAGGGGGATTGCTAACGAGGGGGGACGGTACCGAGCCGGTGCCGTCCGGAACGAACGTCAGCCCCGCGTCCCCGATTCCGCCCGGATGGGCGGGACCGGGGGCCGCGGGGCGTCGGTCATTGCTGGTGCCTGAGAACTGGTGTTACGGGGTGGTTCAGGAGATCGCGTCGATCGCGGTGTTGACCTTGTCGGCGATCTCGGTCGGGATCGGCGCGTAGCCGGCCTCCTGCAGACCGCTCTGGGTCTCCGAGCTGGCGAAGTGCTTCAGGAACGCCTTGACCAGCGTGGTCTTGTCGGCGTCGAGGCCCTTCGAGCAGACGATCTCGTAGGTCACCAGGACGGCCGGGTACACGCCGGCCTCCTTGGTGGCGTAGTCGAGCTTCAGCTTCAGGTCGTTGCCCTCGCCGACGACCTCGGCCGCGGTCAGCGCCGCACCCGCGGACTCACCGGTCAGCTCGACGGCGCCGCCGCCGTTGTCGATCTTGGCGACACCCAGGTCGTTCGAGGTGGCGTAGCTCCACTCGACGTAGGTGATACCACCCGGGACGCTCTTGACGCCCTGGGAGACACCGTCGGACTTGGTGCGGCCCTCGCCGACCTTGCCCGGCCACACCTTCGACGGCTCGGCGGTCCAGGCGTCCGGGGCGGAGCCGGACAGGTACTTCTGGAAGTTCTCGGTGGTACCGGACTCGTCCGAGCGGAAGAAGACCGAGATGGCGGTCTTCGGCAGCTCGACACCCTCGTTGAGGGCGGCGATCTTCGGGTCGTCCCAGCTCTTGATCGTGCCGAGGAAGATCTCGGAGGCGACCTGCGGGGTCAGGACCAGGCCCTCGACACCCTCCAGGTTGTAGGCGATGGCGATCGGGCCGGCCACCAGGGGCAGGTTCCACGCCTCGTTGCCGGCGCAGCGCTCGGCGGCCTGGTCGGTCTCGACGACGCCGTCGACGGCCTCGTCCTTCAGGGCCGAGTCGGAACCGGCGAAGTCGACCTGCTTGGCGATGAAGTTCTTGACGCCGTCACCGGAACCGGTGGCGTTGTAGTTGACCGTGGCGTCGGGGTTCTCGTCCTGGAAGGAGGAGATGACCTCTTCGATGGCGTTCTTCTGGGCCGAGGAGCCCTCGCCGTTCAGCGTGCCGCTGACCGAGCTGCTGGTGCCCTCGGCGCCGCTGCCACCCTCGCCGCCGCTGTTGTCGTCCGAGCCACAGGCGGTCAGCGCCAGGGCGCCGGCCAGCGCCACGCTGGTCAGTGCAACGTGCTTGGGGAGCTTCAAGAGGATGCCCTTTCATGGAGCCGGGATCGAAGCCCAGCCAGTTCTGCCTAGCGCAGCGATCGGCGCGGCGCCGGGGCACGGTTGGATGCCCGCCACAGAACGTAGGCAGCCGAAGTGAAGCGATCTGCGGACGAGGGTGAACGCGCGCCGAACGAACCTTCGACATCAGGCGAAGGCTGCTGGACGCGGAAGCGTCTTCCAGGTGAACGACATCCTGTTGAGGCAGTCGAGGAAGACGGAGGGTGACCTCCGGCGGGCGACTCGGTCCGTTTCAGGGACATTTCACGTACCCGAACGGCCCACAGGTGACTGCGGAGAGTTGAGATCACGAGGAGGGGGTCACGCGTGATCGGATCGTAATGATCCCGGCCCAGCTGCGCGAGCCCGGGTTTTCGCCAGGTTCCCGGCAAGGACCGATCCTGGCCCTAAATGTCTTGTGTCACAACAGTTTGGTCCGCAAAAGAAAATTGAGACCGGCGCGGGGTCCTAGTGGACTCCGCGCCGGCCTCACGTGTCTCGAGGCGCCGGACCGGGAGCACCTCACGGTGCAACGGCCGCTCTAGGCGGCTTCAAGTGGGACCCGGGGCTACCGCGGCCCGACGCCCGGTGAGACCCCGAGGGGCGTCACCAGGTCTATTAACTCATGTCGGGGCGCTCGATGTTCCCCGGCGGACACTCCGACCTGTCGTGTTCCAGCCCACTTGGGCGGGTTAGCTCAGCTCACCGTTGCGCCACAGCTTCGCTGCGGCTTCCAGCTCGGTGCCGGTACGGGCCAGCCCAGCGGCCCTACGGGTGAGCGCGCCGGCGGCCTCTTCCCCCGGCTCCAGCGAGGGCTCCAGGTCGGCGTTGACCGCCCAACCGGTGGCCACCACGTGGCAGAAGGCGGCGGCCCGCTCCAGCGCAACGGCCAGATCACCGGTGAACGCCCCACCGAGGATGGCGTCGGACATGTCCTGGACCTCGGTCGGCCCCGGCGGTTCAGCCACCCCGGCCACCGCCTCGTGAACGGGGGCGCGGTGCCGACCGGTGTCGAACGCCCGGGCCATACCCACTGGGTCTCGGCGGATACCGGCCTGAAGCGCGTAGATGCGCCAGAGCGCGCCGGGGAGCGACTCCGCCGGGCGCGCCGCCCACAGCTCCGCGATCTCGTCCAGCCCCACCACGTCGGCCAGCGCCACGATGCGCGCTGTGGTGTCCGGGTCTCCCCCGCCGCGGGCGTGGTCGACCAACGCGGCCGCCGTGCGATGGGCCGCCTCGATGCGCTGCACCGGGTCAGGGTCTCCGGGGAACGTGTCCATCACCGTCGGGCTGAAGAAGGCCGGGCGCCGAGGATGGGCATGCGCGCGATCCGAGGTCATTCGGAACATGCTTCCATCGCCCGGCGCCGCTCGCAGCCCACGGTGGGGGCAAGGAACTTCACAACAAAGGACGGGGTGGTTGCGGACGGTGCCGGGAATAGGCCTATGGGGGGCGGTCGGGAAGGCGGCGGCTAGTCGGGGTTTGGGTGCTTCGCACTGCACACAGCAAAGGACCGGTACCCGCGTGGGGGTACCGGTCCTTGCCCTAATGCGCTGCTCAGGACGCCGACGGGTGCCCCGACTCAGGGGCGGGGTTCGTCGGCGTCGCGCCCATCGCCGCCAAGGTGGGGACATGGTGGGACGGCGGGGTCGGCTCATCGGCGGTGCGCATGTGCGTCCGGTGCAGAGCCTGGGCCAGGCTGGGCGGCGCCCCCTCAGCGGTCTGCTCTACAGCAGTGCTGACGGGTCCCTTCACATCCTGGCCGCTGATGGGCTCAGTAGAACCTTCCGCGGCCGGTGCAGAGCTCAGAGCCAGTTCGGACTCGGTGCGCTGCGACGGAATCGTGGTCTGCGCGGCCGGGCGAGTTGCCGCCTTCACAGCGCTGGAGCTCTTCTTCACTGCGGCCTTGCCGGCCCCCGGCTCTGTCGCGGACTTGGTCGCCGCCTCACCAGCCTTGCTCGCAGAACGTTTCGGCGATGATGCGCGCGCGGCCGAGCGAGGTGCGATGGAAGTGGAACTGGCGGCTGACTGAGTGGTGGCCATCTTACGAGGGACAGCCTTGGCTGCAGGAGGGGCCGAGGTCGTCCGTGCGGCGGGCTTGGTCGCTGGTCCGGCGGCGGCCTTCTTCGTAGTGGTCCGGCCGGCCGGGCGTGTGGTGGTCGTCTTACGGGCGGCGGGACCGGTCGACGCGGTCTTACGGACCTTGGACGCGGTGGCCTTCTGGGCAGCAGCGGTCTTGGAGGCCGTTGTGCCGGTGGCCGCGTCGGCCGAGACTGCCTTCCGTGTAGAGGCCTGAGTGGCCGTCCTTGCGGTGGCGGTCTTCCTGGTCGCTGGGCTCTTCGTTGCGGTCGCCCGGGTCGCAGCAGTCTTGGTCGCGGCAGTCCTCGTGGTGCCCCGGCCAGCGGCAGACTTCACCGCAGCAGGCTTGGCCTCAGTCCCCCGGGCACTGGCGGTACTTCCGCGGCTTGCGGCCTTCTTCGTGGTTCCCCGGCTCGAAGCGGACTTGGTGCTGGTGGCCTTCTCAGCCCCGGCCCCGGTCGCTGTCCTGGACGCCGCGGGCTTCGTCGCCGAAGTCTTCTTGGCCGCAGTCTTGCTCACTGCGGACTTCGAAGCGGCCGTCTTCTTGGAGCCGGCCCTCGCCGCGGGGGTGGCAGTCTTCGTCGCCACGGTCTTCCGGGCCGTGGTCTTCCCGGCGGGGCTCTTGCTCGGCGTGCTCTTGACCGCCGTACTCCTGGACGCCGTGGTCTTCTTCGCCGCGGCCTTGGTCGCGGTCGTCCTGGCCAAGCCCTTGGTCGCCGTCTTCTTCGCAGCCGCACTTGCCGCTGTCTTGGTCGCGGTCGTCCTGGCCAGGCCCTTGGTCGCCGTCTTCTTCGCAGCCGTCTTGGTGGCCGCCCCGGCCGCAGCCCTCTTGGTCACCGCCGTCCTGGCCGTGCCCTTGGCCGCAGTCCTGGCCGTGCCCTTGGCCGCCGTCTTGGCCGCAGCCGGCTTGGCCACCGTCCTGGAGGTTGCAGCCTTGGAGGCCGCCCGCGGCGCAGCCGTCTTTGCCGCGGCCGCAGACCTGGCGGCCGGGCGGGTAGTCGTCTTCTTGGCGGTGGGCCGGGCCGAAGAACGGGTGCCCGAGGGGGCCTTCGTGGTGGTCTTGGCCGCCGGGCGCGTGGTCTTCTTCGCTGCCGCAGCAGTCTTCCCGGCCCGCGAGGAAGCCTGCTTGGCAGCAGCCGAGGCGCTCTTGTTCGCTGCGGCCACGCCCCGGGTAGCAGCTGCGCTACCCGCCGGCTTCGAACCGACGCGCGTGGCCGCGGTCTTGCCGGCGCGAGCAGATGCAGTCTTCGCGGCGGTCGAAGCAGACTTGTTGGCGGAAGCCACGCTGCGCGCCGTAGAACCCGAACCGGCCGTCCTACCTGCGCGGGCAGACGCAGTCTTCGCCGCCTTGGACGCAGACTTGTTGGCCGAAGCCACACTACGAGCCACACCTGCACCCACCGCAGGTTTCGAACCTGCCCGCGTGACGGCGGTCTTCCCGGCCCGGGTCGAAGCGGTCTTGGCAGCACCCGAGGCAGACTTGTTGGCGGAGGCCACACTACGGGCCGCTGAACCAGCGCCAGTGGCGGTCTTGCCGGAGCGAGCAGAGGCGGTCTTCGCGGCGGTCGAGGCAGACTTGTTGGCCGAGGCCACGCTACGGGCGGCAGTCGCACTTCCCGCCGGCTTCGAACCGGTACGGGTGGTGGCGGTCTTGCCGGCGCGGGCCGACGCGGTCTTCGCGGCGGTCGAAGCAGACTTGTTGGCCGAGGCGACGCTGCGGGCGGTACCGGTCTTGGTAGTGGCGGCGGAGGTGGCCTTGCGGGCCGAGCGAGCAGCAGTCGCCGTCGCAACCGGCCGGGCGACCCGGTCGCCGGCCGGCTTCGTCGCCGCGGTGGTGGAGTTCGAGGGCACTGTGCCTCCTGGGTGGGGACCGGCACTGCGTCCGGTTTCTGCCTGGCCTGAGCGACATCGGGTCGCGCCACTACATCGGCGGCTTGACAAGCCGCTTTAACCCGTTCAGCAGAACTTTTCACCCCGGAACCGGCGCGAACCCGGCATTCGCCCCCTCAGCTGGTGATGTCTTTCCTTTCGAAATGCCACCAGGCCCAGGCCAGCAGCACCACGCTGTAGCCCAGCGACCACAGCGCCCCCCGCACCATCGCGTTCCACACCACCTCCGTGCCCAGCACGTCGGTCCAGGCCAGCCAGTAGTGCGTGGGCAGGAATCGGCGCCATTCGCCGAGAGCCGTGATGGTGTCGAGGATGTTCGAAAGGATCACCAGCATCACCGCTCCCCCGACCGCGCCCAGCGGAGCGTCGGTGTACACCCCCACAAGGAAGGCGAGGGCGGCGACGAAGAGGAGGACCACGGTCAGGTAGGCGACCGCGATGATCAGGCGCACGATCATCTCTGAGCCCGAGATCGAGCCTCCCAGCGGGGTTCTCAGCGGAGCCCAGCCGTAGAACGCCCCACCCACCAGATAGGCCATCACCGGCAGCAGCACCAGGGCGAACACGCAGTAGCCCAGCGCCACAAGCAGTTTGCGGCGCAGCAGGGCCGAGCGCGGCACCGGGATGGCCAGCAGGTAGCGCAGACTGGACCAGCTGGCCTCGCTGGCCACCGTGTCGCCGGCGAACAGCGCCACGATCACCACCAGCAGGAAGCCGGAGCTGACGAACAGCGTGAACACGGTGAAGTTGGCCGCCCCGCTGGTGGCCAGGTCGACCAGCGCGGTCTGCGGATTGCCGTCGCCGGGCTCACCGAAGCTGAAGGCGGCCACCAGGATGAACGGCAGGGCCACCAGGAAGCCCAGCGAGATCTGGGTGCGGC
>NZ_JAJSOH010000032.1 GCF_021277265.1 Kineosporia rhizophila
GTCTTGATGACGCCGGGCGCCGGCTCCCGTAACCGTCGACGAGGGATCGTCGGTTCAGACGCTATCGAAAACCCAGCTCACCGTCGCCCTCACCGTCCTGACCGCCGCTCGCGAACGGCAAGAACATGCGGGGATCGGCATCGAAAAGACCTTCCGGACCAGGAACGAGCCGAAGGTTCAGTCACCGCTCGTTCTCAACGGAGACGACTAGACGCCCGCCAGCCATCTGTCGAGCTGCTCGAAGGCGGCTTCCTGCATGGCCACGTCGAACCGGTGCGGCCCCGGGAAGAACTGGCCCACGTAAGCGTCTCGCGCGCCGGCGTTCTCGTAGAGGTGCTGCAGCCGCTCGTGGGCCGCTCGCATTCCGGGCACGGAGAAGAGCGAGTCGTCGAGCGAATACTGGACCAGCAACGGCGAAGGGGCCCGGGTCGCAGCGACATCGGGCCAGTCGGCGACGGCGGTCAGGGCGGGAGGGAACAGCATCCAGGTATGGGTGGCGACATGAGCATCGAGCAGCCCTCGGTAGGTCGACATCATCCCGGTGACGACTGCAGCCTTGACCTGCTCGGACGTCGCCTGCAGCAGAGCCGTCCGGCACCCGCCCCCGGAGAACCCCATGCACCCCAGGCCACCGTCTCGTACGTCGGGACGTCCGGCGAGATACTCGGCGGCGATCCGGTCCTCGTAGTTGACCAGGCCGGCCAAGCTGATCCCGAGCAGGGTGCAGTACTTGGCCACCACATGTTCATGGCGAGCCGCCAGGCGGTTGTACCACTGCACATCCGTAGCGTCCCCCTCGGATTCCGGGGCGATCCAGCGGTCTTCCGGGGGCGTGGAGCCCTGCTCGGGCATGTCATCGGCGGGGAAGCGCCGGGAACCCCACAGCGTTGCGTCGTGCACCAGCACCGTGAATCCCCGCCGGGCCAGTTCGTTCGCGTAGGCTCGCCCGCCGTAGAACTTCTGACGCAGGGTGGTCAGCTCTGGTGAGCTCTCACCGGGGCCGTCGGCGATCTTCTCCTTGCCGTTCCACTTGAACGCATCGTGCCCGTGAAGCGTCAGCACCCCCGGCAGCGCGCCCTCGTGGCCGGCCGGTCGCAGCACCCAGGCCTGGGTGCGCGGGCCGTAGCCGACCGACCACGACACCTCCTCGCCGTCCACGCCCTCGCTCGTCCAACGCCCGTGCACCTGGACATCGCGAGGCTGCGGATCGAGGTCCACGCCGAGCAACTCACGTACCCGGGCGGGAGTCAGGGAGTGCGCCGGCAGTGAGGAGTGAGCCCGGGCGGTCTCGCTGAAACTCACCAGATCACTGAACGGTCCAAGGTGCTTGAACGACTCCAACGACCACACTCCAGTGCCGCGAATGTTCGATACGCATCTCCTGCTCAATCCGAGCGTAGTTGAAACGCATGGCCGTTGACAGGCTCACCGGCGCGGCTGGCTGCCACTAGTTCCGGGCTTGCCAAACAGCACTCTTCGCAATGAGGTCGATGGCGAGTGTTCCCGCAGGCTCGTCCACTGCGGCGCGACGCCCCTTGGCTATACCTTCGCGAGTGATGGGAAAGAGCGTGAATGAGACACGCTGAGCTTCTTGGGGGAGGGGATGTGGGCCGCATTGCCCCTCCGTGCTGGGGCCACCGGTCGCCTTGTAGAGAGACCCTGGCCCGCTGCGGGAATCACCGGTATCCCAAGACGGAGGGACATCTGCAGCGTAGGCAGCGTCAATGGCCTGGTACCCAACGTGGCCCGCCGCAACCTCTTCAGGCGTGAGACCTGGGACCAGTTCGTACTCCAGGCACGTCATCCGGTATTCCTCGCGCCCCGCAGGGTCTGAGTCGGTGAAGTCGTCCCGCGAGAAGCCCTGATCGCTCAGCCCGCGTGCTATGAAATGGTGCCCCGGCACGAGCTCGCCGCAGTCCACGTCGAAGGAGACCAGGAGGTTCTCGGTAATTCTCTGAGATCGATCCGGCAATGCCATAGCTGTTTCCCTGGGTCGCGATCAATCTACGCATCTGCGAGCTGCCCCACGGACTTGGCAGGGCCCTGCATAGCTACCCAGCGGGTGCCCGTCAGGAAATCCGCACCATATCAGCCGGAGTGACGGGCTTCGAGGAACGCGATCTGCCCAAGCCGGTTGTTCAGGGACGATCATGAAGGAACCACGTATCGACGTGAGACAGAATCCGGGCCAGGTCGATCTCGGGGAGACCGATACTCGAGGACAGAGACAGTTGCTGATACGCCAGGTCCAAGGCGTCCGGCCCGAACTGCGGGCGCCGCGTGGTCACGAACTGCATCATTGTTCCCCCCGACGCGACGATCTCGGCACCCCCTGCGCTCCGTGCCACCCGTACACGTCGCCCCGGCCTACGTGGTGATGGTTGCGATCGACGAGGACAGCCGTCCTCGTGCTGTTGCCCCCTGGCCCCGGAGACGGACGAGGACCGGCGCCGTTTCCGGGAGGCCCAGGTCCGCCGCTCCCATCGATGGCTCGGCGCGAGGCCATTCGTGATTCTCGAGGAATACCGACATAGGTCCGGGGTGTGGGACGGCGATGCCCACGCCGTTGCACACCACGGTGTTCTTGTACATGCCTGCCGATCAAGGTGGAACCCGAGACCGGCCGATCGGCGAAGCTGGTGCGCTGTGCCGGTCCGAGTGGCTGACTGGTCTGCGTGACCGTTACGCGCCGGGTGGTGTCTCTCGTACCTTCGCTGACCGAAAGCGTCGCGGCCTCGGCCCCGGACCTGCTGGTCGGTGCGACCGACTGGTGCACGTAGCCACCGGATCTGGACGTGACGCGGGTGCGGGGCACGAAGAACCCCGATCTGCAGCGCATCGTCGACCTGCGTCCGGATGTGGTGCTGGCCAACGAGGAGGAGAACCGCCCGGCTGACCTGCAGGCGATGCGCGAGGCAGGTCTGTCCGTGTGGGTCACCCGCATACGCACAGTCCCCGAGGCATTCACGAGCCTGAGGGAGATGCTCGCCGTGGCCTGTGGTCTCGGCGTTCCGGGTTGGCTGAGCGATGCCGAACGACAGTGGCGGTTGCCGGCGACGGGTCAGGCGCGGCGCTCGGCGATCATCCCGATCTGGCGTCGGCCGTGGATGGTGGTCGGGCGCGACACCTTCACCGGTGACGTCCTGGCTCGCCTGGGGGTCGACAACGTGTACGCCGATCATCCGGAGCGCTACCCCAAGGTCGGGCTGAATGAGTTGCGCTCGTGCGGGGCAGATCTGGTGGTGCTGCCGGACGAACCGTATGCCTTCACCGCTGAGGACGGCCCCCCCGACTTCGCGCCGCTTGCGTGCGCTCTGGTCAGCGGGCGCCATCTGACCTGGTACGGGCCCTCTCTACGGGAGGCCCCCTAGTTGTTGCGTAACAGCCTGGACGGCTGACTCCACCCGTAAGGTTCCGTGGGTTCGTGGCCGTGACCACCTGGGGGGCATCGCTCTGCGGTAGCCGGCTGACGGCGGGTAGGGAAGGGTCCTCAGGCACCCAGGTGCCCTCGATCCTTAGCCATTGGTCGGGGGACGGCGCGTCAGCGCCGGCGTGTGATCGGCCTGCTGTCCCACCGCGGTCGGGCGTTCCGGGCCGTGGGGGCCGGTAGCGGTACGGGAGCTGTCGCCGATGAGCGCACGCATCTGGATCCTGACGGGTTCGGCGCAGGAGAGCTTGTTCCCGGATGTAGTTCGGCCAGATCGCGCGGCCTGGAGGCGCCCGCGAGCGGGTCTGTCCCCCTTGCCCGGCTCCGTCACCGCTGGGGGCGACCTCGAACCTGGACCCTCCTTCTAGTGTTTAGTTGAGTTTAGTTGCCGCGGATTTGGCAAACCGGCATTACAAGGGGTCCGAAGACCATTTCCGTGGCTGGCCGCGCGACTTCTTGACAGCGTTTAGCCAAACCGGTTTACTCGCCTCACCTACTTCGTCTGCACACGTCGCGGTTCCGCGGGGTGGCGAACTGGCCGCGCTGCGAGGGTCTGGCTCGTGGCAGCGCGACCGCGGGATGCGGATGGTGGCCGTCACAGCAACATCGGGACGCTCCGAGGGGGCGCCGGAACCAAGGAGCAGTGCGCAATGAAGCGTTACGCAGGAGCCGTCATGTTGGCTGCGATCACGCTGCCGCTGGCAGCATGCGGGTCCAGCGGGGGTGGCGGATCGGAACCGACCACCGGGCCGATCAGTATCTGGTACTCCACCAACGAGCAGGAGATCGCCTGGGGCGAGGAGGTGGTCAAGGCATGGAACGCCGAGCACCCGGACGCGCAGGTGAAGGCCGAGGCCATTCCGGCCGGCAAGTCCTCGGAGGACGCGATCGCGGCGGCGATCACCGCTGGGAACACGCCGTGCCTGGTGTACAACACCGCCCCTGCCGCGGTGCCGGCGTTCCAGAAGCAGGGCGGGCTGGTCAACCTCTCCAAGACCTTTGATGACGCGGAGTCGTTCATCACCAGTCGCTCGGGTGACGCGGCCGACGGGTTCCGCTCTCCGGACGGCGACCTGTACCAGGTCCCCTGGAAGGCGAATCCCTTCATGCTGTACTACAGCAAGGAGGCCTTCGCCAAGGCCGGTCTGGACCCCGAGAAGCCGAGCCTGTCGACCTACGACGACGTGCTCGCGGCGGCCTCGGCCATCAAGACCTCCGGTGCGGCCGACTTCGCCCTGTACCCGCCGGCCTCGAGCGACTACACGAACTCCCTCTTCGACTTCTACCCGCTCTATCTGGCCAACACCGGTGGTACGCAGCTGGTCAAGGACGGGAGCGCGACGTTCACGAGTCCGGAGGGGCTCGAGACGCTCGAGTTCTGGAAGACGCTCTACAGCGAGGGGTTCTCCTCGCCCGAGGCCTACAGCGGCGATGCCTGGGCGGGCCCTTTCGCCGACGGGGTGGCGGCCATGGGTATCGCCGGGCCGTGGGGCGCCGCGCAGTTCGACGGCAAGGTCGACTACGGCGTCGTTCCGCTGCCGACCGCCGACGGCGTCCCGGAGAACGAGACCTACACGTTCGGTGACTCCAAGAACGTCGGGCTCTACAGCTCGTGCGAGAACCAGCAGACCGCCTGGGAGTTCGTGAAGTTCTCGATGGACGCGGGGAACGACAACGCGCTGCTCGAGACCACCGGCCAGTTCCCCATCCGCACGGACATCAGCGAGGTGGCGGCCGACTACCTGGCCGAGAACCCCGTCCTGGCGACCTTCTCGGAGGAAGTCGCACGTACGGTCGACGTGCCGAACATCCCGAACGCCACCGAGATCTGGCAGACCTTCCGCGATGCCTGGAGCGGAGCGGTGATGTCCGGCGAGGGCGATCTGGCCGGCACGATGAACTCGGCGGCGGAAGAGATCAACGACCTGGCCGGCAAGGACTGATTCACAGGCCCCGGGACATGCACTGAGGTGCGTGCCCGGGGCCCTGTCGTTTGCGCCCGTCGCGTCACCGCCCGGGACGGCGGGCCTCCTCATGATCCACAGCGTGCAAACCGGCAAGGGAGCCGCACATGAAACGAGCCCGGGGCGTTCTCGCCTTCACTCTCGCGCTGATGGTGGGCGTCGGCGCCCTCACCACCGCGCCGACCGCAACCGCCGCAGCTGCCGACGAAGCCGACGTGGCCGTCGTCATCGACCGTCTGCAGGAGTACTACCTGGAGCAGGGCGACGAGGTCATCATCGCCAACGGCGTCTACCTCGCCCGATCGTCCGAGGCGCTGGACTACGTGGCCAGTCAGGAGACGGACGGCTCCTGGCCGGACGTCGACTACGCCGATCGCACCAGCTCGGCCAACGGCAGGACCTGGTCGTCGTACATCGCGCTCTACCGGATGCTGGCGATGGCGCAGGCCTACCGCGACCCTGAGACCGCCGGTTTCGAGGACCCTGCCCTGGTCACCGCGCTCGAGCGAGCTCTGGTCCACTGGGACACCGTGGATCCGGGCAACGAGAACTGGTGGGAGACCGAGGTCGGCGAGTCGATGGCGATGGGCCGCATCGGCGTCTTCCTGGGCGATGTCCTTTCCGGACCGGCGCTGCAGGCGGCGTTCGAGCACAACACCGGCAGGCTCGATCCGGTGGGCGCCAACGGCGCCTGGCGTACCACCAACTACCTGTTCGAAGCGGTCGCGAAGGCCGACATCGGCGACATCCGCACCGGATTCGCGACCATGGTGAAGACCGTCGAGGTCGACAACAGCGGGACGGTGCAGGAGGCCGTGCAGCCGGACGCCAGCTTCTGGGCGCACGGGGCACAGTTGTACAGCGAGGGCTACGGCATGGCCCTGTTCGCGAACATCGCGATCTGGGCCGACGCCGCCCGCAGCACTGACCTGGCCTTCACCAGGGCCCAGCTGGACGCCATCGCCTTCTACATCGTCTCCGGCACCCGCTGGATGATCCGCGGTGAGGTGGGCATGCTGTACCTCGGCTATCGTCCGCCCAAGACGGTGGACGGGGTCACCGGGTACGCGGCAGAGTTCCTCGACCCTCTGGACCAGATGGCGCGCACCGACTCCCTCTACGCCACGGCGTACCGGGAGCTCGCCGACAGCATCCGGGGCAGGACACGGGGCAACGGCGTCACGGGTAACCGCTACTTCTGGCGCTCGGAGTTCTCCTCGCACCTGCGCGAGGAGTACGGCATCTTCACCCGTCTCAACTCCAGCCGTACCGTCGGCAGCGAGTACCGTTCGACCATCCGCCCGAAGGTCGGCAACGAGATCGCGTGGAGTTCTGCGGGTGCGACCGCGATCCAGGTCAACAATCGCGAGTATCTGGATCTGGGTCCGGCGTTCGACTGGTTCCACTACCCCGGGGTGACCGCCCCGTACGTCAAGGACTCCACGACCGGGCCCGCCGGGCGCACGAGCAACGGTGGCAGCTTCACCGGAGGCGTCTCGGACGGCCGCTACGGGGCGAGCGTGCACACCCTCGACCGGGCCGCCACCCGGGGACTCAAGAGCTACTTCTCGTTCGACGACGAGATGGTGGCGCTCGGAACAGGTATCGAATCGACCAGCGCGTCCCCGGTGCACTCTGTGGTCAACCAGGCTGCCGCCAAGAGCAACGCGAGCATCGACGGCCGGTCTGTCGCCGCGGGCGTCTCGGACCAGAGCGTGGCCGATCCGCAGTGGGCCTACAACGACGAGGTCGGCTACGTCTTCCCCTCCGGCCAGGACGTGCAGGTCACGAACGCGACGCAGACCGGCAGCTGGCTGAACGGGGAGCCGGTCGAGGCTCAGGCGTTCACGCTGCACTTCGATCACGGGGTGCAGCCGAAAGGCGCGGGCTACGAGTACATCGTGTTGCCCGCCAAGAAGCCGCAGGAGGTCGCGGCGTACGCCGCCAAGCCTGCCGTCCAGGTGCTCAGCAACACCACCGACGTACAGGCGGTGCGTCACGCCGGGCTGCAGCGGACCATGGCGACCTTCTTCCGGGCCGGCGATCTGGACCTGGGAGATGGACGCAGGCTGCGGGTGAGCGGTCCGAGCATTCTCATCCTGGACGAGTCGGGGGCCGAGCCGGTGGTGAGCGTGGCCAGTCCCGATCGGCCGAACGCCATCGTCCAGGTCGCACTCGTCTCGGGGGAGAGGGTCGACGCCCAGGGCACGTTCGTCCTGGGTACGGGGGCCAACCTCGGCAAGACGGTCACGGCGCCGTTGTCGCCCGCAGATGGGGGTCAGTCGCTGTACTCCGCAAGCGATTCGGCCGACGGGCATCCCGCGGCCCTGGCGGGGGACGGAAGTCCCAAGACCGTCTGGCGTTCGGGAAAGACCGCCACGGCGTGGTTGGCCGCGACGATCGGCGGTGGTCGCCTGGTCACCGGGGTCGACATCGACTGGGGGTCCAAGCCCGCCGCCACGTATCTGGTTCAGACGTCGCTGGACGGAACGGCGTGGACCGACCAGCGCCTGGTGCAGAACGGTACGGGGAATCAGGAGAAGATCGATCTGGGCCCGGTCGAAGCGGCTTTCGTCCGGATCCTGATGCTGGACGGGAAGGCCAACGGCTACTGGGTCCGGGAGTTCGCCGTCCGCTCGAGCGCGAACCTGGCCATCGGGGGAACCGTCACGGCCTCGGGAGGTACGACGCCGGCCGCGGTCGCGGACGGGAACCAGACGACGCGCTGGAGCGCCAACAACACCGACACCTCCTGGATCCAGGTCGATCTGGGTTCTGTCCGGCCGGTGGGTGCGGTCCGGCTGGCCTGGGAGGCATCGTTCGCCCGGCAGTACAGCGTTCAGGTCTCGGACGACGGCAAGGACTGGCGGGATGCCTACCGAACGACGGGGACGGGCAGCGACGGGGCGCTGGATGCGGTCAAGCTGCAGGAGCAGGCCCGCTTCGTTCGCGTGCAGACCCGCCAGCGCAGTACGACCCGCTACGGGGTGTCCCTGTGGGAGCTGGAGGTCTATGAGCATGCCGAGGCAGGATCGGCTACCGCGCCGGCAGGCCGGGCGAACCTTGCTCTCGGCCGGCCGATCACGGCGGACTCCACGTTCGCCCATCAGGACATCCAGACCGCGTACGCCAACGACGGGCTCCCGGGGACCCGCTGGGCGTCGCTGAGGCAGGACGCGCCCTACACCACGGAACGCTGGCTCCAGGTTGATCTGGGTAGTGCCCAGCAGGTGAGCCAGGCCGTGGTCTCCTGGGAGGCGGCGACCGCGAACGACTACCGGATCGAGGGCTCACCGGACGGCCGGGCCTGGGAGCAGCTGGCCCGGGTCCAGAAGACCTCGGACGAGCTGCGGAACGCCGTCGACCTGACGCCCACGAAGCTTCGCTACGTGCGCGTCATCGGGCTGCCGGTCACCCGGTACGGGCTGTCGATCTACGAGTTCGAGCTCTACGGCGGATACACCATCACCTGCGCAGGCAAGCCGGTCGAGGTCCCGCGTCAGGGCACCGCGACGCTGACGGCGAGCATCACCCCGTCCGAGAAGGGCGATGTGGTCTCGGCCTACTCGCTGGATGAGGACGTGGCAGAGGTGAAGGGGAAGGCCCGCCTTGACGGTTCAGGCCGCATCGAGGTGGACCTGCGTCGCGGCTCGGGTGCCGCAGGAAGGACCACGGTCCTGCTGACCCATGCGAACGGGCAGGAAGTGGGCCGCTGTGAGGTGTTGGTGGCTGACTGAGCCCCACCAGAGTCCAAACGCAGAAGCGGCGGCCGGTTTCCCGGCCGCCGCTTCTGGCGTCTGTCCTAGATTCTCTCCAGCTCGGCGACGCCGATCGAGGAGTCGGCCATGCCGTAGAACACGAAGTGCCGATCGCCGATCTTCTCGATCGCGGTCGGGAAGACGACATTGCCCAGGGTGCCGTGCAGTTCGTCCGTGGTCTCCGGTTCGAGCAGTGGTTCTGCGGTCCGGCCGATCACCTGACGGGGGTCGTCAGCGTCCAGCAGGATCGCCCCGGCGGCGTACTTCGATCCGTGAGCCAGCTCGAAACCCTTGGGAACGGCACCGGAGACTCCGTGGTGCAGGATGAGCCATCCCTCGGGCACCCGCAGCGGAGCCGGCCCGGCGCCGATCTTGGCTGTCTCGTAGGCCATTTCCGGCGCCACGATCATGGACGAGCTGTGCACGGTGGTCAGTGCGGCCGGGGTGCGCCGGCTGGCTTCCAGATCGATGTAGCCGATCCAGATGGACGGGCGGTCGTCGTCGATCCCGGCCGGGGGGCGGGCGCCTTCTCCGGGGCGCAGCCAGTCGAGATCCCACATCGGGCGGTGCAGCAGCGCGATCGCGGCCCGTCCGTCGGGGCCGGTGACCGGCTCGGGGAAGAACACGATGTCCTTGTTGGGAAAGAGGTTCAGATCGGTGTCGAGTTCGGGCTGGTAGGCGAAGTGCAGCGGCCCGAGCCTGCGCCAGTTCACGGTGTCGTGCGAGATGGCCAGAGCCGGCTTCGGGCCCAGCGGGCCGTAGGCGACGTAGGTCATCACGTGGTAGCCGAGCGCCTCGACGAAGGTGATCCGAGGGTCCTCGACGCCGGCGTTCTGACGCCCGTGCTCCCAGCCCTCATCAGGTGCCAGCACGACACCCAGCCGTTCGATCCCGACCGGTACACCGTCCTGGACGATCACCCGGGTGCGGGCGATCCGGGACACGTTGCCCTGCGCCACGATCCGTGGGTAGAGGTAGAGCTGTCCGTCCGGGCCCCATGCGGTACCGGGATTCAGGACCCCCTCGACCTCCAGCGGATGGCCGGGCTCGGCCGTCATCAGGGTTCCGAGCCGGCGCAGGGAGTAAGGAACGGTCGTGTCGTGATTCATGGCCAGAGCCTTTACATTCGGGGCAACCTCGGAAGGCACGGCGAGTCAGGGCCCTCAGCCCTTGATCGCCGATCCGAGGTTCGCGGAGGTGAAGTGTCGCTGGAAGAGCAGGAAGAGCACGACCACCGGCACCGCCAGCACGCAGGCGCCGGCCAGAACGGCCCCCATCGGGTTGTCGACGAAGGTCCCGTTCGACTGCGAGAAGTTCGCGAGGCTGACGGCCAGGGGCTGCAGCTCGGCTTCCTTCGTCACCAGGAAGGGCCAGAGGAACTCGTTCCACGGCCCGATGAAGGTGACGAGCATGGCGGTCAGGACAGCCGGGCGAACGAGCGGCACAGCGATCGAGACCAGGATGCGCAGCTCGCTCGCCCCGTCGACCCGGGCCGCATCGAAGATCTCCCGCGGAATCTGCAGGAAGTACTGCCGGAAGATCAGCACGGCGACGGAGTTGATGGCGAACGGCAGCATCATGCCGATGTAGGTGTCGGCAAGACCGAAGTAGCGCACCACCATCACGTACAGCGGCACCATGAGCAGCTGGAACGGAATGGCCTGCACGAGCAGCACCAGCGCGAAGACCAGACCGCGCCCACGGAACGAGAGCACGGCCAGCGCGTAGCCGACGAGCAGTCCGAGCACGAGGGTGCAGCCCACCACACCGGCCGTGATGACGAGCGAGTTCAGCAGGGACCGGCCCAGACTGATGGACTCGTTGACCTCGGCGAAGTTGTCGAGGGTCAGCTTCCCGGGCAGCGGGAGCATGCCCTGCAGGCTGGTGTCGCGCTCGCGCTGCAGGGCTCCGACGATCATGTAGAAGAAGGGCACGAGCGCGGTCAGCGCGCCGAGCATCAGCAGCGCGAAGCGAAGGCCTCGCAGCAGGCGCGCTGCGCGCGGTCGTGCTGCAGGGCGGGTTGCAGGGCGGGTAGTGGGGCGGGTGGCGGCGGGCGTGCTCGTCGTGCTCATGAGTTCTTCCCTTCGGTGACGCGCCGGGCGACCAGCGAGAGGATCAGCACCGTGACGACGAGGACCATGCCGATGGCAGCGGCGATGTCGGGCTGACCCTGCTGGATGCCCTTCTGGTACATCAGGAGCGCCGGGGTCATCGAGGCGCCGTCAGGACCGCCGCCGGTGAGCAGGTAGGGCTCGGTGAAGATCTGGCCCGTGGTGATGATCGTGAGCAGCACCACGAGTGAGGTGACGGGCCGGACACCGGGCAGCGTGACCGAACGGAAACGGCGCCACCGGCCGGCCCCGTCGAGCTGGGCCGCCTCGTGCAGTTCCCTGGGAACGTTCTGCAGCGCGGCCAGGTACAGGAGGACGAAGAACCCCAGGTTCTTCCACGAGACGTACACGGCGATCAGCGGCATGATCAGGCTGCGGTTCGCCAGCCACGACGGGGTCGGTGCGAGGTCACCCAGCAGCGAGTTGACGACCCCGTTGCCGTTGAAGAGGAAGATCCAGACCGCGATCGTGGCGACCGAGGCCGTGACGTAGGGGACGTAGTAGGCGACCCGGAAGAAGCCCTTCCAGTGCACCACCGCGTCCAGCCCGCAAGCCAGGGCCAGGCTGAGCACCAGCGTCAGTGGCACATTGATCAGTAGGAAGATCAGCAGGTTGCCGAAGGCCTGGCGTACCGCCGGATCGTTGAGGGCCTCGGAGTAGTTCTCGAGTCCGACGAACGGGTGCGGCACGGCGACACCGGGTGCGGTGAAGAAGAAGTCGTGGAACGACATCCAGACGCCGAAGGCGAACGGGATCAGGAGCACCACCACGACGAAGGCGGTGTAGGGGGCGCTGAGCACCAGGCCCAGCGGATTCTCGCCCAGCCACCGTCGCACCGTGTTGTTCGGTCTGCCCGGTGCGGGACCGCCTCCTGGCGTCCGGGTCTGCGTCTGCCGGCTGGTGCGCATCATCGCGACCACTCCTCACCATCGGGTTCCTTGGTGCGCCTGGTGGGAGCCGTCGGTCGCGGCCCCAGGAGCAATAAGCGGCTAGTAAACCGGTTTTGTAATGGGGGGTCAAACAGTGTGAGGTGCGGGCAAGCGAGCACTTGGGCGGCCCGCAAAGGGTTTATTAAACGGCCGGGTAGAAGCGCGCTAGGATCTTCTGCGTGACCAACCGCCCCGGCAGCGACGACGCCGTCCACCCTGATTCCGGCACCCTGAACGCGGCCGAAGGGGTGCGAGGGCGCCGCGTGACGATCGGAGACGTGGCCGCTCGCGCGAAGGTGTCCAAGAGCTCGGTCTCCTTCGTCTTCAACGGTCGTGCCGGTGTCGGTGACGCTGCTCGCGAGCGCATCCTGCAGGCGGCGAAGGAGCTCGGCTGGCGGCCCGACGCCCGGGCCCGGGCGCTGTCCCGCAGCCGGGCCCAGGCCCTGGGCCTGGTCATGCGGCGCGACCCCGAACTCCTGAGCACCGACCCCTTTTTCCCGCAGTTCGTCGCGGGGGTCGAGAGCGGCCTGTCCGGCGTCAGCTACGCCCTGGTCCTGCAGGTCGTGGACAGTGAGCAGAGCGAGGCTGAGGCCTATCAGCGGTTCGCGCGCGAAGCCCGCGTCGACGGCGTCTTCCTGACCGATCTGCGGACGGACGACGAACGCCCTACTCGGCTGGCCGATCTGCAGTTGCCTTTCGTGCCCGTAGGCCCGGCCTCGTCGATCAGTGGCGCGGTTGAGCCCATCGGGATGGAGGACGCCGCAGGGATCCGGCGCGCCGTCCGTCATCTCTCGGCCCTGGGGCACCGGCGGATCGCCCACGTGGCCGGCTCGGAACGCTACGTGCACTCACGGGCGCGGCGTCAGGCGTGGGCGGAGGAACTCGCCTCGCTGGGCCTGGCGCAGGGGCCGGTGGTCGACGCCGACTTCACCGGAGCCGGAGGTGCACGGGCCACCCACGAGCTGCTGGACCTTCCGGAGCCACCGACGGCGATCGTCTTCGCCAACGACCTGATGGCCATCGCGGGAATGTCGGTCGCCATCGACAGGGGTCTCCGGGTGCCGCAGGACCTGTCGGTCGTCGGGTTCGACGACATCCCACTGGCCCCGTACGCCGTGCCGCCGCTGACCACCGTTCGCCAGGACGTGTTCGCCTGGGGGCGCGAATGTGCCCGCACCCTGGTGGCTATCGTCGAGGGCACGGAGCCGGAGCCGGTCCGGCTCCCGGCGGTGGAGTTCATCGTGCGGGGGAGTACGGCCCCGGTGCGCAGGTCCGACTCGGTGCCCGTCCGTGACGGCAGCTGATCACGAGTATGCGGATCGCCGATCCCTCGGCACGTAAAGGTCAGGCTCAAGCCGGATTTGCCCACAGCTTGCGATGCCCTTGAGTTGTCCGCGATGCAGGTCCCGATAGAACCGAGGTGTAAGGATCGGCGAGCACACACGTTTCGCCGGCTACTGGTTCGAAAGGGAGTCAATGAACGCCAGGACATGGCGGATCTCCGGTGCTGTCGCGGCCGCTCTGGTGGCCGCCGGAGCCATCACCGCGGTGCAGGCCCAGGCCACCGAGCCGGCGGTCAAGGCCCCGGTCAAGGGATCGGCGACCGCCGACTTCCGGGACGACTTCACGACGTTCGACAGGAGCGTCTGGAGCTGCGAGTACGACTGCCCGGTGATCGAGGGTGAAAAGGCCCGTTTCCGGCTGAAGTCCGGGATCAAGCCGGACCAGTACGGCTCCTGGTCCAAGGCGAAGTACAAGAAGGAGAAGTTCACCTCGGGTGAGTTCACCGTGCGGTTCTCCCTGACCGACCGGCCGAAGAAGCTGGTGGACGACAAGAAGGGTGTCTGGTGGGGTGTCGCGCTGTGGGACAACGGTCCCGTGGCCGGCATGAAGGAGTTCAATGAGATCAACTTCGGCTACACCACCAACCAGAGTTTCACGAACACCCAGCTGCTGTTCGAGAGCGCCAAGCGCGGTAGAGCCACGTCCATCAGGGTCGACACCGGTGTGAACCTCTACGACGAGCAGTATCACGAGGCCACGCTGGAGTACGACAAGAACGCGGTGAAGTTCTACCTCGACGGCAAGCTGCTCGAGACGATCACCGACAAGCAGTACATCCCGACCGATCCGATGAGCCTGATCCTCGGCCCACGCCTGGTCACCGGCAGCCAGCCGCTGGCCAAGGGCTTCACCGAGTCGATCGACTGGGTCACGATCTCGAAGTAGCCGGCGTTCGCTCAGGTGCTGCCCCGGGAGGCCACCCGGGGCAGCACCTGTTTCTTCACTGGCCGAGCAGACGTCGCTACCGCTCCGGCCACGTCCTGGCCGGCAGATGCTCGGGCTTGACCTCGGGCAGGCGAGAGCGAGCCGTGCTTGCGGGCTGGCTGAGCGCCTCGCCTCGGGGTCCTGACGGTCCACCACCGCCCTGGGAAAACCTCAGCGGTCGTCGTGGTCGCTGTCCTTGGGTGCTGGACTGCCGTCCTGGGACCATGAGGACGTGACGACCAATCGCGTGAAGGTGCGGTTCGAACTCGAGCCGGATGAGGGTTGGCCTCCCGTCGAGAGTGAGGGACTGTGGGCCGAGCCTCTGGGCGGTAGCGGCTTTCGTATCGACAACGCGCCCTGGTTCGTCCCTGACCTCGCCGCCGCAGATGTCGTCGAAGCTGCCGCCGACAGCGACGGTGTCCTCTGGGCCACCCGCAAGATCGCCCACAGTGGACGCCTTGCCGTGCAGGTCATCCCTTTCCGCCACGGTCCTCTCAACGGTGACCTGCAAGCCGTGCTCGACGTGTTCATCCCCCTCGGCGTCTCCGGCGAGGGAGCCGCACCCACCTTCCATCTCGTCGCCCTCGACATCTCTCCCGACGCCGACCTGCGGGCGATCATCGACAGACTGCGTGAAGGCGAACGCGACGGCAGTTGGGAATACAGCGAGGGCTGCGTCACCAGCGATTGGCTAGCGCTGTGACAGCCGACCCGTCAGGTCCCACACGTTGCGCATACGTGTCCGTCCATGTCCGGGTCACAGCCACGATGGTCACCGTGAAGATCCCTGGTGAAGTGGAGGCGTTCATCCGACGAGGACAGTGAAAGCTGCTGTGTCCTTAGCGCCAGAGCCAGGATTCAGCGACCGTCGACAGGCGCAGCCGCCGGAACGGTTGTCACACGCGGTGCGACCAGGGTGGGGACTTTTGAGACAGTGATTAGGTGACCGTCGACGCTGGTGCCCATTCCTGTGACTGCCTCAGTCAGGCCGATGCGGCGCTTGACGACGATGAACCGGATGCTGGCCTCGCGTTGCTGACGCTGGTCCTCGGTTGTTGTGAACCGGCAGATGCCGTGCTCGCCCGGGTGAAGCGCGGGCTGCGCTCACGGCACCCGCAAGTCAGGGCGAGCGCGCTGCAGTCGCTGGGTCATTTCGGTCGGTTGTACGAGTTGATCGACGCCGACTCGGTCCGCCTGCTGCGTCGTGCCCTGCGCGACCGCACGGTGATTCACGGGGTCTTGATCAGGAGCTACGCCCAGAACGCGGCCGATGATGTCGGTATGTTCGTGCCGCGGTGGCTTCTGCCGCGGTGGCTACGACGCCAATGCGCTGGACCCAGACGAGGTTCACGGGTGGTTCGTGCCCGCAGGAGCAGGCTGAGAACCGCGTCAGGTCTGGAGTCTGGGGCCGCCTGAAGGCATGGCGGCGTCCGAGTGTCCCACCGTGTGCACCCAGACCCGATGGCGACGCCAGATCCTAGCCGCAGATGTGATCCATCAACTGCCCGAAGTCAGCGGTGGTGACGTTCGCGCTGGCGTGGGCGCAGGCCGGGGGCTGGCCAGTTCCAGAAGAGGTCAACGCCGATGGTGCGGCGCGGGAACCGGTGGGCCGGCGGCCTCGACCTCTCGGACGTGTCGACCGCGACGGTCCAGCCGTTGAGTACCACGCGAAGAAGCAGACCGGACCATCCCTATAGTGCTGGGATGCGTCGTTCTACGTTTGCGTACCTGCTCGCGGCTTCGTCGATCGTGTTGGACGGTGCCGTGGTTGCTGGGTGGTACGCCGCGCGCGAACTGGACGACCGGCCCCGTGCACGGCGCCGGGCACGGGTCTTGCTGACGACTGGGGTGGCCGTGGCGGCGGCGGCTCAGGGGGTGGCGGACTTGGCGTGGCAGCGACCGGTCCCCGCAACGGCAGAGCCTGACCCCGGTGCTGATCCGCATGACGAGCACAGCGATGTCGAGCTGTGGAGTGCCGAGGACATCACGGTGTTGCGCCGGTACGGGCTGGTGGCGTTGGTGGCGACGGCGGTGGTGTGGCCGCTGGAGAGGCGGGCGCCGGCAGCGTTGCAGCGGCGTGGGGTGCGCCGCCCGCACCTGATCTTCGGAGTGCTGAGCGGATCCGGGTATGCCCTTGCGACGGCGCCGGTCTGGTTGGCTCATGCCCGTGCCCGGATCGCCGCGCAACGCTGACGTCCGCAGCTCGAGGCCCGGCTGTTGCTCATCAGCGAATCCTGCCTGCGTTTCTCGGCGCCGAGCTCGAGACCAGTCGCATGCTCGGCGGATCTGAACGGCGATTCGTACTCGCGGGTTCGGCATGTCGCCTGACCTGTTCCTCGTACGGTTGTTCGATGGGCGTCGTTGAGGGATGGTCCGGCACGACTCTGCCGAAGGACCACGAGGTGATCATCATTCCGACTGAAGAGCTGACGTGCTGGGCGAACATCGCTCCGGCGGACGCTGCGCAGCCGCAGTGGAAAGAAGCCGTGACCACTGCCTGGACGAAGACCGCGGTGCAGGTGCGCTGGATGGGGCCGGGAGGCACCCATGTGGTCAGCTGGTACCCGCCAGCCCGGATCAGGCGCCGCCAGCTTTGAGGATGAACACCGGCGTAACCATGTGCTGAACGAGCAGGCCTACTGGCCCTGGCTGCCCAAACCGCCGCTGCGCACCTGTTCCCGGGCTACTCGTTCTGCTGGTGGGTGTGGTTACGGTCGCGGGTCATGCGGCAGGGTGAGCGTTAGGGACAGTGGACAGTTTCTGCTCATGACCGAGGTTCTCCAGCCGATGTGTGAGGAATGGTTTACGCGACTGATCTCTCGGATGAGCAGTGGGAGTTGCTGGAGCCGTTGCTGGGGTGTGGCGGCAGCCGTGGCCCGGCGCCTCGGGTAGATCGCCGAGCGATGGTGAATGCGATTCTGTATCAGGCGAAGACGGGGTGTCAGTGGCGGATGCTGCCGGTCGAGTTCGGGAACTGGAACACGATCTGGCGGACCTGGTCTCGCTGGCGGGATCGGGGCACCTGGCAAGACGTCATGGACCTACTGCGTCGCAAGCTGCGCGTGGCTGCCGGTCGGATGGAGGAGCCGTCGCTGCTGATGGTCGATTGTCAGGTGGCCAAAGGCGGCCAGCGAGGCGCCTCGTTCCATGAGAGTCATGGCAAGTACATGCTCAACGGGGCCAAGCGCACGATCGCGATCGACTACCTGGGCCTGCCGGTAGCGGTGCGGGTGGCCGGAGCCCGGATGCACGACGTGCGGGCTGCCCAGGAGCTTTTGGCCGAGGTCCTCCCGAGCGCTGAGCGGGTTAGCACGGTGATGGGCGATGCTGGCTTTCGGAGGATGTCCGGTCCACTGGAACGAGCTTACGGGGTGCAGACGGTGATCAAGCACGATCCAGATCGGCCCAAGGGTGAGTTCCGGCCGCTGCGGCCGTTGTGGAAGGTCGAGGCGGCCTTCTCGGAGCTGGGCCGGTGGAGGCGGCTGGGGCGTTCGTTCGAGGCGACGACAGCTTCGGCGACGGCGTGGATGCAGGTCGCCGCGGTCGGGTGGATGTTGCGCCTGGTGTGAGGGCGGGCCGGGGGTCTCGGCCCCATCTGGTGAGGGTTACCTGCGGTCTGGTCTGGTGTTTCCGGTTTTGTCGGTGGGGTCTGGCACAGTAGGTCGCATGATCTCGTCGGTGGCCAAGGCGCCCCGGTTCGGCAGTGGCCGGGCCGGTGGCAAGCTCGTGGTTGACGGCCGCGACGAGACCGTCTTCCGCAAAGCGCAGATCGCGTTCAAGCCCGCCGGTGCCCGTCAGAAGCGTTCGCTGCTGGCACTTCTGGATGCCACTCGAGATGTTTACAACGCCGGCCTGCAGGAGCGGCGGGATGCTTACCGGCATTCGTCGCAGACCCGGATCGCGTTGTTCGACCAGTTCAACCAGATCAAGGATCTGCGCGGTGCACGGGACGATGTGCTCGTCTGGGGGATCTCACCGCTGCGGTGGGCACTGCGCCGCTTGGACGAGGCGTTCGGAGGGTTCTTTCGTCGGGTCGTGGCGGGTGAGACGCCGGGGTATCCGCGGTTCAAGAGTTTCACCCGGTGGGACACGATCGGCTACGACGAAACCACTGGCTGGCGCCTGCACCTGGACGCGCCCACGCGTCCAGGGAACAAGGCTGCTGCCCGGACGTTTCGGCCTCACCTGTATGTCCAGGGCATCGGGTCGATCCCCCTGTCGAAGTCCGCCATCCGCCAACTGAAAAGGTATGCCACCCGAGGTGGTGTCCCGACGACACTGACGCTGACCCGCATCAACCGGGAAGGCACGGCCTGGCGCGCGAGCATCGGTTTCAAGAACCTCGCCGTCGAGACGCCGCGCATGGCTCCCACGGCCGGCTCGGTGGTGGGCATCGACCGGGGCGTCGCCGTGCTCCTGGCCACCGCGGCCGCCGACAGCTACACCGACGATCAGGGCCAGCTTCTGCATCACACTGACGACCTCATGACGAACCTGGCCGCACTCGGCTCGCAGATCGAGGAACTCCAGCGCCAGCGCTCCTCGCGAAAGAAGTACGGCCGGGCCTGGCGTCAGCTCTCGCGTCGGATCCGGCGGCTGCACCGGCGGCAGTCGAACATCGAGGAGAACTGGGCCCGGCACACCGCGAAAGCCCTCGTCGCCCAGCATGAGGTCCTGGTACTGGAAGACCTCAACCTGCAGGGCATGACCAGATCGGTGAAGGGAACGATCCAGGAACCAGGAAAGAACGTCGCGGCGAAAACGGGGCTGAACCGGGCCCTGGCCGAGGCTGCGCCAGGAAGGCTGGCCAGATGGATCACAGTCAAGGCTGAAAGCGCCGGGCTGGGACACCGCGTCTGGCTGGTCAACCCCGCACACACCTCCCAGCAATGCTCGGCCTGCGGCGTCATCGACGCTGCCTCACGGGTCAACCGGCAGACGTACTACTGCGGCGCCTGTGGCTGGTACGAGCACGCCGACACCAATGCCGCCCGTAACATCCGTGCCCGTGGAATGGCCGCGGAGAAGGCATGGGCGGCAGCCGGCAGCCCACCGCTGACCAGGCCCAAGCCCCGGCTACGACGAAGAAACCCGCTTCAAACCGCCGAACCAGCGGCAGCCTGAACCCCGTAATGCTCAAGGGGGCCGGGACGGCTCCCTCGCCGCTGAAAAGCTGCGTGAAGGACAGTCTTCAAATAACTGTCCACAGTCCCTGAGACCTCGCCGCCTCGACGACGATGCTCTGCTGGAGCGCGTCGCCGACGCTCTGCAGCAGAGCTCCAGCCTGACGCCATGGACCCTCGCGGACATCGCTGAACCGGTCGGTCCTGAGGAGTTCGCCGCGACGTGATCGCAGTCGGTTTGCGGTTTGTCCGGCGACACCACGACGACACTCGACTCCTCATCGACGCCGCAGCCCAGCCCAGCCCAGCCCAGGTCTGCGCTGCTCGCTGGCAGCACCATCACCTTCAGCAGTGACAGCAGATACCGGAGGTCATATCCCGCTAGGCGAGGATGGTGGTCTCAGGCGACGTCTGACGCCTTACCCGGCTGGCTGGCTCGCGCGGCGGGAAATCAGCTGGGTCAGGAGGGGGACACTGAGCAGGATGAGGGTGTGCCGTGCGATCTGGACGCTCAGCACGAAGGTGACGTCGGAGTCGTTGCTGACGGCTGCGGCCAGGACCGGGTAGAGCCCGCCGGGGCTGGTGGCCAGGTAGCCGTCGGTCAGGGTGTGTCCGGTGACCCGGGCCAGGACGAAGCCGAGACCTGCACTGAGGGCTATCAGCCCGGCGATCGTGAGGGTGGCCAGGGGCAGCAGGCTGCCCAGGGTCCGCAGATTCTCCCGGGTGCAGCGCAGGCCGACCTGCAGCCCGATCAGCGCAGAGCCCACACTCGCGAGCGTGTTCGGGACGCTCGCGTCGAGGAGACCGGTGCCGGTCAGCAGCCCGGTGACGATCAGCGGAAAGATCAGGGCGCCGGCGGGTAGGGGCACCCGGCGGGCCAGGGGCACGCCGATGAGGAAGGCGAGGGCGACGAGAAGGAGACCGGGCGCGGCGTGGAGGATTGTGCCGAGCAGTGTCTCGGTGGGGGTGGGCATTTCGTCGACCCAGAGGATGATCCCGGCCCCGTACGACCCTGGGTCGTTCTTGAGCAGTTCGTTGAGTACGAACGGCATGGCGGCGACGATGATCAGCACGCGCAGGTACTGTGCGGCCGTCACCACGCGATCGTCGGCGCCGAGCGTGCGCGCGGTAGCCGTCAGGCTCGGCGCCCCGCCGAGCATGGCGAAGACTGCCGTGGCGGTGGAGATCCCGTTTTTCAGGCAGAGCACGTACCCGGCGCCCACGCACAGCGCCACGATGGCCGAACTGGACACCAGCACGGCGGACCAGTCGGTCTGCAGCGAGCTGATCGAGCCCAGGTCGAGCCGGCTGCCGATGGCGGCCCCCAGGATGACCTGTCCAGCGGTGAAGGTGGCACCCGTCGCGCGCGGGGGGTGCGGGGCGATCAGGGCATAGCCGAGGCCAGCGACCAGCGCCACGAAGAGGACCGGCATGAGCAGGAGCACCGGCGGCAGTAGCCCGCTCGAGCTCAGCAGGCCCACCGGTGCCACTGACCCCCACGACCCTGGGAGGCCGGGTGGATGCAACAGCACGGCGAGGGTGACCGCAAAGGTCAACAGGATCGCTCCGGACCAGAAATTTCGAGGCGTTGGTGGGGTTTCGTCCGGCACGGCGGTCAGCTTAGAGGGCCGGTTGAGTACCCTCGTCGGCCGGCGAATCGCACCGGTGGTTGCCCGGCCGGCAAGGGGGTTCGGGCCGTCCCGGATTCCCGGCTCCGTGGACGCAGGACGCCGGTGGTCACCTCACGATCGCAGGTGACCACCGGCGTCCTCAAACAGTGGCCAGGGCAGAGATTCGTCAGATCCCTCGTGAGCTCGAGGCGCGGACCCGTCTACCTGATGTGCCAGGCTCGCCGGGCTTTGCTTGCTCTCCCCCTGGGGCGCCGAGGCCAAGCGGGGCGCATCCGAAGTTTGATCACCTGGCTTCGGCTTCCGACAGGCGCAGTGGACGAGCAACTTGGTGGGTGCGGTTGGTCGCGTGACGCCGGTTGGTGCCGTGGACGTGGTCAACGAGGCCGGACGGTGGCCGGATGGTCAGGCTGCCGGAAAACCGGCGCGTCCACCGAGACCTGGAGGTGCAGCTTGGCCGCGTCCATCTCATCGCTTCCCCAGCCGGAGCAACGAACAGTAGAGACGAACGAGCGAGCAGGCTGGAGCAGAGCGCCCCTTGCGGTCGTCGAACGGAACACCGACAACCTCCGTATTGCGGCGAGCGCCTGGACGGCCGTTCCACTGAAGACCTCAGTGTCTATCTGGGGTGAGGCCCCCGAGCCGATGACGGTGTCTCAGCTGCGCGCCATGCTCCTTGCGGATGCCTTGTCATTGGAGGTCCGCGATGAGGTGTGGCGGTGCCTGGTTCGTCTGGCACGTGGGGCCACGACGGGCTGCGGCGTGGACTGGAAGCAGGTGTGCCTGGCGTTAGCGGTGCCGGGCCTGGCCCGTCAGGCCTGTGAACTGTCCAGCGGCCGCCACGGACAGGGGTTGGGACGAGACGACGTCGAAGCCGAGCTGATCCTCGGCTTCCTGGAGCGCGTTGGGACGCTGGACGTCGACGACACCACCCAGCGGCGGGTCTGCGGGCGACTGATCGATGCGGGGGTTCGCCGAGCTCGGCGGGTTCTGCGCCAGGCCGGCACCGAGATCGCGCACGGGGTGGACCGGCCGGATGAACCGGCTCTCGGTCTTCACGATGCCGGGCATCCGGAGGTGGTGCTGTGGCGTGCGGTCAGGGCCGGCGTGCTCGGGCCGGAGGAAAGTGAGCTGATCGCGCGCACTCGCCTCGAACGGCACCCGCTCGCGGCCGAGGCCGTTCGGCAAGGCAAGGGGTTTCGGACGGCCTCGGTCCAGAGACGCCGTGCCGAAGCAGATCTGGTGGCGGCGATCCGAGAGGGCAATATCTGAGCTGGTGGAGTGTCGGCTGACGCGACGCCGTAACGCCGTCAACCGCGTCAACGGGACCAACAAGCCATCCCGCCAGCGGGGCCAACTGGCCAACCGGGCCCAAGGGCCCAACGGGGCAACAGGCCCAACGAGCCCTCTGTGGATCCTCGAGATTCTCCCCGGTTGGTCTGGTGACCAGGGGTTTTCGTGCGCTGGCGGTGGGCTGGGCAACACGTGGGCATTGCAGGGTGAAGCTGCCGCATCTCAGGGACGTTCCCGGTTCACGCCGGGTCACCCCCGCCTGATGAGGCGGCTTCTGGGGTCTCGCGCGCGTCCAGGTGTCTGGGCGGGGCGCGGGACCGTCGCAACCGTCCTGATGTCCTGCCTGGCCGAGGCCTCTTCTCCGCGACCGTGGAGAAGAGGCGGCCGGGCCTCGACCTGGTCTGTCCGTGGCCTTCACCGTGGCCCACGGCCGGAACCGGAGGAGCCCCATGCCGAATGATCCGGATCAGCCCGACCCTTCTCCTACTTCACGCCATGTCCACAGTCACGACTGCGGCGCCTGTCTGCTTGCGCTGGGCGCTCGTCACAGCTCAGCCCTGGTACGGCAGAGGTGCGATATCCGCCTGAATCCGCAGACGCACAGACGTGTCTGGCGCTCACGTGCGCGATCTGCTCAGGTCTGTACGTGCCGCCCCGGGCCGGTGCACGTGACCGGCGGCCTCTCAGCGCGCAGCCTCTCCAGCAGTAAGCGCCGCTCGAGGGCGAAAGTCGCCGGCTCCCGCCGCAACGGTGCGCGGCCAGTTGCGCCCGTCCTGGTGGACCGGCGCAGGCGCATGCTGGACGTGCTGTGGGACTGGCGTATCGCCCTGTGGAACGTCCAGGAGCACTGGCGGCTGCGTCTGGAGCAGGCGCGCCGCGGGGGAGTGGACCGGCGGCCTGTGGGTGACGACGGCCCGGTTGCACGCCGGTTCGGGTGGTGGACAGAGGGAGGCGGGGTCGCGCCTGAACGGCAGAGTCGCCGATGGAGCCGGCGGCGCACGATCCGGTTGGTGGCTGCACTGGGCGTGGCCCTGCTGGCCTACGCCCTGTTCCTGGTCATCGGCGCAGACCGCGCGTCCGCTGCCGTGTCGGCGCGGCAGGCGTCAGGAATTGCCACGACAGGCAACGGGACTGGCCCGGCGGATGTCCGGGCGATGGGCGGTCAGCTGGTTGCCCTGCCTCGGGTGAGCGCCCCACCGTCGGCCGGGCGGCAGGCGGTCGTCGCGGTGGCCGCAGCCCGGACGTCGAGGTCAGAGCAGGTCCTTCCGGAGCCCGAGGATCCGGGTGAGACCGCCGAGCTGCCGGTCGTCATCAACAACGCCACCGAGTGGCTGCGGGGGATCGTCGTAGTGGTGGCCACGTGCACGCTGACGCTGGCCGGGCTGTTCTATCTGATGGCCCGCGATCCGCAGTCGGTGGACCGGGCCAAGAGTTTCGCCGGGGCCGCGGTGGCCGGCTACGCGCTGGCTCTGCTGGCCCCGCAGATCCTGACGGTCGTGCAGTCGATCCTCGGGGTGGGGTAGCGGCGGTGCCGAACTTCTTCTTCCAGGAGCTGTTCGACTTCCTGATGGACCGGATCACCGCGCCGCTGTACGTCGTGCTGCTGTGGGCCAAGAGCCTGATCCTGCGGGTGCCGGAGGTGACCGGGCAGCAGCCGGTCATCGACCTGTCGTACCGGTCCCTGCAGATGGTGCAGGCCGGCTACATCGTCCTGGCGCTCATCGCCGTGCTGTTGGCGATGGGGGTCGGCGGGCTGTCGGGGACGTTCTCGGCCAAGGACGTCATCCAGCGGATGGTGCTGGGGTTCGTGGCCGCTCACGAGTCCGCGTGGATCCTGCGCCAGTTCACCCGGATCACCAACACGCTCATCGAGGCACTGGCACCCGGTGGGATGGATGCGCTGGGGGATCTGGGCACGAGCGAGTCGTCCGTGAGCAGTCTCGCGCCGGTCAACATCCTGCTGAGCAGCCTGCTGTACGGGCTGATCCTGTTCCTGCTGCTGTGGCTGGTGGTGACGTGGCTGATCCGCTTCGCCAGCCTGTCGGTGGCCGCCGGACTGGGGCCGCTCGCGCTGGCCTGCCATGCCGTGCCCTGGCTGGATCCCATCGCCCAGGCCTGGTGGCGCAACATCAGCGCCGTGATGCTGACGGTGCTGGGCCAGGCCCTGACCATGCACCTGGGCATCCAGCTGTTCCTGGACCCGGGCCCGCAGGCGCCGGAGCTCAAAGCTTTTGACCAGGACGACATGCTCATCGACCTGCTGCTGACCGTGTGCCTGCTGATCCTGGTGCTCCGTGTCCCGGGCGTCGTGAATCGGGCCCTGCCCGGCCCATCCGGCGGTGGTGGCGGCGGATTCGGCTTCCTCGGGGCGATGGTGCGAGTGGTGGCGGCCCGTCACGTCGCCACCGCCGGAGCTGCCCTGGTCGCCCGGAGGCTCGGGCTGGGTGGCGCGGACTGGGCGATGGGACGCCGCGTGGCGGGCTGGCGACGTTTCGGCATGCGGGCGCGCAGCGCACCTGACGGTGTGCGCTCTCCGAGCGGTTCCCCCACACGCGGCGGTCTTGCTTTCGGATCGAGCAGACGGACGCCGTCCCGGCCGAACATCCGGCGCGGTGGCCGATCCGGGGGTTCCGGCGAGACCGTGGTGGCCACGCTCAACGGCCCTCCTGGCGCCGAGGCAGCTGGTGCGGCCAGGCGCACCGGCAGGGGCAGGCGCCGTCGCCCGGTCACCGTTGAGGCGCAGATCGCGCGCCGGGCACGCCAGCGGAAGGCGGCCACCAAGCGCCGCAACTACGTGCGCAACATCGAGACCGGCCGCCGTAAGGCACAGGAGCAGCGTCGCGCCAAGCAGGGCAAACAGCGCCCACCGCTCACCTCACAGTCCCTGCAGGCATGGCGCGATGCGCAGCGCGATCCGGGCGCCGCGAACGGCACCGGTGAGCCCTCACGCTGGCGCAGGTTCGGTTTCGGCAAGCCGCGCGGTGACCGCCGGGCCCGCGGCAGCGCCTCCGGTACGCAACGTCAGCCGCAGAAAGGTCAGATCCCCCGGCGGCGCCGGCGCCGCGAAAGCGGCGGCCCGAACAGCTGAATCCAGCCCTTCAACCGAAGGCTGGGCCGGGTCACCGCACCCTCGAACGCCTTCCGATCTCAAACCCCCTGGTCAGGCGGAACCGTGCGCTCGTACGACACCACCACGGACGCACGGGCCCGCCACTCCTCCAACGGTTGCGGCCGTCCGGAGGAGACAACACTGTGAGGAGAGGATCCCTTGGCCCACGACGACTTCCGCGACGAACAACCCGTCCGCGCCCGTATCCCCGCCGATCTCGACGCTCCCGACCGCATCCTGGCCGGGCTCACCGTCCGGCAGTTACTCGTGCTGTCCCTGGCCGGCCTGCCGGTGCTGCTGGCGTGGCAGCACCTAGGCCAGCGAGCGCCCTGGCAGTTCCTGCTGGGCCTGAGCGTCATGGTGGGCGCCCTGGCCCTGTCCGCGGTGGTGGGCACCCGCGACGGGCTGAGCCTGGACGCCTGGGTGCTGGCGTGCCTGCGCTACCGGATCCGGCGCAAGTACCTGAACGGGCGTGAACAGTGGGACGCCGACCCTGCCGGAGCGGACGTCTTCGGCCCGGAACTCGAAGAAGTTCATCCGGAAACAGTTTTCCTGCTGCCGGACCCGGTCCACCAGGTCGACGAGCGCGGGGTGATCGTCCTGGACGACGGGCGCTGCGTCGCGCTCGTGGGCAGCACCACCCTGGCGACGATCCTGAGTACCAACGCCGAGGACGCCGTCCTGGCCGACGGCAGCGCCCAGTGGCTGAACTCGCTGTCGGGGCCGGTGCAGATTCTCCTGCAGAGCAGGCCCACCGACCTGACCGGGACGGCGCTGGACCTGGCGGCCCGGGCCGGCGACCTGCCCCATCCCGAACTGGCCCGTGCCGCGCTGGATCACGCCGAGTTCCTGCTCGACATCAACGAGTACGAGCAGCCGCTGCGCCGGCGTGTCCTCATCGCCTGTGCGGGCAACACGTTCACGCCCTTCTCCGTACGCAACCCTCTGGAGCGTCTGCGGGCCCTGATGCCCGGGCGGGGTGACACGCACACCGCCCGGCACGCCGGCCCGGGAACCCGTGCCACGGCGGCCGCGTCCTCGCAGGCCCTCGCCAACGCCAGTCGCACCGTCGAGCACTTGCAGGCCCTAGGCGCGCGGGCCAAGGTGCTGGACGCCGAGGAGGTCCTGGACGTCCTGGACTCGGTCTGGGATCCCTTCGCCACGGCCCCGTTCGACGACGAGAACGCACCGCAACCACCGGCCGCCGACCCCGGCCCGGCGCGCGGATTCAGCGCCTTCGGCCACCTCACCGATGAAGAGAAGTTCCACCGGCCGGAACAGGGACCAGGGGCCAGGCCCGCGGACGTACCGGATCGACCACACCAGCCCGGTGACCTCAACGGCCTGGAGGCACCCGTCCATCGTCACGGGCCCGGCGACCAGCACAGCACACAGCTATCGGCCCACCAGCCCCACCCTGGCATGGCCCACCACGGACGGGGCTCGCGGCGATGAGACGGCAGAGCAGCACGCCACCTACCCCGGCGCCTATCCGCTATCCCAGCGTCCCGCACGCAGCGCTCCACGCCGGGGACCCGGTGGTGCGCGGCGAACATCCCGGGCCGTCCGCACCACTCGCGAACGAACCGCCCGCCGACGTCCTGCGGGACGGGCTGATCGACGTGGCCCCGGACCACCTGCGGGTAGGCGGTGGCTGGTCGGCGAGCCTGATGGTCGACGGGTTCCCGGCCGAGGTGTCGATGGCCTGGCTGCGGCCCCTGACCTCGTGGCCGGGCGTGGTGGACGTCAGCCTGTTCGTCGATCCCATCCCGGCGGCCACCGCCACGGCCCGGATCCGGCGGCAGCGGGTTCGGATGGAGTCCACCCGGCGCCTGCAGGCCGAGCGCGGCGCCCTGGAGGACCCGTTGACCGAGGCCGCGAGTCAGGACGCGCAGGACCTGGCCGACAAGGTGGCCCGGGGCGAGTCGCGGTTGTTCTTCACCTCGGTGGTGCTGACGGTCCACGCCCGCAGCCGCGAGGCCCTGCAGGAGGACGTGGAGGACCTGCAGGCGGCTGCGGCGGCCATGCTGCTGCGGACCCACGTGATGACCTGGCGCCAGCAGCAGGGCTGGACGAGCACCCTGCCGCTGGGGCTCAACCAGGCCGGCACCCGCCGGATCATGGACACCGACGCCCTGGCCGCGGCCTCACCGCTGTCCAGCCCGGACCTGCCCGGCCCGTTGCCCCTGGAACCGCACGTGCCCAATGTCGGTGTCGGCGGCGTCCTGGTCGGGCTGAACCTGGCCTCGGGCGCCGTGGTGGGCCTGGACCGCTGGAGCCTGGACAACCACAACATGGTCGTCCTGGCCCGCTCGGGTGCCGGTAAGTCGTACGCGGTCAAGGTGTCGATCCTGCGCGAGCTGTACCGGGGCACCCGGGTCGCCGTCATCGACCCCGAACGTGAGTACCTGCACCTGGCCGAGCGGGTCGGTGGGACGGTCATCGAACTGGGCGCCCCCGGCGTGCACCTGAACCCCCTGACCCTGCCGGCGGGCGACCCGGACGCCTACACCCGCCGCTGCCTGTTCCTGCACACCCTCGTCGACGTCCTGCTCGGCGAGCCCCTGCCCCCGCACGAGAGGGCTGTCCTGGACGTGGCGGTGCGGGGCGCCTACGCCCGGGCGGGGATCACCGCTGACCCCCGCACCTGGCACCAGGCCGCCCCCACGATGCGCGACCTCCTCGCCGCCCTGCAGGACCAGGCCGAGGGAACTGCGGACGACGCGCCCCCTGCACAGCGGCCCCCGGCAGGCGCCCCCGAAGGCATCCCGGATGACACCCCGGTGGGCACCTGGGAGGGCACCCCGTGGAGCCCCTGGGAGGGCACATCTTCAGGGGCACCCCGCACGGCACCGTGGGGCGCGGCTGTGGGGGCACCGGCCGGCCGAGCCTGGGACGACGAGTTCGAGGGGGAGGGCACCAGGGGCGGGGTCACGGGGACGGACGAGCTCACAGGTTCCGACCGTCAGGGGCATCGGACAGGGGCACACTCGAGCGGATCTGCAGGGGCACCACCGAGCACGCCGGCAGAGGGACAGTTCGGCAGGGCGCAGCTCGGCGGGGCGCAGTACCCGGTGAGCGCCCCCGGGACGGGCGTCCCGGGGACGCCCGGCGCCGCGGCGACGCTCGCGGCACGCCTCGCGCCGTGGGTCACCGGTTCGTTCAGCAGGCTGTTCCACGACCCCGCAGGGGCACCGCCGCAGACCGCCGGCCCGGACCGCAACGGGCACCAGATGCCCGCCACCGCAGGGGCGGTGGCACCCCGGCGGGGGCACATCGACACGCATCCTGACCGGCACCGCGAGCAAGGTCTGGACCCGGACCAGGGGCACCTGGTCGTCTGGTCCACCCGCCTGCTGGCCGAGGAACTGCGCCCCGCCGGAATGCTCCTGGCCGTCGATGCGATCTGGCGCTCGGTGGACCGCCGCACCCCGCCGGGCCGCGTTGGCGCCTCCACAGACCAAGGGCTTACGGACGTCCGTGGTCACCGATCGCACAACACTCACGGCAGCGGGGACATGAGTCGGGAGGACCTACAGGAGCCCGCGGCCGCGCAGGCGCGCCCATCCCCGGACGGCAGGGCAGGGGGACCGGGGGCACCGGGGGCGCAGGCGGGTGCTCGCCCGCGGCAGGTCGTGGTGGTCGACGAGGCGTCACTGCTGCTGTCCGAACCGGCCGGGGCACGTTTCCTGGCCCGCCTGGCCAAGACCTCCCGCAAACGGCAGGCCGGGCTGACCCTCATCACCCCCGACGTGGTCGACCTGCTGGGCAGCGAACTGGGGCAGGTGATCCTGGCCAACGCCGCCAGCGTCCTGCTGCTGCACCAGGCCCCGCAGGCCATCGGAGACCTGACGCGGGCCTGCGCCCTCAGCCCCGGCGAGGCCCGGTTCCTGACCACGGCCCGGCGCGGGGAAGGACTGCTGCTGGCCGAGGGGCGGGTACCGGTCCAGATCGTCGCCTCAACGCTGGAACACCAGATCGCAGCCGCCCCACCGCGCGACCCACACGAGCCGGCCTGACGTGCTTCACCGGCCTGACGTCCTGAGCCATCAACAAACCAACAAGTCAACGAGACAGCGGAGCAGGAACGCGCCAGAGCAACAGGCCAACAGAGCAACCGACCGACAGGTCAACAGCCCAACAGACCAGCGACCCACCACGGTCACCAGACCCCTCTGCGCCAACACGGCAACCAGTGTCAGCAGCGCCCCGGCCAACGCCACCCACACATCCACCGGCCAACAGCGACCCCACCCACAGGATCCACGGGACCCACAGGATCCACGGGACCCACGAGAGCCAAGAGACCCACCGGATCCACGGGACCCACCGAATTCACTGGACCCGCCGAATCCACGGGACTTACCGGATCCACCGGATCCACCGGATCCACCGGGGGCGGCCGGGGCGGCCGAGCAATGGCGGATCACCCACACACCGGACACCGAGACCCGGGCCACCGGGCCACCGGCGCTCGCAGAGCGCCTCACCCAGCCCATCGGCACGGTCCTGTCGACCTGCCCCGCCGGGCACCGAGTCCACCTGAAGGAGAACCGTGATCGTAGAAACGCGTTTCGCCCCAACCTCGTCGGCTGAGGTTCCCCGGCCCTCGGATCCGGTCGGTGAACGCCTGGACCAGTGGCGCGAGAGCATCAGCGGCGTCGTGCTGTGGGCTCAGGCGCATCCTGGCCGAAGCATCGTGCTGGGGGTGCTGACCGGGCTCCTGCTCGCCCTCCTCCTGGCCCTGTCGCTGAATCTGCTGCGCCGGTGGCGCGCATGGCGTCACCGTCGGCTGGTGGACGGAGCGAAGGAGATCGTCCTGTACCTGCCGCTGGAGGTGGATCCGGCCGGGGCGCACCTGTGGTGGAGCCAGGCCGCCACCCTGCTCAGGCACCTGCCGCGCCGCCGGCCGTGGCTGGGACCCGCCCACGTCAGCATGGAGCTGCGGCGGGTGGGGGTGCGCCTGGAGATCGTCGTCTGGGTGCCGGGAGTGCTGGACGCGCAGGCGTTCGCGGCAGCCCTGAGGGCGGCCTGGGACGGGGCCGACACCCGTATCCGTGACGCCGGACCGGCGATTGCCGTGCAGGCTGGTGCTTCCGGCGGCCGGGAGGGGACGCTCGCGCAGGCGGGCCTGTGGTTGCAGGCGCGGCGGGCCGACTGGATGCCGTTCGCGGTGCAGGAGGGCCCGTCGCTCGATCCGATGCGGGCCCTGCTGGAGCAGGGCGCTCGCCTGCAGCGCAACGAGACGTCGTGCGTGCAGTTCTGTGTGCGGCTGGCCAGTTACCGGGCCGAGTCCCGGCTGCGGCGGGGCGCTTCCGGGGGCAGGAGTGACGCACTCGGGGCGGGTTCCGTGGGACTGCGCGGGCTGGAGACCCTACTGACCTGGAGTGCACGCGCCCTCATGGTCGCTGCGGAGGCGGCGTTCACGGTGCTGTGGATGATCCTCGATGCGGTCATCCCGGGCTCTTCTGGCGGTGCACGGAGTGTCTCCTCGCGCTCGTCCTCTGGTCGTTCCGGTTCCGGCTCGCCAGGGCTCTACGGGCCCAACGGGAGCAGGACGTCCGGGCCGGTGCTGGATCCTGTCGCGACCCGGCAACGGCGCGACGCGGTGGAGAAGGCTGCGACCGGGCCCTGGCTGGAGGTCAGTGTGCGCGTCGTCGTGGCCCGCGCACCTGGCCGGCGCCGCACCAGCCCCCTGGACGAGAGGGCAGGCGGCTCCGCCCAGGTCACTGGTGCACGTGACGGCGCAGGTCACGCCGGCGGGCAGCCGGTTCCGGGCCCTGCCCGGCGCTCCTGGTGGCCGGCTCGCGGGGCTCGCCGTGCGGGTGTCGATCCTGCTGCGCAGGCGTCGGTGAGCCTGAAGGCCCGGGCGATGGCCGACGCCCTGGGGGTGCACAACGCCGCCAACCAGTTCGCCAGCCGGGACCTGCACGAGCCGCTCGAGGCCGTGAACCGGCGCTTCATGGGCCGGCCGTTCGTCCTGGGCCTGCCCGAACTGGCCCGTCTGGCGGCAGTTCCCACCGGCCTGGCCGTGCTGGGGCTGGAGCGGGCCGGGGCACGGATGGTCCCGCCGCCCGCGGAGGTGCTCTCCGGTGGCCGGGACGTGAAAGTCCTGGGCCGCAGTAACCTGGGCGATCAGGCGGTGGGCCTGAGCGTGAGCGATGCCCGCCAGCACGTGCACGTCGTGGGCTCCACCGGCGTCGGCAAGAGCACCCTGATCGCCCGGATGGTCCTGGCCGACGTGCACGCTGGGCGGGGCGTGGTCGTCATCGACCCCAAAGGCGACCTGGCGCTGGACATCCTGGACCGGCTGCCCGCCGGCGCCCTGCCGCGGCTGACGCTCATCGACCCCGGCCAGCAGGAGCACGGCGGCGGGTCGGCCCGGTTCAACCCGCTGGAGGCTGGCCGGCACAACCCGGAGGTGGCCGTCGACACGGTGGTCAGCATCTTCCGCAACATCTTCCGCGACTACTGGGGGCCCCGGATGGACGAGACCCTGCGCGCCTGCTGCCTGACCCTGATGCGCTCGGACCGTAACCGGCTGGACGTCATTCCCCGCCTGCTCACCGACACGGCCCTGCGCCGGGAACTGACGGCCAACGTCGCCGGCAACCCCGGCCTGCAGGACTTCTGGAACCGCTTCGAGACGTGGATGCTGTCCGGGGCGGTGGAGCAGCACACCGGCTCGGCGCGGGCCCGGCTGCGGCAGGTGCTCATGCGGCCCTTCGCCACCCACACCTTCGCCGGGGACACCTCGACCTTCGACATGGCCCAGGTCCTGGACGGCGGCATCCTCATCTGCCGCCTGCCCTCGGGGGAGATGGGCTCGGAGACCTCACGCCTGGTGGGATCCCTGATCGTGTCGCTGGTCTGGCAGGCGGCCACGGCCCGGGCCGCCCTGCCGGAGTCGCAGCGCCGCGACGCGGCCCTGTACGTCGACGAGGCCCACACCATGCTGAACCTGGACACCAGCCTGGAGGACATGCTGCCGCAGGCGCGGGCCTTCCACCTGTCGATGGTCCTGGCCCACCAGAACCTCGACCAGTTCGACACCGCCGGCCAGCAGGCCCTGGCCGCGAACGCCCGCACCAAGGTCTTCTTCACCGCCTCGCCCCGTGACGCCCGCCAGATGGCCCAGCACACCGAGCCCTACCTGAGCGAACGGGACCTGTCCCGGCTGTCGGCCTACACCGCGGCCGTGCGGGTCCTGGCCGGCAACCGGGTGGCGCAACCGTTCACCATGAGCACCGTCCCGCTGGGCCAGATCGCCCCCGGCGCCCGGATGAGATGGCGCCAGCACGTCGCCGCCACCGCGCCGGCGCCCCAGTCCTCGCCCGGCCCCTCCATAAGGTCGCCGCAGGCATCGCACGACGGGCAGCCGTGGTGATGAAACGAGCGAGAGAGGGCGCCCACTGCCGCCTGCGCACCCCTTCTCAGGCCCCTGCGTTCACCCCTTCTCAGATCCCTTCGCACCGGGGTGAACGCCCCCGGTCCGTGAGCCGTCCCACCAACAGCGCCAACAGGGCAGGTCACGGGCCGGTTGTGTGGCGCCGACCGCGGTGCGGGCAGGTCCGACTATCTCTGAGGGAGATACCCCGGGAGGGAGTGCCGTACACGGCCCAGCACACCGCACTGCACGCACGCCGGATCGGCTGGTTGCTCACGCGCATGAACCAGCCCCACCGGCCTGGCTCGTGCCCTGCGGCCGGGCCGGTGAGACTGCCTGAGTGGCCGGGGGCGGTTTCGGGGCGGCCGGTGCGTGCGTTGCCGATCCCATTGGTGGGAGGCCCTGGTGAAGGACGAACTGCCTGAGCCGCTGACCCCGGCACCAGACCGGGCCGCCAGCGCAGGCCCAACCCCGGCAACCCCGGCAACGGACGGAGCAGAGGCGGGACAGTCGGGCAGAACAGGCCCGCCGGCCCCCAGGGCGCCGCGCAAACGCGAGTCTGCGGCCCGCCGGGCACGGCCGGGCCGGGAGGCAGTGGGGCAGTGGCTGAAACAGGCCTGGCATCTCCAGGCCCGCGACGAGGTCATCCTGCTGCACCTGTACCGCCACGCCACCCTGACCACCGCCCAGATCGGTGACCTTGTCGCTGCCTCGCCCCACGCCACCCGCCGCCGGCTGGGCCTGCTGCAGCGCCAGGGATGGATCGACCGTTTCCAGGTCCGGCGGGCCGGTCTGCTGCTGCCCGTGCACTGGGTCCTAGCCGACTTCGGCAACCGCTGGGCGGCCTCCTACGAGCACGACAAACCCATGACGGCCCGGCAGTTGCAGGCCCGCAACGAAGCCGTGGCCGGAAGCTCGCAGCTGGCCCACACCGACGGCATCCACGACTTCTTCGTCGAGCTGATCCGGGCCGGGCGCATCCTCAGCGGCCCCGACGACGAGACCACCGATTCGCCGCCCGGAACCGGCAATCACCCGGCCCGTGGGCGGTTCGGCCGCGCGGTGCCCCCGCAGCAGGCGGAACCGGTTTCCTGGATGAAATCGGCGCAGGAGCCGGGGGAGGGGCAGCATCCGCCGGGCTGCTACCGGCTGGCCCGCTGGTGGTCACCGGCCCACACGGCCAACACCCTTGACCTGCAGGTGCGCCCCGACGGACACGGCGTCTGGGAGTACCACCGCACCGGCCCCGTACCCAGGGCGCCCAGCAGCCATGCCCCCGCCACGGATCCACCTATCACGAACTCGCCTGGCACGGTCCCGGCCGGCGCGGACTCGACGGGCACGGACTTGCCTGGCACGGTCCCGGCCGGCGCGGACTCGACGGGCACGGACTTGCCTGGCACGGTCCCGGCCGGCGCGGACTCGACGGGCACGGACTTGCCTGGCACGGACTTGCCTGGCACGGACTCGCCCGGCACGGGTCCGTCAGCTACGAAACCGTCTCTCACGGAACCGCTTAGCCTTGAGCCGCCCAGCACCGTGGCCGCCCAGCTCAGTCTCGGCTCCGCTTCGGAGCCCGCGCCAGCGGGCCAGTCCACTGCAGCCCCTGACGAGGAGTTGGCGCCGGATGCCGGGCCTGGTTCCGCCGGTGGGTCGGACGGCGACGATGACTCCCCGGATCCAGCCGGGCCGCCGGCCGCTGAACTGCCCGGCTCGCCGCGGCCGTACCGGGTGGGCTTCTACCTGGAGTACGACCGGGGGACCGAGACTCTCGAGCGCGTGGTGGGCAAGGTGGGCGTCTACCAGCGGCTTCGGGACGAGCGGGTCGGCCCGGACTGGCTGCTGCTGTTCGTGCTGCCCACGCCGGGGCGGGAGCTGAACGTGCACCGGGCTCTGAACGGGTTCCCGCTCTCCGGCAGCGGACACGTGCTGAACCTGTCCTTCACCTGGAGCGACCTACAGGTGTTCACCACCAACCAGCACCAGATAGCCGACCAGGAGCCGCTGGGACCGGCAGGAGCCGTCTGGTGGCGAGTGCCCCCACCCTGGCCCGGAAACACCCCGGGCACCGGCGAGCCCGCCGGGCCCGGCAGCGGGCCCCGGCTGACGCTGGCCCAGCTACCGGCCACCCGGGCCCTGCGCTGGTACCTCGACCCAGGACCGCCCCGCCCTACCGACGACCCCCTGCACCCCTTACGGGAACAGGCCCGCCGCACCGGCGGGCCACCGCGCCCTCAGAGATAGGGCCTGCTCAGGCCTCAGCCTCGATGAATTCGTCGAAGTCCATGTTGGCCAGAGCAAGATTGACGGCCATCGATTCGGCTTGGCTCGCTGAAACCCTGCCCACAAGTGGCGCTTCCCGCCCGTCCCAGGCCTCGTCATCCTCGAGTTCCTCGCCGTCAGGTTCGTCGTCGTCCTCCTCCGGATCGAGCAGTCGGTCGACGTCTACGGCCAGAAGCTGATGAGTCTCGGACGTCATCGCGATGGAGTCGGCCAGCAGCACGACGCTGGGCCTTTCCTCGCCGGAGGGGACGGACAGGGCCGCGATCACTTCCTCCCAGCTCGCCCCGGCCCAGGCCGGATCGTCGACCACCAGAGGGTTGGGCGGGTCGGCTTCGGGGATATCCATCGGCCGGGCCAGTTCTTGCCGGATCGCGGCCCAGGCGTCCGGATGGTCGTAATCGGTGCGCACCACGAGGGCGTCGAACTCGCTGTGGTCACGCACGTCAATGGCGGGGCGGTCCAACAGAATCTCCTTCAGCAGCGAACGCTCCCATTCGGGCCAATTCTTACATCGCCACATCTTGGACTACTGCGCGGCACAGCTGACCGGTGACCCGGTGCCCATCCGGGCCCAGCACCGCCCTCTCCTGCACGATGCAGCAGCGTTGCGCGAGAAAAACCTTTCGGTGCGCGGGATCTGCCCTCGAGATGCCCCTTGTGATCCCCCGTAGCGGATTGTTGGCGTCAACCGGGCCAACAGAAACCCACCAACGAGAACATCGTTGGTTCGGAGACGCCCACCGCGCCAACCAAACCTCCCGTCAGCAGCCAGGACCAAAAATCCTGGGCAGGACCGGCGCCCAAGCCGAGCTGGGCACTGCCGGGCTGGGCGACGTCCATTTGCTGCCCTTCGAAGGCTCTAGACATCCCACGGTTCTAACGTGTCAAGCAGCCTGGTCCTGAGCGGTCTGATTGGCCCAGGCGACCGTCTCCTCGTAGCTGGTGTGGTGGCTTAGGCAGCCGTGCAGGATGCCGACGCGGCGGTTGCCCAGTGCGCTTAACCTGTCCTTCACCTGGAGCGACCTGCAGGTGTTCACCACCTATGAGCACCAGATAGCCGACCAGGAGCCGCTGGGACCGGCAGGAGCCGTCTGGTGGCGAGTGCCCCCACCCTGGCCCGGAAACACCCCGGGCACCGGCGAGCCCGCCGGGCCCGGCAGCGGGCCCCGGCTGACGCTGGCCCAGCTACCGGCCACCCGCGCGCTGCGCTGGTACCTCGACCCAGGACCGCCCCGCCCTCAGAGGTAGTGGGTGCTCAGGCCTCGGCCTCGATCAGTTCAAAGAAGTCCATGTTGGCCAAGGCAATATTGACAGCCATGGATGCGGCCCGGGCCGCCGAAATCCTTCCGAAGTACGGAACTTCCTCCCAGTCCTCGTCCTCCTCGAGCTCGTCATCCTCAGGTTCCTCGTCCTCGTGCGGATCGAGCAGCCGGCGGATGTCCACGGCCAGAAGTTGATGCGTGTCGGACGTCATCGCGATGGAGTCGGCCAGCAGCACGACGCTGGGTCCTTCCTCGCCGGCAGGGATGGCCAGGGCCTCGATCACGGCCTGCAACCCCGCGCCAGCCCAGACCGGATCGTCGACCAGCAACGGGATGGGCATATGGCCTTCGGCAGCATCCGCCGGGACCAGCTCCTGCTGGATCGCGGCCCATGCCTGCGGACGGTCGTAGTCGGTGCGCACCACGACGAAGGCGTCGAACTCGCTGTGGTCAGTCACATCGATGGCGGGGCGGTCCACCAGGATCTCCTTCAGCAGAAAACATGACACATCGAGCCGGTACCTGCAGCGCCACATCATGGACTACTAGCCAGACCAACGGAAACGGCTCTTTCTCCCGCCCTGACAGGCCAAGCAGATGGACCATCCGACCGGTCCGGGCCGGCTGATGCTCCTTGCCTCCGAAAAGCCTCTGGCTTCCCGGTAGTTGGCATGGGATCCGCGCTTGCGGTAGCACTTTCACCCCGCCGAGGCAGATCGTCGGCGTCAACCAGACCAACAGACTTTCCAACAGGAGGGGTTCGTTGGTCTGTGGAATCCCACCGAGTCAACGAAACCTCCTGTCAGGAGCCTCAACCAAGCATCCTGGCCAGGTCCGGCAACGGGCCGAGCAGGCGCTGGCGGACTGACGGACGTCCATTCGCTGTCTTTCGCAGTTTCTGGCCCCACGCCGCCCGGCCCGTCGCGACAGCTGCCCACTGATCCCCTTACCGAACCGAGAGGAACCACCGTGCACCTGACCAGTCTGACGCTCGATGCCCCCGGGCAGATGCTCGCCACCTACCTGGTGGCCGACGAGCCCCAGGCGTTCGCCACCCTGCGCGAGCGCTTTCCCCAGACGTCGGCGTCGGTGTCCGACGACGACCTGGTGCACGTCCTGAGCGAACACGGGGTGCGGGCGCAGATCCTGCGCCAAGACGTCTCTGAGCTGATCGCTGCCCAGGCCGGCGCAGCAGCCGGCCGCAGCACCTACGGCGACCTGTTCCGCTACGACACCTACGTGTTCACTCCCGACGCCCGGCAGGGCCAGTTCATGCGCCCGGCCACCGCCCTGGAGGCGGCGTACTCGCGCAGTTGCGCCCGCCTGGATGGGGGCCTGGGCGTGTTCGGTGTCCACGCCGCTCCCACCGCAGACCGCGAACGCAGTCGCCCGGCCGGGCCGAACGCCTGGCGGCGCGCACGCGCTGCTTTCATCCACTACGGCACACCCGAGTGGGACCAGGCGCTGCTGACCTCCAGCGTCCGGTACTACCGCGTGGATGCCATTCCCGCCGACGCCGACCTGCCGCCGGTGGAGCTCCCGTGCGCCGCTCCCGCGCCCGGTGACCCCGGTGACCCCGGCGACGACTGACTGACCTGACGGACTGGGCTCACGGCGCGGTTGCCTGCAGGCGATCCAGGGCAGGCAACCGCGCCGCAGCCCTGTCGACGCGCTCGCGCGGCGACCACCAGCCGGCGTCAGCACTCCTTCCGCCACCCGTCGTGAGGGCACCGCGGCGCCTGGGGCCATGTGACGCGGGGCGGACGGGTGTCTTTTCGATGGAAGGCCTCAGATGGACGATCGCCCGCTGGTGCCGGCTCTCGCGGCGGCGGCCGCGCTCATGGTGGTGTCGCTGTTCCTGATGGCAGCGCTCGCCCAGAGCGCCCTCAGTTCGCTGCTGTCCGGGCCGGCCAGGCTTCTCGGCTCCGTGTTCAGCGAATCCTCGACCGACACCGGCTGCCTCGACGTGGCCGGGATCTGGGACGGGGCCAAGGACCTGGACGAGCTGGCCGCCCTGGTCGAGGTGTTCGACGAGGAACAGCGGGCCAACGCCGTCACCGTCATCACCGCCGCCCGTCAGGTGGGCGCTCCACCTCGCGCCTGGGTGATCGCCGTGGCCACCGCGATCCAGGAATCGAGCCTGCGCAACGTCGGCCACGGCGACACGGCCGGCCCGGACTCGCGGGGGCTGTTCCAGCAGCGCGCCGCGTGGGCGCCCGAAGGGCTGCGGATGGACCCGGCCGCGGCCACCGCCCTGTTCCTCACCGGCGGGCAGGGCGGTCAGCCCGGTCTGCTGGACGTGCCCGGCTGGCGGGACTCGGCCCTCATCACCCCGGCGCAGGCCGGCCGCGCCGCCCAGGCCGTCCAGCGCTCGGCCCATCCCGGCGCCTACGCCCAGCACATGGAGACCGCGCTGGTGTTCGTCATGGGATACGTGGCCGACACCGACCTGTCGAAGGCTCCACACGACCGGCTCGTGACCGCCACCTTCGCCGGGGCCGCGGCCCGTCCGTGGACCAGCGGCTCCTGCCGGCAGCAGGCCACCAACAGCACCGACAGCACCGAGGTGCGCCGGGCGCTGGACTTCGCACGCGAGCAGCTCGGGCTTCCCTACCAGTGGGGCGGTAACGGCCCCGACCGCGGGGACCGCGGATTCGACTGCTCCGGCCTGACCGCAGCCGCCTACCGGGCCGCCGGGATCGCCCTGCCGCGCACCGCCCAGCTGCAGTACGAACACGGACCGCACGTACCCCTGGACAGCCTGCAGCCCGGTGACCTGGTCTTCTTCGGCTCCAGCACCGCCGACGTCGACCACGTCGGCCTGTACCTGGGGGAGAACCAGATGATCGACGCCCCGCACACCGGCGCGGTCGTCCGGATCGAGGACCACCGGTGGGACAACCTCCTCGGTGCCACCCGGCCCGCTGGTATGGGCGTCGGCTGAGCGTTGCGGCCGGGTGGCCGCCGGCCCCGTCACCCACAACGGGCATGAGGAGTTCCCGCCAGTTCGACGCCCGGGGTGGGGCGGGCCAGGTGGTGGCGCCGTCGCCGTGGGGCCGCCCGGCGACGTCACCCGCCCGGCCGATCCAACACGTGGGCGGGCACCGATAAAGTCGCGGCGGGTCGCAGCACCACCCGGCACGGCGCCGCCGGAGAGCATTCCCGGAGCAGCGCCATGCCCAGTGTCCCGCGCATCCTGCGCGCCAACGCCGACCCCGACCCCCAGTTCTGTGACCCTGCCCCGGTGACCGTGCGCCTGTGGTGGCGTCACCTGGGCGTGGCCCGAGACTTCCAGGCCTGGGCCCTCACCGAGGACGGCCGGCCCTCCACCCTCATCTACTGGGCCCCGCAGGACCTCGAGCCGCGCAAGGACTGGGTGCGCACCATCGACGTGCGCCTCGACGGCGAACCCTGGCGCGGCCCGGACCGGCCCCTGGGCTTCGACTCGCCCTACCGGGTCGATGGGGGCGTCGAGCCCCGGCCACCGCACCCCGACTTCGGGCTCACCCCCGAGACCGGCGCCTGAACCCGTCCCTGCATCAATAGACACGGGCAGACACGGGGCGGTCGTCAGCAGCGGCTGCACCGTTCACTGCGGCTACCACCGGCACGCTCACACCGGGCACCGTAGCGATGCCTGCCTACGTGGGGGGCCGATGGTGGGTTCTTGTTGCCCTGAGCAGGACCAACAGCACCAACGGGCGCCACCGGTGAGTTGTCCGCCCTGCGGGGGCGACCGATCCTGAAATCTCATTTAGCACAGCACCACCCACGCACGACCGGCTCCCCGGTTCACCCAGCGGACGTCCGGCCCGCCCACCCCCGCGGTCGGCACCGGAACATCCGCTCACGAACCGGCGCTCTGCGCCACCAGCTCCCTTCGCACGTCAACTCGCCCCACCTGCACGGCAGAACCGAGCGCACGTCGCACGCACCGGATGCCAGCATCTGCAGCCTCCGGGCCCAGCTCATCTGTTTGCCGACCCCAACGGCCCACCACATACGGCTGTTTCGCCGGCTGACCAACAGGCCAGTGCCCCAGGCCGCCCGCAGTCACGGGCTCCGGGCGATCGTCCACACGCCAGACGTGGCCACTGTTCACGACGCCCAAGGCGTTGCGAACCGGACGCCGCGATGCAGCACCCGTGCACGGATTGGCTACACGGCAGTGCTTCCGCTCGTGGCCTCAGCCAGGCACGGTGAACCTCTCACCGACGTCCGCACCGGCGCAGTTCAGTCGCCGCCACGGCATCCACACACGGGCGCCACTCTTGCCGGCACTTTCTGCTCGGCGCGCCTGACTGTTCTGGCCCACCCTGTCCGTCCTGCCTCTGCGGTCCCCCAAGCGGGGACACCGACGGCAGCCCGGCCCACCTCACGAGCCACCAGCCCGAGGACTGTCCTCGCAGCCCGTTGCTCGTGCCCCGCTCACGTCCCGGCACCGCCGGCGGTTGAAAACCATCCAACTGAAGGAGAACTATGAGCACAGCCATTCACATCCCGGCTGATCGCAGCCCCGCCAGCGCCTTGTCCTTCGACGGCGCAGCCCACCCGCGCCTGCCCGATCACGATGCCAGGAACGTCGTCAACCACTACCTGGGCAGCACGTTCGGTCTGGAGCGCCAGATGGCGGTGCTGCTGTACGACGACAGGGCCGCCGAGCGGGGCGAGCCGCGCAACCACACCGTCATGCAGCTGCTGCCGGACTCGTTCATCTCTGCCAGCGGCAGAAGGTCGATCCACGGCGGGGCCGTCATCGTCGGGTTCTGCGACGCACAGGGCCACTGGGCGTCAGCCCCGCTGGACCTGATCACCCAGCTGGTCCAGCACGAAAGGTTCTGGATCGAGGTACGGCCCTCGCCGCAGGATCCCTACGAACAGGTGGGACCCGTCTTCGGCGAGCGTGCGCTCGCCCTGGCCTACGCGGAGCACTGGCGCGCCCTCATCCGCAACCGCGGGATCCTGGGCGCCGAGGTCAGCGTGGCCGCCGAGGTCGGGGCGTGCCCGCCGCCACCGGCCAGGGACCAGCTGGTGGCCGATGTCGAGCGGGCCGTCGACGGCTGGCACGAACGATTCAGCGCCAGAAGCGCCCTTCAGGTGCCGGCCGAGTCCGTTCCTGGCCAGTGTCCGCCCAGTGGGCCCGGCCCGTGGCCGCGGCTGCTCAACCGGCCGGCCAGCCGGTGAGGTACTCGCCCACATCCAGGACACCGACGACGCCGGCAACACCGACAACACGGAAAACATCTCCGGCTCGGCGTCTTCGGCTGTTCCTGCCGCACCACCCCTGCCTCACGACACAAGGAGAAGCATGACCAAAGCCATCGTCATCCCGGCCGGTCGCCAGCCAGCGGCCGTCGTGGACTTCGAACCTGGCTCCCGCCGCGGCCTGGCCGCGTTCATTAACGACAGGGCCGCCGCTGCGACGGTCGGCCTCAGCGCGTTCGGCCTCGACCGCCAGATGGCGGTCCTGCTGTACGACGACGACGCGGCCAACCGTGGCGAGCTGCTCAACGGCACTGTCCTGGAGTTGCTGCCCGACTCCTTCATCGCTCCCAGCGGGCAGACCCTGATCTTCGGCAATGCCGTCATCGTCGGGTTCCGGGACGGGCGGGGTCTGTGGACGTCGGTGTCACCGGAGTTGGTCACGGAGCTGGTACGGGCCAACAGGTTCTGGGTCGAGGTTCGCCGCTGGCCGCAGGGCCCCGGCGAACAGGTCGGTCCGGTCTATGACAGCCGCAGCACGGCCATAGGCGCCCGGGACCGCTGGCGCAACGTGATCCTGGACCGCGGGATCGCAGGCGTCGAGGTCAGCGTGGCCGCTGAAGTCGGCCCCCGGCCCCTGCCCGCGGTGGACCTGACGCGTATCGACATGCACCAGAGCATCGACGGCTGGCCTGAGCGTCCTCCCACCCGGACAGACCAGCACGTGCCGACGACGCCCGCTGCGCTCCAGCCGGCGCCCCGCCGCGTGCGCATGGCGCAGTTGCTGAACCGGCGTCTGCGCCGGCGGACCTGACCGTCCCTCACCTGAGACGCCCCGACCGGGGCGTCTTTCCTCGTTCCAGCAACGCAACAGAAGGAGAGTCGATGATCACCGTGATCGTCATTCCCGCCCGCCTGCAGGAACCGCTGCGGGCGCTCACGCTCGAGGACGACCGGCTGGGCGTGTACCAGGAACTGGTGCAAGGGCCGATCGAGGCCCTGGACCTGCGGAACCCGCCCGCCAGCTTCTTCGTCAACGAGGAGGCCAAGCTGCGCGGTATGGAGCTCAACGAGCGGGCCACGACCCTGGCGTGGGCCCACAACGAGCTCATGCGCGGCCAGGACGTCATCGCCGGGCCCGCCGTCCTGCACGGGCCGGTCGGCCCCGACGGCGAGTCCACCTCCGCCCCGGCCGAACTGATCGACCTGCTGCTGAACGCCCGGCGGTTCCAGGTCGAGGTCGCCCCCACCCTGGAGGGCCCGTTCCGGCTGGTCGTGCCCGAACACGGCGACTGGTTCGACGCCTACCAGCACGGCCTTCGCCTCAGCGGCCTGTCCGGGCCGGCCCGGCACATGCGCGTCGTCGCGGCCCACGCCTGAAATCGGGCCCGCGATGTGCGGCCCCGGCACAGCCCTCCCGTCCCGTCCATACAACCCACCGAGGAAGGGGACAGCACCGCACCGGTCCGATACGCCTGTTCAGAAAGGACACTCATGAAAGCGAACCGCCCGCGCACTACTGCAGCCCAGCAGCTGCGCCCGTCCCATGCCGGCAGCGTCGCGCCCGTGCCGGGTACCGGTCGTCAGCGCGTGCACGCCCCGCGCCTGGGCACCCTGCTGTGGTTGTTGCTGGGCGCCGCAACGGCGTGGCAGGCACTCGTCGGCACCCGGCTGCGTCAGTCGCTGCGACAGGCTGAAGCAGCGTGCCAGAGCGACCCGCTGACCGGCCTGCCCAACCGCCGGGCCCTGCACCAGGAACTGTCGGACCCCAGGTCGGGCCGCCCGCTCATGGTGGGGCTGGTGGACCTGGACAAGTTCAAGGACGTCAACGACACCTACGGGCACGCCTGCGGCGACGCCCTTCTGGTGTCGGTGGCCCACCGCCTGGCCCAGGCCATGCACGGCTGCGGCATCGCCGCCCGCCTCGGCGGCGACGAGTTCGTCCTGGTCTGGCACCACGTCCCCGGCGTCACCGGCGCCATGAGCCCCGGCCAGGTCACGCACGAGCAGGCCGCCGCCGAGGCCCAGCGGATCCTGATGCTGCTCAGCGCCCAGCCGGTCACCATCGACGGTGCGCATCTGCGGCCTGAGGCCAGCATCGGCGTAGCCATCATCGAACCGGGCGACGAGCAGCACCGGCACCGGTTCCTGCACGCCGCCGACGTGGCCATGTACGCGGCCAAACAGCACGGGCGCGAGGGACACACGCCGGTCCACGTCGAGACCGTCAAGAGCGCACACGGTCCCGAACGGCGGCGCGGATCCCGCGGCGCGCAGGAACCCGAACCCCAGGAACCGGTGCGCCCGCAGATGGCGCCGGTGAGGAGAGCACGCCCCGGGCGGCGCTTCTCGGTACCCCGGCAGCGTAACCGCCGCTGACGCGTACGCCCGGCCGTCGCCGGCCCGCAGTCGGCCACGTAGCCTGACCGCCGTACCAGCGCCACGCCCCGTGCCGGCGCGCCGCGGCTGACCTGAAACCGGTCAGCCCCGGCTGATCTAGCACCCACCCAGCACCCCATCGAGCCCGTGCACATCCGTGCACGGGCTTTTCGCTGTGCCCGCAACCGCCACCACACCGCGGCCGGCGCCGGCCGGACCGGATGTCTCACACCCCCGGCAGGGAGTGCGCGCATTCGGCCCGGCCGGGTCCGGCCACGTCCGCCGCACCACGCACCTCGGTGCTGCCGGCGACCGGACCGGCTCAGCCCAGCAACCACCACCACGTGACCGCCGCACGGCGACGGCACGAGTCAGGAGAGGCAATGTCCCCTAACCAAAGCAAGACGACCGCGAGCGAGCAGGAGGCCCAGGAGCCGCCCGGGAGCTGGCAGTACGTGTACTCGCCACCGTGCGATTGCAGCTCCTGCATGGCCGCGTACAACCGCGCCGCAACCGGCCAGGACGGTTGCGACGACGACTGCGACGATTGCGACGACAGTGACTACGCCGAGGTACACGACGCCGAGAGCTACATCAAAGACCCATCCTTCAAGCCTGTTCCGATGATGCACGGTGAGGGCCCGCTCTACCTGGGCATGGAGCTGGAGCTCGAGGTCGGCGAGGGCGGCCGAGGTGATTGCGCCTACCTGGCCGACGGGTGGCTGGCCGACCTCGGCTACCTCAAGGAGGACGGGTCCCTCGACGACGGTTTCGAGATCGTCACCCAGCCGATGAGTTTCACCTGGGCGATGGAGAACTTCCCCTGGCGGATGCTTCGGGACCTTCGCGACTGTGGCTGCTGGACACCCGACAACACCGGGATCCACATCCACCTGTCGCGGGCCGGTTTCGCCGACGACCTGCATCGCTACCGGTGGCTGAAGTTCATCTACCGCAACCAGGCAGATGTCACCACGTTCGCCGGACGGGTCAGCGAGACCTACGCCCGCTTCACCCCGGACGAGCGGGCCCTGGTCAACGCCGAACTCAAGGGAAAGACGCCCTCCGACTACAGGTACCGGGCGGTGAACCTCTGCAACGAGGACACCTTCGAGCTCAGGGTGTTCGCCTCCAGCCTTGACGTTGCCACGGTCCAGGCATTCCTGGCCTTCGCGGACGCCTCGGTCCGTTACACCCAGGACCTCACCGTGGCCGACATCCGCCATCACGGCGGCTGGTCCTGGAATGCCTTCCGGACCTGGACGGCCCAGCGCCCGCAGTACACCGCCCTGGACGAGCGGATGCGGAGGCTGACATGTGCCTCCTGAGCTACCTACCGCCCCGGACCCAGCCGGATATGCAGGCCCTGTACAACGGGACCTTCTGGAACCGGGACGGTCACGGCTACGCCATCGTCGCCGGCGAGCGCATTCTCGTGCACCGGGGCATGGGCGCCGAGGTGGTGCTGGAAGGGTTCGAGAGGGACCGGGCCGAGCACCCGGACGGCCCGGCGCTGTTCCACTCCCGGCTGGCCACCGACGGCGACGTGCACCTCGCGAACTGCCATCCCTTCCCGGTGGGGCAGGACCCGCGCACGGTCATCGCACACAACGGGATGCTGCCCAACGACGTCGTCCCGGCCAGGGACGACATCCGCTCCGACACCAGGATCTGCGCCGAGAACTTCATTCCCCGGCGCCTGGGGTCCCTGCACACCGCCAGGAGCAGACGGCGGCTGAGCACCTGGATGGGCCGGCTCAACAAGATCGTGATCCTCACCGTCGACCCTCGGTATGCCGCCCGGGCCTACATCCTCAACGAGGAGGCAGGGATCTGGCATCGGGGGACCTGGTACTCCAACGACACCTTCGAGCCCTCCCCGCTGCTCGAGGTTGCCTGGCACGACCTGGACACGACGTCGGCACAGAACCGTCTCGGCAGCAACGGGTTCGGCGGCGAGCACGACGGCCTCGACGGCCGGTACGCCATAGCCGGTGACCGGGTGCGCGAGTGCGGTGTGTGCCTGTCCGCCGTGCCCGCCGACGAACGGGGCTGTTCCGCCTGCGGGGACTGCCTTATCTGCAGCGGACACCACCGACCTGGTCCCTGCACCGCCCTCACCCCCTGAGCGCCAAACCGACCACAGGAGAGAGATGTCCTCGCCGTCATGCCCCTGCGGGCGCCCCGAGCACGACCCGTTCGACTGGTTCGGGACGAGCCAGGGCAATGCCTCGACCACCCCGACCACCCGGACAGAGAGCCCGGCCGGCGTCCCGGCCTCATCGCAGGCCCTGCCGGGCGGGTCTTTCGGCCCATCGCCTCGACCACACGAGAAGGAGAACGACATGAATGACAAGGACGGCATGAACAACTCTGTCCCGCAACAACCAAGCCCGGGCCCGGCCGGCCCACGGCCCTCCGACCTGCTGGAGATCCACCAGGCGCTCGTGGGCGCCTTCGAAGCGATCCAGCGCTCGGGAGACCTGTTCGTCGTCGCTGACGGAGGGCGCGTCGCCGCCGTCATGTCGATCCCCCTGCAGGATCTGACGGCCGGCCCGGACAGCGAGCAGGCCACGCGCTGGAGCCGCGTGCTGGAGGAGGACACGAACGGTTCACAGGCCAGCGGCGGCGCCGTGGAACAGCTGTACGTGTTCGCCTACTCCGCCGCAGGGCAGGAGTTCGTGGAGCGCGTGCGAGAGCAGACCGAGGCCCGGGGCTGGCACATCGTCTACGGCGACGAGACCGGCTGCATCGACACCACCGCCACGCCGGCCGTCGACGGACCCACACCGGGGGACAAGGTCGAACGTGCCGGTCGCAGCGTTCTGGACCGGCGCCTGGCTGCCGTCGAGCACGCCCGGGCGCTTCTGGCGGCCAACCCCGGTGAGCAGGAGCTGCCCCGCGAGGTGCTCGCCGCGGTCAGTGAGGCACTCACCGACACGTGGATCCAGTTCGGGTGCCTGAACTGGGACGACGACGCGGCTGTGGCCCTGTGGACGTCGGTCGCGGCCTCCGGGCCCGCGCCGGTGCGGCCCACCGCCGACACGCTCCTGGCCGGGGCGCGATACCTGCGAGGTCAACTGCGGGAGGCGGAAGCGGCCTTCCTCCGGGCGCGCGAGGCCCTGGTCCCCGAGTTGGCGGTCACCAGCTTCGCAGGGCTTCTCCTGCCTGCCGCCACCTTGGGGCAGCGGCAGCTGCGCTTCCAGCAGCAGCGCCTGCTGTTCCTGGTGTCCCGCATGGTCCTGGAACTCGTCGGCAAGGACGGGATCCCGGCCCTGATCGACGACGTCGTGAAGGAGCACCCCCTCGACTGAGCAGGGCCGCACAGCGTCGCCAGGCTGCGACCGCTCAGCACCGTCGCCAGTCGTCGCCGGCCGCAGTCAGCCATCGCCACACATGCCAGGGCAGACCGATCACGGTCTGCCCTTCTTCATGCCCACCCACGAAAGGAATGCGCTGTGAACCAGTTCCAGCAGGACGGCAACGAACACCTGAAGCACGCCGAGGCCGGGATCGTGTACGTCCACCACGGCCTGATGCAGTGGCACCAGGCCCTGGCCCGGCCCGCACAGCTGTACGTGGCCGGAGTGTTCGCCACGATGGCCCACATCGAGACGGTGCCGATCACCGTGCGCCCCCGCCGCTCCTGGCCCCTGGTGGACCACAAGGTCCAGGCCAGCGCCCGGACCGTCGGGCACCCTGTGCGGCACACGTACCTGTTCGCCTACTCCACCGAAGCGCGCCAGTACGCCGAGACGATCCGGCCCCAGGCCGAGGAGATGGGCTGGCACATCGTCCACGCCGACATCACCGGGGCCCGCCTGAGCATCCCCGCCAGGCCCGGCGACGACACCGCCCGCAGGCAACGGATCGCCGCCCGTCTGGGCACCGCCATCCGCGAGCAGCGCTACGGCGACCTGCAGGAGGCCCGGAGGGTTCTCGCCGACGCCCCTGACGGCCGGTTGCCCGAGGCCTGGCAGTGGGACTGCGAGGACGCCCTGAGCGACCCCGTCGTCCCGATCGGCTGCCTCACCTGGAGGGACCCGGCCTCGGTCCGGCTGTGGCAGCACCTGGCCGCCACCGCCCCCGCGCCGCTGAACGGCATGGCCGGCGCCGTCCTGGCGTGCGCCCTGCACCAGAGCGGTGACCGCGACGGCGCCGCCACCGCCCTGCAACAGGCCGACGCGATCGCCCAGCAGAACGCGCCCGAAACCGTCCAGGGCGAAACGACACCGGGGCACCAGCAGAACGGACCGCAGGAGAGCCGGCACAGCGACTCCGCCACCCCGCTGCAGCGGGTCGTCCGAACCGTGCAGATGTTCATCGCCGAGAACATCGGCCCGTTCGGCGTCGACGCCATCGTCCGCCCGAGCCTGCAACAGCTCGCCGACATGGAAGCCAACCTGCGCCGCGACTTCGAACGCGGCTGAGCCCAGCCCCACCCGAAGCCGAAGGGCCTGCGATCACTGCCGATCGCAGGCCCTTCGGCGTTCCTGACCAGGAGAAGCCATGCAGCAGAACACGAGCCAGGACCCGTACGACAGCAACGGGCAGGACGAACGCCACGATCGGCCGACCGAGCAGCACCACGGCACCGCAGACACAACACCCACCCGTCCACCGGCCAGCAAGCACGACGAGATCTCCCGGCTGAAGGACATGCTCACCGCCACCCACCGCGCCGACACCCGCGCGAGCGAGGTCTTCGCCGTCGCCGTCATGCAGGGGAGCCACTATGTGCTGCCGATCCGCCTACCGCAGCAAGCAGCCACATCTACCCCCGGCGGCACCCCAACCAGCCAGGACAGCCAGGATCAGGCGCGGAACACCTGGGCTCAGGCCGAGGCCGACATCCTCGCCACGGCGGCTGAACACGAAGCCGGCATCGACGCCGTCCACCTGTTCGCCTTCTCCCCGCAGGCCCACGCCTACGCCCAGGCCCTGTGTGAGCAAGAGAGCCGGCTGCCGTTGACGGTGGTGCCCCTGTACGTGCAGGCTCAGCACCAGCGCACTGCCGGCAGCAGCCACGGCACGACTCCGCCAGTCGCTTCGACGGCCGTGACCTCAGCGCCCCGCAGGTACCGGGTTGCGGTGACCGTCCTTGAGCAGACGGTTCAGACGGGCCCCCATGCCGTGGTTTTCGACGCCATCACCGACGTGATGCTTGAGGACGACGAGGTCGAAGGACTCCGGCAGGCCTTGGGCCTGGCCGTCGGACGCCTCGGACGGCCACTCGGTTGACGCCTCACCGTTGCTGATGTGAGGAGAGACAAGGAAGGTAGGTAGGCAGGAAGTGACCCGGAGCGGCAATGGAAGCCCTCTGCTCCGGGCACCACCTCGTCAGGGTCGCCGCAAACATGATTCCTGCGCCCAGTCACCCAGTCACCCAGTGCCCGGCCTTTTTGCGTTTTGGGGGTTCTGTCAGTGATTTGCCGAGTCAACGGAGGTGCACGTGTGCCTGTCGGCGTGTGTCTCATCTCGTCCAGCTTCCTGGAGCAAGTGTCAGCGGCGCCCAGCATGAGAAGGGCGACGGGCTCGGTGCAGGTGGGCAAGCTCGAAGATCAGCGCAGTCGAGCCGACAGCGCCGAAAGGACCTGGAGCGTCTGCGAGCGGTTGTCGCCGACTTCAACCGGCAGCGGGGGGTTATGGCGCCGTGCTGGATGAGAACATGGCCCGGTTCCTGCGCAACCTGTACCGGAGGAACGAGCCGCCTCACGAGCCTCGTCGCGGGATGCTGATGGTCGATCTGGCCAGCGCGGAGACGGCGCTCGGCGAGCCTGTCCTGAGTGATGAGGAGCTTGCCGGCCTCGTCTGTGCCTTCGAGTCCACGGGGTTCACGGGCAGCATCCATTGGTACCGCAACCTCGACCGCAACTGGCACCTGCTGGCGGATGTGGTCCCGATCGTCCGGCAGCCCGCACTCATGATCTACGGGGATCGGGATGTCATCCCGCGGGCCCCGAGACTGAGCGAGTTCGTACCCCGCGTAGAGGTCGTCGGGCTCGACTGCGGTCACTCGATCCAGCAGGAGAATCCGCAGGAGACAGGCGGGGCGATCCTGACGTGGCTGGAGAAGCAGGACGCCACCTCGGGTAGCAACGGTCTGCTCACCGGTAGAGGAGTAGCTTCCGACCAGATGATGTCCTGAGTGGCCGCACCCTAAGGTCAGGTGCAGTGGCCTTGGGCCCGGACCGCCAGGTCACTCAGTTTCGGCCGCTGACCCTCCAACGTGATGGCCCGCACAAGAACCAGAGATGCAGGTGTCGTCGGTTTCGGCCTGGTCGTGAGGGCTGGCCCCGACGCGAGCAGCGTGCCGACGAGGATCACACAGGTCTTCTTGACCGCCGTCTGAACCGCTGCTTCGGCGTCGGAGCCGGCGCTACCAACACTTTCAGAGCCTCGCGCAAGTAGCGGTAAGCCTGCGTCGCCGGGGATGAAGCGACAGACGCCTTTGCTAAGGAGGGAATCGGCTGTCCGTGCAGGGGTGCACTGGTCTTCGGCGCCCTTGCGCGATGAGAACTGACCCCCGTGATCAGGGCAACAGTTGTCGTTTATCCCTGTAGCTCGGCCATGAATATGCCTAGAGTGATCTTGCTGGCGAGGGGCCAGCGGCGGCGGGGGAGCGGCTAGAACTCTGTCTTCCACGCCGTTCACCACCGTGATGGGAAGTGTTTCAATGCAAGGCCACGGACGAATTCTTGCACTGGGGTTGGCCGTGCTAGGGATGGCCATCACCCCGGTATTCGTGGGCGGGGCTGCGATGGCGGCGCCCAATGGGTACCCTCAGATTTCCGTGGTGGGGAGACAGGGAAACGAGCGCGAAGTAGGCCCGGAGGAGGCTGCTCTTCAGGAGAGTCTTTCCGCAGGGCAGAACTATGCAGTCGCGGGCGAGGAGTTTCTAGTCGGGAAGTCTCCGGCTGGAGCGAGTCAAGAGGAAGTCTCTGTCTCGGAGGAAGCCTCCGGAGATCCCATCGAGGATCAGATTCAGGCAGCGCTCGAGCCGGGGCAGTTCTATGCCGTTTCCGGGGATGAGTTCTACGTCCTGCCTGAGACGGCTGAAGATCTTGAGTCCGATAGGTCGGTGACGGTTGCACCGGAGGCAAGGCTCCGGGTCGCGGACTCTGCTGAGGTCCAGGCGGCGGCTGCAACGCCGCCGTGGAAGAAATGTGGCGTGAAGGACTCAAAGCATAAGCTGGCGCGCGAGTACAAGCGTCAGAAGATGGCTGGGTACACGGGCGCATCTGCACATTTGCGGTGCGGCACTGAGAACTGGAGTTACAAGCACATCAAGAAGCGTCATTTGGGTGACTGGGAAAAGAAGGCTGTGATGATCGGAACAACATGGCAGGATTTTGCTCACTGGTCGATGACGCAGTCGCTGAGTCACCCCTGCGCCAGGGACTACCGTAGCTCGAACGACACCCTTCAGTATCTCGCCAATGTCGAGATCAAGAATAACAAGGGGAAGGTGATCGATTCTTTCGGTTCCTTTGTTTCGGTCGCGCGCAAGACGCAGAACATCATCACGGCGTACCCGCCAAAAAAGGGCTGCTAGGATGGAGTGATGGCAGCAAGAGCTGAAATTGTTCAGGCATTCGAGGGCGACGCCCGGTTCCGCGTCAACGTTGGCGGTCGGTCGATACATTTCCACGTTGCCAATGCAGATGCCTCCGATACGCAGGTGTGGTGGAATATTTCCGACGCGGAACTTTCCACGCTTGCTTCGTCCTTCGCCAAGGACGAAAAGGCCGCTTACGGCTCGAGCAGCGGCGGTATGGCTACTTTGATCACGCTGCTTGTTGGGGAACTCAGCATGTTCGAAGGTGCTCGGGGCGAGATCGTGGCCCAAGCCGATGGCGGTATCGCTATCGAGGCCCGTTGATAGCGGCTCAATTCCATGGCGTGCCGGGGTCGAAGATCGAAGATTCTCGTGATCGACCCCGGCGTGTCCGCTAGCAGGCCTCCGGTGTGAAGCCGGTAGGTCCGGTCTGGGCCGTGGGGCCACGGCGGCGCACGGTGGCCCTCGAATGAGATGGGCGGCGGACGCAGCAGGTGCAGGAGTACCAGGCGCGGCGTGCCGAGGTTGCGCGTAAGGCGTTGTTGATGGCAAGAATTCGTGGGATCAGCCTGGACGGCAGGAGTGCCCGGGCCGCCTGGGGGGCCGCCATATCCGTTATCTGGGCGTGGTTAAGCACAGCAGCGGTCGCTCGCTGGGGCAGGTCCAGATCGATGCCAAGCACAACGAGACCAGCCATTTCCAAGAAGCCCTGAGCGACCTGGACCTGAAGCCGGCGGCCGGGCCGGGCGGTGGTGAGCAGGTCACGGTGGTGACCTTCGACGCGTTGCATACCGTCCGGGCGGACCTGGATTGGCTGGCCACCGAGCAAGTCGTGCACTACGTGAGCTTGTCAAGCTTTCTGCTTGTCAGTCAGTGGTTTTGGCTGAGGTTCGGGTCAGTAGGTCGGTGTGATGCGGTTCGGGTAGGCGTTGATCGCGGCAGTCCAGTTGACGAGGGAGGCCCGTCGGTATCGCCTTGTCCGAAACCACGCTGCCGGTAATCCACCAGCACCGGGGCGACCTCTCCCGCCTGCAGCACGCCCGCAACCACCACGCCCAGCAGAACACTGCAACAGATTCTGCGCGCGAGAGCGGGAACACGGGCGGTGCCCAGTGAGCCGGCCTGGGTTCTTCCTCACCGTCGATGGCCCTGGTGGCATCGGTAAACCCACCACCGTGGCCGCCGTCGCCCGGCGCCTGCGGGCGGCCGGGCACACGGCCGCCGAACCCTCCCCACAGTCCGCTCGGAAAGGTCACCCGCAGCCTGGCCGACGAGGTGCACGGCCACGCCCTGGCCCTGCTGGTCGCCGCCGACCGCCGACACCACCTGAGCACCGAGATCCGCCCTCATCTGCAGCAGGGGCACACCGTGGTGTGCGACCGGTACCTGGCCTCCAGCCTGGTCCTGCAGCGCTGGACGGCGTCGACCTATGCCTCATCCAGACCGCCAACGCAGACATCGACCTGCCCGACCTGGCCGTCATCCTCACCGCCGACGCCGACCTCATCACGGCCCGGCTCACCGCCCACCACCGCTTCGAACGCGACCCCGGCAACGTCCAGCGCGAACTGGACCTCTATCAGGAGGCCGCCCGTATCCTGGCCGGCCTGCCTCTCACCGTGGCCCACGTCGATGCCGGTGCGTCAGGCCCCGACGAAGTCACGGCCGCGATCGTCCACAACAGCGGCCTGCTCTCCGCTACGGTCGCTCCGACCCGCTCTGCCCCCGATCCTGGACACAGCCCATGACCGACAGCACACAGCACACAGCCCACCAGCACCAGCACCAGCACCAGCACCAGCGACGCGGCCGGGCCGGTCATCGATGTGCACCTGATTCTGCGCGACGGCGACAAGATCCTGCTGTCCCAGCGCGGCGGCCCCTACGGATACGGCCAGTGGCACGCACCCTCCGGCAAACTCGACCCAAGCGAGCCACTCACCGTGGCCACCGCACGAGAGGCCTACGAGGAAACCGGCGTCATCGTCGACCCCGAGCACATCCGCCTCGTCCACACCGTGCACCACCATCAAGGCAGCGGCGCCCGCGACCGCATCGGCTTCTTCTTCGAAGCCACCGAATGGCAGAACGACCCGGTGAACCGCGAACCCGAAAAATGCCTACAACTCCAGTGGTTCACGATCCACGACCTCCCCCAGGAACTGATTCCTTACCCGGCAGCCGGCCTGAGGGGATACCTTGACAGCGGCCCCGGCCTCACCATCCATGGATGGTCAGACCACGAGGGTTCATCTTCCGCAATGTGATCCGGGGATCCGAACAGCGTCACGTCGCCTTGTGCCGAGTCCGACTTTCTTCCGCCTGTACGGCTGGCGGACGGCCCCCGACTCATCGCGGTCGGCTCACCGAACCTGAACACCGATCAGGTAGCCAACGAGCCCTTGCCGCTGCGACAGGAGAACGCTCCCATGAGCCACGACGGTCGATCAGGCATCGACAGCGATGCTCAAGGGCCCCTTGTGCCTGGCAGGGGCGCTCGCCACGCTCTGCGCTCCTGCGCCGAGGGCCTTGGGCCTTGTCTTTCACGTCCGTGGCGGCATCGGTCCACGCCCTGGCTTCGGGTGCCTCGTGGCTCGATGCGATGCTGAGGGCGCGGCGGAAGTCGGCACCGACCGACGGCCAGGGCTCAGCGCAGCAGGACGGTGACGCAGTCGGCGGCCGGCCATCTCTGCGGTGGGGACGACCGGCGGGAACCACCACCCGGATCGAGCAGCTGGAGGCCAAGAACGCCGAGCTGGTCGAGTAACAACGGGGTTACCGCACACTTACGTTCGGGACCCGGCAGACGATCACGTTCTGCGCAGGACGTTCATCGTCGTCCGGCCGGGTCCCGTCCGATGTTCGGGACGCGCGATCAGGGAACCTTGATGTCCTCGAACCGCTCCGCGCGCGTGATGGCCTCGATCGCCGCCACATCGTCGGCCTGGCTCAACGCGTCAGCCAGCGCAGCCAGGCCCGGGTGGTCACCGAACCGGGTGCGCATCAGAGCGAGCAGGGTTCGGGCCTGGCCCTCTCGTCGGCCTTCTTGGCGGCCCTCCTGGCGGCCTTCTTGGCGGCCGCGGTTCCTGAGGACCTGGGCCCAGTCGGACTCGCTGTAGAAGTCCGCGGTCTCCTCGACGGTCATCTTGGTCTCCTTTCGGATCTGGTCAATGGTAGGGCGGTCGAGCACGATGCGGGCAAGTTCGAGGGTGGCCTCGACCAGGGCTGAGCGGCGATTTGGTGGTTCTTTCCGGATTTGGAGCAGGGCCTGAGCGAGGCGGTGCTGGCGCGCGGAGGTACTGCCCCTGGTGAGGACGGCCATGGGTGCCAGGGCCGAGTCCGCCAGGAGAACCTGTGGGTCGGCGTCGCGGACGTGGACGGTGCGCAGGCCGAGTCGAAAGCCTGACTCCGGGTCGTCGAGATCTCGCAGGGAACCCTCGCCAAGGACGATCGCGATCTGCGTGACCTGATCGCCGGCATAGCGGCGCATGATCTGTGCTCGGTAGCCCAGCATCCGGACGGGGACGTCTGCTGCTGGGCGGACCATGTACTCCATGTGGAGTAGACGGCCAGGGCTGATCCGGGCCAGAAGGTCGGTGTAAAGGGTTTCGCTGGGGAAGTTGCCGGCAACGAACTGCGGCTTGCCCTCCAGCGTGACTCCCAACCAGTCGCAGAAGCCGGGAAAGTTGCCCTCTTCGACGATCCTGCGCATCATCCGGTCGTAACGCGGGCCTCCGCGCTCAGGGTTCTGGGTCATCAGGCGGCCTCGGCATTGCGGGGACGATGACAACGCTGAGCGGCGCCGGCCGCTGGCAGGCCAGGCCTGGAGACGATGCACTCCGGACCGAAAACTGGTCGACGAGGGACGGGTACCGCCGGGTCCTGATCAAGGGGCCGTGAATTAGTGCTCACGTCGTGGAGACATCGAGGGGTCATGGCTGTGAATCTCACGACGACTACCGTACGGATTCTCCGTTCTGATGAGGTGATATCCGAAGTCCAGTGCAGTGAGCGTGCGCTCAATGATCTTTTCGTTGTTCTCGACGGTTCGGATGGAGTCCTGATTGAGGAGGACGTGTTGCCGGGGCCGCTCCCACATTCCGTCGGCGCCCTGTGACGGCAGTCGTTCGTGGGTGGTCCTGCAGGGCCGTGGTGTTCGGGCAGGTGACGCCAAAGGCGCACCGGGGCGTTCGTTCCACAGGGTTGCGTTGAGCACCCGCCGGTGCGATCTCCTCGCGGTTACGTCCCGGAAGCAGCAGAGGCTCGATGACGGCCCAAGCCCTGTCCCTCAGTTCCCCGCGCTCAACCGCGAATTCGCCTTTTGCATAAGATCATTGACAAGGATCCGCGGTCACGGCGCCGGTGAACTCGCCGCCGCGCTCGGACTGCAGGTGGTCTTGACCACGGTGTGGCCTCGGCGGTGCGGGTGGCCACCGCGGCGTCGATGGCCCGGGCGGCCGTGGGTGCGTCAAAGTGGTCGTTTGATGGCGTAGCCCAGGACGCGTCGGAAGTGTCGTCCCGGATCGCGCACAGGAACGTGTCGCCTTCACCGCACGTCAGATACGTGATGTCGGTGAGCCATGCGGCCTTCAATCGTCCCTGGTGGAACTGCCGCAGGATCAAGTCGGGCGGGAACGAGGCGTCGGGATCCTGCACGGTGGTGCGAACTGCGAACGTGCGGGGCTGATGCCCTCGATCCCGATCGCGGCCATGATTGCCGCAACGGTCTCGGGGGTTCACAAGCTCACCGCGAACGCGGCCACCGATCCGCCCGCCACGCCCGGTCGTCGCAATCGTCCACTTTGGGTGACTTGCGGATTGATTGCTCGCCGTTCTCGATGCGAGACGACTTAGCTCTGGACCCGATCAGTTCCAGGTCCAGGTGACGCAGTCCGTTCTGCTCACGTAGGGAGCGCAGTTGACGACCCAGCGCCTTGCGCGTCCGATAGCTCATCGTTTTCCCCTGCCGGCCCGCCGTTGGTTTGCGCTTCTGGCTCCATCGCTGGACACGGCCGAAATGTTGAGACGGCGTGCTGTTGCAGCACGGAGACCTGCGCAAAGGTAATCTGGCCAGACAGTGTTGGTTCGGATAAACCGTTCTCTCATCGGTTAAGCCTTGGTCAAAGTTGCGCGCACGACGTGCAGACTGGAACGCGGGGGGCAGTCCGAGGCGTGTCATGCCGACCGGTCGCAGTCTGCTAGATCCGCAACTTGCGGCAGGTCGCAATTGACTGCCCGTCGTTCAGGTCCGTGCCCCGGATCAGCTGATGCCTACGCTCCTGTGAATCTTGGTGAAAAATATATCTTCTGGGATCGCTGCGGCAGCACTTTCCGAGATGGGGATGATTTACAGCGAACGTAGCCTTCGTCCTCAGGCTCGGATTCCGGCCGATCCCGACAGCAAGGTGCCGGGCCGGGGACCAGACCCGTGCCGGGCGGACTACTGGTGCAGGCGCGTATTCCACCTGACGCCTATCGCTGACCCTCTCGGTCAGGTGTGCGGGGCGGCGTCCTCGGTACGCCTGGACGGCTCCCTTAAAGTGCGGTGATGAAGGTTCCGATCGTTGGAGAGCCAACCGCCGATCCCCTCGCGCTGGATGGGGTGCTGGCCGGGGCCCGGAGCGTGCGTGTCATCCCCCGCGGGTTCCTGGTCTACGACCGGGATCCCGAACGGGTTCCGGGACCGACGGGTTCGAAGACGGTGGTTTTCAGCGACGATGTGCTCGTCGAGGTTCACGACGACGAGGCGGCGCAAGGACTGCGCCGCGCCCTCGCCGTAAGTAGTTTGAGTGACTTCGCCTGCATGTGCGCCGGCGACCTGGCTCTGGAGTTCCTCGACGCAGGGGGCGAGCACCTCACTGTGGTGCGGGTCGACCACCCAGGCAGTATCGGATGGGCACGGTGGCAGGGGGAGGCGCGGGTGCGTGACCCGGCAGCGCTCCAGGGGTGGCTCAGTTCACACATCGCGCCGGACGCTCAGCCGCGACCTCGCTCCCGACGGAAGAAGCCGCGGTGGAGTGTTAAGCAGCGCGCGGTAAGTTGTCGGGAAGATAGGCCATGATCGCTCGCTGTGTCCTGCGGGCGGGGTTGAACTTTTCGAGGTACCACTTATGGCCCCGGCGAGAGTCCATCCCGCATGAAGCGCAGCAGCGGCGCAGACCGTGGGCGTGGAGGCCCGCTGCCGGTCCCGATTATCCGTGGGTGTCGAGTTCGCATCTGATGCCATTACGCCCAGGTCTGTGGAAGGACGCAAAGTGTGCGTCTCTGGGTGCATACCCCCGATCATGGCGTGTGGCCCTGGGGCTGACGTCGTGGTGGTTGTCGAGCCGGCCACCTTCCCGGATAAGGCGGGCCGCCGGGCGGGCTGTGCACAAGCCATACCCCGCGCGAAGCGCGCGAGCTGACTGGTGCACAGCAAGGCCTTGCCCTGCAGGTGACCCGGCGGAAGGCTGCTGTCAGGCACCTGACGCTAGCCGCGTAGGCGCGCGGCGATCACGCAGTCTGCCCGCTGAGCACGGTGGCTTCGTCAGCAGCGTCATCCATCTCGCTGTCGGCGTCTAGCTCCTCTGCATCGATGTCGTTGGGTGGCACGACGGCCCATCGCTGCAGCGCCCAGGCCCGGATCTGCTGCAGCCGCTGTTCGACAGTGGCCGGGGTCCAGGTCTCGTACAGGCTCCCAAGTTCCCGTTCACGGTTCAGGGCTGACGTGCCCAGGTAGCAAGGCTCGGCGGTGCCAAGGGATCCACGTTTCTGGGAGTACTCCTTGCGCCCGTACGACGAATTGTCGTAGGTGAGAACGAGGTTGCCGATGCCGTGGACAAGACGTGAGTGGTTCTCGCCGAAGTCGACCAGCCACTGGCTGCCCTCTTCCGGGGTCTGGGGCAGGACGTGCTCGGTCGTCTTACGTCGTCCGGTCTGGATGAAGTCGCGGAACGGGGCGATCTCCTTGTTGATCTCCAGCTCGTATTCGTAGAGAACGTACTTGTGGCTGCGCCGGTGGTACCAGTTCTTCTCGGGCACGAACTCGGAGCTGACGGCCTCGTCCGGTGCCCAGTTCCAGATGCACGAGCGGATGGTCTCGAGGATCTCCTGGCGGTCGAGGCCTGAGTGCAGGTCGAACGCAGCCTTGGCCAGGGTGGTCCGGCCGGCGTTGGTGCGGAACTGACAGATGGCGAACAGCCGCGCGGAGTAGGTCTCGCAGAGCTCGACGAGTTCGGCGTAGAAAGCACCGTCCTGCGGGTAGCGCAGCCGCGCGGCGAACATCAGGGGCCGGAAAGGGAACCAGACGTCGCCGCGGACCAAGGCGGCATTGGCGCGACGGGCGCGGGCCGCATCGTGCTCGGTGAAGTCGTGGTACTTGGCGCCGTCGGTGTGCATGTCCCGCAGGAAGGCTGAGCACAGCTGCAGCGACCTCACGTAGTCGCTGACGTCGTCGTACAGCTCCTGCCAGGCCTTGCCGTAGTCGGCCTCGCTGGATTGCGCACCGGTCGACGTGAGGCGATCGGCGCTGGGCACGTACTTGTGTCGCGGAAACCGGGCTTTGATCGAGGCGGTCCGCTTCCACTCGTTGGGCCGGTGGTCCTTGGTGGCCAGCCAGTGCGCGTTCAGCAGAGCGTCGTCGTCGACCGGCAGGCCGGCCAGATTGCCGAAGATGACGGACCAGGCCTGGTTGATCTTCTTGGCCAGGTCGTCGCTCTGCTGCGGGGAAATCTGCCGGGCCAGGTACAGCAGGTAGTTCTTGACCTTCTCCAGTTCGGACAGTGGTTGCCCGCGCTCGTTCAGCGTCTCGAAAAGCACTCCGACCTCGGCGTTCGACCTGACCTCGTAGACCAGGAACCGCAGGCGGGAGTTCACCCGGGTGCGCAGATCAATCAGGCGCTTGACCTTGACCGAGTCGTCGACGTCGATGGTCAGGTCGGCGATCCGCGTGTCGAAGAAGCGGCGCGCCCGATCGAGGCGTCTTTGGCCCTCGGACAGCGACACTCCGTCCATCGGGTCCTCGCCCAGGATGATGTTGTCCCAGAACGAACCCAGGTCGCCGGCCAGCTGCAGCCGTCTGGTCCGGACGCCGCCGATCTGCACGGTCAGAAGCTTCCTGATGTCGCGGACGGCGTCGTCGGCCCCCTCGTCCGTGTCGACGTAGGCTTTGAGTGCTCGACGCACCCGGTCGAGGAGAAGCAGGCAAGTGGTCAGGCGTTGCTGCCCGTCCACCACTTCGTACGTTCCCAGGTCTTCGCCGGAGGACGATTGCCGGGTCGGTTCCGTGGTGCGCTGCAGCACCAGGGTTCCGGCGTAGTGGCTTTCGGTGCCCAGGAGGTCGAGGTCGTCCCAAAGATCGCCTAGCTGCTTGTCTTCCCAGGCGTACGGGCGCTGGTAGTCGGCGATCTGGAGCAACTTCTCACTCAGCACTGTAGTGAGCGTGTTCAGTTGGTCGACCATGACCTGCTTCCTGTCCGTGGTTTTGCGCCCGGGCGGTGCGAGGGCTCAGCGGATCACGCTGGAGTGCTGCGCAGGTCCTTCAACCGCCGCCCATCCGGCAACGACCAGAACCACCATCCGTTGGTGGGGCTCTTGCGCACATGCTTACCTGCGCCCGACGGAGTCGAGAAGGTCTGCCCGTCAAGCAAGATCCGGCCCTCTGCCGTGACGGTGCACGTCACGGCTCCCCAGCTTCCGGGCCGTGCGGTCAAGGTCGTCCCCGCGGGCAGCGCTCCAGAGGCAACCAATTCCTTCAGGCTTGCCTTGCTCTCCTCAGAGACGTCCCGATCGACTACCGCACCAGCGTGCCCGTCCGGCACCGGCCAGGTGAGGGCCAGCAGCTCGACCAGCCGGTGGGTGCGCTCGTCGATGAGGCTCTCGTCCCACCCGTTGATCGAGGACTTGTAGATCTCACGGTTCATCAGCAGGACGTCGTGCTTGTCGAGTTCGGTGCGCTTGCCGCCGTCACCGAGCCAGGGAGAGTTGGAGACGGATGAGTTCAGCCCGGTGGTGAGCAAGGTCAGGTTCCCGAGCCGGTGGACGTGTGCGGCACGGTCGATCTCGGCGGCCAGATCCGGGACGGGCCAGTTTTTCTTCCAGGAACGGGGCAGCAGGTGCTCGATGGGGAGCCCGGTCCGACGCACTCGCGATCCCGTCTTGGAGGTTGCGGTTCCCGCGTAGCCGCGTAGAGCGTCCTCTGCTGCCTCGAGAAGCATGCGGAGCCGGCTGCGCTTGAGCCGCTGGTACACCGGTTCCTCAGCCAGCACCTTCTCCAGTTCGGCATCGCCCGGCCAGTAGGTGCTTTCGGCATTCTGGCGAGCGAGGAAGGCTTCCACACGTTGGGGGATTTTGTCAGCGCTGAGGCCCTGGCTCGACTGGATCAGGTCGGCGACGACGCGGCCGTGGTCGGCGGAGGTCAGGCGCAGCATCAGCCGGCGCATGAGCCAGCTCTCCAGACTGCGCACCACGCGGCGAACGACCGGCTCCGGGTAGGCGCCGGCCGGCTCGGTGAGCCAGAGCAGAGCTGGCTTGAGCGCCTCGGTCTGGGCGGCCTGCATGCGGTAGAAGGCCATCTCCAGCGGGTCGAGGTCGCGGTCGGGGTCAGTGGCGTTCTTGGTCCAGGTCTCGTACTGGTTCGCCTGCGTACGGATCACGGTGAGCAGGTCGAACATGGAGGCCTTGGCCTCGTACTCGAGGTGGTGCTTGAACCGGGCGAATGTCGACTTGGGGCTGAGCTCCTCGCCGATGCGCGAGATCAGCCACTGGTTGAAGAACAGCGAGCTGCGGCTGACCAGGGTCCGCCCGACGCTGACCTCCTTCTCCCAGAACGCGGACTCGAAGGGCCACAGCTCGTTGTAGGCGTGCCGGATGTCCACGCCCTCGGCGGCCAGCCGCTGGAACACGAAGTTCTTGATCAGGTCGGCCGAGGTCAGGGGAGTGCCGCGAGCGTTGAGGGTCTCGAAGATCTCCTGGGAGTTCTCGTCGGCCTTGAGGTCGATCACCACCAGCTGCAACGACTGGGTCAGGACGGTGGTCAGTGTCTGAGCTCGCTGCTCGAGGCTGAAGGTGGAATAACCTGCGATCAGCCATTTCTCGACCTGGGCAGTGAAGAATCGGTGTGCCTGGGCGATGAGGGACGAGTGCCCGGTGAGGGTTTCGTAGGGGATCGGCGGGTCGGCCAACATGACCTCGTCGAAGACGGCCTGGTCCCGGTTGCTGTGTCGCAGCTTCAGGGGCACGTCGCTCGGGCCCAGGAAGTGAGCCTGGTTGTGGGTGAGGGCCTCGAGCTGTCCGCTGAGCTGGTCCTGCCCGTGTTCTTCACAGGCCACCCCAACAGCGTCGAAGAGGATTTGCAGGGTGGTAAGCCGCTGTTGGCCGTCGATGATCGACCAGCCTTGGAGTGTCCCGTGGGTGGTACCGATCGACTGGATGACGACCGCCCCGAGGAAATGGGTGGCCGACGATCCGAGGTGGTCGAGGTGGTGTTCGACCAGGCGGCGCACGTCCTGCCAGAGCGGGGCCCACTGCCCCTCCTCGTCCCAGACGTAGGGGCGCTGGAACAGAGGCACGACCAGCTGCTGCGGCATGCTGAAGATCGTCAGTGGCGTCCGAACGTGTGTGTCCAACTCGTGCCCCTCAATTGCTCCGCCGGCCTCGACAGCACATGATGTCAGGCCAGTGGTGCTACGTAGGTGAGATGCGTCATCCAGTGCGAGGATTGAATGTGGTCAGCCGTCGTTGCGGCGGCGCCCCTTCCAGGGGATGCCGCTGGAGAGTCGGCCCGTCACTGAACCGGCCCGGCTGATAGCTTCGCTGCCGAGGTTCCTGGCGGCGCTCACGCCGTGCGCTCCTGCGCCGAGGGCCTTGTCCTTTACGTCCGTGGCGGCATCGGTCCACGCCCTGGCTTCGGACGCCTCGTGGCTCGATTCGATGCTGAGGGCGCGACGGAAGTCGTGTACGCCGGCCAGGACGTGGTTGCTGGAGCGCACCACGGCCGGGGTGTCGAAGGGGTTCATGAGCACGTTCGCGTTGGCGGTCGCGATGGCCGCGTTGATCCTGCTGAGCAGGCGCTCGGTGCTGTCCGAGATGTGGGTGAGCCGTTTCTGCCGGGCTATTTTCAGCCCCAGCCGGTGACCGTCCAGTTCATCGGGGGACTCGTCCAGGACCCGGTCGAGTTCGAGCACCGCGATAGCGTCCTGCAGCTGGAAGGTGCGGGCCAGAACCGCCAGCCATTCCCGGACCACGGTCTCGGCTTCCTTGGCGGTGGCGGCGAGTTCGTTGATGTAGGTCTTGGACTCGAGCCTGTCGGCGAGGGCGTCGAGCTGCAGCAGGGCGTAGGCCTGGGTGTCGGCGATCGTGGTGGGCGCGGTCTGCACCTTGGACCACATGATGTCGTCGACGCGGCCCCGCTGTTCGCGGATGGTCATGGTCTCGTCGATGACCAGGCCGGCGCCGATCATGCGGGCCAGGACGGCGTCGTTCTGGGCGCGCAGAACAGCGTCGACCTTGGCGTCGATGGCGGCGAGATAGTCGGTGATCTCGTCCATGGTCTGTTTCATCGCCAGTTGGGCCATGATCCCGGCGGCCCCGGCGAGAACCGCCGGGTTGGCGACCAGAGCCTGTGGGGACACGGGGCCTTTGGAGAACTGGACGATGTTCCGGATCTGGCCGTGCGGACCCCTGACCACTCCGGTGCTGAGCCCCTTGGGGGTCTGGCGCAGTCCGTACTCTGCTACTTTCGCGGCGGACTGGGGAGTCAGCTGGACCCATCGGCCGGTGTTGGCGACGATCTGCGAACCGGCTTGCGCGACAACGGATCCGCTGTGGAGTACGGACTTGAGGCGGGGTAGCCCGAGATCCTTCGACGTGAGCCCCTCTGAGGTCAGGAAGCGCTCGACGTCGGCCGGCTGGCCGATGACTGCCAGCCCTTCACCGTCACTGATCAGCTGTACTTCGTGGTCCATGGCCTGATTGTTCCTTTCAGATGGACGTGCGCAGCAGCCGCGTGGTGCTGCGGTACGTCTTCGCTTCGGCTGACTCAGGGGCGAAGTACTGCACCAGGAAACCGCTCTGGCCTTGCTGGTCAGGATGCACGCGGACGTCATGCTGGGCATCGGCAGCCTGGACGATCGCGGTGGCCTCGGCTTCCTTGAGCCAGGCCACGATGCGCTCGCGCACGCCGTTGCGCCGGCGGACCTCGACGTTCGAGCGGTAGCGCTGGGCCTCGGGGGAGTCGTCGGAGTGGAAGCGGGCGATGCCGCATTCCTTGCCGGTCTCGTCGTGGATCGGGGTGTCGGCGCGGTGCCGGTGGGCCGAGAGCGCGGCCGCGGCCTCATGGGGCCGGATCCAGCCGACGAGACGGTAGCCGCTCGGAACGGGTACCTCTACGGCTGCGGGCTTGGTGAGTGCGGGGACGGCTACCGACGTCGCGGCGGAGACGCTGCTGAGTGCCGACACCCGTTTGGGCGATGTTTCAGGAGCCGGTGCACGTGTCGGTGCCACGTCGGGGGCGTCGTGTTTCGGCCGGATCGTGATGACGGCCTCCTGCCCTGCGGTCTCGGCCACGACGTTCACCGAGGCGACGGGCTCAGCCGGCGTCTCGATGATCACCTTCTGCTCGAGGTCGGCGGTGGGCAGTACCGGCGGCGAGGGGACTTCGGGTGCAGTGCTGGCGATCGGGGTGATACCCAGCTGGTTGAGGCGGGTGACCAGGGCGGCGAACGCCTCGCCGGGAGAGCGGTAGTACGTGGAGGCCAGCACTCGCCAGAACTTCCAGCCGAGCCGTTCCAGCACCCGCTGACGCCGCAGGTCGTCGTCCCACTGCTCGAGGCCGTGGAAGCGGTCACCGTCGCACTCGACGGCGAGCCGGTCCTTCTCGCCGTGCACGACCATGTCGATGCGGTACCCGCCGACGCGGTGCTGCACGCTGACCTTGTAGTCGTGGGCGAGCAGCTGGTCGAGGACGTCGCGCTCGAAGCCGGAGTCGCACCGCTCACGAAGGTCCTGCGCCTCCTTGCGGCGGTCACCGTAGCTGCGGGCGTAGTCGATCAGGGCGCGCCGCTGGTCTTCGGCGTTGAGGGTGGCCGGGTCGACCGTGTGGAAGACCCAGAGCTGGTCGCGGGCGCGGGAGGCGGCGACATTGATGGCTTGCTTGTCGCGTTTCTGGACGGCCGCGTAGCGGTGGTGGTCGGTGACGACGCTGACGAAGATGACGTCTCGCTCGTCGCCCTGGAAGGCAGCGGCGTCGCCCACCCGCAGGTTCAGCTTCTGGAACAGCTCGAGCCCCAGACGGGATTTGAGCTGACGTTCGATCTCCTTCTGCTGGCCGCCGGACAGCAGGACGACCACACCGAAACTGAGTCCTTCGTAGGCCGGATCGCCGGCGCACTCGACGACCTGCTGGACGAGTGCGGCGGCCTCCGGGCGGTTGGCTCGTGTGGAGTCGGCTCCGACGAGCGCACCGTCAGGGACGTGGACCGCACGCAGGGCCGGCCCGATACCGTCGCGGGTCTTCTCCCGCAGCGGCAGGATCCGGTTGTCGTAGAAGCGGTTGCTGAAGTCGATGATCTCGGGGACGCAGCGGAAGTGTTCTCGCAGCATCACCACGTCGCCGTAGGCCCGCTCGGCGATCCCGTACAGGCTCTCGTCGACGGTCAGCAGTTCTTTCTGGGGAACGCCGTCCAGGTGAGCCTGCTGCAGGCCGACGATCCGCTCCCGCAGGACGCCGACCCCCGGCGGGCTGGTCTGCTTGTCGTCGCCCACGACGACGACCTTCTGGCCCAGGGCGAGGACCCCGACCGACAGCAGGTCGCACTGGCTGGACTCGTCGACGATCACCACGTCGAAAAGGTCGCTGCGGCGGGGATCGAAGTTGTCGAGCACCCGGTGGATCGGCATGATCCAGACCGGTACTGCGCCCATCGCTTCGGGCATCTGCTGGCGCGCGGTCTCCTGCCAGTGCGGCGCCATTTTCCCGGTGCCCTTGCCGACCTTGCCCAGAGCGCCCAGCCAGGCTTTCAGGGCCCGGCGCTGGCCGTCGCGCAGGTTGTGCTTCAGCCCGATCTCGGCCGAGCGCCGGGCCATGTCGACGACCGTGCGGGACAGCTCGTCGCGTAGCGCCTCGCCGCGCTGCTGCCAGTGTTCCAGCGCGCCGTTCGAGCGCAGTTCCTGCAGCCAGGTGTCGGCCTGCGCCCACACCCAGGCGTCCTGCCAGTGTCCGGGGTCCAGGACGTGGGTGTTGGCGACCAGGCGTTCAGCCCAGCGCGGGGTGATCGGTGTCAGGCGCCCGAGCAGCCGGTCGTACTGTTCCAGGTCTGGCAGGAGCCCGCTCAGGCGAGCGTTCTCCTCCAGGGCTGCGTCCCAGTCGTGCCAGGAGCGGTTGATGTAGGCGGTGTACAGCAGGTCCCAGAGGGGGGACGCGGTGCTCGTTTGCCGCTGGAGCTCCAGGTGCTCGCGGTGAGACTCCAGGGAGGCGGTCAGGGCGCGTTCCTGGCGACGGTCGGCGGCCGCGTGCAGAAGTCGCGCCGCGTTGGCGAGGTCTTCGGGGTCCGGGAGGCCGCCGAGAGAGGACAGGGCCGTGCGCAGGCGTGCCACCGTCGTCCGTTGGTCCGTGTTCTCCCAGACGAGAGCGTCCTGGAGCTGCTGGGCCAGCTGGCTGATGGCCGAGGTGAACGTGCCCCCGGCGGCGGGTACCGGCATGCCGCACTCGTCGGCCAGCTGCTGCACGTACCGCAGCGCCGCTGAGGTCTGCGCGCGCAGGTCGATCCAGGTACGGACGAGGTTCAGCTCCTCGATGGTGCGGATGTCGCCGTCGTCGACGGTGGCCTTCTGGTGGAACTCCCGCAGTGGCCCGTTGAACAGCTTGGGTACGCCCTTGCCCTTGGCGATCCGCTGTTCGAGCTGATCCAGCAAGCCGTGGTGCGTACGGACGTCCCCCGTTGGCACGTCGAAGGTGTGCCCGACGGTGCTCTTTCGCAGAGCAATCAACTGGGCGCTGCGGTGCTGGAGCTGCCTGGCCTGCTCGTCCCAGTACGTGGCCAGGTCAGGGGAGTCACGCACGGCGGTGCGGATGCCCAGGAGCCAGGGCTCCTGCAGCCGACCGACGCGTTCGGCGGCGGTGGCAGCGAGGTCGGCCAGCGCGCTCAGCTCGTCCTCGCCGAGCCTGTCGACACCCTCGAAGTCGATTCCCTCGGCTTCCAGGTCGGCGAGTGCATCGCGCATCCGGTAGAGCTTTTCGTGGTCCTGGCGCAATTGCGAGCCGACGGGAAGATCTCCGGGAGCGGGCCGGTCCAGGCGCAGCGCGCGGATGTCGGCGGCGGGCAGGTCCCGGCAGAGGCGGTGCAGCGTGAGACGTTCGGCCTGGTTCAGGGGAAGTGCTGTTCCGGCCGGGATGCGGTCGGCGATGACGCCGATGGTCTCGGCGTGATCGTGCACCCAGCGGGCCACGTCGCCGGCCTTGGCCGGGCCGGTGGGCAGGGGGAACTCGCTCTGCTCGGTGCGCAGGGCCTGAACGGACTTCAGGTCGCTCTGGCGGATCTGGATGCGCAGGTCCTCGATCTGGGCCTTCAGTTCGGCGACCTTCCTGGTCTCGCGCTCCACGTCCAGCCTGCTCACGATGTTGCTCATCGCCTGGACCGCCGAGTGCACCTGGTCGATCGCCTCGGGGGAGGATCCCAGGGCGGCGACGCTGAGATCGCGCAGTTCCTCGGGGATCTTGTCCCGCAGGACCTCGAGGGCCTGCTCCTTCTGGGCCGTGACCAGGACCCGCTTGCCGTGCGCGACCAGGTGGCTGACGAGGTTCGCGATGGTGTGGGTCTTGCCGGTGCCGGGAGGGCCCTGAACGGTGACCCCGCGACTGCGGCCCAGCTGGCGGATGATGCGGTCTTGGTCGTCGTTCGAGGGCAGGGGCAGCAGGGGGAAGTCCGCCACGGCCGTCCACTCGGAGGTGTTGCGGCTGCCGTAGCCCAGCGACCCGGCTTCCCGGTCGGCGGTGATCGTCTCCTCGTCGGCGACGATCGCGGCCACGCCCTCGGGGATGAAACCCTTTTCGTCGATGACGTCGGCGAGCTCCTGGTAGAAGCGTTCCTGTCGCAGGGCGCGCTTGCGCGGGTAGAGCACCCAGGTCGGGTTGAGCGCCGGCTGCCGGTCGGGCTGTGCCGCCTCGCCCGCCTCGTTCAGCTTGGCGTCCAGGCCCAGCGGGGCCAGGACGCTGAGGTTGACGCTCTGGAGGGAGTCCTCCAGCCAGGGGTCGAGTGGGCTGGAGCGCAGCCGTTCACGCAGCTTGGCCAGCTCGGCGACCGCGGGGATCCCGAGGCCTTCGAGGGCGTCGAGTTCGAGCTCGGTGGAACGCTCGGGCAGCACCCGCAGGGTGCCGTCGCCGCTGTCGCTCTCGATCGTCATCCGCGTGGTGATCACCGGGGAGAAGATCGTCTGCTCCCCGACCTGCCAGCCCAGGACGCTGTGACCCCAGGTCAGCTCGTGGGTGGCCTGGTTCTCCTTCAGCAGCAGGCTGAGGTCGAACAGGTGCGAGTACAGCGCGCGGGCGGCGCGGGCCGGCGGGATGCTGAGCGCCCACGGCTTCCATACCTGGTGGGTCCAGGTCTGCAGGTGTGCGCCGAGCTCGAGCCATTCCTCGTGCAGCTGCTGCTGGGCCAGCCAGGTCTCGAGTTCTTCGGCCGTGCAGTCGTCGGCCGGTGCGGGCTCGTGCGGCGGTTCCGGCGTGCGCAGAACAGGACCCGTTTCCAGGTCGTTCAGGGAAGCGGCCTCGACATGGTCGGCCAGGCGCTTGGGCAGCGCGGGCCGGGGCGGCTCGTTGACCTTCTTGACGGTCAGCCAGGCGTCGCGCCCCTGAGCGGGTCCCAGCGCGACGGCGTGATGGGCCGGGACGGAGTCCTGCCACAGCGGGGTGCCGGCGGCGGCCTGACGCAGGTCGCGCTCGGCCTTCTTCTTGAGCTCGCGGGCCACCGAGCCCAGGTAGTCGAGGAAGCGGCGGGTGCGGTCGAGCACGACGTCCTGATCAGCGCTGTGGTTCCGGTCGGGCACCTGGGGATCCTTCACATTCGTGACGGGCGGCGAACGGTCTGCTTGAGGAGCGGGCATGGCGCAATGCCCGGCTGCCCAGCTCACTGATCAGGGTGAGAGCCCGGCCATACCGGCAAATCACCCGCACTTTATCCGGTTCTGGTGGTGTGGAAGTGACTATCCGTAGACCCGGGGGCGGCACTGCTGGCGCCAAACCGCACGCTCGACGGGTTCACCGGCCGGCGGCATGCCCGGCGGCGACAACGGCGACGGTCGGCGGCTCAGCGATCGCCGGCCCGGGTGCGAGGCGGGCCCGGACCCGGGCCTCGACTATCAGGACGAGGTGGTGTACCTCGGCCGCCGAGGCGGGCAGGTCGTAGGCGTGGTGATGGCAGGCCCTCGACAGGGCGTTCCAGGCGTAGGTGACCTGGCGTGAGGCCGGCGTCCCGTCCAGGGCCCGCAACGCGATGAGTTTGCTCGCTCCGCGAAAGCCCGGCCCGTGGGGCCCGGCTCCGTAGGGCCGCCCCAGAGCCGCCAGCCAGCGGTCGATCTCGCCCTCCAGTACCGTCCTGGCCATCGCTGCCGCGGCCCGGGCCCGGCGGTCGGGCGGAAACGGTGACTGGGCACCCAGGGCAGTGCGGGCCGCGTCCAGCAGGGCGAGGGCTGCATTCTGCGGCTCAGCCACGGTGTGCCTCCAGGTCGGCCAGCGTGTCCCGCAGGTCGTCGACGGCCGTCAGCGGGTCGCCGCTCAGACCCTGGTGGTGGCCCCGGGCGCAGATGTCCAGGGCCCGGTTGCGGTGAGGGCGCGCCCGCTTCCAGATGCCGGCGTCCCCGCTGGAGAGGGCCAGAGCGACCTTGCTCTTGGTGGTCTGCGCCCTGGACCAGCCGGCGTCGACCTCGACACGAGGAACCCCGGCCCGGAGCATGCGGTTGAAGTACATGCTGTGGCAGCGCGACTCGATGCTGCCCCGCACCAGGGTGGGCAGAACATGGCGGCGCACGGTGTCGTCCATCCCCGGATCCCTGGCCACCGTCAGCGCATCCGCCAGCAGGTTCCGTGCCTCGTCAGCCGTCTCCCGCACGCTCACCACCGAGCGCAGGTCGCGAGTGACCTGGAGCATGGTGGCGGGCAGCCCCAGCCGCCGCACCGCCTCGGCCAGCCGGTCGTCGTGGGTGAGCACGATGACCTGACGCTCCCGCGCGGCCTCGTGCAGCACCCGGGCCAGGCCGTCGACCTTCGCCGGGTCCATGGCCTGCACAGGGTCGTCGATCATCAGGAACCCGAACGGGCTGTCGGCCAGGGTGGCCTTGGGCAGGAACACCGACAGGGCAAGGGCGTTGGCCTCACCCTGGCTCATCACGGCGAGCGCGGCGGCTTCCTCACCGTCCACGGCGGCGGGAAAGTGTACCCGTCCCGAGGAACCCCACGGCTGCAGCACGACCTCGGTGATGTCGACGTTGCTCTCGTGCCGCAGCGCGGACCAGATGGCCCGGGTGCGCTCGGACAGCGGTTTCATCCGCTGCGCCCGCAACGTCTGCGCCTGCTCCTTGACCCAGGTGTGCGCGACGTCGACCAGGCGTGCCTGCTCCTCGAGCGCCACCGCGGCGCTCATGTCGGCGTGCCACCGGCCCAGGCGCAGCGCCAGCGTCTGCCAGGCATCGTGCCGGGCCTCGAGTGCGGCGTTCGCGACCGCGCCAAGCTCGTGACGGCCGCGTCCAGGCGCTCGCAGGCAGTCGGCCCGTGCTCGGCGATCTGGTCCACCTGAGTCAGGGCCGCCCAGTCCTGCCAGGCCTCGCGTACCGCCTGGCAGGCGGCAGCAACGTCGGCGCCGAGATCGGGCAGCTCGAGGAGTACCCGAGGCAGGGGAGTGATGAGCGCGAGGAGGGCCTGCTCGGCGTGGGCGGCGGCGGCGCGGGCCCGGCTCAGCCGCTTGCCCAGTGCCTGTTCCTGGTCCAGTTCGGCCCGGGTACGCTCGGCCCAGGCGGAGTCCAGGACCGCGCCCTCGCAGACCGGGCACACGGTGTCACCGCCCTGGTCGTGGTGCTCCAGCGCAAGGCTGAGCAGCTGGGACCGTCGCGCCGCCGACGCCTCGAAGAAGTCCTGAGCATCGACCAGTTCCTGCCGCGACTCCCGGTACAGGTCGATCATGCCGTGCAGCAGGCCGGCGTTCGGGCGGCTGATCGTGTTCAGCTGGGCCAGCACCGAGATCGTCTCGACGTAGCCGTGGTCCTGGCTGCCGGTGACGAGCGCGGCGACCGCATCGAGGTCGGGCCGGCGCTGGTGGATGAGCTCGAAGGCCTGCTGGCCCCGCTCGTCCTTCGCCGCGCGCAGCAACGGTGCCAATGCTGCGCGCTGGTCGTTCGCCGCCTCCCGGTGCACCCGCAGCTTGCCCAGCGCCTGCTTCAGCCGTGCCTGGGCGTCGGTGATCTGCTCCAGACCCAGGATGGGCGCCAGCGCCTTGTACAGCTTGCTCGGCTCGGCGACCAGCGAGCTGAGCTCGTCGTAGGACAGCAGGGGCCGGTGGGCCTCCAGCGCGCCGGCCCAGCCCAGCCCGGACAGCCCGACCTGGCGCTTCTGTCCGTGCACCTGGGTCCACGTGCGCACGTCCTGCAGCGTCGCGTCCTTGTCCCATTCGGCGCCGACGGTGGTCAGCGGCTGGTCCTGAACCGCCAGTTCCACCGTGATGCGCGCCGTTTCGGGCTGGTGGACGTTGCGCCAGGCTTCCTTCCAGACAGCTGCGGTGCGGTTCTTCCAGCGGTAGCTGTTGCTGGTCAGCGCGACCTCGAGCGCCTCGGCGAAACTGGACTTACCGCAGCCGTTACGGCCCGAGATCACGGTCAGGCCCGGACCCACCGGCAGGTCCAGCCGGGCGAGCGGACCGATGCCCCGAAATCCTTCGACCTCGATCGCCGACAGATACGCCCGGGCCAGCTCAGGAACCGAATGCGGCTGTCCCGCGCTCCCTGTTGTTGTCTCGCTCGCGGTTCCCTCGAGCAGTTCGTGCAGTTCCTGCTCGCCCTGCAACGCGGCCAGCACCAGCAGCCCCACGTCGTCGCTGACGCCGGTGGCGCTCAGAGCCTGCGCCACGGTGGAGATCAGATCCCTGGACGGTGCATTCGACATTGCTTTCCCCTGTTCGAAGCTCTCGACCCTTGTGACGGCCTGCGGCGCGCCGCCTCAGGCCCTCGACTCAGCAGCAGCTCTTCGCCGGAACTGCTGCTACTTCCAGAAGGTGCGGACCCGCTCGTCCCGCACGGACGTGAGGTGCCAGCCGTGGCAGCGGGGGCAGGCATAGGAGCGCACCGGGTCCTTCTGCAGCGCGGCGCCCTTGGCGCGGATCGTGGCCAGTGAGAAGTCCGCGGCGATCCGGTCGTCGAAGTACCGCTTCCCGCACGCCCGACGGCGCGGCTGAGCCGGGATCAGCGGGCGGGCAGCCTTGCTGGCCTGACGGCGGCGATTCATCAAGGAAGTCCTCCGCCGCTCAGAAGGTGTCGTTGATGGTGATCCGGTCGTAGCCCTTCGCCCAGTCGTCCGCCGAGAAACAGGACAGCGACACGGTGGTGCCGACGTCGATCGGGTCGGACGTGCAGCTGCTGGTCGCGACGACCTCGGTGCCCTTCCAGAACTTGATGTCGACGAGCGCGGAGTCCTTGTCGCCGCGGTTGTTGGTCACCCGCAACTTGCGGACGTCCACGCTCCCCAACGCGTCAGGGGTCGCCTTCCAGCCCTTGTGGTACTCGAACCCGTTCACCTCGAAGGCCTTCCTGATCTCGATCTCGAGCGGGTTGTCGGGGCCGCCGGGCTGGGCGTCTCCCTCTTCGACAGCCGTCACGGCCTCGTCGACGGCGTTGCCGGCGACCAGCACCACGGCCGCGCAGGACCCCAAACCGCCCACCACGAACAGCCCGGTCAGGACCAGGAGCGTGTTACGCAGCTTGTGCGACTTCTTCGGAGGATGCGGCTGGTAGTGCGGGCCGCCGTAGTACTGCGGGGCCGGTCCGGCCTCGTACTGGCCGGGGTTGGCGTGGCGGGGGACGGGGGCGTTGTGCCATTCGTTGCTCATGGACCCAGGCTCGTGGGGCGAGCCTGTCGACTCACCATTTTGCGTCGCAACCCGGTTGCGTTCGCCGGGTCAGCGCGTGGGCCAATAAGGAAGCGCACGCGACGGACGTATCGGCCGATTCCGACCGCGATCAGGCGTCGGTCGGATAGTCTCCGCAAAGGGGGTGAAGGGTGACAGCGGAACTGCGGCCCGTGCTGGTCGGTGACATCAGCGGGAAGTTCTTCGTGCCAAGCTATCAGCGGGGTTACCGCTGGGGGCGAGACGAGGTGCTCCGGCTCCTCGAGGACATCCAGCAAAGCGCGGGTAAGAAGTATCTCCTGCAGCCGGTGGTGGTGAAGCGTCGCGACGACGGCACCTGGGAACTGGTCGACGGTCAGCAGAGGCTGACCACCCTGTTCTTGATCCTGTGCCACATACGCCAGTACCTTCCGCATGCCGAGCTCAAGTACTCGCTGCAGTTCGAGACGAGGGCCGCCAGCGCTGACTACCTTCGGAGCCCGACGGCCGAGCTCCGCTCAAGCAACATCGACTTCCTGCACATCTACGACGCGTCCGAGCTCGTTCGTCAGTGGTTCGAAAAGCAGGACAATCCCACGATGGAGGCCGTGCAGTTCTACGGCTACCTCACCCGGTCGGTCTCCATTATCTGGTACGAAGCCCCGCCGCAGGAGGACTCGACCGCACTGTTCACTCGACTGAACGTCGGACGAATCCCTCTTACCGACGCCGAACTGGTCAAGGCGCTGATGCTGACCAAGAGTCGCCTCATCGACCGGGAACGGGAGGTCGCGGCGCAGTGGGACGCGATCGAGGCAGATCTGCGCCGCCCGGAAGTATGGGCCTTCATCACTCGCCGGCCGGCTACGGAGCCGACCCACATCGTCCTGCTCCTCGACACCCTGGCCCCTTGGAGCGGCCCCGACCGGCGTCCGCTCTTCCATACTTTTGAAACGCTACGGCCCCAGATCGAGACCCCGGCAGAGGACGTCTGGACCCGGGTGATCAATCTGCATTCGCTGATCATCGGCTGGTACGACAACCGGGACACCTTTCACAAGATCGGGTATCTGATCGCCCGCGGGGACTGCTTCGAAGATCTGGTGAAGTTGTCGGAGGGGCGGCGCAAACACGAGTTCGAGAATCTGCTGGACGCTCGCATCCGGGACGATCTGCAGCTCACGGATTCGGACGTGGCTGGGTTGCGCTACGGGGAGAAGAAGACCGAGGCCGTCCTGCTGCTGATGAACGTGGAGACCGTCCGGCGGATGAGGCACTCCACCGAGCGGTTCTCGTTCCAGCAGCACGCTCGCCGGCAATGGAGCATCGAGCACATTCATGCCCGCAACACCGAGCAGCTCAACCGGGCGGAACAGTGGTCCGACTGGCTTCGCCTGCATCGGGATGCCCTGGCCGCCCTATCCACGATCGACCAGGACGAGCGTAAGGACTTGACCGTCCGGATCAACAGCGCTCTGGAAAACCTTACGGAGAGCAAGTTTCGCACGCTAGAACCGGAGGTCAGCCAGGCGTTCAGCCAGGCCGGTGACGACCAAGACATCGACTCGATCGCCAACCTCGCGCTGTTGTCCACCGGCGACAACAGCGCCTTGAACAATTCGGTTTTCGAGGTCAAACGGCGGAGCGTCCTGGCGCTGGACCGGGAGGGGTCGTACATCCCGGTCTGCACTCGCAACGCTTTCCTGAAGTACTACACCGAGGCCGAGGGCCAACAGATCCACTTCTGGGGCGCGCACGACAGGGAGGGCTACCTCGCAGCACTGAGGCAGCAGATCGCGGGCTACCTGATGCCGGAGAGGGCAACCTGATGGATGGTTACGTGACCTCGTACGCCAGGCTGTTCCAGCCCCGCCTTGACGGCAGCCCGCTCGTGACGAACATCGAGATTCCTTCGATCCAGCGCGATTACGCACAGGGACGTACCGACGAACGCGCCAGCAAGGTGCGCAGTCGGTTCCTGGACGTCCTGCACACAGCGCTGACCGGTAAGGCTCCGGTAAGTCTGGACTTCGTCTACGGATCACTTGAGGGCGAGACGCTGCATCCGCTGGACGGTCAGCAACGACTGACCACAGTCTTTCTCCTGCACTGGTATCTCGGGTACCGGGCGGGTGAACTTGCCGAAGAGCAGCCCTGGATGAAGTTTTCCTACGCCACTCGCCCGAGCGCGCGACTATTTTGTGAGCGACTGGTGCGAGCCGCGCCGGCGCCGGGGGAGACGCAGCCGACGTCCTGGATTGTGGATCAGCCCTGGTACCTCTACGTCTGGCAGCAGGATCCGACCATTCAGGCCATGCTGGTCATGATCCAGGACATCCATGAGCGCTTCGCAGACTGCGATGGGCCCGCCGCATGGAAACGCTTGGCGGTGGACGAGGATCCGGCGATCAGCTTCCTCTTCCTGCCCGTCGAGTTGACTTCGGGTGAAGATCTTTACATCAAAATGAATTCGCGCGGCAAGCCTCTAACTGCGTTCGAGAACTTCAAAGCGCTCTTCGAATGCGCCATCTCCTGGTCTGGGGACCGGGCCACCGCGATCGGGCACCGGATCGACGGAGCCTGGACCGACGTCCTCTGGCGGTTCCGCGGTGACGACGACATTATCGACGACGAGTTCCTGCGTTACTTCTCATTCATAACTGACGTGTGTCAGTGGCAGCTGGGGCAGGTGCCGACCCCAGGTCTCGTGGAAGAACGGGCTTTGCGTCTGTTCGGCACTCCAGGGGACGAAGCCGAGCAGAGCCTGAATTTCTTGACTCACGCCTTTGACACCTGGGCCAGTACTGATGTACGAGAACAGATGGCTGAACTGTTCACCAGGACAGACATCGGTGGCAGTCAGCCGTTGGTGATTTTTGGCGCTGACGAGAACATCAACCTCCTCGAGGCCTGCTGTCGAGCCTACGATGACAGCGACCGGGGACGCTTCACTTACTCACGTACTCTTCTTCTGCTGGCTGTCCTCCTGGACCGTATGAGTCCGTCGGGCGACTTCCCACGCCGAGTTCGGGTGCTGCGTAATCTGATTGAGGGCTCCGACAACGAGCTGCGTCCCCAACGAATGCCGGCGCTGGTCGCTGACGTGCGGCGCGTCATCGTCGAGGGATCCTTGGAAGGGATCAAGGGGTTCAACCAGGTCCAGGTCGACGACGAGCAGCAGAAGCTGGCCTTCTTGCAGCAATACCCGGACCTGACCGATGTCCTCTTCCGGTTGGAGGACCATCCTCTTCTGCGTGGCTCGCTCCAAGCTTTCGACCTTGATCCCGCCACGCTGCCAGGACGAGCGGCCTCGTTCGAGGTACTGATGGCTTCGGATGAGCATTGGCTTGAGTTGACTGGGGCTCTACTCGCGGCGGGGGATTACTCGCGTCGTTTGGGGGACCGTGACCGGCAGTTCGGTGCGCCCCACAATGCAGCCCCTTGGCGTCGCCTGCTCGCCGGCGAGTCACGTTCCGGTCTGGCGAGCACCGCGTCTGCGCTCGGAAGCGTTCTGGACGCGATCAGCGCCGGTACGAACGTGGAGACGGCGCTGAGGGACATATGTGACGCGTTCGCGCGCGCACGAGTTCAGCAACAAAATTTGGACTGGCGCTACTACTTGGTCCAGTACGACGTCATGCGCGAGGGCTGGTCGGGCATCTATGCCAGCGTCAAGGCTGAGATGGGCTATGCGATCTGCATGCTGAACCGAGCCCGGATGAACGGGTACTACCGCGATCCGTACCTTTCGGCTCTGGTGCGCGAGGCTGAGATACCCGGTGTTGATGAGGGCGGACCCTATTTCATTGGTGGCTACGTCGACGAGCCGCGCTGGTTCTCACTGCCACGTAGCGGTACTCGGATCCGCAATGCAGCGAATGGTTTCGAACTACTTCCCCCAGAGGAGGGCAGGTTCCGGGACGCCTTCGATCGGGAGTGCGACAATTTGAAGGTCGGTGAACGCTATCTCCACGTCGTTCCCCAGCAAGAACATGATGGGTCATTGGTGGATCTGCAGGACCGTGTGGCGAGCGGCGCGGACTTGCTGCGCCGATTGCTGGCCGTGGGCTTGTGAACCGACTGGTGTCAGGGAGCGCACGGCGCCACAGCTTCGCTCGGAGTGCCTGGTGGGACATCGAACTGGGCAAGTGACTTGGCGTCACCAGGTAGCTCCACCAATCCGGGATAGTCTCCCGGGTTGTCAGGGTGTGCGACTTTCCAATCACCCTCGTCATCGCGCATGTCCTGCACGGTCTCCGGCGAGGCAACGACATAGTGGTAGATCCGACCCATGGTCACGCTGCGGTCGTAGCCGCCGAACGTCTCCTTGAATGTCCACGATCCGTCGGCGCTTTGGAGATCTGGTTTCCGCACGAAGTAGTAGTTGCCGCTCGGTCGGTGGCCGTCCATGTCGCAGGTCGTTTCGTCGAGCTGGATCAGCATCACCAAGTTCTCGCGGTCTTCGGCCGATCCGTCAACTACGCCAGACAGGTGGAAAGGCCCAGTGATCTCTTGGCCGTTGTTGACCAGCACCGGGCAGAACGTCAGATCGCTGCTCTTCGAGGGATTCGGAACGACCGCCCCCGGCTTGTTGGCTACGAGATTGCACGCATCGGATCGCTTTTCGACGACGATGACGATGGCCAGCGTCACCGAGGCAATGGCGGCCAGCGCAATCATTGGCCACGACTGCTCGCGCAGGAGGCGGAGAAAAGGAGG
>NZ_JAJSOH010000033.1 GCF_021277265.1 Kineosporia rhizophila
CCCGTCCTCGCTCCACCGCACCACGTCACCCGTGCGATAGAGGCGGGAGCCCGTCTCCCCCACGACAAAAGCAGGCCCCGGCCGGCGACGGTGGGCCCCCTAACCCCCCCCGCCCCCCACCCCCCCCCGGGGGAGGGCCCCCCCCCCACCCCGCCCCCCCCCCCCCCACGCGCCCCCCGCCCCAGTCGTACCCGCCTCGCCAGCGTTACCCGCCGCGGCTGGCTTGCCATGCTCATCCCCCACGCCCGTGGACACCCCCGCCGGTGACCATGGGGCGCCCGAACCGGGCAGCGGCGGAGCATCCTCGTAGCGACGCTGCCCGAGGCGACTGGTGAACTCGATGGTTCCGGCCGGAAAGGGTTCGCTGGGCCGGGTGAGACGCAGGGACCAGCCTCCGTGCGTCTTGAGACGGTGGTGAAAACGGCACAGCGGCAACAGGTTGCAGGGGCACGACCGGCCGCCCTTGGCGAACGGGACGGCATGGTCGATGTCGCACTGCGACGAGGCCCGCGGACAGCCCGGGTGCACGCAGGTCTGGAAGCGACCCGTAACGCTGTCGACGACCGTCTGCCGGGGCTTGTACGGGCGTGCGGACTCACGGCAGTTGGCCTGGTCGCCGGGACCGTGCAGCTGGGCGGCCTCACCGGCTGCGGGAACGGGAACCAGCGTGATCTTGCCTGCCTGACGGGCGATCTCGCGAGCATGTTCGGCGGTGATGGCGCCGTGCCCCTGAAGTTCGCCGGGTTCCTGGCTCAGACCCCGCAGAGCGTCGAGGCTCAGTGTGACGATGAGGTGTGGCCGGCGGCCCTGCTGAGTCGGAAGGGCAGGTGGCAGCCACCAGGCCAGGACCGACCGGGCACTGCCGAAGGCATCCGCAGGCAGGAGCTTCGCCACTCGTTCGCCCGCCTGTCCTGAGCTGCTGTCCGCGAATGAGCCAGCCGCAGGTGAGTCAGAAGCAGACGAGTCATCAGCAGGCGGATGGACCGGCACGAAGGGCAACGGCATGCCGGCGAGGATGGCCTGGAAGACCGCCACCGCGGCGTCCGCGCGACGTTGCTGATGAGTTCGCGGGTCGGCCGTTCCACGTCGACGTGCGTCGTCACGGCATCCGTCGGCCAGCGCATCCAGCACCGCATCGATCATGCGCACCGACTCGGCGCGCAACTTCATCTGCAGCCCGCCCATACCGTCTGCCAACGGGAAAGCATGTACACAGCGCTCGCTCCGAGCCTGTCTGGCCCGCTTCTGGCCTGCCAGCGGATCCACCCGCGCAATCTCACGCTGCACGGCCGCCACGGCCGCCCGTCGCGTCTTGCCCGGCAACTGTTCTGCCATCAAACGAGCCACGTGTCGCCACTGGTCGCTACCGGGCTCGAAATGCTCGCGCATACGACCGTGTACGGCCACCACGGTGCGCCATTCCAGCTGCCCCGCGCGCACCATCGCCCACAGCTCCGGCAGTTCTTGGTAGACGTGTACCGAATCGGTGACATGGTTCACCGCTTCACCGCGTGAGAGAGCCAGCGCCATACCAACTTCGGCCGCGGCCGAATCAATACCGTCGATCGCGTCTCCTGGTCCCGACGGCTGAACCTGTGCTGCGCCGGCCAGAACAGCTGCCCTGGCCAGGAACTGGGCTTGCAGGGCGCTGATCCGGCGGATCAGTTGCCCCACTCCGTCGGCCACGCCCAGACAGGCGTTCTCGGTAGCCGTCTTGAGATCGACCGCCAGGATGCTGGCCAGCAGATCGGTGTCGCCGAAGCGAACCAGCTCGACTTCAGGCCAGCTGGAAAGAGTCTCGTCCCCCACAGCCCCCACACCCCCCGGTGTCGGCCACAAACGTCCGTTCGAACGTATGTATGAATAGTAGGGCATATCGAGAGGCCCGAGAACCACGAGCGGTGGTCATGGGATTCCGCCGAGAGCGGATCCCATGACCACTGCGGATCGGTGATTACCTACTTGCGGTAGCGCCTTTCGAACCGGGCGATACGTCCTTCGACGTCGTTGGAACGTGCCCGGCCGGTCCAGAAGGGGTGACTGGCGCTGGAGATCTCCACGTCGACGACGGGGTACTCGTTCCCGTCCTCCCACTCGATCGTGGACCCTGTGGTCACGGTCGAGCGGGTGAGGAACGCCGTCCCGGCACTGCGGTCACGGAACACGACCGGCCGGTACTCGGGGTGGATGCCTGACTTCATCTCAGCCCTGCCGTCCTTTCCATCGGGGGTTCTTCTTGTTGATCACGAAGACCCGTCCCCGTCGCCGTACGACGATCGAGCCGGGCTTCTCCTTCAGGGATCTCAGTGATGCGCGGACCTTCATCGCTCTTCTCTCCTAGGGATCGGTCTCGGTGTGGGGGTTCAGGCGCTGAGGTCGTCGATGTCGGCGTCGTCCGGCGTGCCGAGCCACGGATCGAAGCCGTCGTCGAGGCCGTCCCAGCGCTCCAGTCCCTGTTCCATCTCGTGGCTGGTCATCAGGGCCCGGTCGAAGGCCCGCCGGAAGGCCTCGCGTTGTGGGCCGATCCCGGTCACTCGCAGCCGGGTCGACCGAACCGTCCCCGGCCACGTGCCCGCGGCGCCGATGCTCAACTGGCCGCCGGCGCCGTCCCAGATCCCAACCACTTCGGGGCGACCGGGCAACCAGAAGGTTCCCCGTGCGCGAATCGGCCCGTTCCCCATGGCTTCGAGCTCGGCCTGAAGGCGCTCAGGGTGGAACGGCTTGTGTGAGTGGAGGTCGAGCGTCCAAACGTCCTCAGTGTCGGGCTTCTGGCTCGCCGGGAGCCGCAGTAGATCACCACGGGGGTCGTCGGGTGGGCGCGGCACTGCGAGCAGGCTCTTGGTGTCGGCCTCGGAGATCAGACCAAACAATGGACGATCGCCCGCCAGGCGGTCGAGCAGGTCCAGTTCGCGTTGGTCGGGCGACGTGTCGAACAGGACTGCGTCGGCGTATTCCAGTTGCGCGGCGAAGGCCTCGCCCACGGATCGACGGTCGTCCGGGTTGAGTTCCAGGCCACGCTCGGCCAGCAGTTCGTCGCCGAACAGGTCCTCGCAGAGGGTTGCGGGGGAGGCGGTCGCGACGACCGCAGCCACCCGCGCCCCTGGCACCAGGGCTGCGCCGGGGGAGGGCAGCAGTGCGTGGACCAGGGGGTGCGGTTCGCTGCTGACCGGTAGTCCGACGATGATCTGCGCGGGCCTGCTGTGCGGGTTCTCGGTGTCGTCGACCAGCCCTCGCAGCACCGGCAGCAGGTCGGCGCGCAGGGCGCACGACAGGCAGCCGTGTTCCAGGGGCTGCACGTGCTGGTCGCGCACGCCGGACCAGTCGTGCACAACGCGGTGGAGCCACCCGTCGGGCGTGATGTCGTGGCGCACGGCAACGGCCCCGGGGAGGTCGAGCAGCAGAGCTGCGACGGCGCTGTCGCGCAGGACGGGATCGATCGAGGTGACGGTCAGGACGGGAACGTCGGGCATGCGCAGACCTTAGGTGGATTGAGAATCGTTTTCAATAAGCTAGCCTGATCGCGATTCATTCCCGACCTCGCAGGAGGCAGTCTTGTCCCGGGTGTGCATGGTGACCGGAGCGGTTCCCGGCTTCGGTCACTCCGTCTCGCACTCCCATCGGCGCACCAAGCGCCGGTGGGACCCCAACATCCAGTCGAAGCGCTACTGGGTGCCGTTCCTCGGCCGCCACGTGACGCTCACCCTCAGCGCGCGAGGGATCAAGACGATCGACCGGCGCGGGGTCGAACCGGTCGTCCGGGCGATCCTGGCGCGGGGGGTGAGGCTCTGATGGCGAAGAAGAGCAAGATCGCCCGGGACTCGCAGCGCCGTGAGGTGGTCGCCCAGTACGCCGAGCGCCGTCGGGAGCTGAAGCGACTCAGCATCAACCCCCACGTGAGCGAGTCGGAGCGGGAATCCGCGATGGCGGCGCTGCACCGCCTTCCCCGCAATGCCTCGCCGACCCGTCTGCGCAGTCGGGATGTTGTGGACGGACGTCCGCGGGGCCACCTCGGGAAGTTCGGTCTGTCTCGGGTCCGGTTCAGGGAGATGGCCCATCGGGGCGAGCTGCCCGGGGTCACCAAGTCGAGCTGGTGAGAATTTCTTTCTGGACGACCTCACGTCCGGGGGTGCCCGGAGCGTTTACCTGATGTGAGGGCATCCGGGATCGGCAGATACTCCGAGCGAGCCGGTCCGGAATTCGGGTCATACCGGCTCTGGTCCTCGATGGGGCGGCTCGGGCGGAGGGTGGGGCGGTCGTGTATACGCTGCTGGGGGCAGACGGGCGGTTGTACCGGTCAGACGTGCCGGGGCTTCTGGGCGGGCATCGCCGGCTCAAGGTCTACGGTCGGCTGGACTGCCCGTCTGCGGTGCGGGCGGTCGCCCGCGGTGGATACGTGAAGTACCGGGTGTTCTTCGCGACCGAGGCTGTCGCGGTGGCCGCCGGCTACCGGCCCTGTGGTGCGTGCCTGCCGGCGAAGTACCGGGCCTGGAGGGAGACTCAGGCGTGAGCATGCTGTTCGGAGACGAGTTGCTGGAACGTCCCCGGCGTGAGGTGGCGCCGGGTGCCTATTGGGTGCCGGGGTGGCTCACTCCGGATCAGCAGGCCTGGATCGTGGCGCGGTTCCGGGAATGGGGTGCGGGGCCGGTGCCGCCGCGCGGCGCGGTGGTCAACGGGCACGAGATGAGTGTCAAGACCGTGTGCCTCGGGTGGCACTGGCGGCCGTACCAGTACACCCGCGAGGCCGTTGATGTGAACGGCAACCGGGTGCTCGACTTCCCCGACTGGATGGTCCGGCTCGGGCGCAAGGCTCTGGCCGAGGTCGGGCCGGTCGCGGGGAAGGAGGCCGGGTGGGAGGAGGCTGAGTACACCCCGGACACGGCCCTGGTGAACTACTACGACGCCGAGGCCCGGATGGGCATGCACCAGGATCGGGACGAGGTCTCCCGGGCTCCGGTGGTCTCGCTGTCGATCGGGGACACCTGCCGGTTCCGGTTCGGCAACACCGAGAACCGGGGGCGTCCCTACCAGGACATCGACCTGGCGTCGGGAGACCTGTTCGTGTTCGGAGGTGCTTCACGGCTGGCCTATCACGGGATCCCCAAGGTCTATCCGGGCACCGCGCCGCCGGGGTGCGGCCTGGAGAAGGGGCGGATCAACATCACCATGCGAGTGACGGGGTTGTCAGACGGTCCAGCTCGTGGCGGCCGCCCATGACTCGGCCCGGTCGGTGATCTCGGCGATCAGGCCGCTCTTGGCGTCGGCGTACGCCTCCGCGTCCGGCCAGTCCCGCTGCGCGAGCTGCAGTTTCAGGGCTGCGTAGGCCTGGCGGTCGGCCTGGTCGGTCCGCAGCCAGTCGCGGAACAGCAGATGCCGGCGCTCCCACTCGCTGCCGGCTGAGCAGATGTGCAGGTGCACCGAGCGGTCGGCAGTGCGCATCATGCGATGCCCGGTCTCCCGCACCCCCAGCTGGTAACCGGCCGACTCCAGCGCCGGCACGTAGTCGGCCTCGTCCTCGGCGTCGAACACGCTGAGATCGATGTCGATGATCGGCTTGGCGGTCAGCCCGGGCACCGAGGTCGAGCCGACATGATCCACCCGGAAGGCCTTTTCGCCCAGAGCGCCGACGATCCGCTCGCGCTCCTGGGAGAACATCGCCGGCCAGGACTCGCTGTACCCCGTCAGGACGATGTCGCGCTTCTCTGGGCCGCCGATGAGCTCGAACATCACATGAACAGTATGCCCCGACAACGATGCAGGGCTACACCTATGCCGGGTACGCCCGGATACGCCGGGCGTGCGTCCGCGGCCGCCAACGCCCCGGTCCAGTTCCCGTCCTATGCTGGCGGCTGGGGGCCACGAGACCTGTACGAAGGCGAACGGGAAGGCTGATCGATGGCACTGCTGGAGGGCACCGCCTGGCACGGCAAGATCTGGACCGGAGCCTGGACCACCGGCTCCGGGGGCGTCTACGACGCGGTGGAACCAGCCACTGGGCAGACCATCGCCTCGGTCGGCCGCGCCACCCCCGACGACGTGACCGACGCGGCCTCGACTGCCGCCGCCGCCCAGAAGGACTGGGCGCGCCGGCCCTTCGAAGAGCGCGCGGCCGTACTACGCCGAGCCGGAGACCTGCTCGCCGCCTCGGCCGACGAGATCAAGGGCTGGCTCTCCCGCGAGTCCGGGGCCATCCCGCCGTTCGGCGACTTCCAGGTCCACACCAGCTCCCAGGAGTGCTATGAGGCCTCGGCCCTGCCCAGCCACCCGTACGGCGAACTGCTCCGGACGGGTGCTCCCCGCCTGAGCTTCGCCCGGCGCCTGCCGGCCGGCGTGGTCGGGGTCATCGCCCCGTTCAACGTCCCCACCATCCTCGCTATCCGGGCCATCGCCCCCGCCCTGGCCCTGGGCAACTCAGTGATCCTCAAGCCCGACCCGCGCACCGCCATCTGCGGCGGCGCCGTGTTCGCCCGGGTCTTCGAAGAAGCCGGTCTGCCTGCCGGGGTGTTCCAGGTGCTGCCGGGAGGTGCCGACGTCGGTGAGGCGCTGATCGTCGCCCCCGAGGTCCGGGTCATCGCGTTCACCGGTTCGACCAGGGCCGGGCGGGCCGTCGGGGCGATCGCCGGGCAGCACCTCAAGCGGGTGCACCTGGAGCTGGGCGGCAACTCGGCCCTGATCGTGATGCCCGACGTGGACGTGGAGAAGGCCGCCGCGGTCGGGGCCTGGGGCACGTTCCTGCACTCCGGCCAGATCTGCATGGCCACCAGCCGGCACCTCGTGCACGAGTCGATCGCCGACGCCTACGCCGAGTCGCTGGCCGCCCGGGTGGAGAAGCTGCCGGTGGGCGACCCGTTCCGCGAGCAGGTGGCGCTGGGGCCGCTGATCGACGCCGGTCAGCGCGACCGGGTGCACGAGCTGGTCACCACCAGCGTCACCGCCGGGGCGCAGCTGCTCACCGGGGGTTCCTACGAAGACCTGTTCTACCGGCCCACCGTGCTCGCCCGGGTGCCGCAGCAGGCCCCGGCCTACCAGCAGGAGATCTTCGGGCCGGTCGCCCCGGTCACCTCCTTCTCCTCGGTGGACGAGGTGGCCGCGCTCGCGGTCGGCTCGGAATACGGTCTGTCGCTGGGCATCCTGACCAAGGACGTGTATGCCGGGCTTGAGCTGGCCGAGCGGGTCCCGACCGGCCTGGTGCACATCAACGACCAGACGGTGAACGACGAGGCGGTGGCGCCGTTCGGTGGGGTCGGGGCGTCGGGCACCGGTGCGCGGCACGGTGGTGCGGCCGCGAACATCGAGGCCTTCACCGAGACCCAGTGGGTCACCTTGCGCGGCGACCTTCCGGTCTACCCGTTCTGAAAAGCGCTGGGGAAGCCGAGTTCCTGTCCGAGCTCGGCTCCCGCTCGTTCCAGTAGACGCTCCGCCTCGCGCATCGCGGTCTCGGCGCTTCCGGCCAGGTCGACCAACGCCGTCACCGAGCCCACCCCCAGCTCCGCCAGCCCATCCCGGGTGGTGACCCGCCCGGCGATGATGGCGGCGGGGACGCGGTTGGCATGCGCCCGCCGCAGCACTTCGGCCGGGGCTTTGCCGTGAGCGCTCTGCTCGTCCCAGGATCCCTCTCCGGTCACCACGAGATCGGCGCCGGCCAGAGCTTCGTCGAAGCCCACGGCGTCGAGCACGAACGGTGCTCCGGGAGTCAGCTTTCCTCCCAGGCCGTGCAGGATGCCTGCCCCCACTCCGCCGGCCGCCCCCGTTCCCGGGATGTTCGGCTCTCCACCCAAGAGCTGCGCCCAACGGGCCATCGCTGCGTCTACGGCGAGAACCTGTTCCGGCGTCAGGCCCTTCTGCGGTCCGTAGACGTGGGCTGCGCCGTCAGGTCCGGTGAGGGGATTACGGACGTCCGTCACGGCGACGATCTCGACTGCCCTGAGTCGCTGGTCCAGACCCGACAGATCCAGTTCGGCGACCTTCAGCAACCCGGCCGCGTCATTCGTCACCAGTTCCCCGTCGGCATCGGTGGCCACCGCACCGAGCGCCGACAACAGCCCAAGCCCGCCGTCGGTGGAGGCACTTCCGCCGATGGCGATGTGGATCGTGCGTACCCCCAGATCCAGTGCCGCCCGTACGGCCAGTCCCAGCCCCCAGGTACTGGATCCCAGGCCGTCGAGTTGGCCACCGGGCAGTTGCACGATGCCGCAGATCTCGGCGAGTTCGACGAACGCCTCGTCACCCCGGCGCCCGATCATCGAGCGGCGGGGGAGAAGGGTGGGCCCGGCAACATCGACCGGCTCCGCCTGGAACCCGTTGTCCAGCAGCACCGCCAGAGTTCCGTCGCCCCCGTCGGCCACCCCGCGCACCCGGATCTCGGCCTCAGGTAGGGCCGAGCTCAGACCTCGGGCGATGGCGGCGTTCGCGGTGGCCCCGTCGAGGGACCCCTTGAACTTGTCCGCAGCGACCAGGACACGGTGGGGCGTCGTCACAAGGGCCTCCTTCGGCACGCCCGTATTGTGACATCACCCGAGCCGGACCAGGGGTCAGGAGGATGTGGCCTGCGGCTCGGCCCCCTCGGCGTAGCACAGCGCGTACGCGGCGTCGGCCTTCTCGGTCAGCTCGCTGACCTTGGTCATCAGCTCGGTGACCTTCTGGCCGTCCTCCTCGTTGCTGACGGTCACGCTCGCGGCCTCGTTGCTGGCCGCCTCGACCTGGGCCGACAGGTCGCGGTACTGCTCGCAGGCCTCACCCTTCGAGGCCTCGGAGACCTGGCCCGTGCTCTTGGTGCCGCCGTCACCACCCGCGTCGGGGGTCTTCTCGGCGTCACCTCCGCTGCAGGCCGTGAGCAGGACGGCGGTGGCGAAGGTGGCCAGGGCAAGGGCTCGAGGAGGACGCACGTCGCCGAGTATGGGTACTGGCCGGGCCCCGGGTGAAGCGGCTTGGGCCGGTCTTAACTGCTTCCTCCGCGAAGCTTGACCTCGGATCAGCGAGTGACCAGCCGGTCGCCGAAGATCGGGTCCGGATTGGCCTGGGCCTGGTACACCGAGACCGGTGTGGCCAGACTCAGCCACGCGGCCTGGGGCAGCAGTGCGGCCGCCGCGGCCTTGTCGTGCCGGGCCAGCAGGGGCAGGGAGGCTGCGGTGACCACAGCGTCGGTGGCGGTCCACGCGGCGGCCAGCACGGGGCTGCGCCGCCGGAAGTAGGCGTAGGAGAAGCTGACGTACACAGCAGCGTCTACTGCGGCGAGCGCGAGCAGACGCTTACGGTCAGGCCCCTCGACCGAGCGGGCAGCCCGGATCGTGGCCACCGACCAGCCCAGTTTGGCAATGGCCCAGGCCGGCCCGAAGGCGGCCGCCGGTGGCGCGTAGGGAGCCTGGCGCAGCGAGCGGTAGTACTCCGGGTCTTCCGGGCGTCCGGCCGCGGCGCCGGCCGCCATCAGGCCGACGGTCAGGGCCAGCGGCTTACCCATGCTGCGAAGAACGTTCATCGCCCCAGTCTCGGCGCCCGACCGGCATCCCGCACCTGCGTACTACCTGGTGAAGAGCCCGGCGAGGAGGAACTCCGGCCCGAAGTAGGGGCTGTTCTCGCCCTGTGGGCGCATCGGCCGGATCTCGACCTCCTTCAGGTCCTGGAACAGCCAGCGCAGGTCGTCGGGCGTGAACCCGAGCCCGCCGCCCAGCGATCCCTCCCGGTACAGCTCCATGTCCGGCGACTCCGACCCCATCAACCCGGAGGCGAAGCAGGCGACCCCGAAATGCCCACCCGGAGCAAGCAGCCGGTCGATCAGGTCGAGGTAGCCGATCCGGCGGTGCGGCGGGAGGTGCGGCAGGCAGCCCGAGTCGTAGATCAGGTCGTACGGGCCGGTGAGGACGGCACCCCCGTCCTGGAAGGCGTCCCCCTGGTGGAAGGTGACGTCCAGGTCGCGGGTGGACGCCCGCTCCCGCGCCCAGGCGATCGCCTCCGCCGAGAGGTCGATCGCGTCTACCGAGAAACCGTTCGTGGCCAGGAACAACGCGTTCCGGCCGGGCCCGCAGCCGAGGTCCAGGGCCCGGCCCGGCCGGACCAGACCGCGGCCCAGGTAGTCGGCCAGGTTCTCGTCGGGCTTCTCGGCGAAGAAGGGCACCGGACGCTCGCGATCGCTGTAGAAGCCGTCCCACCAGGCGCCGTCGGTATTGCCCGTCCAGCGGCCGTTCGAAGTGGGGAACGCCTCGTCCAGCATGCGCAGAACGTCGTCGATCGACCGCAGACTGCGTCCGCCCGGAGCCACCCGATCCACTGTGCCCGCCTTTCCGCGTGTTTCGTCGTTCGCGGAAACCTACCCCTTGTCGGCCGTTCCCTCCTCGGCCAGGGCTTTCCACAACGCCTCGGGCACCCGGGCCGAGGCCGCCCGGACGTTCTCGGTCACCTCCCGGGCACTGCGCATCTCGAGCAGCACGCCGGCCACCTCGGGAAATCGCAAGGGTCGGGCGATCGCGGCCTCGAGCGGGGTGACGCCGTGCGCCTGGCACACCGCGGCGGGCAAATCAGATGTGGCGGGGAAATCAGATTTGAGGACGCCTGTGGCCACCATGGTCAGGTCGCCTCGGCGAACGATGGGGAGGAGTCGGGAGACGGCCGACGAGTCGGCCCGGACGATGTCGGCGGAGCTCTCCTGGACGAACCAGCTGAGCACGGCCGGCCGGCTCGTCCCCACCCCGAAGGCCCCGATCGTGCCCTGGTCGCGCAGTTCGGCCAGCGTGGGCGCGGCCTGCTTCAGCGCCCGTTCCCAGTCCTCGTCCGGATCGGGCAGATACACGATGTCCAGCCGGTCGGTGCCGAGCCGGTGCAGACTCTCCTCGATCGCGCGCAGCACCCCGTCCTGGCTGAAGTCCCTGACCAGGCGAAGGTTCTGGCCGGGTTCGCGGCCGTGCTCCAGGGAGAAGGTCCGGGTGGCAGGCACGAGCCGCCGCCCGACCTCGCACGAAAGCACGTACTCGTCACGGGGATACTGCGCCAGTACTGCCCCCAGCCGCTTCTCGGCCAGCCCGAGCTCGTGGTGCGGCGCGGTGTCGAAGGAGCGGACTCCCAGGTTCCAGGCGGTTTCCACGGTCTGCTCGGTGTCCGGGGCGGCGCAGGTGTAAGCGAAGCCGATCGGGCCCAGCTTCGCTCGGAGGGAAAGCACTGCGACTACCGGGGAATCGGCCGTAGAGCGTGCGATCCACCGTCGACGGCCAGGAGCGTACCGGTGGTGGAACCGGCTCGGGGGCTGGCCAGGTAGCAGATGGCGTGGGCCACCTCGTCGGCCGAGATCAGCCGGCCCATCGGCTGCCGGGCGTCCAGCGCCGCTCGCTCGGCGTCCGGGTTCTCGGCCGAGTCGAGAAGGCGCTGCACCCAGGGAGTGTCGGCGGTGCCGGGCTGCACGCAGTTCACCCGGATGCCCTCGCGCACGTGGTCGGTGGCCATCGCCAGGGTCAGGGCCTGCAGGGCGCCCTTGGACGTGCTGTAGGCGGCCCGCTGTTCCAGCCCGGTCCAGGCGGCGATCGAGCAGGTGTTCACCACCACGGGCGACTTCGACTGCCGCAGCCAGGGCAGGGCGGCGCGGGTGATCCGGACCGCGCCCAGGACGTTCACGTTCAGCAGGGCCAGGAAGGTCTCGTCGGGGGTGTCCTCGATGGTGCCGCGCGCGCCGATCCCGGCGTTGTTCACCACCACGTCGATGCCACCCAGCAGCACCGCGGCCTTCGTCACCGCGTCCTCGGCGGAGGCCTGGTCGGAGACGTCGCAGACGATCTGGGCGATGCCCTCGTCGGCGCCCTGGTTCAGGTCGAGCGCGGCCACCTTCGCACCGCGGGACTGCAGTTCCAGCGCGGTGGCCCGGCCGATGCCGGAGGCGCCACCGGTGACGATCGCCCGGATCCCCTGGTACTCACTCATGCCTGCTCCATCCTGAGTCTCCTGGCCGGCCTGCGGACCTCAGGGCACCATCCAGCTGAGCACCGGTGAGGCCTGAAGCACCACGATCAGGCACATTACCGGCAGAAGGATCAGCGTGGCCCGCAGAACCGAGCGGAACAGCTCGCCCTCCCGTCCGGCCAGGCCCACCGCGGCCGCCCCGATCGCCAGGTTCTGTGGGCTGACCATCTTGCCGAGGACCCCGCCCGAGCCGTTCGAGGCGGCCAGCAGCACCGGATCCAGACCGGTCTCGGCCGCCGCGCTCACCTGCAGGGCCCCGAACAGCGAGTTGGACGAGGTGTCGGAGCCGGTGACCGCGGTGCCGAACCAGCCCAGCAGCGGCGACAGCAGCGCGAAAAGGCTTCCGGCCCCGGCCAGCCAGGCCGCCAGCGTGACCGTCATGCCGGAGGTGTTCATCACGTAGGCGATGCCCAGCACGGCCACCACGGTCAGGATCGCCGTGCGCAGCTGAACCAGGACCTTGCCGTAACAGGCCACCCAGTCACCGATCCCGAGCCTGAGCACCAGCCCGGTGAGCACCCCGGTGAGCAGCAGCACGGTTCCGCCGGAGACCAGCCAGTCGAACTTGAAGGTGGTCAGGGCCAGTTCGGAACCGTCCGGCCGGACGATGTCCAGACCGGGCCAGCCGAATGTGACCGTGGTCTTCGAAAGCTGTTCCTTGACCGCGGGAATCGCGACGATGCTGAACAACGCGATCACGATCGCGTAGGGGGCGAAGGCCAGGTAGCGGTCACGGCGGTCGTCGTGAGGGTCTTGGACCGCCAAAGTGGACGGACGCTCGTCCTCTGTTCGATCTGTCGCCTCACCGGAGGCGACGGTGCGGCTCTCGGTGCCCCGATCGTCGTCCATCGTGGTCTGGATCGTGGCGGGCGACCAGGTGCGCAGGAACGCCAGGGCGGCCGCGGCGGCGGCCAGCGCCGCGACGATGTCGGTGAGCTCGACCGGGCCGTAGTTGGACACGGCGAACTGGGCCCCGGAGAACGTGAGCGCGACAACGCCCGCCAGCGGCCAGACCTCGCGCAGGCCCTTACGGCCGTCGAGCAGGTAGAGCAGCAGGAACGGCACGAGCAGGGCGAGCAACGGCACCTGCCGCCCGGTCATCGCGCTGACGTCGCGCAGCGGCAGCCCGGAGACCTGGGCCAGAGTGATCACCGGGGTCGCCACCGCACCCCAGGCCACCGGCGCGGTGTTCGCCACCAGTGCCGTGGTGGCCGCCTTGATCGGGGTCAGGCCGATCGCCACCAGCATCACCGAGCAGATCGCCACCGGCGCCCCGAAACCGGCCAGGGCCTCCAGCAGCGCGCCGAAACAGAAGGCGATGATCACACCCTGGATCCGGATGTCCGGGCTGATGTTGGTGAACGTGCGCTGCAGCACGTCGAAATGCCCCGAGCGGCGGGTCAGCTCGTACACCCAGATGGCGTTGATCACGATCCACATCACCGGGAAGAGGCCGAACGCCGCCCCCTCGGTGGCCGCCAGGAAGGCCTGGTCGGCGGGCATCGACCAGACCACGAGCGCGACCAGCAGCGCGAGCACCAGACCGGTGACCGCGGCCAGCCAGGCTCTGACCCGGAACACCCCGAGCAGGACGAACAGCACGAGCAGAGGGATCGCGGCGAACAGGGCCGACCAGGCGAGACTGTCGCCCAGCGGAGCCGTTTCCTGCTGATACACCAGGGCCTCCCGAAGACGCACGGCGGTGTGACGGTCTGGAGGGTTCAGCCACCATGGTGCGCCGGATCGCCCGAGGCTGACATCTGTAGGTGCTGGTGTGGGCTTTAATCCTGGGATGACTGGGGACGAGACGATCGGGTCGGCCACCGCCCGCCGGCTGACCGCCGAACTGGCCCGCCTGCAGCGCGAGGGCCGGTACCCGAGCCTGGTGGCCGGGGTCACCCGGGGCGGTCGGCTTCTCTGGAGCGGCGGCCGGGGAACGGTGGACGGGGCGGTGCCCGGTTCCGGCACGCAGTACCGGATCGGGTCGATCACCAAGACCATGACGGCGGTGGCGGTACTCCGGCTGCGCGACGAGAAGCTGCTCACGCTGGACGACCCGATCGGTGACCATCTGCCCGAGGTGCCCTTCGGGGAGCGGACGATCGGGCAGTTGCTCGCCCACGAGGCCGGGCTGCGGGCCGAGCTGCCGGGCGAGTGGTGGGAGCGGGTGGCCGGGGTCGCGTGGGCGGAGTTCGTGGACCGGCTGCGCCGTGAGGACGTGCTGTTCTCGGCCGGGCGCCAGTTCCACTACTCGAACCTGGGTTACGCCGTGCTGGGGGAACTGGTGGCCCGGCTGCGGGGACGCCCCTGGTGGGACGTCCTGCGCGAGGAGGTCCTGGACCCGCTCGGGATGAGCCGCACGACCTACCACCCCGGCCCGGGCGCGGCTGCGGGATGGGCCGTTCACCCGTGGGCCGACCTGGTTCTGCCGGAACCCGCCCACGACACCGGCGTGGGCGCCCCCGCCGGTCAGTTGTGGTCCACGGTGGAGGATCTGGGACGCTGGGCCGGGCTGCTGCTGGGCGACCAGGCGTCCGGTGTGGTGGACGCCCGGACCCTCTCCGAGATGATCCGGCCGACCGGGGTGGACGTCGGTGGCGGCCGCCGGGGATTCGGGTTGGGCCTGTTCAACTTCGGGCGGCCGGACGGGGCCGTGGTCGGGCACGGCGGCTCGATGCCCGGCTTCGTGGCTGCCCTGTTCGTCGAGCCGGCCCAGCAGACCGGGGTCGTGGTCCTCGGCAACGCCACGACCGGTGACAGCACCGGCACGCTGGCGATGACGCTGCTCGACGTGATGCGCGAGCACGAGCCCTGGGCCGGGCCGGTCTGGGCGCCGCTGTCACAGGTCGACGAGGAGGCCCTGTCGCTGGTGGGGCCCTGGTACTGGGGTTCGAGCGCGATGGCGGTGCGGCTCAGCAGCGCCGGTCTCGAACTCGTCGTGCTGGGGCGCAGCGGGCGCTCCGGGCTGTTCCGGCGCGACGACGACGGGTACTGGGTGGGGCAGGACGGGTATCACGAGGGGGAGCGGCTGCGCCCGGTGCGCGACGCCGAAGGCCGGGTGACCGCCCTCGACATCGGCACCTTCGTGTTCACCCGTGAACCCTACGAGGCGGGCGGGCCGATCCCGGGCGGGGTCGATCCGGGCGGCTGGCGCAACGGCCTCTAGTCCTCGAGCACGCGCCAGCCGTGCGCCTCGACCTCGACCCGCCGCCGGACCGGCCGGTCGAGGTCGAAGGTGTAGGGCTGGTCCGAAAGGTTCAGCAGGACGACGAGTCCGGGACCGCCGTCCGGGTTCACCGCCTCGTAGGCCAGCGTCTCGTTGGCCAGGTGCAGCTGGCGGAACCCGGCGCGGACCAGCCAGGCGTGCCGCCGGCGCAGGCCGATCAGCTCCTGGTGCAGCCGGTACACCGGGCGGCCGAGCTCGGACAGCTCGGCCGGGGTGGCAGGGAACTCGGGCCGGATCTCCGCGTCCCCGTCGGCCCGCTCGTACTTCACACCGCGGAAGGCCTGCTCATCACCGGCGTAGATGCTGGGCACCCCGGCCACGGTGAACAGCACGGCCAGGACGTGGCCCAGATGACGCGGGTCTTCCAGACGGCTGGCGATGCGGGTGACGTCGTGATTGCCGGCGAAGATCTGGGGCGTGAAGCGGGCCGCGAACTCGCCGTGACGCTCCAGGGCCCAGGCCAGTTCCCAGAGGTTGGCGTCGTTCAGGCTGCTCCACAACGCCTTCCAGAGCTCGTACTGGGTGACCGAGTCGAGCTCGGCGTCGGCGGCGATCTGCGCGTAGTCGCCGTGGATCACCTCTCCGAGGAACCAGGCCTGCGGGTGCGAGGTGCGGACCTCGCCGATCACGGCCCGCCAGAACGAGGTGGGCACCGCGTAGGCCGCGTCCAGACGCCAGCCGTTGGCGCCCCGGTCGAGCCAGAACCGCATCACGTCGGCCACGTACCGCTGCACGTCCGGGTTCTCGTGGTTGAGCGCCACCAGGTGGGAGTGGCCCTCGAAGTCGCGGTAGGCGAAACCGTCCGGGGCGTCGGTGGCGGTCAGGTCGAGGTGGAACCAGTCGCGGTACTGCGAGTCGCCGCGGTGCTCGAGAACGTCGCGGAACTGCGGGAAGTCGCGGCCGACATGGTTGAAGACCCCGTCCAGCAGCAGCATCACGCCCCGCTCGCGGCAGTCCCCGACCAGCCTCTCCCAGTCCTGCAGCTGCCCGAGCCGCGGGTCGATCCGGAAGTGGTCGACCGTGTCGTAGCCGTGCGTCTGGCTGGCGAAGACCGGCCCGAGCAGCAGGCCGTTGGCGCCCAGGTCGATCAGGTAGTCGAGCCAGGGGGTGATCCGGGCCAGCCCGGGCCCCGGCTCGCCAGTGGCGGTCGACGGGGCGCCGGTGAAGGTGAGGGGGTGGAGCTGCCACCAGATGACGTGGTCCGACCAGGCTGTCACCTGAGTCAGGGTATGTGACGGGGTGCCGGGGTCGGCGGGGGATAGACGATCGGCTCGGTGTCACGCGGAGCGGGCACTGCGTAGAGGGGAGCCGGCTCGCCCTTGTCCCTGGGCCCGGCGAAGCGCCGCATCCGCTTGTTCTCGTACATCGCCTGGTCGGCGCGCATCAGCAGGTCCTCCGGATCGCTGTCCGGGCTCTGCGTGAACGCCAGCCCGATGCTGGCCCCGACCTCCACCTGCAGGCGGTCGCCGAAGTAGGACGCCGTCTCGGTCAGCGCCCCGGAGACCTGCCCGGCCAGTTCCTGCACCGCCTCCAGCGAGGGGCTGGGGGCCAGCACCACGAACTCGTCACCGCCGACCCGGGCCGCGTACGCGTCCAGCGGGACCGCGCCGACCAGAGCGGTGGCCATCCGGCAGAGCAGGTCGTCGCCGGCCGGGCGGCCGAGCCGCTCGTTGACGGCCCGGAAGTTGTCCAGGTCGATCATCAGCACGCCCAGGCCGGAGCCGGGCGCCCGCAGCGCCCCGATCTCCTCGGTCAGCTGCTCCTTCATGGCCAGCCGGTTGCCCAGCCCGGTGAGCGAGTCGGTCTGGGTCTGGCGCACCCGCCACTGCTCGTGGGCCTGCCGGGCGGTCACGTCGCGCATCTGCACCAGGATGTGCTCCGGGCGGTCCTGGTCGTCCCGGGTCAGGGTGACCACGAGGTGGATGAAGATGTGCCCGGTGCCCACCGGCATCCGGGTGGTGTGCTCCAGCGTGTCGTTGGCGAAGGTGCCCGCTGGTTCGGAGACCAGCAGGGCGATGTCCTGGATCAGGGACTGGTGCCGCGCCTGCTGGGCGGGATCCCCCGGGTGGGCCGGGGCGTCGGTCAGCTGCCGGCGGTTGGGGGTGGACTGCGGAGTGGCTCCGGGCCCCCCGAGCACGTCGGCCAGCGTGAGCCCGACCAGTTCGGACCGCCCGGTGAGGGTCTTGGCGGCGGGGTTCACCCGCACGATGCGTCCGGCCTCGGGCCCGGAGACGGCGAGCACCGCGATGCCGTCGGAAGCGTGGTGGAAGGCCGCCGCGAACAGCTCCTCGGCCGACCGGCGGGCCTTCTCGGCCGTCTCGTGGCGGGTCACGTCGCGGGCGAAGACGTGCCGGCCGGGTACGTGGCGGGACGCCCAGATCTGGTAGTCGACCAGCTTCTGGGTGCCGTCCTTGCAGACCAGCGACCCCCGTTCGACCTTCGCGAGGCCCGCGGCGTCGTCGGCCGGACCCTGCGAGAGCCGGCTGGTGATCATCGCCCGGTCCGGCGGCGGCACCAGCAGCTCGACCAGGTCGGCGCCCACCGCCTCGTCCCGCGGCCAGCCGAAGGTCTGCTCGGCCGCGCTGTTCCAGTAGGTGATCCGGCCCTGCTCGTCGCAGGAGTAGAACGGGTCCGGCGTGGTCTCGAGGATCTCGTTGGCGTGCATCGACTGCTGGGCCAGCCGCTCGGTGGCGTGCCGGGCCCGGTCCAGCGCGTCGCCCATCTGCACGATGCCGATCGCGTGGTCGGCCAGGATCCGCAGCATCTTCACCTGGCCGTCGCCGACCGGGTGCGGCTGCTCGTCCCAGGCGCAGAGGGTGCCCACCACGTGGCCGGTCACGGTACGCAGCGGCACCGAGGCGTAGAACCCGATCCGGCCCAGGGTGCCGTCCATCATCGGGCTGCGGGCCAGGTCCGGGACCTGGGAGGCGTCCTCCACGACCAGTTCCTCGCCGGAGCGCACCACCAGGTCGCAGGGGATGTCCTCGCGGGGGAACCGGCCCATCGGCTCGCCGACCGAGGCGATCGAGTGCAGCCACTCCTCGTCCACGATGTTGATCGTGGCGTTCGGGCTGTCGCACAGCTCGGCGGCCAGCGAGACCACCTTGCCGATCCCGTCCGAGACCGGCGCCTCGAGCAGGCCCAGCGCGTGCACCGCCTCGACCCGGGTCTGCTCCCGGTGAGCGGCCTCGATCTGCGACCCCCTGCTGCCCGGCTGCCCCACCAGTTCATCCACGCGCTCGGTATCGGCAGATCGGGCTCTCCCCCTGAGCAGAGACCGGACCTGAGTGGACCTGAGTGGATCTGAGTGGACAGGAGTGGACACGGCGGAAACCCGGGGGCAGCGGGGCCCGGCCTCTCGGTAGCATCGGGTCCGCTGCTCTTTCTGCGAGCACATCGACGAGTCTTCGAGGAGTCACCGTGTCAGCCCAGGTCACCGTGTCCGTATCCGGTTCACCGCGGGAGGTCGCCGCGGGAACCACGGCCGCGGACCTGTTCGCCGACGACCGTGCCGTGCTGGTCGCCCGGGTCAACGGCGAGCTGCGCGACCTCACCCACGAGCTGGCCGCCGGCGACGAGGTCGAGCCGGTCACCGCGGCCGACCCGGAGGGCCTGGCCGTGCTCCGCCACTCCGCCGCCCACGTGCTGGCCCAGGCCGTGCAGGAGACCTTCAAGGAGGCCAAGCTCGGGATCGGGCCGCCGATCCGCGACGGCTTCTACTACGACTTCGACGTGGAGAAGCCGTTCACCCCGGAAGACCTGAAGGCCCTCGACAAGGCCATGCAGCGGATCATCAAGGAGGGCCAGACCTTCCGCCGCCGCGTGGTCACCGACGACGAGGCCCGGGCCGAGCTGGCCGATGAGCCGTACAAGCTCGAGCTGATCGGTCTCAAGGGCGGCAACAGCGACGCCGAGGGCGCCGACGTCGAGGTCGGCGCCGGTGAGCTGACCATCTACGACAACCTCAACCGCAAGGGCGAGGTGGCCTGGAAGGACCTGTGCCGGGGGCCGCACGTGCCCAGCACCCGGCTGATCGCCAACGGCTTCCAGCTGATGCGCTCGGCCGCCGCCTACTGGCGCGGCAGCGAGAAGAACCCGCAGCTGCAGCGCATCTACGGCACCGCCTGGGCCACCAAGGACGAGCTGAAGGCCTACCTGGAGCGCCTCGCCGAGGCCGAGCGCCGCGACCACCGCAAGCTCGGCACCGAGCTGGACCTGTTCAGCTTCCCCGACGAGATCGGCTCCGGCCTGGTGGTGTTCCACCCCAAGGGCGGCGTGATCAAGCGAGTGATGGAGGACTACGTCCGGCAGCGGCACATCGAGGAGGGCTTCTCCTACGTCGGCACCCCGCACATCTCCAAGGGCCAGCTGTTCGAGACCTCGGGGCACCTGCCGTACTACGCCGACACCATGTTCCCGCCGATGGACCTGGAGAACAGCCAGTACTACCTCAAGGCGATGAACTGCCCGATGCACAACCTGATCTTCAGGTCGCGCGGGCGGTCCTACCGTGAGCTGCCGCTGCGCCTGTTCGAGTTCGGCTCGGTCTACCGCTACGAGAAGTCCGGCGTGGTGCACGGTCTCACCCGCGTGCGCGGTCTGACCCAGGACGACTCGCACAGCTACGTCACCCCCGAGCAGGCCCCCGACGAGATCCGGCACCTGCTCAAGTTCGTCACCGGTCTGCTCAGCGACTTCGGCCTGAGCGACTACTACCTCGAGCTGTCCACCCGCTCCGACGACCCGGCGAAGAAGGACAAGTTCGTCGGCTCCGACGAGGACTGGGCCAAGGCCACCGAGGTGCTGCGCCAGGTGGCCGAGGAGTCCGGCGCCGAGCTGGTGCCCGACCCGGGCGGCGCCGCGTTCTACGGGCCGAAGATCTCGGTGCAGGCCAAGGACGCGATCGGCCGCACCTGGCAGATGTCCACCATCCAGTACGACTTCAACCAGCCCAAGGGCTTCGGTCTGGAGTTCGCCGCCGCCGACGGCACCCGGCAGCAGCCGGTGATGATCCACTCGGCCAAGTTCGGTTCTCTCGAGCGGTTCTTCGGGGTCCTGGTCGAGCACTACGCCGGCGCCTTCCCTCCCTGGCTGGCCCCGGTCCAGGCGGTCGGCATCCCGGTCACCGACGAGCACGTGCCCTACCTGAACGAGGTCGCGGCGAAGCTGCGCGCGGCCGGCGTGCGGGTGGAGGTCGACGACTCGGACGACCGGATGCCCAAGAAGATCCGCACCCACACCAAGCAGAAGGTGCCCTTCATGCTGATCGTGGGCGACGACGACGTGGCCAAGGGGGCGGTCTCGTTCCGCTTCCGTGACGGCTCGCAGGACAACGGCGTGCCGGTCGAGGCGGCGATCGAGCGGATCACCGAGGCGATCCGCACCCGCGCGCAGGTCTAGAACCACCAAACTGAGGACGTCCGCGGAGCCTCCGCGGACGTCCTCAGTCTTGTCAGTGGTTGCTTTTGCGGACCAGCTTCTCCAGCGGCAGGAAGGCCAGGAGGCAGACCACCAGCGGCAGGAAGTGGATCTTCAGGGTCAGGTACGTGCTCAGGTGGAAGAGCATGAAGCCGAGGATCATCAGGTAACGCAGCCGGCCCCGGGCCACCAGCAGCAGCGGGGAGAGCAGTTCCACGGCGAAGATCAGGAACTGTGACGCGGTCAGGATCCACGGCGGCTCGAGCATCGCCCGGCCCAGACCGGTTCCGCGCCGGGTCATCGCCCAGGCGAAGGTGGATCCGGTGACCCAGTCCCAGCCACCGAAACGGATCTTCGCCACGGTGGACAGGAAGTACGTGGCCACGCAGGCGATCTGGATCGCCAGCAGGGCCCAGCCGGCCGCCTCGGAGCGGGTCCGGCGGTCGTTCGCCCGAGCCGCGCCCACGGTGGGCAGCAGCCAGAGCGCGGCGATCAGCGGGAAGTGGTCGTGGTCGATCTTGCTGTAGGACATCCCCACCGAGACCCAGTCGGTGAACGCCGCCGCCACCAGCAGCCCGGCCGTGAGCGTCAGCCAGGCGGGGATCCGGCGGAACGCGCTGAGGACCATCAGCAGGCAGCCCAGGATCACCAGAACCCGCAACGTGTAGACGTATCCGGGGAACGGGGTGGGCAGGTGCAGGATCTCGCGCAGGTCGATCGGCCGGTAGAGCAGGTCCGAGTTGCGGGAGAGCGCGGGCGGGTCGGCGACCACGAAGAACATGTCGTAGACCACGAACAGGTACACGAACACCCGCAGCACGGCCACCCGGGCCAGGGGGAGTGGCTCGAAGACCCATCTGCGCAGGGCGGATTCGCGGGCGGGGGCCTCGGTGACGGCCGTCTGCGTACTCATTTGCGGCCTTCCTGACCACTCTCACCGGTGTTCTCGCCGGTGTTCTCCTGGCTGTTCTCGGGGGCCCGCAGATCGACCGGGACCTTCGCCGCGTCGGCCGGGGCACCCGACGGCGGCAGTGACTCCGGTACCAGGGTGTTGGCCGGCCAGCCGACGATGGTCTCCTGGCTGGTGCCCACGTCGCGGCCGTTACGCAGCTCGGTGACCTCCTGGCAAAGCCAGAGCTGGGTCAGTTCCGGAGCGTCCGGGTGCCGCTCGGCGTAGTTGGCGGCCAGGGTGGACAGCAACTCCGGCTCGCGCACGAACCGGGTCTGCTGTCCTTCCACCTCGGCCCGGGCGATACCGATGTTGTTGGTGCTCAGCGCCACCCGCTGCAACATGCCCTCGGAGTCGACGGCGGCCAGGAAGGTGGCGCGGATCGCGTCGTTCGTGCCCACCCGGAAGGCGAACTGGCTCATAGGCGCGAACGGCCAGTGTACGTCGTTGCCGAACACCGAACCGTTGGCGATCAGCAGTGTGCCCACGGTGAGGGCCACGGCCCGCCAGGCTCGGCTACGGGTGGAGAGCCGTTTCACCGGCGGCTGTTCGGCTGTACTGGGCACGCCAGTAATCTAGGGCCTATGCCGCAGCCCGATCTCCCGTCTCCCCGTCCCGTGCTGGTCTTCGACGGCGACTGCGGAATCTGCACCAAGCTGGCCGGGGTGGTCACCGGCTACCTGAAGCCTCCGGCGGCGGTGGAACCGTGGCAACGGCTCGACCTGGCCGCCTACGGGCTGAGCGTCGAGGCGTGCGTCGAGGCGCTGCAGTACGTCGACGCCGAGGGCAACGTCTACGCCGCCGAGCTGGCGGTGGCCCGGCTGCTCAAGGCTTCTCGGCCGTGGGCCCGCCCGGCCGGTTACGTGATCGAGCTGCCCGGCGTGCGTCAGCTGGCCGGGGTGATCTACCGCTGGGTGGCCCGGAACCGGCACCGTCTGCCCGGGGGTACGCCGGCCTGCGCAATGCCCCCGGCGGGCCCTCCGAAGGCCTGATCGCTGCCTATGGCAGTGACGCTGCATCGTCCTTGACCCCTCCGGGGCACTGAGTGCCTCATGGTGACCAGGAGATCACCTACGGTCAGGAGGACGCTGTGCTCGGGGTTGACGGTGAGACGCGGGTACGCGATGTCCAGGTCGACGAGTTCCAGGTCCGCAGCAGTGATCTCACGTTCCGGCTGGACGTGGCCATCGACCTGGAGCGCCTGGTCACCGCCGCGCCCGCGCGCTGGGCGGTGAGTGCCCTGGCCGAGCAGCCGCACGACCAGGCCCGGCGCGAGCGGGCGGTGGCGGCCGTGCGGGCCGTGGGCAAGAGCCTGCGGGAGGGGACCAGCCGCTTCGACCTGGCCGTGGTGCGCATCGGCGGTGAGGGCATGCCGGGCGGGCTGCTGGTGCTCTACGGGCAGGAGCCGCGCACGGGGGAGCGGCTGGCCTACATCCTGACTCCGGCCGTGCGGGTCGCCGATCTGCTGGCCGCCGACCGGGGGCAGCTCGCCCGGGAGCTGGTGGACGGCCTGAGCCCGCTCGACGTCAGCGGCACCCTGGAGGGGTCGTGGGAGGTCCGGGTGAAGGACGTCCTGAACCGCCTCGGGCCCTGGCTCATTTCCGGGGCCGACGAGGTCAGCAGCCTGTCCATCGTGCGGGCCGAGCCGACCCCGGCCCCCTCGACCGGGCGGCACACGCGCGAGCGGCGAGGGCTCGGCCGGGCCCTGGGCCGGCTGGGCCGGGCCACCGGCGGGGTGCACCAGGTCCGCGCTTAGCGACCGCTCGGCGCACCGCACGTGTGTCGGCCTTGCGACGTACGTCACTCCCCACCTGAATAGGGAGATCGATCGGCGGTTCTAGCTCCTGGACCGTCTTTCAGCCGAACGGGAGGCCCAACGATGGGTGCGGATGTTGTCGTCGCCAGACTGCGTAACTGGGGGCCCGGGCGGGACCAGCAGCTCGACGCGTTGCACGACCTGGTAGCCGGGAAGCTCGCGGGCTCGAAGTACCTGGCCGACTTCGAGGCCGAGGTGCGGACCCCGCGGGGACCGTCCGGCTGGACCCGCGACCGGGTGCAGCACCTCGTGGCCACCGCGATCGCCCGTGACCCGGTCTTCGCCGAGAAGCTGCGCAACCTGCTGTAGCTGCCTCTTTTCCGGCTGTACCGATTCCCTCGTTCGGCGGAACTTGCCGCCTGTGCCCTTGACCCGAGCCGCCTCCGAGCCGCTCGATAGGGAAACAGGTAACGCCTTAACGAGGAGGCACAGTGCTGGGTGCGGACGTTGTCATCGGTGTGCTCGGGTCGCCCGACACGAAACCCGGTCCCACGGCTCAGGAGCTGCACGACCTGGTCGCCGGGAAGCTCTCCGGCGCCAAGGGGACCCGTCGTTACATGGCGGAGTTCGACGCCGAGGCGCACACGCCGGAGGGCCCCTCCGGGTGGGCCCGCGACCGGGTGCAGCACGCCGTGGCCACCGCGATGGCCCGAGACGAGGCGTTCGCCACCAAGGTGCGCTCACTGCTGGAGTCGCTCGGGCTCAAGGGGTAGCTCGTAGGCGGGCCCGGCCTCTGCGCCGGGCCCACCTGGACATCACCTGGTCGCGGTACTCCTCCAGCGGGAGGAAGGCCAGCATCATGATCAGGTGCGGCCAGAACGCGATGGTGATCACCGAGTAGGTGGCCGCGTGGAAGACGAACCAGGCCGCCACCATCCGGCGCCGCCACTTCTCCCCGACGAAGAAGATCACCGGGGACAGCATCTCGGCGCTGAACAGCACCCACTGGAAGGCGTGCAGGCTCCACGGGATGTGCAGCAGCCAGTCGCCCAGGAAGGTGCCGCGCCGGATCACCGCCCGGGTGATCGTGGCCGAGTTCACCCAGTCCCAGCCGCCGAAGCGGACCTTCGCCCAGGCCGACAGGAAGTAGGTGGCGATGGCCGCGAGCTGCATCGCCCGGAACGCGAAGCCGGCGCTCTCGCTGCGCCGGTGGTCGGTGGCGGCGGCCAGCCCGATCAGCGGCAGCACGGCCAGGGCGACCACGAAGTCGCCGCGGTCGTGGTCGACCTTGCCGTAGGCGAAGGCCACGTACTGGTACCAGATCCAGCCCACCGCCACGAGCAGCCCGGTGAGCCGGGGGAACCGGCCGGTCAGGGCGAGGGCGGCGGCGGCCACCGTGCCCCACTTCAGGATCATCACCTGGGCCACGTCCGCGGCCGGGATGTTCAGCCACTCGCCCATGATCAGCGGCTGGTACCAGACCGGGTCGGCCCAGCCGTGCCGGAAGCCGGAGGTGTGCAGGAGCAGCACGTCGACGATGACGAACGCGTAGACGAAGCGGCGGAACAGGGCCACCCGGGCCAGCGGGACCGGGGTGAACAGCCACGCGCTCAGCCGGTTCACTGCGCGTCCCCGGTGATGATGCGGGGCGCGTCGTCCTCGGCCGTGCGGGCCGATTCGGGCCAGACCGCCAGGGTGGTGTCGCGGGTCTCACCGGTGCGCCGGCCGTTCTCCAGCAGCACGTCGCTGCGCACGATCCGGATCGCCGTCCAGCGCGGGGCGTCCGGCTGCAGTTCGGCGTGGCTCTCGAGCAGGGTGCCCAGGACCGAGGGGTCCTGCTGGATCAGCGGCATCCGGCCCTCCACCTCGGCCCGGTTCAGGCCCACGGTGTCGGGGTGCAGGGAGGCCGGCTGCCACGGGCCGGAGCCGTTCTCCTGGATCTCGATGCGGGTGGAGCCGACCGGACCGGAGGGGGCGGTGGAGGTGGAGTACATCTTCCACGGGGCGAAGGGCCACCAGGCGTCGGTGCCGACGAAGGTGCCGCCCAGGAAGAGCGCGCTGACCACGGCCAGGGTGGTCGCCAGCAGGGCCTTGGCCGGCCGGCCGAGCCGGATCACCTCGGGCTCGGGACCAGGCGTGGGTTGCGTCGTTCTCGGCCCGTTCACCGGGTAAGAGTAGCCAGCGGGCCGAAGCCCTAGACTCCGGCAGGTGAGCAACGGGTACGAGGTCTCGGACACGATGGGCGGCGAGCCGGACGGGTTCGAGCGGCTCTGGACGCCGCACCGCATGGTCTACATCAGCGGTGAGGAGAAGCCGAAGACGTCGGCGCCGGGGGAGGACTGCCCGTTCTGCCGCGCCCCGCAGGTCTCCGACGAGGAGAGTCTGGTCGTGGCCCGCGGCGAGCACGCCTTCGCCGTGCTCAACCTGTTCCCGTACAACCCCGGTCACGTCCTGGTCTGCCCCTACCGGCACGTGGCCGACTACACCGACCTCACCGAGGCGGAGACCGTCGAGGTCGCCACCATGACCCAGCGCGCGATGACGGTGATCCGCGCGGTCTCCGCCCCGCACGGATTCAACCTGGGCATGAACCAGGGGGCCGTGGCCGGCGCCGGGATCGCCGCCCACCTGCACCAGCACGTGGTGCCGCGCTGGGGCGGCGACGCCAACTTCCTGCCGGTGATCGCCCGCACCAAGGCCCTGCCCGAACTGCTGGCCGACACCCGCCGGAAGCTGGCCGACGCCTGGTTCGCCTGAACCGTTACCGTTCGAGACTCCTGAGCGACATCTGGGCCTCTCCGGCGTCGGTAGAGTGATCTCACCATGCTCAACCGATTCGCGAAGGCTCTCTTCACCCGCATCTTCACGCCCGTCGCCCGGCTGCTGCTGAGCTGGGGCGTCAGCCCCGACGTGGTCACCCTGGTCGGCACCGTCGGCGTGTGCTTCGGCGCCCTGGCCTTCTTCCCCCGTGGCGAGCTGTTCTGGGGCGTGATGGTCGTGACGGCCTTCGTGTTCTCGGACCTGATCGACGGCACGATGGCCCGGATGTCCGGCCGCTCCTCGGTCTGGGGCGCCTACCTCGACTCCACGCTCGACCGCTTCGGCGACGCGGCGGTGTTCGGCGGTCTGGTGCTCTGCTACGCCGGCCCGAAGGACAACGACGTCATGATGGTTCTGTCGCTGGCCTGTCTGGTGCTCGGCTTCCTGGTGTCCTACGCCCGGGCCCGCGCCGAGGGGCTGGGCATGCAGGCCAACGTGGGCGTCGCCGAACGTTCCGAGCGGCTGGTGTTCACCCTGGTCGCCGCCGGGTTCGTCGGCATCGGGGTCACTCACTACCTGCTCATGGGCGTGCTGATCCTGCTGGTGGTGGGCAGCACGATCACCATCTTCCAGCGGATCATGATGGTGCGGCGCCAGGCCCTGGCCCGCGAGGTCGCCGGCACCGAAGCGGTCTGACCATGTGGGAACGGCTGATCGCCGGTGCCTACCTGTACGCCTGGCGGGTGGTGCGGCTGCTGCCCGAACGCCTGGCCTACACGCTGTTCCAGCTGATCGCCGACTTCGTCTGGTGGCGGAACGGCGCCGCCGTGCAGCGGCTCGCCACCAATCTCGCCCGGGCCGTGCCCGACGCCGGGCCGGCCGAGCTGCGCCGGCTCACCCGGCGGGGGATGCGCTCGTACATGCGTTACTGGTGCGACGCCTTCCTGCTGCCCGGCTGGGACGGCGACCGGCTGGCCCGGACCTGCCGGGTCGACGACCCGGAACGGCTGGCCCGGGTGTTCGAGGGCGACCGCGGGGTGGTCGCCGCCCTGGCCCACCAGGGCAACTGGGACCACGCCGGGGCCTGGGCCGGGGTGCACCTGCGCCAGGTCACCACGGTTGCCGAACGGCTCAAGCCCGAGGCGGTCTACCAGGAGTTCCTCAACTACCGCCGGAGCATCGGCATCGAGATCTTCCCGCTCGGCGAGCCCGGCCTGGCCGCGCAGCTGGTGCGCAAGGTGCACGCCGGGGCGTTCGTGCCGCTGCTGGCCGACCGTGACCTGAGCGGCAACGGGGTGCCGGTCACCTTCCTGGGCGAGGCCTCGCGGATGGCGCCCGGCCCGGCCGCGATCGCGCTGGCCGCCAAGGCCCCGCTGATGCCGGTGAACACCTACTACGAGCAACTGCCGGGCGGCGGACACGGCCTGGTGCTGCAGCTGCACGAGCCGGTGCCGGTCCCGGCCACCGGGACCAAGGCCGAGAAGATCGCCGCCATGACCCAGAGCTGCGCCGATGCCCTGTCGGAAGGGCTGCGGCAGCACCCGGAGGACTGGCACATGATGCAGGTGGTGTTCGACGCCGACCTGGATCCCGACCGCGACCCGAACCGGCGTGCGCCGTGAGGATCGGCATGGTCTCGCCGTACTCCTTCCACGTGCCCGGCGGCGTCCAGTTCCACATCCGCGACGTGGCCGAGCACCTTCTCGGCCAGGGGCACCACGTCAGCGTGCTGGCCCCCTCCGACGACGAGACCCCGCTCCCGTCGTACATCGCCTCCGCCGGGCGCGCGGTCCCGTTGCCCTACAACGGGTCGGTGGCCCGGATCAGCTTCGGCCCGGTGGCCTCGGCGCGGGTGAAGCGCTGGCTGGCGGAGAACGACTTCGACGTGCTGCACGTGCACGAGCCGTCCAGCCCGTCCCTGTCGATGCTGGCGATGTGGGCCGCCACCGGGCCGATCGTGGCCACCTTCCACACCTCCAACCCGCGCTCGCGGGCGATGCAGGCGGCCTATCCGCTGCTGCGCCCGGGGTTCGAGAAGCTGTCGGCCCGGATCGCGGTCTCCGAAGATGCGCGGCGCACGGTCGTCGACCACGTCGGTGGCGACGCGGTGGTGATCCCGAACGGGGTGTTCGTCGACCGGTTCGCAACCGCCCAACCCCGCCCCGAGTGGCAGGGGAGCGAAAAGCGTCCCACGTTGGCTTTTCTCGGACGCCTGGACGAACCCCGTAAGGGGCTGCAGATCCTCACTGCTGCCCTGCCGACCGTCCTTAGTTCTTATCCAGGAGCGCGTTTGCTCGTTCTGGGGCGCGGGGAGGCGGAAGAGGCGCTGCAGGTGCTCGCCGATCAGCCGGCGGCCCGGGAATCGATCGAGTTCCTCGGCGCTCTCGACGACGAGGCCAAGGCGTCGTTGCTGCGCTCGGTCGATGCGTACGTCGCCCCGCACATCGGGGGCGAGAGTTTCGGCATCGTGCTCGTAGAGGCAATGAGCGCGGGGGCGCCGGTGATCGCCAGTGATCTGGGGGCGTTCCGGCGGGTGCTCGAAGAGGGTGACCTAGGTCTGCTCATCCGTACGGGAGATCCGGCCGCGCTGGCCGCCGGGATCATTTCGCTTTTGGACGATCGGGCGGGCGCCCGGGAACGCGCGGCTCGCGCTTCGGTCGCGGTGCGTAGGTATGACTGGCCCCGGGTGGCTGCCCAGATCTTCGACGTGTACGAGACGGTGACGATCGGCGCCGACCGGGTGGGGGAGGACCCGCGGACGGGACTGCTCGCCCGCTGGCGCCCCAAGGTCAGCTGATGTCCAACGCTGTTGGTTGGCTCGACGGAGCCTGGGGCGTCGTCCTCCTGAGTGTCCTGGTCCTGCTCGTGGTCGGCTGGTACCTGTCCTACCTGGCCGCGCGGCTGGACCGGCTGCACCACCGGGTCGAGACGTCGCGGGCCGCCCTGGAGACGAGACTGGCCCGGCGGGCGGCGGTGGCACTGGAGGTGTCGCGGGCGCTTGGACCGCCTGAGGGCGAACGGTTGCGGCTGGCGGCTTCCCGGATGGTCCGCGCGCCGGATGCTCCGGTGTCCGAGGCGGGGGAGAACCTGCTGGCCCGCGCACTGCATCAGGCGTTCCCAGACGCCGATCGGGTGAATCGGCTGCGGGCCGACCCGGCCACCGGCGAACTCCTGGACGAGCTGGTCCTGGCCGGGGAACGGGTGCGGATGGCCCGCCGGTTCCACAACGACGCGGTCTCGCACGCCCAGCGGATGCGGCGCAAACGCGTGGTGCGCTGGGCGAAGCTGGCCGGGACGGCGCAGATGCCGCAGATGGTGGAGATCGACGACTCCTCGCCCGACGGCCTGGCCTGAGGTCTTCCGGGGCAGTCCAGTGCGGTGCGATTGGCCCGAGAGGAAAGCCGGAGGGCGGCCTAACCTGTCGCCCGGCCCGGTTCGTTTCCCGTCTGTGAGGTTCCCGTGTCCGACAGCCCCGCTCCCTCCGTCACCGGCACCAGCCTGGTCAAGACCGGCATGGCCGAGATGCTCAAGGGCGGGGTGATCATGGACGTGGTCACCCCCGACCAGGCCCGGATCGCCGAGGACGCCGGCGCCGTGGCCGTGATGGCGCTGGAGCGGGTGCCCGCCGACATCCGGGCCCAGGGCGGCGTGGTCCGGATGAGCGACCCGGAGATGATCGAGGGCATCCAGGCCGCGGTGTCGATCCCGGTGATGGCCAAGGCCCGGATCGGGCACTTCGTCGAGGCCCAGGTGCTGCAGTCGCTCGGCGTCGACTACGTGGACGAGTCCGAGGTGCTGACCCCGGCCGACTACGCCAACCACATCGACAAGTGGAAGTTCACGGTGCCCTTCGTCTGCGGCGCCACCAACCTGGGCGAGGCGCTGCGCCGGATCGCCGAGGGCGCGGCGATGATCCGCTCCAAGGGTGAGGCCGGCACCGGTGACGTCTCCAACGCCACCACCCACATGCGCACCATCGGCGCCGAGATGCGCCGGCTGCGCGGCCTGAGCGAGGACGAGCTGTACGTCGCGGCCAAGGAACTGCAGGCCCCGCTGGACCTGGTGCGCCAGATCGCGGCCACCGGCAAGCTCCCGGTGGTGCTGTTCACCGCCGGCGGCATCGCCACGCCTTCCGACGCCGCGATGATGATGCAGCTGGGCGCCGACGGGGTGTTCGTCGGGTCGGGCATCTTCAAGTCCGGCAACCCGGTGGCCCGGGCCGAGGCGATCGTCAAGGCCACCACCTTCCACGACGACCCGGACGTGATCGCCAAGGTCTCGCGGGGCCTGGGCGAGGCCATGGTCGGGATCACCGTGGACGAGATCCCGCAGCCCCACCGGCTCGCCGAGCGCGGCTGGTGAGCCTTCCGGTCGTAGGGGTGCTCGCGGTCCAGGGCGACTTCCGCGAGCACCTGGCGGTTCTCGAGGGGCAGGGGCTGCACACCCGGGCGGTGCGCCGGCCGGCCGAGCTGGAGGGCCTGTCCGGTCTGGTGCTGCCCGGCGGCGAGTCGACCACCATCGACAAGCTCACCCGGATCTTCGGGCTGCGCGAGCCGTTGCTGCAGCTGCTGGGGTCCGGGGTGCCCGTCTACGGCTCCTGCGCCGGGATGATCATGCTGGCCGACCGGGTGGTCGACACCGCCCCGGGCCAGCAGACTCTCGGGGGCCTCGACGTCACCGTCCGGCGGAACGCCTTCGGGCGTCAGGTCGACTCCTTCGAGGTGGATCTGGACTTCACCGGGATCGAGGGCGGCCCGGTGCATGCGGTGTTCATCCGGGCGCCGTGGGTGGAGAAGGTCGGCGCCGGCGTGGAGGTGCTCGCCCGGACTCCGGAGGGTCACGCGGTCGCGGTCCGGCAGGGCAACCTGCTCGCCACCTCGTTCCACCCGGAGATCACCGGTGACCACCGGGTCCACTCCCTGTTCGCCGCGATGGTGCGCACCCACGTCCACAGTTCGGGGGTTTCCGGCCCAGTCTGATCCAGGCCGGGTGATCCGACCTGTGTGATCCGAATCGTCGGCTCGGAACAGGAACCGCCGGTTCGCGGTTGGTTAGCGTGGGTAACGAACCGTTTCCGCGTCGAACCGAGAGCCTGATGACCGAACTGAGCCCCCGCCGCCGCCGGCTGGTTCTGCTGATCTGCTGCATGAGCCTGCTGATCGTCGGCCTGGAGGCCACCGTCCTGAACGTGGCGCTGCCCGCGTTGCAGGAGGACCTGGACGCCTCCGTGTCGGGCCTGCAGTGGGCTATCGACTCCTACACGCTGGTCCTGGCCAGCCTGCTGATGCTCTCCGGCTCGGCCGGGGACCGGCTGGGCCGGCGCCGGACCTTCCAGACCGGCCTGGCGATCTTCGTGGTGGCCTCGCTGCTGTGTGCCCTGGCACCCAGCCTGGGCTGGCTGATCGCCTTCCGGATGCTGCAGGGGGTGGGCGCCTCGATGCTCAACCCGGTGGCGCTGTCGATCGTCACCAACGCCTTCCCCGAACCCGGCGAACGGGCCCGGGCGATCGGGGTGTGGAGTGCGGTGGTGGGGGTGAGCATCGGTCTCGGGCCGGTGCTGGGCGGCCTGCTGGTCGAGACCGTGGGCTGGCGCTGGATCTTCCTGATCAACATCCCGATCGGGCTGGCCGCGATCGCGCTGACGGCGGTGTTCGTGCCGGAGTCGCGGGCCGCCCGGGCCCGCCGGTTCGACCCGGTCGGGCAGGTGCTGGTGGTGCTGGCCCTGGCCGCTCTGATCTACGCGGTGATCGAGGTGCCGCACCTGGGCTGGGACTCACCCCTGGTGCTGGGGCTGCTGCTGGTGGCCGCCGCTTCGGCAGCGGCTCTGGTGAGGTACGAGAAGCGCCACGCCGAGCCGCTTCTGGACGTGCGGTTCTTCCGCAGCGGCACGTTCTCGGGGGCCACGCTGATCGCCCTCACCGCCTTCGCCGCGTTCGGCGGCTGTCTCTTCGTCAACACCCTGTACCTGCAGGGCGACCTGGGCCTGTCCCCGTTCCGGGCCGGTCTGTACCTGCTGCCGATGGCGGTGGTGATCATGGCCCTGGCGCCGGTCTCCGGCCGGATGGTGGCCCGCTACGGCACCCGGCCCTCGCTGGTGCTGGGCGGGCTCGGGATGACCGCGGGCACGCTGACCCTGACCTTCGTCGAGCCCTCCCGGCCGACGGCCCTGCTGTTCGTGGCCTACGTGCTGTTCGGGGTCGGCTTCGGCATGATCAACGCGCCGATCACCAGCACGGCCGTGTCCGGGATGCCGCCCGCGCAGGCCGGACTGGCCGCCGCGGTGGCCTCGACCAGCCGGCAGGTCGGCACCACCGTGGGGGTGGCGGTGGTCGGCTCGGTCTACACGGCGGCGTCGCGCGGGGCCGGGGGCAGTCTGGACGCGGCCCACGCCGGCTGGTGGGTGGTGGCCGGGTCCGCGCTCCTCGCCCTGGTTTTCGGGGTGGTCTCGTCCGGGCCGCGGGCCCGGGCCAGCGCCGAGCGGGCGGCCCGGGCGACGTCCACGTCCGAGGTCACCCCCGCGCATGGGTAGCATGACTCGCTGAGCTTTGGTTTCTGATTGATTTGCGTAACGGGAGGCGACCCGATGTCGGGCCATTCCAAGTGGGCCACCACCAAGCACAAGAAGGCCGTCATCGATGCCAAGCGCGGCAAGATGTTCGCCAAGCTGATCAAGAACATCGAGGTCGCGGCCCGCACGGGTGGTGGTGACCCGGCCGGCAACCCGACGCTGTACGACGCCATCCAGAAGGCCAAGAAGTCGTCGGTGCCGAACAACAACATCGACAGCGCGGTCAAGCGCGGCTCCGGCGCCGACACCGGTGGGGCCGAGTACGTCACGATCATGTACGAGGGCTACGGCCCCAACGGCGTGGCGATGCTGATCGAGTGCCTCTCGGACAACCGCAACCGGGCCGCCATGGAGGTCCGCACCGCGATGAGCCGGAACAACGGCACGATGGCCGACCCGGGCAGCGTGGCGTACCTGTTCAACCGCAAGGGTGTGGTGATCGTCCCGAAGACCGACGGGATGACCGAGGACACCGTGCTCGAGGCGGTGCTCGAGGCCGGGGCCGAGGAGGTCAACGACCAGGGCGAGGTCTTCGAGGTGGTCAGCGAGCCGACCGACCTGGTCGCGGTGCGCACCGCGCTGGTCGACGCCTCGATCGACTACGACTCGGCCGAGGCCCAGTTCGTGCCGTCGATGAACGTGCCGCTCGAGGAAGAGGGCGCGCGCAAGATCTTCAAGCTGATCGACGCGCTGGAGGACTGCGACGACGTGCAGAACGTCTACGCCAACTTCGACGTGTCCGACGAGGTCATGGAGCTCGTGAACGCCGAGTGACCTTCTCGGCGGGAGTTCGACGGGAACCGGGCCGGGTCGCTCCTGGCCCGGTTCCGTTTTGACTGTGATCGTGGCTGCATGCGTGTTCTAGGGGTGGACCCGGGGCTGACCCGGTGCGGGCTGGGCGTGGTCGACGGGCTGCCCGGGCGGCGGGCCGAGATGGTGGCGGTGGACGTGATCCGCACACCGGCCGGGACCGACCTGGGCTCGCGGCTGCTGGGCATCAGCGATGCGGTGGAGGGCTGGATGGACCAGGTCCGGCCCGACGTGGTGGCGGTGGAGCGGGTGTTCAGCCAGAACAACGTGTCCACGGTGATGGGTACGGCGCAGGCCGCCGGGGTCACCGTGCTGGCCGCGGCGCGCCGGGGCATCCCGGTGGTGATGCACACGCCGTCGGAGGTGAAGGCGGCGGTCACCGGGTCCGGGCGGGCCGACAAGGCCCAGGTCACGGCCATGGTGCAGCGGATCCTGCAGCTCAGTGAGGCGCCCCGGCCGGCCGACGCGGCCGACGCCCTGGCCCTGGCGATCTGTCATCTGTGGCGGGACGGGACGGCCGCGGTGATGCCGGTGTCGAAGGCGGGCGGCGGGGCGACCCGGGCCCAGCAGGCCTGGGTGGCGGCGATCGAGGCGTCGAAGAAGTCGGCCCGGGCTCGCTGAGGGCGCGCGTCCGGGCGCGTCCGGGCCCGGTGGCCGGTTCTGTCGGTGGCAGCGGCTAGATTTCCTTCTCGTACAGATGTTCGGAGGGTGAGGAGTTCGCGGTGATCGCGTCGGTGCGGGGGCGGGTGGCGGCCGTCCGGCTGGACTCGGTGGTTCTCGAGGTCGGCGGGGTCGGGCTGAAGGTGCTGGCCACCCCGGGCACGCTGGCCGAGCTGCGGCCCGGGCAGGAGGCCGAACTGGCCACCAGCCTGGTGGTCCGGGAAGACTCGCTGACCCTGTTCGGCTTCGCCGATCCGGACGAGCGCGACGTGTTCGAGATCGTGCAGACGGTCTCGGGGATCGGGACCCGGCTGGCCCTGGCCATGCTGGCGGTGCACACCCCCGAAGGGCTGCGGCTGGCCGTGGCCAACCAGGACCTGACGGCGCTGACCAAGGTGCCGGGCATCGGCCGTAAGGGCGCCCAGCGCATCGTGCTCGAGCTCACCGACAAGCTGGGGGCTCCCAGCGGTTCCGGGGCCACGGTGGCGGCGGCCGGTGCGCCCGCGGCCGATGCCGAGGGCTGGCGCGACCAGGTGCTCGACGCCCTCACCGGTCTGGGCTGGCCCGCCAAGGCCGCGTCCGACGCGGTCGACTCGGTGCTCGCCTCCTCGCCGGAGGTGAACGGGGCGGCGCCCGACATGGCCCAGGTGCTGCGGGCCGCGCTGCGCCAGCTGGGGCGGACGGGCTGATGAACGAGGACGCGCGGGCCGCCGCCGACGAGTCGCTCGAACTGCTGGCCTCCGGGGCCACCGTCGACGAGCGGGTCATCGAGGGTGCGCTGCGGCCGCAGATGCTCGGCGACTTCGTCGGCCAGCAGGTGGTGCGCGAGCAGCTCAGCCTGGTGCTCGACGCGGCCAAGGCGCGCGGCGCGGCGCCCGACCACCTGCTGCTGTCCGGGCCGCCCGGGCTGGGCAAGACCACCCTGGCCATGATCGTCGCGCACGAGCTGAACGCCCCGCTGCGGGTCACCTCCGGGCCGGCCATCCAGCACGCCGGCGACCTGGCCGCCGTGCTGTCCTCGCTGTCCGAGGGGGAGGTGCTCTTCCTCGACGAGATCCACCGGATGGCCCGCCCGGCGGAGGAGATGCTCTACGTCGCCATGGAGGACTTCCGGGTCGACGTGATCGTCGGCAAGGGGCCCGGCGCCACCGCGATCCCGCTCGAGCTGCCACCTTTCACCCTGGTCGGTGCCACCACCCGGGCCGGCATGCTGCCCGGCCCGCTGCGCGACCGGTTCGGTTTCACCGGCCATCTCGACTTCTACACCCCGGCCGAGCTGGAGCGGGTGCTGCGGCGGTCGGCCGAACTGCTCGGGGTGCGGCTCACCGCCGAGGGCGCGGCCGAGATCGCCGGGCGCTCGCGCGGCACGCCCCGGATCGCCAACCGGCTGCTGCGCCGGGTGCGCGACTGGGCGCAGGTCCGCGGTGACGGGGTGCTCGACCTCGATGCCGCCCGGGCCGCGCTCGAGGTCTACGCGGTCGACGCGCGAGGTCTGGACCGGCTCGACCGGTCGGTGCTGGAGGCGCTGTGCCGTCGTTTCGGCGGGGGCCCGGTGGGGCTGTCCACCCTGGCCGTCGCGGTCGGCGAGGAACCCGAGACGGTAGAGACGGTGGCCGAGCCGTTCCTGGTGCGCGAAGGCCTGCTGGGGCGCACCCCGCGCGGGCGCGTGGCCACCGCGGCCACCTGGGAGCACCTGGGCCTGACTCCGCCCGCGGGATTCTCCTGGGTGGGGGCGGGCACCGGCGGCAGCACGCTCACCAGTCGCTCGGGCATGGTGCAGGAATCGTTACCCGATCCCGACGTCTGACGAACTGCCCAGGTCAAGGGTCGGCTGAACAGAGCACCCAGTCTGCTGTGGGAGCATGCGTGCTCACGAGTGGCGGCCGGTCGGGCATGATGGGTCGGTTGTGACACTCACGAGAACAGCTCCGACCATGTGGAGGACGACATGGAACTGATCATCCTGGCCGTCCCGCTGGTCCTGCTCTGGCTCATGGTCAGCCGCGGCCGCAAGCAGCAGCGCGAGCTGATGGCGCTGCAGGACTCGGTCACCCCCGGCACCCGGGTGATGACCACCTCCGGTCTGTACGCCGAGGTCGTCGAGATCGACGGTGAGGCCGTCGTTCTCGAGATCGCCCCCGGTGTGCACACCCGGTGGACCCGGCGCGCCATCGCCCAGGTCGTGACCGTGACCGCCGACGACCCGGCGGCCGGCACCGAGAACAGCCAGAACATCCAGAACGTCCAGAGCACCGAAGACGCTCCGGTGGTCGACGTCCGCTCCGAGGCGGGACACGCGGCGCCCCCGAGCGACGCCGACGACACCCCCGGAACCAGCGGCCGCTAGCCGGACAGACCGCGACGGCATCCGCCGTCCTTGGGACAACGAGAAGAGACCCGCAACCGTGGCACGATCCAGCAACGCCTCCCGACCAGGTCGGGCACTGCTGTTCATGGTCGCCATCCTGGCCGTCGTGTACGCCGTGGTCGGCGTCCGCACGGTGACCTCGGACGGCGGCTGGACGCCCCAGCTCGCCCTCGACCTCGAGGGGGGCACCGAGATCATCCTCGAGCCCCGGCCGCTCAACGGCGAGAACGTCACGCCGACCGGTGAGCAGCTGGAAGAGGCCGTGAACGTGATCCGCCAGCGGGTCAACGGCTCGGGCGTCTCCGAGGCCGAGATCACCACGCAGAGCGGCAAGAACATCGTCGTCTCGCTGCCCGGCAACCCCGACCAGGCCACCCGTGACCTGGTCAAGCAGTCGGCCCAGATGAACTTCCGGCCGGTCCTGGTCGCGGCCGCGGTGGGCATGCCCACCACCACGCCGACCGAGTCCGCCACCGGTGACGAGTCGGGCGACGAGACCGGGGCCACCCCGTCCGCCTCGGCCTCCGCTTCTGCCTCGGCCACCTCCAAGGCCACGGAGAAGGCGGACGACAAGGCTGACGACAAGGCGGACGAGAAGAGCGACGAGAACAACTCTCTGGTGCCGTCGGCGCTGAGGGCCGACTCCACGCCGACCACGGAGCCCACCTCCTCGCCGTCGGGCTCGGCCGACAAGGCCGACGCAGCCGACAAGGGCGACGCGGCCGAGGAGAGCAGCGAGCCCTCGGCGTCGAGCAGCAGCACCGAGGCTCCCGACGCGACGGCGGCCACCGATCCTTCCACCGGCACGGCCTCGGACCTCGCCCAGCTCACGCCCGAGCTGCAGGAGCAGTTCCAGGCCGAGACCTGCCAGGACCTGGCCAAGATCCAGGGCGCGGCCTCCGACCCGAAGAAGCCGCTGGTCACCTGTGAGCAGGACGGCACCTACAAATACGTCCTGGGCCCGGTGGAAGTTCCCGGCTCGGACATCTCCGACGCCACCGCCGGCATGCAGTCCAACCAGCAGGGCTTCGCCACCGGCGCCTGGGTGGTCAACCTGGAGTTCAACTCCGAGGGCAGCGACAAGTTCGCCGAGGTCACCGAGCGGCTGATCCAGCTCACCGGCGCGCAGAACCAGTTCGCCATCGTGCTCGACCAGCTGGTCGTCTCGGCCCCCACCGCGAACGCGGCGATCACCAACGGCCAGGCCGAGATCTCCGGCAACTTCACCCAGGACTCGGCGCAGCTGCTGGCCCAGCAGCTGAAGTTCGGCTCGCTGCCGGTCTCCTTCCAGGTGCAGACCGAGAACCAGATCTCCGCCCTGCTCGGTGGTGAGCAGCTGGAGCGCGGTCTGCTGGCCGGCCTGATCGGCCTGATCCTGGTGGTGATCTACTCGCTGCTGCAGTACCGGGCCCTGGGCCTGGTCACCATCTTCAGCCTCGGCATGGCCGCCGCCCTCACCTACGGCCTGGTGGTGCTGCTCGGCGAGACCGAGGGCTACCGGCTCAGCCTGGCCGGGGTCACCGGCCTGATCGTGGCCATCGGTATCACCGCCGACTCGTTCATCGTGTACTTCGAGCGGGTCCGCGACGAGGTCCGCGAGGGCCGGCCGCTGGGCTCGGCGGTCGAGGCCGGCTGGAAGCGCGCCCGGCGCACCATCCTGGCCTCCGACGCGGTCAACTTCGTCGCCGCGATCGTGCTCTACCTGGTCGCCGTCGGCGGTGTCCGCGGGTTCGCCTTCACCCTCGGCCTGACCACGCTGATCGACGTCGTCATCGTCTTCCTCTTCACCAAGCCCGCCGTGACCGTGCTGTCGCGGACGCGCTTCTTCTCCGAAGGGCACACGTTGTCCGGGTTCAGCGCCAAGCAGCTCGGCCGGCCCAACGCCTACGCCGGGCGGGGCCGGGTGCGCCCGACCCCCGCCACCGCCGGGCCGGCCGCCACCTCCGGCGCTACTGCGGGTGAGAGCATCGCGGCCCGCCGGGCCGCCGCGGCCCGCGCGGCCAACGGTGGCGAGCCCGGTGATCCGGGCGGTCCGTCCGGCCAGGACCACGTCACCACGTCCGGCTCGGGGAGGAACTCCTGATGTTCAGCTTCGCCGCCTTCGGTAACGACCTGCACTCCGGCAAGCGCTCCTTCGCCTTCGTCGGCAAGCGCCGGATCTGGTACGCGATCGCCGTCGCCATGACGCTGCTGTCGATCCTCTCGCTCGCCCTGATCCGGCTGAACCCCGGCATCGAGTTCCGCGGGGGCTCGGAGTTCCAGCTCTCTCAGGTCTCCGACACCAGCACCATCATCGGCTCCGACGCGGTCGGCGAGGTGGTCTCCGGGGCCGAGGCCCGGGTCACCGTGATCGGTGACGACGGCATCCGGGTGCAGACCGAGACGCTGGACCCCGAGGAGACCGGTGAGGTCCGGGCCGCCCTGGCCAAGGCCTACGGGGTGAACGAGAGCGACGTCACCTCGAACTTCGTCGGCGCCAGCTGGGGCCGCGACGTCACCACCAAGGCCGTTCAGGGTCTGCTGGTCTTCGTCCTGCTGGTCGGGCTGATCATTGCCGCGTACTTCCGGACCTGGAAGATGTCGGTGGCCGCGCTGATCGCGCTGTTCCACGACCTGATCATCACTGCCGGCCTGTACGCGCTCACCGGTTTCGAGGTCACCCCGGCGTCGGTGATCGGGTTCCTGACCATCCTGGGCTACTCGCTGTACGACACGGTCGTGGTGTTCGACAAGGTCCGGGAGAACACCGAGCGGATCACCTCCTCGACCCGGCGCACCTTCGAGGAGGCCGCCAACCTGGCGGTCAACCAGACCCTGGTGCGGTCGGTCAACACCTCGGTGGTGGCCCTCCTGCCGGTCGCCTCGATCCTCTTCATCGGTGCCTTCGTGCTCGGCGCGGGCACCCTGAAGGACATCTCGCTGGCCCTGTTCATCGGTATCGCTGCCGGTACCTACTCCTCGATCTTCATCGCCACCCCGCTGCTGGTGGACATGCGCCGCCGCGAGCCGGAGATCGTCGCGCACACCCGCAAGTTGCTCAAGCGGCGGGCCGAGGGCGGCGCCCCGGCCGCGGACCCGGCGCCCGAGTACGGCTCGGCCGACGAGGGCGAGGGCCTCTCCCCGGTGGGTGCCGGTGCCGCCACGGCGGTGCGCAACGCTCCGGCGGCACCTTCCCGCCGAGGTCCGGCGACCAGAAGGGCCGACTCCGGCCAGCGCGCCCAGCCCAAGCGGGGCAAGCGGCGGTGACCGCCGACCAGGCCGACCAGGCCGTGCTGCAGAAGCTCGAGGCGGGGCTCCGGGACATCCCGGACTACCCGTCCCCGGGCATCCTGTTCAAGGACATCACCCCGCTGCTGGCCGATCCGGCGCTGTTCGCGGCCGCGGTCGACGCGCTCGCCGCGGCGCACCGGCCGGGCAGCGGGGCCGAGGTCGATCTGGTGGCCGGGGTCGAGGCCCGGGGCTTCATCTTCGGCGCCGGGGTGGCCCTGGCCCTGGGGGTCGGTTTCGTGCCGATCCGTAAGAAGGGCAAGCTGCCCCACACCACGGTGTCGGCGGAGTACACGCTCGAGTACGGCACCGCCGTCATCGAGATGCACGACGACGCGGTACGGCCGGGGCAGCGGGTGCTGCTGCTCGACGACGTGCTGGCCACCGGGGGCACGGCCGAGGCCGCGGCCGGTCTGCTCGAGCGGGTGGGGGCCGAGGTCGTGTCGGTGGCGTTCCTGGTCGAGCTCGGATTCCTCAACGGCCGGGAGCGGCTCGCCGGGCGCGATGTGAAATCGTTGCTGAACTACTGAGAACGGGCGGTCGCCGCCCTTTGGGGCGGATGACCCCTTTTGTTCGACCTGCCGTGATGTATTCAACACGTAGGGCTCAAGTCGGGCGGTTAGTCAAGATCGGAAGTGACCGTTACCCGCAGAATCGGGAATGAATCGGCGTCCGGAGCCGCTCTGGTAACCGCTGGGCGGGCTCAAGGCGGGCGGTGAGCTTGCCGAGAGCCGAGGCACGGGAGCTTCGCGGGCCCTACACTCGTCCAGCAAGAGTCTCCGTGCGAGACGTACGACGTCGGGAGGATCGGGTGTCCGAAGAGGTCGCAGCGAGGGTCGCGCAGCAGGCGCTGCGGGACGGGCGGGAAGGCCGCCCTGCGCTGTCGACCGTGAAGGACCACGACGCCCAGGAGGCCGCCGGTCAGCCGGCCCGCCCCGTCCCCGCTCCCGCAGCACCCCCCGCGAGTTCCGGCGGTTCGGGCGAACCGGCCGGGCAGGAGCCGGCGGGCTACCAGATCCCGCCCGCGCCCGGCCGTCCCCGTCCGGCGGCGGCAACCGCGCCCCGCGCCGCGGTCGAGCCCCGCCCACGCACCAGCGAGCCGCTGGTCTCCCCGGTGCGGGTGTTCTCGCGCATCGCGCGACTGGGCGCAGCCTCGCGCACCCCCAGTTCGCCCCTGCTCGAGCCGTTGCTGCGCAGCGTCCGCAACGCGCACCCCAAGGCCGACCTCGCCATCATCGAGAAGGCGTTCCAGGTCGCCGAGAAGGCGCACTCGGGGCAGAAGCGCAAGAGCGGCGACCCGTACATCACCCACCCGGTGGCGGTCGCCCAGATCCTGGCCGAGCTGGGCATGACCCCGGCCACGCTGGCCGCGGCCCTGCTGCACGACACGGTGGAAGACACCAGCTACGGCCTGGAAGACCTGCGCGGCGACTTCGGCGACGAGATCGCCATGCTGGTCGACGGGGTCACCAAGCTCGACAAGGTCAAGTACGGCGACGCGGCCCAGGCCGAGACCGTGCGCAAGATGGTCGTGGCCATGTCGAAGGACATCCGCGTCCTGGTGATCAAGCTGGCCGACCGGCTGCACAACGCCCGCACCTGGCGCTACGTGCCCGCCCACAAGGCCGAGAAGAAGGCCCGCGAGACCCTCGAGATCTACGCGCCGCTGGCCCACCGGCTGGGCATGAACACGATCAAGTGGGAGCTCGAGGACCTGAGCTTCGCCACGCTCTGGCCCAAGGTGTTCGACGAGATCGTCCGCCTGGTGGCCGAGCGGGCCCCGGCCCGGGAGGACTACCTGGCCCAGGTGCGCGAGCAGGTCTCGGCCGACCTGCGGGCGGGCAAGATCAAGGCGGTCGTCTCCGGCCGGCCCAAGCACTACTACTCCGTGTACCAGAAGATGATCGTGCGCGGCCGCGACTTCGCCGACATCTACGACCTGGTGGGCATCCGGGTCCTGGTCGACTCGGTGCGCGACTGCTACGCCGTCCTGGGTGCGCTGCACGCGCGCTGGAACCCGGTCCCGGGCCGGTTCAAGGACTACATCGCGATGCCCAAGTTCAACATGTACCAGTCGCTGCACACCACGGTGATCGGTCCCGAGGGCAAGCCGGTCGAGATCCAGATCCGCACCCACCAGATGCACCGCCGGGCCGAGTACGGCGTGGCCGCCCACTGGAAGTACAAGGACGACGCGAACGGCGCCCCGGGCGCGGGCACCGGCAACGCCACCGACATGACCTGGCTGCGCCAGCTGCTCGACTGGCAGCGGGAGACCACCGACCCGGGCGAGTTCCTGGAGTCGCTGCAGTTCGAGATCCAGGCGCAGGAGGTGTACGTCTTCACGCCGAAGGGTGACGTGGTGGCGCTCCCGGCCGGGTCCACCCCGGTCGACTTCGCCTACGCCGTGCACACCGAGGTCGGGCACCGGTGCATGGGCGCCCGGGTCAACGGCCGCCTGGTGCCGCTGGAGAGCTCGCTCGACAACGGCGACGTGGTCGAGGTGTTCACCTCCAAGACCGACGCGGCCGGGCCCAGCCGGGACTGGCTGAACTTCGTCCACAGCCCCCGGGCCCGCAACAAGATCCGCCAGTGGTTCTCCAAGGAGCGCCGCGAGGAGGCGATCGAGTCCGGCAAGGACGCGATCACCAAGGCGATGCGCAAGCAGAACCTGCCGATGCGCCGCCTGCTCACCCACGAGTCCCTGATGGGCCTGGCCACCGAGCTGCGCTTCCAGGACGTGTCCGGTCTGTACGCGGCGGTCGGCGAGGGCCAGATCTCCGCCGCGCACGTGGTGCAGAAGCTGGTCGACTCGGCCGGTGGCGAGGCCGGCACCGAGGAGGACCTGGCCGAGACGGTCACCCCGATGCGGCCGCGCCGGCCGCGGATGGGCGACCCGGGTGTGGTGGTCAAGGGCGTCGAGGACGTCTGGGTCAAGCTCGCGCGGTGCTGCACCCCGGTGCCGGGCGACCCGATCATCGGCTTCGTCACCCGGGGCTCCGGTGTCTCGGTGCACCGGGAGGACTGCAACAACGTGAGCGGTCTGCGCGAGGAGCCCGACCGCATCGTGCAGGTCGAGTGGGCGCCCAACCAGGCCAGCGTGTTCCTGGTGCAGATCCAGGTCGAGGCGCTCGACCGTAACCGGCTGCTGTCCGACGTGACCAGCACCCTGTCCGACGAGCACGTGAACATCCTGTCGGCGAACGTGACCACCTCACGTGAGCGGATGGCGATCTCCCGGTTCACCTTCGAGATGGCCGACCCGGCCCACCTGGGGCACGTGATCGCCGCGGTCCGCCGGGTGGACGGCGTGTTCGACGCCTACCGCATCACCGGGCGCCGTAGCGACACCGATCTCGACTGAGACGACGCCGATCCGGAGGGAGCCCGCTCCGCCTCCCCAAGGCGGGCGGGCACCCGTCCATTGTTGGAGAGCTCTTCGCAGTCAGGCCATTTCGGCCCACTCCCGCACCACCGCCCGCGCGACTGCTGCCCCTCGGGCGTAGGGCATGGCCGTAAGCAGGTCGAGCACCTGGGGCGGGTGCACGTCGTGCATCTCCTGCAGAAGCCGTAGCCGGGGGAGCGCCTCGTCGCGGGGGAGATCACGCGCCAGGTCTGCTGCGGTGCGTACCGGGGTGGTGATCTGGAGACCCTCCAGGACGTACAAATGCTCGGCGGGGACATCGATCTGGCGTACGCGCACCTGAGCCAGCCGGGGGGAGCGTCGATTTCGGCCGATGATCAGATCAAGGCGCCGTTCGTGCTCGGCCGATGCGTTGCCTGAGGGCCAGGAACCGGTGAGAACCCAGCCCGCAGTACCGAACCCGATCGAGCGCCCCCGAGCCGGATCCGTCTCCCAGTGGCCCAGCTTCTCCCGCACCGCCAGCGCCCGGATGCTCGGCGTGATCGGCGTGGAGGGTGAAACCACCACCAGATCAAGCACTTCCCGGGCCAGACCGTCGCGCAGAAGTTCGGCGCGCTCACGGTATCCGGCGACCAGGAACGGCCCTTCGCCCTCCGACATGCTCACGGGAGCAATCTGCCCGGTCCGGGTGCCGGCCCGCAGCCCGCCGGACCACGCCTGTGGATGACCGGGGGTTCCTGCCGACCGCAGCCTGCAGAAAACGCAACGGGCGCCGAGGGCAGGTGAAAACCTGCCCTCGGCGCCCGAAGTCGGGGCCTACTCGGTGAACTCGTTCATCGCCTGCTGGGCCTGCTCCAGCCAGGCGCGGCGGGAGGCCAGCGACTGCTCGAGCTCCTTGATCTTGCGGGCGTTGCCCGAGGCCTGCGCCTTGGCCAGGTCGGCCTCGGCGTCGGCGATGGTGCGCTCGAGCTGGCTGACCATGTCGTTCGCCCGGGCCCGGGCCTCGGGGTTGCTGCGCCGCCACTTGTCCTGCTCGGCGTCGCGCACGGCCTGCTCCACCCGCCGCAGCCGGCCCTCGATGCGCTGCATGTCGTTGCGCGGCACCTTGCCGGCCTCGTCCCAGCGCACCTGCAGATCCCGCAGCGCGGCCTTGGCAGCGGCGATGTCGGTGACCGGCAGGAGCCGCTCGGCCTCCTCGACCAGCTGCTCCTTGATCTCCAGGTTGCCGCGGAACTCCTCGTCCAGCGCCGAGTTCGCGTTCTGCCGGGCGGTGAAGAACGCGTCCTGCGCGGCCCGGAAGCGGGCCCAGAGCGCGTCGTCCTCCTTCTTCGCGGCCCGCCCGGCGGACTTCCACCGGGTCATCAGGTCGCGGTAGGCAGCGGCGGTGTTGCCCCAGTCGGACGACGTGCTGAGCGCCTCGGCCTCGGCGATCAGCTGTTCCTTGGCCGCCTTGGCCTGGTGCCGCTCCTCGTCCAAGGCGCCGAAGTAGTGCCGGCGCTTACGGTCGAAGGTGGTGCGGGCGTGGCTGAACCGCTTCCAGAGCTCGTCCTCGGTGTGCTTGTCGAGGCGCGACTCCTTCTGCAGGCGACGCCACTCGTCGAAGAGCTCGCGCAGCCGGTCGCCGGAGCTCTTCCACGGGATCCGCTGCGGGTCGGCCCCGGCGAGCGCCTCGGCCTCCTCGACCAGGGTGGTGCGCTCGGCCACGATCGCCGCGCGCGCCTCCTGCTTGGCCCGCTGCGTCTCCTCGCGTAGGTGCTCCACCGCCGGGGCCAGCCCGGTGAGCCGGGTCAGCAGCCCGTCCAGGTCGCCCACCGCGTTGGCGTCGCGGATCGTCGGCTCGAGCCGCTTGATGGTGGTCTCGGAGTCCGCGGGGGAGACCTGCCCGGCCTTCACCCGCTGCTCCAGCAGACTCACCTGCGCGGCCAGGTCCTCGTACTTGCGCACGAAGTAGGCCAGCGCCTCGTCCTGGCTGACACCCGGGTACTGGCCGACCTTGCGCTCCCCGTCGGCCGTCCGCACCCAGACGGTGCCGTCCTCGTCCGCGCGGCCCCACTCTTGTCCGGTCACGATCTCACGCCTTCTGCTTCGCCACCCATGTCAAACCCGTCAACCCCGTGTGCCCTGCTCACTTCTGCTCACATCTACTCGGCCAACTCGGCCAACTCGGCCACCCCGGTCGTCTCGATCGACACCGCGGAGACCGGCTTCCCGTCACCGGAGCCGGTGTCCTCGCCGCCTTCCGCGATCTTCTTCACCACGTCCAGGCCCTCGGTGATCCTGCCCAGCACGGTGTAGCCGCCCGCGGCGTCGTCCGGGATGTCGGTGTCGCCGTAGACCAGGAAGAACTGGCTGCCCATGCTTTCACCGTCGCCGCCGGCCCGGGCCATCGCCACCGTGCCCTCGGTGTACACCTGGTCCTCGGGAGCGTTCTCGATCGGCCCGTAGCTGTACCCCGGGCTGCCGGTACCGGTGCCGGTGGGATCGCCGCACTGCAGCACCTTGAAGCGCTCGGCGGTGGTCAGCCGGTGGCAGGGGGAGCCGTCGTAGAAGCCGTCGCGGGCCAGCTGGATCATCGAGGAGACCGCCTGCGGGGCGGCCTTGCCGTCGAGTTCGACGGTGATGTCGCCACACGTGGTCTTCATCTCGAGGGTCCAGCTCTTGCCCGCGGCGAGGCTCTTGTCCGGGACCTTGTCGAACTGCTTCGGGCTCTCCGGGGCCTTGACCTCGACCGGAGGGCAGGTGGAAGCGGCGGCAGAGGCGGTCGCGGCGGGGGTGGTGCTGCCGGCCGAGGGCGTCGACTCGTCGTCGTCCGCCTCGTTCATCAGCAGGAACGCCATCACCATCACGAGCACGACGATCAGCGCACCACCACCGATGGCCAGTCGCTGCCGGATCTGCTGGGCGCGCACCTGCTTCGCAGAGAGCCGGCCCTGCCACTCCTCGTAACGACGCTTCTCGTACGCGCGCTCCCGATTCTTCGGGGTCACGTGCTTCCCTCCAGCCGTTGTCGCCCCGTCGGTACACCTGCCGCGGGTCACCCGTTAGGCAGTCTAGGGGGTACGGAGTGAGTGATCGGCGCAGTGAGCTGCCACGACGTGCCGAGCGGTGGACGGTAGGAGGCCGGGGGAGCCGTCAGGGGACTGAGTACGCTCGGGGAATGCTCTTGCTGGGGTTCCCGTCAGAGGTGTTCGGCACCAACTGCTACATCCTCGCCCCGGTGGCGGGCGAGGAGTGCGTGATCGTCGACCCGGGGGTGGCGGTGCTCGACCGGCTCTCGGCGGTTCTGCGGGAGTACCGGCTGAAGCCCGCATCGGTACTGGTCACCCACGGGCACATCGACCACGTCTTCTCGGTGACCCCGGTGTGCGGGGCGCACGGCGTGGCGATGAGCGTGCACGAGGACGATCGTTACCGGCTGACCGATCCGCTGGGCTCGCTGCCGGAGGCCTTCGGCGACATGCTCCGCCAGCAGTACGGCGCGACCAGCTGGAAGGAGCCGGACGACATCCGCACGATCAGGGACGGGGAACGCCTCACCCTGGCGGGGTTGGACCTGGGCGTGGTGCACGCGCCGGGACACACCGAGGGGTCGGTGATGTTCTCGCTGGACGGCATACCGGCGGGGATGGCGGCCGAGGCGGGACTGACCTCGACCATGCTGACGGGGGACGTGCTGTTCGCCGGCTCGATCGGGCGTACGGATCTGCCGGGGGGAAGTTCGGAGGCGATGAACCGGTCGCTGCGCGAGCAGGTGCTGCCGCTGGACGACGCGACGCTGGTGATGCCCGGGCACGGGGACCCGACCACGATCGGGCGCGAGCGCCGGGACAACCCGTTCCTGCGAGCGGTGATGTGAGGCTGTATCCCGGGTTTCGAGCCTGAGGACGGGTCACAGCAGTTTGAGTTGCTCGCGGACGGGGTTGTTGGTCGCCTTCGGAGAGGTGGGCCCGATCGTCGCAGACTGGTCGCCGTCTGTTCGGCCGGAGCCGCCGCCGGGCATGCTGCCGGCCGGAAAGCGGCTCTCCGGATCGCCCGGGATGCCTTCCATTCCAGCGCCTCGGTCGCCCCGGGTTCCCGCCCCGGCCTGATGAATCCCGTGCCGACGTAGCAGCGGCTGCACCCGTTCGGCCAGCCATCGGCGGTAGTCGGGGGTGGCGTAGGCGCCCTTGCCGTAGAGCTCGCGGTAACGCCGGACCAGCTTGGGGTGCTCGCGCTGCAGCCAGGCGAAGAACCACTCACGGGCGCCGGGCCGCAGGTGCAGGGGGACCACGGTGACCCCGGTCGCCCCCGCGGCGGCCAGCCGGCCGATCGCCTCGTCGAGGTGCTCTTCCGTATCGGTGAGCCAGGGCAGCACCGGCGCCAGGAAGACCCCGCACGGCAGACCCCGCTCGCGGGCGGCCCGGACCACCTCGAGCCGGGCCTTCGGGCTCGGTGTGCCCGGTTCCAGACTGCGGTGCAGCGAATCGTCCCAGATCGCGATCGACATGCCCAGGCCGACCTGCACGTCGGCGGCGACCTCCTGCAGCAGCGGCAGGTCGCGGCGCAGCAGCCCGCCCTTGCTGAGAATCGAGAATGGTGTGCCCGAGCCGGCCAGGGCGCGGATCACCCCGGGCATGAGCCGGTAGCGCCCCTCGGCCCGCTGGTACGGATCGGTGTTGGTGCCCATCGCCACGTGCTGGCGCTGCCACGACGGGCGGGCCAGTTCGCGCTGCAGCACCTCGACCAGGTTGACCTTGACCACGATCTCGGTGTCGAAGCCGGAGCCGGTGTCGAGCTCCAGGTAGGAGTGGGTGCCCCGGGCGAAGCAGTACACACAGGCGTGGGAGCAGCCGCGGTAGGCGTTGACCGTGTAGCGGAACGGCATCGGTGAACCGCCCGGCACCTGGTTCAGCGCACTGCGGGCGGCCACTTCGTGGAACGTCATCCCGGCGAACTCGGGCGTGGTGACCGAGCGCAGCAGACCGCTGATCGCCCGGACGGCCGGCGCGTCGAGACCGGGCAGAGCCGGAGCCACCACCGGGCCGGTCCCTCCGAGCGGCCCGGTGGTGGCTCGATGGGCCTGGCCCACCCGTTGTGCATCCCAACGCATGCCGGTATTCGAACACGTGTTCGAAGCTGCGGGCAAGTACGGAAAGCGGCCCTGCGTGTCACCGGTGGGAACCCGGGTGAAGCCGTCGCCGTGGATCCGTAGAATCGCCGTCGTCCAGACAGGAACCACCAACTTTCGAGAGGCCACACCGTGCTGCGCACCCATCAGGCCGGATCCCTGCGGTCCGGCCACGTCGGCGAAACCGTCATCCTCACCGGATGGGTCGCCTCCCGCCGGGATCACGGCGGGGTGGCGTTCGTCGACCTTCGGGATGCCTCCGGCGTCGCCCAGGTGGTCGTCCGCGACGAGGCCGTCGCCCACGGCCTGCGCTCGGAGTTCTGCCTGCGGGTCACCGGTGAGGTCTCGCCCCGGCCGGAGGGCAACGAGAACCCGGCCCTGGCCACCGGTGAGATCGAGGTGATCGCCACCCGGGTCGAGGTGCTCAACGAGTCGGCGCCGCTGCCGTTCCAGCTCGACGACCACATCGAGGTCGGCGAGGAGACCCGGCTGAAGTACCGCTACCTGGACCTGCGCCGCAGCGGCCCGGCCGCGGCCATCCGGCTGCGCAGCAAGGTCAACCAGGCCGCCCGCAACGTGCTGCTCGACCAGGACTTCGTCGAGATCGAGACGCCGACCCTGACCCGCTCCACCCCCGAGGGCGCCCGCGACTTCGTCGTCCCGGCCCGGCTGAAGCCCGGCTCCTGGTACGCCCTGCCGCAGAGCCCGCAGCTGTTCAAGCAGCTGCTCATGGTCGGCGGGATGGAGCGCTACTTCCAGATCGCCCGCTGCTACCGCGACGAGGACTTCCGGGCCGACCGCCAGCCCGAGTTCACCCAGCTCGACATCGAGATGTCGTTCGTCGAGCAGGACGACGTGATCGCGGTCGGCGAGCAGATCGTCAAGGCGCTGTGGAAGCTGATCGGCCACGAGATCACCACGCCGATCCCGCGGATGACCTACGGCGACGCGATGGCCCGGTACGGCTCCGACAAGCCCGACCTGCGCTTCGGCAACGAGCTGGTCGACATGACCAAGTACTTCGCGGGCACGCCGTTCCGGGTGTTCCAGTCCGAGTACGTGGGCGCCGTGGTGATGCCCGGTGGTGGCTCGCAGCCGCGCCGGCAGCTCGACGCCTGGCAGGAGTGGGCCAAGCAGCGCGGCGCCCGGGGTCTGGCCTACGTGCTGATCGCCGAGGACGGCACGCTGTCCGGCCCGGTGGCCAAGAACATCTCCGAGGCCGAGCGGGCCGGTCTGGCCGAGGCCGTCGGCGCGAAGCCGGGCGACTGCGTGTTCTTCGGTGCCGGGATCACCTCCGAGGCCCGGGCCCTGCTGGGCGCCGCCCGGCTGGAGATCGGCAAGCGCTGCGGCCTGATCGACGCCGACCGCTGGGAGTTCGTCTGGATCGTCGACGCCCCGCTGTTCGAGCCCGCCTCGGCCGCGGTGGCCAGCGGTGACGTGGCCGTCGGCTCGGGCGCCTGGACGGCCGTGCACCACGCCTTCACCTCGCCCAAGCCGGAGTGGATCGACAAGTTCGAGTCCGACCCGGGCAACGCCCTGGCCTACGCCTACGACATCGTCTGCAACGGCAACGAGATCGGTGGCGGGTCGATCCGTATCCACCAGCGCTCGGTGCAGGAGCGGGTCTTCGCGATGATGGGCCTGAGCGACGAGGACGCCCAGGAGAAGTTCGGCTTCCTGCTCGACGCCTTCAAGTTCGGCGCCCCGCCGCACGGCGGCATCGCCTTCGGCTGGGACCGGATCGTCATGCTGCTGGCCGGGGCCGACTCGCTGCGTGAGGTCATCGCGTTCCCGAAGAGCGGCGGCGGCTACGACCCGCTGACCGCTGCTCCGGCGCCGATCACCCCGGCCCAGCGCAAGGAGGCCGGGGTCGACTTCGTGCCGCCCAAGCCCAAGCCGGCCACTGACGAGGCGTTCGTGGAGCAGGGCCTGGAAGGCCAGAAGCAGGCCTGATTTCCGCATTTACGATCCCCGGTCCGCGTCGTGCGGGCCGGGGATCGTGTTTTGCTGCCCCGGCACCGCCCTCCGATTAATGGACGCTTCGTGCCCCCGTACCGTCGTTGGGTTGGGGGGAGAGGGGGAGACATGGGTAACGGGGCGATCGTGCTGACCGTCGAACTGGGCGTCGCCGTGTTCGCAGGCTTGGTGAGCCTGCTGGGCGGGGCATCCGTTCCGGTCGCGCTGGGCATCACGGCAGGCGCCTTCGTGGTCGCCTTCGTCGTGGGAATGATCTGGAAGCGGATGACCGCATCATCGGTCGCCGGGGGGACGAAAGGCCGGGGAGTCGGCTCGTCCGGTGCGGCGGGCGGATCGGCCGCTTCTTACGACGGCGGCTGGAGCCCTCCGTCAGACAGTTCCGGCGGCGGTAGCGATGGGGGTGGCGGCGGGGGCAGTTACTGAAACCCCGGCATTTTCCTCTTCGCCGGCATCGCGACCCTGGCCGCCACTGCCGACCCGGCCGTGGCAGCCGTCGTGCTGTCCCCGGTTCGGGCCTCTACGGTGGTGCTCATGAGACACAATAGCCACAAGGTCCGGTCGTGAGCCCTCAGTTGCTGCGGTCGTTCCTGTTCCCGGCCGTGGCCTTCGTGATCGCCCTGGTGCTCAACCTGGTGCTCGGCAACGGTGTCGTGGTGGGGCTGGTCCTCGGCCTGGTGGCCGCCGTGCTCTCGTTCGGCGTCGACTGGCTGCTCAACCGCGGCCAGAACGGCACCCCACCCCGCTGATCACCCTGCGGCGCATCGTTGTCGGTGGCTGCGGATAATCTGCGACCGATGGCCGATCTGTTCTCCTCCGACGAAGCCGAGGCCCCCGACGCGGGGGCGGCGGCCGCGCTCAACCCTGTCCGCCCCGGCAGCCTCGGCCACGCGGGCAGCGGCGACCGCCCGCCGCTGGCCGTCCGTATGCGTCCACGCACCCTCGACGAACTGGTCGGCCAGGAGCATCTGCTCGGCCCCGGTTCCCCTCTGCGCCGCCTGGCCGAGGGGGCCGACGGGCTGGCGGGCCCGGCGTCCGTCATTCTCTGGGGTCCTCCGGGAGCCGGGAAGACCACGCTCGCGCACGTGGTCTCCAACACCGGCGGCCGCCGGTTCGTCGAACTGTCGGCCGTCACCGCCGGCGTGAAAGACGTGCGCCGGGTGATGGAAGAGGCGCGCCAGCTGCGCGACCGGTCCGAGACCCGCACCGTCCTCTTCCTCGACGAGATCCACCGTTTCACCAAGTCCCAGCAGGACGGCCTGCTGCCGGGGGTGGAGAACCGCTGGGTCATCCTGGTCGCCGCGACCACCGAGAACCCCTCGTTCAGCGTGATCTCCCCTCTGTTGTCCCGCTCGCTGCTGCTCACCCTGCGGCAGCTGGAAGACGCCGACATCGCGGGTCTGCTGCAGCGCGCGGTGCAGGACGAGCGCGGCCTGAACGGCACGGTCGAGCTGGGTGAAGAGGCCACGGCGGCGCTGGTCCGGCTCTCCGACGGAGACGCCCGCCGGGCCCTCACCTCGCTCGAGGCGGCAGCCGGCAGCGCGCTCAGCCGGGGCGAGCACGAGACCGTCACCGTGGAGGACGTGGAGCAGGCCGTCGACAAGGCGATGGTCCGCTACGACCGCGAGGGCGACCAGCACTACGACATCACCAGCGCGCTGATCAAGAGCATCCGCGGTTCCGACGTCGACGCCGCCCTGCACTACCTGGCCCGGATGCTCGAGGCTGGTGAAGACCCGCGGTTCATCGCCCGCCGGCTCATGATCGCCGCCTCCGAGGAGATCGCCATGGCCGACCCGACCGCGCTGCCGGTGGCCGTGGCGGCGGCCCAGGCGGTGCAGATGATCGGCATGCCCGAGGGGCGGATCATCCTGGCCCAGGCCACGGTGCACCTGGCGATGGCGCCCAAGTCGAACGCCTCCTACATGGCGATCAACGCGGCCACCCAGGACGTGCGCTCCGGGCTGGGCGGTCCGGTGCCGCCGGACCTGCGCGACGCGCACTACTCCGGTGCCAAGAAACTCGGCCACGGGCGGGGTTACAAGTACGCCCACGACCATCCCCACGGGGTGGTGGCCCAGCAGTACCTGCCCGACGACCTGGCCGGCCGGGAGTACTACGCCCCCACCGACCGGGGCGCCGAGCGAGGTATGGCCGAACGCCTGGCCCGCCTGAGATCCGTGCTCCGCGGCGGCAACCGGCGCCGCTGAACGCCGCTGCGGCACCGGCCGGGGAGTGTCGCAGAACCACCGGGACAGCGGTACCGCCGGACCGCGATAGGGTCAACCCCGTTCGGCCGGGAAGTGACCGGTTTACCGGACCTGGCCGAACCAGTCCGCAGCGCGCGATGAAAGGGATAACTCATGGTGGGCGACATCGCCGGGCTGATCGCAGCCATAGCCTTCGTCCTCCTCGTCGGCGTGATTGCGATCCCCCTGATCAAGCTGGGCAAGGTGCTGGACGAGACGCGCAACACCGTGCGTGGCCTCTCCGACGGTGCGCTCCCGCTGCTGTCCGAGGTGACCACCACCGTGGCCTCGACCAACCAGCAGCTGGGCAAGGTCGACACGATCACGAACAACGTGGCCCAGGTGTCCACCAACGTCTCCGCGCTGACCGCGCTGTTCGCCGCCACCCTGGGCTCGCCGGTGGTCAAGGTCGCCGCGTTCACCTACGGCGTGCGCCAGGCCGTCGGGGGCCGCAAGGCCGCCGGTCAGCGGAAGCGGTGAGGCACTGATGGCCAGGCTCTTCTGGATCGCGGTCGGCGCCGGGGCCGGCGTCTACGCCGTGCGCAAGCTGACGAAGACGGTCGAGCAGTACTCCCCGGCCGGGATGAGCGACTCGCTCTCCTCGTCGATCTCCTCCCTCGGTGACGGCCTGCGCGAGATGGCCGCGGTGATCCGTGAGGGGATGGCCGAGCGCGAGCAGGAGCTGCGTCTCGCCCTGGGTGTCGAGGCCGGGACGATGAGTCCCGAGGCCGCACAATCGCTGGTGGACGACCCCACCGGCCCGTCCCGCCCGGGGCAGTACCCCCGGTACGACGACGAGGACGAGTTCGGCCTGGGCGGGCCGGGCAACGGTCGCCGCCCCTACTGAATCGCCGGAAAACCCCTGGCCCCCGCCGTCGCCCTCCGGGCACGGTGAGGGGCTACAGGCACAACCGGTCCGCGACGCAGGTCGCACCGTGACGCGAAAGGTCAGATCCATGGAGACGGCAGAGATCCGCCGCCGCTGGCTGCGGTACTTCTCGACGCGTGGGCACACGGTCGTGCCGAGTGCTCCGCTGCTGTACGACGACCCGACCCTGCTGTTCGTCAACGCCGGCATGGTCCCCTTCAAGCCCTACATGCTGGGCCAGGAGACGCCGCCGTACCAGCGCGCCACGAGCGTCCAGAAGTGCATCCGCACCCTCGACATCGACGAGGTCGGCAAGACCAGCCGGCACGGCACGTTCTTCCAGATGAACGGCAACTTCTCCTTCGGTGACTACTTCAAGGAGAAGGCGATCGAGCTGGCCTGGGAGCTGATGACCCGCGACCAGTCCGACGGCGGCTACGGCCTGGACGAGTCCCGGCTGTGGGTCACCGTGCTGCAGGGCGACGAGGAGTCGCGCGGCATCTGGCGCCGGGTGGCGGGCCTGCCCGACGAGCGGATCGTCCAGCGTGGTCTGGCCGACAACTACTGGCACATGGGGGTTCCGGGCCCGGGCGGCCCGTGCAGCGAGATCTACTTCGACCGCGGGCCGGCCTACGGCCCCGACGGTGGCCCGGAGGCGGACGAGGACCGCTACCTGGAGATCTGGAACCTCGTCTTCATGCAGGAGATGCTGAGCGAGGTCCGCACCAAGATCGACTTCGACGTCGAGGCGCCGCTTCCGTCGAAGAACATCGACACCGGCATGGGCCTGGAGCGGATGGCCAGCCTGCTGCAGGGGGTGGACAACCTCTACGAGATCGACGAGGTCTACCCGGTCATCGCCCGGGTCGAGGAGATCACCGGCCGGCGCTACGGCGCCGACGCGCAGGACGACGTGCGGATGCGGGTGATCGCCGACCACGTGCGCAGCGGCCTGATGCTGATCGGCGACGGCGTCACCCCGTCCAACGAGGCGCGCGGCTACGTGCTGCGCCGCCTGCTGCGCCGGGTGATCCGCTCGGTGCGGCTGCTCGGTGTGCAGGACGCGGCGATCACCGACCTGCTCACCGTGTCGAAGGACCGGATGGCGGCCTCGTACCCCGAGCTGGAGACCAACTTCGCCCGGATCAGCCAGATCGCGCAGGCCGAGGAGCAGGCGTTCACCCGCACCCTCAGCGCCGGCACGACGATCCTGGACACGGCCGTGGCGAGCGCGAAGTCGGCGGGTGAGAGCACGCTCTCCGGCGAGCGCGCGTTCCAGCTGCACGACACCTACGGCTTCCCGATCGACCTGACCCTGGAGATGGCCTCCGAGCAGGGCCTGACCGTCGACCACGACGGTTTCCGCCGGCTCATGGCCGAGCAGCGCAACCGGGCCAAGGCCGACGCCAAGGCGAAGAAGGTCGGGCACGCCGACACCTCGGTCTACCGCGAGCTTCGCGAGCCCGGCATCACCGAGTTCACCGGCTACCGCGAGCTGTCCACCGACTCCACCGTGCGCGGCCTGATCCTCGACGGCAGCCCGGTCGAGTCGGCCGACAAGGGCCAGACCATCCAGGTCGTGCTCGAGCGCACCCCGTTCTACGCCGAGTCCGGTGGCCAGATCGCCGACGAGGGCGAGATCACCGCCGACGGTGCACGGCTGCGCGTGCTCGACGTCCAGCGTCCGGTCAAGGGCCTGATCGTGCACACGGTGGAGGTCACCGAGGGCACCATCCGGTCCGGTTCCGACGTGCTGGCCAGCGTCGACCGCGAGTGGCGGCTGTCCGCCTGCCAGGCGCACTCGGGCACCCACGTGGTGCACGCGGCGCTGCGGCAGGTGCTCGGGCCCACGGCGCTGCAGAGCGGTTCCTTCAACCGCCCCGGCTACCTACGGCTCGACTTCGCCTGGACGTCCGGGCTCGACGCGGCCGTCAAGGAGGAGCTCGAGCAGGTCGCGAACCTGGCGCTGCGCTACGACTACCCGGTCTCGGCCACCTACATGCCGATCCAGAAGGCGCGCGAGATCGGCGCCCTGGCGCTGTTCGGCGAGACGTACGACGAGGAGGTCCGCGTCGTCGAGATGGGCGGGGCCTGGTCGCGTGAGCTGTGCGGTGGCACGCACGTCGAGCACAGCTCCCAGATCGGCGCGATCTCGCTGATCGGCGAGTCCTCGGTCGGCGCCGGCACCCGCCGGCTGGAGGCCTACGTCGGTCTCGACGCGCTGCGCTTCCTGGGGCGTGAGCGCGCCCTGGTCAGCCAGCTCACCGAGGCGCTGAAGGTGCGCCCCGAAGAGCTGCCCGAGCGGGTCAACGCCCTGGTCGCCCGCCTGCGCGAGGCCGAGAAGGAGCTCGAGAAGGGCCGCCGTCAGGTTCTTCTGAACGCGGCCTCGTCGCTGGTCGACAAGGCCGCCGACATCAACGGCGTGGCCCTGGTCGCGCACGACGCGGGCCCGGCCGACCCGGCCGACGCCCGGGCGCTGGCGCTCGACGTGCGGGGCCGGATCGCCGAGTCCCGGGCCGGGGTGGTCGCGGTCGCCGCGGTCGCCAAGGAGCGGCCGGTCGTGGTCGTCGCCACCAACGAGCAGGCCCGGGCGCGCGGCGTCAAGGCCGGCGAACTGGTGCGCGAGGCGGCCAAGGTCCTCGGTGGCGGAGGCGGCGGCAAGGACGACGTGGCGCAGGGCGGTGGCGCGGACGCGTCAAAGATCGCCGAGGCGATGCGCCGGATCGAGGCCGTCGTCGCCGAGCGATCGGCCGGCAGCTGAGCGGCATGCGTCAGGGTGTCCGCCTCGGGGTGGACGTCGGCAGCGTCCGGGTGGGTCTTTCCCGCTCGGACGCGGCCGGGCTCCTGGCCACACCGCTGGAGACCGTGCAGCGGACAGAGGGCGACGATTCGCATTATGAGCGAATCGCACTCTTAGTCACCGAACTTGCGGTCTGTGAGGTAATCGTCGGGCTTCCGCGATCACTTTCCGGTGCCGAGGGGGCAGCGGCGGGGCTCGCTCGCGCGTACTCTGTCGAAGTCGCCCGTCGGGTGGCGCCCGTACCCGTGCGCCTCGTCGACGAGCGGCTCAGTACCGTGACCGCTCACCAGCGGCTTCGCGAGGCTGGTGTGAAAGGACGCAAACGCCGTCCCGTCGTCGATCAGGCGGCAGCGGTGGTGATCCTGCAGTCGGCCCTGGACAGCGAACGCTCGTCCGGCCGCCCGCCCGGATCACCGGTCGTCCCGGAATCGGATCCGGATGGTCCGGGTCCTGGCCATGGAGAGGCACTGACGTGAGCGAGGCTGCGGCGTGAGCGATCTTTCGTCGCTGCATGACGTGCTCCCCGGGGGTTTCCCGGGAGAGCAGCCCGGGCGGCGCCGTCGGGCCGGCCGCCAGCAGCGTAAACGTCGCAAGCAGCGCCGGCGTCGTACCACCACCGTCGTGCTGGTGTCCCTGCTGATCGCCGGCGCCGGGGTCTACGGCGCCTACCTGGCCATCGCCCCCATTGTCGAGCGGCTGACCGCTCCGAAGGACTACGCGGGTCCGGGCACCGGCAAGGTCGAGGTGGTCATCCCGGACGGCGCCTCGGGCCGCACCATCGCCCAGGCCCTGGCCGACGCCGGTGTCACCAAGACGCCGGCCGCCTTCATCGACGTCATTGCCGAGGACAAGCGTTCCACCAGCATCCAGCCCGGCACCTACGCGATGAAGAAGCAGATGTCGGCCGCCGGTGCGCTGGACATCCTGGTCGATCCCGAGAACCAGATCGTACGCAGGGTCACCATCCCGGAAGGCACCCGGCTCGCCGACGCCCTCAGTGTCATCGCCAAGAAGCTCGACCTGAAGGAACCCGATCTTCGGAAGGCGGCCAAGTCGGGCGACATCGGCCTGCCCAAGGCGGCCAAGGGCAACCTCGAGGGCTTCCTCTACCCGGCCACCTACGACTTCGGGCCGGACGTCACCGCCGAGTCCGCACTCAGGGACATGGTGAAGCGTGGGCAGCAGACCTACGACGAGCTCGGGATCCCGGACAAGGAGCTGCGCCGGGTGGTGATCGAGGCCAGTCTGCTCGAGGCCGAGGCCGGCACCGAGAAGTACATGGGCAAGGTGGCCCGGGTGATCGAGAACCGGATCAAGTCCAATACGGCCCTGCAGTTCGACTCCACGGTCAGCTACGCCACCGGCAAGTTCAACGTGACCACCAGCGACGCCGACCGCAGCAACCCGAGCCCGTACAACACGTACTACCACAAGGGGCTGCCGGCCGGCCCGATCAGCAACCCGGGGGAGGCCGCGCTCAAGGCGGCGCTCAACCCGACGCCGGGCAAGTGGATGTACTTCGTCACCACGAACCCGAGCACCGGGGAGACCAAGTTCGCCAACGACTTCGCGCAGCACCAGGTCTACGTGAAGGAGTTCCAGGCCTGGCTGCGGGAGAACCCGGGTAATTGACCTTGCCTGAGCATCGCGCAGCGGTGCTGGGGAGCCCGATCGCACACTCGCTCTCCCCAGCACTGCACTGCGCTGCCTACGAGGCACTGGGGCTGCGCGACTGGCACTATGGCGCGTTCGAACTGGACGAGGACGCGTTCGGTGCCTGGTTCAGTGAGCTCGGACCGCAGTGGTCAGGGCTGTCACTGACCATGCCCCTCAAGCGGGTGGTGATGCCCCTGCTGTCCGAGGTGACCCCCCTGGCCGAGGCTGTGGGGGCGGTGAACACGGTTACCTGGACAGCAGATCGGCGGACTGTAGGCACCAACACGGACGTGTACGGCCTGGTTCAGGCCCTGCGTTCAGTCGGTGTGTCGGCACCTCTGGAATCGGCGTGCATCGTCGGCGCGGGGGCCACGGCCTCTTCCGCAGTGGCGGCGCTGGCCGAGCTGGGGTGCCGCAATGTGACGGTGTTGGCGCGATCTGCTGAACGGGCGGGCCAGCCGTTGGAGGTAGCCGAAAAGCTCAGCGTTCAGGCGCGTGTGGGCACGCTCGACGAGCACGCTGTCGTCATGTCGGCTCAGGCAGTGGTAGTCACTCTGCCCGGGCCGGCGGCGGGGGAGTGGGCGAAAGGGCTGCACGTCTCCGGTCGGCCTGACGGGCCGATGCTCGATGTCTCGTACCATCCGTGGCCGACCAGAGCAGCCCAATTGTGGACGTCCGCGGGCGCGGCTTCCGTAGGTGGTTTCGAGATGCTCCTGCACCAGGCCGCGGAACAGGTGCGGCTGATGACCGGGCTGCAGGCCCCGGTCGATGAGATGCGGGTCGCGGGCGAGAAGGTTCTGGCCTCCCGCTGAGCCGTCCGGGTAGATCCCCGGCTCAAGCACGTCCTCCCCTTGGCCGAAAGGCCTACGGACCGGTGGCTCGTACGCGCGCCACCGGCCGTGACCGCGGACCGCCCCGGCACGGTGCCAAGGAGGATGCGGTGGAAAGCAGCGCCGAACGACCCGCCGGGGAAGGCCCGCAGCCCGCTGGTGAGCCGCCCACTCAGCCTCCCGGGCAGGCAGCTGCCCCGCTCGCGCCGCAGCCCCGGCTGCATCCCGCGGTTACCCCGACCTATCCGGCCGCTGCTCAGCCAGGGCAGGGCGGCGCCACCCCGGGTCTGGTACCCCCGCCGCAGGCGCATCCCGCCGCGGCTCAACCAGGCGTGGGGCCGGTCACTCCGCCCGTGCCGGCGGGACACTATGCCGCCCAGCCGGGGGCTCAACAGCAGGGGCACGTTCAGCCTGGCCTGGTGGGTGGCGCTGCGGCGGCCCAGCAGCCCGGCGCTCCGGTGCAGCCCGGCCTGGCGCCCCCGGTGCAGGCGCAGCCGTTTGCTCAGCAGCCCCCGGTTCAGCCCGGTCTCATGTCCCCCTCACCGCAGCAGACCCAGAGTCAGCCGGGGTATGGGCAGCAGATGCAGGCGCCTGGGCAGCAGCGCCCCCCGCAGCAGACTCCTGTCCAGGTTCAGGCGCAGGGGAGCCAGACGCAGCAGACCTACGTACAGGCCCAAGCGCAAACACCTGGGGTGCAGGCCCAGGTTCAGACGCAGGCCCAGGTTCAGACGCAGCACGGTCTCGTGCAGCAGGTCCAGGCGCAGCAGGTGCACGTCCAGCAGGTGCAGCCGCAACAAGGTCAACCCCAACTGGCCCAGCCGCAGATGCCCCAACCCCAGCAGGGACAAGCGCAAATGACCCAGCCCCAAGCGGCCCAGCAGCAGGGGCAGCCGCGATTGGCTGCGGCGCAACAGCCTTCCGGTCAGCCCGGACTCCAGCCTCCCGGTCAGTATCAGACCCCCGTCCGGCAGCAGGTTCCCCCGCAGCAGACTCCCGGCCTGCAGCCCGCCGGGGCCCCCCAGACCGTCATGCCTCCCACCGTCATGCCCCCCACGGTGATGCCGCCCGCCCAGCAACAACCCCAGCCGCCCCAGGCACAGCCCGGGCTCATTCCGCCCTCGCAGCAGCCCCCGCCGGTGCAGCCCGGCCGCCACGCCGCCCCCGCCGGGCAGCCGCCCAAACCGTCCCGCGGCGCCGAAGAAATGGGCTTCGACCTGCACAAGGTGCTCCAGTTCCTGGTCCAGCAGGGCGGTTCCGACCTCCACCTGTCCAACGGTGCGCCCCCGCTGGTCCGGATCCGCGGCCACCTGGCCCCGATCCCGAACCACCCGCCGCTGAACCCCAACACGATCATGTCGACGATCTACGCGATCCTCACCCAGAAGCAGCGTGAACGCTTCGAGGAGAACCTGGAACTCGACTTCGCCTACGCCGTGCCCGGCGCGTCCCGCTTCCGGGTGAACGTCTACCGGCAGCGCGAGTCGATGGGCGCCGTCATGCGGGTGATCCCCTACGAGATCAAGACTTTGGAGCAGCTCGGGATCAACCCCAAGGTCTCGGCGCTGGCCGCCCTGCCCCGCGGCATGGTCCTGGTCACCGGCCCCACCGGCTCCGGCAAGTCGACCACCCTGGCCGCCCTGATCGACCTGGCCAACCGCACCCGGCACGACCACATCATGACCGTCGAGGACCCCATCGAGTTCCTCCACCCGAACAAGAACTGTCTGGTCAACCAGCGTGAGGTGGGGGAGGACACGCACTCGTTCGGGGCCGCCCTGAAGAGCGTGCTGCGCCAGGACCCGGACATCATCCTGGTCGGTGAGCTGCGTGACCTGGAGACCATCTCGGTCGCCCTCACCGCCGCCGAGACCGGCCACCTGGTGTTCGGCACCCTGCACACCCAGGACGCCGCCCAGACCGTCGACCGGATCATCGACGTCTTCCCGCCCGAACAGCAGCAACAGGTACGCGTCCAGCTGGCCGGCGCCCTGCAGGGCGTGGTCTGCCAGGCCCTGGTCCGCTCCGCCGACGGCAAGGGCCGCGTCGCCGCCACCGAGGTCCTCTTCGCCACCGGCGCCATCCGCAACCTGATCCGCGAGGGCAAGACCCACCAGATCTACTCCTCCATGCAGGCCGGGGCCCAGGCCGGCATGCAGACCATGGACCAGTGCCTGGCCGACCTGGTGAAGCAGAACAAGGTGCAGTTCGACCAGGCCCTCGAGAAGGCCCACCACGCAGACGACTTCAAGCGCCTGACCGGCCGGGCCTGAGGGGAGCGGAACGATGGCCACCGCGACCGCGGCCAAGACCTACGAGTACTCCTACCGCGACAAGAAGGGCAAACTCGTCAAGGGCAAGCTCGAGGCCCCCAGCGAGGAAGTGCTGATCCAGCGCCTGCGGCAGCAGGGCTTCGCGCCTCTGGACGTGAAGCAGGCCAACACCGGCCTGAGCATGGAGATCAAGCTCCCCGGCAGCAACAAGGTCGACCTGAAGGACCTGGCGATCATGAGCCGCCAGTTCGCCACGATGATCGACTCCGGCCTGTCGCTGCTGAAGTCGCTGAGCATCCTCGCCGAGCAGACCGAGAGCGCGCCCCTGGCAAAGGTTCTCAACGAAGTGCGCCACGACGTCGAGGGCGGCGGCGCCCTGTCCACGGCGATGGCCAAGCACACCAAGGTCTTCCCGCCCCTGATGATCAACATGTGCCGGGCCGGCGAGGTCGGCGGCTTCCTGGACAAGGTGCTGCTCCAGATCGCCGAGAACATGGAGGCGGAGGTCAAGCTCCGCGCCAAGATCAAATCTGCGATGACCTACCCCGTAGTGGTATTCATCATGGCCATCATCGCGGTGGTCGGCATGCTGCTGTTCATCGTGCCGGTGTTCAGCAACATGTTCGCCACGCTGGGCGGTGAACTACCGGCCCCCACCAAGGCCCTGGTCTTCCTGTCGAGCGCCATGAAGATCATTGCCCCGGTGGCGATTGTTCTGGCTATTCCGGGTGGCGTGCTTTGGGGAAAATATAGAAACACGGAAGCTGTTCGAGGCGTCGTCGACCCGATGAAACTGAAGGTGCCCATCTTCGGGGACTTGTTCCGAAAGGTTGCGATCAGCCGTTTCTCCCGCAATCTGGGCACGATGCTGACTGCGGGTGTGCCGATTCTGCGCAGCCTGGAGATCGTCGGTGAGGCGGCCGGCAATGTGGTGCTGCGCGACGCTGCCAAGGCCGTGGAAGAAAGCGTGCGGCAAGGAAAGACCCTCGCGGGTCCCCTGTCTGAGCACAAGGTGTTCCCGCCGATGGTGGTGCAGATGCTGTCGGTCGGTGAGGACACCGGCGCCATGGACAACATGCTGCACAAGATTGCAGACTTTTACGACCAAGAGGTCGAGGCCACCACGGAAGCGCTGACCAGCATCATCGAGCCGCTGATGATTGCCGTGCTGGGATCGGTGATCGGCGCCATGATCGTGGCCCTCTACATGCCCATCTTCTCGGTGTTCGAGCTGATCGAGTAGCCCAGAGATTCCGGTCGCAGCTTCCTCAACTTCTGTTCAGGACAGCCGATATCACACGTGTCATCGAGTAGCGCCAGCTTGCCCAGGCCGGGCGGCGCACTCAGCAAGCCGCACCGTCAGATCTCAGAAGGAGCACTCGATGCTCGCTCGTATCCGCAAGTCGATGAAGGAGAAGGACCAGGGCTTCACCCTGATCGAACTTCTGGTCGTGATGATCATCATCGGTATTCTGGCTGCCATCGCCGTGCCGGTGTTCCTCAGCCAGCGGAAGAAGGCTCAGGACAGTGCGACCAAGTCGGACGTGTCCTCGCTCGGTAAGGAAATCGCCTCCTACTACGTCGACTCGACTACCCCGCCGACTGTGGTCATCGCTTCCGGCCGGTACGTCGTCGGTGGCAACGATGCAGGCAAGGTCAGCTCAGGCGTTTACTTCAACGGCGACTCCACGAAGTCGAGCACCACTTACACGCTGGTCAACAGCACCTGGACCAGCAGTAGCTGGTGTGTCTCACTGAGCAACGACGGTGGCAGCAAGACCTGGAGCTACTCCGCCCAGAACGGCCTTCAGTCAGCTGCGCTCGGTACTGCCGCCTGCTGATCGCGCTACGGGATTGACGTGCGAAGGCCAGCCGGTTCGTATCCGGCTGGCCTTCTGCCGTGGACTCTCCCAAGGCTTGCCGTAGGTGTTTCGAGAAGGAGAAAGGTTCGCCTCGTTGGGACCAGGTGCACGGACGCGCGAGCCGGAAGTGGGCATTTCCCTGCTCGAGGTGGTCATCGCCATGGCCATCTTCTCCATCGGTGTGACCGCCGTACTCGGCATCTTCATCAACTCCTCCCGCGTGGCCGGCGACAACATCCGCCGCACGGCCGCTGCCAGCCTGGTGAACGAGAAGCTGGAGGCGGCCCGGGGACAGACCGCACAGCAGATCACCAACGGCCGGGAGGTCACCACCAGGCAGGTCGGCGACATCACCTACACGATCACCCAGAACGCCAGCTACCTGACCTCGAACGCGACCGGGAACGTCTGTCAGAGCAGCGGTTCCGCGCTGGCCTACAAGCTGGTCCGGGTGGCGGTCACCTGGCCGGACATGGGCACGGTGCAACCGGTCACGGGTGATGTGCTGCGGGCCGTCGGGATCGGGCCTACCGACGGTACGAAGGCGACCCTGGCAGTACTGATCACCGGCGCCACCGGGCTGCCGGTGTCCGGGGTCACGGCCACCCTGACCGGTACGACCCAGAGTCAGGTGACCGGGGACGACGGCTGCGTGGTCTTCGCAGGCCTCACGGACGGGTCGTACTCCGTGTCACTGAACCAGACCGGTTACGTCGGAACAGCGAACACGACAACGGCAAGAACCCAGACCCTGAGCGTGGCCACCGGTGTCGTCACCCGGGCCACCCTGCTCTACGACTCGGCGCGCACCCTGAATTTCGCCTTGTCAGCTCCGGTGAGCACCTATGTGGTGCCGACGGGGCTGCCCATCCGGATCGGGAACACCTACCTGAGCGAGACGACGGTCAGCGCCACCTGCTCGAGCTCGAGCGCCTCCGCTTGTCTGACCGGTGTCCCCGGGCAGATCCGGAACCTGTTCCCGGAAAGCTATGTCGTCAAGGCGGGCTCCTGTACCGGGACCGACGTCTCGCAGGCTCTGGTCGACATCCGCCGGGCCTCGGCCAACAACAGTTCGGTCACCCTGCCCATGGGGGCCGTGACGGTGAACGTGGAGAGGAACAACAAGAAGGCGGCCAATGACCGCGCAGTGACCTTCACGCTGGCCAGCGGCAGCAGTTGCGGCACGTCGGAGTCCTACTCGGTCAACACGGTGTCGGGCACCACCACGGTGTTGCTGCCCTACGGGAGCTGGCTGGTCAGCACTTCCTTCAACCTGCTCAATCTCGGTGTGGGTACCGCCTCACAGACCGTGACGCTCAACAGTTCCAGCCGGGTCGCGACAGTGACCCTGACGGTGGCGCAGTGAGTTACGGCGGCCGGCAACGGAACGCCTTCTTCTTGCGCAGTTCCCGGCGACGCAGGTCCGATGACGACGGTCTGACGCTGGTCGAGCTGATGGTGACCATGGGGGTCGCGTCCGTCCTCATGGTCGCGATCGGTGTGGTCTTCCTCGGCACCATCCGAGGAGTCACCACCATCAACGTGAAAACGGCGGCCACTGCGGACGCCCGGATCACGATGGAGGCGATGACGCGCTCGCTGCGGGTGGCAGTCCGCCCGGTCGGCGTGGACGCCGCCATCGTGTCGGCGACCATGAATCAGGTCAGCTTTTACTCGTTGCTCAATCGCACCGGTACGCCGGCAGCGACGGCGCCCAACCCGACCTTGGTGCGCTACTGGCACGACGGCAGTTGCGTCAATCAGTCGTCGACGCCGGCCACCACCGGGGCAGACGGGTCTCTGACCTGGAACCCGGCCGGCACACGGACCATCTGCCTGGCGCGCACGGTCACCGCACCCGTCTTCACCTACTACCTGACGTCGGCCACGACAACAGAGATGACCATCGGTTCCGGTCTGTCCCTCAACGACCGCAACCTCGTCCGTAGCGTCGGCATCAGCCTCAGCATGAAGAGCGCAGCCAGCCCGACGGTGTCGCCGGTGCCGCTGGTCGACCGGGTCACCCTGACCAATCTGATCGCCGACGACAGCAACAGCGCCGAATCCGGCTGAGAAGGGCGGAAAGAAGTGGGCAGGCAACATCCGGTGGGTCGGGGGGCCAGAGCCGAGCGGGTACGGGACCAGGGGTTCGCCCTGGTGGCGGTGATCGTGACCATCGCGGTGCTGAGTCTGTTCCTGCTCACCGCGCTGGCCTACACGCTGAACGGGATGGCTCCAGCCCGGCGTGGGCAGGATGCGAAGACGGCCGAGCAGGCCGCCCAGGCCGGGGTGGACGAGTACATCGCCCGGCTGAACGCTGACGACAACTACTGGAAACGCGGCAGCGTCGATCCCGACAACGCGGCGTTCACCAGTACCGGGCAACCGATTCAGGGGACGGGTGGGGCGGCCTCGACGGCGGCCCGGTACACGTACTCGGTGCTGAGCACGTCCGAGGAGACCACGGCCAAGGGCATCATCCGGATCCGGGTCACCGGATCCAGTGGCCGGTTCGCCAGCGCTGGGACGGTGACCCGCACTGTCACAGCGGAACTCAAACGGGCCGGCGTGCTGAACTACGTCTACCTGACCGACTACGAGGTGGTGGACCCGGACCTGACCGGTCAGTCGAGCAACTGTGGGCGGTACTACTACGCCACCAGTGACAGCCTGGCTCGCCCGCGCAGCGGATGCTCGGAGATTCAGTGGGGTGGCAATGACACGGTCAACGGGCCGCTGCACTCCAACGATGCGCTGCAGATCAATGGTCAGGTGAACTTCACGGAGACGAAGACCGAGACGTCCTGGCCCGCGACCCAGGGGGCGGCCAAGGGAACCAAGACCTGGTGGGGGACCCAGGCTGCTCCGTTGTCGCCCAACCCGCCGAGATGGGCCGCCACTGTCTCGCTTCCCGCCAGCAACAACGAACTGCTCAAGAGCGTTCAGCCTGACGTGGACGGGGACGGCGACGTCGGGCCGGGCTGCTACTACAAGGGGGCCACCCGTGTGGTCCTGCAGGGCACCACGATGAAGGTGCTCAGCCCTTCGACCACCGACTCGGACATTCCCTCACGGTGCTACGACGTCACTCGGCCGGGGGTCGAGCAGACCGTCACCGTTCCACCGGTGATCTACGTCGACTCCTCGACTGCGAGCTGCACGATCGGGACGGTCGGCTACCCGGCGGCCAACGAGCGCTACACCGTGGGCTCGACCACTGCCGCAGCCTGGAACAGCAGCACGAACTACGCCTGCACCCGGGGAACGGTGTTCGTCTCCGGAACGGCGGCCACCCAGGTCACGGTTGCAGCCTCTGACGACGTCGTGGTGGTGGGCGACCTGCAGCCTGACGCCAACGGCGGTACCAACGTGATCGGGCTGATCGCCGGCAACTGTGTCTGGGTCTACCACCCCTTGCGGGCCAACACGTCCAACAATCTTTACACGACCTCCCCGGTGAACACGATCCAGGCCGCCATTCTGGCCCTGCGCCACAGCTTCGTCGTGCAGAACTGGGCCAGCGGCAGTCCGTTGGGCACGCTCAACGTCTACGGTGCGATTGCCCAGAAGTTCCGCGGCCCGGTCGGCACGGGAAGCGGTGCGAACATTGCTAGCGGTTTCGTGAAGAACTATGTCTACGACACTCGTCTCAAATACACGCAGCCCCCGTACTTCCTGAACGCGGCCAACGCCCCGTTCCAGATCCTGCAGGTCACGGACGGCTGACCGACGCCGGGGCGGTGGGCGGAACGATACTGTCTGTGCGTGAACGAGAACGATCTGCTGCCTGTCCCACTGCTGGCCGCCGTGGTGGCCGGGTTCGGCCTGATCATCGGCTCGTTCCTGAACGTGGTGATCATCCGGGTGCCTGAGGGGCGCTCGGTGGTCACCCCGCGCAGCGCCTGCCCGACCTGCGGCCGGCCCATCAGCGGGTTCGACAACATCCCGGTGCTCTCGTGGCTGCTGCTGCGCGGACGTTCGCGTTGCTGCGGCGAGCGGATCAGCCTGCGTTACCCGGTGATCGAACTGCTGACCGCAGTCGCGTTCGCTGCGGTGGTGGTCTGGAAGGGCTGGTCGTGGGAGGTGCCGGGACTGCTCTACCTGGCGGCGATCGGGATCGCGCTGGCTGTCATCGACTACGACGTGCACCGGTTGCCGAACGCCATTGTCCTGCCGTCCTACCCGGTCGCGGCGGCCCTGCTGGTGCTGGCCGCTCTCGGTGAAGGCCGGCCCGGTGCTCTGGTCGGCGCCGTCGTCGGGTGTGTCGCCATGTACGTCTTCTATTTCGTCCTGATGTTCGTCTATCCGAGCGGAATGGGCTTCGGAGACGTGAAACTCGGCGGAGTGCTGGGCCTCTACCTGGGCTGGTACGGCTGGGAAGAGGCCGTCGTCGGCGGCTTCGCGGCGTTCGTGCTGGGGGCCGTGGTCGGCATCGGGGCGATCGTCTTCCGGGGCGCAACCCGGAAGAGCATGATCCCGTTCGGTCCCTTCATGCTGGTCGGCGCATGGACTGGGCTGATCTGGGGAGCCCGTCTGGTGGACTGGTACCTGGGGCTGTCCGGTCTGCGCTGATCGAGGCCCCGAGACCGGACCGCAGCGTTCGGGCGTCCCTTGTTTGGTTGACACCCGAAAGTGACAACGCCGGTTACCCGCCGCTGACACTCAAGACCTGTGCAAGCCCTCCCGATCACGCTTTTGGGCGATCGATGCAAGGGACGCGTCGGAACCACACGCTCCCCACGGGAAGGGACTGCAGGCATGGCACGACGAACGGCCATCGGACTGGACATCGGCACCTCCGTCGTCCGCGCCGTCGAGCTGTCGTTCGGTCGCGACGGCGTCACGCTGGACCGCTTCGGTCAGGTCGTCCTGCCCGACGGAGCGGTGCGTGACGGTGAGGTCGTCGACCCCGAGGCGGTCACCGCGGCGATCAAGGAGCTCTGGTCGGCGACCCGGTTCGGCGGCAAGAAGGTGGTTCTGGGCGTCGCCAACCAGCGCGTCATCGTGCGTCAGCTCGACCTGCCCTGGATGGAGCAGGGAGAACTGCGCAAGAGCCTGGGTTTCCACGTGGCCGACTTCCTGCCGATCTCGGTCGAGGAGTCGGTACTGGACTTCTACCCGCTCGAGGAGATCACCAACGACGAGGGCAACCGGCAGCTGCGCGGTCTGCTCGTCGCCGCCCAGCGGGACGCCGTGCTGCTCAACGTGCAGTGCGCCGAGAAGGCCGGGTTGCGGGTCGAGAGCGTGGATCTCACCTCGTTCGCGGTGTTGCGGGCGATGGGCCGGCAGACCGACCTGACCGTCGGGACCGAGGCCCTGATCGACGTCGGCGCCCGGGTCACCAACATCGTCGTGCACTCGGCCGGCGTGCCGCGCTTCGTCCGGATCCTGCTGATGGGCGGACAGGACGTGACCGACGCCGTGTCCGAGCAGCTCGGGGTGCCGCTGGACCGGGCCGAGGGGCTCAAGCAGAACTTCACCCGGATCGCCACCGGCGACCAGTTGGCGATGGTCTCGCGGACGGTCGCCACCACCGCCCAGGACTTCGTCGACGAGATCCGCGGTTCTCTCGACTACTACGCGGTCTCCTCGGTGGGGGCCCGGGTCGAGAGGATCGTCATCTCCGGTGGTGGTTCCCGGCTCGAAGGGCTGGCCGAGCGGCTGGCCGCCAGCACCCGGCTGCCGGTGGTGCTCGGTGACCCGCTCTGGCCGCTCAAGATCGGGCGCACCGGGCTGGACGCCGACCAGATCGAGTTCATCAAGCCGCTCGCGGCGGTGCCCGTCGGGCTCGCGCTGGGGGCGATCTGATGAGCGAGGAGTCCACCACCAAGGTGCAGCCGGAGGCCGACACCGGGCCGAAACCGGTCAGCTGGGCGCCGATTCCGAAGGTCAACCTGCTGCCGGTCGAGATCGTCGAGAACCGGGCGTTCCGACGTACTCAGTTGGTGCTTGCCGGTCTGGTCGTCGTGGTTGTGGGGGCGATCGGGGCGGGGACGGTGTGGGCGCAGAGCGGCGTGGACGACGCGCAGGCTGAGGCCGATACGGCGCAGGCCCGGGTGGCTGATCTTCAGCAGCAACAGACTGAGTACGCCGAAGTCCCCAAGATCTACGCGCAGGTCGAGGCGGCCACTGCCGCCCGCAAGCAGGTCTATGTGGGCGATGTGCCCTGGTCGCGGTACGTCAACCAGCTCGACCGGGCGCGACCGTCCGGCCTGGAGTTCAAGTCGGTCCAGATGACGTTGTCCGCTACCGGCGCGGCCGTCCCCGCGGTCGATCCGCTGACCCCGGCCGCGGTGGCCACCTTGGCCATCGATGGTGATGCCGACAACTACACACAGGTGGCGGACTGGATGACGGCCTTCGAAAAGGTCCGTGGCCTGCAGTCGGCCGAACTGAAGAGCGCAGCCGAGGCCGCCGCTTCCGGGGACACGACTACTACGTCTTCGGACCCCTCGATCGAGTTCGCCTCCACCGGTGTGGTGGGAGCGCAGTCCCTCTCCGGCCGGTACCAGAAGCCGGAGCAGGAGAAGAAGTAGCCGCCTCGTCCTCATCGACCTGGGCACCGGCGTCCGCCGCGAGCCCACTGAACGTCAGCGAAGGATCTTCCGTGACCTCCTTTCTAGCCGGCCGGACCGTGCGATGGTCGCTCGGCGCCATCGCGCTCTGCCTGGTGCTGCTGGTCGCCGCCTGGTTCCTGCTGATCACCCCGCGCCGGGACGATGCCGCGGCCCTGCGCGACCAGGCTGTCGCCTCACAGGACCAGGCCTCTCTCCTGGAGATCAAACTGGCCCAGCTGAAGAGTCAGGCGGCCGACCTGCCCGAGCAGAAGAAGAAGCTGAAGGAGATCGCCAAGGAGCTGCCGCCGGACGCTGACATCCCCGCCTACCTGCGCACTCTGGACACGATCAGCGGTGAGGCCGGGGTAGGGCTGACGACGGTCACGCCCGGCACCCCCGTACTGGTCACCTTGGCCACCGCTGCCGCCGACACCGGGGCGGCGACCACCGATGCAACTGGTCTCGGGGCACCAGGTGACCTGGTCTCCATCCCGATGAACCTGGAACTGGGCGGGGACTACTACCAGTTGTCCAGCTGGCTGAAGTCGTTGCAGAGCAAGGTGTCCCGGTCGTACATGATCACCGCGTTCACCTTGACCGCGAACGAGGAGGAGACCAGCTCGACCGCCGGCCTCGTGGGAGCCCAGATCGCCGATGGGGATCCCGCCGCGACGGCCACGACCTCCTCGTCCGCCAAGGGGCAGGAGGGCGTTGTCCCGACCGCTACGGCGACCGACCCCTCGGTGGTTGTCCCCACCACCGACGCCACCTCCACGGCTACAGCTACTGCGACCGATGGCACGGGCACCGGCACGACGGGTACAGGCAGCGAGACCTACCCCTGGACCCTCTCCCTCACCGGCACCGTCTTCGTCCTCCTCACCGAGGACTCCACCCTCGAGGACGTCAAGGCCGACGCCGCCGCGGCCCAGGCCTCGCTCAGCGGCACCTGGACCGAGGTCACCCCGTCGCCCACAGCCACAGCCAGCGCCACCGCGAGCGCCGGAGCAACCACCGCCCCGACCGCCACCGCGACCGACCCGAACGTCGGCACCAACTGATCGCCCAGCCCCAGGTCGTTTCCGGAGCCCACCCGCTGTCATGGCAGGATCACCCCCATGCTTCGTTGGCTCACTGCGGGCGAGTCCCACGGCCCCCTGCTGATCGGCGTCCTCGAGGGGCTGCCGGCCGGTGTCAAGATCACCACCGCCGAGATCCAGGCCGCTCTGGCCCGGCGCCGGCTCGGCCACGGCCGCGGCGCCCGGATGAAGTTCGAGCTGGACGAGGTCCGGGTCACCGGGGGCCTGCGGCACGGGGTCAGCCAGGGCGGGCCGTTCGCGGTGCAGATCGGCAACACCGAGTGGCCCAAGTGGGAAGCGGTCATGGCGGCCGACCCGCCGGCCGACGAGATCACCGACGACCCGAACGACAAGCCGCTCGACGGGCAGGGCCGCAGCGCCCCGCTGACCCGGCCCCGGCCCGGTCACGCCGACCTGGTCGGCATGCAGAAGTACGGCTTCGACGACGCCCGCCCGGTGCTGGAGCGGGCCTCGGCCCGGGAGACCGCCGCCCGCGTGGCCCTCGGTCAGGTGGCCGCCAGCTTCCTCGAGCAGGTGGCCGGCGTCCGCCTGGTCAGCCACACCGTCTCGATCGGCCCGGTCGGCACCCCGGACGATGCGGCGCTGCCCGGCCCCGACGACGTGGCGGCGCTCGACGCCGACCCGGTGCGCAGCTTCCACGCGCCCACCAGCGCGGCCATGGTCAGCGAGATCGACGAGTGCAAGAAGGCCGGTGACACCCTCGGCGGCGTCGTCGAGGTGCTGGCCTACGGCCTGCCGCCGGGCCTGGGCAGCCACGTGCACTGGGACCGCCGGCTCGACTCCCGGCTGGCCGGTGCGCTGATGGGCATCCAGGCGATCAAGGGCGTCGAGGTCGGCGACGGGTTCCGCACCGCGGCCCGGCGCGGCTCGGTGGCGCACGACGAGATCGAGCGCAGCGAGGACGGCCTGCTGCGCCGTCGCACCGACCGGGCCGGTGGCGTCGAGGGCGGGATGAGCACCGGTGACGTGCTGAAGGTGCGGGCCGCGATGAAGCCCATCTCCACCGTTCCGCGTGCCCTGGACACGGTCGACGTGGCCAGCGGCGAGAAGGCGGTGGCGATCCACCAGCGCTCGGACGTGTGCGCGGTGCCGGCCGCCGGGGTCGTCGCCGAGGCGATGGTCGCGCTGGTGCTGGCCGAGGCCGTGGTGGAGAAGTTCGGCGGCGACAGCGTGCCCGAGACCGCCCGCAACGTGCGCTCCTACCTGGACTCGATCCCCGAGCTGATGCGCTCGGACATCTCGTGAGCCGGCCCGCGGCCGTCCTGATCGGCCCGCCCGGGGCCGGTAAGACGACCATCGCGCACGCTCTGGCCGAGCGTCTGGGCCTGGCTGTGCGGGACACCGACCAGGACGTGGAGGCGGTGGCCGGCAAGACCATCGCCGACATCTTCGTGGAGGACGGCGAGCCGCACTTCCGCGAACTGGAGCACGCGGCGGTGGCCAAGGCCCTGGCCGAGCACGAGGGCGTCCTGGCCCTGGGCGGGGGGGCCGTGCTCGACCCGCGTACCCAGGAGGCGCTGCGCGAGCACACCGTGGTCTTCCTCGACGTCCGCATCACCGATGCGGCGCGTCGCGTGGGCCTCAACACCAATCGTCCGTTGTTGTTGGGCAACCCCCGGGCGCAGTGGACGATCATGATGGACCACCGCAGGCCGATCTACACCGAGATCGCCACGCACCGGGTCGCCACCGACGGGCTGAGCCCCGAAGAGGTGACCGAGGCCGTGCTGGAGGCCCTGGGTGAGGCGGCGAGGGAGCAGGTATGAGCACCACGATCACGGTCGGCACCGACGACCGGTACGAAGTCACCATCGGCTCCGGGGTGCTCGCGCAACTGCCCGCCGCACTGGGTGAGAAGGTCTCCCGGGTCGCCGTCGTCCACCCGCGCACCCTGCGGGCGCTGGGCCGGACGGTCAATCAGCAGCTCGCCGATCTCGGCCTGCGCCCGCTGCTGATCGAGGTGCCCGACGGCGAGGGCGCGAAGACGGCGGAGACCCTGACCATGTGCTGGGCGCTGCTCGGCCAGGCCGGTTTCACCCGCTCCGACGCGGTGGTGGGCCTGGGCGGGGGAGCGGTCACCGACCTGGCGGGCTTCGTCGCTGCCAGCTGGCTGCGCGGGGTAGGCGTGGTTCAGGTACCTACGACGCTGCTGGGCATGGTCGACGCGGCTGTCGGGGGTAAGACCGGAATCAACACGGCCGAGGGCAAGAACCTGGTCGGCGCCTTCCACCCGCCCCGCGCGGTGATCTGCGACCTGGACGCGTTGCGCACGCTGCCGCACGCCGACCTGGTGGCCGGTCTGGCCGAGGTGGTCAAGTGTGGCTTCATCGCCGACCCGGCCATCCTCGACCTGGTCGCCGCCGATCCGGCCGCGGCCACCACCTGGAACTCGGACGCGTTGCGCGAGCTGGTCGAGCGGGCCATCGCGGTGAAGGCCCGGGTCGTGACCAACGACCTGAAGGAGTCGGGGGAGCGCGAGTTCCTCAACTACGGGCACACTTTCGCGCACGGCGTGGAGCAGGTCGAGCAGTACACCTGGCGCCACGGCGAGGCGGTCGCGGTGGGGATGATGTACGTGGCGCGCCTGGGTGAACTGGCCGGCCGTACCCCGCCCGAACTCGTCGCCCGTCACACCGAGGCACTCACCAGTCTCGGTCTGCCCCGTACCTACCGCGGTGATCGCTGGCCGGCGTTGATCTCGGCCATGGGCCGCGACAAGAAGAACCGCGGCGACCTGATGCGCTTCATCGTGCTCGACGACCTGGCCAAGCCGGGCCGTCTGGAAGGGCCGGACCAGACCATGCTCGAAGAGGCCTACCGTCTGATCAGCGAATAAGAACCAGAGGACGCCGGTGGGCGCCTTCGCGGACCTCGGTCCGCCGGCTTCGCCCGGGAGGGCTACCTGCTGGCCCTGCGCGCCGTCGCTGCACCAAGCTGATTGCCGCAGCGGCTAGACTTCACCGAAACCCAGACCATTCGCGCGCCTCCCGCGCGTCCGCAGGCAGACGAGAGAGATCCACACGTGGCTTCGACCAACGAACTCAAGAACGGCATGGTGCTCAACCTCGACAAGCAGCTTTGGTCGGTTGTCGAGTTCCAGCACGTCAAGCCCGGCAAGGGCCCGGCCTTCGTGCGCACCAAGCTGAAGCACGTGCTCTCCGGCAAGGTCGTGGACAAGACCTTCAACGCGGGCACCAAGGTCGAGACCGCCAATGTCGACAAGCGCGACATGCAGTACCTGTACAAGGACGGCGAGGACTTCGTCTTCATGGACAGCGAGACCTACGACCAGTTGCACGTGAGTGCCACCACCGTGGGCGACGCCGCCAACTTCATGCTGGAGAGCACCGAGGCGATCGTGGCCACCCACGACGGCACGCCGCTCTACGTCGAGCTGCCCACCTCCGTGGTCCTGGAGATCACCTACACCGAGCCGGGCCTGCAGGGCGACCGCTCCACCGGTGGCACCAAGCCGGCCACCCTGGAGACCGGTTACGAGATCCAGGTTCCGCTGTTCATCGAGAACAACACCAAGGTCAAGGTGGACACCCGCTCGGGCGACTACCTCGGCCGCGTGAACTGATCGCGTGGGAGCCCGCAGCAAGGCCCGGAAGCGGGCCCTGGACATCCTGTTCGAGGCCGACGTGCGCGGGGTCGACCCGCTGACGCTGCTGGCCGAGCGCCGGGACGCCGAGAAGGACCCGAACCGGGTGCTCCCGGCCTACGCGGTCGAGCTGGTGGAGGGCGTCCGGGCGCAGACCGGGCGGATCGACGAGCTGCTCTCGACCTACTCGCACGGCTGGACGGTCGAGCGCATGCCCGCGGTCGACCGGGCCGTGCTGCGCCTGGGCACCTGGGAGCTGCTGTTCAACAACGACGTGCCGGACGCGGTGGCGATCGACGAGGCGGTGGAGCTGGCGCGCACGCTCTCCACCGACGACTCGCCGAACTTCGTCAACGGCCTGCTCGCCCGCCTCATGGAGGTCAAGGCCTCCTTGTAGGTCTGTCCGTAATCAGCCTGTACGGAAGGTGACGGGCGGTTACGCTGTCCAGGTGGTCCCGCAGCACGCCTGCCTCACGGCCGGGTACGTAGAGACGCCGGATTCCTCGCCGGACCGCCCGTGCTGCCGACAGTGGCAACAGCGACGCCAACTGGTGTCGGCGTGCGGGCGGGGCGAAGGAGTCGCGGTGAATTCGTGCGAGCCCCCGCCGGCGGGCGGTCCGCCCGCCCGGCTGACCGCTCTGCTGGCCGCCTCCGAGGAGGCCCTCGAGGCGGGCCGCTGCGAGCAGGGCATCGCCCTGTCCCGGGAGGCGGTCGTCCTGTCCGGCGCCCTCGGCGACCGTCGGCGTGAGGCGAAGGCCCTGGTCCTTCTGGCCCGCCAGTTCAGCGAGGCCGGTGAGAACGAGGCCTGCAGCCGCGCCTGCGACCAGGCCGCGCAGGTCCTGCGCGAGCTCGACGACCAGATCGGTCTGGGCGAGATCCTGGTCGTGCAGGCCCTGGCCCTGAACGAGCTGGGGCTGTCCGAGGAGGCCCTGGACGGTCTGGCCGTGGCCCGGGAGGTCGCGGCCCGGCTCAACGACCGTCCTCTGCTGTTCTGGGTCCTGAACCGGATCGCCGTGGTCCACTGCGGTCGGCAGGACCACCGGCGGGCCCGGGAGTTCCAGATGCGCGCCCTGGAACTGGCCGCCGGCCTCGACATCCACGCCCGGTTCTGCATCATCAACAACATCGCCGACAACTCGATCGGGCTGTTCCGCCAGTTGCGCGACGAGGGGCTCGACGCGCAGGCCGCGACGATCGTGGCCGAGGGGCTGGACTACGCCGGCCGGGCGGTCGAGCTGGCCGAGGACCCGAGCCACGGCACCCCCTACCGGCAGGCCCTGGCCCAGGACAACCACGGGATGCTGCTGGCGCTGTCCGGGCAGACCGAGGCCGGGCTGGCCGCGATCGGCCGGGCCCGCCGGATCTCCGTCCAGCACGGCTTCCAGGCCATGGAGGTCGCCACGGTGTACCACGCCGCGTGTGCGCTGCTGGCCCGCGGCGACGCCGAGGCGGCGACCGGGGAGCTGACCGTCGCGCTGGAGCGGGCCGACGCGCTCGGCGAGCTCACCATCCGCCTGCAGATCGTGCTGGAACTGTCCCGCGCGCTGGAGGCGGCCGGCCGGTTCGAGGACGCGCTGCAGCGCTACAAGGAGTTCGTGGCGACGGAACGCCAGATGCGCTCGGCCGTCTCGGCGACCCGGGCGCGCCGGCTCGAGCAGCTGGTCGAGGTGGACCACGCCCGGCTGGACGCGGCCGACGCCCGCACCGAGTCGCAGCTGTACCGGGCCCGCAGCCGGGAGCTCGAGGCGGAGATCCTGGCGCTCGAGAAGATGGCCGCCGACCTGGACCGGCGGGCGAACGTGGACGCGCTGACCCGGCTGTCGAACCGGCACCACATCGAGGCCGAGCTGCCCCGGATGCTCGAGGCCGCGGTGGCCGGCGACCTGCCGCTGAGCCTGGCGGTGCTCGACATCGACCACTTCAAGCACGTCAACGACACCTGGGGGCACGCAGCCGGCGACGAGGTGCTGGTCGTGGTGGCGGAGCTGCTGCAGCGTTCCTGCCGGGTGGGCGACCTGGTCGGCCGGCTCGGCGGTGAGGAGTTCCTGGTCGCGTTGCCGGGGCTGAACCGCGCGGCCGCCCTGGACGTGTGCCGCCGGGTGCGACTGAGTGTGCAGGACCACGACTGGTCCTCGATCCGGCCGGGACTGCGCGTGACCATCAGTGCCGGCGTCACCCTGCGCACGAAGGGTGACCAGATGCGTGACCTGGTCGAACGGGCCGACGCGCAGCTCTACCGGGCCAAGCGCGGCGGCCGCAACCGGGTCGAGTGCGACCAGGGGGCCCGAGGCTGACCGAGCCCCTCCGAAGGGCTCTCAGAA
>NZ_JAJSOH010000034.1 GCF_021277265.1 Kineosporia rhizophila
CAGCGTGGCGGGCAGGGTCAGGCCGGTCCCGGCGGACAGGCGGTTGCGCAGTTCCAGGGCCGTCAGGGAGTCGAAGCCCAGCTCCCGGAACTCCCGGTCGGCGTCGATGCCCTCCCCCGAGGCGTGGCCCAGGGCGGCGGCGACCTCGGCGCGCACGGCCTGGCGCAGGTAGTCGGGCCGCTGCTGCGCCGGCAGGGCGAGCCAGCGTTGAGCGATGCTGCCGGGCTGTTCCTGGGCTGCACCTGCGGCCCGCCGTACGGCCCGGGGGGCCAGCGAGCTGAGCAGCGGCGGCAGGCGATCGGGCCTGCGCAGCAGTACCGGGTCCAGCCGGGTCAGGCCCAGCACCGGCTCGTCGACGGCCAGGGCCTGGTCGAACAGGCTCAGGCCCTCCTGGACCGACAGCGGTGGCATGCCGTTGCGGGCCATCCGCTGCAGATCGCCCGCGCTCAGCGTGCCGCCCAGGCCCGTCTCGGAGGTCCACAGACCCCAGGCCTGCGAACGGCCGGGACGGCCGGCCTGGTGGCGTTGCTGCATGAGCGCGTCCAAGTAGACGTTGGCCGCCGCGTAGTTGCCCTGCCCCGGGCCACCGAGCAGACCGGCCATCGAGGAGAACACCACGAACAGGCCGGGATCGGTGAGTTCGGCCAGTTCGCTCAGGTGGGCCACAGCGTCGACCTTGGGCCGCAGCACCCGTTGCAGCCGCTCGGGCGTCAGCGAGTTGATCACTCCGTCGTCGAGCACTCCGGCGGTGTGCACCACCCCGCCCAGCACGCGCCCCTTCAGCAGGGCGGCCAGGGCGGAGCGGTCGGAGACGTCGCAGGCCTCGATCCTCACCCGGGCGCCGTGGGCGCTCAGTTCGGCCACCAGCTGCCCGGTCCCCTCGGCTGCGGTTCCCCGCCGGCTGACCAGAAGCAGGTCGCGCGCCCCGTGGCGCAGCACCAGGTGCCGGGCCAGCGCACGGCCCAGCCCGCCGGTGCCGCCGGTGATCAGGATCTGTCCGTCCGGGATGTTCACGGCCTCGGCGCCGGCACGACGACGCGTCAAGCGCGGCGCCCGGGGTGTGGGGTCCATTACCAGTTGCGGCTCGCCGGTGGCCACCAGCGCGGCGATGGCGGCCGGCTCGGGGACCTCGATCCCGGTGGGGATGTCCAGCAGGGTGATCCGTCCGGGGTTCTCCGACTGGGCCGAGCGCACCAGACCCCAGACCGCTGCCGCAGGCAGGTCGGTGACCGGGTGGCCGGGGCCCGTGTGTACCGCCGAGCGGGTCAGGACGACCAGGTGCGTGGCCGCCAGTTCGTCACGGGACAGCCAGCTCTGGAGCTGTTCCAGGGCCCAGGTGGTGACCTCGAGGGCCCGATCCGCGGCCTGCTGCGAGTCGCCGACCGTGGCCGGGTCGGTGGTGGGGACGCTCAGCACCAGACCGGCGGGCCGGGGCTCGGTGAAACCGGAGGTGCTCAGGTCCGCGGTCACGGACCAGCCCGGCGCGGCGGCGGGAGCCGGGGCCTCGATGGGCGTCCACTCCAGGCCCAGGACGACGCTGTCGTTCGTTCCGGCGATCACCAGGGGCCCGTCCGGCAGCGGGCGGCTGAGAAGAGCACCAACGGTCAGCACCGGCCCGCCCGCCGGATCCGTGGCGGTGATGCTGATCCGGTCGCTCGCCTCCCGGGTGATCCGGGCCCGCAGCCGGGTCGCGCCGCCGGCGTGCACCTGGACATCGGTGAACATGAACGGCAGGTGCGGGCTCTCGTCCGGAGCCTCGGCGTTCGTCCCGGCGGCGGCCAGGGCAGCGTGCAGGACGGCGTCGAACAGCGCCGGGTGCAAGCCGAAGCGCTCGTCGTCCAGGCCGTCCGGAAGGGCGATCTCGGCCCACGTGTCACCGTCGGGACCGGCCCAGACCGCCTGCAGGCCCTGGAAGGCCGGCCCGTAGTGGATGTCCTCGAACTCGCGTCCTTCCTCACGGTAGAAACCGGCCAGGTCCACCGGGCTCACGCCGGCGGGCGGCCAGGCCAGTGCCTGGCCCGCGCTCTCGCGTCGGTCCAGGACGCCCCAGGCGTGCCGGGTCCACTCCTGGTCCTCACCCGCTCGGCTGTGGACCGCCACCCGCCAGCTCTCGTCCGGCTCCTTCTGCGCGCTCACGGTGACCCGGATGCTCAGGCTCGCCTGGTCCGGGACGAGTAGTGGGGCCTCGAGCGTGAGCTCGGCCAGATGAGCGGCGCCCACCTCCTCGCCCGCCCGCAGCGCCAGTTCGATCAGACCGGTGCCGGGAAGCACCGCCAGGCCCCGGACCCGGTGGTCGCCCAGCCAGGGATGGGTGTGCAGGGAGAGCCGCCCGGTCAGGACGGTTCCGGCATCCTCGGGCAGGGGCACCGCGGCCCCCAGCATCGGGTGCCGGGTGGGAGCGAGACCGGCCTCGGAGACGTCGCTGGCGAGCAGGGTGTCGGGCCAGAAGCGTTGCTGCTGGAAGGCGTAGGTGGGCAGGTCGAGGGGACGGGCGGCGCCGAGCACGTCCCGCAGGTCGCCTTCGACTCCGCTCACGGCCAGTTCGGCCAATGCGGCGACGACCCGGTCGGCGCCACCCTCCTGACGCCGCAGGGTGCCGGTGACGACGGCGTCCGCGATCGTCTCCTGAACGGCGCCGAGCAGCACCGGGTGCGGGCCGATCTCGAGGAAGGACCGGTGGCCGGCCCCGGCCAGGGACCGCAGCGCGTCCTCGAAACAGACCGTCGAGCGCAGGTTCTCGACCCAGTAGGCGGCGTCCGCCTGGAGCGGGTCGAGCGGGGCACCGGTGACCGTGGAGTAGACGACGACGGACGCAGGTTGCGGGGTTACCGGGGCCAGTTCCCGCAGCAGCCGCTCGCGGAGTGCGTCGACCTGGGTGGAGTGGGAGGCGTAGTCGACCGGCAGGATCCGCGCCCGCACACCATCAGCTTCGCACCGGGCGGCGATCGCCCTGACGTCGGCGACGGCACCGGACAGGACGGTCGAACCGGGACTGTTCACCACGGCTGCGCAGAGAGTGGTTCCCTTGGCCAGCTTTTCGGCCTCGGCACGCGGCAGGGCGACAGCGACCATGCCGCCTCGCCCAGCCAGCTCCTCGGCGACGGCCCGACTGCGCAGGGCCACCACCCGGGCCCCGTCCTGCAGACTCAGACCACCCGCCACACACAACGCGGCGATCTCACCCTGCGAATGCCCCACCACCGCAGTCGGCTCCACCCCCAGCGACCGCCATACCCCGGCCAGCGACACCATCACGGCCCACAGCGCCGGCTGAACCACCTCCACCCGCTCAAGCGCGGCCTCATCCCCCAGCACATCAGCCAGACGCCAGTCCACGAACGGCGCCAGCGCTTCCTGACACGCTTGCATCCGCTCGGCGAAGACCGTCGATTCAATGAGCAGGTCGACCGCCATGCCGGTCCACTGGCCGCCCTGGCCCGGAAAGATGAACACCACCCCATCGCCTGCCCGTGCAGCACCCGTGACCGCGTTGGCCGTGGGCTCGCCCGAGGCGAGCGCCGCCAGTCCGTTCAGGAGTTCTTCCCGGGTGGTGCCGGTGATCGCGGCGCGCTGAGCGAAGCGTGAGCGGTGCTCCAGGAGGGACCAGGCAACGTCCTGCGGTGCGGCGTCGGGCCGAGCGGTCAGGTGGGCATGCAGCCGAGCCGCTTGATCGCGCAGGGCCGGCTCGGTGCGGGCCGTGATCAGCCAGGGCACAGTGTTTCCGCTCAGGGTGGGCGCTGAGGCCGGGCCTGCCGGGAAGACGGCGTCGTCGGCCTCCGGTGCCTCGAGGATCACGTGGGCGTTGGTGCCGGAGACACCGAACGAGGAGACGGCGCTGCGGCGTGGGCGCCCGGCCGGCAGCTGTGGCCAGGCCTGCTCGTGGGCGAGCAGCTCGAGCGAACCGGTGCTCCAGTCGACCTTCGTCGAGGGCTGGTCCAGATGCAGTGTGCGGGGCAGGAGCCCGTGCCGCATAGCCATGATCATCTTGATGATGCCGCCGACCCCGGCGGCGGCCTGGGTGTGGCCGATGTTGGACTTCAGCGAGCCCAGGTACAGCGGGGTCTCGCGCTCCTGACCGTACGTGGCCAGCAGGGCCTGGGCCTCGATCGGGTCACCGAGAACCGTGCCGGTGCCGTGCCCTTCGACCGCGTCCACGTCGCCGGGCCGCAGCCCGGCCGCGGCCAGAGCCTGCCGGACGACGCGCTGCTGGGACGGGCCGTTGGGGGCGGTGAGGCCGTTGCTGGCGCCGTCGGAGTTCACGGCGCTGGAACGCACCACCGCCAGCACCCGCCGGCCCTGCCGGCGCGCGTCCGAGAGACGTTGCAGCACCAGCATCCCGGCACCTTCGGACCACCCGGTGCCGTCGGCCGCGTCTGCGTAGGCCTTGCACCGGCCGTCACCGGCCAGGCCCCCCTGCAGTGCGAACCCGGCGAAGGTTCCCGGAGTGGCCATGACGGTCACACCGCCGGCCAGGGCCATCGTGCACTCGCCCGCCCGCAGCGCCTGGGCCGCAAGGTGCAGGGCGACCAGCGACGAGGAGCAGGCGGTGTCGATCGTCATGGTCGGGCCCTGAAGGCCCAGCACGTACGAGACCCGCCCGGACAGGACGCTCTGGGAGCCACCGGTGACCAGGTGACCGGCGATGTCCTCGGCCGAGCGGGAGGCCACCTCGCTGTACCCGGACTGCAGGGCACCGGCGAACACCCCGACCTGCGCGCCGGCCAGCCCGGCCGGGTCGATTCCGGCGTTCTCGAGTGCTTCCCAGGAGGTCTCGAGCAGAAGGCGCTGCTGCGGATCGGCAGCCAGGGCTTCACGCGGCGAGATGCCGAAGAACGTCGCGTCGAAGTGGGCGGCCTCGTGCAGGAACCCGCCTTCGGGGGTGAAGTCCAGGTCGCTCAGGTCCCAGCCCCGGTCGGTGGGGAACGGGGTGATCCCCTCGCGGCCCTCGGCCACCAGGTTCCACAGGTCGTCCGGGGTGGCGACCTCACCGGGATACCGGCAGGCCATGCCGACGATCACGATCGGGTCGTCGCCGGCGTCGACGAGGGGTCTGGAAGAGACTCGCCCGCCCTCACTGGGCCCGCTGACACCGAGAAGCTCGGCCAGGTGATCGGCCAGGGCACTCACCGTGGGGTGGTCGAACACCAGGCTGGCCGGCAGGCTCAGCCCGGTCGCGGCGCCGAGCCGGTTACGCAGCTCCATCGACGAGAGCGAGTCGAAACCCAGCTCACGCAGTGGCGTTCCGGTCTCGATCGCCTCGGCCGACGTGTGTCCGAGGACCGCGGCCACCTCGGCCCGGACCAGGTCACGCAGGAGCCGCGGACGATCGGCGGCGCCGGCGCCGTCCCATCTGCGGGTCAGGCCGGAGGAGACAACCGGCCGCGTCCGGGGCGCCGGGCCGGCCAGAGTGCGCAGGATCGGCGGCACACCGTTGCGGCGCAGCGCGTCCCGGTCGATCCGGGTCAGGGCCAGCAGAGCCTGGTCGGTGGACAGGGCCCGGTCGAAGAGGTTCAGGCCCTGCCGGTGATCCAGAGGCGGCAGGCCCGCCCGGTCCATCCGCTCTCGGTCGGCCTGGGCCAGGCCGGAGATCAGGCCCGCCTCGGCGTTCCAGGGGCCCCAGGCCATCGACGTGCCGGTCAGGCCCTGCTGGCGGCGCCACTGCACCAGGGTGTCGGCGAAGACGTTGGCGGCGGCGTAGTTGCCCTGGCCGGGGGCGCCGATCTGCCCGGCGATCGAGGAGAAGACGACGAAGAGGTCCAGGTCACCGGCCAGCTCGTGCAGGTGCCAGGCCGCGTCGGCCTTGGGCCGCAGCACCCGCTGCAGACGCTCGGCGCTCAGCGAGGTCAGCACCCCGTCGTCGAGCACCCCCGCGGTGTGGACCACTCCCCGCACCGGATGACGAGCCATAAGAGCGGCCAGGGCCGGGCGGTCCGAGACGTCGCAGGCAGCGATCGTGACCTGCGCGCCGGCCTCGGTCAGGTCGGCCACCAGGGCCTGGGCGCCGTCGGCCTCGGGGCCGCGCCGGCTGACCAGGAGGAGCTCGACGCCGGGCGTGGTCGCGGCGAGGTGACGGGCGATGCTGCTGCCCAGCCCCCCGGTGCCGCCGGTGATCAGGACCGGTCCGCTGATCGGCGCGGGCTCGGCGGCGGGCGACGACGGGCCGGCCGGGACCAGGGCCGGGGTGTGGGCGATGCCGTCACGGACGGCCACCTGCAACTCGCCGGCGGCGAAGGCGGCCCCGATCAGGGAGGCCTCCGGTTCGGCGGCGGGTTGGTCCAGGTCCAGCAGCAGGATCCGGCCGGGGTTCTCGTTCTGGGCGGCCCGGACCAGGCCCCAGACGGCGGCCGCGGGCAGGTCGCTCACCGTGTTCCCGGGGCCGGTGGTGACCGCGCCGTGAGTGAGAACGACGAGGTTCTCCTGCCCTGGAGCGGGATCCTCGAGCCAGCCCTGGAGCCGCTGCAGGGTGTGGGCGGTCAATGCGTGGACGTCGTCCAGCATCGGGCCGCCGCCCGAGGCGACCGGCAGCAGTAGGTGCCCGACCGCAGTTGCGGCGGGCGGGAGAGTCACTGGGCTCCATCGCGGGACCAGCGCCACGGTGTCGTCGGGGGCCCGCAGCCCGCCCTCAGGCAGCGGACGGGTCAGCAGCGAGCCGACACTGAGCAGCGGGTTACCCAGCGCGTCGGCGACGGCGACCCGAACGCGTCCGTCCTCACCGGCGTCCTCAATCCTGACCCTGACCTGGCGGGCGCCGGAAGCCCACATCTGCACGTCGGTGAAGACGAAAGGCAGCTGCGGAGCCTGCTCCTGGCCAAGGAACGCCGCCGCGTGCAGGACGGCGTCGAACAGGGCCGGGTGGATGCCGTAGCCCTGCACGCCCACGTTCGTGGGCAGTTCCACCTCGGCCCAGACCTGCCGGTCCTGCTGCCACGCCCGGGTCAGCCCCTGGAAGGCGGGGCCGTAGAGCAGACCCGTAGCTGCGGTGGCCGGGTAGAGACCGGACACGTCGACCGGCTCAGCGGCAGGCGGCCATTCCTCCAGCGCCTCCCCCGCAAGCGGCTGCGGCTCTTGCAGAACGCCGCTCGCGTGACGGGTCCACCGTTGTTCGTGCTCGGGGCGGGAATGGATGGTGACGCCCCAGCGGCCGGTCTCGTTCTCGGTGACGGTGACCTGGAGCTGGCTGGCGCCCCGGGCGGGGAGCACCAGTGGTTCCTCGAGGGCGAGCTCGGCCAGTCGCGGGCGGCCGACCTGGTCACCGGCCTGGATCGCGATCTCGGCCAGACCGGTGCCGGGCACGACGATCTCCTCACCGATGCGGTGGTCGGCCAGCCAGGGATGGGTGCGCAGCGACAGGTGCCCGGTGAGCACCGTTTCTGCGCCGTCGGGGCGGGTCAGCACCGCGCCGAGCAGCGGGTGCCCGGTGGCCCTCAGCCCGGCGCCGTGCACGTCCTGCCCGCTCAACGGGGCGCTGGGCCAGTAGTGCTCGTGCGCGAACGGGTAGGTGGGCAGCTCGACGTGCCGCCCGCCGGGGTAGAAGCCGTCCCAGGTGATCGGCACGCCGCGACCGTGCAGCGCGGCCAGAGCCGTCATCACGTCGCTGCTCTCGGGGCGATCGCGGCCCCGCAGCAAGGCCACCGTGCTGACCTGTGGGCTGCAGGTGTACTGCGCCGCTGTGGTGAGCGCGGCGTCGGGTCCGGCTTCGACCAAGGTGGTGGCGCCCAGTTCTTCCAGGCGGGCGACGGCGCTGGCGAAGTCGACCGGCTCGCGCAGCTGGCGTACCCAGTACTCCGGGCTGGCCATCTCGGGGCCGGCCACCTGCGCGGTGAGGGTGGAGACGATCGGGATGCGCGGCTCGTGCCAGGTGAGGGTGTCCAGGACCGCCTGGAAGTCCTTGAGCATCGGGTCCATCAGCGGCGAGTGGAAGGCATGACTGACCCTGAGCCAGCTGGTCTTCACCTTCAGACCGGCAGCCAGCTCGCTGACCCGGTCGCGCTCGCCCGAGAAGACCACCGACTCGGGGCCGTTGACGGCGGCGATGACCACACCGGTTCCCCGGACGAGGCGTTCGGCCTCCTGCCGTGCCATCCGGGCGGACATCATCACGCCGCCCCCGGGCAGAGCCTGCATCAGCCGGCCCCGGGCGCTCACCAGCCGGGCCGCCTCCGGCAGGGACAGCAGGCCAGACACGTGGGCGGCGGCGATCTCGCCGACCGAGTGACCCACCAGATAGGCCGGTTCCGGGCCCAGGGAGGTCAGGAGCCGGTAGAGCGCCACCTCCACCGCGAACAGTGCCGGCTGCGCCCAGCCGGTGTCGGCGAGCAGGCCGGGTTCCTCACCCCAGACCACCTCCTGGAGTGGACGTTCCAGGTGCCCGTTCAGCTCAGCGGCCACGGCGTCGAAGGCCTCGGCGAAGACCGCTGAGGCGGCGTGCAGTTCGCGGCCCATCCCGATGCGCTGAGATCCCTGCCCGGCGAACATCACGGCCAGGGAGCCGGAACCGGTCCGCATCGGGCTGCCGTCGGCGGCCAGGTTCGCCAGTTCGGTGAGCATCTCGTCGAGGCTGCGGCCCAGGACGACGGCCCGGTGCTCGAAGTGGGTGCGGCTGAGCAGGCTCACCCCGACGTCCGCCAGGTCCGGTTCCTGCGCGTGCGTGCGCAGGGCGCGCAGCAACTGCGAGGCCTGCGTGCGTACCTGCTGCGGGGAACGGGCACTGAGCAGCCAGGGAGTGAGCGCGCTGACCGGCATCGGACGGTCCGGCGGGGTGAGGGGGGCCGGTTGCTCGTGCGGGGCTTCGATGATGACGTGGGCGTTCGTGCCGGAGACGCCGAACGAGGAGACCGCTGCCCGGCGGGGCCGGTCCGTGGCCGGCCAGGTTGTGTTCTCGGTGAGCAACTGCAGTTCGCCCTGGGTCCAGTCGACCTTCGTGCTGGGCTGCTGGGCGTGCAGGGTCTGCGGGGCGATGCCGTGGCGCATGGCCTGGATCATCTTGATCAGGCCGAGCACGCCGGCCGCGGCCTGGGTGTGCCCGACGTTCGACTTGAGCGAGCCCAGCAGCACCGGGTTGTGTGCCGGGCGCTCCTGGCCGTAGGTGGCCAGCAGGGCCTGGGCCTCGATCGGGTCGCCCAGGACGGTTCCGGTGCCGTGACCTTCGACCACGTCCACGTCGGCCGGACCGAGCCCGGCCGCGGCCAGCGCTTGGCGGATCACGCGCTGCTGCGCGGGCCCGTTCGGTGCGGTGAGCCCGTTGCTGGCACCGTCGGAGTTGACCGCGCTGGAGCGGACCACGGCCAGGACCCGCCGCCCCTGTCGCCGGGCGTCCGAAAGGCGCTGTACCACCAGCACTCCCACACCCTCGGACCAGCCGGTGCCGTCGGCGTTGTCGGAATAGGCCTTGCAGCGGCCGTTCCCGGCGAGTCCGCCCTGGGCGGAGAACCCGACGAAGGCGTCCGGGGTGGCCATCACGGTGACCCCGCCGACCAGGGCGGCGGTGCACTCCCCCGCCCGTAGCGCCTGGGAGGCCCAGTGCAGGGCCACCAGCGAGGAGGAACAGGCCGTGTCCACTGTGACCGACGGGCCCTGCAGCCCGAGCACGTAGGACAGGCGCCCGGCGGTGACGCTGAGCGTGCCGCCGGTGACCAGCTGACCGATCAGGTCGTCGGCGGAGCGGGCCGCGACCTCCATGTAGTTGGAGGTCATCGCCCCCATGAAGACCCCGACCGGGCTGCCGCGCAGGCTGCTCGGATCGATCCCGGCGTTCTCCAGCGCCTCCCAGGAGGTCTCCAGCAGCAGGCGCTGCTGGGGGTCGGCGCCGAGCGCCTCGCGCGGTGAGATGCCGAAGAATCCGGCATCGAAGTCGGCTGCGCCGTGCAGGAACCCGCCCTCGGCCGTGACCGAGATGCCCGACCCCGGACCGTCCGCGCCCAGCAGCAGCTCCAGGTCCCAGCCGCGGTCCTCGGGGAAGGGGCTGATCCCGTCGCGGCCCTGCAGGACCATGTCCCACAGCTGGTCGGGGTTGTTCACCCCGCCGGGGGCGCGACAGGCCATACCGGTGATGACGATCGGGTCGTCGGCATCGGCCAGGACCGGCGGAGGGCCCGCCGCGCTCGCACTGGCTGCCGGGCTCTGGTCCAGCAGGTCGGCCAGGCGATCGGCCAGCGCGGTGATCGTGGGGTAGTCGAACACCAGGCTGGCGGCCAGGCTCAGCCCGGTGACCCCGCTGAGGCGGTTGCGCAGGTCGATGGCGGTCAGGGAGTCGAATCCGAGGTCCCTGAACTGCACCGTGGTCTCGAGTCCGGCGCCGTCCGGGTGACCGAGGGCTGCGGCGACGTGGCCGGTGACCAGGCGCAGGAGGAAGCCGGGCCGGTCGGCCTCGCTCAGGGCGGCCCACTTCCGGGCGAAGTCCCCCGTGGGCACCACCTTGCCGGCGCGGGCGGTGGGAACGGCGGCGGGCACGAGGTCGCGCAACAGCCAGGGCACTGCTCCGGCCGCCCGCAGGTCGGCGGGAGCCAGACGGGTCAGCCCCAGCACCGCCGGGCCGGTGCGGCGGGCCGGACCCCCGGCCCCGTCCTGGCTCGGGTCCTGGCTCGGGTCCTGGCTCGGGTCCTGGCTCGGGTCCTGGCTCGGGTCGCGGTCGTCGTCGTCGGAGGCCAGGCCGAGGGCGTGGTCCATCAGACGCAGACCTTGCTCGAGCGACAGCGGGGGCAGCCCGGAGCGCTCGATGCGCTTCTGGTCGGCCTCGGACAGGCGGGCTGTGAGGCCGGTCGTGGGCGCCCAGGCGCCCCAGGCCAGCGACGTACCCGGCAGGCCGGCGGCGCGGCGCGACTGCATGAGGGTGTCGAGGAAAAGGTTGGCGGCCGCGTAGTTCGCCTGGCCGGGGGTACCGAACTGCCCTGCCAGTGAAGAGAACACGACGAATGCGCGCAGATCGCGGTCTGCGGTCAGCTTGTGCAGGTGCCAGGCAGCCTCGGCCTTGGGCGCGAACACCGTGTGCATGCGTTCCGGGGTGAGCGAGGTGATCGCCCCGTCGTCCACCACGCCTGCGGTGTGCACGATCGCCGTGAGGTCCGGGTGGGCGGCCAGGAGGTGGCGCACTGATTCCCGGTCGGCCACGTCGGCGGCCTGCACGACGACCCGGGCGCCGGCCTCCTCGAGCTCGGCCACGAGGTCGGACACGCCTTCGGCGGAGGGGCCGCGACGGCTGACCAGGAGCAGGCTGCGGACCTGATGCTGCAGCACCAGATGCCGGGCCAACACCATGCCCAGACCGCCGGTACCACCGGTGATCAGGACGGTGCCGCTGCCTGCCTCGGCTGCGCAGGCACCCCCAGGAACGGTGTCGGGTCGGGCCACGGCCCAGGCCGTCCGCGGATCGTGAGCCGGTGCCTGGTCGAACGGCACCAGGCTGGGGATGAGCAGTTCGCCCGCGCGAAGCGCAAGCTGGGGGTGCCCGGTGGCCAGGGCGGGCCCGGCCCACACCAGGACCGCGGGCCCACCGGCCGGGGTCTGGCCGGCCAGTGGTTCGGGAGCCGGTAGGTCCAGCAGGACGATGCGGCCGGGGTTCTCGGACTGGGCAGAACGTACCAGGCCCCAGATCGCTGCCGCCCCCAGATCGGTCGCGACGTCGTCGTGCGAGGTGCTGACCGCGCCCCAGGTGATCACGATCAGGCGCGTCCTGGCCCAGGCGTCCTGGGCCAGGAAATGCTGCACCGTCTCCAGGACAGCTGCCGTGCGCTGCCGCGTGTCCGCCAGCACGTCTCCACCGGCCGTCGGAATCTCGAAAAAAGCTGCCTCCGGACCAGTCTGGCCGTCACTGAGATCCGCCAGCCGGGCGACCGTCACATCCCGCTCGGCACCGGGGGCCGTGATCCGGTTCCAGCGCGGCTGCAGCACCACCGTGTCGGTGCTCTCGGTGCTGCCGGGGCTTCCGCTGAGCGGGCCCTGCGGCAGCGGCCGGGTCAGCAGCGAGCCGACGGTCAGGACCGGCGAGCCGGCCTCGTCGCTGACCTGCACCCGCAGCTTTCCCGCGGCGGTACGCCGCACGTGTGCCCGCACCCGCGAGGCGCCGGAAGCGTACAGCTGCACGTCCTCGAAGACGAAGGGCAGCCCACTGCCTTGCCGATCGTCCAGCAGCAGCGCCGCGTGCAGCACCGCGTCCAGCAGCGCCGGGTGGATGCCGTAGTCGCCGGCATCGTCGGTCAGGGCGACTTCGGACCAGACCTGCTCGCCCGCCTTCCAGGCCCGGGTCAGGCCCTGGAAGGCCTCACCGTAGAGCAGGCCGCCCTCGGCGGCGGCGGGATACACACCCTCGAGGCTGATCTCCGGTGCGGCCGGCGGCCAGACGAAAACCGGTTCAGGCGCGTGGGCCGGGGTCAGGGTGCCACCGGCGTGACGGGTCCACTCCTGGCTGTCCTCGGGCCGGGCGTGGACCACGAACGTCCACTGTTCGGCGGTTGTCTCGCCGGGGGTCAGCAGCACCTGCAGCAGACAGCCCACCCCCGGCTCCAGCACCAGAGGGCTGTGCAGTGTGAGCTCCGCGATGCGCGGGCAGCCCAGGCCCGCGCCGGCCCACAGCGCGAGTTCGGCGAAGGCGGTGCCGGGCAGGACGATCGCACCGCGCACGACGTGCCCGGCCAGCCAGGGATGGGTGCGGGTGGAGATGCGGCCGGTGAACAGCGTGCCGCCGGACTCGGGCAGGACCACCGTGGCGCCGAGCATCGGATGCCCCGCAGGCATCAGACCGGCTCCGCTGACGTCACCGGTCTGCGGCGCCGGCGTGGGCCAGTAGCGTCGGCGCTGGAAAGCATACGTGGGCAGGGGAATCGGCCGAAGCGGCGCCGGGCCCCAGGTGATCGGCAGGCCGCGCACCGTCAAGGTGGCCAGGGCCGACTCAAGGCCGTTGCTCTCAGAGTTCTCCCGGCCTCGCTGCAGCGCGACGGTCATGGTCTCGGCACTGACGATCTCGGCCGCGGCGGCCGCCAGCGCGCCCGAAGGACCTACCTCCACCAGCGTGCGCACACCCAGTTCTTCCAGGCGGCGCACGGCGTCGGCGAAACGGACGGTGCCGCGGGCCTGGCGCTGCCAGTAGCCCACGGTGCCGAACTCGCCGACGGCGACCGGGCCAGCCGTGAGCGTTGAGACCATCGGCACGGTGGGCTCGTGCCAGGTCAGGGTCTCCAGCACCTGCTGGAAAGCTCCCATCATGGGATCCACCAGCGCCGAGTGGAACGCGTGGGAGACCTTCAGCCGGTGGGTGCGCCGCCCCGCCCGGGCCAGGTGGCCGGCGGCCTCGGTCACCGCCGCCTCCGGACCGGCCAGGACGAGCGAGGCCGGGCCGTTCACCGCGGCCAGGGCGACCTCGGCCGACAGGTAGGGCCGCACGTCGGCCTGCGAGGCCTCGATCGCCATCATCGCCCCGCCCGCGGGCAGGGCCTGCATCAGGCGCCCTCGGGCCGCGACCAGACGGCAGGCGTCGGCCAGGTTCAGGGCCCCGCTTACGTGCACGGCGGCGATCTCGCCGACCGAGTGCCCGCTCAGGTAGGCGGGCCGAACCCCGGTGGCCTCCAGCACCCGGTACAGGGCGACCTCGATGGCGAACAGGGCCGGCTGCGCCCAGCCGGTCTGGTCGAGCAGGTCGCCGTCCTCACCCCACAGGACGTCGGTGAGCGGATGCTCGAGGTGCCGGCCGAGTTCGGCGGCCACCTCCTCGAAAGCACGATGGAAGACGGGGTTGCCGGCGTGCAGTTCGCGTCCCATGCCCAGGCGCTGGGCTCCCTGCCCGCTGAACAGCACACCCAGCGGGCCTGGTCGCACCCGGCCGTGGACGGTGGTCGCGGAGGGTTGCCCAGCAACGAAAGTGTCCAGTCCACTCAGCAGTGCATCGCGCGTGGGCCCGAGCACCACCAGGCGGTGGTCGAACCGGGTGCGGCCCAGCAGCGAGGCGGCGACGGCCTCGGCCGGCAGGTGCGGGTGCGTGCGCAGGTGCTGCGCCAGGCGGGCGGCCTGCTCGTTCAGGGCCTCGGGGCTCTTCGCCGTGACCACCCACGGTCCGGGGGCGCCCCCAGCCTGCTCCGAAAGGCCCTCGACGGGCGCCTCTTCGAGGATGATGTGGGCATTGGTCCCGGAGACCCCGAACGAGGAGACGCCTGCCCGGCGGGGCTGCCCGGTGCCGGACCACTCGGTGTTCTCGGTCAGCAGGCGCACCTCGCCCTGCGTCCAGTCCACCTTGGCGGTCGGGGCATCGACGTGCAGGGTGCGCGGGGCGATCCCGTGGCGCAGGGCCAGGACCATCTTGATGATCCCGGCCACCCCGGCCGCGGCCTGGGTGTGGCCGATGTTCGACTTCAGTGAGCCGATCAGCAGCGGACGCCCCGCCGGGCGGTCCTGACCGTAGGTGGCCAGTAGGGCCTGAGCCTCGATCGGGTCACCCAGGACGGTCCCGGTGCCGTGCGCCTCGACGACGTCCACGTCGGCCGGAGCGAGTCCGGCGGCGGCCAGTGCCGAGCGGATCACCCGTTGCTGGGCCGGGCCGTTGGGCGCGGTGAGGCCGTTGGAGGCGCCGTCCTGGTTGACCGCGCTGGAGCGGATCAGGGCCAGGACACGGTGGCCCTGACGCTGTGCCTCGGACAACCGCATGAGCACCAGGACGCCGCCGCCCTCCGCCCATCCGGCACCGTCGGCGGAGTCGGCGAAGGCCTTGCAGCGCCCGTCGTGGGCCATGCCCTCCTGTGCGGAGAACCCGAAGAACGCACCGGGCGTGGCCATCACGGTCACCCCGCCGACCAGGGCGGCCGAGCACTCACCCTTACGCAGGGCGCCCGCGGCCAGGTGCACCGCGACCGAGGAGGAGGAACAGGCCGTGTCCACCGACAGGGCCGGTCCCTGCAGCCCGAGCACGTAGGCGATCCGCCCGGAGGCCACGCTCTGCGAGCCGCCGGTGATCAGGTGCCCGCTCAGGTCGTCCGCCGAGGCGGCCGCCACCTCGGTGTAGTGCGAGGCGAAGGTGCCGACGAAGACGCCGGTGTCGCTGCCGTGCAGCGACTGCGGCCGGATGCCCGCGTCCTCCAAAGCCTCCCATGACATCTCCAGCAGCAGGCGCTGCTGGGGGTCCATGGCCAGGGCCTCGCGCGGTGAGATGCCGAAGAAGCCGGCGTCGAACTCGTCGGCGCCCACCAGGAAGCCGCCCTGCACCGACGTGAGGCCGGCCGCGGCCAGTTCAGCGAGGTCCCAGCCGCGTCCGGCGGGCACCGGGCCGACGCCGTCCCGGCCGGAGAGCACCAGGTCCCACAGGTCGTCCGGGCCGGTGACCCCACCGGGCAGACGGCAGGACATGCCCACGATCGCGATCGGCTCGTTCTGCCGGTCCTCGACCTCACGCAGGCGCCGCTGGACCTCGCGCGAGTCGGCGATCGCCCGCTTGAGGTAGGAACGAAGCTGCTCCTCGTTGGACATTACCTGTCAACTCCTGTCGTCCGGTTCACATGGCGGCGTCGGGCCGGCCGGGTCGTCCTGACCTGGCCGGGTCGCTGCCGTCTCACTCGAAGCCCTTGTCGACCAGGGCGAACAGTTCGTCGTCGGAGGCGGAGTCGAGGTCGTCGGCGGCCTCGTCGTTCCCGGTCTGCTCCTGGGGTCCCTGGGGTCCGGAGACCAGGGCCAGCAACTCGTTGAGCCGCCGGGCGATCTCGGCCCGATCGCCCGGGTCGGTGATCGCCGCGCCGAGCCCGCCCCGCAGGCTGCTCAGCGCCCGCAGCACCGGCTCGGCGGGCGAGGGTTCCTCGGCCGCGATCAGCCCGATCAGGTGCCCGGCCAGGGCCTGCGCCGACGGGTAGTCGAAGACGACGGTGGCCGGCAGTGTCTGCCCGGTCTGCGCGGTGAGCCGGTTACGCAGCTCGACCGCGGTGAGGGAGTCGAATCCTGCATCCCGGAAGGAACGTTCGGGATCGATGTCGTCCGGGCCCGGATGCCCCAGCACGGCGGCCGCGTGCGAGCGGACCAGGGTGGTGAGGTACTCCGGTCGTTCGGCCGCCGGGACGGCTGCCCAGCGCTGGGCGAAGCCTTCTGCCGAGGCATCGGTTCCGGCCGTACGACGGAGCGCGGCCACTGCCCGGGCGGGTGCGGCCGGGCGCATCAGGCCCAGCACGGCAGGGCCGGACAGCACGGCCCGGTCGAACAGGCCAAGGCCCTGCTCGAGGGACAGCGGCAGCATCCCGCTGCCCGCGATGCGGGCCTGGTCCACCTCGGACAGCGTTGCGGTCAGACCGGTCCGGGCGGTCCAGGCCCCCCAGGCCATCGAGACCGCGGGCAGGCCGAGGTCGCGGCGGTGCTGGACCACGGCGTCGGCGAACACGTTCGCGGCGGCGTAGCTGCCCTGGCCCGGGTTGCCGGTCAGGCCGGCCATCGAGGAGAACACCACGAACCAGGACAGGTCCAGGTCGCGGGTCAGTTCGTGCAGGTGCCAGGTGGCCGCGGCCTTGGGCGCGAACACCGTCTCCAGCCGGCCGGCGTCCAGCGAGGTGATCACCCCGTCGTCGAGAACCGCTGCGGTGTGGATGATCCCGGTGATCGGGGTGGTGGCCGCGGCCAGGGCCTTCTCCAGGGCCGAGCGGTCGGCGACGTCGCAGGCCTGCATGTCCACGCGGGCGCCCAGGGCGTTAAGGTCCTGGCGCAGCCGGCCGGCGGATGCCGCCTGGTCGCCGCTGCGGCTGAGCAGCAGCAGGTCACGGACCCCGTGCCGGGTGACCAGGTGCCGGGCCAGGACGGCCCCGAGCCCGCCGGTACCGCCGGTGATCACGACCGTTCCGTGGGCCGGTGCCTGCGGGATGGTCAGGACGTTCTTGCCGGTGTGCCGGGCCTGGCTCATCGCCCGGAAGACCTGCGGGGCCTCGCGCACGTCGGTCCGGGTGACCGGCAGGGGCCGCAGCGCGCCGGCCCGGAAGAGCGACAGCAGTTCGCCCAGCATGCCCTGCACCCGGTCGGGTCCGGCGTCCATCATGTCGAACGCCTGGTACCGGACGCCGGGAACCTGTTCTGCCGTGCGGATGTCGGTCTTGCCCATCTCCACGAACCGCCCGCCCTCGGCCAGCAGCCGCAGCGAGGCGTCCACGTACTCACCGGACAGCGAGTTCAGGACGACGTCCACCCCCCGCCCTGCGGTGACGACGCCGAACTTCAGCTCGAAGTCCAGCGAACGGGAGGAGGCGATGTGGTCCTCGTCCAGGCCCAGCGAGCGCAGCACGTCCCACTTGCTCTCGCTGGCGGTGGCGAACACCTCGGCGCCCAGGTGCTGGGCCAGCTGGATCGCGGCCATGCCCACACCGCCGGTCCCGGCGTGGATCAGGACGCTCTCGCCGCGCCGCAGTCCAGCCAGGTCGCTCAGACCGTAGTGGGCGGTCAGGAACACCGTCGGCATGGCCGCGGCCTGGGCGTGACTCCACTCGTCCGGGTAGCGGGTGACGTGCCGGGCGTCGGCGACCGCAAGCGGGCCGAAGGCGCCGCCCATCATGCCGGTGACCCGGTCCCCGATCGCCAGACCGGTCACGTCAGCGGCTGTTTCGATGACCTCACCGGCGGCCTCGCCCCCGAGCGGGCCGGGATCACCGGGGTACATCCCCAGTGCATTGAGGACGTCGCGGAAGTTCAGTCCCGCGGCATGAATACGGATCCGTACCTCACCGGCCTCCAGTGCGCGGCCGGACTCGGGGTCGGGCACCAGGGCGAGGCCGTCGAGGGTGCCGCGCTGGACGGTGTCCAGACGCCAGGCCCCAGCCGGCGGGATCAGCGCCCCGGCCTGTGCAGCGGGCAGGAGGGAGGGCGCCAGGAACGCGCCGCCCCGCACCGCCAGCTCGATCTCGCCGGTGTCGATCGCCCGGGCGATGAGCACCTCGTCCAGCTCGGGGTCCAGCTCGGGGTCCAGCTCGGGATCCAGATCGGGGTTCAGTTCGAGGTCCAGATCGAGCAGGACGATCCGGCCCGGGTTCTCCGACTGGGCGGCCCGGACCAGACCCCGCACCCCGGCCGCCGGCAGGTCGCCGACCGGCTCGTGGGGGCCGGTGGAGACCGCGCCGCGGGTGAGAACCACCAGCTGGGTGCGCTCGTACCGGCTGTCGCCCAGCCAGGTCTGCAGGTCGGACAGGACCCGGGCGCCGAGGGTCTGCGCCTCAGCGATCGGGTCGGCTGCGCGGTCGCTTTCGGCCACCAGCACCCGGATCTGCCCCGGTGCCTCGCCGAGACCGGCCACGACGTCGGAGACCGCGGTGTGCACCGGGCCGTCCGCGACGGGGTTCCAGCGCGGCACCAGCACCACGGTCTCGTCGGCGACGGCCGGCGCGGTGAGGGCGCCGTCGGGCAGCGGCCGCACCCGCAGCGAGCCGATGCTCAGCACCGGCTCACCGGCCGGATCGGTCACGCTCAGCGTGCTGGCGTCCTCGCCGAGGCGCTCGGCCCGCACCCGGAGCCGGGTGGCCCCGGAGGCGTGCAGCCGGATGTCCTCGATGGTGAACGGAAGCTGCGCTCCCGCAGCCCGGTTCGGGTCCGTGAACAACGTCGTCTGCAGGACGGCATCGAGCAGGGCCGGGTGGATGCCGAACCCGGCCGTGTTCTGCCCGGGCGGCAGGGCGACGTCGCCGTACACCTGTTCCTGGTGCACCCAGATCTGTTCCACGCCCTGGAAGGCCGGCCCGTACAGCACTTCGGCGTCCGGGGCGTAGAGAGCACCGACCTCGAGCGGCCGGGCTCCGGTCGGCGCGAGAGTCGCCCTGGCCATGTCATCGAGATCGGAGCCCTCGGAGTGGGCCAGGCTTCCGCTGACGTGCCGGACCCATTCACCGTCCGGGCCGGTACGGGCGTGCACGGTGAGTTCCTCACCGCTGACCCGGACCTGGATCCGGCAGCCGCCGGCCTCCGGGATCACCAAGGGGGCCTCGAACAGCAGTTCGGCGATCCGGTCGAACCCGGCCTGGTCGGCGGCCTGGACCGCGAGCTCGACGAAACCGGCGGCCGGGAAGACGATCGCACCGCGTACCCGGTGGTCAGCCAGCCACGGGTGGGTGTGCACCGCGACCCGACCGGTGAGCAGGCAGCCGTCGCCCTCCGGCAGGTCCACGACCGCCCCCAGCAGCGGGTGCCCGGGTGAGACCAGGCCGGCTCCGCCGACGTCCGCGCTCGTGCCCGCAGCCACCGGCCAGAACCGCTGGTGCTGGAAGGCGTAGGTGGGCAACGACCTCTGTGCAGCGACCGAAGCCTTCGGGAGCACCAGGGGCCAGTTCACGGTGGCTCCGTGGACGTGGGCCTCGCTGAGCGCGGAGAGCATCCGCGCGGCTCCCCCCTCGCCCCGGCGCAGGGTGCCCAGCGCTGCGACCTCGATGCCCGAGGCGGCTGCGGTGTCACCGATGGCCGCGGTCAGCACCGGGTGCGGGCCGACCTCCAGGAAGATCCGCGCACCGTCGGAGAGCAGTTCCTGCACCGCGTCCTGGAGGCGGACCGGGCTGCGCAGGTTGTCCAGCCAGTACCCGGCGTCCAGGCTGCTGGTGTCCAGCAACCGGCCGCTGACGGTGGAGTACAGCGGCACGCTTGAGGCCTGGGTCGTCACCGTTCCCAGGGCCGCGAGCAGCTCCTCGGCCACCGGCTCCACCAGCGGGGTGTGGGAGGCGTAGCCGATGGGCACGCGCCGGGCCCGGATGTCGTGGCCTTCGCAGTGCGTCAGCAACTCCTGAACGGCCTGCGGTTCCCCGGAGACCGCCACCGACTGCGGGCCGTTGTACGCGGCAATCCACAGCCGGCCCGCCCAGGGGCGCAGCAGTTCCTCCGCTTCCGGGGCCGACAGCGGCAGGGACAGCATCGCCCCGCTTGCGCTGAGGCCGGCCGCGATCACCGCCGAGCGGGTGGCCGTGAGCCGGGCGGCCTCGGCCAGGGTGAGCGCGCCGGCCACGTGGGCTGCCGCGATCTCGCCCTGCGAGTGCCCGACCACGGCCGACGGCACGATCCCGCAGGCCTGCCACAGCCGGGCCAGGGCGACCGAGACGGCCCAGTGGGCGGGCTGGACCACGTCCGCGCGTTCCAGGGCCTTCTCGTCGCCCAGTACGTCGGTGAGCTTCCAGCCGACGTGAGGTGCCAGGGCGGCGGCGCATTCGCCGATCGCCTCAGCGAAGACCGGGCTGGAGTCGATCAGGTCGAGTGCCATGCCGGCCCAGTGGCCGCCCTGGCCGGGGAACACGAAGACCACCTCGGAGCTCAGGGCCCGGCCGGAGCGCACCTGGGCGGAGGGGCGCTCGTCGGCCAGGGCCGCCAGGCCGTCCCGCAGGCCGTCGAGGCCGTTGCCGGCCAGGACGGCGCGGTGGGCGAAGGTGGCCCGCTCGGTGACCAGGGTGCGGGCGACGGCGTCCGGGTCGGCGTCCGGGTTCTCCTGGGTCCAGGTCAGCATCCGCGTGGCCTGGGCCCGCAGCGCCGCCTCGGTCTTGCCCGACAGCACCCACGGCGTGGCCGGAGGGCTCAGGACCTGCTCCGGCCGTTCGGGCTCGGGGGCCGCTTCGTCGGCGGGGGCTTCGAGGATGACGTGGGCGTTGGTGCCGGACACCCCGAACGCGGAGACCCCGGCGCGGCGCGGGCGCCCGGTCTCGGGCCAGTCCACCGCTTCGGTGAGTAGCTGGACGTGGCCGGCTTCCCAGTCGATGCGGGTGCTGGGCCGGTCGACGTGCAGGGTCTGGGGAAGGACGCCGTGGCGCAGCGCCATCACCGTCTTGATCACCCCGGCGACCCCGGCCGCGGCCTGGGTGTGACCGATGTTGGACTTCAGCGAGCCCAGCCGCAGCGGGCGCTCGGCGGGCCGGTCCTGGCCGTAGGTGGCGATGATGGCCTGAGCCTCGATCGGGTCACCCAGGACGGTGGCGGTGCCGTGGCCCTCGACCGCGTCGACGTCGGCCGGGCTGAGCCCGGCCGCGGCCAGCGCGTTCCGGATGACTCGCTGTTGGGAGGGACCGTTGGGGGCGGTCAGCCCGTTCGAGGCGCCGTCGGAGTTGACCGCGCTGCCCCGGACCACGGCCAGCACGCGGCGGCCCTGGCGGCGGGCCTCGGAGAGCCGCTGTACGGCCAGTACCCCGACGCCCTCGGACCAGCCGGTGCCGTCCGCAGCCTCGGCGAAGGCCTTGCAGCGCCCGTCGGCGGCCAGGCCGCCGTGACGGGAGAAACCGATGAAGTTGTCGGCCGAGGGCAGCACCGACACCCCGCCGACCAGGGCGGTGGTGCACTCGCCGGTGCGCAGCGCGGCCGCGGCCCAGTGCAGGGCCACCAGTGACGAGGAGCAGGCGGTGTCCACCGTGACAGCCGGACCCTGCACACCCAGGACGTAGGCGATCCGGCCGGAGACGACACCGAGCGAGCCTCCGGTGGCCATGTGGTCGCCCAGCGCCGGGTCGGAGGCCAGGGCCAGGTCGTGGTAGCCGGAGGGCATGGCGCCGACGAACACCCCGACCGGGCTGCCGTGCAGGGTGCTGGGGTCGATGCCGGCGTTCTCCAGCGCCTCCCAGGAGGTCTCCAGCAGCAGCCGCTGCTGCGGGTCCGAGGCCAGGGCCTCACGCGGGGAGATCCCGAAGAAGTCGGCGTCGAAGTCGCCCACCCCGTCCAGGAACCCCCCCGAGGTGGTGGCCGAGGCACCCTCGCGCAGCTCGGCCAGGTCCCAGCCGCGGTCAGCCGGGAACGGCTGCACCGCATCGGTTCCCGACGACACCAGCGTCCACAGATCGTCGGGGTTCCGGACACCGCCGGGCAGGCGGCAGGCCATGCCCACGATCACGATCGGGTCGTCGGCGGCGGGAGCCGACTGGGCCGGCAGCTGCGACGGCGACTGCGACTGTGACGGCGTCTGTGGGGCGCCGAGCAGCCCGGCCAGGTGCCGGCTGACCTCGATGACGGTCGGGTGGTCGAACACGAGCGTGGCGGGCAGCCGCAGACCGGTGGCCGCGGTGAGGCGGTTGCGCAGGTCCACCGCGGTGAGGGAGTCCAGACCCAGGTCCCGGAACGACTGGTCGATCGCGACCAGGCCGGGGTCTGCATGTCCCAGGGCGGCGGCGACCTGGCGACGCACCAGATCGTTCAGGAAACGGCCGCGTTCGGCTTCGGCCAGGGCTGCCCAGCGTCCGGGGAAACCCTCGCCCCCGGCGCCCACGGCGGGGCGCCGCACCACGGCCGGGACCAGGTCTCGTAACGGCACGGGAACGTTCTCCTGGGCCTGCAGGGCGCCCGCGTCCAGCCGGGTCAGGCCCACCACCGGCTGATCCCCGGCCACCGCCTGGTCGAAAAGGCGCAGCCCCTGGCGGGTACTCAGGGCCGGCAGGCCGGTGCTGGCGATCCGGCGGCGGCCGGCCGCCGAGAGCTGACCCGTCAGGCCGGTGGTGGACTGCCAGGCCCCCCACGCCAGCGAGACTCCCGGCAGTCCGCGGTCACGGCGGTGCTGCGCCAGGGCGTCGGCGAAGACGTTGGCGGCGGCATAGTTGCCCTGCCCCGCATTGCCCAGCAGACCGGCCAGCGACGAGAACAGCACGAACAGACTCAGATCCAGACCCTGGGTGAGCTCGTGCAGGTGCCAGGCGGCGTCGGCCTTGGGCGCGAGCACACGATCGAGCCGGCCGGCGTCCAGGGAGCCGATCACACCGTCGTCCAGGACGCCGGCAGTGTGCACCACCCCACCGATCCGGTGGGCATCGATCAGGGCGGCCAGGGCCGCCCGGTCGGTGACGTCGCACACCACGACCTCGGCCCGGGCGCCGAGCCCGGCCAGGTCGTGCACCAGTCCGGCGCTGCCCGGGGCGGCCGGGCCCTGCCGGCTGATCAGGAGCAGGTCGCGCACGCCGTGCTCGCGGGCCAGATGCCGGGCCACCTCGGCGCCCAGACCACCGGTGCCCCCGGTGACCAGCACCGTGTCCTTGATCCGGACCGAACCAGCCTGCTGAGACTGCTGGTTCAGGCGCAGCGCGCGCAGGGTCGTCCCGCGCACCGCCAGCCTCGGCTCACCGGTGACCAGGGCAGCGGAGATCGTGTCGGTGGTGGGCTCGGCATCCGCGTCCAGGTCGAGAAGGACGATCCGGCCAGGGTTCTCCGACTGGGCCGAGGCGACCAGACCGTGCACGGCAGCGGCCGGCAGATCGGTGATCGGCTCGTCCGGGACGGCACTGACCGCGCCGCGGGTGACCACGACCAGGCGCGCATCCGGCGGGCCGGGCTGGTCCAGCCAGGTCTGCAGCTCCGCCAGCACCCAGGCGCTGATCTCGTGCGTGGCCTCGACCACCGGCGTACCCGGACAGTGGGGCACGTCCAGGGCCAGGACTGCGCAACCCTCGTCGGGCCGCGAATCTCCCGGCCGGACCCAGGCCAGGTCGGCGACGTGAGCCGATCCGGCCGGGGTCGCCACCTCGACCCACTGCGGCACCAGGACGGCAAGGTCGTGGTCGTCGGTCGCCGCAGCCGTTTCCGGCAGCGGCCTCAGTGCGAGCCGCCCGATCGACAGGACCGCGTTCTGGGCCTCGTCGGTGACCAGGACACTCACTTCGTCCGGAGCGGTCCGGGTGGTGAGCACCCGCACGCGAGCGGCCCCCGAGGCGAACAGGCCGGCCTCCCCGAGCAGGAACGGCAGACGGGCCGGGCCCGTACCGTCCCAGTCCAGGAACATCGCTGTCTGCAGGACGGCGTCCAACAGCACCGGGTGGATGCCGTACCCGTCGGGGCGTTGCCCGTCCGGCAGCATCACCTCACCCCAGACCTGCTCGCCCTGCTTCCACACCTTCTGCAGCCCCTGGAAGGCCGGTCCGTAGCGGACATCGGCGTCGGGGCGATAGATCTCGCCCGGGTCCGACGGCTCCAGCCCGGCCGGGGGCCGGGTGTCCTGGTCGGGGGCCTGAATCGGCTGGACCACCAGGCGTCCGCTGGCGTGCTCGGTCCAAATCGTGGTCCCGTCGGGACGGGAGCTGATGCTCAGCGTCCACGCCTGGCCGTCCTCACGCAGGAGCACCTGGATGCGGTGTGCCTGATCCGGCGAGAGCACCAGCGGGGCAGCCAGAACCAGTTCGGCGATGCTCGCGCACCCCACCGCGTCTCCGGCCCGAACCGCCAGCTCGGTGAATCCTGCTGCGGGGAAGTAGATCTGGCCTCGGACCTGGTGATCGCGCAGCCACGGCTGGGTCCGCACGGACAGGCGTCCGGTGAGCAGGACCTCGCCGCTGGCCGAGATGGTGGTGATGGCGGTGAGCAGCGGGTGCCCGGCCTCGTCGAGTCCGGCGCCGCTCACGTCGGCCGTCAGCGACAGGTCGTCGGGCCAGTAGCGCTGCCGGGTGAAGGCGTAGGTGGGCAGGACGGTGCGGGTGGCCGGAACCCCCGTCACCGGTTCCCAGTTCACCGTCACTCCGGCCGCGTGCAGCCCGGCCATGGCCGTGACCAGCTGCCGGATTCCCCCCTGCTGGCGCCGCAGTGTCCCCACGGCCGCACCGTCGACCTCCGCGCTCTCCAGCTGCTCCTCGACCGCGAGGGTCAGCACCGGGTGCGGGCTGATCTCCAGGAACACCCGGCGTCCGGCGGAGATCAGGTTGCTGGTGGTCTCGGCGAAGCGGACGGGCTCTCGCAGGTTGCGCACCCAGTAGGTGGCGTCGGCGGTTGCGGTGTCCATCAGGTCACCGGTGACCGACGAATGGACGTCGGTGGCGGACGTTTCCGGTTCGATGTCGGCAAGGTCGCGCATCAGTCGCTCGCGGATGGCCTCGACCTGCTCCGAGTGGGAGGCGTAGTCGACCGGCAGGACGCGCACCCGCACGCCCTCGCTCTCGCACCGGGCGGCCAGGGCCTCGATCGCGACGGCGTCGCCGGAGACCACGACGGCCTGCGGGCCGTTGACCGCGGCCACGGACAGGCCCGTTCCCTCGATCAGGGCCGAAGCCTGTTCCCCGGAGACAGCTATCGCTGCCATGCCCCCGCGCCCGGCCAGCTCCTCAGCGATGGCCCGGCTGCGCAGGGCCACCACCCGAGCCCCGTCCTCCAGGCTCAGACCGCCCGCCACACACAACGCCGCGATCTCACCCTGCGAATGCCCCACCACCGCGGAGGGTTCGACGCCCAGTGACCGCCACACCCCGGCCAGGGAAACCATCACCGCCCACAACGCGGGCTGAACGACCTCCACCCGCTCCAGCGCGCGCTCATCCCCCAGAACATCCGCCAGACGCCAGTCCACGAACGGCGCCAGCGCCTCCTGGCACGCCTCCATCCGCTCGGCGAAGACCGTGGACTCAGCGAGTAGATCGACCGCCATTCCGGCCCACTGGCCACCCTGGCCCGGGAAGACGAACACCACTTCGCCGGCGGACTTCGCTGCACCCACCACCACGTTCACGGCCGGTTCGCCAGAAGCCAGGGCGGTGAGCCCGGTGGCCAGCTCCCCCACGTCGTCGCCGATGACCACGGCACGCCGGTCGAACCTCGTGCGCGAGGTGACCAGCGCATGACCCACCGCCCGCAGATCGAGGCGCGTCCGCCCGTCCATCATTTCGAGCAGCCGGGCCGCCTGGCCCCGCAATGCCGCATCGGACTTGGCGGAGAGGGACCACACGGCCGGCGCCGCGAGAGCGGGCTCCTGGGCGGAGACCGCAGGGCCGGCTCCGGGTGCCTCCAGGATCAGGTGGGCGTTCGTGCCGGAGAAGCCGAAGCTGGAGATGCCCGCCCGGCGGGGGCCTTCGGTCCAGGCCTGGTCCTCGGTCAGCAACTGCACCGACCCGGCCGACCAGTCCACCTTCGAGGAGGGCTGGTCCACGTGCAGGGTCCGGGGCAGCCGGCCGTGGCGCATCGCCAGCACCATCTTGATCACTCCGGCCACCCCGGCCGCGGCCTGGGTGTGCCCGAGGTTGGACTTCAGCGAGCCCAGGTACAGCGGGGCGGTCCGGTCCTGGCCGTAGGTCGCGAGAACGGCCTGGGCCTCGATCGGGTCACCGAGAACCGTTCCGGTGCCGTGCGCCTCGACCACGTCCACGTCGGCCGGGGTGAGCACGCCCTGGGCCAGGGCGGCGCGGATCACCCGCTGCTGCGAGGGCCCGTTCGGCGCGGTCAGCCCGTTCGAGGCGCCGTCGGAGTTCATCGCACTGGAGCGGATCACGGCCAGCACCGGGCGGTTCTCCCGGCGGGCCTGCGAAAGGCGCTGCACGACGAGCATGCCGCCGCCCTCGGCCCAGCCGGCCCCGTCCGCGGAGTCGGAGAAGGCCTTGCAGCGGCCGTCGGTGGCCATCCCGCCCTGGGCGGTGAACCCGGCGAAGGTGCCCGGGGTGGCCATCACGGTGACCCCACCGACCAGCGCCGCCGAGCACTCACCCCGGCGGATCGCGGCGGCCGCCAGGTGCAGGGCGACCAGCGAGGAGGAACAGGCGGTGTCCACCGTCACCGCCGGGCCCTGCAGACCCATCACGTAGGCGACCCGGCCGCTGGCGACGCTCTGCGAGGCCCCGGTCATCAGGTGCCCGACGACCTCGTCGCCCAGTGCCCCGGCCACGTCCCCGTAGGCGGAGTTGAACGCGCCCACGAACACGCCGGTGTCGGTGCCGGCCAGCGTGGCCGGGTCGATCCCGGCGTTCTCGGCCGCCTCCCACGACATCTCCAGCAGCAGACGCTGCTGCGGGTCCATCGCCAGCGCCTCGCGCGGGGAGATCCCGAAGAAGGCGGCGTCGAAGCCGGCGACGTCCTCGAGGAAGCCGCCCTCATCGGCGACCGAGGTGAAACGCTCCCGGTCCCAGCCGCGGTCGGTGGGGAACGGCGAGACCGCATCGCGGCCCTCGGCCAGCAGCTGCCACAGGCCTTCGGGGGTGTCGATGCCGCCGGGGAAACGGCAGGCCATCCCGACGATCACGATCGGGTCGTCGTCGGATTCGGTGGCCGGCGCCGGTACGGGCACGACCGGACTTGTCCCGGCACCGCCCAGCAGCCCGGTGAGGTGTTCGGCGAGCACGTCGATGGCCGGGTAGTCGAACACCAGCGTGGCCGGCAGCCGGAGCCCGGTCAGGGCGGCGATGCGGTTACGCAGCTCGACCGCGGTCAGGGAGTCGAAACCCAGCTCGCGGAAGGCCTGGCGCACGTCGATGCGCTCTGGTGAGGAGTGCCCGAGCACGGCCGCAGCGTGGGCGCGCAGCAGGTGGTGCAGGAAGGCCGGGCGTTCGGGGGCCGCGACGGCCGCCCACTTATCGGCAAAGCTGTTCGTTTCCGGTCGCTTCTGCACGGAGGCGATCGGGCGGGAGGCGCTCTCGAGGCGGACCAGGGGCCGCATCATCGGCGGCAGGTCGGCGGCGCGCAGCACGGCCGGATCGATCCGGGTGAGCCCGAGCGTGGCCTGGCCCGAGCGCAGCGCCAGGTCGAACAGTTCCATGCCCTGGCGGGCGCCCAGGGGCGGCAGGCCGGACTCGGTCACCCGCTGCAGGTCGGCCTGCGAGAGCGTGGCGGTCAACCCGGCCTCGCTGGTCCAGCCGCCCCAGGCCATGGAGGTGCCGGTCAGACCCTGCGAGCGGCGCCACTGCATCAGGGTGTCGGCGAACAGGTTGCCTGCGGCGTAGTTGCCCTGCCCGGGGTTGCCGGTGGTCCCGGCCAGGGAGGAGTACACGACGAAGAAGGCCAGGTCGGCCCCGCGGGTCAGGTCGTGCAGGTTCAGCAGGGCGTCGACCTTGGGCGCCAGGACCCGGTCGAGCTTCTGCGGGGTCAGGTTCTCGATCAGGCCGTCGTCGAGAACCCCTGCGGTGTGGATGATCCCGCGCAGGGGACGCTCGGCCGGCACAGAGGCCAGCAGGGCGGCGGCCGCGTCCCGGTCGGAGACGTCTGCGGCCTCGATGCGCACCCGTGCGCCCAGTGCCCGTAGTTCGGCGGCCAGTTCGGCCGCCCCCTCGGCCTGTGCTCCGCGCCGGCTGACCAGCAGCAGGTCAGTGGCTGCGTGGGCGCTGACCAGATGCCGGGCGGTGATGCCGCCCAGGCCCCCGGTACCCCCGGTGATCAGCACAGTGCCGGCGGCCAGGTCCTGCCCGTCCAGGGCGGGTGGGATGGTGAAGACGAGCTTGCCCACGTGCCGGGCCTGGCTCATCGAGCGGAACACCGCGCCGGCTGAGCGCAGGTCGTGCGCGCTGACCGGGACCGGGGTGATCCGGCCGGCCTCGAACAGGGCCAGGAGTTCGCCCAGCATCTGGCTGATCCGCTCCGGGCCGGCGTCGATCAGGTCGAACGCCTGGTAGCCCACGCCCGGGTGGGCGCCCAGCACGTCGTAGGGCGAGCGGATGTCGGTCTTGCCCATCTCGATGAACCGGCCGCGCTCGGCCAGCACCCGCAGCGAGGCGTCGACGAAGTCACCGGCCAGGGAGTTGAGCACCACGTCGACGCCCTGACCGGCGGTGGCGGTGAGGAAGCGGGCCTCGAAGTCCAGGGTGCGCGAGTCGCCGATGTGCGCCTCGTCCAGGCCCAGCTCGCGCAGGGTCTGCTGCTTGGCGGTGCTGGCGGTGGCGAACACCTCCAGGCCGAAGTGCCGGGCCAGCTGGATCGCCGCGGTCCCGACCCCGCCGGTGCCGGCGTGCACCAGCAGCCGTTCGCCGCTCAGGACCCCGGCCAGGTCGACCAGGGCGTGGTAGGCGGTGAGGTAGACGATCGGGACACCGGCCGCCTCGGTGAACGACCAGCCTTCGGGCATCCGGGTGATCCAGCGGTGGTCGGTGTCGGCGAAGGGCCCGAAGGCGGCCGGGACGATGCCCATCACCTCGTCGCCCACCTGGAACCCGCTGACCCCGGCCCCGACGGCGGTGACGATCCCGGCGGCCTCGCTGCCCAGCGGCCCGGCCTCGCCCGGGTACATGCCCAGGGCGTTGAGTACGTCGCGGAAGTTCAGCCCGGCGGCCTGGACGCTGATGCGCACCTGTCCGGGGGCGGGCGGGGCGGCCAGTTCGGGCCGGGTGGTGAAGGTGAGTGCGTCCAGGGTGCCGGGCTGGGTGGTGTCCAGGTGCCAGAACCGGCCGGCCGGCGGGATCAGCCGGCCGACGTCGCCGCTGCGGGCCAGTCGCGGGGCCAGCAGCCGCCCACCGCGCCAGGCGATCTGCGGCTCTCCGGCGGCTGCCGCCTCGGCCACCAGCAGGTCGGTGACCGGAGTGCCGGCCTCGAGGTCGATCAGGGTGATCCGGTCCGGGTTCTCCGACTGCGCCGAGCGGGCCAGGCCCCAGGCCGCGGCTGCGGCCAGGTCGCGCGGGGGCTCCTGCGAGCTGGTGGCGACGGCTCCCCGGGTGATCACGGCGAGCCGGTCCAGGCCCGAGCGCAGGGCGGTCTGCAGGTTCTCCAGCAGCCACCCGGTGACCTCGTGAACGCGCTCGGCCGGAGCGTCGGCCGGGCTGGCCGGGACGACGAGGGCGATCGCGCCGAGGGTCTGCGGAGTGAGGGCGTCCGTCACGGTCCAGGTGACCGGGGGGATGCTCACCGGCCGGCTCACCTCGACCCAGTGCGGCCGCAGCACCGCCGAGTCGTCGGCCGGTTGTGTGGCCGTCAGCGCCGCGACGTCGACGGGGCGGACCTTCAGCTTCCCCGCCCGCAGAACGGCGCCGCCGTCCGTGTCGGCCACGGAGATCTCGACCTGGTCCGGCCCGGTGCGCCGCAGGTGGGCGCGTACCTGGGTGGCGCCGGTGGCCCAGAGCGTCACGTCGGTGAGCAGGAACGGCAGCTGGGTGCCGGCCTCGTCCAGCCCGGCCAGGCCCGCGGCCTGCAGCACGGCGTCGAACAGGGCCGGGTGCACACCGAAGCCCTCCGGCTCGGTGGGTAGTTCGGCCTCGGCCCAGACCTGACCGTTCGCCGTCCAGGCCCGCTTCAGGCCCTGGAAGGCCGGGCCGTAGACGATGTCCGAGCCGCCCGCGTACTGCCCGCTGAGGTCGGTCTCCACTGCGTCGGCCGTTGCCCAGGTGAAGGTCGGCGGTTCTTCGGCCACGCCGAGTCCGCCACTGGCATGGCGGGTCCAGGCGCCGTCCGCGGTAGCCGCGTGGACGGCGATCTGCCAGGCGCCGGCCTCGTCGGGGGTCAGGGCCACCTGGATCCGGACGCTGTCGCGTTCGGGCAGCAGCAGGGGCGTGTGCAGCACCAGTTCGGTGATCCGGTGACAGCCCACCGCTTCCCCGGCCCGCAGGGCCAGCTCGGCGAACCCGGTGCCGGGGAAGACGATCTGCTCGCCCAGCCGGTGATCGGCCAGCCAGGGCTGCGCCGGCACCGAGAGGCTGCCGGACAGCAGCATGCCCCTGGTCTCCGGAAGGTCGGTGACGGCAACCAGAATGGGGTGGTCGGCCCCCTTCAGGCCGGCTGCGCGCAGGTCCGGGCGCGCACCGGTGGTGTCGATCCAGAACCGTTCGTGGGCGAACGCGTAGGTGGGCAGCTGCGTGACCTGGGCGCCCGGGAACAGCCCGGACCAGTCCACCCGGACCCCGGCCACGAAGGCCTCGGCCAGGGAGGCGGTCAGTCGTCGCGCGCCGCCCTCCCCCCGACGCAGGGTCCCGCTCACCGTCCCGGTGGCCCCGAGCGTCTCCAAGGTCTCCTGGATCCCGGTGACGAGGACCGGGTGCGGGCTGATCTCCAGGAACGTGCGCCGCCCGGCCGCGACCGCCATGCTCACCGCGTCCTGGAACTGGACGCTGCGCCGCAGGTTCGCGAACCAGTAGGCGGCATCGGCGCTCTCGCTGTCGAAAAGCTCGCCGGTCACCGAGGAGTAGACGGCCACCGTGGAGGCTTGCGGCCGGATCGGCGCGAGGTCGGCCAGCAGCCGCTCCTGCAGGCGCTCGACGTGCGCGGAGTGCGAGGCGTAGTCCACCGGGACGGTGCGCGCCCGGACCTGTGCCTTCTCGCAGGCCGCGACCAGTTCCGGGATCGCCGCGGCGTCACCGGAGACCACCACGGAGGAGGGTCCGTTGACGGCCGCTATTTCCAGACGCCCTTCCCAGCGGGCCACGAGCTCGCCGGCTGCGATCTCGGACAGTGGAAGGGCGACCATGCCGCCGGCCCCGGCGAGCGTCTCGGCGATGGCACGGCTGCGCAGGGCCACGATCCGCGCCCCGTCGGGCAGGCTCAGCCCGCCGGCCACGCACAGGGCCGCGATCTCGCCCTGTGAATGCCCGATCACCGCAGCCGGTTCCACGCCGTGCGAACGCCAGATCGCCGCCAAGGAGACCATCACCGCCCAGAGGGCGGGCTGCACCACGTCCACCCGTTCCAGGGCCTGTTCGTCGTTCAGGACATCGGCCAGCTGCCAGTCCACGTACGGGGCCAGCGCGGCGCCGCACTCCTGCATCGCCTCCGCGAAGACCGGCGAGGTGGCCAGGATTTCGTGGGCCATCCCGGCCCACTGTGCGCCCTGGCCGGGGAACACCCAGACCGGGCCGGAGGTGTCGGCCACCGTGCCGGTGACGACCTGGGGCGAGGGCTCACCGGCGGCCAGGGCGGCCAGGGCCGTGATCAGCTCGGTGCGGTCGGCGCCGGTGACCACCGCCCGGTGGTCGAACCGGGCGCGGGTGGTGACCAGTGAGAAGGCGATGTCGGCCGGGCCGACCGTACCGGAACGCACGTGGCTGAGCAGGCGCCCGGCCTGGGCGCGCACCACGTCCGGCGTGCGGCCCGAGAGCACCCACGGCGTGATCGCGGGAGACTGCGCACTTCCCGAAGCGGCTGAGGATGGGGCCGGTTCCTCCAGGATGACGTGCGCGTTGGTGCCCGAGACTCCGAAGGCCGAGACCCCGGCCCGGCGCGGGCGGCCGGTCTGCGGCCACGGCGTGTTCTCGCTCAGCAGGCGCACCTGCCCGGCCTGCCAGTCGATCCGGGTCGAGGGCTGAGCGGCGTGCAGGGTCCGGGGCAGCATCCCGTGCTGGAGGGCCATGATCATCTTGATCAGCCCGCCGGCGCCGGCCGCGGCCTGGGTGTGGCCCACGTTCGACTTCAGCGAGCCCAGCAGCAGCGGCTGCCGGCGGTCCTGACCGTAGGTCGCGATCAGGGCCTGAGCCTCGATCGGGTCGCCCAGGGCGGTGCCCGTGCCGTGCGCCTCGACCGCGTCCACCTCGTCGGGGCGCAGCCCGGCCGCGGCCAGGGCCTGCCGGATGACGCGCTGCTGGGAGGGACCGTTGGGTGCGGTCAGACCGTTGCTGGCACCGTCGGAGTTCACTGCGCTGGAACGGATCACGGCCAGAACGCGGTGGTTCTGCCGGAGCGCCTCGGACTGTCGCTGCAGTACGAGCATGCCCGCGCCCTCGGACCAGCCGGTGCCGTCGGCGCCGTCGGCGAAGGCCCGGCAGCGCCCGTCCGGGGCCAGACCGCCCTGCTGGGTGAAACCGATGAAGGTGTCCGGGGCCGCCATCACCGTGGCCCCGCCGACCAGGGCCGCCGAGCACTCCCCGGCCCGCAGCGCCTGCGCGGCCAGGTGCACGGCGACCAGAGAGGAGGAGCAGGCGGTGTCGATCGTCATGGTGGGCCCCTGCAGCCCGAGCACGTACGCGATCCGGCCGGAGGCGACGCTCTGCGAACCACCGGTCATCAGGTGCCCGGACAGCTCCGGCGCGGCCCGCCCGGCCATCTCCGCGTAGCCGGAGGAGAACACTCCGACGAAAACGCCCACCGGTGCGCCGGACAGCCCGCTCGGGTCGATCCCGGCGTGCTCCAGAGCCTCCCAGGACGTCTCCAGCAGCAGGCGCTGCTGGGGATCCATGGTGATCGCCTCACGGGGCGAGATCCCGAAGAAGGACGCGTCGAAGTCGGCCACCCCGTCGAGGAATCCGCCCTCGGCGGTGACCGAGGCGCCGGTCCCGTCCCCGAAGAGCTCCTCGAGGTCCCAGCCGCGGTCGGTGGGGAAGGCGGAGATCGCGTCCCGGCCATCGGCGACCAGCCGCCACAGCTCGTCCGGGCCGTTCACCCCACCGGGGAAACGGCAGGCCATCCCGACCACCACGATCGGGTCGTCGACGTCGGTGGTCGCGGCCGCCGGTTCCGGCGCTGAGGGTCGGGAGCCACCGAGCTCACCACTCAGGAAGCCGGCGAGGGCGGCGACCGAAGGATGGTCGAAGACCAGGGTGGCGGGCAGGCGCAGCCCGGTCGCAGCAGCCACCCGGTTGCGCAGTTCCACGGCAGTGAGCGAGTCGAAGCCCAGGTCGCGGAACGCCTGCCGGACATCGATGCGGGCCGGGTCCGGATGGGCCAGGACCGCGCCCACGTGGGCGCGCACCTGGGTGTGCAGGAACTCCTCGCGCTCGTTCTCGGCCAGGCTCTGCCAGGTCGCGGCCAGTCCCTCGGGCCGGGCCGGACCGGCGTTCGGGCGGACGGGCAGATGAGGGACGAGGGTGCTGAACAGGGCGGGCACGTCGCCTTGGGCACGGAGCGCCGGGGGCGCCAGGCGGGTCACGGCGAGCACATCAGCCTGGCTGCTCAGGGCCCGGTCGAACAGGGCCAGGCCCTGTTCGACGCTCAGCGGCGGCAGCCCGGACTCCTCCAGGCGCCGGCGGTCGTGCGCGGACAGCGCCCGGGTCAGACCGGCCTGGTGGGTCCACGGGCCCCAGGCCAGGGCGATACCGCTGCGGCCGGCCTGCCGGCGCAGCTGGACCAGGGCGTCGGTGAAGGCGTTGGCGGCCGCGTAGTTGGCCTGGCCGGCGCCGCCCAGCACCCCGGCGAGGGAGGAGAAGAGCACGAACAGCTCGGCGTCGGGCAGCAGCTGGTGCAGGTGCCAGGCGGCGTCGACCTTGGGCCGCAGCACGGCGCTCAGCTGCTGCGGCGTGAGCGAGGTCAGGGTGGCGTCGTCGACCACCCCGGCCGTGTGCACCACACCGGTGACCGGGTGCTTGCGAAGAACCGCGGCCAGGGCGGCCGGGTCGGTGACGTCGCAGGCTTCCAGCACCACCGAGGCACCCAGCTCGGCCAGGTCGGCGAGCAGGCCGGCCGCCGTCTCGGCCTGGTGCCCGCTGCGGCTGAGCAGGAGCAGTTCCAGGCCGGGGTGGGTGGCGGCCAGGTGCCGGGCGACCTCGGCCCCCAGGCCCCCGGTGGCGCCGGTGATCAGGATGCGGCCGGTGATGACGGGAGCGGTTCCACTTTCGCTGAGGCTCCGGATCAGCTGGGGCGCCAGGATGCGACCGTCCCGAACAGCGAGCTGATCGTGGGCCAGACCCACCGCCAGCCCGAGAGAAGCCCCGTCCGAGTCCGAATCGATCAGGCCGATCCGGCCCGGGTTCTCGGTCTGCGCGGAGCGGATGAGCCCCTGCACGGCGGCGGCCGCCGGGTCGATCGGCGTCGTCCCGCCTGCGGCGACGGCGCCACTGGTGACGACGGTGAGCCGGGCGGCGGCGAGACGTTCGTCGCTCAGCCAGGTCTGCAGCTGCTCGAGCATCCAGGTGGTGATCCGGTGGGTCCGCTCGACCGGGTCCTGCCCGGCCTCCGGAGCCGGGACGCGCAGCAGGACGTCGGTGGCACCCGCGAGGTGCGGTTGGCCGGCGAGCCCGCCATCAGCCTCGAGGAAGGATGCGGCCGTCCCTCCCGTAGTGTCGGCATCCTGCCATTCCAGCTGCAGCACCACGGAATCGTCGGCCGCCTGGGCCATTTCCCCGTCGGGCAGGGGCAGCAGGGTCAGGGCGCCGATGCTCAGCACCGGCGCACCGGCCGGGTCGGTCACGGTGATCGAGACCTGGTCGCCGTGGGTATGCAGCCGGGCCCGCACGTGGCCGGCCGCGGAGGCCCGCAGCACCACGTCGGTGAAGGTGAAGGGCAACCGGACCGCGTCGGAGCCGAGGTCGGCGAAGGCGCAGGCCTGGAGCACGGCGTCCAGCAGCGCCGGGTGCAGACCGTATCCGCCCGCCTGGTCCAGATCGGGCAGGCCGGCCTCGGCCCAGACGTCGCTCCCCTGGCGCCAGACCCGGGTCAGGCCCTGGAAAGCGGGGCCGTAGGCGATGTCCAGGCCCTCGGCGTACATCTCCCCCGCATCGACCGCGTCCGCTCCGGCCGGCGGCCAGGAGCCGTCGAAGCCGTCGAAGCTGTCGTCGATGGGGCGGTCGAGCGTGGCGGTGGCATGCCGCACCCACGTCTCGGAACCGTCCGCCCGGGCGTGGATCTGCACCTCCCAAGCGGAATCCACGGGAGCGAGCGCAACCTGCAATTGCACGCCGCCGACCGTGGGGAGCACCAGCGGCGCCTCGAGCACCAGTTCGGCCACCCGCGTTGCGCCGACCGCATCGGCGGCCCGCACCGCGAGCTCGACGAAACCCGCGCCGGGGAACAGGACGCTCTCGCGCACGACGTGGTCGGCCAGCCAGGGATGGGTGTCCAGGCCGATCCGGCCGGTGAACAGCATCCCGCCCGAGCCGGGCAGTTGCACCGATGCGGCCAACAGCGGATGCTCGGCCTTCGACAGGCCGGCGGCCACGACGTCACCGGCGAGGGCGGCAGGAGCGACCCAGTAGTGCTCGTGCTGGAACGCGTAGGTGGGCAGGTCGACGACCCGGCCCGCCGGGAGCAGAACGCTCCAGTCGATCGGGACGCCCCGGACGAAGGCGGTGGCCGCAGCGGTCAGGGCGTCAACGTCCTCACCGGCCCGGCCCCCGCGCAGCACCGGCACGGCGACCACGTCGTCCGAGGCGCTCTGCTGGGCCATCGCGCTGAGGGTGCCGTCGGCGCCGGCCTCGATCAGGGTGCGGGTGCCCAGGGCCTCCAGCGTGGTCACGGCGTCGGCGAACCGGACGGCCGAGCGGGCCTGACGCAGCCAGTATCCGGGAGTGGCGAACTCGGCCGGATCGATCAGTGTGCCGGTCAGGGTGGACACGACCGGGATCCGGCCGGGCTGCCACTGCAGGGTCTGCAGCACCTGCTCGAATTCGGCCAGCGCCGGTTCCATCAGGACCGAGTGGAAGGCGTGCGAGACCGCGAGCCTGCGAGTCCGGCGGCCCTGGCGGGCAAAGTGCTCCTGCACGGCCAGCACCGGATCCTCGACACCGGAGACCACCACGGAACCGGGGGCGTTGACGGCTGCCAGCGACACCTCGTCCGTAAGCAGGTGTGCCACCTCGTCCTCGGTGGCCTCGACGGCGAGCATCGCACCCCCGGCCGGCAACTGCTGCATGAGCTGCCCACGGGCGACCACCAGACGGCAGGCGTCGGCCAGCGAGAGCACCCCGGCCGCGTGGGCGGCGGCGATCTCGCCCACGGAGTGCCCGGCGACGTGGTCCGGGGTGATGCCCCAGGTCTGGAGCATCCGGAAGAGCGCGACCTCGATGGCGAACAGGGCGGGCTGGGCCCAGCCGGTCTGCTCGATCAGGTCGGCGTCCTTCCCCCAGATCACCTCCAGCACAGGACGTCCGAGCAGCGGGTCGAGTTCGGCGGTCACCTCTTCGAGAGCCCGGGCAAAGACCTCGGACGAGGAGTGGAGCTCGCGGCCCATGCCGAGGCGCTGGGAGCCCTGACCGCCGAAGAGCACGGCCACGCCGCCGTTGACGGTCTGGCCCTCGACCAGCCCGGCCCGCGGGGTGCCGTCGGACAGGGCCCGCACACCGGCCAGAAGTTCCTGGGCGCCCGGGCCGAGCACGACGGCGCGGTGGCCGAAGCGAGCACGGGCGGTGGCGAGGGTGTGGGCCACATCGGCCGGGTCCTGGTCCACTTCCGCCAGGCGAACCGCCTGCCCCCGCAACGCCTCCGGCGTCCGCGCCGAGATCACCCACGCCAGCGGGCCCTCAGCAGCAACCGGCCCGACCGGTTCCTCGAGCTGCGGCGCCTCGATGATCACGTGGGCATTGGTGCCGGAAACACCGAACGAGGAGACCCCGGCCCGGCGCGGGTGCCCGCTGGAGGGCCAGGCCGTGTTCTCCTCCAGCAACCGGATCGAGCCCTCGGCCCAGTCCACCTTCGACGTGGGGGTGCCCAGGTGCAGGGTGCGCGGGACCACCCCGTGCCGCATCGCCTGGACCATCTTGATGATTCCGGCGACCCCGGCGGCGGCCTGGGTGTGCCCCAGGTTCGACTTCAGCGAGCCGAGGTACAGCGGCTCGGAACGGTCCTGCCCGTAGGTCTCCAGCAGGGCCTGGGCCTCGATCGGGTCGCCCAGCACGGTGCCGGTGCCGTGGGCCTCGACCACGTCCACGTCGGCCGGGTCGAGCCCGGCCGCGGCCAGGGCCGCGCGGATCACCCGTTGCTGGGCCGGCCCGTTCGGCGCGGTCAGCCCGTTGGAGGCGCCGTCCTGGTTGACCGCGCTGGAACGCAGCACCGCCAGCACCCGGCGACCTTCGCGGCGGGCGTCCGAAAGCCTCTGCACCACCAGCATTCCGGCACCCTCGGACCAGCCGGTGCCGTCTGCGTCGTCGGAGAAGGCCTTGCACCGACCGTCGGCGGCCAGCCCGCCCTGCACCGAGAACCCGATGAAGGCGTCCGGCGTGGCCATCACGGTCACCCCGCCGACCAGGGCCATCGAGCACTCGCCCGAACGCAGCGCCTGCGCCGCCCAGTGCAGGGCCACCAGCGAGGAGGAGCAGGCCGTGTCCACGGTCACCGCGGGCCCGTGCAGGCCGAGCACGTAGGCCACCCGGCCGGACAGGACACTCTGCGAGCCGCCGGTGACCAGGTGCCCGGCGACGTCGTCGATCGAGTCCATCGCGACCTGCGTGTAGCCGGACTCGAAGGCCCCGACGAACACCCCGACCGGGGCGCCGGCCAGTGTGGCCGGGTCGATCCCGGCGTGCTCCAGTGCCTCCCAGGAGGTTTCGAGGACCAGCCGCTGCTGCGGATCCATCGCGATCGCCTCGCGAGCCGAGACACCGAAGAAGGAGGCGTCGAAACCACCGACGCGCTCGAGGAAGCCGCCGTTGGCGGTGGCGGACGTCCGGGCCAGGGCGGCCAGGTCCCAGCCACGGTCGGAGGGGAACCCGGAGACCACGTCGCGGCCCTGCTCCACGACCTGCCACAGCGCGTCGGGACCGCCGATGTCACCGGGGAAACGGCAGGCCATGCCGGTGATGACGATCGGGTCGTCGTCAGTGGCCACGATGGCCTTCGTGGGGGCCCCGGTGGTCGTCACGGCCGGTGCATCGCCCAGGCGGCTCATCAGATGGGCGGCCAGCGCGGTGACCGTGGGGTGGTCGAAGACCAGGGTCACCGGCAGGCGCAGCCCGGTCACCCCGGTCAGACGGTTGCGCAGCTCCACGGCCGTCAGGGAGTCGAACCCCAGGTCGCGGAAGGCCTGGGCGGTGTCCACGGTGGTGCCGGCCGGGTGTCCGAGCACTGCGGCCACGTGCTCGCTGACCAGGCCGGTCAGGGTGCGGCGGCGCTCGGCCAGGGGCAACTGGGCCCAGCGCGCCGCGAAGCCATCGGCGGCTTCCTCCGCCACCCGGCGGGTGGCCCGGGACGGCACGAGGGTGCGCAGCACCGGCGGCAGGTCGCCCAGGGTCCGCAGGGTGGGCTGGTCCAGGCGGGTCAGGCCGAGCACGTGCTCGTCGGCGGCCAGGGCCCGGTCCAGCAGGGCCAGACCCTGCCGGGCCGACAGCGGAGGCATTCCGGTGCTCTCCAGGCGCCGCCGGTCGATCTCGGAAAGAGTTCCGGTCAGGCCGATCTCGGGGGTCCAGGCGCCCCACGCCATCGACACGGCGGGCAGCCCGAACTGGCGGCGCCACTGCACCACGGCGTCGGCGAAGACGTTGCCGGCCGCGTAGTTGGCCTGGCCGGGGCTGCCGAGCAGACCGGACAGGGAGGAGTAGACCGCGAAGAGGGAAAGGTCCGCCTCGCGGGTGAGGTCGTGCAGCAGCCAGGTGGCGTCGACCTTGGGGGTGAGCACCCCGTCCAGACGTTCGGCGGTGAGGGAGCTGATCACCCCGTCGTCGAGCACCCCGGCGGTGTGCACGACCCCGGTCAGGGGGTGCTCGGCCGGGATCGAGGACAGCAGGGCCGTCAGGGCCGCACGGTCGCTCACATCGGCGGCGGCGATCGTGACCTCGGCGCCGAGCTCGCTCAGTTCGCGGGTCAGGGCCTCGGCGCCCTCGGCCTGGCCGCCGCGGCGGCTGACCAGCAGCAGGTGCCGCACGCCGTGCTCGGCGACCAGGTGACGGGCGGTGAGGGCGCCCAGCCCGCCGGTGCCGCCGGTGATCAGGACGGTGCCGCTGCCCAGCGGGCCGGCCGAGGACGCCTGCTCCACGACCGGTTCGGCGCTCAGCAGGCGGGGGCGGCGCAGCACCCGGCCACGCACGGCGACCTGGGGCTCGCCGGTGGCCACGGCCAGGGTCAGGCCGGCCAGGTCGGGCTCGGCGCCGATCTCGAGGTCGACCAGCGTCACCCGGCCCGGGTTCTCGGCCTGCGCCGAGCGCACCAGGCCCCAGACCGTGGCCGCGGGCAGGTCGATGACTGGGTCGTCCTCGGCGGTGCCGACCGCGGCGGTGGTGACCACCGTGAGCGGGGTGCGCTCGAGGCGCTCGTCGCCCAGCCAGGTCTGCACCTGCTCCAGCGTCCAGGCCGCGACCGCGTGGGCGGCGGCCGCGACGTTCTCGGGTTCGGGCTGGTGGGCGACGGCCAGGAGGATGCGGCCCGGCACTGGTGCCCCGGCCTCGACCGCGGCGCTCAGGGCCGTGATGTCGGGGTGCTGCAGCGCGGCGCCGGTCACCGGGACCGGCCCGACCGCAACCCAGTCCGAGCCGGCCGTGGCATCAGTGGCGACGGGTGCATCGGGCAGGTCGAGCCAGCGCAGGGTGAGGGCGGCCGAGTCGTCGGGCGCGGTCAGGTTCCCGGCCGGGATCGGCCGGGTGAGCAGCGAGGCGATCGTCAGGACGGCCGCCCCGGAGGCATCGGTCACGGTCACCGCGACCTCGTCCGGCGCGATCTGGTCCATCCGGACCCGGACGCGGGCCGCACCCGTCGCGAACAGTTCCACACCGCTGAAGGTGAACGGCAGCCGCACGTCCTCGAAGGCCGTCGTGCCGCCGAGGAAGGCGGCAGCGTGCAGGACCGAGTCCAGCAGCGCCGGGTGGATGCCGAACCCTTCGGAGGGGACGTCGATCTCGGCTTCGGCCCAGACGCTGCCGGCGTCCTGCCACACCTTGCGCAGGCCCTGGAACGCGGGGCCGTACGCGAGGTCTCCGGGCGCGGAATACAGGCCGGAGATGTCGGCTTCGGTGCCTGCGGGGGGCCAGGAGGTCAGCGTCGGGCCCGGGGCGGGCGAGGCGGCGACCAGGACACCCACGGCGTGCTCGGTCCAGACCTCGAGCCCGTCCGGGCGGGCCTGGACAGAGATGTCGCGGCGCTCGGCGCCGGTTCCGCTCACGTGCACCCGGATCTGGCAGCCACCGTGCTCGGGCAGCACCAGCGGCGCCTGCAGAACCAGTTCCGACAGGTGCCCGCACCCGACCGCGTCCCCGGCCTGCACCGCCAGTTCCACGAACCCGGTTCCGGGGAAGACCACCGATCCGCGCACCACGTGGTCGGCCAGCCAGGGCTGGGTCCGCACCGAGAGCCGTCCGGTGAACAGCAGCCCGGCGTCACCGGGCAGTTCCATCCGTGCCCCCAGCAGGGGGTGCCCCGCAGCGTCCAGCCCAGCTCCCGCGACATCCCCGGCCACGGCCGGAGCCGAAGGCCAGTAGCGCTCGTGCTGGAAGGCGTAGGTGGGCACCGAGGCCTGGGGCCCCTCGCCCAGCAGGCCGGCCCAGTCGACGTTGCCCCCTGCGGCCCAGAACTCACCTAGCGCCGAAAACATCCGCCGCAGAGCACCGTCGCCGCGGTGCAGGGTGGGGACGGTGGCGGCCGAATCGTCCGGCTCCAGACCGTCCGCGCTCTGCTGGATCGCCTGCACCAGCACCGGGTGCGGGCTGACCTCGACGAACAGCCGGTGCCCGGCGTCCATCAGGGCCTGGGTGGCCAGGTCGAAGCGCACCGTCTCGCGCAGGTTGCGCACCCAGTACCCGGCATCGGCCGTGGTGGTGTCCAGTTCCTCACCGGTGAGCGAGGAGTACACCGGCACGGCCGCGCGGACGGGGGCGACATCGGCCAGGTCCTCCAGCAGCCGCTCGGTGATCGTGTCGACCTGCGCCGAGTGGGAGGCGTAGTCCACCGGCAGGATCCGCACCCGCACGCCGTCGCTCTCGCACTGCGCCGCCAGTTCCTGCACCGCCGAGGGCTCACCGGCGACGACCACCGAGCCGGGAGCGTTGACCACGGCGACCGAGAGCCGCCCGCCCCAGGCCGTCAGCAGCTCCTGGGCCCGCTCCAGCGGCAGGCCGACGGCGACCATCGCCCCGGCTCCCGCCAACTGCTCGGCGATGGCCCGGCTGCGCAGCGCCACGATCCGGGCGCCGTCGGCCAGGGTGAGGGCGCCGGCCACACACAGCGCGGCAATCTCGCCCTGTGAGTGCCCCACCACCGCGGCGGGTTCGACCCCGTACGAGCGCCAGGTGGCCGCGAGCGAGACCATCACCGCCCACAGGGCCGGCTGCACCACGTCAACTCGTTCCAGGGCACTCTCGTCATTGAGGACGTCGGTGAGCTGCCAGTCCACGAACGGCGCCAGGGCGCGGGCACAGTCGTCGAACGAAGAGGCAAAGACCGGTGAGGAACCGAGCAGTTCCCGGGCCATCCCGGCCCACTGCGCCCCTTGTCCCGGGAAGACGAAGACCGGGCCGTCCTCGGCCTCCAGGGCCCGGGTGACGTCCGGGGCGCCGGAGGCCACGGTCTGCAGGGCGTCCCGCAGCTCGCTCAGGTCGGCGCCGGTCACCACGGCCCGGTAGGACAGCGCGGCCCGGCCAATGGCCAGCGTGCGTGCTGCGGCCTGGGCATCCTCGACGGGCCACTGCCGCAGCCGGGCGGCCTGCTCGCGCAGGGCGGCCGGCGACTTGGCCGAGACCATCCAGGGAACCAGCGAGAGCCCGGACGCCGCCGGTGCGGGGGCCTCGTCCGGGGCCGCTTCCAGGATCACGTGCGCGTTGGTGCCGGAGACCCCGAAGGCCGAGACCGCGGCCCGGCGGGGGCGATCCACCTGCGGCCAGGACCGGGCCTCGGTGAGCAGGCGCACCGCCCCCCGCGACCAGTCCACCTTGGTGGAGGGCGCGTCCACGTGCAGGGTGCGCGGCAGGACCCCGTTGCGCAGGGCCATGACCATCTTGATCACACCCGAGACCCCGGCCGCGGCCTGGGCGTGCCCGAGGTTGGACTTCAGCGAACCCAGCCACAGCGGGTCCGTCTCGGAACGGTCACGACCGTAGGTGGCCAGCAGGGCCTGCGCCTCGATCGGGTCGCCGAGAATCGTTCCGGTGCCGTGACCTTCGACCACGTCCACGTCGGCGCCGCGGAGCCCGGCCGCCTGCAGGGCGGCCCGGATCACCCGCTGCTGGGCCGGGCCGTTGGGCGCGGTCAGGCCGTTCGACGCGCCGTCCTGGTTGACCGCGCTGGCCCGCACCACGGCCAGGACGCGGCGGCCCTGACGGTGCGCCTCGGACAGGCGCTGCACCACCAGCACGCCCGCACCCTCGGCCCAGCCGGTGCCGTCGGCGGCCTCGGCGAACGCCTTGCAGCGGCCGTCCGGGGCCAGGCCGCCCTGCTGGGAGAAGCCCACGAACACGTCGTCGGAGGCCATCACCGACACGCCACCGACCAGCGCCGTGCTGCACTCACCGGCCCGCAGCGCCTGGGCGGCCAGGTGGAGGGCGACCAGCGAGGAGGAACAGGCCGTGTCCACGGTCATCGACGGGCCGCGCAGGCCCAGCACGTACGAGATGCGGCCGGAGACCACGCTCTGCGAACCGCCGGTGATCAGGTGCCCGGCCAGCTCGCTGTCGGCGCGGTCGGCGATCTCGACGTAGCCCGAAGGGCTGGCCCCGGCGAAGACCCCGACCGGCTCTCCCGCCAGGGCGGTGGGCGAGATCCCGGCGTGCTCAAGAGCCTCCCAGGCGGTCTCCAGCAGCAGCCGCTGCTGCGGGTCCATCGCCAGCGCCTCGCGCGGGGAGATCCCGAAGAACGCGGCGTCGAAGTCGGCGACCCCGTCCAGGAAGCCACCCCGGCCCGTGCTGGAACCATCGGCCAGGGCGTCCAGGTCCCAGCCCCGGTCGGTGGGGAAGGCGGTGACGGCGTCGCGGCCCTGCTCGACCAGGTCCCACAGACTGTCGGGGCCGGTGACCCCACCGGGCAGCCGGCAGGCCATCCCGACGATCGCGATCGGCTCGCTGCCGGCCGCCTCCAGCTCCTGGTTACGGCGCTGCAGTCGCTTGTTCTCCAGCATGGCCGACCGCAGGGCCTCGACCATCCGGCTCTGCTGGTCCTGCGCTCGGGCGGGCTGGTTCACAGTGGTGTCCTTCTGCGGCGGGGTCATTCGTCCTCCCCCAGGGCCAGGCGGATGAGGTCGTCGACATCCGCGGTGAGGAGGGCTTCGTCGTCTTCGTCGGTCACCGGCACAGCTGCGGCCGGGCGCTCAGGTTCCGCGCCGGCTGGCTCCCAGGTCAGCTCGGCGGCCAGGAACTCGGCCAGCTCGGCGATCGAGGGGTGGTCGAACACCATCGTGGCGGGCAGGTTCAGGCCGGTCGCCGCGCCGAGCTGGTTACGCAGCTCCACCGCGGTCAGCGAGTCGAAACCCAGCTCCTTGAAGGCCTGCCCAGCCTCGATCCGGCTTCCCGAGCGGTGTCCCAGGGCCGCCGCGACGTGCTCACGCACCAGCGCGCGCAGGAACTTCTGCCGTTCCTCGGGCCGGGTCTCACGCCATTGCTTGGCAAAAGCGTCGTCCTGCCCGCCGATCGGCCCGGCGAGCACCTCCTGCACCTGCGGCAGCTCAGAAAGCAGGGCGCTGGGCCGGGACACGGTGAACGCCGGGGCGAACTTGGCCCAGTCCATGTTCGTGACGGTGAGCCCGCTCTCGCCGGCCTGCAGGGCCTGGCCCAGCGCGATCAGAGCCAGCCGTGGGGGCATCGGCAGAACCCCCAGCCTGCGCAGGTACTCACCCTGCTCGGGGTTGTCCACGGCCATGCCGGCCTCGGCCCAGTTGCCCCAGGCGATGGCCAGGCCCGGGAGCCCCTCGGCCCGGCGCCGGGCGGCCAGTGCGTCCAGGTAGGCGTTGGCCGAGGCATAGGCGGCCTGTCCCCCGCTGCCCCAGGCCGAGGCTCCCGAGGAGAACAGCACGAAGGCGTCCAGGTCCAGGCCGCGGGTCAGTTCGTCCAGCAGCGCGGCCCCACCGGCCTTGGCCCGCACCTCAGCCTCCACCTGCTCGGGCGTGGTGTCGTCGATCTCGACCACACCGTGGCTGACCCCCGCCGCGTGAACAACTGCCCGGAGCGGAATGTGGGACGGGATCTGCTCCAGTACGTCACTCAGCGCACCTTCGTCGGCGGCATCGGCGGCGGCGAAAGTGACACTGGCTCCGAGGTTGCGCAGATCCTCGGCCAGCCGATCGGCGCCGGGAGCCTGCTCGCCCCGGCGACTGAGCAGAACCAGGTGCTCCGCACCGGCCGCAGCAGCCCAGCGGGCCACCAACGCGCCCAGCCCGCCGGTTCCGCCGGTGACCAGGACCGTGCCGCGGGCCTTCCACTGCGTGAGACCACCGGGTGCGGGGGCCGGCATCAGCCGCCGGCCGAACACCCCGTGCGGGCGCAGGGCGAGCTGGTCCTCACGGTTGTCGGTGCCGGCCCTGCGCAGGAGCCCGGCCAGTCGGCGGGCGGCGGCCGAGTCGATCTGCGACGGCAGGTCGACGACCCCACCCCACTGATCCGGTCGTTCCAGCGCCGCGACCCGGCCCAGGCCGCTGATACCGGCCTGGCGCGGGTTCAGGACCGGATCGCCGGCACCGGTCGAGACCGCACCGCGGGTGGCCGCCCAGACCACGGTGTGTCGGTCCAGCCTCTGCAGCAGAGCCAGCGTGGGCACCACCCCGGCAGGTACGAAGCCGGGGGTCGACTCGTCCCACGACAGCAGCGACAGCACACGCTCCGACGCACCCAGCTGCCCGGCGAAGGCCGATCCGTCGAAGCCGACCGTCCGGGCGCTCAGCGCGGCGGCGATCAGCGAGACCTCCGGATCGTCCAGGAGCGAGACCGGTGCGACCACCACCCAGTCCGCCGGCCCGTCCGCGACCTGGGCCTGACCGCTCTCCGGCAGCAGCGTCCAGGACTCCCGGTAACGCCACGCTTCGAGAACAGCCGACTCGTCCGTCTTCTCCACAGGTACCTCGACCCAGTAACGCTCACGTTGGAAGGCATAGGTGGGCAACGTCGTCCCCCGGCCACCAGCGAGGAAGGCATTCCAGTCGACCGCTGCGCCGTTCACGAAGGCCGCAGCCAGTCCGTTCATCACGCTCGGCAGTCCGGCGTTGTCCGCGCCGCGCAGTACGGGGACTGCCCTCACCGCCGGCGACAGGCTCTCCTGGGCCGCCGCGGCCAGGGAGCCGTTCGGCCCGGCCTCGATGAGCGCGCGCACACCAAGGCTTTCCAGCGCACGCACCGCATCGGCCCAGCGAACTCCCTCGCGGGCCTGGCGCACCCAGTACTCCGGCGTCGAGAAGTCTTCCGGCGTGACCGGGCCGCCGGTGAGCGTGGAGACGATCGGCGTGTCCGGGGTACCCCACCGCAGCGTCTTCAGCACCTGCTCGAACTCGGCCAGCATGGGCTCCATCAGCGGCGAGTGGAACGCGTGCGAGACCTTCAGCCGTTTCGTGCGCCGCCCCATCGCCGCAAACGTCTCGGCCAGGGCCAGAACGTCGTCCTCCGCGCCGGCTACGACCAGGAAGGTCGGCGAGTTCACCGCGGCCACCGTGACCGCCTCGCCCAGCAGGCCGCTCACCTCGTCCTCGGCGGCCTCGATGGCCACCATCGCTCCACCGGCCGGGAGGGCCTGCATGAGCCGGCCACGCGCTGCCACCAGCCGAGCCGCGTCCGGGAGCGTGAGGGCACCACTGACGTGGGCAGCCGCGATCTCGCCGACGGAGTGCCCGGCCAGGTGGGCCGGGCGCACGCCGTACGCCTGCAGGAGCCGGAACAGGGCGACCTCGAGGGCGAAGAGCGCGGGCTGGGCCCAGCCGGTCTGCTGCAACTGCCCCGCCTCCGGTTCGGCGGGACCGGCGTCAGGCCACATCACCTCGCGCAGAGGTCGCTCCAGGTGCTCGTCCAGCGCCCGCGTCACCTCGTCGAAGGCCTGCGCGAAGGCCGGTGCCGCCTCGTACAGTTCCCGGCCCATGCCGGGCCACTGCGAACCCTGACCGCTGAACACCACGGCAACGTCCGAAGCACCCCGGCTCTGACCCAGAGTCACTGCGGCGGATGGTGAACCGGCGGCCAGAGCACGCAGGCCCTCGAGCAGTTCGTCCCGATCGGCACCCACGACCACGGCCCGGTGCCCGAACCGGGCGCGCTGGTTGGCCAGCGACCACCCGATGTCCAGCGGCCCGGCCGGGTTCTCGGCCACGTACCCGGCCAGCCGCCCGGCCTGGGCGCGGACCCCGTCCTCGGTCTTTCCCGAAACCACCCACGGAAGCGGGCCCTCAGGCGTCACCGGCGCGGGGACGTCCTCTGGTTCGGGCTGTTCGAGAATGACGTGGGCGTTCGTGCCCGAGACCCCGAAGGAGGAGACACCGGCCCGGCGCGGGCGCCCGCTGGAGGGCCACGGCGTGTTCCGGGTGAGCACCTGCACGGCGCCGGACGACCAGTCCACCTTGGCCGAAGGCGCCTGCACGTGCAGGCTGGCCGGGGCCGTCCCGTGCCGCATGGCCAGCACCATCTTGACCACGCCGGCCACCCCGGCCGCGGCCTGGGTGTGGCCCAGGTTCGACTTCAGCGAACCCAGGTACAGCGGCTCGTCCCGGTCCTGCCCGTAGGTGGCCAGCAGCGCCTGAGCCTCGATCGGATCACCGAGAACGGTTCCGGTGCCGTGCCCTTCGACGACGTCGACGTCCGAGCCCGACAGGCCCGCCGCGGCCAGCGCCTGACGGATCACCCGCTGCTGGGCCGGGCCGTTCGGTGCGGTCAGGCCGTTCGAGGCGCCGTCCTGATTCACGGCACTGGAGCGCAGCACCGCCAGGACCGGGCGCTTGTCCCGGCGAGCGTCGGAAAGACGCTGCAGGACGAGCATTCCGGCACCCTCGGACCAGCCGGTGCCGTCGGCAGAGTCGGCGAACGCCTTGCAGCGGCCGTCCGGGGCGAGCCCGCCCTGCTGGCTGAAGCCGATGAAGGTGTCCGGGGTGGCGATCACGGTCACCCCGCCGGCCAGGGCCATCGAGCACTCGCCCGTGCGCAGTGCCTGAGCCGCCCAGTGCAGGGCCACCAACGAGGACGAGCAGGCCGTGTCCACGGTGACGGCCGGTCCCTGCAGGCCCATCACGTAGGAGACCCGGCCGGACAGCACACTCTGCGAGCCGCCGGTGATCAGGTGCCCGGCCAGGTCGCGGTCGGCGCGGGTGGCCAGTTCGGTCCAGCCGGAGGGGAAGGCACCCACGAAGACGCCGACCGGTTCACCGGCCAGGCCGGTCGGATCGATCCCGGCGTCCTCGACGGCCTCCCAGGCGGTCTCGAGCAGGATGCGCTGCTGCGGGTCCATCGCCAGCGCCTCGCGCGGCGAGATGCCGAAGAAAGCGGCGTCGAAGCCACCGACATCCTCCAGGAAGCCACCGCGGGCGGTGACCGAGGCCCCGGAACCGATCAGGTCCTCCAGATCCCAGCCGCGGTCGGTGGGGAAGGCACCGATCGCGTCGCGGCCCTCGGCGAGCAGGTTCCACAGCTCGTCCGGGCCACTCACCCCGCCCGGGAAGCGGCAGGACATGCCCACGATGACGATCGGGTCGTCGACCGGGGTGGGCACCGGGACCTCGGGCCGGGCCGGGGTGTTCTCGGGACCGCCGAGCAGGACAGCGAGGTGTGCGCTCAGGGCGGAGACGGTGGGGAAGTCGAAGACCAGGGTGGCCGGCAGGGCCAGGCCGGTGGCCGCGCCGAGCTGGTTGCGCAGTTCGACGGCGGTCAGCGAGTCCAGGCCCATCTCGCGGAAGGCCTGCGCGTCGTCGATGTCTTCGGACGACGAATGCCCCAGCACCGCGGCCAGGTGACGGCGCAGCAGGTCACGCAGCGTCTGGCCCCGCCGGTCGGGCTCCATCGCGGCCCATCGCTGGGCGAAATCGTCCGGGGCGGAGCGGGATGCACTACGGCGCGCAATGCCACCGGTGAGCGTGCGCAGCACCGGCGGAACGTCCCCGGAGTCGCGTAGTCCGGGAATGTCGAGCCGGGTCAGGCCGAGCACCGGGGCCTCGTCGGCCAGCGCACGGTCGAACAACTCCAGCCCCTGGTCCAGGGTGAGCAGCGGCATGCCGGCCTTGGCCATCCGCTTGAGGTCGACCTCGTTCAGCGTGCCGGTCAGCCCGGTCTCCGGGGTCCAGGCGCCCCAGGCCATCGAGGTCGCGGCCAGCCCCTGGGCCCGGCGCCACTGCGCCAGGGTGTCCAGGTACACGTTGCCGGCCGCGTAGTTGCCCTGGCCCGGCCCACCGAGCTGCCCGGCCAGCGACGAGAACAGGGCGAACAGGCGCAGATCCAGGTGCTGGGTCAGCTCGTGCAGGTGCCAGGCAGCGTCCACCTTGGCCCGCAGCACGTTCCGGACCCGTTCGGGGGTCAGGGAGGTGATGACCCCGTCGTCGAGAACCCCAGCGGTGTGCACGATCCCGATCAAAGGACGGGTGTCCGGCACCTTGCGCAACAGATCGGCTACAGCGTCCCGGTCGGAGACGTCGCAGGCCGCGACGGTGACGTGGGCCCCGGCATCGGTGAGCTCGCCGGTCAGGGCGCTCATGCCCTCGGCGGCCGGGCCGCGGCGGCTGACCAGAAGAAGGTCGCGTACGCCGTGGTGGTGCACGAGATGGCGGGCGAAGAGCCGACCGAGGCCGCCCGAGGCTCCGGTGAGCAGGACAGTGCCATCACTCAGATCCGGGCTCGCCGATCCGGGCGAGCCCGGAGCCGGGTGCCGCACCAGCCGGGCAGCGAGCACCGTCCCTGCCGCGGCGCCGCGCAGCGCGACCTGGCTCTCCGCCGACGCCGCGACGCCGGCCAGCAGCCCCAGGTCGAGCTCGGCGTTCAGCGGCAGGTCGACGAGCACGATGCGGTCGGGGTTCTCGGTCTGTGCGGTGCGGATCAGGCCCCACACGGTGGACGCCGCGAGGTCGGCCACCTCGTCCGGGCTGGTGGTCACCGCCGAGCGAGTCACGACGATCAGCCGGGTGTGGGCGAACCGCGCGTCGCCGAGCCAGCGCTGGGCCTGCGCCAGCGTCCAGATGGCGCTGCTGTGCGCGGCCCCGATCGGTCCCGTCGGATCGAGCGGACTGACCACAGCGCTGACAGCGACCCCGGCCGACGAGTCCGGCACGTCTGGAGTACGCGGCACGGCCAGCACAACCGCCCCGGGGACGGCCGCGCCGGTGTCCACCAGATCGATGAGGGCTGCGAGATCCGTTTGCGCACCGCCGCCGCCGACCACGACCCAACCGGTGGAGGATGCCGGATCCACCTTCACCCGTTCCCAGTCCGGCACCAGCACGGTGACGTCCGTTGTGCGGGCGGCCGGTTCGGCCGCAGGGACAAGGGTGAGGGATCCGATGCTCAGGACCGGCAGACCCGCCGGGTCGGTGATGCGCAGGCGGTACAAGTCTGGGGCCAGCGCCTGCAGCGCCGCCGACCCTTCGCAGGCGCCCGAAGCATGCAGGGTGACGTCGTGGAACTCGCTCGCGACCAGGTCTTCACCCTCGGACACCTGAGCCGCGGACTGCAGGGCCGCGTCCAGAAGGCCCGGGTGCAGGCCGAATCCGGGAACGTCCGGGACCGCGATCGCCACGCCGGGCTCGTCGGCGTCGAAGGTCGCTTCGACGCTCGGTCCGAGCACGCCCGTGGCATGCCGCGTCCACTGCCCATCGACGTCCGGACGGGCGAAGACCCCGAGCGTCCATTCGTCCCCAGAGGGTTTCACCGTCACCCGCAGCTGGACAGCGGCCTGCTCGGGCAGGACCAGAGCCGTCTCCAGGGTGAACCGTCGGACTGCTTCGGCCCCGACCTCGTCGCCCGCTCGCACGGCCAGTTCGAGCAGCGCGGCCGCGGGCAACGTGGTCCGCCCCTCGAGCCACGGGTGGGAACGGGCCGAAAGGCGGCCGGTGAGAACGACGGTTCCGTCCTCGGGCAGTTCCACGGCCGCGCCGAGCAGTGGGTGCCCGGCCGGAGCCAGACCGGCACCCCGGACGTCGGCGCTGTGTGTGCTGGCCGGCGGCCAGTAGCGCTGTCGGTCGAAGGGGTAGGTGGGCAGTTGGACGAACCGTCCCGGTTGCGTGAAAAGCGTTCTCCAGTCAACCGGCCCGCCGGCCACGAACAGCTCGGCGAGCGAGGTGAGCAGCCGCGAAGGACCACCGTCCTCGCGTCGTAGGGTGCCCACGACGACAGCGTCGGCAACCGTTTCCTGAATGGCGCCCACCAGCACCGGATGCGCGCTGATCTCGACGAAGGAGTTCTTCCCGGCCTGCGCCAGGTCCTGCACGACTGGGGCAAGCTTGACGGTGTGCCGCAGGTTGCGCACCCAGTACGCCGGGTCGGCCAGCGCAGGGTCGAACAGCGAACCGGTCACGGTCGAGTACACCGGGATCTCGCCCGGCCGGGGTGCGATGCCGTGCAGTTCGCTGAGCAGTCGCTCGGCGATCGCATCGACCTGCGCCGAGTGCGAGGCGTAGTCCACCGGCAGGATCCGGGCGCGCACCCCGTCGCTCTCACAGCGGGCGGCTACTTCCTGCACAGCAGCCGGGGTACCGGCCAGCACCACGGACGAAGGACTGTTCACGGCGGCGAGCGAAAGATCCTCTCCCCAGGGGCGGATCAGATCAGCCACGGCCTCGGCGCCGAGACCGACCGCGATCATGCCGCCGCGCCCGGCCAGTTCCTCGGCGATGATCCGGCTGCGCATCGACACGATGCGCGCGCCGTCCTCCAGCGACAGGGCTCCGGCCACGCACAGCGCGGCGATCTCGCCCTGCGAGTGCCCGACGACAGCAGCTGGCTGCACGCCGTGCGCCTGCCAGAGCGCGCTGAGCGAGACCATCAGCGCCCAGGAGGCCGGCTGGACCACGTCCACCCGCTCGAGGGCCTGGGCGTCAGCCAGGACGTCGGTGAGCAACCAGTCGACATACGGGTCGAGTGCCCGCTGGCAGTCGGCCAGGGCGGAGGCGAAAACAGTGGACGAGCGGAGCAGCTCCCGTCCCATCCCGGCCCACTGGGCTCCCTGGCCGGGGAAGACGAAGACGGGTGCCCCGAGCGGGCGGGCTCGGGCGGTGGTCAGTTCGGGAGCCGGTTCGCCCTGGGCCAGGGCCTGGAGCCCGGCCCGGCCGGTGACGACGGCCCGGTGCTCGAAAGTGGCGCTGCGGGCGTGGATCAGCGACCGTCCGACGTCGACCGCATCGACCGTTCCGGCGTTCTCGCCCAGCCGGGTGAGCAGGCGGCGGGCCTGACCCTGCAGCGCCTTGGCGGAGCGTGCGGACAGGACCCAGGGCACCAGCGGGCCGTTCACGCCGACCGGGCCGAGATGGCCCAGGGGGCCGTCTGAGCCCTCCACGTCGGTCTCGGCCAGGGCCACGGGTGCGGCCTGGACCGCCTCGATGATCACGTGGGCGTTGGTCCCGGACACCCCGAAGGCCGAGATCCCGGCCCGGCGCGGCCCGTCCGTCGCGGGCCACGGGGTCTGCTCGGTCAGCAGCTGGATGTCTCCGGCGGCCCAGTCGACCTTCGTGGAGGGCCGGCCGACGTGCAGGGTGCGCGGCAGTACCCCGTGGCGCAGGGCCATCACCATCTTGATCACACCGCCCACGCCGGCGGCGGCCTGGGTGTGCCCGATGTTCGACTTCAGCGAGCCGAGGTAGAGGGGGCCGGGCCGGTCCTGGCCGTAGGTCGCCAGCAGTGCCTGGGCCTCGATGGGGTCGCCCAGCACGGTCCCGGTGCCGTGCCCCTCGACCGCCTGGATGTCGGCGGGGGCCAGGCCCGCCGAGTGCAGCGCGGAGCGGATCACGCGTTGCTGGGCCGGGCCGTTGGGGGCGGTCAGGCCGTTGGAGGCGCCGTCCTGGTTCACCGCGCTGGAGCGCAGCACCGCCAGCACCCGCCGGCCTTCCCGCTGAGCATCAGAAAGACGCTGCAGCACGAGCATTCCCGCACCCTCGGCCCAGCCCGTGCCGTCGGCGCCGTCGGCGTACGCCTTGCACCGCCCGTCCGCCGACAGGCCACCCTGCTGGGTGAAACCCACAAAGGTCTCGGCCGTGGCCATCACCGTCACTCCACCGGCGAGGGCCATGCTGCACTCCCCCGAGCGCAGCGCCTGGGCGGCCAGGTGCAGCGCCACCAGCGACGAGGAGCAGGCCGTGTCCACGGTCAGGGCCGGTCCGCGCAGGCCGAGCACGTAGGACACCCGCCCGGAGACCACGCTCTGCGAGCCGCCGGTCATCAGGTGCCCGGCGAGGTCGTCCCCTGCTGAGGCGGCGAGCTGGGCGTAGCCGGACTCGAAGGCCCCGGCGAACACCCCGACCGGCTGGCCCTGCAGCGAGTCGGGGGCGATCCCGGCGTACTCCAGCGCTTCCCAGGAGGTCTCCAGCAGCAGCCGCTGCTGGGGGTCGGTGGCGATCGCCTCGCGCGGGGAGATGCCGAAGAAGGACGCGTCGAAGTCCCCGGCCCCGGTGAGGAACCCACCGCTGGAGGTCACCGAGGCGCCGGCCTCGAGGGTGCTCAGGTCCCAGTCGCGGTCACCCGGGAAGCCGCTGATCGCGTCGCGGCCCTGCAGCACCAGGTCCCAGAGTTCCTCGGGGGTGGTGACCTCACCCGGGTAGCGGCAGGCCATCCCGATGATGGCGATGGGGTCGTCCGCCACCCCAGCGGCCGCCCCAGCGACCCCCTCCGGCACCACCGCACTGCCCTGCAGCATCTCGGTGAGGTGCTCGACCAGGGCGTTGGCGGTGGGGTGGTCGAAGACCAGGGTGGCGGGCAGCGCGATCCCGGTGACGGCGGCCAGCTGATTGCGCAGTTCGACAGCCGTCAGTGAGTCGAAGCCCAGCTCCCGGAACGGTTGGGCGGGATCGACGGTGGTGCCGGGGCGGTGGCCCAGCACGGCAGCAACATGATCGCGCACGAGGTCGTGCAGGAACGACGCCCTCTGGGTGGGCGGGACGGTGGCCCAGCGCTGGGCGAAGCCGGTCAACTCCTGGCTCCCGGCGCTCCGGCGGGCGGTGCGCCCGGCCAGCGCGGTGAGCACCGGCGGCAGTTGCGGGCGGGCGCGCAGACCAGCCAGATCCAGCCGGGTCAGACCCAGCACGGCGGACGGGCCGCTCTGCCCGTGCACGAAGGACAATGCCCGGTCGAACAGGCTCAGACCCTGCTCCGGCCGGAGGGTGGGCAGACCGGAGGTGTTCAGCCGGCGCAGATCGGCCTCGGACAGGGCCGCGGTGAGTCCGGCCTCGGCGGACCAGGCGCCCCAGGCCATCGAGACGCCGGGCAGGCCCTGGGCGCAGCGCAGCTCCACCACGGCATCAGCGAAGTGGTTGGCGGCGGCGTAGTTGGCCTGGCCTGCGTCGCCGAGCATCCCGGCCATGGAGGAGAACACCACGAACAGGTCCAGGTCCCCGGCCAGCTCGTGCAGGTTCCAGGTGCCCGAGACCTTCGGCGCGAACACGCGCCCGAGGTGCCCGGCGCTCAGCGAGGTGAGGGTGCCGTCCTCGACCAGACCGGCAGTGTGGACGACGCCGGTCACCGGATGCTCTGCGAGCACCCGGGCCAGAGCCTGCCGGTCGGCCACGTCGCAGGCCACGACGGTGGCCCGGGCCCCCAGGGCAGCGAGCTCCTCGATCAGGGCGGCCGTCCCGGCGGCCTGATCGCCCCGCCGGCTCATCAGGAGCAGGTCGCTGACGCCGTAGGCGGTGACCAGGTGACGGGCCACCCGCTGCCCCAGGCCGCCGGTCCCCCCGGTGACCAGCACCCGTCCCTTGATCTCGGTGGCTTCTGTGCCCGGAACGGCCCGCCGGACCAGACGCGGCGCGTACACGGTCTCACCGCGTACGGCCCACTGCCCGGCCCCGGCCAGTACCCGGACAGCGGCTCCGGGTTCCAGGTCCACCAGGCAGATGCGGCCGGGATTCTCGGTGGCCGCGGTCCGCACCAGACCCCAGACCGCAGCGCCGGCCGGATCGGCGATCGCCTCATCGACGCCCACGCTCACTGCCCCGCGGGTGATGACGGTCAGGCTCCCCGCGGCCAGACGCGGGTCGGTGAGCCACGTCTGAAGCTGATCCAAGGTCCAGGCGGTCACGCGCAGGGCCCGCTCCGGCGCGCCGTCATCGGGCTGGTCGGTGGTCACGCCGCTGGGCAGGAGCACCACGCCGTCCGGCACCGCCCGCCCGGCCTCGATCGAGGCAAGCAGCGCTGCCACGTCGGCGAATCCGGTCTCACCACCCACCTCCACCCAGTCACCGGCGGCGTTCTGCGCGGCCGCGGGCAGCCAGTCCAGGCCGAGGGCAACGGTGTCATCGGAGGCGTCGCCGAGCACCAGTTCGTCCACGGGCACCGTCTGCAGGCACCCGGCGGTGAGCACCGGCTCCCCACCCGCGTCGGCCACCGTCACTCCCAGGCCGTCATCACCGAGCTCGACCTGGATCCGTATCCGCTGCGCGCCGGTGGCGTACAGCTCGACGTCGGTCAGCGCGGCCGGCACCACCTCGATCAAGGCCGCACCGGACTCAGCCGTGTCGGCCAGACCGGCCACCTGCAGCGCCACGTCGAGCAATGCCGGGTGAAGGCCCAGTTCGGACCCCACCTCAGGGAGTTCAGCCTCCGCCCACACCTGCCGGCCCCGTCGCCAGGCCCTGCTCACGCAGGCAAGCGCCCCAGCCCCGGTCACCGGCTCCTGAACGGCCACGTCGAAGGCAGAACCGGCTCCAGCCGTCAGGTCGAGCATTTGTGCACCCGCCGGGGGCCACTGCCGCAGCCCGTCCGAGGTCTCACCACCCAGCGAGAGCGTGGCCGTGGCGCAGCTGCGCCACTGCTGGGCTCCCTCCGGCCGGGTGTGCACCTCGACCAGCCAGCGGTCGCGCTCGGGGACCAGCAGCACCTGCAACTGCAGGCTGCCGGTGGGCGGCACCACGGCGGGCACTTCCATGACCAGTTCGTCGATGCGCCCGCAGCCGACCTCGTCACCGGCCCGGATGACCAGGTCCGTCACCAGACCGGCCGGGAGGACGATCTGCTCGTGCAGTTCGTACCCGGAGAGCCAGGGCAGGGTGCGCATCGAGACCCGCCCGCTGAACACCACTCCCGCATGGGCGGGCAGGTCCAGCCGGGCGCCCAGTACCGGGTGCTCGATCCCGGCCATTCCCGCAGCCGAGACGTCCGCGGCGACCGGGGCGTCCTCGATCCAGTACCGCTCGTGCTGGAACGCATACGTGGGCAACGCAATCCGGCGTCCACCCTTGACCAGTTCGTCCCACTGGACGGGAGCGCCGTGGGCCCACAGCGTCCCGGCCGCGGTCAGGGCGGACTGGTCCTCGGGGTGGTCGGCCCCGCGGAGCATGGGCACGGCGAGCACGTCGGCCGATGCGGTCTGCTGCGCCATGGCCGCCAGCGACCCGTTCGGCCCCAGCTCGATCAGGGTGCGCGCGCCCAGGGACTCCAGCGCGGCGACCGCGTCGGCGAAGCGCACGGCCGAACGGACCTGCCGCAGCCAGTACTCGGGGGCGGCGAACTCGGCCGGGTCGGCCGGCGCGCCGGTGAGCGTCGACACGACCGGGATGCTGGGCGGGTTCCAGTCCAGCGATTCCAGCACGGCCTGGAAGTCGGCGAGCATCGGTTCCATCAGCACCGAGTGGAAGGCGTGCGAGACCTTCAGCCGGGTGGTGCGCCGCCCCAGGCCGGCGAAGTGCTCACCCACCCGCTGCACCGCGGCCTCGACGCCGGAGATCACCACCGAGCCGGGCGCGTTGACCGCGGCGAGCGAGACGTCCTCGCCCAGGAACCCGGCGACCTCCGCCTCGGAGGCCTCAAGGGCGGTCATGGCCCCGCCGGCCGGCAGGGCCTGCATGAGGCGTCCGCGCGCGGCCACCAGGCGAGCGGCGTCGGGCAGCGAGAGCACCCCGCTGACGTGGGCCGCCGCCACTTCGCCGACCGAGTGCCCGGCCAGGAAGGCGGGCCGCACCCCCCACGAGCGCAGCATCCGGAACAGGGCGACCTCGATCGCGAACAAGGCCGGCTGCGCCCAGCCCGTGCTCTGCAACAGATCCGCGTCGCTGCCGCGCATCACCTCGGCCAGCGATCCGTCCAGGTGCTGGTCCAGTTCCGCGACGACCTCGTCCAGCGCCTGGGCGAAGACGGCCGAACTCTCGCGGAGCCCCGCGCCCATACCCAGACGCTGCGACCCCTGGCCGCTGAACAGCACACCGACCGAACCGCCCCGGGCCCGGCCACGCACGATCGGGGAGGCGGCCTCGCCGGCGGCGAATGCCTCCAGTGAGGAACGCAGGCCAGCAGCATCGGAACCGACGACGACGGCCCGCTCGGCGAAGGCCGTCCGGGTGTTCACCAGCGACCAGGCTACGTCGGCGGCGGTCGCGTCCGGGACGGACCCGGCCAGGCGGCGGGCCTGCTCGCGCAGGGCTTGGGGTGTGCGCGCCGACAACACCCACGCAACCGGCGCTTCGAGCGGAACCGGAGCGGGGACGTCCTCAGGTTCGGGTGCTTCGAGGATGACGTGGGCGTTGGTGCCGGAGACCCCGAACGAGGAGACGCCCGCGCGGCGGGGCCGCTGCGGGGAGTCCGGCCAGGCGGTGGCCTCGGTGAGCAGCTGCACCGTGCCGTCCGACCAGTCCATCTGGGTGGAGGGGCGCTCGACGTGCAGGGTGCGCGGGAGCACGCCGTGGCGCATCGCCAGGATCATCTTGATCACGCTGGCAACCCCGGCGGTGGCCTGGGTGTGGCCGATGTTCGACTTCACCGATCCCAGGTACAGCGGTTCGGAACGGTCCTGGCCGTAGGTGGCGATCAGGGCCTGGGCCTCGATCGGGTCGCCGAGCACGGTGCCGGTGCCGTGGGCCTCCACCGCGTCCACGTCGGCGCCGCGGAGCCCGGCGCCGGCCAGCGCCTGCCGGATCACCTGCTGCTGGGCCGGGCCGTTGGGGGCGGTCAGGCCGTTGGAGGCCCCGTCCTGGTTGACGGCGCTGGAGCGCAGAACGGCCAGCACCGGACGGCCGTCCCGGCGGGCCTCGGAAAGGCGCTGCAGCACGATCATTCCCACGCCCTCGGACCAGCTGGTGCCGTCCGCGGCGTCGGAGAAGGCCTTGCACCGCCCGTCCGGGGCCAGCCCGCCCTGCTGGGAGAACCCGGCGAAGGGCTCGGTGGTGGCCATCACGCTGACCCCGCCGACCAGGGCGCTCGTGCACTCCCCCGAACGCAGTGACTGTGCGGCCCAGTGCATCGCGACCAGCGAGGAGGAGCAGGCGGTGTCGACCGTGACAGCCGGCCCCTGCAGCCCGAGGGAGTAGGAGACCCGGCCGGAGAGCACGCTCTGGGCGGCGCCGGTGACCAGTTGGCCGGCGAGGTCGGGGGCCGAGCGGGTGACCACCTCGCCGTAGCCGGAGGCGATGGCCCCGACGAACACGCCGACCGGCATCCCGGCCAGCGAGGTGGGGTCGACCCCGGCGTCTTCCAGGGCTTCCCACGACGTTTCCAGGACCAGGCGCTGCTGGGGGTCCATGGCCAGCGCCTCGCGCGGGGAGATGCCGAAGAAGGCGGCGTCGAAGTCGCCGGCTTCGGGCAGGAAACCGCCCTGGTCGGTGGAGGAGGCCTGGATGCGCTCGGGGTCCCAGCCCCGGTCGGTGGGGAAGGCGGTGATGCCGTCGCCGCCGGCCAGGAGCAGGTCCCACAGCTGCTCGGGGCGCTGCACACCGCCGGGCAGGCGGCAGGCCATGCCCACGACCACGATCGGGTCGTCGTCGGTGCTGGGGGCGGCGCCGCTCAGGGCCCGTATCGATCGGTCCGGGCCCTCGCCCAGCAACCCGGCCAGGTGTCCGGCCAGGGCCTGGACGGTGGGGTGGTCGAAGATCAGGGTGGTGGGCAGATCCAGGCCGGTGGCCGTGCCCAGGCGGTTGCGCAGCTGCACCGCGGCCAGGGAGTCGAAGCCCAGGTCGCGAAAGGCCTTGGCGGTGTCGATCTCGTCGGCCGAGCGGTGCCCGAGCACGGCGGCGACGTGCTGGCCGACCAGGTCCCGCAGATCAGCGGCCTCGGGCGCCTCGAGTGGTTCGGCCGCGAGGACGGGCGCCGGGACCGAGGCGGTGCGCGCCGATCCCGCGGTTCGGTCATCGATCCAGAAGTGGCGGTGCTCGAAGGGGTAGGTCGGCAGGTCGACCGCGCGGGCCGGGCTCCCGGCGAACACGCTCTCCCAGTCGACCTGGACGCCGTTGACGAACGCCTCGGCCAGGGCGGTGACGAAGCGGCTGGTGGAGCCGTCGCCGCGCCGCAGGGTGGCCAGAACCAGCCCGACGTCGATGTTCTCACTGTCATCGAGGTCATCGAGGGTTTCCTGGATGGCCTCGGTCAGGACCGGGTGCGGGCCGATCTCCAGGAACAGGGTGTGGCCCTGCGCGGCCAGGGAACGGGTGGCGTCCTCGAAGAGCACGCTCTGGCGCAGATTGCGGAACCAGTACCCGGCGTCGGCCGAGGCGGTGTCGATCGGCGCGCCGGTGACCGACGAGAACACCGGCACGCTCGAGGTTCGCGGTACCAGCGGTGCCAGCTCTCGCAGCAGTTCCTCGCGCAGCGCGTCCACGGCCGGTGAGTGGGAGGCGTAGTCGACCGGGATGACCCGGGCCCGGGCGCCCTCGTCCTTGAACCGCTGGACGAGCCGGGTGACGGCCGCGAGCTCACCGGAGACGACCACCGAGGCGGGCCCGTTCACCGCCGCGATGGACACGCCCTCCTCCAGCGCCTGGGCCACCTGCTCAGCCGGCAGCGCCACCGCGCCCATGGCCCCACCGGCGCCCAGTGACCGGGCGATGGCCTGGCTGCGCCGCGCGACGACCCGCGCACCGTCGTCGAGCGAGAGGCCACCGGCCACGCAGAGGGCTGCGATTTCGCCCTGCGAATGCCCCACGACCGCAGCCGGTTCCACGCCGCACGAGCGCCACAGGGCGGCCAGGGAGACCATGACGGCCCAGAGCACCGGCTGGATGACGTCGACGCGCTCCAGGGCCTGCTCGTCGTCCAGGACGTCCCACAGGCTCCAGCTCACGAAAGGTTCCAGCGAGCGGGCGCACTCGGCCATGGACCGGGCGAACACCGGGGAGGTCCGCAGCAGTTCGGTGGCCATGCCCGGCCACTGCCCGCCCTGGCCGGGGAAGACGAACACCGGGCGGGACTGCACCCCGGCAACCGACTCGATCACGTGCGGCGAGGGCTGACCGGCGGCGGCCGCACGCAGGTCAGTCACCTCGTCGCCGAGCACGGCGATCCGGTGTTCGAAAGTGCTGCGGGTACGGACCAGCGACCAGGCGAGGTCAGCGGCCGACGGCGACTCGGCGCTTCGGGCATTGGCGAGCCGGGCGGCGGCTTCGCGGGCCGCCGTTGCGGTGCGACCGGACAACAGCAGGGGCCAGGCGAACCGGTCCCAGTCCACGGTGACGCCACTAACACCGGCCGCACCCAGCAGCCGCACGACGTCCCGGGGTCGTCCGTCCAGGCTCAGAGCCAGAGCTTCACCACCCCAGCCGGAGGCCGCCGGACCGAGGTCCAGGTCGTCCTCGGCCAGGAGGTGCGAGACCCAGAAGTCGGCCGATCCGAGTTCGGCGTCGCTCAGCGCCCGGCCGTGCGCCCACACCGGAACCTGGGCGGGCGCGTAGGACAGCACCGATGCCGCCCAGCGCAGCTCGCCCGCGGCTTCGTCGGCCGTGACGAGACGGGCGGCCACGTCGGCCTTCAGCTGCTCGTGCACCGCCACCATCGCGGCTGCGTCGGCCAGCGACAGCACTCCGGCCGCGTGCGCCGCGGCGACCAGACCCGTCCTTTGGCCCAAAAGCTTTTGAGGACGTCGGTCGTGGGCTTCCAGCAGCCGGAAAAGAGCGATCTGGTCGGTGAACGAGGAAACGACGGCCCCGTGCACCCCCAGCTCGGCCGTGGCGACCCGATGCGTCTCGCCCAGGACACCGAACCGCTCCAGCAGGGCCGCAGTCAGTGTCCCGGCCGATGATTCGGTGAAGAGCACGGCGAAGTCGTCGCGCTCGGGCGGGACAACGGCGGCAGGCGGCGCTTCCTCGAGGATCAGGTGGGCGTTGGTCCCGCTGAAGCCGAAGGCCGAGATGCCCGCCCGGCGGGGCCTGCTGGGGACGGCGTTCCAGGGGCGGGCTGACTGCAGGAGCGAAACGGCGCCGGAGTCCCAGTCCACCCGGGTGGAGGGCTGGTCGGCGTGCAGCGTGCGCGGCATGACGCCGGCGCGCATCGCCATCACCATCTTGATCACCCCGGCCACCCCGGCCGCGGCCTGGGTGTGCCCGATGTTCGACTTCAGCGAGCCCAGGTGCACCGGCTCGGTGCGGTTCTGGCCGTAGGTGGCCAGCAGGGCCTGCGCCTCGATCAGGTCGCCCAGCGTGGTCCCGGTGCCGTGCGCCTCGACCACGTCCACCCCGGCGGCAGGCACCCCGGCCACGGCCAGGGCCTGCCGGATCACCTGCTGCTGGGCGCGTCCGCTGGGCGCGGTGAGGCCGTTGGTGGCGCCGTCCGAGTTGACCGCCGACCCCTTGAGAACTGCCAGCACCGTGCGGCCGTGGCGACGAGCGTCCGAAAGCCTCTCGAGAACAACGATTCCGGCACCTTCACCCCAACCGGTACCGTCCGCGTCCTCCCCGAACGCCTTGCACCGACCATCGGCGGCCAGACCGCGCTGACGGCTGAACGCCAGGAACCCGCCGGTGGTCGCCATCACCGCGACCCCACCGGCCAGGGCCAGATCGCACTCCCCCCGCGCCAGCGACTGGGCGGCCAGGTGCAGCGCGACCAGCGACCCCGAGCAGGCCGTGTCCACCGTCAGCGCGGGCCCGTTCAGGCCCAGGACGTAGGCGATCCGGCCCGAACCGACACTCGCGGCGTTGCCGGTGATCAGGTGGCTCTCGGCGCCGTCACGGGCGTCCACCAGGCGCGGACCGTACTCGTGGTCCTCCAGGCCGACGAAGACGCCGGTGCGGGTGCCGGCCAGCGACCGGGGATCGATGCGCGCCCGCTCGACCGCCTCCCAGGAGACCTCCAGCAGCAGCCGCTGCTGCGGGTCCATCGCCTCGGCCTCACGGGGTGAGACACCGAAGAATGCAGCGTCGAAACCGCCCGCATCCCTAAGGAAACCGCCACTGCGGACGTAGCTGGTGCCCGGCTCGTCGGGGTCCTCGGAGAACGACGGGGCCCAGCCCCGGTCGGAGGGGAACTCACCGATGGCGTCGCTCTCGGCCAGGACGAGGCGCCACAGGTCTTCCGGCGAGCGCACCTCGCCGGGGAATCGGCAGCCCATGCCGACCAGCACGACCGGGTCGTCGCTCAGGGCCGGGGCGGTGAAGGTCGCCTCCGGCTCGTCCGGTTCGCCGAGCAGCCGTTCGGCCAGGAAGCCGGCCAGGGCCTGCGGGGTGGGATGGTCGAATGCCATGGCCAACGGCAGGTCCAGGCCGGTGGTGGCGCTGAGCGTGCGGTGTAGTTCGACCGCGCCCAGCGACCCCAGGCCGAGGTCGGCGAACCTCTGCTCCGCCCGGAGGGGAGCCTCGATCATCGGCCGGGCCGTGCGCAGCACCAGCTCCAGCAACTCCTGCCGGACCTGCTGCGGCGCGAGCGCTCCGAGCCGGTCGAGGAGGTTCTCGGTGCTCATTGGCAAGGCTCCCAGCTGCATGGCATCGATCAGGTCCGGCCGGCCAGGGCGGGGGTGGGCCGCAGGGCGGAGCGCGGGTCCACCCGGACCACCCGGAAGTGGCGCCTGGTGCTGTCCAGTCGGTGAAAGAGCGGGTCGGCCCCGGCCAGGTGCACGGTCCGCACCCCGTGGGCGGTCAGCGAGGCGACCACCGCGGGCCAGGAGAAGGGCCGGTCGAAGGTGTTCAGCAGCATCTCCCGTACCCCCTGCGCGGTGTCTGCCACCGTGCCGTCCTGGTCGGTGACCACGGGCAGGGCGGGCTCGCGGAACGTCAGCGCGGGCAGCACTTCGGCGGCGACGGTCTCGCGCAGGCCCCCGAAGAGCACCGAGTGCGCAGGGGGGCGCATCGTGTGCATGTTGTAGCCGCCGAGGGCACCGATCTCCCGGCGGAACTGCGCCAGCCGGGTCTCGCTGAGGGTGATCATGGCAAAGCCCTGGTCCAGGTCGCCCGACAGCTCCAGGCGTTCCCCACGGGCGTTCCACTCCCCCAGAAGCGTCGTCAGTTTCTCGTCCGGCACCCGCACCACGGTCTGGGTGACCAGATCGGTGTGTTCGTTCTCGAAGTAGGCGCGCTCCTGACGGGCCATCCCCACGGTGGCGCGCACCCCGTCCTCAAAAGACAGGCAACCACTGAGAACGGCCGTGGCCCGGACCCCGAAACTGGGCCCGGCGCAGTAGGCCGGGCTCGCGGTGAGCAGGGCCCGCTCGGCCAGCGCCAGGGAACTGATCAGCGAGGCGACCTGGGCGGCCTCGGAGTAGTCGTCCTCGCCCGAGTCGTGCAGGCGCTGCAGAACCGGGTAACCGAGCACGGTCCGGGCCCGGCGCAGCAGCGGGCGCGCGAACTGGTCCAGCGCCAGGAACCGGCCCAGGTCGGCGAACGTGGCACCGGCCAGGCCGGGGAAGACGACAGCGTCGTGATCCGTACCGCTCATCACTCGACCGGAAAGAGGGCTTGGTAGAAGGGCGTTTTGCGAAACTGCGACGAGTGGTGACCCGAACTCCAGCGCAGGGGCACCGGCGGGCCGAGCCGGCGGTGCAGGGTGCCGGTCAGGGCGTAGTCCGGGTGGACGCCGTCGTCGCTGAGCTCGGTGCTCCAGGTGAACTCGAACCGGTCACCCTCACGCACCGGCAGCCCGGCCTGAGACAGCGGCGCGTACACCGGTGTCCAGCTGCTGGGCTGGATCAGGGAGTCGAGGGGGTCACCGGTGCCGTCGGGGTCGACCCACAGCCGCATGCCCAGAGCCAGGCCGTGCAGCCGGCCGGCCTTGCCGAAGTGGATCTGGGCGGCGTCGGTGCTCTCCGGCTGCAGGTCGCCGTTGAAGTGCAGCGTCTCGACCTCGGCGGCCCCACTCAGGTAGGCCAGGTCCTGCCGGGCCGGGTTGTCCTGCAGGCCGACCAGGCACAGCCGTAAGTCAAAGGGACGAGAGAGACAGTTGAACACCTGGCCCACGTAGTCCAGAACGAACAGCGGGAACGCCGGCGGCTCGGCGGTGACTGCACCCAGGTCGAGGCCGACCACGGTGGTCACGCTCACGTGCGGGATGAACAGGCCGTCCGGCTTGACCAGGCGCTCACGGGCGTCGCGCAGCACCGAACCGGCGCCCTCCGAGCCACCCAGAGTGCCGATGATCTCCGAGACGCACAGGTCGACGCGCTCGGGCAGGCTGATCTCGGTGGACAGGCCCTCCACCACGGTGACCCGGTCGCTGTAGCCGGCCTCCTCGATGACCTGCCGGGCGATCTGCGCGGACTTGGGGATGACCTCCACCGCCCACACGTGTTGCGCTCCGGCGCGTGCGGCCGCGAGGGCCCAGACCGCGTCCTGGCCCGTACCGATGTCCAGGACCGTGCGCCCAGGAGCGTGCTTGGCCACGGCTGCGGCGTACTGCTGCATCCGCAGTTCGTCGTTCAGCATCTGCCCGTAGGCGAAGTTGTCGTACAGCGGGTACTCGCCGATGGAAGGGAACAGCCAGACCGGCGGGTCGTCCTCGTACGCGCAGGCCCGGACCGGCAGCCTCCGGCCGGCCGCCTCGACCTCGGCAACGAATGCGCGAGTCATCAAAGCCTTCCGGTAGTGCGATCACCAAGATCGAAAACCCTCGTTCCGGAAAGGTTTCTGGCTGCAGCGGCCGCGTCCCACGACGTGGCCACCGACTCCCCGGGGGCTCGCGGCTGCCGACTATGCCATCGCTCAAGGGGCCAAAGTGGGGCATTCAACCGATACGGCAGCAGTTGAACACCTTCCGGACGGCTGACCAGTGATGGCGCCTCACGTGAGGATGATTACGTTGTCCAAGGCTCGAGGCAGCAGTTGAACAGCCACCCAAAGTGATCGGCTCGTCACCCAGAGCCCCTATGCGGTTCGGCGCGCTCTGCCACTTCTCCACCGGAGCCGCCATCCCCCGCAGTTGCCGCCCTTGGACTATCTGAGCCGGGAGCTCGCCACCTGAACCACCGAGGCGGCAGCCGCAGCGAACGCATCAGGCTGCTCGACATGCGCGAAGTGCCCGCTGTCCGGCAACAGGTGCAGCTGCGCATCCGGGAGGCCCTGGACCAGAAGAGAGCCCCACCGCGGGCCACAGAGGAAGTCCTGCTCGCCGACGAGCACCACCGTGGGCACCACGATCTCGCCCAACCGCTCGGTGACGTCGAACACCACCGGGTCGGCTGCGCTCGCCGCTTCCCTGCTCATCCGGATGGATTCTCGGAAGGAAGCGAATTCGAGCTTCCGAGAGTGGAAGTCGGCGAAGTAGACGGGGATCGCGGTGGCGAACGCCTGGCTCATGCTGTCGTCGTCGGGCGCGTTCACCGCCTGCTGGAAGGCCTGCGGAACGATGGCGGCCTCCGGAGCATCCGGGTGACGCTGCGGGTAGGAGGCCAGAGACCTCATACCCTCGGACCAGAAGCCGGGGCCGGCCTGCGGTGAGGTGGAGTACAGGATCAGCCCGGCCAGGAGCTCGGGCTGCGTCAGCGCGTAGGCCTGGGCGACGAATCCCCCGTACGAATGCCCCAGCAGGTACACGGCCTGATCGAGGCGCTCGATCAGCACGCTCAGGAAGTGGACGTAGGTGCTTAGGCCGTAGCGGGACGGGCGGCCGGAGCGGCCCGTCCCGACCGGCTCCACGTAGACCACCGTGAAGTGTTCCTCGAGCTCCGCTGAGCGCAGATAAGCCCAGTTCAGGCCGGGTCCACCCGGGTGGGCCACGCAGACCGGGCCGCGGCCGGCGACGTGGTAGCTCTGCCGAACTCCGTCGATGTCGATCTCGTGGGCGCCCGGTGCGAGAAGCCCCGCGCTGGAGTCGGTGGTGTTGCCTGGCATGCCTTCATTGCATCTTGGCGCCAGGCCCGCCCACCATGCCCGGATGCGTCAGGCTGCATACGACTTCTTCCACCCCGTTGACTAGAATCTTCCGCGATGGACTTGATCAACGAGGTGGTGGCCAGCGCCCGCGCGGGGCGGGCCGTGGCCCGGCGCAGCCGGTACGCCGGCGCCTGGGCCACCCGCTTCCCGGCCGTCAACGGCTCCGGTCTGCACGTGGTCCGGCAGGGCTCCCTGTGGCTCGTTCCGCAGGACGGCGCCCCGGTGTTCCTGCAGGCAGGCGACGCCGTGTTCGTTCCCCATGGTCCGCCGCACGGTTTCAGCCACGAACCGGCCCCGTTCTCGTCGCTGGCGGAGACCGGGACATGGGTGCCGGGCGCCGCCCCCTTCGACGTCGAATTCGTCTCCTGCTGCTACCACCTCGACCGAGGTCAGGTCCACGAGTCGCTGACCGGCCTGCCCGAGGTCATCACCCTGACGATCGACGGACAGCAGAACCCGCAACTGCCGGTCCTGGCCGAACTGCTGGGCCAGCACGCCGACGAGGCCGGCCCCGGCAACGACATCGGCCTGGCCGCAGTGGTGGACCTGTTGCTGGTGCACCTGCTGAGGGCCTGGCGCGGCCTGCAGGAGGAGCAGACCTGGCACCAGACGCCCGACCCGCAGATCGCCCAGGTTCTCAAAGCCATCGGCGAAGAGCCGTACCGGGCCTGGAGCGTGCAGGAACTGAGCGATCGCACCCGGATGTCACGGGCAGCCTTCACCCGTAGATTCACCGCCGCAGTAGGCGAGACGCCCAGCGCCTACCTGAGCCGTCGGCGCCTGGAGCAAGCCGCCCACCTGCTGCGTCATACCGAACTGCCGTTGGCATCGGTGGCCGAGCACATCGGCTACGCAACGGAATTCAGCTTCTCGGCCGCCTTCCGGCGCCACTATGACATCGCCCCTGGGCGCTTTCGTCATCAGGACCGGGCCGATGGTGGCGCCCCTGGCTCCTCTGCGAAGTACACCGTCGCGAGCACGTGATGGTGACCTCTCAGACCGGAACCCTTTGAAATTTAGGACGAGTGTCCGCCTCGATTGCGCTGACGGCGTCACGTTCACGTGTGGTGCGCCAACTGTGCCCGCGCATCCTCCTCAACCACAGACGTACCGAGACCACCGATCGCCAGGCGCGAGAAGCGTCCATTGGTAGTCGAACAGGCCCCCCACCACCAGGTGCTGGCTGGGGTACCGCAGTAATTGCGCAACTGCATTGATGGGCCCACCCTCTGTCTGTGGACCACGAGCAAAATGTGCCGCCCGAGGAGGTGGACTCCGCGATGATCGCGGCCGACCGCATCAGCGACATCTGGGGGCCCCGGACACCGCACGCCAAGGGAACGGTGTGGCCGGCGCGCGTCGACACCCACCTGGACGAGGGCGTGGATGCGCAGGAGGTGGACCGGTGGGTCCAGTCGGCATGTGTGCTGTGCAGCAACGGCTGCGGGTGCGACATCGCGGTCAAGGACGGGCGCATGGTGGGGGTGCGCGGACGGGCCGGCGATGTCGTCAGCCACGGCCGCCTGGGACCCAAGGGCCTGTACGGCAGCACCCCGTGGGCCTCGTCGCCGGACCGTCTGACCCGGCCGCTGATCCGTGAGAACGGCGAACTGGTCGAGACGGACTGGCCCACGGCGATGGGCAGGATCGTGGAGAGGTCAAAACGTCTGCTGGCCGAGAAAGGCCCTCTGTCTCTCGGGTTCTACACCACAGGCCAGATCTTCATAGAGGAGTACTACACGCTCGGGGTGATCGGGAAAGCCGGTCTGGGCACCCCGCACATGGACGGGAACACCCGGCTGTGCACGGCCACCGCCGCGGCGGCGTTCAAGGAGAGCTTCGGTGCAGACGGGCAACCCGGCTCCTACACCGACATCGAGCACTGCGACACGATCTTCCTGTTCGGGCACAACATGGCCGAGACCCAGACGGTGCTGTGGGCCAGGATCCTGGATCGCACACACGGCGAGCAGCCGCCCGTACTGGTCTGCGTCGACCCGCGGCGAACGCCAGTGGCCCGTGAGGCGGTGCGTACCGGCGGGGTGCACCTGGCGCCACGCGTGGGCACGAACCTGGCACTCATGAACGCCCTCACCCGGGAACTTTTCGTCAACGGCTGGGTGGACGAGGACTGGGTTGCGGCCCACACCCTCGGCGTGGAAGACCTGCGGGCCATGGTGGAGCCCTGCACGCCGGAGTGGGCCGGAAACATCTGCGGCATTGACCCTGACGACATTCGCCGGGCCGCAAGGATCTTCGGTGAGAGCGAGAGCGTGCTCTCCACCGTGCTGCAGGGCTTCTATCAGTCTCATCAGGCCACTGCGTCCGCCGTGGCCGTGCACAACCTGCACCTGCTGCGGGGACTGATCGGCAAGGTGGGCTCGGGCGTGCTGCAGATGAACGGGCAGCCGACCGCGCAGAACAACCGCGAATGCGGCGCCGACGGGGATCTGCCCGGTTTCCGGAACTGGGACAACCCGAAACACGTGCAGGAACTGGCCGACCTGTGGAACGTCGATGTGTCCCGCATCCCGCACTGGGCCCCACCCACGAACGCCATGGAGATCTTCGGCTACGCCGAGGAAGGCAGCATCGAGATGCTGTGGATCTCGGCCACCAATCCGGCCGTGTCCATGCCGCAGACCGGGCGTATCCGCAAGATCCTCGCCAGTGAGCAGTGTTTCGTGGTCGTGCAGGACGTGTTCCTGACCGAGACCGCCCGGCTGGCTGACGTCGTCCTCCCGGCCGCCGGATGGGGAGAGAAGACCGGGACCTTCACCAACGTCAACCGCACCGTCCACCTGTCCGAGCAGGCGGTGCAGCCACCCGGGGAAGCCAAGAGCGACCTCGACATCTTCCTGATGTACGCCGACGCCATGGGATTCACCGACAAGGACGGCAAGCCCCTGCTGACCTGGCGCACCCCCGAAGAAGCTTTCGAGGCCTGGAAGAAGGCCAGCGCCGGTCGCCCGGTCGACTACTCCGGACTGACCTACGACAAGCTACGCAGGCCCAGCGGCATCCCCTGGCCGGTCAACGAGCAGGCGCCGCACGGCACCGACCGGCTCTACACCGACCCGGTGTTCCCCACCGACACCGACGAGTGCGAGACCTACGGACACGATCTGCTCACCGGGGCGGCCGTGACCGAGGCCGAGCACCGCGCCCTGGCTCCGGCCGGCCGCGCCTTCCTGAAGGGCTGCGAGTGGACCCCGGCCCATGAGCAGACCAGCCCGGAGTACCCGCTGCTGTTCACCACCGGGCGCACCGTCTACCAATTCCACACGCGTACCAAGACCATGCGGTCCCGGAGCCTGAACAACGCTGCGCCGGATGCCTGGGTGGAACTCAACCCGGACGACGCCGCCGCCCTCGCAGTGAGCGAAGGTGACGTGGTGCGGGTCGAATCCCCACGGGGCGCCATCCAGGTACGGGCCCGGGTGGGCCAGGTCATGCGCGGAGCCGTGTTCGCCCCGTTCCACTACGGCAGCTGGGATCTCGACGCCCTGGACAGCACCGGCAGCTCAGGGCAGGCCAACGAGCTGACGATGACCGTGTGGGACCCGGTTTCCAAGCAGCCCTACTTCAAGACCGCAGCATGCCGGGTCGTCAAGGTCCGCGACGGCGACCGTCCCTCCCCTGCACCGACCACTGCGGCATCCACCCCTCAGGACGCCAGCGTCGCACCCACCCGCGGCGGCAGACCGACGACCAGCCAGACCGTTGCCACCCCGCGGTACCCGAACGATCCGGCGCAGGCCGGCGCTGGGAGCCGGTCATGAAGACTCACCTGTCCACGTACGTCGCGCTCGTTCACCACAGTGAAAAGGCCCTGGCCGAGTCACTGCGGATCGTCGGAGAGGGACACGCCGAGCATCCCGACGTCCTCTTCACCTGCCAGGCCCTGGCCGCGATGAGCCTGGAGCACGTCGAGCGGCTGAAGCCCATGGCCCAGCGGTACGGGGAGGACTCCGGTGGCTCCGTCACCGAGCCCGAACGCCTCCACGCCGCCGGCCTGGCCGAGGTACGCACCGGCCCGGTCGGCCTGCTGCGAGACCTGCAGGACCTGCACATGCTGGCCACGCTGACGCAGACCACCTGGACGGTCATCGGTCAGGGTGCCCAGGGGTTGCGCGATGACGACCTGCTGGCCCTTTCGAAGGACGCCCTGACCGGCACCGCGCGGCAACTGGCCTGGTTCGTCACCCGGATGAAGGCGGCGGCACCCCAGGCGCTGGTGATCGCCCGATGAGCACACCGACGCCACGGCCGATGCTCAGACAAGCTGTCCGTCAGGCCTCTTCAGACAGCACCAGAACAATCTTTCCGTGCTTGCCCCCGGCGGAGAACCGGTCGTAGGCGGCCTGGGCCTGCTCCAGCGAGAAGGTCGCGGCGACCGGGACGGTGACCGTGCCGTCGGCGATGAAGGGCAGGACCGAGCGTTCGACTGCCCGCGCGGTGGCTGCCTTCTGCTCCAGAGGGCGGGCCCGCAGGGTGGAACCGAAGATGCGTGCCCGCTTCTGCATGACCTGCTGCAGATCCAGTTCGCTGGTGCGCCCAGCTCCGACACCGATGACCACGATCCGCCCGTCCAGGTCCAGGGCTTCCAGATTGCCGGGGAGGTTGGGACCGCCGACCAGCTCCAGGATGACGTCGAAGGGGCCGTGGTCCTCGAAGCCCCCGGGAGCGACGACCTTCGCACCGAGCGCCGCGACCTGTTCGCGGGAGTCCGGATTGCGGACGGTCGCAGTCACTCTCGCGCCGGCTGCCCGGCCCAACTGGACGGCGGCGCTGCCCACTCCCCCGGCCGCGCCGTGCACCAGGAGCCGTTCACCGGCCCGGAGGCCACCCTGGGTGAAGAGTGCGTCGTGAGCGGTGGTGAAGACCTCGGCCAGGCCACCGGCCTCGGCCCAGGACAGCCCTTCCGGAACGGGCATCAGGACCCGCTCGTGGGCGACGCACAGTTCGGCCTGACCACCCCCGCCGAGGATGCCCATGACACGGTCCCCGACCGCGAAGCGGGTCGCCCCGGGCCCCAGGCCGACGACCTCCCCGGCCATCTCCAGGCCCGGGATGTCGGCCGGGGCACCGGGCGGAGCGGCGTACCGCCCTTTCAGCTGCAGCAGATCTGCACCGTTGAGCCCGCAGGCCCGGACACGGACCAACACTTCTGCGCTGCCAGGTTCTGGGGCCGGCAGGTCGGTGATGCTGAGGGCCCGGTCGTTGATGGTCACTGCGCGCATGGTGCTGAATCATCTTCCGGTAGGCGGGGTGGCTCCTGCCTGCGACCCTAACGGCCACTCCAGGACTCGCCTCCGGGAGCGGGCAACCCCCCTGCACGCAAACCGGTCACCTCAGATCCTCGAAGGAGTCCTCTCCCGGCCGCCAGCACATCCAGCCGCCGTCCTCGAACCCTGAGAGCAAGGCAATCTCGACAAAG
>NZ_JAJSOH010000035.1 GCF_021277265.1 Kineosporia rhizophila
GAGACCCCACCCACCCAGGAAGACCCATCCCCTTGTGGGGCGCTGCCCGCGGCCAAGACCTCGCCCGGAGCCCCACCTGTGCGCGAGCCGCTACCCGTTGGCGAGACCTCACCTACATGCGAGGCCCTACCCGCAGACGAGACCTCGTGCACATCCGAAGCCCCACCCGCTGGCGAGGCCCCACCCACGCCCAACGCCTCGCCTAGACGCGAAGCCCAACTCACACGCGAATCTCTACCCACTGAGCGGATCGCACCTACTCGCGTGCCCCTCCCCCCGGCCGAAACCTCACCCACTTGCGAGGCCCGGCTCTGCTCCACCTGCGTGGCCGGAGGTCGCGTGGTGCGAGCGGCCGTGAGCAGGGTGGCGGCGGCGATGGCGGCGGTGGAGGCGGCCGAGGCGTGGGCGAGGGCGGGGGTGCTTCCCCCCACCTCATCTCGGCTCACCCTCGTGATCACGTAGGTGTGGGCGGCGACGAGGCTGGCCGGCCAGAGTCCGGCGCGGAAGCTGGGGCTGCCGCGTTGTACGTCGAGGAAGCGGCAGGCGGCCATGGCCCAGGGGCCGGCGGCGGTGTTCTTCGCTGCGAAATCGTAGGTCAGTACCACTGTTCCGGTGGCCAGTGAGTAGAGGGCGGCGCGGCGGCCGGAGCAGGTCCAGGCCACCGCCAGGTCGGCCGCCAGCAGGCCCACCCCTACGGCCAGGGCCTGGTTGCTCGAGATCCGGCCGGACGGGATGGGGCGGTGGGGGCGCTCGGCAGCGTCGATGTGGCGATCGGCGAAGTCGTTGAGCGCCATGCCGGCCATGTAGGCCAGGGCTGACGAGGCCACTGCGGCGCTGGTCTCGCGCACACTGGGCGCTGCTCCACTGGCGGCGCCGAGCAGAGGGTCGCCGGGGGCGCTCAGTACTGCCGGCAGGCGCACCAGTTCGGCATAGGGGTTCACGCGCTGCCCTTGGCCCGGCCGGCCTGGTGATTTCGCATGGTGCGGCCCGGCCAGCCCACGTTGCCCGCCCCAGAGGTCTCGGCGGGAGCGGGAGCGGGAGCAGGGTCAGCCAGGTTCTGGGCCCAGGTGACCAGGCGCCGGAACTGGTGGTCCAGGCGGTGCTCGGTGCTGCCCAGTGGGTCCTTGAAGAAGAAGGCCAGCTCGTCCAGTACGCCCACCCGGCCGTTGCGGTGGGCCAGGACGGCGAAGCGGGCCAGGTCGATCACCAGCGGTGCGGCCAGCGCCGAGTCGCAGCCCTGCCAGGTGATCTGCATGGTCATCGGGGTGCCCAGGAAGCCGGTGAAACGCACCTGGTTCCAGGCCGTCTTCCACTCGCCCATGTCCTCGACGTAGTCGATGTGCACCGGGGCCGACACGTCGGCCCCGAAGGTCTCGTGCACCGACCGGGCCTTCGAGGCGAGCTTGGCCTCGGCCCGGGCCGGGTCGGCCAGGGCCCGGCCGTCACCCCCGCCCAGCAGGTTCAGGCCCGACCAGGAGGTCACCCGCAGGTTCCGGCTGCCGAACATCGAGGCCAGGGCGGTCTTCACCAGCGTCTCGCCGGTCTTGCCGTCACGTCCGGCGTAGACCGTGCCGCGGGCCCGGGCCAGCTCGTCGAGGGCGGGGATGGCCGCGCCCATGGAAGGCGTGAAGTCGATGTAGGGCAGTGCCGCGTCCAGCGCCGCGTAGGCGTAGACCGCGCTGGCCGGTAGCGGCTCGCTGCCCGCATCCAGGGCCCGGTCCAGCGCGGCGAGCGACTCGTGCACCGGCAGAACGGGCGAAACCGGTTCTGTGGAGGCGATGTTGACCACCACCACAGTGTCCAGGCCGTGCTGGTAGCGGAACGATCTGAGGTCGCGCTGGATCTGCTCGATCTCCGCCCGCCCGCCACCGCGCACCCCGGGCCGCACCCGGGCGTCGATCGCCTCCAGGTCGGGGCGCACCAGGCCGAGGGCGAAGGCGGGCAGGACGCCGGCCTGGACCAGCTCTTCGGCCCGGCCCTTGAGCGGCAACTCGGCCAGGTCGTGCCCGCCGATCACGAAGTCCCGCAGGGGCGCCAGCCCGACGCCCTCGAATTCGGCCAGCTCGCTGACCATTCCGACCCTGGCCGCCGCACCCGCCTCGGCCGAGAGCAGCGCGAGCCCCGCGCTCACGGTGGTTCCGATCGAACCTCTGGCACCGATCAGCCACAGCCCGACGGTCATTGTCGGCACCTCCCCGGCACAGCACCGGGTCACCTGCGACGCCGATGTCCGTCAAAAAGGTAACAAGCCGGACGCGGGGTGACAACACTTGATGTCACAGAATCACAGCGGTGGGTAATTCTTTGTTCAGTCGCTGATCAAAGATGCCCAGCCAGGGACCAAAGCGGCGTCAGTCGTCGGAGCGGGCCAGAGCCAGGAACGGGCCGAGGGCCGCCGGGTCGGCCAGCGCGTCCCGGCTGACGGCTCGTTCCACCGGCACCCCGGCCAGGATCTTCTTCACCGGCACCTCGCACTTCTTGCCGTTCAGCGTGCGGGGCACCACCGGAATCCGGATGAACCGGTCGGGTACGTGCCTCGGGGACAGCTGGGACCGCAGGGCCTGACGCAAAGGCTGTTCGACGTCTTCAATCAAGACACCTGGAGCCACCACCAGGAAGCACAGCAGTTCGCCCTCGGTGGCCGCACCGAGCTCGGTGGTGTCGATCACCAGCGAGTCCGCCACCTCGTCGAAAGCCTCGACCACGGCGTAGAAATCGGCGGTGCCCATGCGCACCCCACCACGATTGAGTGTGGAGTCGCTACGGCCGTAGATCACGAACGAGCCCCGCGGCGTGGCGCGCACCCAGTCGCCATGCCGCCACAACCCGGGGTAGGTGCCGAAATAGGCCTCCTGCAGACGGGATCCGTCTGGATCGTTCCAGAACGAGACCGGCATCGAGGGCATGGGCCGGGTGATCACCAGTTCGCCGACCTCGTCGCGCAGATCCTCGCCGTTCTCGTCGAAGGCATGCACATCGGCCCCTAGCGCCGCGCAGGACAGCTCTCCCAGCCAGATCGGTACCGTCGGGGAGCTGCCGAGAAAAGCCGTGCAGACGTCGGTTCCACCCGAGACCGAAGAGATCCGAATATGTTCGCCGACTTCCGAACGGATCCAGTGGAAGTTCTCGACCGACAGCGGCGATCCGGTCGAGCCGATCGTCTCCAGCGCGCTCAGATCGTGCTCGGCGCCCGGGTGGATCCCGGCCTTCACCGCAGCCTGTACGAAGGGGGCGGAGACACCGAAGAGCCGAACCCGGTACCGGGCGGCCAGTTCCCACAACCGGGACGGGCCGGGGTAGGCCGGGCTTCCGTCGTAGAGCAGGATCGTGCTGCCCGCGAGCAGACCGCCGACCAGAAAGTTCCACATCATCCAGCCGGTGGTGGTGTACCAGAAGAACACGTCACCCGGGCCGAGGTCGTGCTGGAGCCGGACGGTCTTCAGCTGCTCCAGCAGGATCCCGCCGTGGCCCTGCACGATGCCCTTGGGCAGACCGGTGGTGCCGGAGGAGTAGAGGACCCACAGCGGGTGGTCGAACGGCACCTGCTCGAAGGCCAGTTCGCCGGGCTGAGAGACGAACTCGGCCCAGCTCACCTCACCGGCCTCGCGCACCGGCTGGGCGTTCTGGTCGAGGTAGGGCAGGATCACCGTGCGCTTCAGCGAGGGCATGCTCTCGCGGAGAGTGGTCACCGTGTCGCGGATGCTGTAACTCTTGCCGCCGTAGAGGTATCCGTCCACGGCGAGCATGACCTTGGGCTCGATCTGGGCGAACCGGTCGGTGACGGCCCGGGCCCCGAAGTCCGGCGAGCAGCTGGACCAGATCGCCCCGAGCGAGGCGGTGGCCAGGAAGAGCACCAGGGCGCCGATGCCGTTGGGGGCGAGGGCCACCACCCGGTCCCCCTTGCCCACGCCGGCGGCCACCAGTCCACCCCTGGCCCGACCCACCCAGTCGCGCAGCTCGGCGTGGGTGAGAGTGCGTTCCACCCCGTCTTCCCGCACGAAAATGACCGCTTTGTCGGCGTCTTGGCGACCCGGGCCAGGAGTCAGCGCGTGCTCCGCGTAGTTCAGCCGGGCCCCCGGGAACCACTGCGCCCCCGGCATGGCGGCATCCGGAAGCACCCGCACGGCAGGCGCACTGAATCGGACGCCCAGGTATTCGGCGGCAGCGGACCAGAACTCCTCGAGGTTCTCGACCGACCAGCGGTGCAGCACCGGGTAGTCCAGATCGCCGATGGTGACGCCGCGGTGGGGCTCCAGCCAGCGGGTGAAGGCCGCGATCTGGCTGCTGCGCGCAGCCTGGGGATCGGGACTCCAGAGTGCTTCCGGGCCGCCGTCAACCGGGTGCACAGCCATCTCACAGCCTCCTCGCTCGGATAGCACCTCACCCTAGGGCCCTCTAGACTCCGGGCGATATGGCAGAACATTCGCAGAACGGGTGGCCCGTCCTGTCGAGCAACCGGCTGACCTGGTTCTCAGCGGCCGGGGGCCGGTTCGCCGCGGCCGACGCCGACGTGGCGTTCCTGGCCGCCTACCTGATCCGCTGCTTCGACGCCGAGGTGGAGAAGGTCGAGGGCCGGGTGCTGGACGACTGGTCGTGGGCCCCCCGCAACGTGCGGGGCTCGCGGTCGGTGATCAGCAACCACGCCAGCGCCACCGCCTGGGACCTGAACGCCCTGAAGCACGTCCAGGGCGCCCGGGGCACCTTCACCCGCAGCCAGGTGGACAAGGTGCACGCGATCCTGGCGCGGATCACCGACGGCCGCGGTCACAAGATCTTCCGCTGGGGCAACGACTACGTCAACGCCACCATCGACGCCATGCACTTCGAGATCAATGCCTCGAAGGCACAGGTCAGGCGCGCCCGCGCGGTGTTGCAGCAGCGACTGGAGGAAGAGGAAGACATGAAGTGGACCGACCAGATCAAGCTCACCGCCACCGACGCCAAGATCTGGGGCAAGCCCTACAAGACGGGCTCCAAGGTGACGTTCGGGCTGATGGTCCGTTACCCCACCCTGGCCCGTAAGACCCAGGCCGACCTGGCCGCCTTCGCCGCCGCCTCGGCCAAGCGCGACGCGGCCATGAAGGTGCAGCTGGACACCCTGATCGCGGCCGTGGCCGCGTTGTCCACCGGTTCGGCGCCCGAGGTCTCCAAGGCCTTCGCCGACGGCCTGAGCGCGATGCGCGCCGAGGTGACGCGGATCGATGCCGAGGTGAACGCGCTACAGGGCACCGACGTCACCGACGAGGACATCGCCGCGGACGTGGATGCGGCGATCGCCGAGGCCGAGGCGGCCGAGGCAGCCGAAGAGTCCGTCGACGTCACCGAGCGGGCCACCAGCAACGCCTGAGCATCCCGCCTCCTCGTGACCTGGCCCGGTCACGGGGAGGCGGACGTGCCCGGCCCTTCACGGGTGGGATAGAACTGTCACCCATGAAGAGAGGCCTGCCCGCGTCGTGCTGACCGTGCACCGCTGTGCGGACGGCACCGGCCTGGCCCTGGCGCTGGCCGGCCTCCTGGCCGAACCGCTGGAAGACCCGTTCGCCGTCGAGACGGTGGCCGTTCCCGCCAAGGGCGTGGAGCGATGGCTGACCCAGCGCCTCTCGCACGTTCTGGGCACCGGCACCGCCCCCACAACCGGCACTCCCGCTGCACCCGACGGGGTGTGCGCGAACGTCAGTTTCCCCTCGTCCACGGCCGTGCTGGAACGGGCCCTGGAGGAGGCGTCCGACCAGATCGCCCGGGCGGTGCGGGCCTGGGCCCCGGACCGCTCGCGCTGGTCGCTGACCGAGGTGATCGACGCCTCCCGGGCCGAGCCCTGGTGCGCCCCGCTGGACCGCCACCTGAAGGCCGGTGAACAGGACACCGGGCGGCGTCTGGCGGCCGCCACCCGGCTGGCCCGGCTGTTCGACGAGTACGGCAACGCCCGGCCGGGCATGATCACCGCCTGGGCCCAGGGCCGGGACGAGTCCGGTGACGGCCGGCCCCTGCCCGACGACCTGCTCTGGCAGGCGGAGCTCTGGCGGCGGCTGCGGGAGCGGCTCGGGGTGCCGGCCCCGGCCGAACTCCTCGACGAGGCCTGCGCCCGGCTGCGCGACGAACCGGCCACGAGCACGCTGCCGCAACGTCTCTCGGTGTTCGGCGCCAGCCGGCTGTCACCGCTGAAGATCCGGGTGCTGGCCGCCCTGGCCGAGCACCGCGACGTCCATCTGTGGCTGCATCACCCCTCCCCCGCCCTGTGGGAGGTGACCAGCGGGCTCGATCCCGCGGCCCTGCCCCTGCGCCGCAGCGACGACCCGGCCCGCACCCGGGTCCGGAACCCGTTGCTGGCGTCGATGTCCCGCGACCTGCTGGAACTGCAGCAGACCCTGATCCGCTACAGCCCGCAGGCCGGGCACCGCGAGCACCCGGCCCCGGAACCGCCCGACACCCTGCTCGGCCGGCTCAAGCGGGACCTGCGCCGGGGCGAGGTGCACGACGTGCCCGAACGCCCGGTGCTGCATCCGGACGACACCAGCATCCAGGTCCACTCCTGCTACGGCCGGGTGCGTCAGGTGGAGGTGCTGCGGGAGGTCATGCTCGGCCTGCTGGCCGACGACCCCACTCTGGAGCCGCGCGACATCCTGGTGATGTGCCCGGACGTTGAGGCTTTCGCGCCTCTGGTGACCTCGGCCTTCGCCCAGAGCGACCAGGCCGGGCAGTTGCGGGTACGGGTCGCCGACCGCTCCCCGCGCCAGACCAACGCGCTCTTCGACCTGCTCGGGCTGCTGCTCGAACTGGGCACCGCCCGGATCACCGCACCCCAGGTGCTCGACCTGGCCGGGCGCGAGGCCGTGCGCCGGCGCTTCGGTTTTGACGACGACGACCTCGCCCGGCTGCGGGACTGGCTGGTGGGTGCGGGAATCCGCTGGGGCCTGGACGATGCCCACCGGCAGACCTGGCACCTGCAGTCGATCCAGCAGGGCACCTGGCGGGCCGGGCTGGACCGGCTGCTGCTGGGCGTCTCGGTGGAGGGTGACACCGAGCAGCTCGGCGGGGTCATCGGCCTGGACGACGTGGACAGCGCCGGGATCGACCTGGCCGGCCGGCTGGCCGAGCTGATCGACCGGCTCGGGGCCGCGCAGGAACTGATGTCCGGCCGTCACCCGATCGCGAAATGGCTCACCGGGCTGGAGAACTCCGTGCTCGACCTGGGCGCCACCGACCGGAACACCGCCTGGCAGGTGAACCAGCTGCGCTCAGAACTGTGGGACGTGGCCGAGGCCGCCGCCGACAGCCAGGCCGACTGCAGCCTGGCCGACGTGCGCAGCGTGCTGGCCGACCTGCTGGCCGGCCGGCCGACCCGTTCCTCGTTCCGCACCGGCACCCTGACCGTGTGCACCCTGGTACCGATGCGCTCGGTGCCGCACCGGGTGGTCTGCCTGCTCGGCCTGGACGACGGCAGCTTCCCTCGCCGGGCCGACCCGGACGGCGACGACGTGCTCGGTCGCGACCCGTGGGTGGGTGAGCGCGATCCGCGCAGCGAGGACCGGCAACTGTTTCTGGACGCGGTGTGCGCGGCCCAGGAGAAGCTGGTGATCACCTACTCCGGTTCCGACGACCGCACCGGCGCCCCGATCCCGCCCGCCGTGCCGTTGGGCGAACTGCTCGACGCGGTGGACCGCTCCTCCTGGCTGGACGACCGGCGAGTGCGCGACCGGATCACCGTGCGGCACCCGCTGCAGCCGTTCGACCCGCGCAACTTCACCGACGGCGCCCTGGGCCGCCCCGGACCGTTCAGCTTCGATGAGCCCGCGCTGGAGGGCGCCCGGGCGCTGACCCGGGAACGAGTCCCCAGCGGCCGGTTCCTGCCTGCTCCGTTGCCCCCGGCCGGCACGGACGACGTGGCGCTGGCCGACCTGCACCGGCTGCTGCAGCATCCGGCCAAGGGTTTCCTGCGCCAGCGTCTGCAGGTCAGCATGGCCCTGGCCGACGAGGAGCCGGACGACGCCCTGCCGGTCGAGCTGGACAGCCTGCAGCAGTGGAAGATCGGCGACCGGCTGCTGCGGCAACGTCTTTCCGGTCTGAGTCCGGCCGACTGCATCGCTGTGGAGTCGCACCGCGGTCTGCTGCCGCCGGGCGACCTGGGCCGCCTGCTGCTGACCCGGGTGGGCCGGAAGGTCGAGGACGTGATGCGGGCCTCCACCCTGGAACGCGCCGCCGCCCCCGACTCCCGCGACGTGGACGTGCTGCTGCCCGACGGCACCCGGCTCACCGGCACGGTCGGGGATGTACGCGACTCGACCGTGCTCACCGTCACCTACTCCCGGCTGGGTCCCAAGCACCGGCTCGGATCGTGGGTGAACCTGCTTGCGCTCACCGCCACCGACCCCGCCCCGGGCTGGTCCGCGGTCACCGTGGGGCAGGGGCCCCGGGGTGGTGCCGCGCGCAGCGTTTTCGAGCCCCTCGACCAGGAAATGGCCCGGCTGGCCCTGGCCGAGCTGGTCGGCCTCTACCGCGCCGGGCTGAGCTCGCCCCTGCCGATCACCTTGAAAACGTCTGCCTCGTACGCCGAACGGCGCCTGCGAGGTACCCGGCACAAGGCTGCCGAGGGTGAGGCGGCCAGGCTGTGGCACGCCGGGAAGACCCGGCAGGGGCAGCGGTTCGACGGTGAGCAGTCCGAGCCGGAGCACTGTCTGATCTACGGCTCCGAGGTCGACTTCCCGGTGCTGCTGGCCGAGCCGCCGACGCCGGACGAGCAGGGCGAGGGCTGGGTGGCGGACGAGCCGCACCGGTTCGGGCGGCTCAGCCGCAGACTCTGGGACCGGCTGCTTACGCACGAACGGCTGGAGGGCCGATGAGTTCGTTCCCCGGCCAGCCGATCCTGAGCCGGCAGACCCCGTTCGACCTGTTCGGGGAACTGCCCGAAGAGGCCACCACGATGCTCGAGGCCAGTGCCGGCACCGGTAAGACGTTCACCATCGCCGCCCTGGTCACCCGCTACGTGGCCGAGGGCCTGGCCCGCATGGACGACCTGCTGGTGGTCAGTTTCAGCCGGGAGTCGACCCGGGAGCTGCGTGAGCGGGTACGGGAACGGCTGGTCAGCGCACGTGACGGGCTGGCCCTGGCCGACCCCTCGATGATCGACCCGAACGACCGGGTGCTGGTGCACCTGGCCGACACCGTCGACGAGGCCCGGCGCCGGCGCCGGCTCGAACGGCTGGAGATCGCCCTGGCCGCCTTCGACGCGGCCACCGTCACCACCATCCACGGCTTCTGCCAGCAGGTCCTGACCACGCTGGGCACGAACGGCGACCACGACCCGGGCACCGTGCTGGTGGAGGACATCGGCGACCTGGTGCGGGAGGTGGCCGACGACCTCTACCTGCGCAAGTGGGGCTTCCCGGGGGCGGGCACCCCCGACCTCGGCCAGGCCGAGTTCCACCAGCTCGCGATCGACGCCGTGGCCGAGGCGGCCGACCTGGTGCCCGATCCGGGCGTGGGTGGCACCCCCGGCCTGCGGGCCCGGATCGCCCAGGCGGTGCGGGCCGAGGTGGAACGACGCAAGCGCCGGCTGGGCGTGTTCGGCTACGACGACATGCTGACCCGGCTGGCCGGCACCCTGACCGATCCGCAGTCCGGGCCGGCCGCCTGCCGAAGGCTCCGGGAGCGCTACCGGTTCGTCCTGGTGGACGAGTTCCAGGACACCGACCCGGTGCAGTGGGAGATCATCCGCCGGCCGTTCCACGGCCACTCCACGCTGATCCTGATCGGCGACCCGAAGCAGGCCGTCTACGGTTTCCGCGGCGCCGACGTGCAGGCCTACCTGAACGCCTTCGAGAGCGCCGAGACCGTGCGCACCCTGCCCACCAGCTACCGCAGCGACGCCGCGCTGCTGCGGGGACTGGACACGCTGTTCCAGGGCGCGGCGCTCGGCGACGAGCGGATCCGGGTGCAGCCGGTGCAGGCCTTCCACCCCGGTCCGATGGTCACCGTCGAGGGCAGTCCGGCGCCGGTGCGGCTGCGGGTGCTGCCGCGCGACGCGGTCGCCTCCACCCAGCAGAGCGATCTGCCGCAGGCCCCGCTGGCCCGCGACGCGGTGCAGAAGGACCTGGTGGCCGAGGTGGTCCGGCTGCTGTCCGGGGCGGCCCGGGTACAGCCGCGCGACGGCTCGCCCGAGCGTGACCTGCGTCCGGGAGACATCGCCGTGCTGGTGCGGGCCAACTATCAGGCCCAGGACGTCAGCGCCGGGCTGGCCGCGGCCGGTGTGCCCGCCGTGGTCACCGGCCGGACCAGCGTGTTCAGCACCCCCGCCGCGCAGGAGTGGCAGCTGCTGCTGGAGGCGATGGAACAGCCGCACCGCACCACCCGGGTGAGGCGGCTGGCCCTGAGCTGCTTCGGCGGCCACACCGCGCTGGAGCTGGACCAGCAGGGCGCGGCGATCGACGAGGAACTGGCCCTGCGGCTGCGGGACTGGGGCCACCTGCTCACCGAGAACGGCGTCGGGGCGATGTTCGAGACCGTCGCCCGGCAGACCGGCCTGCAGCGGCGCCTGCTCGGGATGCCGCGCGGCGAAAGGCTTCTGACCGACCTGCGGCACGTGACCCAGGCCCTGCAGGAGGCTTCGGAGACCAGCCGGCTCGGCCTGAGCGGGTTGTTGCTGTGGCTGCGGCACCGTCAGGAGGAGGCGGCCGGCTCGGAGGGGGCGCTGGAACGCAGCCGGAGGCTGGAGTCGGACGCCGCCGCCGTGCAGGTGATGACCGTGCACACCAGCAAGGGCCTGGAGTTCCCGGTGGTGCTGGTGCCGTTCGCCTGGAACCAGAGGGGATCGTCGCGGGACGACGTCACGGCGGTCACCTTCCACGCGGACGGCCGACGGTTCAAGGACATCGGTGGGCCGGGCTGGAAGGACTGGGGGCGCCACGTGGAGGCCGCCGACGCCGAGGACGCCGCCGAGGAACTACGCCTGACCTACGTCGCCCTCACCCGGGCGCAGTCGCACCTGGTGCTGTGGTGGGCCCCCACCCACAACACCCGAACCGCGCCGCTGCACCGCATCCTGTTCAACCCCGACCCGGAACAGCCGGTGCCGCAGAGCGTACGGGTGCCGAGCGATCCGGGTGCCCTGGCCGACTTCGAGCGTCTGGCCGGACGCAGCGGCGGCACGCTGGCCGTCGAGCTGATGCAGCCCCGCCGTCCGGAGCAGTGGGAACAGCCCGCACCACAGGCAGTTCCACTCCGAGCAGCGACCCTCGGACGGGAGCTCGACCAGGACTGGCGCCGCACCTCGTACAGTTCGCTGACCGCGTCGGCCCACGAGAACCAGGGCTCCTCCAGCGAACCGGAGGTGGCCCTGAAGGACGACGAGGGCCCGGACGAGCTCGCCCCTGGGCCACTGGACGACGGTCCCGACGAGCCCCTTCGCCGGATCGCGTCGGCCTGGAACGACCTGCCCGCCGGGGCCCGCTTCGGCACCCTGGTGCACGAGGTGCTGGAACTGGCCGCCGACGCCGGCAACGAGGACGAGTTGCGCACCACGGTCGCCGCCCGGGTGGCCCGCTCCGGACCCGCCGTCGACGTGGAGACCCTGGTGAGCGCCCTCGTCCCGGCCGTCTCCACCCCCCTGCACCTGAATCAGCTGACACTTCGGGACATCGACGCGCGAGACCGGCTCTCCGAACTCGACTTCGAACTCCCCCTGGCCGGTGGCGACGATCCGGTGACCACCCGCGTCCTCTTGTCGGATCTGGTTCCGCTCTGGCGCCACCACTGCCCACCGGGCCAACTGCTCAGCCGCTACGCCGAGGCCCTGGACGACCTGGAGGCCGTGCCGCTGCGCGGCTACCTGACCGGAAGCATCGACGCGGTGCTCCGGGTGCACTCCGATTCCGGGCCCCGTTTCGTGGTGGTCGACTACAAGACCAACCGGCTGGGCACTCCGGACGAGCCGGTGACGGCCTGGCACTACCGGCCCAGCGCGATGGAAGAGGCAATGATCGCAGCCCACTACCCGCTGCAGGCCCTGCTCTACGGCGTTGCCCTGCACCGCTTCCTGCGCTGGCGCCAGCCCGGCTACGACCCGGCCCAGCATCTCGGTGGCGTGCGCTACCTGTTCCTGCGCGGCATGTCCGGACCGGACGTGCACAGCGAAGACGGCACTGCCCCGGGCGTTTTCTGCTGGGAACCACCCACCGCGCTGGTCACCGCCACCTCCGACCTCCTGGCCGGCCGGTCGTGACCGCCGCACTGAAGGACGAACCGGGCCACCCCCACCGCATCGCGGTGAACGCCACCGGCCTGCTCGGCGACTTCAACCGGGCGGGCATCCTGACCGCGGCCGACATCCACGTGGCCCGGCGCCTGGGCGCTCTGGGCGGCGAACCGGACGAGGCGGTGCACCTGGCCGTGGCCCTGGTGGTGCGCTCGGTGCGGCACGGTTCGGTGGTGCTCGACCTGGCCTCCGCGGCCGGGACGATCAGCCCGGACGACGAGGACGAGGCCGAGGAGCCCCTGGAACCGGCCGTCACCCTGACCTGGCCGGAACCGGGTGAGTGGGCGAAACGCTGTGCGGTGAGCCCACTGATCGGCGGGCCGCTGCGGATGACCGGCTCGAGTCTGTGGCTGGCCCGCTACTGGGAGCAGGAGCAGACCGTGGCCGCCGAACTGCTGCTGCGCGCCGCCGACCGCCCGGCCGACCTGGACGAGGAGGTGCTGCGAGCCGGCCTGCAACGACTCTTCCCCCAGGCCGAGTACGCCGACCAGCAACTGGCCGCCGCCGTCTGCGCGCTCTCCCGGGTGGGGGTGCTCGCCGGTGGGCCGGGAACCGGCAAGACCACCACCGTCTCCCGCCTGCTCGCCCTCCTGCGCGAGCAGCACCCGGAGTACCGCATCGCCCTGGCCGCCCCCACCGGCAAGGCCGCGGCCCGGCTGCACGAGGCTGTGCGTTCCTCCACCGCCGACCTGCCCCCGGCCGACCAGGCCCGGCTGGGCGCCGATCTGTTCGCCACCACCCTGCACCGGCTGCTCGGCTGGCGCCCGGACGCCCGCAGCCGGTTCCGCCACGACCGCACCAACCGCCTGCCGTTCGAGGTGGTGATCGTGGACGAGAGCTCGATGGTCTCGCTCACCCTGATGGCGCGGCTGCTGGAGGCGCTGCGCCCGGCCACCCGGCTGATCCTGATCGGCGACCCCGACCAGCTGGCCTCGGTCGAGGCCGGGGCGGTGCTCGGTGACCTGGTCGACCGCTCCCGGCTGAACCACCGCACCGAGGACTTCTCCGCCGTCCTGCAGCGCGTGCTCCCCCAGAACCAGCCGGGCGAACCGGTTCCGGACACCCCGACGGCGCGTTTCCGCAACGGAGTGAGCACCCTGCTCTCGACCCGCCGCTTCGCCGCCGGTGGCGACATCGCCGCTCTGGCCGCGGCGATCCGCGACGGAGAGGCCGACCGGGCCGTGGACGTGCTGCACTCCGCCTCCGAGGCCGTGGAGTTCGTCGAGCTGGCCGATCAGGAGCGTCCCGGCCCGCACCAGCTGGAGCCGATCCGGGCCGAGGTCCGGGCCGGAGCCGCGCAGGTGATGGCGGCCGCCGCGGCCGGTGACGGGGTGGCCGCCCTGGCCGGCCTGGAACAGCACCGCCTGCTCTGCACCCACCGGCGCGGGCCGCGCGGGGTTCAGTTGTGGAGCGACCTGGCCGCCGGATGGATCTTCGAGGACCATCCGGTGGTGCCGCGCAGCGACGGCCGCTACGCCGGGGAACCGCTGCTGATCACCACCAACGACTACGAGTCGGGGCTCTACAACGGCGACACCGGCGTGGTGGTCTCGAACCAGGACGGTTCGCTGACCGCGGTTTTCGGGCGCGGTGGGGATCCGATACCGGTGCCGCTGGCCCGGCTGGGCGCGGTGCGCCCGCTCTACGCGATGACCGTGCACCGCAGCCAGGGCAGCCAGTTCGACCGGGTGAGCGTGCTGCTGCCGGCCGCCGCCTCGTCGCTGTGCACCCGTGAGACGCTGTACACGGCCGTCACCCGGGCCCGCCGGCACGTGCGGGTGATCGGCTCGGTGGAGGCCCTGCGCACCGCGATCGCCCGCCCCGCGGCCCGGGCCACCGGACTGCGCGGACGGCTCTCACCCGGAGCCTGACCTGCGCAGACGATAACACTTGCATTAACACATGGCATGGTAAATGCCCATAGGCGCAGCGCGAGTGTTCGGTCACACAATGATCAACTATCGGATTCCATAGTGCGCGTTTACTGTGAAGTACGTGTAAACCACACCGGGAATTCGGGAGTTGGCCATGAACAACGACGTTGCGCTGACCTCAGCAGCAGAATCCTTCCCCGGCTCAAACTCCGTCCCCCTCCTGGGTTCTGAGAGTGGCACGATGATGTCGTGCGACACCTGCAACCTGGTGGGTGGACCGTTCCCGGCCGCCGAGGCGGCCCATCTGCGGGCGATCCATGATCGCCTGCACCACGGCATGCTCTTCGCCGCCTGATCCTTTCCCGCCTCGTCCAGAAGTCCCCGGCCGTCGCGACCGGGGACTTCTGCCGTTCTCCAGGCCCGCAGCAGCCGGGAGTTGCCTGGGAATCGGCTGACCGACTCGCCCTGGAGCGAGGCGGCGGGAGACGATGGTCCGGTGACCCGCACAGAACGTCCTCGCCCCACCGTCCGCCTGACGAAGGTGCCCGCATGAGCCTGAGCGGCCCCACCAGCGGGCCCGTCGAGGGCGGCCGGGCCCTGTTCAAGGGCCGACTGCTGGGCTTCCCGGTGCACCTGGACCTGTCGTTCATGGTCGTGATGGCGGTGCTCGGCTGGATGTCCACCTACGGCGATCTGGAAGGCATGATCGTCTGGCTGCTGATCACCCCCGTCGCCGTGCTGGTGCACGAACTGGGCCACGCCGTGGTCGCTCGCACCACCGGTGCCAAACCGGAGATCGCGCTGGCCGGTTTCGGCGGGGTCACCAGCTTCACCCCGCCCCGGGAACTGTCCCGCGCCCGCTCGATCGCGATCTCGCTGGCCGGCCCGGCCGTCGGTCTGGCGATCGGCCTGGTGCTGGTGCTCGTCGACCGCACCGTGGCGGCCGACCTGACCAACGAGTGGGCCTGGTGGGCGCTGCGGATCGGGATCTTCACCTCGATCGGCTGGAGCCTGCTGAACCTGCTGCCGGTGCTGCCGCTCGACGGCGGTCAGGCGATGCGCGAGTTCCTGCCCGGAGACCCGGTGACGAGGTTGCGCCGGGCCGCGATCGTCTCGATCGTGGTGGCCGTGCTGGCCGCCGCCGCGGTCTACGTCTATCGCCCGGGCAACCTCTTCCTGGCCCTGTTCCTGCTGTTCTTCGCGGTCAGCAACTACTTCACCCTGCGCGACCTGTCGCAGAACCGGTCGGTCAGCTCCGACGGTCTGCGCGGGCCCCGTCCCGGGCAGACGCCGGAGACGATGATCGTCGAGATGCTCTGGCGCAACCAGGCCGAGCGGGCCCGCCAGGTGATGCACACGCTGCCCGAGGGCGTCACCATCGACCTGGCGCTGCACGGTGCGGTTCTCAGCCTCACCGGTGATCCGGAGCAGGGGCACGCGCTGCTGGAGCAGGAGACGGCCCGCCGGCCCGATGATCCCAACCTGGCCGCCGTCCTGGCCCTCACCCAGGCGCTGGAACACGACTGGGACGCCCTGATCCACACCATGCAGGGTCCGCTGGGCAAGCTCATCCCGGCGCCGGTCCTGGACCGCACCATGGTCGAGGCGCGGGCCACCGGCCGCGACGACGTGGCCGGGCGCATCGCGTTCCTCCGGTCGCAGAACACCCCGTCCTGAAAAGCCACCACCAACTGAAGACGTCGGTGGGCACCGAAGGCGCACCGACGTCTTCAGTTCGTACTACAGAAGAACCACCAGACCGATCGCGAAAACCGGGTACAGCAGCGCGGTCAGGGCCAGCCGCAGCGGGGTGAGCCGGTTCGTCGCCATCGTGGCCAGCAGGTAGCCGATGGCCAGCATGGTGATCACCGCCGACCAGACCAGCGGCGCGTCGAAGTGCCAGTCGGCGAACAGCATCGCCGAGGCGCTGGGCACCGTCACCTGGATCATCATCGCGCCGGAGATGTTGGCCAGAGCCAGTTTCGCCTTGCCCTGCCGCACCCAGATCACCGAGTTCATGATCTCCGGCAGCTCGGTGGCGACCGGGGCCAGCAGCAGAGCGGTGACCGCCCCGGAGAGGCCGATCATCGGGCCGATCGCCCCCAGCTGGCCGACGAAGACCTGGGAGGCGAAGAAGATCACGGCCAGCGTGGCGGCGAGCTGCGCGACGATCGCCCACGAGGCCGGAGCGGCCTGGTTCGGCTGCAGTTTCAGCGGTTCCAGCTCCTCCTCGTCGGCGTCCCCGGCCTCCGGTTCGTCCGCGCGGCTCATCTCCTTGAACACGTACAGCGCGTAGACCCCCAGGAACAGCAGGCCCAGCCACGGTTTCCAGGCGAAGACGACCAGGCCCAGGAACACCTTGAACACGAACACGGCCAGGAACCAGCGCTGGTCGCGGGAGAGCCGGGCGACGTCGCGAGGGCTGCCGAGCATCGCCCGGTCGTCGGCCGGGCGTTCTTCGGGCGAGCTGGTGGGGGCGCCCACCGACACCAGCTCCCGGGTCAGGATCCGCTTGCGGAACAGCAGCATCACCCCGGTGACGCCGTAGGCCAGCGTGGCCAGGGCGAGCGGGCCGCCCATGGCCGCGCCGACGCCGATCTCCTTCTGCTCGTCGCCGCCGGTGGTGACGGCCACCAGGGTGACCACCGATTCGGGCAGGGCGGTGCCGAAGGCCGCGAGAATGGTACCGACGGCCATCTTTCCGACGTTGAGCCGATGGCCGAGCCATTCCACAGCGTTGACGAACCACTCACACGAGAGATAGATCGCCACCGCGCACGCGATGAGCAACACGAAGTGCCACACGATTTTTTGTCCTCAGCCTGGTCCGGCGCGTCCACGGACGGGGCCGGAGGCATTCGGGGTGAGCAGGCCTCGGCCCCGGAAGCAGACGCACTTGTGCGTTCACCTGCGGGACCGAAGGTCTCGTCCACCCACCGGTGACGGTGGGCCTCACGACCGGAGAACCAGGTTCTCAGTGTGTCGATCGTGGGATTCGCGGACTACTCCCCCTCGGAACCCTACGAGCCTCGCACAGGGCGATCCGGGCGCGCAATCGCCCGGGCGAGTGTGTGGCGCAGGCGACAACCGGCCCCGGCCGGGGCATGCTCGGGCACATGCCCTTCTCCTGGCCGGATCTCACGGTGCGCCAGCGACTGGAGGCCGTCGGGCCGGTGGACGCGGCCCGGGCCTGGCAGCGCTATGCCGAACCGGCACTCTGGCCCACCTGGTCACCGCACCTGCGCCGGGTGGACTACGCGCACGAGCGACTGCGCGCGGGCACCCCGGGACGGGTGTTCGGCCCGGGCGGGGTGTGGCTGGACTTCTGGATAGAAGACGTCAGTGAGCCCGAACGCTCGTGGACCTGGCTGGTGCGGCGGGGACCGGTGTCGATGGTGCTGGAGCACGGCGTGGAGGCCACCGCCGAGGGCTCGCGCACCTGGCTGGCCGTGCGGGGCCCGGCCCCGCTGGTGGTGCCCTATCTGCCGGTGGCCCGGATCGCCCTGGGCCGGCTGGTGACGCTGCCCTGGAGCCAGACCTAGGCTGCCCCGGGACCGGCCCGCAGCCAGGAGAGCACGGCCAGCACGCGGCGGTTGTCGTCCGACCCGGCCGGGATGTCCAGCTTGCCGAAAATGCTGGCAGCGTAGTTCTCCACGGTCTTGTGGCTGAGGTTGAGCACCGACGCCACCCCGGCGTTGGAGCGGCCCTCGGCCATCTGCCGCAGCACCTGGCGCTCGCGCACGGTCAGGGCGGCCAGCGCGTCCTGCCGCCGGGAGTGCCCGATCAGGCTGTCCACCAGCGTGGTGTCGACCAGTGACTCCCCCGCCGCGAGCCGGACCAGCGCGTCGCGCAGGGTGGCCACGTCGTCCACCCGGTCTTTCAGCATGTACCCGCGGCCCGAACTGCCGTTGGCGAACAGTTCTGCCGCATAGGTGGTCTCGGCGTAGGTGGAGAGGATCAGCACACCGATGCCGGGGTCGATCTCGCGGATCCGGGCGGCCGTCTGCAGGCCCTCCCGGGTGTAGGTCGGGGGCATCCGGATGTCCAGGATGGCCACCTCGGGCCGGGCCTCGGCGATCCCGGCCAGGAGCTCGTCGCCGTTGCCGGCCTCCAGGCAGACCTCAACCCCCACCTGGCTCAGCAGCAGCCTCAGCCCACCCCGGAAGAGGGTCGAGTCGTCCGCCATCGCTACCTTCACACCGGCCTCCGGTTCCCGCGTAGTTCTGTCACTGGTCGCTCTTCGGTCATCGGTAGGGGATCTCCGCCGTCAACGTGGTCCCGGCCCCGGCCGGGCTGTCCAGGTGCAGCGTGCCGCCGCCGGCCAGCACCCGTTCGCTGAGCCCGCTGAGCCCGGTGCCGGCGCCCAGGTCGGCCCCGCCGCACCCGTCGTCCTCGATGGTCAGGCGCAGGCTGTCGCCGGTGTCCGCGCCGTGGACCGCGATCCGGGTGGCCTCGGCGTGCCGCACCGCGTTGGTGATCGCCTCGGCCGCGACGAAGTAACCGGCCACCTGCACCGGCATCGGCAGCCCGTGCTCGGGCAGGTCGACGTCGACGGTGACCGGCTGGGCGGCGCCGATCCGGCGGACCGCCTCGGCCAGGCCGACCTGGTCGAGGATCGAGGGGTGCAGGCCGGCCGCGATCTCGCGCAGCTCGCCCACGGTCAGGCTCAGCTGCTCGGAGGCGTACTCCTGGGCGGCCCGGATCTCGCCGACCGGCTCGGCCCGGATCTGCTCGAGCAGCTCGCGCACCCGGCGCAGGGCCCCGTCGTCGAGGTCCTTCTCGAGCGCCTGACGCTCGGCCAGCTGGGCTGCCACGATCCGGGCGTGCGAGGCCCGCACCAGTTCCAGCTGGGCCCGGGCCTCCACCTGGAGCCGGGCGTTCTCGATGGCCAGCCCGGCCGCCGAGCCGACCGCCTCGACCAGGTCGGGGTAGCGCCACAGCGCCTGGTCGGCCCGGATCATCGCCAGCCGGGCGCCGTTGGTCGAGGTGATCGGCAGCAGCAGGCCGTTCTCACCGCTCTCCGCCCCCGGCTCGGCCGAGGTGGCGCCGTGCCGGTCCACGTAGGCCCCGATCTCCGCCGCCCAGTAGTGGATCTCCAGCCCGGGATCGGCCAGCACCTCGCGGAAGGCGGCCTCCAGGCGTTCCGGCGTGCGGTCGACCCGGAGCCGCGGCAGCAGGTCGGCGATCACGACGCTGGTCAGGCGCCGGCGCACGGTGGCGATCACGAAGGCCACCGGCACGGTGAGCAGCAGCAGGGTCTGGACCACCAGGATGTCCTCGCGCAGCTCACCGCGAACCCCCAGCCGCTGGGCGAACGACACGGCCGTGCTGGCGGTACCGGCGAGCGCGGCGGCGGCGGCCACCGGCAGGATCAGCTTGCGGTCCAGGCCGCGGATGCGCCGGCTGCGGCGGACCCAGAGCACCAGGAAGGCGACGGTCAGCAGCAGCTCACCGGCCGAGGACAGGTAGGTGAGCCAGCGGTGCAGGCCGGGGTCGCCCGGCACCATCGGCCACCAGGCCGTCCCGGCCCCGCGGTGGGTGGCCAGGTCGGAGCTGATCGCCACGACCAGGCGGCCGACCAGCAGCCAGGCGGTGAGGGCGAGAAGGACCCGGCGCTCGGCCCGGCCGACCGTGGAGTGGTCGGGGTAGGCGTAGATCGCCCAGGCCGCGAGCAGCAGGGTGAGCGGGCCGGCCAGGAAGGCGATGAGGTGGTAGTCGCCCCGGCTGATCTCGGAGATCCAGCTCAGCGGCCAGACGCAGCCGGCCACGACCAGGGCCCGGCCGGCGTTCAGCTGGCCCGGCTCGCGGGAGAGGATCACGCCGGCCGCGACCAGCGCCCCGGCGAAGGCCACCACCGGGGCCGCGAGCTCGGGGCTCTCGGACCAGATCGAGGTGGTGCCGAGCGAGGCCAGCAGCGTGACCAGTGAGCCGGCCAGCACCGCCCCCAGCCAGGGCACCGGGCGGGGCCGGCCGACCGGCGGGCCGGCACCGCCCCCCGGCCGTCCGGGGAACCCCGGTGACCTGGGCGCCGAGGAACGCCGGACGACCCCGGCGAGCCTGGCGGCCCTGGTGTTGGCTGACAATCCGTACCTCGCGCCCGCAGGTGGGCAAAGGTTCCCCGAACCAGCCGCTCAGGGAACGACAGTGACTGGACAGCATCAGAGAGTATCGGCTGCCCGGCGCAATGACCCCATCCAGGACGGATCTCCTCGGCTTTTGGCGCAGCGTGACCGGCCCCTCAGGTGCAGGGGATGGCCGCGACCATCAGTGAGCCGCCGCGGGCCAGGGTGGAGATCATGACGTCCCCGCCCAGCGCCCGCACCCGGTCGAGCATGCCGGGAAGCTCGGCGTCGAGCCGCAACTGGGCCGGGCGCCGGGCTTCGTCCTCGACCTCGATGGTGAGCACTCCGTCGGCCTCGTGGCCGCGGATGCTGACCCGTGAGACGTCCGCCGCCCCCTTCAGGGCGGCGCAGATCAGGTAGTAGGCGGTCTCCTCGGTGGCGGCGGGGAAGCGCCCGGCGGGCAGGCTGGCCTCCACGGCCACCGACTGCTGGTCGGCCACCGCGCCGACCGCCGCCGACAGCCCGGCCTGGCTGAGCACCGCCGGATGGATGCCGCGGGCCAGGTCGCGCAGTTCGTTCAGGGCCAGCGCGATCTCGTGGTTCATCCGGCGCAGCCGCTCCCGGGCCGGGCCGGGCAGGCCCGGGTGGTCGGAGGCGGCCAGCACCAGGCGCAGGGCCAGCAGTCGCTGCTGGGCGCCGTCGTGCAGGTCGCGCTCGACCCGCCGGCGCTCGGCCACCCCGGCCTGCACCGCCTGCATCCGCAGGGCCCGGACCTGGCTGAGCCGCCCCAGCACGGCGGCCTGCAACTGGGCGTTCTCCAGGGCCAGACCACTGGCCGCCAAGGCGTTCGAGAGCACCAGCGGATGCCGGCTGAGCGCCGGGTCGGCGTCGATCACCGCCAGCGGGCCACCGGTCGGCGCGGTCACCGGCAGCACCAGCCGGTCCGCATCGGCCGGGGGCCCGGCCGGGGCCCCGGTGACGTCGACGTGGGTGTTCAGTTCGGGGGCCCAGTAGCGCACCCGGAGGGTGGCGTCGCGCAGGGCCGTGCGCAGAGCGGTCTGCACCGCCTCGGGGGTGGGGCGGCGCTGCAGGAGCTGGATCAGGGTGAGCACGGCGTTGTCGGCCAGCCGCCGGCGCACCACGCTGATCAGGAAGGCCAGCGGGATGACGGCGAGCACGGCCGGTTGCAGCGCGTACACCCGGTCCATCGTCTGCTCGGTGAAGCCGAGCAGTTTGGCCACCGGCACCGCGCCGACCGCCACCGCGATCACCGGCGAGGCCGTCGCCATCGGGGTGAGCAGCTCCCGGTCCAGGCCGCGCATCCGCCGGATCCGGACGATCCACAGCAGCAGGAAGACCCCGATCACGAGCACCTGCACCGGGCGCAGCAGGTGGCCGAGGGCGGTGTTGAACTCCTGGTCGGCGAACACCGTGAGCCACCAGGTGTCCGCCTCGAAGCCGCGCCACTGCGGCCGCGCGGTGAGCGTCTCGGCCAGGATGCCGCCGACCGCCACGGTGGCCAGCACCCGCACGAACACCCGCTCCCGCCGGTTCATCAGGGCCGGGTCGGGGTAGCGGAACATCGCCCAGGCGGCCAGCGACAGGGCGAGGTAGCTGGCCGGCCCGGACAGGAACGGCAGCGGCCCGAACCTCCACTCCTCGCTCCAGCCCAGGGCCCAGAACTGCCCGGCCAGGATCAGCAGCACGGCGGTGCGGCGGTGCCCGGGCTCGTCGAGCAGGATCACCCCGGCGCCGCTGAACATCGCGGTGAACAGGATGCTGCCCGCCGCCACCTCGGGATAGCGCTGCCAGAGCGGGCCGAAGATCAGGGCGCCGACCACGGTCAGTACGGCGGTGAGGGCCAGGGTGCGCGACCACTGACGGGTCGGCGAGACCGGGGCCGACCCCGGCTGCCAGGTCGGGGCCACGGAGCTCGGCGGCACCGCGTTCACCCTGTTGGCCCAGCCGAATTCGGGCAAGCGGGGTATCCCTGGGCACAGCCCGGGCGGACTCGGCCGAAAGGGTTGAAGCTGACACCAGCCGGTGCAAGCCTGAGCGCATGCCCACCCTGCGCGGTCCCGGGACCGACGACCGCTTCGACTCCACCGACCTGGACGACGTGCGGCTGCGGGTGGTGCTTCCGGTGCTGGAGGGGTTGCTGCGGGAGGGCGAGCTGGAGGCGGTGGATCTGGGCCGCGGACCGGACCGGGAGATCTGGCTGGCGGTGCGGGCGGCCGGGCAGACCTGGCGCTCGGCCTTCTGGTTCGGCCCCCAGGACGATCCCGCCGAGACGGTGGGCGAGGTGGCCTATTTCCTGGCCGACCGGCTCGAGGACTGGGTCTGCGCCGACGTGGCCTGGGGTGAGCAGCGGATCGCGGACATCCACATCCCGGCCCGGCGCCGGAACCGGGCGAAGCAGGACTGAGGCCGCGGTTCCCATCGTCCGAATATAGGACGGGCGGGCGACGTCCGACGTCGCCCGCCCGGTCCTGGTGGTACCGGCGCCGGTACTGATCAGCGCACCGACTCCCCGCCCCGCGGTTCGCCGTGCCCGGGCATGCTCGGCACCGCGTCGCGCGGGGTGGAGGCGTCGGACCAGCGCAGCAGCGCACCGATGCCGTCGTTGAGCCGCGGGGTGCCGTGCTCCAGCACGGTGATCCCGGTCTGCGAGGCCAGCGCGGCCCAGGCCAGAGCCGTGTCGGCGCGCAGCTTCACCGGCTCGGCGGTGCCCATCGCCCGGACCTCGGCGGCGTCGGTGGCGATCTGCAGAGGCCCGTCGCCGACCCACAGGTGGTAGGTCGAGGACGGGTCGTCGTGCAGCAGGATCTCCTCCGCCTGCCCGCGGCGCAGCACGTCGACCACTCCGTCCAGCCCGGACACCGCCGTGTCCTGCCGGCCCTCGCCGAGCTCGAAGCGATCGGCCAGTTCCGCCTCCCGGGCCTGGCGGTGCTCGTTCAGGCAGGCCTCGACCGCCTCGGCCACCGCCTCGGCGGAGATGCCCTCGGCCCGGCCGCCGGTGGGCAGTCGCCGGGTGACGGTGGACGCCTCGCTGCCCAGGTGCTTCTGGAAGTGCGAGACCGCGTGGTCCTCCCCGGCCACCATGACCAGTTCGGGGCGGTGCCGGCGGAACAGCTTCTCCACCGCCTGCGCCACCTCGGCGGCGTTGCGCTCCCAGGAGTCCTCGGCACGGTGCTGGTAGCGCAGGTGCGACCAGCCTCCGCCGGGAACCTTGCGCAGTTCGTCGTTGCTGCCCTCGATCTCGATCTGCTGCACCGGCTCACCGGTGGCGCCGTGCAGTTCCAGGTCGGCGCCGGCCCGGTCGATCCGCACCAGCAGGTAGGGCGTGACCCCCTGGTGCGTGCGCACGGCGGGCATCAGCACCGGGGCCGCGTCCCAGGCGGCCACGGCTGCGGACGGCGGCCGCGGCAGCGGCACGTCCAGCACCAGGCCGTCTTTCTCGGTGGCGATCAGGAGGCGGCCGGGGAACGCCGCACCGTCGCTCTGCAGCGCCGCGCCGATCGCGTCGGCGACCGGTTCGGGGGTGCCCTGGCCGGTGAGTTCCCGCCGGGCGTTCTCCCAGCGGGTGGTCACCCCGGCGGCCCCGGCCTCGTCCGGCCGGGAGGTGTCCAGGGCGACAGTTGCGTATGGGCCGCTGTGATCGAGCAGTCCGTGCCAGTTGTCCAGCTTCACGGCGCTCCTCTCCTAGGCGAGCTTGCTTGCAGCGAAAACCCTAGTGAGCAACGGATGAGGCGCAGTTCCAGCCGACCCTCGGGGAGAACCACCTCAGTCGCGGTAGCGGAAACCGTCGAGGAACCGCCGGAAGACACCTCCCTGGGGAGGCAGCGGGGCCGCCGGCACCGGGGCGGTGCGGCGCTGGGTGGCGACCGGCTGGTCGTAGTCGGTACGGGCGATCGTGTCGACCACCTGGGCCTCGTCGAAGTTCTCGGAACCGGGCACCGTCGGCACGAACCCGACCAGCACCCCGTTACGCATCACCTGGGCCTCCAGCCCGGCCGAGCCGTCGGTGTCCCAGATCGCCTCGCGCCCACCGCTGATCCGGATCCAGAGTCCGAACTGGTAGACGCCGGCCTTCTCCATCCGTGCGTCGATGCCTCGTTCCCGCAGCGCGTTCACCACGCGCCGGGCCCGGTTCTCTTCCATGCCGGCCAACGTAACGCGCAGTTCCTGGGAAACACCTGGATGTTGTCCGCAAAGCCGATCGGGGATTTCCTTAACCCCGGCCGAAGGTGCACCTGACACCAGCCCCTCCAGGATCTGCCGACGTGTCGCGAAAGAAGATCGATGTCCGGCCGGCCGCCGCCCTGGTGGCGTTCGCCGTCGTGGTGGTGACCGGAGGCGTCTTCTACGCCCAGTCCGGCACCAGCACCGACGCCTCCCTGGTGCTGTCCCGCCCCGACCTGGCGATCAGCACGCAGCAGGCCCAGGCGCCGCAGGAGGCCCCCGACCTCGGGGCCACCCCCACCCCGTCCGCCGACGCCACCCCGGACAGCGACACCTCCGAGGCGGCCGAGCCGGTGCTCAAGGCCGCCCAGACCTCGGCCACGAAGAAGCCCGAACCGAAGAAGAAGCCCGAACCCGCCAAGCCGGAGAAGAACGCCGCAGCCGGCCCCGGCTCGACCGACGCGGTGGTCGCCCGCAGCGCCGCGAACGACCGCATCAAGTTCGGCGAGAAGTACTCCGGCATCGCCACTTTCTACGGGGCCACCGGGGCGGGCAACTGCTCCTACGAGCCCACCGGCGACCTGATGGTGGCCGCCATGAACGAGCAGGACTACCAGGGCTCGCAGGCCTGCGGCAGCTTCGTGGACGTGACCGGCCCGAAGGGCAACACCGTGCGGGTGAAGATCGTCGACCGCTGCCCGGAGTGCGCCCCCGGCCACATCGACCTCTCCGCCGAGGCCTTCGCCGAGCTGGCCGAGCCGGTGCAGGGCCGGATCGACATCAGCTGGAAGCTGGTCAGCCCCAGCGTGTCCGGCCCGGTGAAGTACGTGTATAAGGACGGCTCGTCCCAGTGGTGGTGCAGCATCCAGGTGCGCAACCACCGCAACCCGATCCGCTCGGTCGAACTCAAGGGCAAGAACGGCTGGGTCGCCCTGCCCCGCGAGATGCACAACTACTTCACCTCTGCCAACGGCGAGGGCTGCGGCGGCCAGGTCCGGATCACCGATGTGCAGGGGAACCGGCTCACCGACAGCGGCATCCAGGTGAACCCGAACCAGGAGCAGGCCGGCGCCCAGCAGCTCCCGGCCGCCTGAACCGTCTGAACCACCCCGACAACGACCCGGCTCCCCGCAGAGGGGAGCCGGGTCGTCCTTCGTTTGCCTCCTTGACGTATGCCTATATGGGAATACGATGAGGTCATGGCGAGGGCAGCGACAACGACAGATGCATTCAACGCGGTGGCCGAGCCGCGCCGGCGGCAGATCCTGGAACTGCTGGCGCAGGGGGAACGACCGGTGGGTGAGCTGGCCGGGCTGACCGAACTGGCCCAGCCGGTGGTCTCGAAGCACCTGCGGGTCCTGCGCGAGGTCGGGCTGGTCACCGTGCGGGAGGTCGGACGGCAGCGGGTCTACCGCCTCGATGTCGCTCCACTGGGCGAGATCCGCACCTGGCTCTCGTCTTTCGAGCAGCTCTGGCAGGAGCGGTTCGACGCGCTGGACACCGTGCTCGAAGAACTGATCACCGAGGAAAAGGGGCAGGGACGATGACGGCACCAACCACCACCGGGACGGCCAAGGTCGAGCTCCCGAGTGCGACCACCATCCTGATCACCCGCGAGTTCGCCGCACCGAGACACCTGGTGTGGCGCGCCTACACCGAGCCCGAACTGGTCAAGCGCTGGTGGGCCGGCGAGAAGGGCGAGGTCACCCTGGTCGAGTCGGACTTCCGGGTCGGCGGGCGCTGGCGTCAGGTGATGGTGGCCGGGCCGGGCTTCGAGGTCGGCTTCAACGGTGAGTTCCGCGAGATCGTCGAGTTCGAGAAGATCGTCTGCACCGAGACCTTCGAGGGGATGCCGGACGCCTACTCGGTGAACACCATCTCGTTCGCCGACTCGGCCGGCGATCCCGGGCGCACCACGCTGACCATGCTGATCGAGCACACCGAGGCCGCCCACCGCGACGCGCACATCAACTCCGGCATGGAAGAGGGCATGCAGGGCTCGATGGACGCGCTCGAGCGGGTCGCGGTCAGCCTGCGCTGACCACCCGGTCCCGCCCGGTGCGCTTGGCCTCGTACAGGGCCGCGTCGGCCCGGTTCATCAGGTCGGTGGCACTCGGGGTGCTCCGGGCGGGATCCCACTCGCAGTAGCCGATCGAGATGGACTGGCCCCGGGGCATCGCCTGACGCACCCGCTCCAGCACCTGCCGGGCGTCGGCGTCGCGGCAGTTCGGCAGGGCGATCGCGAACTCCTCGCCACCCCACCGGGCCACCACGTCGACCACCCGTAGTTCGGCCTTGACCGCCTGCGCCACCTCGCGCAGCAGCACGTCGCCCTCCAGGTGCCCGTGGGCGTCGTTGTAGTTCTTGAACCGGTCCACGTCGGCGAGCGCGACCACGAAGGGCTCACCCCGGCGGCGGGCCGCGGCGATCAGGACCGAGAGCCGCTCGTCCCAGGAACGCCGGTTGGGCAGCCCGGTCAGCTGGTCGGTGCCGGCCAGGTCCTCGTACCGGCGCAGCAGGGCGTCGTGCTCCAGGGCGAACGCGGCCTCGTCGGCCAGCAGCGCCACCGCCGCCAGCCGTCGGTCGGTCAGGTCGGTGAGCACCTGGTCCCAGCTCACCGACAGCAGCGCGATCATCTCGTCGCCCGACTTCACCGGCTGGTACAGGATCGACTTCACCCCCATGGCGTGGACCAGGTCCTGGTTGATCAGCGGGTGTTCCTCGGCCCGCTCGATGAACAGGGCCTCCTCCTCGCGCCAGACCGCGGCGGTGGCCGGCACCGCGTCGGGGTGGAAGCTGGTGCCCACCAGCCGGGGGTCCGAACTGCCGGTGATCACCGTGTCCGCGCCCGGGCCCCGCTCCAGCAGGCTGGCCAGGTTCGCACCGGCGATGTCGACCAGCGCCGTCACGATCGCCCCCCGGGCGTCCTCACCGGAAAGGATCCGCCGGGTCACCACGTTGATCGCGGCCAGGTTGGCCTCGCTGTCGGCCAGCGCCGTCTCGGCCCGGCGCCGGTCGGTGACGTCGAAGACGTGGGCCATCAGGTGCGGTTCGGGGTCGCCGTCGTGGATCCAGCTCAGCCAGGCCGAGGCCCAGGCCAGCACCCCGTCGTACCGCTGGTACCGGACCAGCACCTCCATGCTCTCGCCCGGCCGTTCCATCAGCTCGCGCATCGCCCCCGGGTGCAGCGCGGCGTCCGCCGGATGGACGAATTCCGAGCGCAGCCGCCCGATCAGCTCCTCCTGAGGCACCCCCAGCAAACGGCACATGGCCGGGTTGGCGGAGATGATCCGCCCGTCGGTGTCGGTCAGGGTGATGCCCATCGGGGACCCCTGGAAGATGCTGCGTAGTCGCTCCTCCGAGCGGGCGATCCGGCCCGCTGCGTCCACCCGCTCGGTGACGTCCCGCGCCGCGCAGTGGATCTCGAGCTCACCCCGGTCCGGGTCGTAGAGCGGGGCCAGGGCGCACTCCAGCCAGCGCCAGTTCTCGTCGCCCGCCAGCACCCGCACCGTGCAGGTGGTGCTCTCGCCCTCGCGCACCCCCTCGGCCGCCTCGCGCAGGTGCGGCCGGTCGTCCGGGTGCACCCGGGCGAGCAGGTTGACGCCGGCCTCCAGGGCCGTCCCGGCACCGAGCACCGAGGCGGCCGAGGGGCTGATGTAGGTGATCCGGCCGTCCAGGGCGAAGCGGGCGATCACGTCGCCGGAGTTCTCGGTCAGCAGCCGGTACTCGCTGCGGGAGCGGGCCAGCCGGCGCTGGGCCGCGGTCCGCCGCTCGATCTCGCGGGCCTGTTCGACGGTCAGCCGGCGCAGCTCCAGCTGCGAGGAGACCTGGCGGGCGAGGGCCCGCATCTGCTCGCGCTGGGTCAGGGTGAGGTTGCGCTCGACCAGGTCGATCACACAGATCGTGCCGAGGACCGCCCCGCCCGGGGTGCCGATCGGATAGCCCGCGTAGAACACCGCGTGGGGTGGGCCGGTGACGAACGGGTTGTCCGCGAACCGCGGGTCCCGGCGCAGGTCGCCCACCTCCAGCTCGGTGCGCCCGCGCACCACGAAGTCGCAGAACGCCACGTCCCGGCCGGTCTCGCAGAGGTCGACCCCGACCCGGGCCTTGAACCACTGCCGATGCTCGTCGATCAGCGAGACCAGGGCGATCGGGCAACCGGTGACCTGCGCGGCGAGCGTCACCAGATCGTCGAAGCCGGGTTCGGAGGGGGTGTCGAGGATGCCCAGCGAGTGCAGCTCGGCCAGGCGCGCGGACTCGGCGGCGGACGCTGTGGCGGAGGCGGCGGAGGGCTCCGTGGGGGTGAACTGCCGGGGCATCGCCGGGCGCGCGTCGGCGGACGCCGCCGGGGTGTCCCGGGGCGTCGGTTCGGCTGCGGCTCCACCCATGGTCATCTCGACCCCGGTATCGGCAGGTCCGGCGCCGGAGCTGAGCCGTCCGGATACCAGGCAGAACTTCTGCCCGTGCGGGCGGAGTCTCCTTCGCGTCGGGCGAGGAGTGGTGCCATCATCGAAGTTGTGTCCGATCTAGCACCCCAGACGATTTCCTACCCGGCCCCCGGGTCACGGCCGTCGCGGAAGGGTGAGGAGCCTCTCGCCCCGCACGTGATCGTGCTCTTCGGGGCGACCGGCGACCTCGCTCGCCGCAAGCTGTTGCCCGGCATGGCACACCTTGCCGCCTCCGCCCTGGCTCCGGACATCCGCGTGGTCGGCACCTCGCTCGAGGACATGAGCGACGACGCGTTCCGTTCGTTCGCCCAGGCCGCCATGCAGGAGTTCGGTACCCACAAGCTCACCCCCGAGCAGTGGGACACCTTCGCCAAGAACCTCTGCTACGTGCCCCAGTCGGCCGGGCCCGAGGCCCTGGCCACCGCCGTCAACGACGCCGAGGCCCAGCTCGGCCCGGACGCGCGCCGCCTGCACTACCTGAGCGTGCCGCCCAAGGCCGCCCTGGCGGTGATCACCATGCTGCGCGACGCCAAGCTGGTCGAGCGCTCCCGGGTGGTGATGGAGAAGCCGTTCGGCACCGACCTGACCTCGGCCATCATCCTCAACGACCAGGTGCACGAGACGTTCCGGGAGAGCCAGATCTTCCGGATCGACCACTTCCTGGGCAAGGAGGCGGCCCAGAACATCCTGGCGTTCCGTTTCGCCAACGGCCTTTTCGAGCCGATCTGGAACCGCAACTTCATCGACCACGTCCAGATCGACATCCCCGAGACGCTCGGGCTGGGCGGGCGGGCCAACTTCTACGAGAGCACCGGCGCCTACAAGGACATGGTGGTCACCCACCTGCTCCAGGTGATGGCGTTCGTCGCGATGGAGCCGCCGACCGCCCTGGAACCGCGGGCGATCAGCGAGGAGAAGAACAAGGTCTTCCGCTCGATGCTGCCGATCGACCCGCGCGACGTGGTGCGGGGGCAGTACAGCGGCTACCGCGGTGAGGAAGGGGTCGCCCGCGACTCCGACACCGAGACGTTCATCGCGCTGCGGGCCGGCATCGACAACTGGCGCTGGGCCGGGGTGCCGTTCTACCTGCGCACCGGCAAGCGGCTGGCGGAAGGCGCGCGGATCATCTCGATCGCCTTCAAGGAGGCGCCGAAGTCGATGTTCCCGGCCGGCTCGGGCGTCGGCGCGGCCGGTCCCGACCACCTGACCTTCGACCTGGCCGACGCCTCCAAGGTGTCGCTGTCGTTCTACGGCAAGCGGCCCGGCCCGGGCATGAAGCTGGACAAGCTGTCGATGCAGTTCTCCACCCAGGAGACCGAGCGGGCCGGCGACGTGCTCGAGGCCTACGAACGGCTGATCCTCGACGCGATGCGCGGCGACCACACGCTGTTCACCACCGCCGAGGGCATCGAGAGCCTGTGGGAACGCTCGATCCCGCTGCTGGAGGACCCGCCGCCGGTCAAGCCGTACGCCCCGGGCACCTGGGGGCCGAACGCGATCCACCAGCTGATCGCCCCGCACGCCTGGCGTCTGCCGTTCGAGCGGGCCTGGCGCGAGCACCGTTAGGCGACAGTTCGGTAGCACGACAAGAGCAACAACGTAGGACGCTCGGAAGCTCGGCTTCCGGGCGTCCTGCGCGTTTTGCCTGCCCAGTGGCCTGAATCGGCCGCCGGGCGAGGTTACCGACGCGTGTGGCGCGCGTTTCGCCCATTGTTCGCCTGCGTGCCCTTCCGCCCGGTCGGGCAGATCGTCCTGATCCACCCCTTGACGGCGTCCGGACGCGTGCGCGAGCCTTACGGCCAAATCGTAAGGCGTCTTTATAAACCCCTCCGTAACCGGTTCCGGGGCGGACCGGAGCGTCGGAGAAGCACCTCGCGCATCACCTCTTGACGGCCTCTGCCCAGCACACAGGAGTACTGCGATGAACAGACGAACCCAGGCCCTGGCGATCGGTGTCACCGGCCTCGCCCTCACCCTGGCCGCGTGCGGCGGCGGCACCGGCGCCGGTGACTCCGAGAGTGGCGGCGGCGACGGCGGCAAGGTCGAGTCGATCAAGCTGGTCGCCGCCGAGTACTCGGCCGAGACGGCCGGTTTCTGGGAGGACTTCGCCAAGACCTACCAGGAGAAGACCGGGACGAAGCTCGAGGTCCAGGTGGTCAGCTGGGACGACATCGACCAGCAGAGCAGCACGATGATCCAGAACGGCAACCCGCCGGACATCCTGAACCTGAACGCCTACGCCAGCTACGCCCAGGACAACCTGCTGTACAGCGCCGACGAGGTGCTCTCGCCCGAGGTGAAGTCCGACCTGCTGCCGAACTTCGTCGAGAGCGGCACGTTCGAGGGCAAGCTCTACGGCATGCCCGACCTGTCCTCGGCGCGCGCCCTGTTCTACAACAAGGCGCTGTTCGAGCAGGCCGGCATCGACGCCCCGCCGACCACCTGGGACGAGTTCGCCACCGACGCCAAGAAGATCGCGGACGCCACCGACTCGGCCGGCTACGCGATGCCGCTGGGCCCGGAGGAGTCGCAGGCCGAGTTCTCGATCTGGATGTTCAACAACGGCGGCAACTGGAAGACCGACGGCGCCTGGTCGATCAACTCGCCGCAGAACGTCGAGACGCTGGAGTTCCTGAAGAAGCTCGCCGACGACGGGGTCACCCAGAACAACCCGGGCAAGACCAACCGCACCGACGGCGCCTTCGCCGACTTCGCAGCGGGCAAGGCCGGCATGGTGGTGGGCTTCTCGCCGCTGGCCGCGCAGCTCGACGAGGCCGGCAAGGTCGAGTACGGCGTCGCCCCGATGCCCTCGAACACCGGCGAGGAGCCGAAGTCGTACGGCGTCACCGACTACCTGATGGCGTTCAAGAAGGACGGCAACGCCGAGGCGGTCAAGGCCTTCTACGACCTGTACTACCAGCCCGACCAGGTGAACACGTTCATCGAGAACGAGGGCTTCCTGCCGGTCACCCAGTCCGGGGTGGAGAAGTTCAGCTCCAACGCCGATCTCAAGGTCTACCTGGACACCCTCACCGGTGTGCAGCTGACCCCGACCGACGACCCGAAGTGGGACACCACGAAACTGGCTGTGCAGCAGGAACTCGGCGCAGCGGTGGGCCCCGACGGCGACCCCAAGGCGATCCTGGACGACCTGCAGGAGCAGGCGGAGTCCGGGAGCTGACTTGACCGCCGAACAGCTCGACGCTCCCGCCGGTGCGGCCGATTCCTCGGCCGCGCCGGCGGCGGCGCCCCGGTTCCGTCGCCGTCGGCACGAAACCGGCTACGCCAGCGGATTCTCCGCCCTGCCCTGGCTGATCGTGCCGGTGGCCCTGATGGCCGGTGTGGTGGTCTACCCGGTCATCGCCCTGGTGCAGGCCTCCCTGTCGGAGTACTCGTTCACCGGCCTGCGCACCGGCTCGGCCGGTCTGGGCAACTACACCGACGTCCTGAAGCACGACGACCTGTGGACCGTGCTCGGCAACACCGCGCTCTGGGTGTTCGCCACGGTCGCCCTGACCATCCTGTTCGGCCTGGCCCTGGCCCAGTTCATGAGCAAGGACTTCTACGGCCGCACGGTGATGCGCTGGGCGATCATCGTGCCCTGGGCCGCCTCGCTGGTGATCACCGCCCGCCTGTTCACGCTGATCCTCGACTACGAGCACGGCATCCTGAACCAGTGGCTGACCACGCTGCACATCGTCGGCGAGCCGATCGACTTCCTCGGTGACGACACCTGGGTGATGCCCTCGATGATCGGGGTGGGGGTGTTCGTCTCGCTGCCCTTCACCGGGTACGTGCTGCTGGCCGGGCTGAACGCGATCCCGCACGACATCGTCGAGGCGGCCCGGGTGGACGGTGCCTCGCCGTGGAAGATCTACCGCCACATCACCCTGCCGCTGCTGCGCCCGGCCCTGCTGGTGGCCAGCGTGCTGAACCTGATCTACGTGTTCAACTCGTTCCCGATCCTCTACACGCTGAACGACCGCAATCCCGGGTTCACCCACGACACCTCCATCACCTTCAGCTACAAGCTGGCCTTCAAGGCGGCCGAGCGCAGTGTGGGCATGTCGGCGGCGATGGGTGTGATCAACGTTCTGCTGATCCTGGTCGTGGTGCTGATCTACCTGAGGATCATCCGCTGGAGGGAGGTGACCCAGGCGTGAGTGTCACCACCGCACCCCGGGCCCCACGAACGTCCATAAGCAAAAAGGTTCGCCCCTACTACCTTTCGCTGATCGGCCTGGTGGTGACCACGGCGTTCGCCTGGCCCTACGCGGTCATGCTGCTGGATGCGCTACGGCCGGCCTACGACGTGCTCAGCTCCCCGCCCTCGTTCTTCCCCCGCGACTGGCAGTGGAACACGTTCGGCACGGTGCTGTCGGACAGCCGCTTCCTGAACTGGCTGAAGACCTCGCTGATCGTGGCGGTCAGCTCGACCGCGGTGGTGCTGGTGGCGGCGGTACCGGCGGCCTACTTCACCGCCCGGTTCCGCTTCCCCGGCCGCACCGCGTTCCTGCTGGCCGTGCTGGTCACCCAGATGTTCTCGCCGACCTCGCTGGTGGTCGGGCTGTACCGGCAGTTCTACGACCTCACGCTGGTCAACACCTACCTGTCGATCATCATCACGAACGCGGCCTTCAACCTGGCCTTCGCGATCTGGATCCTGCAGGGCTTCTTCGCCTCGATCCCGCGCGAGGTGGAGGAGGCCGCCCACCTGGACGGCTGCGGCCGGGTGCGCACGCTCTGGCACGTCATGCTCCCGCTGACCCTGCCCGGCCTGGTGACCACGGTGATCTTCACCTTCATCGCCGCCTGGAACGAGTACGTGGTGGCCCTGACCCTGATGACCGAGGAGACCCGCAAACCGCTCACCGTGGGCATCAACAGTTACGTGACCGGTTACCAGCAGCACTGGGACGAGTTGTTCGCGGCCTCGCTGGTCGCCGTCGTCCCGGTGGTCATCCTGTTCGCGCTGATCGAGAAGCACCTGGTGGGCGGGCTGACCGCGGGCTCGGTGAAGTAGGGCCTTCCTCACTGTTTCTGTCGAGAATGTTGACATTACGGAAGGCCGATCTAATATCGAGTGAAGCAGCGTAAGACGTTGCAGCTGCCGTCGCGACACAAGAACGCGGCGGATGAATGTCCCTGTACCGCAGGCGGTTAGGGCCGGCCGGGAGCGCGCGACCCGGGTGGCGGGCCGGCGGTCGGGGGCGGACCATCTCGTCAGCGCCGCGTTACCGAAAGGGTGCGCGGCGCCCGGCCGCTGTGAAGGATGTGTGCGAACGGTGAAGATCGCCGTGGTTGTGGGTAACCCCAAGCCCGCCTCCCGAACCCTCCGCGTGGCGGAGGCCGTCACCGACGTGATCGAGAAGCTGCTGCCCGGCGAGAACGCCGAGCGCCGGGTGATCGATCTGGCCGACCACTCGAGCAGGTTGTTCGAGTGGCCCGAGCCGACCCTGGCCGAGCTCAACGACGCGGTCGCGGCCAGCGACGTCCTGGTGGTGGCCTCGCCCACCTACAAGGCCACCTACACCGGCCTGCTCAAGGCCTTCCTCGACCGCTACCCCAGCAACGGCCTGAACGGCGTGGTGGCGGTGCCGGTGATGACCGGCGCCGCCGACACCCACGCCATGGCCACCGAGGTCAACCTGCGCCCGCTGCTGGTCGAGCTGGGCGCGACCGTGCCCAGCCGCGGCCTGTACGTGGTGATGACCCGGATCGCCGAGCTCGAGGCGACCGCGGCGGAGTGGGGCGAGGCGAACGCCGCCGCGCTGGTGCCCGCGATCACCGGGCGGCTGGGGGTGCGGCATGGCTGAGAACACCCTGGACTTCGACTCCGCGCAGTTCCGCAAGGTGGTCGGCGGCTTCGCCTCCGGCATCACCGTGGTCACCGCCGTGCTGGACGGCGAACCGGTGGGGATGACCTGCCAGTCGTTCTTCAGCCTGTCGCTCGACCCGCCGCTGATCGCCTTCTCCCCCGCCCTCACCTCCAGCAGCTATCCGCGGATCCGGGAATCGGGTTCGTTCTGCGTGAACATCCTGGAGGCCGGGCAGGAGGGCCTGTGCGGCCAGTTCGCCCGCAGCGGAGGAGACAAGTGGCGGGGCGTGGAGTGGGAGCCCGGAGTCACCGGCAGCCCGCGCCTGAAGGGCGTCCTGGCCAGCATCGACTGCGACCTCGAGAACGAGTTCGTGACCGGTGACCACTACCTGACCGTGGGCCGGGTGCGCTCGTTGCACGCCACTCCCGGCCTACATCCGCTGCTCTACTTCAACGGCGGCTACCGGCGGCTGCACCCCCACCAGGAGCTCGGAGCCCGGAGCGCGTAGCGCCCGGACTGCCTGCCTCGGGCAACCACCGGGGGCGCCCCCACTGACGAAGGCGTCCCCGGTCGGGCAGACTGCCACTCATGGAAGACGACGACGACGAGCTGACCATCCTGGTGGGCGCCGCTGAGGGTTCGACGGCGCTGGAGCGCGACGGCATGCTGCGCCGACTCGAGGAGTCGGTCACGCTGGCCATCGCCGAGTGCACCAACGAGGGCTACCTGACCAACGGCCTCACCGGCGACGTCGACATCAGCCTGACCGTCGCCGCCCCCGGCCTGGCCGCCCCCGAGGTGCTGAGCCTGGTCGGCGACAGCGTCGCCGCGCTGATCAACGATCCGGCCAACCCGGGCTGGGGACCGTTCTCGGTGAGCGTCACCGGTGAGTCCGCGGACGTCACCGAGGGCCTCGACGACGTCGGCACCGACCTGCAGGTGCTGGACGACCTGGACGATCTCGACGACCTGGACGAGACCGAGACGCTCGTGGTGATCGAGGGACCGGACGGGCTGAGCCTGACCGGCATCGCGACCACCCGCAGCACCGAGGCCGGCCGGGCCCGTCTGCTGACCAGCGCCGAGCTGCTGACCAGCGTGGACCTGGCCCAGCTGACCCCGCTGGACCTGCAGGCCGAGGACGAGGAGGAGCGCCAGGAGGCCGAGGCCCAGGCCCGCTTCGTGGCCGGCGCCCTGTTCCAGGCCTCCGTGGCGGTGGTGGACCAGCTGTTCATCGACCTGGACACGCTGACCCGCGACGGCACCACCGAGACCGTGGCCGACGCCCCGGACGACGTGTTCTTCGTGCTCGGCGGGCTGCCCGACCGCTACGCCGACCGCTACGACGCGCTGTTCACCCAGCGGCTGATCATCGCCACCGCGGACGTCACCCGGCGGCTCACGGCCGGCTGGGAGCCGCTCGCCTGCGTGGCCCACGAGCTGGCCCTGCGGCTGATCCTGGACGCCACCGAGGTGCAGCTGGACCTGGTCGACGTGGAGCTGGAGCCGGGCTGGCGTCAGACGATCGAGGAACACCTCTTCGCCGACACCGAGCACGAGATCCTGTACGACCCGCAGACCGAGGACGACGAGGACGACGAGGACCTGCGGGCCCGCCCGGACTCGGCCCCGCTGGGGTTCGCGCACTGGTTCACCCCGTTCGGCGCCGACCTGCACCTTCCGCCGTACCTGGTGGAGGGCTACACGGAGGACGACCTCGAGGACTTCGACGAGGAGGAGGACGACCTCGAGGACGAGTTCGAGGACGACCTCGAGGACGGCGAGGGGCCCCGGCAGGAGCACCAGCAGCACTGATCACCGTCTGATCCCCCTGGAACACGGGAAAGGCCCGGTACCCGCAACTGCGGGTACCGGGCCTCTCTGTCGTGCCTCAGGCCGTGGCGTCGGCCTTGGAGGTGGCGGACTCGCTGGCCGCCGGGTCGGGCTGCGGCACGGGGTCGCACTGCTTGTCCGACTTACGGCCGGCCACCCGGTCGGGCAGCGTGCCGTCCTTCAGGTAGGCGGCGATCGTGTCGTCGGTGCAGGCGATGCCGTTCAGCGAGCCGGAGTGGGTGGTGCCTCCGACGCCCTCGACGAGCACCGACTTCGGGAAGCGCTTGCGGACCTCGAGCGCACCCTCGTACGGCGTGGCCGCGTCGTGGGTCTCCGAGATCAGCAGGATCGCCGGGGCCTTGGTGCCGTTCACCTTGACCGGCTTGCCGACCTCACCGCCCCAGTTCAGGCAGGGGGCGTTGAACCAGGCGTTGGACCAGGTCATGAACGGGGCCTCGGCGTGCACGGCCCAGTTGTCCTTCTTCCACTTCGACCACTTCTTCGGCCACTGCACGTCGGTGCACTGGGTGGCCAGGTACATGGCGTAGCCGTTGTCGGCGCCCGGGCCCTGCGGGTTCGAGTCGTCGAACAGCGTCTTCAGGGTCTTCCAGTCCTTGTCGTGGACCCAGCCGGAGAACGCCGAGGCGACCTCTTCCCAGCCGAAGACGTAGTAGCCGGCACCCAGGAAGATGTCCGTCCACTCGTCGCCGCCGATCTTGCCGCCGGCCGCCTTCTTGTCCAGGGCCTTCAGCTGCTTGTAGTACTCCTTCTTCACTGCGGCGCCGGTCTTGCCCAGCTTGTAGGTGGCGTCGTTCTTGGCCACCCAGGCGAAGAAGACGTCCATGTTCTTGTCGAACGCGACGTCCTGGTCGAGGTTGGCCTGGTACCAGACGTTGCGCGGGTCGACCACGCCGTCGAGGACCATCCGGCGCACCCGGGTCGGGTACTGGGTGGCGTAGACCTGACCGAGGTAGCTGCCGTAGGAGAAGCCGTAGAAGTTGATCTTCTTCTCGCCCAGGGCCTTACGCAGCACGTCCATGTCCCGGACGTTGTCCCGGGTCTTCAGGTTGTCCAGCAGCGCCCCGCCGGCCTTGTCGCAGGCCTTGGCGTAGGCCTTGGTGCGCTTCAGCCAGATCTTCTCGCCCTTGGCGGTGTTCGGCACGTACTTCGGCCGGTCGTAGGTGGTGTACTTGCCGTTGCAGGTCAGCGCCGGCTTGCTCGAACCGACCCCGCGCGGGTCGAAACCGATCCAGTCGTAGGCGCTCCCGGCGTTGTCCGGCACGTACTGGCCGAGCGACGAGAGGGTGAGGCCGGAACCGCCCGGGCCGCCCGGGTTGACCAGCATGACGCCCTGCCGGTCGGCCTTCTTCACCGACGCCTTGATCCGCGAGACGGCGATCTGGATCTTCTTGCCCTTGGGCTTGTCGTAGTCGAGCGGAACGCTCAGGTAACCGCACTTGGCGCCGAGCTCGGTCAGCCCGGCACTCTCACACTTGCCCCACTTGATCGGCTTGGGCTTGAACGCCACCTCGGTGGCGACCGTCGCGCTGCTCGCGGCCACCGTGCTCGCCGTGGCGGCGGTGCGCGGACCCTCCGAGTCGCCGGAGTTCGCGGCCCGGGCCACCGAACCCCCCACCACCGTGGTGGTCACCAGCGCGGCGGAGGCCGCCACGACCACCAGTTTCTTCTTCAGCATCAGCCCTCTTCGTCAGCCTCTTGGTCCGATTCGGCGTACTAGGTCGTGCTTGATGAGTTCTCGGTAACCCGCCGAGTGTTCCGCCCATGTGTCCGGTTGGCAATAGAAGGTGCCGATCGGGAGGCGACGCAGGTCACATCCGGCACTTCCGGAAAAGAAGCGGAATCTGCATTCCGGCGCGGTTACGCTGCTCGCAGCGGAATCCCAGTTCCGTTTTGCGATGACAAGGAGCACGATGCAGTCCGCTCACCCGAGCGCTCCCCTTGAGAAGTCCTTGAAGCCCCTTCCCCGACGCACCCGCCCGCAGGTGACCTTCGCCGTCCTCACCCTGGCGGTCGGTGCCTTCACCCTTCTGCAGTCGCTGGTCATCCCGGTGATGGCGACCATCCAGCACGACCTGGGCACCACCCAGAACGGGGTCACCTGGGTCCTGACCGCCTACCTGCTCTCCGCCTCGGTGGCCACCCCGATCATGGGGCGGATCGGCGACCTGGTGGGCAAGGAGCGGGTTTTCGTGGCCGCCCTGGCCGCGCTGGCGGTCGGCTCGCTGCTGGCCGCGCTGGCCCCGAACCTGGCCGTGATGATCGTCGCCCGGGTGATCCAGGGCATCGGCGGCGGCGTGCTGCCGCTGGCCTTCGGCATCATCCGCGACGAGTACCCGGCCCACCGGGTCACCGGCGCGGTGGGCACCCTGGCCTCGCTCAGCGCGATCGGCGGCGGACTGGGCCTGGTCCTGGCCGGGCCGATCGTCGACCTGCTCAGCTACCGGTGGCTGTTCTGGATCCCGCTGATCATGACCGGGATCGCCGCGGTCGCCGCGCACCTGCTGATCCCGGCCTCCCCGGTGCGCTCGGGCGGGCACATCTCCTGGCGCCCGGCCCTGCTGCTGTCCGGCTGGCTGGTCTGCCTGCTGCTGGCGCTCAGCCAGGCCTCGTCCTGGGGCTGGGTCTCACCGCAGGTGCTCGGCCTGCTGGCCGCCGCCGCGGCGCTGGCCGGGCTCTGGATCCGGGCCGAGACCCGGGCCACCACACCGCTCATCGACATGCGGATGATGCGGCGCCGGCCGGTCTGGACCGCCAACCTGGTGGCCCTGCTGCTCGGGGTGGCCATGTACGCGGTGTTCGGCTTCCTGCCGCAACTGCTGCAGACGCCGGTCGAGGCGGGTTACGGATTCGGCGCCGGGATCACCGCTTCCGGGCTGCTGCTCGCCCCGCAGTGCGTGGTGCAGCTGCCGGTCGGCATCCTGTCGGGCAACCTGTCGGCCCGCTACGGCGGCAAGTGGTTCACCGTGGCCGGCTGCGCGATCACCCTGCTGTCGCTGCTGATGTTCGCCTTCGCCCACGACACCCGTCTTCAGATCATGCTGGGCTGCGCGGTCTTCGGACTCGGTATGGGGATGGTGTTCTCGGCCCTGTCCGGGCTGATCGTGCAGGGCGTGCCGCAGGAGCAGACCGGGGTCGCCAGCGGGATGAACGCGAACATCCGCACCATCGGCGGGGCGATCGGTTCGGCGGTGATGGCCAGTGTGGTCACCGCGCACCAGGGCCCGGCCGGTTTCCCGCAGGAGTCCGGCTACACCTTCGGTTTCGCCCTGCTGGCCGGAGCCCTGGTGCTGGCCACCCTGGCCGGACTGCTCATCCCCGACCTGCGGCCGGCCCCTCCGGTGGTCACGGCGGTCACGGCGGTCACCACCGGGGACCCCCGGACCGCGCCCGGGCACGAAACACGGCCTGTACCCGTGGGCGGTACGCTCGTGGGTGATGAACCGGATTGACCGGGTAGCTGGGGTGAACGCCGTGGGAACCATCGAACGCCCGATGCGGAAAGACGCGGCGCGCAACTCCGGTGCCGTGCTCACCGCGGCGCGCGAGGTGATCTCCGAGTTCGGCGTCGAGGCCAGCATGGAGCTGATCGCCTCGCGGGCCGGGGTCGGCGTCGGCACGCTCTACCGGCACTACCCGAACAAGCAGGCCCTGGTCGACGAGCTGGTCCGGATCATCCTCGACGAGCTGATCAGCACCGCCCGGGCCGGTCTGGAAGACGAACGCGGTCACGGCCTGGAGACCTTTCTGCGGGCGTTCGGCCGCTCGCTGGCCCGGCACCACGGCTACTCGGCCAAGCTGTTCAGCCCGGGCAACTCCGACCACCAGCAGAAGCTGAACGCGCTGATCGCCGACCTGCACACGCAGGCCTGCGAACACGGCCGGATCTCGGCCGAGGTCAGCCTCGGCGACGTCCGGGCCCTGATGTGGGCGCTGCGCGGGATCGTCGCGGTCACCGGGCAGAACGCGCCGGACGCCTGGCAGCGTCACCTCGACCTGCATCTGGCGGCCTTGCGCATCGAGCCGGTACCGAGCACCCGCCCCTCGGTCACCGCCGAGCAGCTGCAGCGGATCTCCGAGGCGCACCGCAAGGGTCGCTAGGCACATCAGAGTCGGCCGGACCGGGAGCTTCCCCGGGCCGGCCGACTCTGGTCGTTCTCTGCTCGTTCTCTACTCGTTCTGCGGTCAGCGGGCGCCGATCTCGGCGTCGTGCTGGGCCGAGCCCGAGGGCCAGCGGGTCTGCGGGTCGGCCGAGTGCAACGGCATCACCACCAGTTCCACCACGTTGCCGAGCAGGCTCGCCCCGGCCCGGATCGCGTCCGGCGCATCCCCCTCGTGCTCGAAGGCGAGCTGGGCCGAGGGCAGCGAGAGCTGACCGTTGTGGCACAGCAGCGACTTCACGTTGCCCCCGGCGATGTTCCCGAGTTCCGCGATGACGTCGAGCATGTCGTCCGGCGCGGGCTCGGCCACGCCGAGCAGGGTGGCGGCCAGCGTGGTGATCAGGTTGCCCTCGGCCCGCACGTCGACCCCGAGGTACGAGCCGTCGGTCGGGTCCTGGATCACCAGGCGGGAGACCGCCAGCCCGACCGCGGCCGGCAACGGCTCGGGGGTCGGCTCGGCCTGCTCGCCGAGCACCGAGGCGATCATCTCGACCAGCAGGATCTCCAGATCCGGCTGGGCCGCCGCCAGTTCGGCCGGGTCGATCACGCCGCACCCCCCAGGTGCTGGAACACCACTGCGCGGTCCACGTCCACCCGCTTCCAGTGGGGCCCGAGCGAGGGGGCGGTCTCGGCGCCGCCGAGAACCAGGTACCCGCCCGGCCGCAGGGCCGAACGGCAGTTCTCGATGACCTTCTTCTTGGTCGGCGGATCGAAGTAGATCAGCACGTTCCGCAGGAAGATGATGTCGCACTGCGGATGGCCGACCGGCAGCTGCGCCAGGTTGCCCCACTTGAACGAGGCCAGGTCGCGGACCTCCTTCTTCAGCACCCAGTCGCGGCCGACCTGGTCGAAGTACTTGACCAGGTAGGGAACGCGCAGGCCGCGGTTGATCTCGAGCTGCGAGTACTTGCCGGCGTTGGCCCGCTCGACCATCTTGTGCGAGATGTCGGTGCCGACCACCCGGGCGTCGAAACCCGGGTTCCGGGGCAGCCAGTCGAGCATCAGCATGGCCAGCGAGTAGCCCTCCTGACCGGACGAACAGGCGGCCGACCAGACCGTGATCTTCTTGGTCAGCGACGACTTGGCCACGTCGGGCAGCAACTGCTTGGCGAAGACGTCGAACGGCGCGGTGTCCCGGAACCACAGGGTCTCGTTCGTGGTCAGGGCGTCGATGACCGAGTCGATCAGCTTCTGGTCCCCCCGCCGCAAGCGGCTGACGAACGCGCCCAGGTCGCTCTCTCCGCTGGTCCGCATCAGCGGAACCAGACGGGACTCCACCAGGTACTCCTTACCTGGCTGCAGGTCGATGGCGCTGCGCTGGCGAACCAGGTCGGCCACGAAGGTGAAGTCCGTGGACGCGATACTCATCGGGGGAATCCTCCTTCACCCACTAGTGAACCCACTTCCGGATTTTCGCCGCTCACCGCTCGATCAGCCCCAGCATCTCCAGCTTCTCGGCGATGACCTCGTCGGTGAACGGCTTGATCACGTACTCGTGGGCGCCGGCCGCCAGCGCGCGGACGATGTTCGCCTGCTCGCTCTCGGTGGTCACCATCATCAGCACGACATCCCGGTACTCCGGGTTCTGCCGGCACTTCTTGATGAAGGTGAGCCCGTCCATGACCGGCATGTTCCAGTCCACCAGGGCCACCTCCGGACGGGCGCCGGCGTCCAGGGCCGCCAGCGCCTCAGCTCCGTCGCCGGCCTGAACCACGTCGAAGTTCAGGTTGGTGAGCAGCTTGGTCAGGATGGTCCGCATCACCCGTGAGTCGTCGACGACTAGTGCCTGCATGATCCGCCTATCTCTCTCGTGCTGATCTCAGCCGGTCGGTTCGATGTCGTCACCGCAGGCGGGAATGCCTGCGGCGGAATGGGTCAGAGCCGGAAGCGGGCGACCAGCTGACGTAGCTCGGTCGAGAGCCCGGCCAGCTCACCCGAGGCCCGCTCGGCCTGCTGGATACTGGAACTGGAGGCCTGCGCCGCACTCGCCACCGAATCCACACTGGTGGCGATGCTCGCCGAACCCGCCGCCGCCTCGGTGATACTGCGCGAGATCTCCGACGTGGTCGCGGTCTGCTCCTCGACCGCCGAAGCGATCGTGGTCTGATAGGCGTTGACGTCCTCGATCGTCTGCGAGATCCGCGCGATCGCGTCCACCGCCTCCTGCGTGTCCGCCTGAATGGCCTCGACCCGCTTCGAGATGTCCTCCGTCGCCCGGGCCGTCTCCTGCGCCAACTGCTTGACCTCCTCGGCCACCACCGCGAAACCCTTACCGGCCTCACCGGCCCGGGCCGCCTCGATCGTCGCGTTCAGCGCCAGCAGGTTGGTCTGCTCAGCGATCGACGTGATCGCCTTGACCACATTGCCGATCTCGACACTGGAGTCACCCAGCTTCGCCACCGTCGCCCGAGCCGTCACCGCCTCGTTCACCGCACTCGAAGCCACCCGCACCGCCTCGGCCGACGAAGAAGCGATCTCCCGGATACTCGCCTCCATCTCCTCCGTCCCCGCCGCCACCGTCTGCACGCTGCCCGATACCTCCTGCGCCGTACCGGCCAGACCCGACGCCTGATTCGACGTCGAATCCGCATTCGCCGAGATCTGCGAAGAGATCGCATTCAGGCTCCGCGACGAATCCGACAACGTCGACGACGTCCCGTTGATCTGCACCATCGCCGAACGCAGCGAGGCGCTGGCGTCGTTCAGGGCGTGGGCCATCTGCCCGATCTCGTCGCGGCTGTTCACGTCGGCGGTGGCGGTCAGGTCACCCTCGGACAACGCCACCAGCGAGTCCCGCAGCCGGCTGACCGGACCGGAGACCAGCCGGGCGATGCCCAGGCCGACGGCGATCAGGACGATCGCGCCCAGACCGGTGAACAGCCAGATCCGCACCGTGGCACTCCGGGCATCGGCGGCGGACTGGTCCACCTGGTCCGACATCGAGGTGTCGAGATGCTCGGTGATCACTGCGATCTGGTCGCGGACCTCGTTCGCCACCGGGTCGAAGTCGGTGGCGACCTGGGTCATGTAGGCGTCGAGCTGGCGCAGGTTCAGGTCGAGGTTCGAGGCGGTCGGCAGCAGCTGCTGCGACCACACCGTCCAGGCCTGGTCCATGGCCGGCAGCAGCGTGTCGGCCAGGATCTTCCGGTCGGCCTCGGGAAGATCCATGCTCTGCAGGCCCTTCAGCCCGTTGAGCGCGTCGTTGTAGTTCTCCTCGGCGCTGGCCACGGCCTTGTCCCGGGACTCGGCGTCCTGCGCCATCGCGGTGCTGTAGATGTAGCGGCGGAAACCGCTGAAGTTCGCCCGGGCGGCCAGGATCGCCTGGCTCTCCTCGGCGGTGACGTTGACGATCCGCTCGCCGGCCTGCTGCACGTTGTTCACGGCGAGCTGGCCGGTCACGCCGACCAGCACGGTGAGCACCACGGCAAGGACGGCCAGGATCAGGATCTTGGCGCCGATCCGAAGGTCGGTGAGAACGCGCAGGGGTGAGAAGCCGCCGCCCGAGGGGCGCGTGGACGTCATGTCACTCACGACGGTCATGGAGCTTTTCCTGGACCCTTCCGAGGCGGGCACCGGCCGTGGGGGCGGCCGGCAGAACGGGGGACGAACAGGTGGGGCAGTTGGGCGTCGGCCCGGCAGCGCTCACCGGATCGGATCGTCCAGACCTCATCGGCACCGCCGGGGCAAACCTGAACCGGCCTCAGAGCCGGAAGCGGGCGACCAGCTGACGTAGCTCGGTCGAGAGCCCGGCCAGCTCACCCGAGGCCCGCTCGGCCTGCTGGATACTGGAACTGGAGGCCTGCGCCGCACTCGCCACCGAATCCACACTGGTGGCGATGCTCGCCGAACCCGCCGCCGCCTCGGTGATACTGCGCGAGATCTCCGACGTGGTCGCGGTCTGCTCCTCGACCGCCGAAGCGATCGTGGTCTGATAGGCGTTGACGTCCTCGATCGTCTGCGAGATCCGCGCGATCGCGTCCACCGCCTCCTGCGTGTCCGCCTGAATGGCCTCGACCCGCTTCGAGATGTCCTCCGTCGCCCGGGCCGTCTCCTGCGCCAACTGCTTGACCTCCTCGGCCACCACCGCGAAACCCTTACCGGCCTCACCGGCCCGGGCCGCCTCGATCGTCGCGTTCAGCGCCAGCAGGTTGGTCTGCTCAGCGATCGACGTGATCGCCTTGACCACATTGCCGATCTCGACACTGGAGTCACCCAGCTTCGCCACCGTCGCCCGAGCCGTCACCGCCTCGTTCACCGCACTCGAAGCCACCCGCACCGCCTCGGCCGACGAAGAAGCGATCTCCCGGATACTCGCCTCCATCTCCTCCGTCCCCGCCGCCACCGTCTGCACGCTGCCCGATACCTCCTGCGCCGTACCGGCCAGACCCGACGCCTGATTCGACGTCGAATCCGCATTCGCCGAGATCTGCGAAGAGATCGCATTCAGACTCCGCGACGAATCCGACAACGTCGACGACGTCCCGTTGATCTGCACCATCGCCGAACGCAGGGTGTGGGTGGCCTCGTTCAGGGCCCGGGCCATCTGACCCACCTCGTCCCGGCCGGAGGCGTCGGCCGTGGCGGTCAGGTCACCCTCGGACAGCGCCACCAGCGCCTGCCGGAGCCGGCCGATCGAACTCGACACCAGCCGGGCGATCCCCACGCCGATGGCGAACAGCACGGCCGCACCGGCCGCGGTGATCAGCCAGATCCGCACCGTGGCGCTGGTGGCGTTGTCGCCGGACTCGGTGACCTGTGCGGACATCGACGCGGCGAGGCTGTCGGTGATCGCGGTGTTGGCGTCCAGGAAGCGCTGCACCGGCGGGTCGAAGACCTCGTCCATCTGGGCCAGGTAGCCCTGCAGACCGCGCAGGGTCAGGTCCGGGTCGGCCGCGACCGGCTGCAGGGTCCCGGTCCAGACCTGCCAGACGTCCTCCAGGGCCGGGAGCACCTCCTGCGTCAGGGTGGCCCGGTCGCTCTCCGAAAGAGGCATGGTCTGCAGCTCTTTCATCGCGTCGACGACCTCGGTGTAGTTCTCCTCGGCGCTGGCCACCGCATCGGCCTTCGCCTCGGCGTCCGGCTGCACGGCAGCCAGGATCACGCTGCGCCGGAACCCGCTGAAGTTGGAACGGGACCGGATGTTCAGCTGCGACTCGGCGGCGGTCACGTTGACGATCCGCTCACCGGTCTCCTTCACGTCGTGCACGGCGAACTGCCCGGTGAGACCGACCAGCGCGGTGAGCACCACGGCCAGACCGGTCACCACGAGGATCTTGGCCCCGATCCGCAGACCCGCGAACCATCCGAGCGGAGAGGAACGACGGGAGGACGGGGCCTGAGGGGCCAGGGGGTCGGCGACGGCAGTCATGGATCAGTGGCCTCTTCCGGTCGTGCACGGGGGGTCGTCATCCATGCATCGGCGGCCGCTGCGCCTACTGAAACACCGAAGACCCGCGCAGGTGACGCAAAGTCCCGTAGTCACTCGTCCAGGCCAGCAGACGCCGGGGGCCCGGCGAACACAGTGCGTTCACCGGGCCCCCGGCTCGCCGGTCAGACCGTGCTCGGCTCGTTCTTGTCCTGAGCCTCGAGCCGCTGGTCCAGACCCTCGCCCTCCACGTCCAGGTGCGGCAGAATCCGGTCCAGCCGACCCGGGATCCACCAGGCGCCCCGGCCCATCAGCGCCAGCACCGCCGGGACCAGGATCATCCGGACCACGAAGGCGTCCACGAACACCCCGACCGCCAGGGCCAGGGCGATCGGCTTGATCTGGGCATCGCCCTCGGGCACGAAGGCGGCGAAGACCGAGACCATGATCAGCGCGGCCGCGGTGACCACCCGCGAACCGCCGGCGTAGCCCAGCTGCAGCGCCCGCCGGGCGTCACCGGTGCGGACGAACTCCTCCCGGATCCGCGCGACCAGGAAGACCTCGTAGTCCATGGCCAGGCCGAAGAGCACACCCATCAGCAGGATCGGCATGAAGCTGATCACCGGGCCGACCCGCTGCACGCCGAGAAGGTCTGCCAGCCAACCCCATTCGAACACCGCGGCGACCACCCCGAACGAGGCGCCGACCGAGAGCAGGTAGCCCAGAGCGGCCTTCACCGGGACCGCGACCGAACGGAAGACCGCGCCCAGCAGCACCAGGGAGAGCCCGACGACCAGGATGCCGAACGGCACCAAGGCGTCGGCCAGCCGGTCGGACACGTCGATCGCGATCGCGGTCTGCCCGGTCACCCCGACCTGCACGCCGTACCTCTCCTCGTACTCGGCGTCGGCGTCGCGGATCTCCTGCACCAGGTCGGAGGTCTGCGCCGAGGTGGCGCTGCCGGAGGGGACCAGGGCCACCACCGCCAGGTCGCCGGCCTGGTTGACCGCCGCCGAGCTCACCCCGGCGACCCCGGGCAGGGCGCCCAGCCCACCGGCCAGGGCGCCGAGCAGTTGCTGCGGATCGCTGCCCGCCGGCAGGTCGGCGGTGACCAGCAGCGGGGCGTTGGCCCCGGGGCCGAAGTGGTCGGCGACCAGGTCGAAGGCCTGACGCTGGGTGGTCTCGGCGGCCGCGGTGCCGTTGTCGGGCAGGGCCAGACGCAGGTCCTTGGCGGGCACGGCGAGCAGGCCGAGCCCGACCACCACGAGCAGGACGGTGACCACGGGCCAACGGATCACGGTGTTCAGCCAGGCGTCGGCGAAGCCGTGACGCTCCTGCCCCTCGCCCCTGGCCTTGGGAATCAGCCGGCCACCGAGGAATCCGAGCAGGGCGGGCAGCAGGGTGAGCGCGACCAGCACGGCCACCAGGACCGCCCCGGCCGCGGCCACGCCCATCACGGTCAGGAAGGGGATGCGGGCCACGGCCAGGCCGACCAGCGCGATGATCACGGTGAGCCCGGCGAAGACCACCGCCGACCCGGCCCGGGCCACCGCCCGGGCCGCCGACTCCTCCGGCTCCAGCCCTTCGTGCAGCTGGTCACGGTGCCGAGAGACGATCAGCAGGGCGTAGTCGATGCCGACCGCCAGGCCGATCATCAGCGCGAGCAGCGGCACCGTGCTGGACACGTCGACCACCGGGGTGGCCAGGAAGATCGCGGCCATCGCGACGCCCACCCCGAGCAGCGCGGTGATCAGCGGCAGACCGGCGGCCAGGACCGAGCCGAAGGTGACGATCAGGACCACCAGCGCGACCACCACGCCGACGGCCTCGGTCGGGGTGACCTCGGGCAGGGCGACGGCGAACACCTCACCACCGAACTCGACCGTGCCTCCGGCCTTCTCGATCGGCGCGGCCGCGGCCTCGATGTCCTCGCGCAGCGTGTCCTGGTGTTCGCGCCAGCCGGCCTCCACCTGCACCGTGCCCAGCGCCACCTGGCCATCGGCCGAGATCGCCCCGCGGACCTGCTCGTTGTACGGGTCCACGACCGCGGTGACGCCGTCCACCTCGGCGATGGCGGCCAGCGAGGCCTGGACCGCCTGCTGCACGGACTCCGCGGTGACCGAGGAGCCCTCGGGAGCCACCGCCACGACCTGGGCCTGCCCGCCGCTCAGCTCGGGGAATCGTTCGCCGAGGTCGTCGAGCGCGTCCTGCGAGGCCGTCCCCGGGATCCGGAACTCCTCCTTGGTGCCGGTGCCGAGGGTGGCCGCCCCGGCGGCCAGCGCGATCAGGACCACCACCCAGACGGCGAGGACCGCACGACGGCCCCGATAGGCGCGCCGGCCGAGCGCGTAGAGCAGCGTGGACATACATCTTCTCCCTTGCCGTCCCACCAGAAGTGCGGCTGAACAGGTTCGATACAGAACTGTATTGAATACACTAATGTATCCGGCGGATCCTGCCGGTGCCCGGCGCCCTCCGCGGCCGGCGTCGCGGTACTGCCCGATCGGGCCGACTGAGAGACACTGACGGTCGCGCCGTCCGGCCCGGGGCGGCGCGAGCCGGGATGAACCAGGAAGCCGAGGAAACACTCCGTGAGCGAGCCGCAGACCCACAGTGGCCGGACCGAGCGGATCAGCCCCCGCCGGGCCGCCACCCGAGCGCGCCTGCTCGCCGCCGCGACCACGGTGATCGCCGAGCGGGGGGCCAACGGGGCCAGCGTGGAGGCGATCTGCGAGGAGGCCGGGTTCACCCGCGGCGCCTTCTACTCGAACTTCTCCACCAAGGAGGACCTGCTCTACGCCCTGATGCAGGAGAAGCACCAGTCCCTGCTGGAGGGCATCCGCAAGATCCTCGACGAGACCGAGCAGACCCCGGCCCCCGAGGGCGCGGACGTGATCGACGACCTGGTCGACAAGGTGCTCGCGGCCAACCCGGTGGACCGGCAGTCCCGGCTGATGGAGACCGAGATCGGCCTGTACATGGTGCGTAATCCGGAGCAGGCCCCGGTGCTGCAGAAGGCGATGGCCCCGTTCCACGACGAGCTGGCCCGCCTGGTGGTGGCCGGGCTGGGCCGGGCCGGCCGCCGGCTGCGGGTCGACACCGGCGACGCGCTGACCCTGCTGATCGCCGGCTACGAGACCGGCACCACGCACATGTGGTTCCCGGCCGAGCCGGGCAGCAGCGCCGCGGCGGGCGAGAAGGCCGGTCTGGACGCCTGCCGCCGTTCCTTGGCCCTGATCCTCAAGGCCGTCTCCGAACCGGCCTGAACTGCCACGAATAACATTCGGATCTCACCCACGGTCCATGGCCCGCAACTCTTGGCGGACAAACTGTGACCTGATAGACAGTCAGTCGCCCTGGCCGTCGTGTGAGTGAGGGGAGCCGGACGATGTCGTCCACGCAGCCTCCGGAGGATCCGCGTCCGGATCGTTCGACCGTGCAGCAGACCGACCGCAGCCCGTGGAACTGGGTGCTGCTGATCCCGATCGTGATCCCGCTGAGCACCCCGCTGTTCAACCACGAGACGCCGGCCCTGTTCGGCTTCCCGCTCTTCTACTGGCTGCAGCTGCTCTTCGTGCTGCTCGGGGTGGGCTGCACCGCGCTGGTCTACAACCGCACCAGGCGGAGGGGCTGAGCCGATGCCGGAGGCTTCCGACCACGTCGTCGAGATCGTCGTCTTCGTCCTGCTCTTCACCCTGGTCTCGGTGATGGGCTTCGTGGCCGCCCGCTGGCGGCGCGCCGAGTCGCTCGACCACCTCGACGAGTGGGGGCTGGGCGGGCGTAACTTCGGCGCCTGGATCACCTGGTTCCTGCTCGGCGGCGACCTGTACACCGCCTACACCTTCGTCGCGGTGCCGGCGCTGGTGTTCTCGGCCGGGGCCATCGGCTTCTACGCCGTGCCCTACACGATCCTGATCTACCCGCTGGCCTTCCTGGTGCTCACCCGGCTGTGGTCGGTGAGCTACCGGCACGGCTACGTCACCCCGGCCGACTTCGTCCGCGGCCGGTTCGGCTCCCCCACCCTGGCTCTGCTGGTCGCACTGACCGGCATCGTCGCCACCATGCCGTACATCGCGTTGCAGCTGGTCGGCATCGAGGCGGTGCTCAAGGTGATGGGGGTGCACGGGCACCTGCCGATCATCATCGCGTTCCTGATCCTGGCGCTCTACACCTACAACTCGGGCCTGCGCGCGCCGGCGCTGATCGCCTTCGTCAAGGACACGCTGATCTACATCGTGATCATCGTGGCGGTGATCGTGATCCCCTACAAGCTCGGCGGCTGGGACGCGATCTTCGGCGGCGCCGAGCAGGCGCTGGCCCAGGAGAACCCGAACACCGGCCAGCCCCGGGGCAGCCTGCTGCTGAACGCGAACAACCAGCTGCAGTACATCACCCTGGCGCTCGGCTCGGCCCTGGCCCTGTTCCTCTACCCGCACTCGCTGACCAGCGTGCTGGCCGCGAAGGACCGGGACACGATCAAGAAGAACATGTCGGCGCTGCCGGCCTACAGCTTCCTGCTCGGGCTGATCGCGCTGCTCGGCTACATGGCCCTGGCGGCCGGGATCAAGCCGGTCACCAGCGAGGGCAAGACCGACACGAACACGATCGTGCCGCTGCTGTTCGACCAGATGTTCCCGAGCTGGTTCACCGGCGTGGCCTTCGCCGCGATCGGCATCGGGGCCCTGGTCCCGGCCGCGATCATGTCGATCGCGGCGGCCAACCTGTTCACCCGCAACGTCTACAAGGAGTACCTGCGCCGGGACGCCACCCCGAAGCAGGAGGCCTCGGTCAGCAAGATCACCTCGCTGGTGGTGAAGGTCGGGGCGGTCGCGGTGATCCTCTTCCTCGACCCCCAGTTCGCCATCGACCTGCAGCTGATCGGCGGCGTGCTGATCCTGCAGACGCTGCCCGCGGTGGCGATCGGGGTGTACACGCGCTGGTTCCACCCGTGGGCGCTGAGCAGCGGGCTGGTCGCCGGGCTGGCGGTCGGGATCGGGATGCTCTACCAGATCCCGAACCCGAACAACGGCAAGGAGCACTTCGGCGGCTCGGCCTACCGGCTCTCGCTGGCCGGGTTCGACACCGAGAAGCAGATCTACGTCGGGTTCGTCGCGGTCGCGGCCAACCTCGTCGTCGCCGCCCTGCTCACCCTGGTCCTACGGCGAACGGGTGCCACGGACACCGGCGACGCGACCCGGCCCGAGGACTACACGGTCGACCGGACCCCGGACGCACCCCCGCCGGCCGCATCCGGTGAGCCCGCTTCCCTGGCGGGTGACTAGCTAGCGCAGGGTGATCGGACAAAGCCGCTGCACAACCGCGGGCCCCGGGACAAGTCGGTTCCCGGGGCCCGCGTTGTGCAGGAAGCCCTCCGGCTCCGTAGATTGGTGGGCGATGAACACCGATCCCGCCGTCCGCGACACGCCGGAAGACCACGCGGACTCCCCCGAAACCACCGCCGAGGTAGCACAGCCGGGCGAGGCCCAGCCCACGTTCGCCGACCTCGGGATCGACGAGCGGGTGCTGCGAGCCCTCAGCGACGTCGGCTACGAGATGCCGTCGCCCATCCAGGCGGCCGCCATCCCACCTCTGATGCAGGGCCGCCACCTGGTCGGCCTGGCCCAGACCGGTACCGGTAAGACGGCCGCCTTCGCGCTGCCCGTGCTCAGCCGGATCGACCTGGAGCAGCGCGCCCCGCAGGCCCTCGTGCTGGCCCCCACCCGCGAGCTCGCCCTGCAGGTGGCCGAGGCCTTCGGCCGCTACTCCCACCACATCCCCGGGCTGCACGTGCTGCCGATCTACGGCGGCCAGAGCTACGGGGTCCAGCTCAGCGGCCTCAAGCGCGGCGCGCACATCGTGGTCGGTACGCCCGGACGGGTGATCGACCACCTGGAGAAGCGCACCCTCGACCTGTCCCAGCTGAAGTACCTGGTGCTGGACGAGGCCGACGAGATGCTCCAGATGGGCTTCCAGGAGGACGTGGAGACCATCCTGGCCACCACGCCGGAGCAGAAGCAGGTGGCGCTGTTCTCGGCCACCATGCCGCCGCAGATCCGCCGGATCTCGAAGAAGTACCTCACCGACGCGGCCGAGATCACCGTGGCCAACCGCACGGTGACCTCGACCAACACCCGGCAGCGCTACATCTTCGTGGGGCACCAGCAGAAGCTGGACGCCCTCACCCGGGTCCTCGAGGTCGAGGACTTCGAGGCGATGATCATCTTCGTCCGCACCAAGCAGGCCACCGAGGAACTCGCCGAGCGCCTGCGCTCGCGCGGCTTCTCCGCCGCCGCGATCAACGGCGACCTGGCCCAGCAGCAGCGCGAGCGCACGATCGGCCAGCTCAAGTCCGGCCAGCTCGACATCCTGGTGGCCACCGACGTGGCCGCCCGCGGTCTCGACGTCGAGCGGATCACCCACGTGGTCAACTACGACATCCCGCACGACAGCGAGTCGTACGTGCACCGGATCGGCCGCACCGGCCGGGCCGGGCGTTCGGGCGAGGCGCTGCTGTTCGTCACCCCGCGGGAGAAGCGGCTGCTCGGCTCGATCGAGCGGGCCACCCGCTCGACGATCGAGGAGATGCCGCTGCCCTCGGTCGACGACGTGAACTCGACCCGGGTCACCAAGTTCACCGACTCGATCAAGGCCAACCTGGACAGCCCCGAGGCGGCGGTCTTCCGGGGGCTGATCGAGGAGTACATCGCCGAGCACGACGTGCCCGCCGCCGCGGTGGCGGCCGCCCTGGCGGTGATCGCCCAGGACGGCAAGTCGTTCCTGCTGCCCCCCGACCCGCCGCCGTCGGCCCGTCGGCCGGCTCGTGAGCCCAACGGGGTCCGCGACCGCAACGGCCGTCCGGCTCCCCGCGTGGCCGGGCCCCGGCGTCCCCGCGGAGACGTCCCCCTGGCCACGTACCGGATCTCCGTCGGCCGCCGCCACCGGGTGCAGCCCGGCGCCATCGTCGGGGCCATCGCCAACGAGGGTGGCCTGGGCCGGGGCGACTTCGGGCACATCGACATCCAGGCCGACCACACCCTGGTCGAACTGCCCGCCAACCTCTCGCGGGAGACCGTCGAGGCGCTCACCCAGACCCGGATCTCGGGCAAGCTGATCCAGCTGACCAAGACCGACGGCCCGCCGCCGCAGCGCGCCCGCAGCGGGTTCGGCGAGCGCAAGCAGTTCCGCAAGTCCTACCCCGGTAAGTAAAGACGGGTGAGCCGGTCGCCGAACCTCACCAGGTGGCGACCGGCACCGTCCCCCCGCTGACCCCGCTGTTCAAGGTCGGCCGGCACCTCGACGGCCTGGCCCCGGCGCTGCACCTGGCCGTGCGCCTGCGCTGGCTGCTGTGCGTGATCGGCGCCGTGCAGGGCGCCGCCCCGATCGCGAACGGCGGCCTGATGCCGGCCGACTTCATCCGCTTCGCCCGCGCCGGGAAGCAGATCCTGCTGGGCCGGTTCTCCGGGATCTACGCCGACCCCTGGATGCAGGCCGGTCCGCTGGAGCTGCTCGGCAGTTGGGCGCTGTTCCCGTTCGACCACCAGCACCAGGCCGCCTACGTACGGGAAGGGCTGGAGGGGCAGCTCTGGCTGCGCGCCACGCTCGGGGCCGCTCTGGTCGCCGGAGCCCTTCTCCTGGTCCGCCATCTGCGCCGCGTTCACGGCCGATCTGCTTCTCCGGCAATGGAACTGGCCGCCGGAGTCGCCGCGGTCCTCACCGCCGTCCCCTACGTGTTCCTTCTGGGCGGCCACCTGGCCCAGTTCGGCGTGGCGCTGATGTGGGTGCTCGGAGCCTCCTTGGCGGTGCGGGGCCGAACCGTCGCGGCAGGGGTCGTGATCGGCCTCTCGGCAGGCTGGGAGCCGTGGGGGGTGCTGGCGGCCGGGCTGCTGCTCACCGAACGCCGCCCGGTCCGGCTGGTCGTGGGCTGCGCCGCCTTCGCGGTCGCGGCCGTAGCCTGCTACCTGCCGTTCGTGGCCGCCGGCCGGTTCGAGATGTTCGAGCTCGAGTGGGCCGTCCTGCCGGGCACCCTGGTCAGCTCGCTGAACCCCGGCCTCGACCATTTCTCCTGGCCGCTGCGGCTGTTGCAGGGTCTGGCCGCCGGTGCGGCCGGCGCGGGCGCGGCACTGGCCCTGGGCCGGCGCCCGGACCTGATCTGGGCCGGACCGCTCGCGGTACTGCTGGCCCGGCTGCTGTTCGACCCCCTGATGCTGTCCTACTACTGGTACCCGTTCCTGATCGCCGTGGTGATCGGGATCGGGCTGCTGCATTCCCGGTGTTCGGTGCCCCGAAGCGTCCTCGTGCTTGCCCTCACCGCCGTGCCGATCGTCCGTTATCGGTTCCTCGCGGGCCACGACATCACGTTGCTGGTGATCGCGGCCGCTCTCCTGATCGCCCTGGCCGTGCTCCTGCGCCGGGAAGAAGCCGTGGTCAGTCCCTGAAGAACGCCACCCGGTCACCGACGATCTCGAAGCGCGGAGTCACCGTCTCGATCTCGCGTTCGGCGACCAGGGCCTGCAGCGCCTCGGCCACCGTGCCGTGGCGAGCCAGTTCGGTGAGTGCCGCGCGGGTGGGCGGCATCAGAGTCAGGCCGGCGTCCAGAGCCTGCGCCGGACTCAGCCAGACCCGCCGATCGGCCTCGGTGCCCGCCTCCCGCGGCTCCTGCCCCTCGGGCAACGCGGCCACGAAGAACCAGGTGTCGTAGCGGCGCTGTTCCGGCTCGGGGGTGATCCAGTGCTGCAACGGAGCCAGCCGGTCGGCCCGCAGGGCCAGGTGGTGACGGGCGAGCAGGCCGGACAGGGAGATCCGGCCGGCCTCCAGATCGGCCCGCTCGGTCTCGGTCAACGAGGCGGTGGTCGCCTCGGAATTCATGGACGACGCCAGCAGGACTCCCGCTTCCTCGAAGGTCTCGCGCACCGCCGCGCGCACCAGCGAGGCCGCGGTGACCTCGTCCGTCCCGAACCAGCCGGCCCACACCGAAGGCGCCGGGCCCACCCAGCCCGTGACCGACGTCTCCAGTTCGACCGAGGAGTCCGAAGCGTCCACCGAACCGCCCGGAAACACGTACATCCCCGCCGCGAAGGCCATCCGGGGTTGCCTGCGCAGCAGGTAAACCTGCAGGCCGTCGGGGGTGTCCCGGATCAGCGCGACGGTGGCCGCGGCCCGGGGCAGGACCGGTTCGAGCTCACCGGCCAGCAGCAGCCGGGCGCGGTGCAGCAACTGAGCATCGACGTCCACCCCTGCATGGTGGCACGATGAACGGTCGCGGAGGTGACTGGATATGAGCAGTTCGTGACGGCCCCGGCTGAGCCGCCGGGATGACCGGCGACCTGACGCTCTCCGTGGCCGGGGTGATGGGCCCGGTGATCCACGGTCAGGGGTCCGCCTCCGGTCGCCGCACCTCGGTGATCCAGCTCGGCGGCTGCAACCTGGCCTGCTCCTGGTGCGACTCGGCCTACACCTGGGACGCGGCGCGCTACGACCTGAGCCGCGAGCTGGCGATGTGGACCATCTCGGAGATCACCGAGGAGGCGCTGGCCTGCCGGCCGAGCACCATCGTGATCTCCGGCGGTGAACCGCTGATGCAGCAGACCAGCCCGGCCTGGCCCTACCTGCTGGCGGCGCTGTCCGGCAACGAGATCGGGCTGGAGACCAACGGCACCATCGCCCCGACCGAGCAGACCCTGCGCGGGGTCAGCTGGGTCACCGTCTCACCCAAGCTGGCCCACTCCGGCGATCCGGCGTGGGCCCGGCTAAACGGCGACATCCTGGTGCTGTGGGGCCGGCTGGCCCGGCGCCTGGATGTCGACTTCTCCTTCGTGGTGCGCGAGGTGGAGGACATCGCCACGGTGTCGAGCCTGGTCAGGGCGCACGGCCTGCCCCGCGACCGGGTGTGGATCAGCCCCGAGGGCACCCGGCCGGGCCCGGTCGTGGCCCGGCTGCAGGCGATCACCGGCCCGGCCCTCGACGCCGGCTTCAACGTCTCTCCGCGGCTGAACGCCCTGATGCCCTGAGCGGCGCTCGTGATGGAATGCCCCGGTGCCCGCCGTCTCGCAGCTCGTCCGTTCCCACCTGGCGGCCACCTTCCCCGGTCCGGTGGCCACCGCCTCGATCACCTTCCTGGGCACCCAGCCGCTCGAGGTCGACCGCTTCGGCCCCGATCCGTCCGGCCTGGTCCGCTACGCCACCGTCGGGGTCAGCCACGCCCCGATGCACCCGCCCACCGCCGCGGTGATCGACCCGGTGCGCGGGCCGCGCGCCGAACTGGTCCTGAGCCTCAGCGCCGCCCGCGACGAAGTGCTGCGCACCCTCGCCGTGCTCGCCGCCACCCCACAGGTCGAGGGCCTGGTCCTGGCGGCCGGCGCCACCCTTGACCTGCAGCAACCGCTCTGGCCAGGAGCCCGGACCACTGCAGTGATGCTTGGGGACGCCGGTGGGCTCGTTCCCGATCTCGACCTGCGTCAGGTGGGTGAGGGCGTAGAACCGGTCCGGTTCTTCCCCGTGCTCCCGATGACCCCGGACGAGGCCGCGCTGGCCCGCGCCCGCGGCACCGGGCACCTGCGGGAGCTGTGGCTGCAGGCGGGCACCGACCTGCGCGACCCGGCCCGGGTCTCGGTGCTGCGATGAGCGTGAGCACCTGGTTCCTGCTGGTCCTGGCCGGCGTCGGCGGTGGGCTCACCGGCAGTATCGCCGGGCTGGCCTCGCTGGTCAGTTATCCGGCCCTGCTGGCCGCCGGGCTGCCCGCGACCACCGCCAACGTCACCAACACGGTGGCCCTGGTGTTCTCCGGCGTGGGCACCGCCCTGGGGTCCCGGCCGGAGCTGCGCGGGCAAGGCCGGTTGGTGCGGCAACTGCTCTACTCGGCCGTGCCCGGCGGGATCGTCGGCAGCATCCTGCTGCTGCTCACCCCGTCGGAACTGCTCGAGCGGGTGGTGCCGATCCTGATCGCCGCGGCCGCCCTGGGCGTGCTGATCCGCACCACACCGGCCGCTTCGGCCACCTCGGCCGATTCGGCCCTCGGGGACATCCCGGCCGACGAGATCCCGCACACGGCTGCCGACGTCAGCCCGAACCCACCGAAGGTCGACCCGTCACGGGCCTTCCGGATCGGCACCTTCTTCGTCGGCATCTACGCAGGCTATTTCGGAGCGGCGGCCGGAGTGATGCTGCTGGCCCTGGTCCTCGGCTTCACCGGCCTCAGCCTGGCTCGCTCCAGTGCCGTGCGCACCATGGTGCTCACCGCCGCGAACGTCGTCGCCGCAGTCTATTTCGCGCTCTTCGGCCCGGTCGACTGGGCGCACTGCCTACCGCTGGCGATCGGCTGCCTGATCGGCGGGCGGATCGGCCCGATGGTCATCCGTCACGCCCCCGCCGGACCTCTGCGCATCCTGATCGCGCTGGCCGGACTGGGGCTCGCGGTCAAACTCGGCCTGGACGCCTTCCTCTGAACCCGCAAACCGAAAACGGCGCTGGGTGGTGACCCAGCGCCGTCCTCAGTTTGAATCAGCCCTTGACCACCAGGATCGGGTCGGAGCGGAAGGAGACCCGGGCGGTGTCGCCCGGTGTGAACCCGACGGCCTGCGAGGTGGGCAGCTGGGCCAGCACCTTGCCGTGCTCCCCCAGGTCCACCGTGATCCGGGTGACCGCGCCCAGGAACGACACCGCCACCACCGGCCCGACCAGCGGGTCACCGGCCGCAGAGTCGGTGGTCGGGGCCAGCTCCACGGCCTCCGGCCGCACCAGCGCGAAGCCACTGCCCTCGGCCGACGCCGTGACGACCGGCAGACGAGCCCCGAGAACGTCTGCGATACCGCCGCTCACGGTGGCCGGGAGGCGGTTCGACAGACCGACGAACTCGGCCACGAACGGCGTGGCCGGGCTGGCGTAGATCTCCGTCGGCGCCCCCAGCTGCTCCAGCCGGCCGGCGTTCATCACTCCGACCCGGTCGGCGACGGCGAGCGCCTCCTCCTGGTCGTGGGTGACGAACAGGGTGGTGATGCCGACCTCCAGCTGCACCCGCCGGATCTCGTCGCGCAGGCTGGCCCGGACCTTGGCGTCCAGGGCCGAGAGCGGCTCGTCGAGCAGCAGCACGGTGGGCCGGATGGCCAGCGCCCGGGCCAGCGCCACCCGCTGCTGCTGACCGCCGGACATCTGGTGGGCGTAGCGGTCGGCCTGGGCGGAGAGCCCCACCAGCTCGAGCATCTCGCCCGCCCGCCGGTTGCGCTCGGCCTCGCCGACCTTGCGCAGCCGCATCCCGAAGGCCACGTTCTGGCGGGCGGTCATGTGCGGGAACAGCGAGTAGGCCTGGAACACCATGCCCATGTCGCGCTTGTTGGTGGGCAGCCCGGTGACGTCTTTACCGCCCACCACCACCCGTCCCTCGTCGGCGTCCTCCAGGCCGGCCAGCAGCCGCAGCGCGGTGGTCTTGCCGCACCCGGAAGGGCCGAGCAGGGCGATGAACTCGCCCGGCTCCATGGTCAGGTCGAGGCCGTCCAGGGCGGTCACCGAGCCGTACTGACGACGCAGGCCCTCCAGCCGCACCTCGACCCCGGCTCGGGTGAGGGTTTCGGTCACGTCTACTTCTCCTCAGCGGTTGAGCGGCGGCGGCCGACGAAGGACAGCGCGAACAGCAGGACGAACACGAACGCCAGGGCCGCCGCGGACAGCGCGACCGCCACCCCGACACTGGCCTGGGCCTGCAGGTTGATCGCCACCTGCAGGTTGTCGTAGTTGAGCAGCGAGGCCACGGTGAACTCACCGAGCACCAGGGCGACCGCCAGCAGCGAGGCGTTGAGCACCGCGGAGGTGATGTTCGGCAGGATCACCCGCACCATCACGGTGAACCAGCCGGCGCCCAGACTGCGGGCGGCCTCGCTCAGCGTGCGCACGTCGATCGCCTGCAGTCCGGCGTCGAGCGAACGGTACATGTACGGCATCACCAGCACGACGTAGACGAAAACCAGCACCAGGGGCGAGGAGTCGTAGGCGTCAGGGGTGAAGTACGCGATCCACAGGTAGATCGGGCCGAGCCCCACCACCAGCACCAGCGCCGGGATGGTCAGCGGCAGCAGGCACAGGAACTCCACCACGCGCTGCAGTTTCGGCAGTCGCAGCCGCACCCAGACCATGGTCGGCACCAGCAGGGCCAGTGCCACCACCGAGGTCAGCAGGGCCAGCAGCAGCGAGTCCCGCAGTGCGGTCAGCAGTTCCGGGTTGTCACCGATCGCCCGCCAGGCCTCGAGCGTGCGCTCGCCGTACAGGTCGGTGGCCCGGGTGCTGAACTCCACCAGGGCCAGCAGCGGCACCGCGAAGAAGAGCGCGAACGGCACCATCAGCAGGGCCCGGGTGACCCGGGCGCGCTTGGCCGAACGGGCGCGCAGGCCCGGCCCCCGTTCGGTCGGCTTCTCGGTCTCGGGCACCAGGGCCGTTACTGCAGCCATCGTGAGGACCTCCGCTGCATCCAGGAGTAGAGCGCCATCGCCACGGCCACCACGATCACCATGCCGAGCGCCAGGGCCTTGGCCACGTTCTCCTGGCCGAGCACGGTCTCACTGGTCATCGCCGCGCGGATCTGCAGCGGGATGATGATCCCGCCCTGGCTGATCAGTGCGGCCGCGGTGGCGTAGGCGGCGAACGCGTTGGCGAACAGCAGCAGGAAGGCCCCCAGGAACGGCGGGGTCAGCAGGGGTCCGGCGACATGCCGCCAGTACACCCAGGTTCCGCCGCCCAGGCTCTCGGTGGCCTCGCGCCACTGCGGCTTGATCCCGTCCAGGGCGGGCAGGAAGACCAGCACCATCAGCGGGATCTGGAAGTACAGGTAGACCACCACCAGACCGCTGAGCTCGTACAGCCAGCCGCCGGAGACGTCCAGGCCGGCGTCGCGCAGCAGCACGGTCAGCAGGCCCTGGTTGCCCACGCTCACGATGAACGCGATCGCCAGGGTCACCCCGCCGAACTGGGCCAGCACCCCGGCCACCGCGGTGACCGTGCGCCGCACCAGGCCGTCGGCCGGGCCGGTGGCCACGAGATAGGCCAGCACCGCGCCGAAGACGGCACCGATCGCGGCGGTGGTGAAGGAGAGCTGGATGCTGCGCCAGAAGGCGGTCAGCACGTAGCTCTCGCCGAGCGCCTGGACGTTCGCCAGGGTGGGCCGGCCGTCCTCGGTACCGAACGCCTGGATCACCACCAGGGCGGTCGGCAGCAGCAGGAAGAGCCCGACGTAGGCGAAGAACGGCACCACGCCGAGCCAGCTGAGAGAGAACCGCCGGCCAGTCCGGGTGGACTGGCCGGCGGGTGGGACCTCGAGTGACGTCACGACGTCAGCCGATCGCCTTGGCCCAGGTCTCGGTCAGGGTCTTGGTGGCGGCCTCGGTCTGCTCCGTGGTCAGGAACACCGGCTCGCCCTCGACCGCGGGCAGGGCCTCGGCCAGCGCGCTGTCGATGGTGCCGGCCTCGGTCATCGCCTCCATGCGGACCGGGCGGGCACCGCCCTTGAGCCACAGGTTCTGGCCCTCGTCCGAGAACAGGAACTCCTGCCACAGCCGCGCGGCGGCCGGGTGCGGGGCGTCCTTGTTGATCGCCTGGTTGTAGTAGCTGCCCAGCACCGCGCCCTCGGGGACGACGACCTTCCAGTTCGGGTTCTCCGAGACCTGGGCGGCGTTCAGGTAGTCCCAGTCGAAGACGACCGGGGTCTCGCCGCTCTTGATCGTGGCCGGGGAGGCCTGCACCGGGACGAAGTTGCCGGCCTTCTTCAGCTCACCGAAGAAGTCGACGCCCTTGCTCACGTCGTCGGCCGAGCCGCCGTTGCCGAGCGCAGCCATCGCGACCCCGCTGAACGCGGCCCCAGCCTGCGTCGGGTCACCGTTCAGGGCGACGCTGTTCTTGAACTTCGGGTCGAGCAGGTCGTCCAGCGAGGCGATCGAGTCGAACTTGCTGGAGTCGTACCCGATCGACATGTAGCCGCCGTAGTCGTTGACCCACAGGCCGTTCGGGTCCTTCTGGGCGGCCGGGATCTCGTCGAACGTGGCCACCTTGTAGGGGGCGTAGAGGTCGGTGTTGGCCAGGGTGACCGCACCGCCCATGTCCAGCACGTCCGGGGCCGAACTGCGGCCCTTCTCGGTCTTGACCGCGTTGATCTCGTCCTGGCTGGCCGCGTCGGGCTTGTCCGAGACCACCTCGATGCCGTACTTCTCGGTGAACGCGGCCTTGATCTCGCCGTAGTTCGCCCAGTTGTCGGGCAGGGCGATGGTGTTGACCTTGCCCTCCTTCTTGGCCGCCTCGACCAGGGCCTCCAGGCCACCGAACTCCTCGGCGGAGGTGGCGGCGGCCGCGGAGACGCCCCCCTCGCCGCTCGCGCTGCTGTCGTCGTCACTCGGCGGCGCGCAGGCGGCGAGGGCGACGAGCGCGCCCATCGCCACAGTCGCGCCGAATCCGCGCATGACCTTCTTCACGTGTTTCGAGCCTCCTCAGGCACCTGTACCCCCGCGTAGTTGAACGCTGAACACAGTGACATGGACACGGGCGGCCTCACCGGGGGCACGGAGCGGCCAAGGGCTGACCGAATGGTTAACGACCGCGGAATGTCCCGTCATGATCCGGACAACCGGCACAACGCGGCGAGACCCTTTCGTGACTAACGGCGACTTCGCCGTCAGATCGCCCCTAAGTCATCACCCACCGTAGGGGAGCATGATCAGCCACAACAAGACATCGTGGGGTATCAGTGACCGGCCACCGGATGAGGGGTGTACGGCGCCTCCAGCCGGGCCACCTCCTCGTCGCTCAGCTCCAGGCTCAGCGCCTCGACCGCGTCGGTCAGGTGCTGCGGCTTCGTCGCCCCGATGATCGGTGCGGTGACCACCGGGTTGCGGGCCACCCAGGCCAGGGCCACCTGAGCTCGGGGCACTCCCCGGGCGGCGGCCACCTCGGCCACCGCCTCGGCGATCCGGCGGTCACCCTCCTGGTAGAGCGCCTGCAGCACCTCGTCGGTCTGCTGCCGGTTGCTGCCGGAGTCCCAGTCGCGGGTGAGCCGGCCCCGGGCCATCGGGCTCCACGGGATCACCCCGACCCCCTGATCGGCGCAGAACGGCAGCATCTCCCGCTCCTCCTCGCGGTAGAGCAGGTTGTAGTGCGGCTGCATGCTCACGAACTTCGTCCACCCGTTGAGCTCCGCGGTGAACTGGGCCTTGGCGAACTGCCAGGCGTACATCGAGGAAGCGCCGATGTAGCGGGCCTTTCCGGCCTTCACCACGTCGTGCAGGGCCTCCATCGTCTCCTCGACCGGGGTCGCCGGGTCCCAGCGGTGGATCTGGTAGAGGTCGACGTAGTCGGTGCCCAGTCGGCGCAGGCTGGCGTCGATCCCGGTCATGATCGCCTTGCGGGACAGGCCACTTCCGTTCGGGCCGGGCCGCATCCGGTGAAAGACCTTGGTGGCCAGCACGATCTCGTCGCGGCGGGCGAAGTCGGTCAGCGCCTTGCCGACGATCTCCTCGCTGGTTCCGTCGGAGTACATGTCGGCGGTGTCGAAGAAGTTGATGCCGGCCTCGACCGCGGCCTTGATGAACGGCCGGCTGGTCTCCTCGTCGAGTGTCCAGGGGTGGTGGCCGCGTTCCGGGACGCCGTAGCTCATGCACCCCAGGCAGATCGGGGAGACATCGAGACCGGTGCGTCCGAGCTTCACGTAGTCCATGCGGGTCAGCGTAGGTGAGCAGCTCCCGGACACCCAGACTTCGCTCGACTTGGGTTAAGGGTTCGGGCAGTCTCGGTTACATGATTGAGGACGGGTCGAACGGCGCCGGGGCAGAGGCGTCCGGTTCGGTTTCGGGAGACGACGCGAAACTGCGGTTGGCCACCCCGGCCGGTCGCTGGGTGCTGACCGCGGCGGTGCTGGGCAGCGCGGTGGTGAGCCTGGACGCCACGGTGGTGAACGTGGCCCTGCCCACGATCGGCCAGGACCTGGACGCCGACGTGGCCGGGCTGCAGTGGACGGTGAACGGCTACGCCCTCACCCTGGCGGCGCTGATCCTGCTCGGCGGCTCGCTCGGCGACCGGTTCGGCCGCCGCCGGGTCTTCGTTCTCGGGGTGGCCTGGTTCGGGGTCGCCTCACTGTTGTGCGGGGTGGCTCCGAACCTGGAGACGCTCGTGCTCGCCAGAGCCCTCCAGGGCGTGGGTGGCGCTCTGCTCACCCCGGGCAGCCTGGCGATGATCTCGGCGTCGTTCTGCCGGGAGGACCGGGCCCGGGCGATCGGCGCCTGGTCCGGTCTGGGTGGCGTGGCCTCGGCGGTCGGGCCACTGCTGGGCGGGGCGCTGCTCGAGCAGTCCTGGCGCTGGATCTTCCTGATCAACCTGCCACTCACGGTTTTCGTGATCTACCTGGCCGTGCGGCACGTGCCGGAGACCCTGGACGCGAGCGCACCGCGCCGGCTGGACGTGCTGGGTTCGGTCACCGGGGCGATCGGGCTCGGCGGCGTGACCTACGCCCTGATCGCGGCCCCTTCCGGCAACCAACCGGTGGTCTGGATCGCCGGCCTGGCCGGCGTCCTCGGTTTCGTGCTCTTCATCCGGACCGAACGCCGCAGCCCGCACCCCCTGGTCCCCCTCGACGTGTTCGCCAACCGGCAGTTCACCGCCGCGAACCTGGTCACGCTCGCGCTCTACGCCGCCATCTCCGGAGTGTTCTTCCTGCTGGCGGTGGTGCTGCAGGTGGTCACCGGGCTGAGTCCGTTGCAGGCCGGGGCCGCCATGCTGCCGGTGACCCTGCTGATGCTCACCCTCTCGTCCCGCACCGGTGCCCTGGCGGCTCGCATCGGCCCCCGCCGTCCGATGACCGTGGGCCCGGTAATCATGGCTGGCGGCCTGCTCCTGATGCTCCGGATCGAGCCCGCAGCGGGCTATTTCACCCACGCCCTACCCGGCATCCTGGTGTTCGGGCTGGGCCTGACCCTGACCGTGGCCCCACTCACCGCAGCCGTGCTGGCCGCGGCCGAAGACCGGCATGCCGGGGTGGCTTCCGGCGTCAACAACGCCGTGGCCCGCACCGCCGGCCTGCTCTCGGTGGCCGTACTGCCCCTGCTGATGGGCCTGTCGGGCGACGACTTCAACCGCGCCGGCCCCTTGGCCGACGGCTTCCACATCGCGGTGATCAGCTGCGCGGTCCTGATGGCGGTCAGTGCTCTGATCGCCTGGCTGGGCGTGAGCGACGAGGTGACGAAACCGGTTCCGGCGCGCACGGAACCGGCCTACCACTGCGCGGTCGACCAGCCTCCGGCGGCTACTGCTCCAGCGGAGAGCCGGTCTCCAGCAGGCTCTTGAGACTGGCCAGGGTCTGCGGCCACCCCTGCTCGACCATCTCGACGATGCTGCTGCCCGGCCGGCCGGTGTGCAGCAGACTCAGCTTGGTCACCCCGCCCTCCTGCGGCTCGAGCGTGAAGGTGGCCGTGGTGCGGGGTTCGCGCACCAGCCGGTCGCGGGTCTCCTCGTCGATGCCGACCTTGGCGGCGAACTCCGGGGTGATCGCGTGCCAGGTGAAGGAGAGCCGGGTGTAGGGCTCGGCCTCGAGGACCACCTGCTCGGGATCGGCCATCTCGATCCCCTGGAAGCTCCAGACGATCGGGCTGCCCTTGCGCCAGTCGGTGCGGAACTCCACCCCCCAGTACTGTTTCGTGAACTCCGGCTCGGTGATCGCCCGCCAGACCCGCTCCGGACTGGAGCGGATGAACGTGACGTAGACGAAATCGCTGCTTTCTGGCATGTTCCCGTCCTCCAAGGCCTGTTTGAGACCGGCCAGGGCCTGAGCCCGGCCCCGGTCGTACTTGGACATCCAGCGGTCGGCGATGGCGTTGACCGGCTCGGCGTTCAGGTAGTGCAGCACCTCGCGCCCCCGGCGCGCCGTGGTGACCACGTTGGCCCCCACCAGCACGGCCAGATGCTTACTGACCGACTGTCGCGCCATGCCCAGCCCGGCGCACAGCTCTTTGAGACTCTGCCCGTTCCGCTCCGCCAGCCGGTCGAGCAGGGCCCGCCGGGTGGGATCGGCCAGCGCCCGGAACACCTCGTCGTCCATCACTTCCTCCACCACCCGGCAGCCTAGGCGCCTGCCCCAGAATAGGCAACCATCCGGCTGCCTATGGCTGGTCGGCAGCGAATTAGGACGGGCAGGTGGGCACGGGAATCGGCCCGGTCGTCGCCGCGGCCGGGGTCTCAGGCGCCCCGCCCTTGGTGGCCGGCGCCTTGGCCGCCGGCTTCTCACCGACTTCGGCTTCGGCCTGCGCTCCCTCTGCGCAGCAGCCCAGAACCTCCCCCGGCGCCGCCTTGCTCTCGGCGGCCTTACCGCGAACCGCCTTACCCTCGGCCGCCCGGCCCACCGGAGCCTTTCCGTCAGCCTCTTCCACCAATGCTTCGGACGTGCCGTCCTCCCCTGCCGCCGACGGGCAGGGGGTCAACGTGGAAGTGCCGCCCGGACGACCAGAACCACCAATGGACGAGGTCTGCTCACCAGCCGCGGTCGGCTTGGGTCGGCTCGTCGGCCGGGCGGCGGGCCGGGTGGTGGGCCCGGTGGTGGGCTCGGCGTCGCCTTGCCCGTGCTCACCGGATGACTCGTGGCCGGTGCTCGCTCCCGAGGAAGCTCCGGGTGGAACACTCCCGGTCGCGTTGCCCGAGGTCCCGCTCCTGGCTGCACTGGACGAACCCGGGCCGCCGCTGGACGTCCCACTCCCGGTGGCGCTCGGCGAACCAGTAACCCCGCCCGTCCCCGCGCTGACAGTGGCGCTCGACGGCCTACCTTCAGCCCCGCCCGATGCTCCACTCCCCGTGGCGCTCGGCGAACCGCTCCCCCCGCCCGTCCCCGTGCTGGCCGTGGCGCTCGGCGACTCACCCTCACTGCTGCCCGATGTCCCACTCCCGGTGGCGCTCGGTGAACCAGCAACCCTACCCGTGCCTGCGCCGCCCGTCTGCTTACCTTCACCGCCATCCGACGTCCCACTCCTGGTGGCACTGGGCGAACCGCTACTTCCACCCGTCCCCACGCTGGCCGTGGCGCTCGGCGACTTACCCTTGCTGCCCGATGTCCCACTCCTGGTGGCGCTGGGCGAGTCCGTGCCGCCCGCCCCACCGCTGGTCGACGTCGTGCTGGCCGGCCCACTGCCCGTCGCGGTGGGCTTCTCGCTGGCCGAGCTCGTCTCGGATCGGCTGGGCTGAG
>NZ_JAJSOH010000036.1 GCF_021277265.1 Kineosporia rhizophila
CCACGTCGCCGATCTCCCGCGACGACTCCCCCAGCTTGTTCATCGTGCCGGTGGTGGTGTGCACGGCCGACACCGCGCCGGTGGCCACCCGCGCCGCCTCCTGGGCGTTCCGGGCGATCTCCCCGATCGAGACCGTCATCTCCTCGCCGCCGGCGGCCACCGACTGCACGTTCGTGGACACCTCGTCCGCGGTCCGCGACACCACCTCGGCCTGCTCGGCCGTGCGGCTCGCCGAGCGGCCTACCTCGGCGGCCACCTCGGTCAGCCCGCCGGCGGCCAGGCGCAGCTGCTCGGAGGTGCGCCCGATGGAACCGAAGACCGTGCGGATCCGGCCGGTGGCACCGTCCAGCGCTGCTGCGATGTCGGCGATCTCGTCGTTGCCCTGGTCGTCGATGGTCTGCGAGAGGTCGCCCGCAGCAACCCCCTTGGTCACCAGCACCACCCGGTTGACCCGGCGGGTGATGGCCCGGGAGAGCAGCAGGGTGGAGATCAGCACCAGCACCGCCCCGGCCACCAGGAGCACGGTGATCACCATGGTCATCATCGCGGCGGTGTCGTCGGCCTCCTTCTCCAGGTCGACGACGGCGGCGTCGAGCACGTCGGCGGCGTTGCCCACCGCCTCGTCGGTGGCGTCGTTCGCGGTCTGGATGGCCTCGTAGTCCAGCCGCGCGGCGGTCTGGTCGGCCACCGAGGCGTCGATCACCGCCGAGATGCCCTGCACGTACTCGTCGAAGGCGGCGCGCATGCCGTCGACCATCTGCTTGTCGTCCTCGTGCAGGGGCAGGGCGTCCAGCTCGGTGAACAGGTCGGTCACGGTCTGCGTGTCGTCGGCCAGGTCCTGCTTCAGATCGGCGGGGGTGGGCGAGAGCAGGGCCTTGTAGCCGTCGACCTTCAGCTCGCTGGCCCGGGTGTCCAGCCGGCGGATCAGCTGAGCGGCCTGCAGGTGGCTGCGTTCCTCGGCCTGCAGTTCGCGGCCCTGGGCGGCGAGGCTCAGCGCCGCCACGTTGCTGAGCACTGCCACCGCCAGCCCGATGGCCCCCAGCAGGGCGAGTCTCCGGCCGATCGTGAATCTGAATCCGCGCACCACAGCCGCCTTCCGGTCCCCTTTCTGGGGACATGACGCAGCCCACCCCGTCGGAGGGCCCGCCAGTCCATCGGCAGCCGCCGAGGATTGCTGAACCGGCCGCCGAAGGGGCGCCGGCCCCGATGCCCGTGCCAATCGTCCTCAATCGGTTCTCTCCGTGCGAAAGATCTTGGTTCAGCGGCGCTTCGGACTTCGGCGGAAGCGTCTGCGGGTGCGGCCCCGAGGGCCGGGTGCCAAGGTCGCAGGCATGGTTAACGTCGGATACACCCTGATGTGCGAACAGACCGACCCGCGCAGCCTGGTCCGCGACGCGGCCGCTGCCGAGGAGGCCGGGTTCACCCTCGCCGTGATGAGCGACCACTTCTTCCCCTGGCTCGACGCCCAGGGCCACAGCCCGAACGCCTGGGCCACGCTCGGTGCGGTCAGTCAGGTCACCTCCAGCATCGAGCTGATGACGTACGTGACCTGCCCGACCGTGCGCTACCACCCGGCCGTGGTGGCCCAGCAGGCCGCGACCGTGGGGCTGCTCAGTCAGGGCCGGTTCACGCTGGGCCTGGGCTCCGGCGAGAACCTCAACGAGCACGTCGTGGGTCGTGGCTGGCCGCCGGTGAACGTGCGGCACGAGATGCTCACCGAAGCCGTCGACATCATCGGCGCACTCTTCGACGGTGGCTATGTCTCCTACAGCGGCAAGCACTTCCACGTCGACTCGGCGAGACTGTGGGACCTGCCGGAGACCCGGGTGCCGATCGGGGTGGCGGTCAGCGGGGCCCAGTCGGTACAGGCCTTCGCCCCCAAGGCCGAGGTGATGATCTCGACCGAGCCGGATCCGGAACTGGGCCGGGGCTGGGACGCGGCGAGCGCCTCCAGCACCCCGGCGCGCAAGGTCGGGCAGCTCCCGGTCTCCTGGGACACCGACCGCGAGGCGGCCGTGGCCCGGGCGCACGAGCAGTTCCGCTGGTTCGCCGGGGGCTGGAAGGTGAACGCCGAACTGCCCTCGACCGCCGGGTTCGACGCCGCCAGCCAGTTCGTCCGCCCGGAGGACGTCGCCGGGCAGATTCCCTGCGGCACCGACGTCGAGGCGATCATCGAGGCGCTGAAACCCTTCAAGGACGCCGGTTACACCGACGTCGCCCTGGTGCAGATCGGGGGCGACCAGCAAAGGACGTTCGTGGAGGCTGCGCAGAAGGAGCTGTTGCCCGGTATCCGGGAGACTTTGGGTAAGAACTAGCTCGCGCTGACGGCGCGGCCGCGCTCCACCGCGTCGAGCACCACGTCGGTGACGGCGCCCCGGCGGGCGAAGGCCGCCCGCTGACGCTCGGCTCCGGTGCCGTGCTCCAGCAGATCGTGCAGTTTGCTCTCGACCAGGTCCAGGTCGCCGTGCCGGATCAGTGAGTGCCGGACCTGGTCGACCAACTGCTGCACCCGGGTGGCGGCCGGGAACGCCTGGCCGGAGACCGGGTCCAGCAGTTCGCCGGTCAGCCCGTGCCGGGAGGCCAGCCAGGCCGCGCCGCGCAGCAGTTCGGGCCGGGCCACCACCGGCCAGGGACCGCTGGCCGCGGCCGAGTCGACCAGGGCCCGGCACAGGGCGGCGACCACCAGCGCGCTGTCCGGTTCGGCGCCCACGTCGGCCACCCGGATCTCGACCGTGGGGTAGCGGGCCGAGAGGCGGGCGTCGTAGTAGACCATCCCGGTGTCGATGATGACCCCCGAGCTGATCAGGGTCTCGACCATCGCGTGGTAGTCGGCCGGATTGCGGAAGGGCGCGGTCGGGCCGGCGCTGGGCCAGCGTTCCTGGATCTGCCGGCGGTAGCTGGCGTAGCCGGTGTCGGCGCCCTGGTGGAACGGGGAGTTCGCGCTGAGCGCCAGCACCACCGACAGCCAGGGCTGGACCCCGTTGATCGCGACGATGCCCTCGGCCTCGGATTCGATGCCGACGTGGACGTGCACACCACAGGTGAGCACCTCGGTGGCGGTCGGACCGAAGCTGGCGGCCATGTGCCGGTAGCGCTCTTCCGGGAAGAGCGTGGGCTCGATCGCCACCGGGCTGAGGCCCAGGCCCGCCACCGACACCCCGGAGCGGGCCGCCCGCCGGGCCAGGTTCCGTCGGCGCTGGTCCAGGTCCCGGGCCAGGTCGCCGAGCTCGGTGCGGGGCCGGGAACCGGTCTCGGCCTGCTCCTGCTGGAGCTCGTGCTCGATGCCCTCGTCGGCCCCGGTGGCCACCCGGGGCCCGGCCGGGCTCGGCACCCCCTCCTCGTCGACCAGGAGGAACTCCTCCTCCACCCCGACCGTGCGGCTGCGGCTCATGCCGCCAGTCTGGCGACGATCAGCTCTCGACGCGCGGGGAGCGCGCCCGGTACTCGTCGATCAGTTCGGAGGCCCGGGCCTTGGTCAGGTCGGCGGGCATTTCCTCGCCGACCTCGCGGGCCAGCGTCTCCAGGTAGCTGAGCTGAGCTCCGGTGGGCGGCTCGTCGCCGGTGACCCACTCCTGCGGCGGCTTGCTGGTGCTGGCCGCCACGCTCTCGTCGGTGGTCTCAGGTGTGTTCTGGCTCATGCCCGCAGACCCTAGGTCGAACAACCGTTCGACGCCTGCCGAGACGTCCCTGAGCAGGGGATCAGGCGGTGATCAGGCCAGGCAGTCGCGTCCGGCGGCGCCGTTCTCCTGGACCATCGACGGGTCGATGGCCAGGTCCAGGGCCAGCCCCTGGGACTGCACCCGGACCTTCTCCAGGGTGGCGCCCTCGGGCAGGTCCAGGTCGACCGAGCGCGGTTTCAGCTGACTCTCCCCGTTCTCGTCGTTGAGCAGGTCGCCGGCGAAGAGCGAGATCAGGCCCACGCCGATGGTGCGACCACCGATGACGATCGACTGCGGGGTCACCGTCATCTGTTTGCCGTCGGGTTCGAGGCTGACCAGGACCTGCAACGGCTGACCGGCGACGTCTTCCGGCAGGGTCACCGCCAGGAGGCCGTCCTGCTCACCGAGGGTGGCACCGGCCAGGTCGTCCGCCGAGCCCTCGGCGGGCGCGGCCAGGGCTCCGGCCAGGCTGTCCCAGGGCAGGCTCACCGCGGCCTCGGCCGACTTCAGGGTCGGCGGGTCGCCCAGCCCGAGGCCGTGCAGGGTGATGCTCAGCTCGCCGCCGGCCACCGGGGAGGCCTCGACCGCTGCGTCTTCCTCGGCGGGCTGCATCGAGTCGGGAGCCAGGCCACTGATGGTGACCTGCTCGACCTCGCGCGCGGCCAGCTCGACCAGCATCGGCCGCTCGCCCAGCGAGACCTTCGGGGTGATCGTGTCGTCGCCGGTGGCGCACCGCAGGGCCTGCACCACGCCGTCCTTCACGTACTGCGTGAGCACCAGGTTGGCGACCACGGCCAGCGCCACCAGGAGCACCACGCAGGTCAGCGCCGAGATCAGGACCAGACGACGGCGGTTGCGCCGGCGGGGCGGTCGGCCCTGACCCAGTTCCTCGCCGGGTTCCGTATCGGGTTCCGAGATCGTTGCGGCCTGGGCATCGTCCGAGTGCTGCACGTCGCTCCGCTCCGTCCCACCCCTGAACTGCGTCGCCCCCATGGAACACCATCGGCTCACCCGCAGGGGGCGGCCGTTCAAGTGAGGACCGCCCACCGACTGCACATCCTCCCATCTGGTGATTCCCGGCCAACCCCGCCACAAATGTCTTCAGGCCCTTGCACACTGGCCAGGACGGAACGCCGGTCCGGACGGGTGAGCGGGAAGCGGAACCGTCAACCGCCTGTACCCGTGACCGATGGAGAGCCGTGACGCAGCCCCGGTACGCCATGGGGGCAGGACATCCGATCCGCTGGGCCTCGGTCGCCGGGCTCCTTCTGTCCACCGTCACCCTGCTGGGCGCGCTGAGCACCGTCGCGGTCACCGCCGACGCCCCGTTCGCCCTCGCCGAGGCCCTGAACTGTGGCCTCGCGGGCTACCTGGCGGTGGTCACGGTGCTCCTGCTGCGCCGGCGGCCGGGCGAGGGGCCCGAGGCCGAGGCCTGGCGGTACCTGCTGCTGGGTTCGCTGATCCAGACCTTCGCGGTGCTGGCCGGGCAGTCCGCGGCCATGCTCGCGCACGGCTCGTACCCGGCCGGGGTCGACCTCGGCTGGATCGTCTTCACCGTGGGCTGCTGCGCCGCCGCCCCGTTCTTCTACCTCGGCCTGGTGCGCTGGAAACTCGCGCGCACCGCCCTGGCCGACCCCAGCGACCTGCTCAACGGCGTCGGCGCCTGGATGCTGATCGTGGCCATCGCCAACATCGGGCACCGGCCCCCGCTCGTCGACGGTGCGGCCCTCGCCTTCTGGCGCACCGAGGCCGGCTACGCCCTGATCGGGGCCGGTTTCGTCCTGGTCGGCTCGGCCCTGGCGATCGCCAACATCAGCGGCCTGGCCCGGGACCCCCGGGCCTGGCTGGTGGCCGGGGCGATGTCCTTCCCGATGCCGGTGGCACTGGCCCCGCTGGTCTTCGGCGAGGGACGGCACGCCCACGGCGCGATCGCCTCCCAGGGGCTGATCCTGGTGGCGGCCGCCCTGATCGGCCTGGCCTCGCAACGCCGGGCCACGGCCGTCGAGATCCGCCCCGCGATCACCGAGTCGAGCACCGCCGGGGCGCTGACCGTACTCGTGGCCGGCATCTTCGTGCTGGTCCAGCAGGCCCTCTGGGGCCCCGGCGACCCCCTGGTCACCGGCCTGGCCACGGCCGCGCTGCTGGGTGCCTGCTACCGGTTCATCACCGTGGTCCACGAACTGGCGGTGCTGGCCCGGGCCCGGCAGGAGGCCCTCACCGACGAGCTCACCGGTGCGGCCAACCGGCGCGCCATGGTCCTGGCCATCGACCAGGCCCTGGACCGCCGGCAACCGGCCGCCCTGCTGCTGATCGACCTTGACCGGTTCAAGCTGATCAACGACCGCTACGGCCACGCCGTCGGCGACCGGCTGCTCCAGGACGTCACCACCAGCTTCCAGCAGCACATCCCGGAGGGTGGGCTCCTGGCCCGGCTGGGCGGGGACGAGTTCGCCGTCCTGCTGACCGGCCCGGCCGCGGGCGACGCCGAGGCCACCGCCCGACGGCTGGCCGAGGCCGGGGCCACCTACCGCAACCTGGACGGGCGTCCGGTGCGGGTGCACGCCAGCGTCGGGGTGGCGCACAACGACCAGCCGGAGATGCCCGGGGTCGAACTGCTGCGCCGGGCCGACGTGGCGATGTACCGGGCCAAGGCCTCCGGCAGCGGGACCGGCCTGTACGACTCGGCCCTGGACGCCGCCGCCCAGGAGGAGCAGGAACTGGCCGAGGACCTGGAGTGGGTCTGCTCGCAACCGACCGCGGTGCAGGAGCAGTTCCAGGTCTTCTTCCAGCCCCAGGTGCGGATCGGCGACCACCGGGTGGTCGGCGCCGAGGCACTGGTGCGGTGGCAGCACCCGCGGCACGGCCTGCTCGGCCCGGCCCGGTTCGTGGACCTGGTCGAGAACCAGGGGCTGATGGACGTCCTCACCGAACGGGTGCTGCACGAGTCGGTCACCCAGTGGCAACGCTGGCGGGAGGCGGGCCTGCAGTTGCGGGTCTCGGTGAACCTGTCGGCCGGATTCCTGGCCGACCCCCGGCTGCTGGAGATCCTCGACGACGTCCTGGCCCGGGACATCGACCCGTCCTGGTTCGTCATGGAGATCACCGAGACCGGTTTCATGGTGGACCCGCGCCGGGCCGGCAACACGATCCGGGCCATGGCGATGCGGGGTTTCGGGATCAGCATCGACGACTACGGCACCGGGTACTCGTCGCTGAGCTACCTGAACGACATCCCGGCGGCCGAACTGAAGATCGACCAGGCGTTCACCCGGCGCATCCTGGCCGACGAGCGCACCGCCGCGATCGTGGCGGGCACGGCCCAGATCGCCCACCGGCTGGACCTGCGGCTGCTGGTCGAGGGGGTGGAGGACGAGGCCACTCTGGCCGTGCTCGGCGACCTGGGCTGCGACGAGGCGCAGGGGTACCTGTGGGCACCCCCGCTACCCGCCGACGCCTTCGTCACCTGGCTGGACCGCTACGAGTCACGGCCGGCCGACAGCTACTTGGCCAGGAAGGCCAGCAGCGCCTCGTTGAACTCGGTCGCGTGAGTGACGTTCATCCCGTGCGGACCGCCCTTGATCACGTGAACCTCGGCCCCGGGCACGGTCTCGGCCACCCGCTTGCCGCTGACCTCGAACGGCACGATCGCGTCGCTGTCGCCGTGGATGACCAGCGTGGGGATGTCGATCTTGGCGACGTCGGGCCGGAAGTCGGTGGTCCCGAACGCGGCGATGCACTCCAGCGTGCCCTTCGGCGAGGCGAAGGCGGCGATCTGCCGGCAGTACTCCTTCAGCGGCTCACTGACCAGGTCGTGCCGGTCGCCGGCGGCGAAGAAGTTGTCGATGAAGTTCTTCAGGAACGCCGGGCGGTCGAGAGCGACCCCGTCCTGGAACGCCTTGATCGTCTCGTCGTCCAGGCCGCCCTCGGGGTTGTCGGGGGCCTTGTACAGGTACGGCGGCACCGCACCGGCGAAGACCGCCCGGGCCACCCGCTCGGTGCCGTACGTACCGATGTAGCGGGCCACCTCGCCCCCGCCCATCGAGAACCCCACCAGGGTCACCTGGTTCAGGTCGAGCTGGGTGAGCAGGGTGTCCAGGTCGGCCGCGAAGGTGTCGTAGTTGTAGCTGTTCCAGGGTTGTGAGGAGTCGCCGAACCCGCGCCGGTCGTAGGTGATCACCCGGTGCCCGGCGGCGATCAGGGCGGGCACCTGGTTCTCCCACGACCGGCCGGACAGCGGCCAGCCGTGGATCAGCACCACCACCGGTCCGGATCCCTGGTCGGTGTAGTGCAGTTCGACGTCCTCGACCGGGCTGCTGACGATGACCTTGGGCACGGGACCTCCAGTGATGACGGAAGATGACTGCCCGTGAGCTTAGGGTCACCCTTTCACGGCGCCACTCAACCCGGCGCCGCGCAGGAAGAATCGCTGGAACACGAGGAACAGAACCACCGGAATCAGGGTGGAGAGGAACAAGGCGGCCAGAAGCACGTCGAGCTGGATCAGATCGGCCAGGACGGGCAACCGCACCGAGAGCGGCTGTTTCGCCGGATCGGGCAGCACCAGGAGGGGCCACAGGAAGTCCTTCCAGGCCGCGACGACGGCGAAGACCGAGACCACCCCGAGGATCGGCCGGGACATCGGCAGGACGATCGACCAGAACAGCCGGAACGGGCCGGCCCCGTCGACCATCGCCGCCTCGAACACCTCGCGCGGCAGGTTGTCGAAGAACCGCTTGACCAGGATGACGTTGAACGGACTGGCGGCGGCCGGCAGCCAGACCGCCCAGAACGAGTTGATCAGCGAGACGTCCAGGCCGGGGACGTCGAGCACGGTCAGGTAGAGCGGCACCAGCAACACCACGGAGGGCACCAGCATCGTGCCCAGAACCAGTGCGGTGAGCAGCTTCCCGTAGCGCGGCCGGAGCACCGAGAGGGCATAGCCGGCGGTGGTGGCGACCAGCATCTGACCGGCCCACGAGCCACCGGCCACGAACACCGTGTTCAGGAAGTAGTGGTCGAGATTCTCCTGGTTCCAGGCGGTGGACAGGTTGGCGAAGTCGAAACCGTTCGGCCACAACGCCATCGGCTGACGCAGGGTGTCACGGGTGGGAGTGATCGCAGCCTTGGCCAGCCACAGCAGTGGTCCCAGACCGACCACCAGCAGAAAGCCGAGCAGACCCACCTCGGTGACCCTGATCGTCCTTCTGACACTGCTCTGCCGGCGCTCGTGACTCGAGACGATGCCGCGATCGGGTTGGTCGGGCGAAACAACAATGGACGATCGGGGCCGGGTTGCGCTCACGACTGGCTCCAGGAGCGGGTGAGACGGAAGTACAGGGCAGACAGCAGGGCCAGGACACCGGCGAGCATCACGCTGGCGGCCGTGGCGGCCCCGAAGTCACCGCTCAGGCTGCTGCCGAACGCGTAGTTGTAGATCAGCAGGAGGACGGTCAGGGTGGCGTCGGCCGGGCCGCCCCCGGTGAACAGGTACGGCTCGAGGAAGACCTGTGCGGTGCCGATCAGCTGCAGGATCAGCGTGATCAGGAGAATCCCGCGCAGCTGGGGAAGGGTGACGTGCCAGACCTTCTGCCAGAGCGAGGCCCCGTCGACCTCGGCCGCGTCGTAGAGCTCCGGAGGCACCGCGGTGAGGGCGGCCAGATAGATGATCACCGTGCCGCCGGCCGCGGCCCAGGTGGCCTCCAGCACCAGCGAGGGCATGGCCAGGGACGAAGAGTTCAGCCAGGCGTAGGGGCCCAGCCCGACCCAGCCGAGCAGCGTGTTGAACACCCCGTCGGGGCCGCCGTCGTAGAAGAACTTCCAGAGCAGGACGGCGACCACCGGGGGCACCACCACCGGCAGGTAGGCCAGGGCGGTGTAGACCCCTCGCCAGCGCCGGACCTCGCTCATCAGCACGGCCAGCACCAGGGGCACCGGATAGCCGAACACCAGGGCCAGGGCGGCGAAGTAGCCGGTGTTCTTCACCGCCGTCCACAGTTGCGGGTCCTGCAGCACGTAGGCGTAGTTGTCGAGCCCGACGAACTCGGCCGGGTCGACCAGGTTGGTCTGCTGCAGGCTCATCAGCAGCGCCCGGGCGATCGGGTACCAGGAGAACACTCCGAACGCGATCAGCATGGGCAGCAGGAAGATCACCGCGGCCAGGCCGTTGCCCCGCACCCACCGCCGCAGCGCGCCCCCGCGCCCACCGGCCGGATCACGCCGGTGGACGTCGGGGGCACCCGCTGCCGGGCGTTCGATCACGCTCATCCTCAGCTCCGGTCGAGGATGGTCTGGACCTTGGCGTCGGCCTGGTTCAGCAGTTCGCCGGCGTTCGCGTCCTGGTCGGTGAGGATCTTCTGCACCACCGGGTCGAGGGCCGCGTAGAGATCCTGGGTGGCCACCGGCGGCTCGGGGACCAGGGGCTGGCTGAACGCCGCGTCGGTGTAGTGCTTCATCTGCTCGAGCGGCACGTCCACGTAGTCGGCGATCCAGCCCTGACGTTCCTGCTCGGTGGCCTGGTCGAAGACCGGCAACTGGGGAGTGCCCACCGGCTGCTTCTCGGCCTGGCGGTTCTCGGCGTCGCGCTGGGCGCCCTCCTCGGTGATCAGCTTCTGCATGTAGAAGAAGTCGATCCACTGGACGGCGGCCTTCTTCTGCGCCTCGTCGGCCTTCACACTCACCGCGGCCAGCGTGCCGCCGCCCAGCACCCCGGCGTCGGTGCCTTCCAGCGGCAGCACGGTCAGGCCGTAGTCGGCCGGCTTGATCGCGTTCTGCGCGACCAGGTTGTCGTAGGTGGCGCCGCCGGTGATGTACATGCCGATCTTGCCCGCCGCGAAGGCCTGGTTGATCGCGTTCCAGTCGTAGCCGAAGTTCGAGCCCATCGAGTTGTCCTCCCAGCGCATCGCCCGGATCAGCTCCAGGGCCTGTACCGCGCCGGGGTTGTCCACCGTGGCCTGCTGCTTGTCGCCGTCGGCCTGGCTCATCCGGCCACCCATCGCGTAGGCCTCGGTGGAGAGGATCCAGCCCCCGGTGTTGCCCTTGGTCATCACCGCGTACCCGGCCTGACCGGTCCGGTCGGCGATCTGTTTGGCAGCGGAACGAATCTCGGCCCAGGACGTGGGCGGCTGGTCGGGATCGAGCCCGGCTTCCTCGAACAGTGCCCGGTTGTAGTGCAGGGCCTGCCCATAGGCGGCGGTCGGCAGCATCTGGGTCTTCCCGTCCTCGCTCTGCCCGGCGCTCACCACGTTCGGATTGAACTTGGTGGCGTAGGGCAGCTCGGCCACTTGTTCGCTGATGTCGGCGACCTGCCGGCGGGCGATCAGGGTACGGCCGTCGGTGAACGGGATGGTGAACACGTCGGGGAGCGTGCCGCCGGCCAGCTTGGTGGCGAAAGTCGGCCCGGTCCAGGTGTATTCCTCGCGCTTCACGTCGACGTTCGGGTACTTCTTCTCGAACGAGGCGATCTGCTGGTCGAACGAGCGGATCGCTTCGGGGGTCAGGCCGGCGTCGCTGGCCACCGTGATCGAGACCTTCCCACCGGCGCCCTCTTCACCTTCCGAATCGCTGCCGCACGCGGACAACAGGCCGAGGCCGGCGATACCGGCGAAGGCCAGGGCGGCGGTTGAGCGGATGGACATCATTGTCGCTCCTAGGTTTTGCGTTAGGGACCGGTGTGATTCAGTGCCGCAGCCAGGCGGCGGTGTCCGGAGGCAGGAACCCTTCGGCCAGTGGGCCACTGGCCAGAAGGAGCTCGGCCGGTTCGGGCAGGGGCACCGGTTCGGTGCCCAGATTGACCATGCAGACGAAGTTCGCCGGACGGCGGAAAGCAAGGACGTCTGCGGACGACGTAAGCCAGCTGAAGTCGTCCGTAAGCAGTTCTGTTCTTCTGGTCCGCAAAGCGGCGCGGTAGAGAGCCAACATCGAATCGGGCTCGTTCTCCTGCTGTTCCACGCTGCGTGCCGCCCAGTCGGCCGGCTGCGGCAGCCACGGTTCAGCGATCGCTGCGTCTGGGCTGAAACCGGCAGTCGGGTTCGAGGCGGACCAGGGCAGCGGCACCCGGCACCCGTCGCGACCCGGATCCCGTCCGCCGCTGCGGTAGTGCATCGGATCCTGCCGCCGCTCAGCCGGAATGTCCTCGACCTCCGGCAGTCCCAGTTCGTCGCCCTGGTAGATGTAGAGAGAGCCCGGCAGAGCAGCCACCAGCAGCGCCGCTGCCCGCGCCCTTCGGGTGCCCCGATCAAGGTCGGACGGAACGCCGAAACGCTTGGCGGCGAACGAGAACGACGAATCCGCGCGCCCGTAGCGGGTGACCGGCCGGGTCACGTCGTGGTTGGAAAGAACCCAGGTGGCGGGGGCACCGGTGGGGGCGTGCGCAGCCAGCGTCGCCTCGATCGAGGCCCTGAGCTCCTTGGCCTCCCAGGGCCGGGCCATGAAGTCGAAGTTGAAGGCGGTGTGCATCTCGTCGGGGCGCAGGTAGCGGGCGAAGCGCTCCACGTCTTCAAGCCACAGTTCTCCTACCAGGATGCGCTCGTCCGGGTAGGAATCGGCCACTGCCCGCCACGCCCGGTAGATGTCGTGCAGTTCGTCCCGGTCGATGAACGGGTGCGCTCCCGGTTCCGGCCGGGCCGGCACCTCGGGCAGCGCCGGATCCTTCACCGGCATCGCCGCCGAGTCGATCCGCACCCCGGCCACCCCGCGGTCGAACCAGAACCTCAGGATCTCCTCGTGTTCCGCCCTGACCTGCGGGTTCGACCAGTTCAGATCGGGCTGCTGAGGGGTGAACAGGTGCAGGTACCACTCCCCCGGGCGGCCGTCCGGGTTCACCGTTCGGGTCCACGTGTCGCCGGAGAAACTGGACACCCAGCGGGTCGGCATCTGGCCACCGTCAGGACCCTTGCCCGAGTGGAACCAGAACTTCTGACGGGCAGGCGATCCGGGCCCGGCTGCCAAAGCCTCCACGAACCAAGGGTGAGCGCTGGAGACGTGGTTGGGTACGACGTCGACAATTGTTCGAAGCCCTAGCCCGGAGGCCTCGACGATCAGACGTTCGGCCTGTTCCAGAGTGCCGAAAGCGGGCTCTATGGACCGGTAGTCGGCTACGTCGTAGCCGCCGTCGGCCATCGGCGACGGATACCAGGGCGTGAACCAGATCGCGTCTGCGCCGAGGTCGGCCAGGTAGCCCAGCCGGGCCCGAACCCCCTCCAGATCGCCCACCCCGTCGCCGTCGGAGTCGGCGAAGCTGCGCACGTAGACCTGGTAGATCACGGCGTTGCGCCACCAGGGCGGGTTCGTCACGTTTCGCCTACCTCCTGCGCCGGGGCGCATCAGGTGGAAACAGACGTCGGGGCACCGGGCGACGACGCTGTGACCGGAATGCTTCGGGCTTCGCCACGCAGCGAAGCCTTGAGTGTGATCACCGTAAGATTGCGCATCCGCTTTTGCAAGAGTCGGATGGTTTTGCGCAATCAATCAACAAGCCGTCGCAGAACCTCGTCAACGTTGTCCGGCCGACATGCGTGAGCGACCCGCGGGCATGACCCCGGGTAGAAGGTTGCTGCGGCTACGCGTCAGCTACGCGGGACAGCCCCGGTGGAGGAACGCACCACGAGCTCGGGCTCGAAGAGCAGCTCGCGATCCATCGTCATGCCGCCGTCGATCTGGTTCAGCAGCAGGGTCAGTGCAGCCCGGCCCATCGCCTCGATCGGCTGCCGCACGGTGCTCAGCGGCGGGTCGGTGCAGTTCATCAGGAACGAGTCGTCGAAGCCCACGACCGAGAAATCTCCGGGCACGCTCAGGCCGGCCCGACGGACCGCCTTGACGCCCCCCAGGGCCAGGATGTCGCTGGCGAAAATAGCCGCTGTGGCCTTGCGTTCGATGAGCAGGGAAGCCGCCAGCTGGCCGCCCTCGACGGTGAACATGGTGTGCTCGACCAGGTCGGCGCACTGCAGGCCGGCCCCCGCCACCAACTTGCCGAACGCCTCGCTCTTGCGGCGGGACGGCACATGGTCGGGCGGGCCGAGGACCAGCCCAATACGTTCGTGCCCAAGCGATCTCAGGTGCGCGAAGGCGAGCTCGACGGCGGCCGAATCGTCGGTCGAGACCGTGGGGAATCTGAGCTCTTTCACTGCCGCGTTGAGCAGAACCACGGGAATGCCGCGATTCTCGAGCTGGACGAAGTGGTCGTGGGTGGCGTCGGCCTCGCTGGACGCCCCGCCGAAGAAGACCACGCCGGAAACCTGCTTCTCCAGCAGCATCTCGACATAAGCGGGCTCACTCATGCCCCCGGCCGAGCTGGTGCACAACACCGGCGTGAGCCCGCGATGCACGATACCCCCGGCCAGGACCTCGGCGAAGGCCGGGAAAATCGGGTTCTGCAGCTCGGGCAGGATGAGCCCGACCAGACGGGCCCGGTCTCCCCTGAGCTGGGTCGGCCGCTCGTAGCCGAGCACGTCGAGGGCGGCGAGCACGGAGCGCCGGGTGGCCTCACTGACGCCGGGCCGGCCGTTGAGCACGCGACTGACGGTGGCCTCGCTGACGCCGACCTTCTTGGCCACCTCAGCTAGTCGTCGCGTCATGGAAGAAGACTACGCCGTTGCGCAAGCGGTTTGCATCTGTTGCGCAAGAGGAAGGGTGAGAAGGCTGGTTGGGGGTCGAAAAAAGAGGGGGTGGACTGGTCGGCGGGCGAGGGCGAGGTGGTCGCCGAGTGGGGGTGAGTTGAGTGGCGGGCGTGGGGTGGGTGGTCGGCGGGTGAGAGTGACCTAAGAGGCGGGTGGAGGTGAAGGGCTGGGGTCGAATGGATTGGGAGATCAGAGGCGGGTGCGGCGGGCGAGGGAGGACAGGGTGAGTCAGGAGGTGGGATGTGGAACGAGATGCGGGGGTTAGGTGCCTAGGGGGTTGAGGCCGGGAGAGGGTTAGCTGCCCGGGGTTAGGCGCCCGGGTTAGGTGTCGGGCGAGGTGAGCGTTGAGAAGTGGGGGCGGGCCGCATCTCGCTGAGCCAGTGGTTGCAAGTCGCCTGAGAAACCGTATTCAGAAATGGGTTTCGACCGGTTTCCGCTCTCGGCTGTTGACCACCACGAGAACCGCCACACCGGCCACGATCAGCACGTCGCCGATACTGAACACGTTGGCCAGCGGCAGGCCCTCCGGAATCGCGAACACGTCTCCCAGCCAGAGCAGGCGGGGATTCTCCAGCACCCCGGAGTTGGTGAAGCCTTCTTTCCCCTCCAGGCCGGCCGTTCTCACCGCCCACTCCGAGGCCGGCAGTGTGCCCCCGTTGACCGCGATGGTGACGCCGTTCAGCACCGCCCCGGCAGCCAGCAGGGGCACGCCGCGGATGGCCCGGTTCAGCCAGAGGAAGAGGCCGGCCAGGCCGTAGGTGGCCAGGTGAATCCCCGCAGCCAGCCCCTCGGGCAGGTCGGTGAGCACGGTGATCACCAGAACCTGCAGGATCAAGGCCAGCGGGAGCAGCCACCAGGCCCGGATCGGCACTTGCCCCAGTCGCTGGAAACTGCCTCCGGTGAGCGGGACCGCAAGCACTGCGAGCAGGGCCAGGACTGCCACGATCATGCTGGTTTCTCCACCTGACGAGCCCTGAGCGCCACCGGGGACCGCCCTGTCTGCACGGCGTGCGGCCGCCGCAGTTCGCTCAGCGCGTTCGCACAGCCCTCCGGGTCCCAGCGGCGCAGCCATTCGTCGAAACCGGCTGCCGGAAGCGGCGGCTGGACGGTGAAGCCCTGGATCACGTCGCAGCCCAGAAGCTGCAGACGGCGCCAGGTCTCGCTGTCCTCCACCCCCTCGGCGACCACCCGCAGCCCCAGGTTGTGGCCCAGCTCGACGGTCGAGCGCACGATGATCTGGTTGTTCTCGTCGCTGGTCATCCCGATGATGAAGCTGCGGTCGATCTTCAGTTCGTCGACCGACAGGCGCTTGAGGTAGGCGAGCGAGGAGTAGCCGGTGCCGTAGTCGTCGATGGCGATCCTGATCCCGCCGGCCCGGAGCATGGCCAGCACCGCGACCGCGCGGTGCGGGTCGGTCATCACCGTGTTCTCGGTGACCTCGAGGGTGAGCAGCGCCGGGGGCACCCGGTGGCGGGTGAGCAGGGCCTCGACCTGTTCGGGCAGGCGCACGTCGGACAGGTGCCGGACCGAGAGGTTCACCGCCACGCCGAGCCAGCGGCCCTGGTCGAGCCAGGCCCGCACCTGCCGGATCGCCTCGTCCAGCACCACCAGGGTGAGCTGGGTGATCAGCTCGGTGGTCTCGGCCACCGGGATGAACTCCTCGGCGCCGAGCAGGCCCCGTTCGGGGTGGTGCCAGCGCACCAGGGCCTCCGCCCCCACCACCTGCCCGGTGTGGGTGTCGCACTTGGGCTGGTAGTAGACGGTGAGCTGGCCGGCGGCCAGGGCGTCGTGCAGCTGGGTCAGCATGAGCAGTCGCTCTGTGGTGTTCTGGTCCTTGCTCGGGTCGTAGACCGCGACCCCGCCACCGTCGCCCTTGGCCAGGTACATCGCGATGTCGGCCTTGGCCAGCAGGTCGGCGCTGCCGTGGGCGTGCTGGGGAGCCAGCGCGATGCCGATGCTGGCCCGCACCTCCAGGCGGACGCCGGCCACGCTGACCGGCTCGTCCAGGGTGGCGGTGAGCCGGTCGGCCAGGGCCCGGGCCTGGACCAGCGGCGGCGCATCGGCGGCCGGGAGCTCGGTGAGCACGGCGAACTCGTCACCGCCGAGCCGGGCGACGGTGACCTCGCCGGGAACCGCCGAGCGCAGCCGGTTGCCGATGTCGCGGATCAGGGCGTCGCCGGCCTCGTGGCCCAGGGTGTCGTTGATCTCCTTGAAGTGGTCCAGGTCGATGAACATGACCCCGACCGCGTTCTCACCCGACTGCCGGCCGGCCAGCGTCTGGTCGAGCTGGAGCAGGAAGTACGAGCGGTTGGGCAAACCGGTGAGGGGGTCGTGGCGAGCGCTGTCGCGGTGCTCCAGGGCCAGCCGGGAGACCACCTGCACCGCGCCGATCGGCACCAGCAGCAGCGGCAGCAGCCAGAGCGAGAAGTCGGCCACGGCCAGGAAGATCGGGGCCATCGCCACTGTCGAGCCCGCCGTGGTGAGCTGCTGGCGCAGGTCGACCCAGAACCGGCCGAGCACCCACTGCCGGCCGGCCAGGGTGATCACCGTGATCACCAGGCCCATGTTGATCAGCAGATAGATCACCGCAGCCGCCATCGCGGCCGCCACATCGGCACCGCGGAAGTCTCTGGGGGTCAGGAAGGCCTGACCGTCGATCAGGCAGAAGACCCAGCGGGCGGCCGCCGCGGACAACACGTACTGCGCCAGGTTGAACACCGGTTTGAGCCAGTGCTTGCCGCGCTTCAGGTCGTCGACCACCAGCGGGATGATCTGGGCCAGGATCACCAGACCGAGCGGCGCGACGAAGATCGCGGCCACCGCGAACGTGGTCGACAGCGTCAGGGCGCACGAGCCGCCCTCCCGCAGAGCGACCTCCACCTGCACGAACTCGCCGACGACGATGCCGGCCAGGAGCAGGAGGACGACCGCCCGGTCGACCCCGAACGCCGTCGGCTCGACGAACAGGGCCCCCAGCGACCAGCTCAGCAGCGGGAACGCGAGCAGGGTGACACCGGCGACGAACAGGCCGAGCGGCGTGGCCGAAGGGACCCGACGCCGAAGCGCGACCACGGATCCGCTGCCGGCCATGCCACCCTTCCTCGCCGGGCCCACCCGGTTCCGGGCCGGCTCTCGGACCGGCCGAGACCGATCGACGGATGGATCAGGCGGGCGCCTGGCGGAGAACCGCCGTGCGGGCCGTCACCACTTGTAGGACGCACCCACCAGCGTGGCGAGAGTGACGACAGAAGCCACGACTCCGGCGGCCTTGACGTAGGCCGTTGCCTTGAACTCGTTCATCGGACCCTCCTCGTACCCGACCAGACGAAAGCCCGTCCGCGCTGGCCCGCGGGTCGAAGGCACGGGAGTCGGCGGACCGGTCCCGACGGCTGTTCCAGCAACTGCCCACACGGCAGTCCACTTCGACCCGCCCATTATCGCCATATTCGTCCGTTATGGACAGGAATCTGCGCAGATCCGCCGTAAAGCCGGAAGAGCGACGAAAGATCCGTCACACCTTCCTATCGGACATCCCGCGACGCAGACACCACCTCGGTGATGCGACCTGGGTCACACCGCTTCGCCGGGTATGCCCGGATCAGATCGCGCGGCTGCGTCCCTGCCCGAGCGCGATCAACCGGCACACCAGGTAGATGGCGAACGAGATGGTGGTGACGTAGGGGCTGATCGGCACACTGCTGCCGAGGGCGAGCAGGATGCCGCCGATCATCGAGACGGTGGCGAACAGGATGCTCAGCACGGTCGCGCCGACCGTGGTGGAGGCCAGGCGGACGGCCGCGGCCCCCGGGGTGACCACGATGCTCAGCACCAGCAGAGCCCCGACCACCTGCACGGCCATCGCCACGACCAGGCCCAGCAGGAGCATGAACAGCAGAGAGAGCGCCCCCAGCGGGATGCCCCGGGCCTGCGCCACCTCCGGGTCGGTGCTGGCGAACGAGAGCGGGCGCCAGATCACCAGCATCACCAGCGCGACCACCACCGAGATCACCGCCAGCCAGGACAGGGCGGGCGTGTCGATGGCCACGATCTGCCCGGTGAGCAGGCCGAACTTGTTGGCGGCGCGGCCCTCGTAGAGGGCCAGGAACAGCACGCCGAGGCCGAGGCCGAACGGCATCAGCACGCCGATCCAGGAGTTGCGGTCACGGGCCCGCACGCCCAGCAGGCCGATCAGCAGGGCGGCCAGCACCGAGCCGACCAGCGACCCGGCCACCACGTTCAGGCCGAGCAGGAGGAAGCCGGAGGCGCCGGCGAACGAGAGCTCGCTGATCCCGTGCACGGCGAAGGGCAGGTCCCGCATCACCACGAAGGTGCTGATCAGGCCGCCGACGATGCCCAGGATCAGGCCGGCCAGCAGGGAGTTGTGCACCAGCGGCAGCAGCTCGCTGTAGTCGGTGAAGTTGAAGATCTTGTCCCAGCTCACGGCTGCGCCGCCGGTTCCGGGTCGTGGACCGGCCGGTCGGGGATGCCGACCACGACCAGCTGGTCACGCACCCGCAGGACGTCGACCGGGGACGAGTACAGCCGGGTCAGCGTCTCCGACGTCATCACCTCGTCGACCGGCCCGATGGTGAAGCGTTGGCCGGCCAGGTAGAGCACCCGGTCGACGTAGGGCAGGACCGGGTTGATCTCGTGGGTCACGAAGACCACGCCGGTGCCGTGGTCGCGGCGGCGCCGGTCGACCACCGCGGACACCTCGCGCTGGTGGTTCAGGTCGAGCGAGAGCAGCGGTTCGTCGCACAGCAGCAGCCGCGGGTCGCAGACCAGGGCCTGGGCGATGCGCAGCAGCTGCTGCTGGCCGCCGGAGAGCCGGGAGGCCGGGGCGTCGGCGAACCGGGTGGCCCCGACCTCGGCCAGGGCCGCGTCGATGCGCTCGCGACGCTGCCGCCGGTTGAAGATCGGCGGACCCCACTCGTGCCCGTCCAGGCCGAAGCCCACCAGGTCACGGGCCCGCACCGGGGTGAGCGGGTCGAAGCGCCGCTGCTGCGGGACGTATCCCACGTCCCGGCGGGCCGCCTGGGGCGAGCGGCCGAGCACGCTGATCGTGCCCGCCGACAGCGGCTGCAGGCCGAGCAGGCAGCGCAGCAGCGTGGTCTTGCCCGAGCCGTTGGCGCCGAGCACAGCCACGAACTCACCCGGACGGACGGTCAGGTCCAGGTCTTTCCAGAGCGGCTCACCGGCCTCGAACCCCAGTGCGGCACCGCTCAGGCGCACCAGTTCAGCGTCGTTTTCGCTCATCATCCGAGCGCCGAGGTTACCGCCTCCACGTTGGCCTTCATCCAGCCCACGTAGTTCTGCCCCTCCGGGAGCGTCTCGGTGACCGCGACCGTGGGCACCCCGTCCTTCTCGGCCTGGGCGAGCACCTTCTCGGTCTCCGGGCTGGTGGTCTGCTCGTTGTAGACGAGCACCTTGACGTCGCCGCTGGAGAAGATCTTGAGCGTCTGGTCGAGCACCGCGACGGACAGGTCGCTGCCCTCTTCGATGGCCTCGCTGAAGCCCTCGGGGGTCTTGTTGACCAGGCCCATGTGGTCGAGCAGGTAGAGCGGCACCGGCTCGGTGATCGCCGCGCCCTCACCCTGGTGCTCGGCGGCCGCGGCCTCCTGCAGCTCGATCACCCCGTCGAGCTCGGTGCTGAAGGCCTTGGCGTTGGCGGTGAACTCGGCCGCCTTCTCCGGCCGGGCCCGGCCCAGGTCGGCCGCGATCTGGTCGGCGACCTTCTGCATGCTCTCCAGGTCGTACCAGACGTGCTCGTTGAACTCGCCGTGCTCGTGGGCGTGCTCCTCCTCGGCGTGCTCTTCCTCTTCGGCGTGGGACTCCGCCGCCGCGGACTCCTCCTCGGCGTGCTCCTCGTCCTCGGCGTGCTCCTCGAGGCCGGAGACCTCGACGGCGTTGATCACCGTGGCCGACTCGCCCGAGGTCTGCAGCAGCTGATCCATGAACTCGTCGTAGTGCCCGCCGTTCTGGATCACCAGGTCGGCCTTGGACACCGCCAGCTGGGTACGGGTGTCGGCCTCGAACGAGTGCGGGTCCTGGCTGGCGCTGTCGATGATCGAGGTGACCTCGACCGCGTCGCCACCGACCTGGGCGGCGATGTCGCCGTAGACGTTGGTCACGGCCACCACGTTGAGCACGCCCGACACCGCGGCGCCGGACTCGCCCGCCCCCTCTTCGGAGCTGCCGCAGGCCGCCAGCCCGAGCACCGCCACCGATGCCGTGCCCAGGACGAACGCACGCCCCTTCCGGCCCCGCCCAACGTTCCACGCCATCACGACGCCCGCCCTTCCGAAGTACCCGAACCCGAAGTAGTTACTTGAGAATGATCCTCATAAGCGTTTTCACGCTACCACGGAGGTCGTCTGCAACCCGAACGGGCGCAGCCGCGTCTGAGGTGAGACGATCATCAAGGTCCGGGAACTCGATCATTCAAGGCATAACGGACAGTCCAGCCGGGAGGGCGTCATGGGGAAGACCGAGACCACGTCCGAGAAGCAGACCCAGCCGCTCTCGACCAGCTCGAACAACGGCCTGGAGCGGGCCCGCGACAGCGTGCGGCGCGGTGTCCTGAGCCGCCGGGGCAAGGAGGAGCCTGGTGAGGGCGGCTCCGGGAACGCCGGCGGCAGCACCGTGGTCAACCGCGAGGCCCGCCGGCCACGCTCCCGCCTGCTCACCCTCGCCCTGGTGATCGCGGTGCTGCTGGTCTCCGGGGCGCTGGCGCTCAACCTCACCACCGGTGCGCTCGACCGACTGAACCCCTTCAAGGGCATGTTCGGCACCACCTCGGTCGACCGGTCCGGTCCGGCGGTGCTGAAGTCGATCCAGGACCTGGGCCAGTTCGAGGCCGCCAGCGGCTACTACGAGCTGGTGGTCGACGTGGAGAAGGACGTCAAGCCGGTGCCCTCGTTCCTGGCCGGGCAGCGCACGCTGTTCATCGCGGCCGGCTCGGTGGACATCGGCGTCAACCTCAGCAACCTGGGCGAGGGGGCGGTGAAGGTGAACGGGGACCGCACCCACGCCACCATCGACCTGCCCGCCCCCACGCTGAGCGCGCCCACCATCGACTACGACCGCAGCTACGTGTACAGCCAGGACCGGGGTCTGTTCGACCGGGTGCAGGACGCCTTCAGCGACAACTCCGACGAGACGCGGCAGCTGTACTCGCTGGCCTCGCAGCGCCTGGCCGAGGCCGCCGCCGAGACCGACGACCTGCGCGACCGGGCCGAGAAGAACACCCGGGCCACGCTCGAGGGGCTGCTCCAGCCGCTCGGGTTCACCCAGGTCACGGTGAACTTCGTGGGCTGAGCGAACCGCGACCACAACCGAATGGGGGACGTTCGTGCGCGAGTCGCGCACGAACGTCCCCCATTTGGTTTGTGCGGGGTTCTACTGCTGCTTGAGCCGCTGCTCGTAACCGACCAGCTTCACGCAGGTGGCCAGCGCCTGCACGGCCGCCTCGAGGTCGGCCAGACCCGGGAAGGTCGGGGCGATCCGGATCACCGAGTCCTTCGGGTCCTGGCCCAGCGGGTGAGTGGCACCGGCCGGGGTCAGCACCACACCGATCTCGGCGGCGCGGGCCACCACCGCCGACGCGCAGCCCTCCGGCACCTCGAGGGTGACGAAGTAGCCGCCCTTGGGCTCGGTCCAGGTGGCCAGCCCGGTGCCGCCCAGCTGCTCACCGAGGATGCGCAGGGTGGCCTCGAACTTGGGGCCGATCACCGCGCGGTGCTTGTCCATGTGCGCCAGCACGCCCTCGGCGCTGCCCAGGAAGGCGGCGTGCCGCAGCTGGTTGACCTTGTCCGGGCCGATCGAGCGCTTGCTGAGGTTGCCCAGCCACCACTTGACGTTGGCCTCGGAGGCGCCGAAGAAGCCCACGCCGGCCCCGGCCAGGGTGATCTTGGAGGTGGACCCGAAGACGAACACCCGGTCGGCGTGGCCGGCGGCGGTGGCCAGGCCGAGGATGTCGGCGATCTCGACCCGCTCGTCGGTGAGGTGGTGCACCGAGTAGGCGTTGTCCCAGAAGATCCGGAAGTCCGGTGCGGCGGTGGGCATCTCGGCCAGCCGCCGGACGACCTCGTCGGAGTAGGTGACGCCGGTGGGGTTGCTGTACTTCGGGATCGCCCAGATGCCCTTGATCGAGGCGTCGTCCGCGACCAGGCGGGTGACCAGGTCCATGTCGGGACCGTTCTCGTCCATCGGCACCGGGATCATCTCGATGCCGAACCGCTCGCAGATCGAGAAGTGCCGGTCGTAACCGGGCACCGGCGCCAGGAACTTGATCGGGCCCGCGTCGACCCAGCGGGACTCGGCTCCCGGCAGCTTGCTGAGCAGCGCCTGGACGAAGGCGTCGTGCATCAGCTCGAGGCTGGAGTTGCCCGCCGCGACCAGCTGGGCCACCGGCACCTGGAGCAGGCCGGCGAAGATCTCCCGCAGCTCCAGCAGGCCGTTGAGGCCACCGTAGTTACGGGTGTCGGTGCCGTCGGCGGCCTTGAACTGCTTGCTGCCGGGCAGCGTGAGCAGGTCGTCGGCGAGGTCGAGCTGGTCGGGCGACGGCTTACCCCGGGTGAGATCGAGCTTCAGGCCGCGGCCGGCCAGCTCCGAGTAGTCCTGCCGAGCGCTGTCGAGGAGCGCGGTGAGGTCCTGCGCGCCCAAGTCGGTGGTCATCGTCTCTCTCCCGGGGAGCTGCTGAGTGGCATGTGCCGACAGCGACTTTACCGGCGTGGACGGGTGCCCTGACCAATCGGCGACCATCCTGCACCCCTGCCCCAGGCTTTTCGCCGGTCAGCGATTTCCCGCCACTGACCGGCGATTTCGCAAGATTTACGTCAGCCCGGCCAGACCGCGAGAGCAGCGCGGGCCTCTTCCCAGGCGGCGGCGAACAACTTCTCGTCGTGCTCGGCCGCCCCGGCGATCCGGCCGTGCAGCAGACCGAACGTGAATCCGTTCTCGCCCGCCCCGAAGGCCCGCACCGCGAGATCGCGCAGCCACTGCCGCTGGACCACCCCGTCCTGATGGTTGCCGAGCGTCTCGGTGATGCCCTCCATCGCCTTGCCCACGCTCTTGGCCTGCTTGCCGATCGCCGGCCGGGCCGCCTCGGCCGCGTAGCGGGCCCGCTTGGCCTTGATCCGGACCTCGTGCAGGTGGAAGTCGTGCTCCGGGCTGCCGACCGTCTCGCCGGCCAGCACGTCGACGTGGTCACGGACCCGGCGGGCGGCCTTGCGGACCATCTTGCGCAGTTCGTCGGAGGCCGGGTTGCTGGCCCGCTCGGTGTAGGGCGGGTCGGCCAGGAACGCCTCCAGCGCGTCGACCAGCGCGAGGTAGCGGTCACCGTCGAGCTCGGCGATCGCCTCCTTGTGGGCGGACTTGTACTCGGCGTTCATCTCCAGCCGGATGCGCCGGGCGACCGGGCCGAGCACCAGCTCGGCGGGCAGGGCGGCCACGTCGGCCAGCAGCTTCTCGCGGATCACCTCGGCGTCGCGGACCGGGCCGAGCACGTCCGAGCCCAGCCACTTCAGCTCCTCGCGCAGCTCGGTGACCGAGTCCTCGGCGAAGAGCGGCTTGAAGGTGGCCAGGGCGGTGCGCAGGCGGCGGGTGGCCACCCGCATCTGGTGCACCGCGTCCTCCTGGTTCAGCCGGACCCGCGGGTCCATGGCCGTCAGCTGGGCGAACTGGCCGGTGAGGTAGTCGTGGGCCACGTCCCCGGCGGCGACCGGGGCGACCACCACGGTCTGGACCGGCTGCACGACCTTGACGCGCTTGTCCTTCTTCCCCTTCTTCTTGCGGGAAACCGGCTCGATCAGCAGGTCCTCCACGGAGGGGACGATCTGGTCCAGGTCCTCGGCCTCGAGCTCGGCCGGGTCGGGGGTGCCCAGCCGGCGGCCGAGCGCCCGGCTGATCTTGGAGTGCACGTCCGAGGCCCGGGCACCGCTGCCGAGCAGCAGTTCGCGCGCCGCGGCGAGCAGTTCCAGGTCGCCCTCGACCAGCTCGACCTCGATCTCGCGCCAGGCCGTGGCCTCGGTCTCCTCACCCAGCGAGTGGGCGCTGACCAGGTCGTCAGCCACCTCGGCGAGCACCGTCCCGTCCTCGGCCAGCAGCTCGCGCACGACCCGGCGGGTGGAGATCAGGGCGACCGGGGCCACCGGGGCACCGCGCAGCTGCACCCGGACCAGGCCGAGCAGGGCGGCCGGAACGGTGCGGACGCTGCGGCCCAGCGGCTTGCGGATCTCCAGCCGGCTGTCCGCCTCGTCGCCCTTGATCGGCTGCTTGAGCTTCAGGTGCCAGCCGGCGTCGGCACCCCCGGTCCGGCGGCGCAAGGTGGTGCCGCCGCGGATCAGCCGGAAGTCCTCACTGTCCAGGTAGGTGGCCTCGAGGAGGTGCTCCTGCTCCTCGCTCACGGCGGCCACACCGGGCAGACCGGCCAGGTCGGGGAGCGCGAAGTCAGGATCGGCGTCCAGTTTGATCTCGATCTCGTGATGCGTTCCCGCTGCCACTGACCTGTCCTTTCCTTGGAATCGTCTGCGCTGGTCGCCACAGGTTCAGCAGCGTGTCCGGCAGCTGGTACCCACCTAGGTCGGTACCCCGAGCCGCCACCATAAACAACCAAGGTGAACAACTGCGCTTCACGAACCGGACGAATCTTGTTCAGACGGTGTTAACGAACTCGAGACCGAACCTGTTTCCGTCCGTCGAGCCAATCACGGGTCCGGAGGGGACGAAACCGCACATGCGGCCGGGCCCGGTGCTCCCGGTGATCCACTGCGCAGTCCCTAGACTGGCGCGATGCCGATGACCGCCCGTTTCCCCACGACCTGCGCCCAGTGCTCGGGCCGGATCATGCCCGGGGAAGAGATCTCCAAGGCTGCGCAGCGATGGGTGCACACCGGCTGTGCCACTGCGGCGAGCGAGAACGAGGCCCTGCTGCCCGGGCTGGAGGCCGCCGCCGGCGCGCGGCCTCTGGGCCGGACCGTGGCCAAGTCGTCCGGCACCAAGGTGCGCAAACCTGACATGGCCGCGATCGACGGGGCACTCGAGGTCTGGACCGACGGCGCCTGCTCGGGCAACCCCGGGCCGGGCGGCTGGGCCTGGGCCACGAAGGACGGCCGTCAGGGCAGCGGGGGTGAGGCGAAGACCACCAACCAGCGGATGGAGGTCAGCGCCGCGCTGAAGGCGATCGAGGCGCTGGAGGGCCCGCTGGTCGTGGTCAGCGACTCCACGTACGTCGTGAACTGCTTCCGGGACGAGTGGTGGCGCGGCTGGCTGGCCCGGGGCTGGGTGAACAGCCAGAAGAAGCCGGTGGCCAACCGGGACCTGTGGGAACCGCTGATCGAGGCGTTCCGCGAGCGCGGCGACATCTCCTTCCGCTGGGTCAAGGGGCACTCCGGCGACGAGATGAACGACCTGGTCGACCAGTTGGCCGTGGAGGCCGGCAAGGCCCAGGTGTAACCGGCCGGACGGTCGGACGAGGAACGGGGAGGCGCCGGCGCAATGGCAGGGATCTCGCTCGGCCTGCAAAGTCCTTACGGGTACGACGGCGACGATCTGACCAGCCCGGCGCAGGCCGCACGGGCCGGGGCCCTGGTCGACCAGCAGTGGGAAGACGAACCGGGCCTGCCCCTGGAGCTGCGGATCCACGGGGTGGCCGGCAGCACCGGCCCCGTGGTGCTGGAACACCCCAACGTGGTCAAGGTGGGCGGCACCGATCCCACTGCCTTCTACCGGCGATGGAGCCCGGACGGGGTGGCCCGGGCCTCGGTGCCCTGGCCGCTGGAGGCCTACGTCTGGGGCGGACTGACGCGACGGGCCTTGGCCTCGGCCTCCTGGCTGCTCCTCCTGCCGTTCATGCTCTACAACGTCTCGTACTACATGCTGCCGCCGGGGCACGCGAAGGGCCGCGGCCGTCGGCTGTGCAGTGCCCACGCCCTGGCCCGGGTGGTGATCCGGCTGCTCGCCCTGGCCGCCACTGCACAGTTCGTGGGCAGCCTGGTCACGCTCTTCCACTCCACCGTCGCCTGGCAGAACGGCATCGCCCGGCTGGGCATCTCCTGGTGGTGGCTGAGCTGGTACACCGAGGCCTCCACGGCCACCCGGATGTCGGTGGCCACGGTGGCGGTGGCCGCCATCGTCTGCGGTCTCTGGTACGCGGGAGCCTCCACCGCCGGGCACTACGAGGCGTTCTGCCCGGAGCGCGGGAGCTACGCGCCGGGGATCCAGGTGGACGGTGAGAAGCGCCGCGACCGGTTGCCGCCGGGCCGGCTCACGTTGCGCGACCGCGGCTTCTGGCGAGGTGCGGCGGCCGCCAAACGGCTGCGCAACACCCACATCGCGGTCGCCTTCGCCACGGTCTCGCTGGCCCTGGCCAGTTGCACCCAGACCTTCGGCCTGTGGCAGCAGATCCAGCTGGCCGTCTCCGCGGTGATCCTGACCGGGGCGGCCCTGCTGGCCGGGTTCGTGGCCGACCGGGACACGGTCGGCGGCAGCGACGACACGGCCCGCTTCGCCACCGCTTTCCAGGCTCTGGCCTGGGTCTCGGCCCTGGTGCTGCTGGCCGGGGTGGTGGCTTCGCCCTGGGTGATCGACGACGCGCCGCGGAGCCCCACGCAGGCCCCGTACGGCCTGCCCGGTGCCCTGAACGTGCTCACCGTGACCCAGTTCGGCCTGGTCCTGGCGCTGCTGGGACTGGTCGCCGTGCTGGTGCGGCGCTCGCACGAGGCGAGCCCGGCCGGCTGGGAACCGTTCTTGCGGGGCTACGCCGCACCGTTCATCGCTCTGCTCGGCGTGCTTCTGGGCGGGGTCCTGACGGCAGCGCTGAACCTGGCCGTGGCCCGGCTGTTCGGAGAGCCGCGCGGGCAGATCCTGCACAAGGTCGACTTCCGCCCGGAAGACTCGATCCTGGTGCCGGACTCGATGATCGCCTACTCCGCCGGAGCGGCGTTCAACCTGATCCCGGCCACCGTCATCGGGGTGCTGCTGTACGTGCGCTACCGCCGGCTGACGAACCGGTTCATGGGGGCGGGAGGTGCCGGGCCGGAGCTGGACGGCGGGCCGGACCGGGTCGTCGACTGGTACCCGCCAGACGAGCGCGACGCCCCGCGTGAGGCGGTGGCCAAGGTGGCGCGGAACTGGGCGCTGGCCTCGCTGACCGACCACGTGGCCGGGGTGATTGCCGGGATCACGGTGTTCTGGGCGATCTTCTTCTGGATCTTCGAAGGACTGGCGATCACCGGTACGTCGCAGGCGTTCCTGGGTATCGCCGGGGTGGTGCCCACGATCGGCGTCTTCATCGGCGGTCTGCTGGCCGCCTCGGGGGTGTGGCTGCTGCGCGCGCAGATCCGCTCCCCCAACGCCCGCAAGACCATCGGGATCATCTGGGACGTAGGCACTTTCTGGCCCCGCGCCGTCCATCCGCTGGCTCCGCCCTGCTACGCCGAGCAGGCGGTACCGGAGGTGGTCGACCGGATCTGGGTGCTCACCGGCGCCCGCCGGGCCGAACGGCACATCACCCCGGTGCCCGGCGAGTCGCCCGGCGCGATCGAGGTGATGCCCCGGCACGTCCTGCTCACCGGGTACAGCCAGGGCACGGTGATCTGCGCGGCTGTGATCGCCCAACTTCCGGAGGACGTACTGGGCCGGGTCTCACTGCTGACCTTGGCCGCGCCGGTGAGAAGGCTCTACGGACGGGCCTTCCCGGCCTATTTCGGGTACCAGGCCGCCGTCGCCCTGCGCGAGTTGCTCAGCGGGCCGGAGCCCGACCAGGCGCGCAGCGACCCTCCGCCGCCTTCCCAGGTGGAACCCGCCCCGGAGAACGTACGCGCCCCGGAACCGCCCCGGCCGCGCTGGCGCAATGTGGTGCGGCGCAGCGACTACATCGGTGGCTGGGTGTTCGGCCTGCCGGAACCCGGTCTGCGCCCGTCGGACTGCGGCCAGGTGGACGTGATCAGCCTGGACCCGCCCTCGCTGGAACCGGAACACGGCCGAGTGCTGGCGCCGACGCACTTCCACTCGTCGTTCTGGCAGGACCCGGTGGTGATTCTGCACGCCCGGGAGCTGACCGACCGCTGAGCCGGCCCCATCCCGCAGGAACTGAGTCCTGCAAGACCTGAGGTTTGCAAGACCTGACCGCAAGAGCGCCCCACCGGTACGGGCAGAACCGGCGTCCCTCCTATCACGCTCCCGCGATCAGGTCCGTGACAACAGTTTTCCCTGTGCTGCAGCGATTGACGAAGAAAAGAATGCCGAATCAGGTGTTTACCTGACCCCGTGCCGACCTCCGTATTCCGACGGGATTTCCTGGACGGGCGGAGAAATATTCGGTCAGTAATAGCTTCCCGTGATTATGTCGTCACTCAGAGCGAGAATTCAGGTCGGCATCCGGTTGACCGCATGATCGCTCGTCCCCCAAAGGTGTTGCACCGCATAGGCCCGCCAGGGCTGCCAGGCCTGGGACCGGGTGGTGAGGGGACCGGGTTTCTCCGGCAGACCGAGCTTTTGTGCGGCCTGCCGGATGCCCAGGTCTCCGGGAATGAACGCGTCCGGGTCGCCCAGGGCCCGCATCGCAATCGATTCAACCGTCCAGGGGCCGAATCCGGGCAGGGCGTAGAGCTGCTCGCGGGCGGTGTCCCAGTCGCCGCCGATGCGCAGGTCGAGCGCACCGGTGTTGAGCGCCTCGATCAGGTTGAGCAGGGTCTGACGACGGGTGCGGGGCAGGGCCAGGGTCTCCGGGTCGAGGGTGGCCAGATCCTGACTGGTGGGGAACAGGTGGGTGAGGCCGCCCGCCGGATCGTCGATGCGCCGGCCGTGGGCCTGGACCAGCCGGGCCGCATGGGTGCGGGCAGCCGCGGTGGAAACCTGCTGGCCGAGCACCGCCCGCACGGCGAACTGCTCCGGCTCGGTGACGCGAGGCACCCGGCGCCCCGGGTTCTTGGCCACCAGGGGGGCCAGCACCTCGTCTTCCGAGAGCTGCTCGTCGATCGCCACCGGGTCGGCGTCGAGGTCGAGCAGCCACCGGCACCGACTGATCGCGGCGGTCAGGTCGCGCAGGTCGGTGAGCCACAGCTGGCACACGATGTGGTCGGGCCGGGGACTGAGGGCGGCGATCCCGTGCCCACCGGGCAGGTGGAAAGCGCAGCGGTAGGCGCCGTCGCGCCACTCCTCCACGCCCGGGACCGCGGTGGCCGCGAGGTGGCCGAACAGGTTGTCGGGGCAGAGGGGCTGACGAAAGGGCAGTTTAAGGACGATGGTGCCGGCCGCCACGGCTCCGGTCACCCCGCCAGTGGTCACGTCCACCCCGGCCACCTCTGCCCCAGCCTCAAAAACCCCGGCCTTTGCCACGCCCGCCTTGCTCGCGACCGCAGCCTCAGCCGGGGCCGCCCGGAAGGCGGCGCCGCGGATGCCCGCCTTCGGCCGGGGAGCTGAGCGCAGTTCACCCGGGGTCATCGCGTAGACCTCGCGCACCGTCTCGTTGAACGAGCGGATGCTGTTGAACCCGGCCGCCAGGGCGATCTCGGTGAAGGGCAGGCCGGTGCCCTCGATCAGCAGACGGGCGGACTGCGCCCGCTGCACCCGGGCCAGGGCCAGAGGCCCGGCCCCGACCTCGGCCATCAGGTGTCTCTCGACCTGACGCACGCTGTAGCCCAGGCGGGCAGCCAGGCCGGGCACCCCATCCCGGTCGACCACGCCGTCGGCGATGAGACGCATGGCCCGAGACACCAGATCGGCCCGCACGTTCCACTCGGGCGAACCGGGGGCAGCGTTGGGGCGGCACCGCTTGCACGCGCGGAACCCCGCCCCCGCGGCGGCGGCCGCGCTGGGGTAGAAGCGCATGTTCTTGGGCCGGGGTGGGACCACAGGACAGCTGGGACGGCAGTAGATACCGGTAGTGACCACTGCGGTCCAGAAGAAGCCGTCGAAGCGCTCGTCCTTGGCCTGAACGATGCGCACGCACCGCTCGGAGTCCTCGTGCAACGCCCGGCCCCCACCGCCCACGGCCCGCCCCGCGGTCTCGCCCGCAGACCCAGCCCCGCTCACAGACCCAGCCCGCTTCGCCGCCACAGCTCCGCCAGCAGCCACAGCTTGGGTCGCAGGCACAACCCCACGCGCACGCCCAGCCCCGGCCGCCGCCACATCCCCGCTTGCAGGCACAGCCCCGCTCGCAGCCACAGCTCCGCCAGCAGCCACAGCTTGGGTCGCAGGCACAACCTGACGCGCACGCCCAGCCCCGGCCGCCGCCATATCCCGCGTCGCCGCCATATCCCGCGTCGCCGCCGCAACCCCGCTCGCAGACACAGCCCTGCTCGAAGCCACAGCTTTGGTCGCAGGCACAACCCGATTCACAGGCTCAGCCCCGCCCGCCGCCACATCCCCGCTTGCAGGCACAGCCTCAATCGCAGGCGCAGCCCCACCCGCCGAGCCATCCCGCGTCGACGCCGCGACCCCACTCGAAGTCACAGCCTCAGTTGCAGGCACAGCCTCACCCGTAGGTACAGCCGAGCCCGCAGACGCAGCCCGCGTCGCCGGCGGAGCCCCGGGCGCGGTCCCACCTGTGGTGCGAGCTGTGGTGCCGGACCTGGTCAGAGCCGCGGCGCCGGCCCTGAGCCCACCCCTGGTCACGCCCGGAACCTGCTGTTGACCTCGCCGAATCCGGGGTAGCCGACAAGGGTCTTCATAGTGCCGCTCTCCAGCAGTTCGCGGGTGGCGGCCTGGGCCAGACCGTAGGCGGCCTCGGCCAGGGCCGTGCCCAGGCTGATCCGCACCACGCCGGTGGCGGCCAGCTCGGCCACGGTGGGCCCGGCCGGGTCGGCCAGCACGCTGATCGGCAGCGCCGCCCGAGGGACCAGGTCGGTGAGGGTGGGCAGGTGGACCAGGCCGGGCACGAACAGGCAGGTGGCCCCGGCCTCGGCGTAGGCCTGACCACGACGCAGGACCTCAGCCGGCCGGCCCTCGGCCGCACCGATGCCGCGCAGGTAGACGTCGGTGCGGGCGTTGATGACGAAGCTCTCCAGACCGGCCGCCGCAGCCGCTGCCTGGGCCGCCGCCACCCGGGCGGCCTGCTCGTCGGCAGGGTAGAGCGTGCCGTCGGCCTTGGAGTCTTCGAGATTGATGCCGACCGCACCGGCCTCGATCACCGCCTGGACGGTGGACGCCACCTCTTCGGGCGCGGCGCCGTAGCCCGCCTCGATGTCGGCGCTGACCGGGACCGACACCGCGGCCACGATGCGGGCCACCACGGCGGCGACCTCGGCCCGGCTCAGGTGCTCACCGTCGGGCTTGCCCAGGGCCCAGGCGACGGCGGCGCTGGACGTGGCCACGGCCGGGGCGCCGGCGGCGGCGATCAGCACCGCGCTGGCCGCATCCCAGGCGTTGGGGAGCAGGACCGGGGCACCGGCACGGTGCAGCTCGGCGAACTGGTGGGCAGTGTTCTGCGACGTCATGTTTCGAGCATCGCACCCGGGTACGACAGTTTGGCAGCCAGGCGCAGGGTGTGGTCGCTTTCCTGCCAGGTGTACACGAGGTACCAGGTGTGCCAGGTGTACACGTCGTCGACCCGGGCCTGCGCAGGTGAGCAGAACTGGCGCGAGGGTGCCCAGTGCCGGCCTTGGCAAGGCCCGGTAATGGCCAGCCTGGTAGGGGCCGGGTAATGGCTGGGGTCCGGTAGAGGCGAGTCTGAGCCCAGCGAGGGCCGGGTCCAGTAGAGGGCCGGGTCCAGTAGAGGGCCGGGTCCAGTAGAGGGCCGGGTCCAGTAGAGAGCCGGGTCCAGTAGAGAGCCGGGTCCAGTAGAGAGCCGGGTCCAGTAGAGAGCCGGGTCCAGTAGAGAGCCGGGTCCAGTAGAGAGCCGGGTCCAGTAGAGAGCCGCGACTAGTAGGGCCAAGTCTGGGCCCCGGCGAGGGCCGGGGCCGGTAGGGGGGCGAATCTGGGCCCCAGCAAGGACCGGGTCCAGTAGGAACGAGTCTGGGCCCGGCAAGTGCCGGGTGCAGTAGGCGCGGGTCTGGGTCCAGCAGGGCGGGTCCAGCAGGGGGGCTAGCAGGGGGTCCAGCAGGGCGGGTCTGGGCCGGGCGGATCCAGGGCGGGTCTGGGCCGGGCGGGTCCAGCAGGGCGGGCAAGGGCCGGGTCCGGGTCCGGGCGGCGTAGTGGTTTTCCGCGAGTGCCATCAGGTGCGTCGGCGGTCGCCCGCGGAGCGCCCCGCAACCGGCGACTGACCAGCAGGACAGGATTCGGCGGGTGGTGGGGTCGGTCACCGCGCCAGGGTCTGCCCCGGGGGGAGCCGGGTGCGCGCTCGGCGGGCGGGGCGGCTGGGCCTAATCTGGGGGCGTGGCCGCCGAACCGAAGTACCGCCGGATCGCGGCGGACCTGGCCGAGCGGGTCCGCGCCGGTGACTTCGGCGCGGACGGCGCCCTTCCTCCCCAGCGCACCCTCAGCGAGCAGTACGGCGTCACGCTGATGACGCTGCGCCAGGCCCTTCAGGTGCTGCAGGACGAGGGTTTGATCGAGCAGCGACCGGGCCGGGGCACCTACGTGGTCCCGCCCGAGGTGGCGCACGACCAGGCCAACCTGCGCAGCCTGGCCGACGAGCTGAACGCCCAGGGGGTGCCGCTGCGCACCGAGGTGCTGGCCCGGCAGGTGCGGCGGCTGCCCCGCCCGGTCGCCGCCGAGCTCGGGCTGGAGGCCGAGGATCCCGCGCTGCGGCTGGAGCGGCTGCGCTCGGTGCGCGGAATCCCTCTGCTGCATCAGGTTTCCTGGGTGCCGCAGCCCTGGGCCGAGGCCCTGAAAGACGTCGACTTCGAGCTGACCCCGCTGTACTCGGCCATCGCCGCGGCCGGGGGCACCCGGCCGGAGCGGGCCGAAGAGGCGCTCACCGCAGAGGCTCTCAGCTCCCGGCTGGCCGGTCTGAACGGAACCACCGAAGGCCGCCCGGCGCTGGTGATGCGCCGGACGACCTTCGACGGAACGGGCCGGGCCTACGTGGTGGACACTGCCACGATCCTCGACGAGCGGCTGCGGATCGTCACCGACCGCCGCACCTCAGAGGTCACGCACACCTGGCGTTTCGGCTGACTCTCAGTGCTCCACGGCCTTCTCGGCCCCGGCCCCGGTGAGCGAGCGCACCTCCATCTCGGCGTACTTGGCCGCCGAGCCGACCTCCTTGCTGGTGATCGTGCCCAGCCAGCCCAGGAAGAAGCCGATCGGGATCGACACGATGCCCGGGTTGTCCAGCGGGAACCAGTGGAAGTCGATGCCGGTGTCGGTGATCATCGACAGCGACGCCCCGTCCGGGCCGACCTTCCCCGACACCACCGGGGAGAAGATGATCAGCACGATCGCCGAGAGCAGACCGCCGTACATGCTCCACAGCGCGCCGCGGGTGTTGAACCGCTTCCAGAACAGCGAGTACAGGATGGTCGGCAGGTTCGCCGACGCCGCCACCGCGAAGGCCAGAGCCACCAGGAAGGCCACGTTCTGGTCCTTGGCGAAGATGCCGCCGACGATCGCCACCAGGCCGATCACCACCGCGGTGATGCGGGCGACCCGGACCTCGTCGTCCGCCCGCACCGAGCCCTTCTTGATCACGTTCGCGTAGACGTCGTGGGCGAACGAGGCGCTCGCGGTGATGGTCAGACCGGCCACCACCGCCAGGATGGTGGCGAAGGCGACCGCCGCGATCACCCCGAGCAGCAGCTCCCCACCCAGTTCGAAGGCCAGCAGCGGGGCCGCCGAGTTCGCCTTGCCGGGCGCCGCCATGATCTTCTCGGCCCCGACCAGCCAGGCCGCGCCGAAGCCGAGCACCAGGGTGAACAGGTAGAAGATGCCGATCAGCCAGATCGCCCAGACCACGCTGCGCCGGGCCTCCTTGGCCGAGGGCACGGTGTAGAAGCGCATCAGCACGTGCGGCAGGCCGGCGGTGCCGAGCACCAGGGCCAGGCCGAGCGAGATGAAGTCCAGCTTGGTGGTGTCGGTCAGGCCGTAGCGCAGGCCGGGCTCCAGCAGGGTCTGCCCGGCCGGGGAGGCCGCGGCCGCGTCACCGAGCAGCTCGGAGAAGTTCAGCCCGGCCCGGCTCAGCACCCAGATCGTCATCAGGCCGGCGCCCAGGATCAGCAGCACCGCCTTGATGATCTGCACCCAGGTGGTGCCCTTCATGCCGCCGATCAGCACGTAGACGATCATCAGGATGCCGACGACGGCGATGACCAGGTTCTGCACGCCCGAACCCTGCACACCCAGAAGCAGGTTCACCAGGCCGCCCGCGCCGGCCATCTGGGCGAGCAGGTAGAAGAACGAGACGACCAGGGTCGAGATCGCCGCCGCGGTGCGCACCGGCCCCTGCTGCAGCCGGAAGCTGAGCACGTCGGCCATGGTGAAACGCCCGGTGTTGCGCAGGAGTTCGGCCACCAGCAGCAGGGCGACCAGCCAGGCCACCAGGAAGCCGATCGAGTACATGAAGCCGTCGTAGCCGACCGTCGCGATGGCTCCGGCGATACCCAGGAAGCTCGCCGCCGACAGGTAGTCGCCGGCGATCGCGATGCCGTTCTGCCGGCCGGTGAAAGCCCGCCCGCCGGCGTAGTAGTCGGCCGCGGTGCGGTTGTTCCGGGAGGCCCGCAGCACCACCGCGAGGGTGACCGCGACGAAAATCAGGAAGATGGTGATGTTGACGGCCGGGCTGCCGACATCGGTCTCGGTGGCTGCGCTGCGGATGATCACTTCACCTCACCCCGTTCCATGTGCTCGCGCAGCCGGTCGGCGGTCGGGTCGAAGTTCTTGTCGGCCCACCGGGCGTACGCCATCGTGATCGCGAAGGTCGAGACGAACTGCAGCAGGCCGATGATCAGGCCGATGTTGACCCGGCCGATCACCTCCGTGCTCATGAAGTCGGGCGCGTAGGCGCTGAGCGCCACGTAGAGGAAGTACCAGGCCAGGAAGAGGCCGGTGAGCGGGAAGACGAACCGGCGGAACCGGGTGCGCAGGGCCTGGAACTCCTCGCTGGCCTGCACCTCCTCGTAACCGCTGAGTGGGGGCGGGGCGTCTGACATCACAGCTCCTTCGCTGACCCGGGTGTGCGCCGTCGCACACCCGCAGGACGGACGCGCCCACTGTGAGGCGGGTCACTGCAAAGCTGTAGGGGTGACCGCGGTCACCTCGGCGGGTGGCAGGGGCCGGTCGACGTGCGGCCATCCGGTTCACGACGAACGGCGGAAATATCGGGACGAACGGCGCCTAGCTCTCGCCCCGGTCCAGCTCCAGCGACTCCGGCGCGTGCAGCCGCACCATGATCGTGTTCACCCCGGCGATGCGCGTGGTCCTGGTCAGCAGCGACACCCCCACCATCACGGCGAACGCGGTAGGCACCGTCCAGGCCGCCGGCTGACCGAGCAGGGCGGCCGGCCAGCCGCCCGCCACCGCCCCGGAGACGGTGAGCAGCACCGCCGCGCTGGCCAGCAGCCCGCCGGTGACCAGACCGGCCAGCGCCCCGGCCTGGGTGAGCCCCCGCCACCAGATGCCCAGCACCAGCAGCGGGCAGAAGGTGGACGCGGCCACCGCGAAGGCCAGGGTGACGGTGTCGGCCAGGCCGGTGCGCACGCCGAGCAGGGAGAGTGTGGCCGGGACCAGCACGGCCAGGGCGGCGCCGACCCGGAAGCCGCTCACACTGGCCCGCCAGCGGCCACGCAGCAGGTCCTGGCTGAGCACCCCGGCGACCGAGACGGTGAGCCCGCTGGAGGTGGACAGGAAGGCGGCGAACGCACCCGCGGTGAGCAGGGCCGCGGCCAGGTCGCCCCACGGGTCGCCGAGCATCCGGCCGGGCAGCAGGAGCATCATCGCGTCGTTGGAGTTGGCCGAGGTGAGCAGGTCGCCCGCGTAGATCCGGCCGAGCGCGGCGTACAGCGGGGGGAACAGGTAGAACGTGCCCAGCAGGGCGATCACGGTGAGCACGGTGCGGCGGGCGGCCGGGCCGTCGGGGTTGGTGTAGAGCCGGACCAGCACGTGCGGCAGGCCCATGGTGCCGAACAGCAGAGCCAGGAGCAGCGAGTACGTACGGTAGACGGGGTGGTCGTCACCGTCTCCGCCGAACGGCGACACCCAGGCCTCGCCCGCCACGTCGGCCGGGCTGGTGGCGCCGTCGGAGTGCCAGACGAACAACAGAAGGACGACCGGGAGGGCTATCGCGGTCAGCTTCAGCCAGTACTGGAAGGCCTGGACGAAGGTGACCGAGCGCATCCCGCCGGCGGTCACGTTGGCCACCACCACGAGCACCGCGATCGCGGTGCCGACCCACCCGGGGGCCCCGGTGGCCGTGCGCAGGGCGAGCCCGGCGCCGAGGAACTGGGGCAGCAGGTAGAGCCAGCCGATGCCGACCACGAGAACGGCCGTGGCCCGGCGGACCGCGGCCGAACGCAGCCGGATCTCGGCGAAGTCGGGCAGCGTGTAGGCGCCGCTGCGCCGCAGCGGCGCGGCCACCAGGGTCAGCAGGACCACGTAGCCGGCCGTGTAGCCGATCGAGTACCAGAGCATGTCGCTGCCGGTGGCGAAGATCAGCCCGGCAACCCCGAGAAAGCTTGCCCCGGAGATGTACTCGCCCCCGATCGCGGAGGCGTTCCAGCGCGGGCTGACCATCCGCGAGGCCACGTAGAAGTCGCTGGTGGTGCGGGAGAGCCGCAACCCCAGCGCGCCGACTCCGAGGGTGGTGGCACAGACCACCAGCACCGCGATCCAGGTGCTCACTTACGGTGCATGATCTCGGTGAAGTCCCGCTCGGCGCGCTCCACCGCGCGCACGTGCCACCAGGCCGCCGCGAACAGCAGCGGGAACACCGCCACCCCGAGGACCAGCCAGGCCACCGTGACCGGGCCGACCCGGTGCCCGGCCACCCCCGGCAGCAGCAGGAAGAGCAGCGGCAGGCTGCCCAGGCCGAGCAGGACGGCGGCCAGTACCGCCAGCGCGGGACGCAACTGGGAGCGCAGCAGGGCGTTCAGGTAGACCTCGCCGACCTCGGTCTGCTCGTCGATCTCGCGGGTGGCCGGGCGCGCCTCCGGACGCTGCCGGGCCGACATCCGCGGGCTGGTCACCCGGATCCTCGGTGGCCCGGTCATCTCAGGTCCCGGTGGATCAGCAGGTCCTTCACCTGCCGGGTGTGCCGCCGGCTGACGGTGAGGGTGTGCCCGCCGAGCCGGACGTGGAAGCGACCGGCGTCCATCAGCAGTTCGTTCACGTGCCGCACGTTGATCAGGGTGCTGCGGTGGATCCGGACGAAACCGGCCGAGGCCCAGCGTTCCTCGAGGGTGCTCAGCGGGACCCGGATCAGGTGGCTGCCGGTGGCCGTGTGCAGCCGGGCGTAGTCGCCCGCGGCCTCGACGAAGAGCACGTTGGAACGGCGCACGAAGCGGGTGACCCCACCCAGCTCGACCGCGATGTCCTCGTCCACCTCGGTGCTGACCTTGGCCGGGCCGGAGTGCGCCTGGACCGCCCGGCGCACCGCCTCGGCCAGCCGCTGGGCCCGGACCGGCTTGAGCACGTAGTCGACCGCCTGCACGTCGAACGCCTCCACCGCGTGCTGCTCGTAGGCGGTGACGAAGACCAGGTGCGGGCGGGTGGCGAAGCGGGCCAGCACCCGGGCCAGGTCCAGGCCGTCCAGCCCGGGCATCGAGATGTCGCAGAAGACGACGTCGACCTGCTCGTTCTCGAGCACGCGGAGGGCCTGGGCACCGCTGTCGGCGGTCAGGACCCGGCCGATGCGCTCGTCGGAGTCGAGCAACCAGGCCAGCTCGGACAGGGCCGGGGGCTCGTCGTCCACGACCAGGGCGCGCAGGGGCGTCATCGCCATGCCTGGAAGCCTAGGGTGCGGGCGGCCCGGCGTGAACTCCGGGAGCGTACTTGGGCACCCGAAAGCTCACCTTTGTCCCCGCCCCCGGAGCGGTCTCCACCACCAGCCCGAACCGGTCGCCGAACACCTGGCGCAGCCGGGCGTCCACGTTGCCCAGGCCGACCGACTCGGACTCGCTGCCCCGGGCCGCCCCGGCCAGTACCCGCTCGATCAGCTCCGGATCGGCCCCCACCCCGTCGTCCTCCACCCAGATCAGCGCCTCAGCCCCGGAATCGGCCGCCCCCAGGGTGATCTGGCCGCCGCCCTCCTTGGCCTGGAGCCCGTGCCGGACGGCGTTCTCGACCAGCGGCTGCACCGACAGGTAGGGCACCGCCACCGGCAGGACCTCCGGGGCCACCCGCAGCCGCACCCGCAGCCGGTCGCCGAAGCGGGCCTGCTCGAGCACCAGGTAACGCTCGATGTTGCGCAGCTCGTCGGCCAGCGTGGTGAACTCCCCGCCGCGGCGGAAGGCGTAGCGGGTGAAGTCGGCGAACTCCAGCAGCAGCTCGCGGGCCCGCTCCGGATCGGTGCGCACGAACGAGGCGATCGCGGCCAGCGAGTTGTACACGAAGTGCGGGCTGATCTGCGCCCGCAGCGCCCGCACCTCGGCCTCGATGGCGCGGGTGCGGGAGCGGTCGAGCTCGGCCAGCTCGATCTGGGCGGAGACCCAGGTGGCCACCTCTCCGGTGGCCCGCACCAGCGCGGCACTGACCTGCCCGCCGTAGGCGATCAGCGCCCCCACCACGGTGTCACCGCTGGTCAACGGGGCGACCACGGCGCTGCGCAGGGGGCAGTCGAGCACCCCGCAGGCCTCTTCCCCGTCGATCTGCGCGGGGCTGAGCACGCTGGTACGCCCGCTGGCGATCGCTCCGGCCGCATGCCGGAGCGCCTGGTGCTGATGGTGGGCACCCTCGCCGTCCCAGGCAAGCAACCGCGAGCTGTCGGCGAGCGCAACCGCCGGGGTGCCCAGAAGCGTCCTCAAATGCCGGATGGCCCGTTGCGCACCCTCGGGAGTGAGGCCGTCGCGCAAGGGCGGCGCGGCCAGCGAGGCGGTGTGCAGTGTGTCGAAGGTGGCCCGCTCGGCCGCGGTGCCCAGGTCGGGACTGCGCCGCAGCCGCCGGATGGCGAGCACCCCGACCACGAGCACCACCACGACCGCGACGATCTCGACCGCGCGGATCCACCCGTCCTGAGCCACGGCACGAAGGTAGCCCCCGGCACCGACAATCGTGAGTGGCCCGGCCGCTCAACCTGCGTCGAGCGCCGACCTGACCTGACCGACCAACCCGGCGACCTCGTCCATCGTTTGCCCTTCGAGCACCCGCCGCATGAGCGCGGCACCCATCACGACCCCGTCGGCGTGCCGCGCCGCCTCGAGCGCCGTGCGGGGACCGGAGATGCCGAACCCGAGCAACACCGGCCGGTCGGTGCTCTCCCGCACCCGCCGGGCCAGCGCCGCCGCCTGCTCTCCCAGCTCCGCCCGTTCCCCGGTGGTTCCCATCACCGTTGACGCGTAGACGAAACCGCTTCCCAGTTCGGCAATCTGCGCAATACGTTCCGACGAGGTGGAAGGTGCCGCGATCAGGACGGTCTCGATCTCCGCCGAGCGAGCCGCATCGACCAAGGGCTGAGCCTCGTCGACCGGCGTGTCCACGGGAATGACTCCGGAGACGCCGGATTCGGCCAGACGACGACAGAACTCGGCCGGACCGCGACGACGGATGAGATTGCTGTACGTCATCACCACCAAGGGGACATCGAGATCGAGCTCGGCGATCGCGTCCAGGGCACGGTCGGTGGTCATCCCCTGATCCAGCGCGCGTTGGGAGGCCTCCTGGATGGTGACCCCTTCGAGCATCGGATCGGAGAACGGCAGCCCGATCTCGATCGCATCGGCTCCCACCGCGGCCATTTCGGCCACCAGCGACACCCAGTCCCCCACGACGCCCGCGGTGACGTAGGGCACGAGCAGTTTGCGATTCCCGGCTCGGCGGGTGCGCAGACGGGTTTCCAACAATGGACGTTTGTCAGCCTCGGTTCTGGTCACTTGAGCAGCTCCCTGACCTGAGCGGCGTCCTTGTCGCCGCGACCGGAGAGGGTGAGCAGCACGCTCGACCCGGTGGGGAGTTCAGCGGTGCCGGCGGCCCGCAGCACCCAGGCCAGAGCGTGGCAACTCTCCAACGCAGCCAGAATTCCCTCGGTGCGAGCCAGTTTCCGCAGAGCGGCAAGCACCTCGTCATCGGTCGCGGACACGTACCGGGCCCGGCCCGAGTCGGCCAGGTACGCATGCTCCGGGCCGACGCCGGGGTAGTCCAGCCCGGCCGAGACGGAGTGGGCCTCCAGGACCTGACCGTCGTCGTCCTGCAGCAGGTAGGACTCGAAACCGTGGAGGATCCCCGGGCTTCCCTGCCCGATCGCGGCACCCCCGGCGGCCTCGACCCCGACGAGCTGGGCGGAGGTGTTCACGAAACCTGCGAAGGTGCCTGCCGCGTTCGATCCGCCACCCACACAGGCGACCACCACGTCCGGCACCGCCGAGGGCAGCAGAGCAGCACACTGGCCGCGCGCCTCTTCGCCGATCACCCGCTGGAACTCGCGCACCATCCACGGGTAGGGGTGCGGCCCCATCGTGGAACCGATGCAGTAGTGCGCGGTCTCGGACTGCCCGACCCAGTGCCGGAACGCTTCACTGGTGGCGTCGGCGAGGGTCTGGCCGCCCGAGGTGACCGGAACCACCTCGGCGCCGAGAAGTTCCATCCGGAACACGTTCAGCTCTTGACGCTCGACGTCCTTCGCGCCCATGAACACGGTGACGTCCAGCCCGAGCAGAGCACCCACGGTGGCCGTGGCCACGCCGTGCTGGCCCGCCCCGGTCTCGGCCAGCAGGGTGGTGCGGCCCATCCGCCGGGCCAGGAGCCCCTGCCCCAGAACATTATTGATCTTGTGCGACCCGGTGTGGGCCAGGTCTTCCCGCTTGAGCAGCAGGTTCACCCCCAGCTCGGCCGACAGTCGGGTGGCCGGGGTGACCGGGGTGGGGCGGCCGGCGTAGAGGCCGAGCGTGCGGGTGAGCTCGCCGCGGAACGCCGGATCGGCCCAGGCCTGGCGGAATTCGCGATCCAGAGTGCGGCAGGCCGGGATCAGGGCCTCGGGCACGAATCGGCCACCGAAGGCCCCGAACCGGCCGTCGGCGGCGGGTTCGGTCATGGTGACGGGCTGGGAGGTCATGCAGTTCACCGTAGGAGTTCTAGAACAATCAGTCAAGAGTTATAGAACTACACGGGTGAACCCGTACGGCGGCTGGCAGGCCGGGATGCAGAGAGGCAAGCTTGGAGCACAGCATTCCAGAGCCTCACGGGGCCGACCGGGTGAAGCGCCCGGTGCCGGCTCAAGCCTGGGGCCGGGGAATCCGAAAGGTGCGACGAGAGCGACCTCTACCAGAACGGCGGTGATCCCCTTGAGCGTCATGCCGATTGCCAATCAGCACAACGTGTTCAGCAGCTACGGCGCCGTGCACATGCAGCGCCAGCTGATCCCGTCGAGCGTGCTGCACTCCTCGGAGCTGAGCTCGGCGGCCGAGCAGGCCGCAGCCTCGATGGCTGCCAAGGACTCGGTGCACCAGGCCCACTCGGTGGGCGCCACCAGCACCGAGAACCGGACGCACGGGTTCGACAAGCACGCGGCCAAGGGCAGTTCGTTCGCGATGGGTGCGGGCGGGGCCGGGGGCTCCGGCACGGCCGAGCCCGACACCGGTTCGGCCGGCGGCGCGCCGGAGCAGGCCCGTCAGGACCTGCCCCTGGGCGCGACGCTGGACGTGTTCCTCTAGAAGGCCTCAGCGGGTCAGCCGGCGGCGCACTTCCTGCCGCGCCTGGTTCAGCCTGGACTTGACCGTACCCAGCGGCAGGTCCAGGCGCCGGGCGATCTCCTCGTACTCCAGGTCGGCCAGGTCCCGGTAGACGAAGGGCAGCACGAGCTGGGGGTGCGAGCCCTCCAGGGACTCCAGCGCCTCCAGCAGGTCGATCCGTGACCCTGCGATGACGCTCGTGCGCCGAGGGTCAGGGCGGACCTGTTCCTCCACTGTGAGTGGCCGTTCGCCTGCTCTGCGTTTCAGGTCCCGGTAGGTCTGCCGGGAGGCGTTCGTCACCACCACGTAGAGCCAGGTGCGGAACGAACTGCGGCCCTCGAAGCTGCCGATCCGGCGGGCGACCTGCAGAAGGGCGTCCTGGGCGGCCTCTTCGGCGTCTTCCCGATGGGGCAGCATTTTTCCGGCCCGGCGCAGGACCTCGGGCTGGATCAGGGCCAGCAACTCGTTCAGAGCTGCGTCGTCACCGGTCGCGGCGGCCCGGGCCAATGTATCGATCCGGTCACTACCGGGCGCAGCGGCGCCCTCAGGGGCGGCGGGCTCTTCGGGTACGTCGGTCATAGCGGCATGATGCTGCCATGCCTCTGCCCGAGCTGATCGGTCGATACCGGCCTGTCCGTCGTCTCGGCTCCGGTGGCTTCGCCGTGGTGTGGCTCGCCCACGACGAGTCACTGGATGCCGAAGTCGCCGTCAAGGTCATGGCCGACAACTGGGCCGACCGCCTGGACCTGCGTGAACGCTTCCTGGGGGAAGCCCGGATGCTGCGTCAGGCGGCGTCCCAGCGGATCGTCCAGGTGTTCGACATCGGTGAGCTGGAGGACGGCCGGCCCTACCTGGTGATGGAGTACGCGGACGCCGGCACCCTGGCCGACCGGGTCAAGGCGAACGGGGCGTACCCGCTGGCCGAGGCGTTGCGGATCACCGCCGAGGTGGCCCGGGGGGTGGCCGAACTGCACGACGCGGGGGTGGTGCACCGCGACCTGAAGCCCTCGAACGTGCTGATCAAGTCGCGGCGGGGCGGTGGCGAGCGGCTGCTGGTGGCCGACCTGGGGGTGGCCAAGAGCCTGGCCCACGGTTCGGGCGTGACGATGTCGGTGGGCTCGGCCGGTTACATGGCCCCGGAGCAGATGGAGCCCCAGATCGGGGTGGACGTCCGGGCCGACGTGTACAGCCTGGGCGCGTTCGCCTTCTACCTGATGACGGCACAGAAGCCCTACCTGCCGCTGGTGATGGCCGAGAAGATGCCGGCCGCCCTGCCCCGGCCGGTGCTGCAGACCATGCTGTCGGCGCTCGAGCGCGACCGGGAGAACCGCTGGCCCGACGCGGGCAGCCTGGCCGAGCGGTTCGACCAGCTCGCGGCCCAGCTGCCGGAAGACTTCTCGGTGGCCGCGGTCCGGCCGCCGGCCGAGTCGCCGACCCCCACCCCCAGCTCCCCGGCCGGCAACAACACCCCGGACAGCCCCACCCCGGGCTGGACGTACGAGGGGCGGGAGGCGACCGGTTCGGGTCCGAACGGTGGTGGGGCTGCGGGCTGGTCCGATCCGATCCGGCCCGCTCCGGCCCGCTCCGGGTCGAACTGGGGTCAGCCGGCGAGCGCTCAGCAGGTGGGGGCCTTCGGAACGGCCGATCCGACCCAGGCCGGGCCCACCCGGGCCGCAGCGCCGGCCGCCCACCGGTCCACGCCGATGCCGTCGGCCCGGCCCGCGGGCCAGGACGTCACCCAGCCGCTGGGGCCGCCGAACCAGGCCATGGCCCAGTCCCGGTCCCGCTACGACTCCAACGGCCCGCAGAACGCCGCACAGGCCTTCTCCCCGGGGTATGGCCAGGGGTACGGGTCCGGCCCGCAGGCCCACGCCTCCGGCCACCAGGGCTACGCGCCCGGAAACCAGGGGAACCAGGGCTACGCCCCGAGTCACCATGGCCAAGCAGGTCAGCCGGGTCACCCAGGTCAGGGCGCCAGGCCGGCGTCGTCGTCCTCCGGCCGGTCCAACGGGCCGGGGCGGGCGCGCTGGATCGCGACCATGGTGCTCGTGGTGGCGCTGGCCGCGGCGACCGGTGTGGGCGCGGTCAGGTACTGGCAGACGCGGGGAGAGAAGGACATCACGGCCGAGAGCGCCGACGGGGTGCTCCGCCTGACCGTGCCGTCCGGGTTCGGGGACGAGTCGGTCGACACCGGCTGGGCGCCCGCCTCGATCGGTCTGAAGGGCAAGCAGGAGCCCTCCGGCCTGCTGCTGGCCGAGGACGTGAAGCTCTGGTCGGACCTGACGCAGGACGTGAACGGGGTGTTCGTCGGGCTCAGCACCAGCAAGGACCTGCCCGGCAAGGTCGAGGCGATCAAGCACCAGGACTGCGAGGGCAGTGAGCCGGTGGCGTACTCGGGCGAGCGCTGGGAAGGCTCCTACCGCACCTGGAACGGCTGCTCCGGCGGCGAGCGGGTGCTCCAGGAGGTGCACCTGAAGGCGGTCGACGGCGACCAGTGGGTGTACATGCAGATCCGGCAGAGCTCGGACACCTGGTCCGCCCAGACGGTGATCGAGGGTCTGGAACTGCAGTAGCCCGGCTACCAGCGAACTTTTCGCCCGGTCGCTGCATCCAAGCTCTGACCCCCGTTGCACAGTCCGGGTTCTTCGGAAGGACGCACCATGAAAACCGCACGCGTCGCTGCGGCCCTCGCCCCCGCTCTCCTGCTCGCTCTCACCGCCTGCGGCGCCGAGAGCACCCCGCAGAACGTGACCGGCGCCACGGCCGGGCCGGCCGGGGTGGCGGACCCCTCGGCGTCTGCGGACGACAGCGAAAGCAGCACCACGTCGCCGGCCGAATCGGCCACCGACGACTCTCCGATGCCGGCCGACGGCGGCTGCCCCGAGGGCGGTGGGAAGGTCCCCGCCAAGGCCGCGGGCGCTCAGGTGGGCGATCTCGACGGTGACGGGGCCAAGGACGAGCTCTGGCTGGCCGACAACGGCAACAAGCGGCGCCTCGGGGTGCGCACGGCCAGCGGCCGGGTGATGTCCACCGTGTTCCAGAGCGGCAGCCCGCAGTCGGCCGTCGCCGTGGCGAACCGCCTGGGTGACGGCTCGGCGATCATCCTGCTGAGCACCGGCCGCACCGCCGCGCTCTACGCGGTGATCGACTGCGAGATCGTGGCCACCAAGGACAAGACCGGTGGGCAGTACACGTTCGACCTGGGCTTCGGCTCGTACGGCACCGGGGTGGCCTGCCCGATGGCCAACGACAAGCTGTACCTGGCCGGCTATCTGGCCACGGCCGCCGAGCGCGAGGGCTACGAGAACATCACCCGGACCCGGATCGACCTGAGCGAAGAGGGCGCCCGGGCCGACAACGGCACGGTGGCCGAACTGGGCGAGCACGGGAACGACTCGGCCAGCGCCAAGATCGCGCACGGGGTCAGTTGCGGCGACTCCGGGACGGCCGAGGAACCGGTCAGCTGACCGGCCTGACGGTCAGTCCACCCGCTCGAGCTCGGCGTACCCCACGTTGGCCGCGTTGTTCTTGTCCTGCCAGGTGAAGGTGGCCTTGTCCGGGTCGGTGGGGTCGAGCAGCAGGATGACCTCGCCGAGCGGCGCGCAGGTGCCGTTCTTGTTGTCCGACTCCTTCACCGGAGCCCGGAGAATGACGGTGGTGAGAGCGACGCTGGTCACCGAGACCTTGGAACGGCAGCCCAGATCGACGGCCTCCATCGTGCCGGGCTTCTTCTTGCCGCCCTTCAGGTCCAGCCGTACCGTCCAGGTGGTCACGGTGCCGCTGTACTGCGTGACCTCGCCCTCCCAGGAACCCGCCAGCTCGTAGGGCAGCGTTCCCGCCGCTGCCTGCTTGTCCCCGTCCTCGACGGCCGCGTCCTCGGTGTCTTCGGTGTCTTCGGCGTCTTCGACCGCACCGGAACCGGCGGTGTCGCAGGCGGAGTCGTCACCCTGGTCGGCACCGACGTTGATCCGGCCGCCGCACGCCTCCGGATCGGCTGCGTCTTTCGACCCGCCGGACTCGCTGGAGGTCGAACCCTTGGTGTCGTTCAGGCTTTCGGTGCCCTGGTTGCCGAGGTTGTAGAGGCCGACTCCCACCAGGAGGGTGAGCACGACGACGGCAGTGAGCACGGCAAAACGGCCGCGGTTGGGCGCTGGAGTGCCCGGCCGCTGACCCGGAACCCCACCCGGGCGGCCACCGTTCGACCCGCCCCAGGCTTGAGGAGGCTGGTTCCAGCCGCCGTTCCCGTTGGGAGGAGGCAGAGCCGGGCCACCGTTGCCGGCGCGCTGGGCCGGGCCAGGCATCGGCGGCTGCGGGCCGCCGAGCGGACCCCGCTGGCCGTGCGAGCTGGACTGGCCGTGTGTGCCGGACTGGCCGCGCATGTCGGACTGCCCATGCGTGCCGGACTGGCCATGCATGCCGGACTGGCCATGCACGCCGGGCAACCCTGGCGCGCCGGACTGCCCACGCGTGCCGGACTGGCCGCGCCCGTCAGACTGCCCGGGTGCGCCGGGTGCGCCGGGTGCGCCGGACTGCCCGGGCGCGCCGTACTGGCTAGGTGCGCTGTGCCGATTAGGCGCACCGTGCAGTCCCTGCTGACTTTGCTGCCCCTGCTGGTTTTTCGGGTTCCAGGCCGGCTGCTGACCTGGAGGGCCCCACTGCTGCGGCTGGGGCTGCTGCGGTTGCGGCGGCGGATAGCTGCCGGGCCGGGGACTGGGCTGCCAGTTCTGCGGGGCAGGCCGCTGGATATCCGGCGACCCGCCGAAAATCTGCGCACCGGAACCAGACTGAGACCCAGTGCCGTTCTGCGCCCCGGAACCATGCGTCCCAGAACCGTGCTGCCCCAAGCTGTGCTGCGACCCGGGAACGTTCGACCCAGCACCCGGCGCCCCACTGCCCGGCACCCCAGCGCCCGGAACTCCGCTGCCTGACACCCCAGCGCTCGGGAATCCGGAACCCGCGCCACCAGCACCCCGTCCCGGCGCGCCCCACTGCGGCTGCGGCGAAGGAGCGGGCGGCTGGTACTGCTGCGGCTGCGGAGTGCTGGGCGGCGAGTACTGACCACCCTGCTGAAATGCCGAAGGCGCATGCCCCTGAGGAGTTCCCGTGGCCCGCCCGCCGGAACCGGCGGGCGTTCCCCAGGGTGGGACGTCTGCAGATGGAACCCCCGGACTCACCGGACCTGAGGTGCCAGTAGGACGCCTGCCCGCAACCGGATGGCCCATCGCCCCGGCATCGGCAACCGCCGTGCGCCCCTCGGCGTACCCCATGGTGGGGCCGGTCGTGGACGCCTCCACCAGCTGGGTGGCCTGGGCCAGGACGACGGTCGGGTCGGGGGCGTCGGTCTGGTCGGGCCGCCCGAGCAGCATCGACAGTGCCTGCTGGGCCGTGGGCCGGTAGGCCGCGTCCTTGCTGAAGCACCGGCGCAGCACGGCCAGCAGTTCGGGCGGCACACCGGTCAGGTCGGGCTCTTCGTGGGCGATCTTGGTGATCGCCGCCATCATGTGCTCGGCCTCGAACGGGGCGCGGCCGGTGGCGGCGAAGGCCATCACCGACCCCCAGGCGAACAGGTCGGTGGCCGGGCCGACCCGCTCACCGCGCAACTGCTCGGGCGACATGTAGGCGGGCGTACCGAAGAGCTTGCTGACCTTGGTGGTGTCGTTCGACAGGTCGCGGGCGATGCCGAAGTCGATGACCCGGGGGCCCTCCGGCGACATCATCACGTTGGCCGGCTTCAGGTCGCGGTGCACCACCCCGGCCTGGTGGATCGCCGCCAGGGCGGTGGCCGTGCCGATGGCCAGGCGCTGCAGGCGGGTGCCGGACATCGGGCCGTGCTCGCTCACGTACTGCTGCAGCGAGGGGCCCTCGATGAACTCACTGATCACGTAGGGCGGCTGCGACTGCATGTCGAAGTCGAGGATCTGGGCGGTGCAGAACGGGGCCACCCGCCGGGCGGAGGCCACCTCCTTGGCGAACTGCTCGCGCGAGCGCTCGTCCTCCACCCGCAGCATCTTGACCGCGACCAGCTCGTTGTCGGGGGAAACGCCCAGGTAGACCACTCCCTGCCCACCGGCGCCGATACGGCCGGTGAGCCGGTAGCCGGCCACCTGCGTCGGGTCCGCGGACTGCAGGGGGGCAACGTCAGGCACTGATTCAGTCTGCCATCCGAAGCGCGGCGATCTGTAGCACTCGGGGTAAACGTGCCCGCTTAGACCGGATTTTGTGACTCTCAGGCAACCACGACTTGCGCAGAGTCACTCAAGTCGCAGCGTTCCGCCCCCGGAATTGCTCTCCTCGGCCGCGTCCTGCCAGGAGAAGAGCATCTCGCCGTCGCCGCTGCGGGTCAGGCGCACCGTGCTGTCGTCGGCACAGGTGTCCCACAGGTCGTCCTCCAGCTGTGTCGCCATCACCACCGAGTCGGTGCCGGACTCGAAGCTCAGCACTCCACCGCAGCCGAGCGAGCGGATGTCGATCCGTCCCTGGGACCGACCGGCCTCCAAGGTCAGCACCACCTCGTAGCGGGAGACCTCACCCAGCGGCTGGTAGACCTCGCCGCGCCAGGAGCCGGCGGTCCAGTCCGGCAGGGCGGCGGGGGTGTCCGTGCTGGTCTGCGGCAAAGGGACGTCGGTCGCGCCGATGGTCTCGTCGGCACCGGTCGGCTCGGGGTCGGCTTCGTCGGTTCCGGGATCGGTACCGGTGTTCGGGTCGGTGGGCGAACTGGAGTTGGTGCGGGGCTCGTCGTTGTCGAGCAGGGTGCGCAGCAGCAGGGCGCCCCCGCCGACCATGCCGCCCCCGATCACGAGCACGGCCAGAACGGCCCCGATCGAGGACAGGACGCCGCTGGGTCGGGTGCGGGTAGCGGGCAGACCGGAGGGCGGGGTCTCGGGCGTGCCGTACTCGGGCGAGTGCTCGGGTGAGGACCAGGCAGTCAGGCCGGACCGGCTCTCGCCGGTTCGCACCGGAGCCGGGGAAACACGCCTGGTGGTCGGCGTTCGGAGGGCCTGCTCGGCCTGCTCGGCCGCGGACTCCCCACCGGCGCCCCCACTGTTCTGCGCCAGCCGACTCCCCTCGGCGAGCACCACCGTCGGATCGGCCTGGTCGTGCTCGGGCCGGCCCAGCAGCAGGGCCAGGGCCTGCTGCGCGGTGGGGCGCTGGTCCGGCTCCTTGGCCAGGCAGCGGCGCAGCACCTCGGCCAGCCCGGCCGGCACCCCGTCGAGGCGCGGCTCCATCGTGGTGATCCGGTGCACCACGGCCATCATGTGCTCGGCCTCGAACGGGGCCCGGCCGGTGGCGGCGAACGCGACCACCGAGGCCCAGGCGAACATGTCGGTCTGCGGACTCACCCGCTCGGCCCGGATCTGCTCCGGCGCCATGTAGGCCGGCGTTCCGAAAATCCGGCTCGTCACCGTGGTTTCGTGGGACAGGTCGCGAGCGATGCCGAAGTCGATGACCCGCGGTCCCTCCGGCGAGATCATCACGTTGGCCGGCTTGAAGTCGCGGTGCACCACGCCTGCCTGATGAATGGCGGCCAATGCGGTGGCGGTGCCGATCGCCAGCCGCTGCAGCCGACTTCCGGTGATCGGCCCGGAGTCGCGTACCAGCCGCTGCAGCGACGGGCCTTCGATGAACTCGCTCACCACGTAGGGCGATTCGGCCTCGAGATCGAAGTCGATGACGCGGGCGGTACAGAACGCCGCCACCCGGCGGGCCGCCGAGACCTCCTTGGCGAACTGCTGCCGGGACCGCTCATCCTCTAGCCGCAGTTGCTTGACCGCCACCCGACTGCCGTCCGGCCCGGCGCCGAGAAAGACAACCCCCTGACCACCCTGGCCGAGCCGGCTCACGATGCGGTACCCGGCGACCTCCGTCGGGTCTCCGGCTCGCAGTCGACTGGCGTCAGGCATCGGCACATAGTGCCAGCCCGGCTTGTGAGGCAGGGAAATCCGCCCGACAGTGACGCTTTCGTCACTCACCGTCAGTCAGGGTCACGTACGGTGCTTCTCAGGGTGAGCCCTGATGCCGGTCGGCGACGCGCCGACTACGCTGGCCGAGGGCTGAGCGGTTGGGGAAGGCCGCCGGCCCGGATCCTGCGGAGGGGGCGGTTGCGGTCATGTCCGAGATCTGGCGCGGCGTTCGGGAACTCGTTCTTCTGGGCGCCCTCTGGGGGGTGTACTCGCTCTCCCGGCTGCTCGCCTCGACCGATCTGAAGCCCGCGCTGTCCCGGGCGAACTCGGTCCTGGACGTGGAGCGGTTCTTCGGGCTGCACCACGAGCTGAGCTTCAACCACTTCACCGCTGCCCACGAATGGCTGGCGGTCGCCTTCAGCTACTACTACGCGGCCGCTCACTACGTGGTCACCGCGGCGGTGCTGATCCTGCTCTACACCCGCGGCCGGCAGGTCTACCAGCAGGGCCGCAACGCCCTGGTCCTGGCCACGGTGATGGCCCTGGCCGCCTACATCACCATGCCCACGGCCCCGCCGCGGTTCGTGCCCGGCTACATCGACGTGCTGGCCGAGAACGCCGATCTGGGCTGGTGGGGGGCGGGGCACTCACTGCCGGGCGAGATGGGCCGGCTGACCAACGAGCTGGCGGCCATGCCGTCGATGCACGCGGGCTGGGCGCTGTGGGTGGCCCTGGCCGTCTCACTGACCACCCGGAACCGGCTGCTGCGCAGCCTGGGCTGGTCGCACGCCGTGCTCACCGCGCTGATCGTGATCGGCACCGGCAATCACTGGACGCTCGACGTGCTGGCCGGCTGGGCCGTGGTCGGTGCGGCCTGGGCGCTGGCGGTCCACGTGAACCCCGCGACCGAACCGGCCACCAGCACCCGCCGCGCGGCCGACGTGGCGGCCAAGAGCGTTGCCCGCTAGTCGCTCTCGTGCCGGGGCTGGTAGCCCGCAGCGGTGAGGTCGGCCACCACCTGGTCGCAGTGCGCCGGGCCGCGGGTCTCCACCCACAGGGCCACCTCCACCTCGTTCACCGCGGTGCGGGCGCCGGTGCGCACGTGCTCCACCTCCATCACGTTCGCGTCGGTGGTGGCCAGACGCATCAGCAGCTGGGCGAGCGAGCCGGGCGTGTCCGGCACCCGCACACGCAGCCGCAGGTAGCGCCCGGCCGAGGCCAGGCCGTGCCGGATCAGGCGCATCAGCAGCAGCGGGTCGACGTTGCCGCCGGAAAGCACGGCCAGGGCCGGGGTCTCGATCTCCAGCCCGTCCTTGAGCAGGGCCGCCACGGCGACCGCGCCGGCCGGCTCGATCAGCAGCTTCTGGCGTTCCAGCATCAGCAGCAGGGCCCGGGAGATGGTCTCCTCGTCGACCGTGACCACCTCGTCGACCAGGCTGTCGACGATCGCGAAGGGCACGTCACCGGGCCGGCCCACGGCGATACCGTCGGCCATCGTGCTCATCGAGGGCAGCGACTCGGGCCGGCCCGCGGCCAGCGAGGGAGGGTACGCGGCCGCGCTCTCGGCCTGCACGCCGATCACCCGGATGTCGGGGCGCCGCGCCTTCAGCACCGTGGCCACACCGGCCAGCAGGCCACCGCCCCCGGTGCTGACCAGCACCGTCTTCACGTCCGGCCGCTGCTCGAGGAACTCCAGGGCGATCGTGCCCTGACCGGCCACCACGTCGGCGTGGTCGAACGGGTGGATCATCACCGCACCGCTGGTCTCGGCGTGCTCCAGGGCGCTGGCCAGGCACTCGTCCACCGTGCTGCCGGTGAGCACCACCTCGGCGCCGTAACCGCGGGTGGCGTCGAGCTTGGGCAGCGGCGCCCCGACCGGCATGTAGACCCGGGCCGGCACCCCGAGCAGCCGGGCCGCCAGGGCCACCCCCTGCGCGTGGTTGCCGGCGCTGGCCGCCACCACCCCCCGGGCCTTCTCGGCCTCGGACAGCCGGGCCATCCGGGTGTAGGCGCCGCGAATCTTGAACGAACCGGCCCGCTGCTGGTTCTCGCACTTCAGGTAGACGTCGCCGCCCCGTAGGTCGGACAGGGCCCGGCTGCGGACCACAGGGGTGCGCCGGATCACCGGTTCCAGCAGCTCGGCGGCCGCCAGAACATCGGCGTCGGAGACGGGCAGGACGCGGGCGGGAGCGGACATGACGGAATCCTCGCACGCCCGCCCACACACCCCCGGCTCCCGGGGGTGGGGTTTTCCCTACCCCCGGCGGGCCAGGTTTCCCCTACCCCCGCTGGCTGCTCAGACCCCTCGAAGGGGCTCACCGACGTCCGTAAGTTCGAAGTCACACCGCACCACATTCATCTGAGGGGGAAAGACCATGGAAACACCGGCTTTGGACGTCAGTGGGCTGAGCATGACGTACGGCAGCGGACCGGGGGCTGTCGAAGCACTGCGGGAGGTGGGCCTGCGGCTGGAGCGGGGTACCTTCACCGCTCTGATGGGCCCCTCGGGGTCCGGCAAGAGCACGTTCCTCAACTGCGTGGCCGGTCTGGAGCGACCGGCCGCCGGCACGATCACCATCGGGGGTCGCGCCCTGCCGAACGACGAGGCGGCGGCCACGCTGTTCCGGCGCGAGCGGATCGGCATCGTCTTCCAGAACCTGAACCTGCTTTCCTACCTGAGCGCCGGGCAGAACGTGGAGCTGCCGCTGCGCCTGGCCGGGCGCCGCGTGCCCCGCGGCATCGCCCGGGAACTGCTCGACCAGGTCGGTCTCGGTGACCGGGTGCACTCGTTGCCGGCCGAGCTCTCCGGTGGCCAGCAGCAGCGCGTGGCCATCGCCCGCGGACTGGTGACCAAGCCGGACGTGCTCTTCGCGGACGAACCGACCGGCGCCCTGGACAGCCGGACGGCCCGAAACGTGCTGGGGATCCTGCGGGGTTCGGCCGATCGTCTGGGGCAGACCATCGTGATGGTCACCCACGACCCGGTGGCCGCGGCCTATGCCGACCAGGTCGTGTTCCTGGCCGACGGCCGGATCGCCGGGCAGATGGCCAACCCGACCGCCGAGGCCGTGGCCGTGGCCGCCCAGATGACCCACCTGGACCAGCTGGTTCCGGCTCTCTCCGGGACCGGTGCGTGATGCGACTCATCGCCTGGAGCTCGCTGCGCACGCGGGCCACCTCGTTCGGTGCGTACTTCCTGTCGGTGTTCTTCGGCACCGTGCTGATCGGCTCGTTCGCCACTCTGAGCAGCGCCGGCACGGGCGACGTGTCCACCGCCGACGCCGACCGGCTCTCGACCATGGGCATCGTGGTAGGCAGCTGGGGCGCCCTGATCGTGCTCTTCTCCCTGGCCTCCACGCTGACCCTGGTGGTGGGTCAGCGCACCGCCGAGACCGCCCTGCTGCGGGCGGTCGGGGCCACCCCGAAACAGGTGCGGCGGCTCGTGATCACCGAGTCGACACTGGTCACGCTGGCCGCCGTGGCGCTGGCGGCCGGACCGGCCTGGCTGGTCGGCGATCTGGTGCTGGCCGCGATGCGCGAGACCGGGATGCTCTCGCCCGGCGTGGACGGCCACGGGCAGCCGGTGGCCCTGACCGTCACCGGCCTGGGAATCACCCTGGTGGCCTACTTCGCTGCGCGGATCGCCACCCGCCGCGCCACCCGGGCATCGGTGCGCGCATCCCAGCGGGAGGCGGCGACCGGCCCTCGGCGCACCAGCCGCTGGCAGATCGCGGCCGGCCTGGGACTGATCGTGATCGGTCTGCACCTGCTGGTGCTGACCGTCACGGTGATGGCCGACGACCCGGACCCGATGGCCCCGATGAGCACCGCGGGCCCGGCCGGGGTCTTCACCACGATCGGCATCGCCACCCTGTCACCGGTGCTGCTGCGGCTGGCCACGACCGTCTTCGGTTTCGCGCTGAAGCCGTTCGGGGTGGCCGGGCACCTGGCCCGGCACGACCTGCGGGCCCGGGCCCAGGCCCTGGGCGCGACCCTGGCGCCGATCACGATCTTCACCGGGATCGCGGCCGGCACCGCCTACCTGGTGGCGATCCAGAACAAGGCCGACGCGGGCCTGGTGAAGACGCCCGAGGCGGAGGACGTGGAACTGCTGAACTACGTGGTGGTCGGGATGATCGCCCTGTTCGCGGCCATCATGGTGGTCAACACCCTGGCCGCGGCCGTCGCCGCCCGGCGGCAGGAGTTCGGCCGCCAGCAGCTGGCCGGGGCCACCAGGGCCCAGATCCGGCAGGTGATGCTGCTGGAGGCGGCCTTCCTGTCCGGCACCGGCATCGTGCTCGGCGCAGTCGCCTCGCTGGCCATGATGTGCCCGTTCAGCTGGGTGAAGCTGGACAGCGTGCTGCCCGGTCTGGGGCCCTGGTACCTGCTCGGGGTCGCGGCGGTCGCCGCCACGGTGACGATCTCGGCCACCGCGGTGCTGACCGGCCGGATGCTGCGCCGCCCGGCCCTGACCCTGGCGGCCTGAGGGGTGGGGACGGCGATGACAGACTTGGGCACCATGTGGGGCGAAAGAGGACTGCGGCGGATCCCGCTGCTGCGGTTCGACGAGGCCGGTCTGCGCGACCGGGCCCGGATCTGGCTGCTCGAACTCGCTCACGTCCTGCTCGCCGTCCCCTGCCTCGTGCTCTTCGTCCTGATCGTGACCGGCTGGCCGACCACCACCGTCCTGGTCGGGCTCCTGCTGCTCCACCTGGCCGTGCCGGCCGCCGCGCAGCTCGGCCGGGCGCACCGCTACCTGGCCGGTATGGCCCTGCGGCAGCCGGTGGAGGTACCGGGCTACAAGCGCAGCGGCAGCACCGGCCTGGCCGTGGTCTGGGCCCGGCCCTGGACCTGGCTGCAGGACCCGCGGCGCTGGCTGGACCTGGCCTTCACGGCCTTCGCCAGCACCGGCGGCCTGGCCCTGTCGGCCGCCGTGGTCTGCCTGCCCGCCCTGGCGATCACCCACCTGGTGCTGGCGCTGGTGTTCCAGACCTTCTGGTGGCTGCTGCCGATCTCGCTCGACCTGGTGCTGTGGTGGCTGCTCACCCCGTTGCTGTCGATGGTCCGGGCGGTCACCACCCTGGCCATGTACGGCAACTCGCTCGCCGCCCAGCTGGAACGCCGGGTGGCGGCGGTGTCGGAGTCCCGGGCCGAGTCGATCGACCACTCAGCGGCCGAGATCCGGCGCATCGAGCGGGATCTGCACGACGGGGCGCAGGCCCGGATCGTCTCGCTGGGCATGAACATCGGGCTGGCCGAGGAACTGCTCAAGCGCGACCCGGAGGCAGCCGCCGCGCTGCTGGCCGAGGCCCGGAAGGCGACCACCGAGGCCCTGGAGGACCTGCGCGGCGTGGTCCGCAGCATCCATCCGCCGGTGCTGGCCGACCGGGGGCTGGGCGGCGCCGTCGAGGCGCTGGCCGTTCAGCTCTCGCTGCCGGTGACCACGTCGGTCGACCTGCCCCGCAAGATTCCCGCGCCGGTCGAGACCGCGGTCTACTTCGCGGTGGCCGAGGCGCTGGCCAATGTGGTGAAACATGCTCAGGCGCAACGCGCCTGGGTGCGGCTGGGGTTCTCGGGCAGCCAGTTGAGAGCAGAAATCGGGGACGACGGTGAGGGCGGGGCCGCGGTGAGCGGCGGCACCGGGCTGGCTGGGGTGGCGCAACGACTGCGTGCCTTCGACGGCACACTGAGCATCGACAGCCCCGCTGGGGGGCCGACCCTGGTCGTGGTGGAGGTACCGTGCGCGTCGTGATCGCCGAGGATCTGGCCCTGTTGCGGGACGGGCTGATCCGGTTGTTCGAGGCGCACGACTTCGAGGTGGTGGCGGCCGTGGACAATGCCACGTCACTGCTGCAGGCGCTGGACGAGAAGGAGGCGGACATCGCCGTCCTGGATGTGCGGCTTCCGCCGAGCTTCTCCAACGAGGGTCTGATGGCGGCGGTCGAGATCCGGCGCCGACGGCCCGCTTTCCCGGTGCTGGTGCTCAGCCAGTACGTGGAGCAGCTCTACGCCAAAGAACTGCTGGCCTCCGGCCAGGGCTCGATCGGCTACCTGCTGAAAGACCGGATCACCGACGTCCGTTCGTTCGTCGAGGCAGTTCAGCAGGTGGCCGCCGGGGGCACGGTCCTGGACCCGCAGGTGGTCTCCAGCATCCTCACCCGGGCCCAGCGCGAGGCCCCGATGGAACGGCTGACCGAACGCGAGCGCGAGGTGCTGGGCCTGATGGCCCAGGGCCGGTCCAACGCCGCGATCGCAGCGCGTCTGTTCGTCTCCGAGAAGGCCGTGGGCAAGCACACCAACAGCATCTTCACCAAGCTGGACCTGCCCCAGGCGGCCGACGACAACCGCCGGGTGCTGGCGGTTCTGGCCTACCTACATCAGGACTGAGCGCGCAGCGGCTTCAGGGTGCGGGCCAGGACCTCGAGCTCGACCAGCATCGCCTCGGCGCCGGCGCTCATCATCTCGTTCGGGTTGATCGTGCGTTCCTCGGTGAGGAACTGGGTGACGAACGGGATGTGCACGTTGCCGCCGGTCGGGAAGAGCTTGAGCATGGCCATCACCGGCCGCAGGGTGGTCACGGCGCGCACGCCGGCCGAGACCCCGCCGTAGCTGACCACGCCGGCCGGCTTGTTCGCCCACTCGTGCACCAGGTAGTCGAGCGCGTTCTTCAGCGGGGCGGTGTACCCGGCGTTGTACTCGGGCATCACGAAGACGAACGCGTCGGCCCGCTCCACCGTGGCGCTCCAGCGCTTGGTGTGCTCATGCACGTACTGCCGCAGCCGGGGGTGGTTCGGCTCGTCCATCAGCGGCAGGTTCAGCTCGGCCAGGTCGACCAGCTCGACGGTGAAACCGGCGTGCTTCTCGGCCACCGCCTGGATCCACTGGGCGACCGGAAGACCGACCCGCCCGGGGCGGGTGCTGGCGACGATGATCTGAACGACTGGTCTGGACATGGGGGGATCCTTACTGCGGAGGGGCCGTGCGAGGTACCGGCCCACCGTATGCCTGGCCTCAGGTGACCGGCCCGGCGACTCCCCCGGCCGGCGCAGGAACCACCAGGGCGGGTGTGGGGGCCGGGAGCCGGTCCTTCAGCCGCAGGGCCGGCTTCTCCACCAGGAACCAGGAGAAGACGGTCAGCGCAACGGTCAGCGAGAGCTCCAGCAGGTGCTGCACCAGGTGTGAGAAGCCCCGGTTCTGCACGGTCATGAAGACCGGGAAGTGGTAGAGGTACAAACCGTAGGAGAGCGTCCCGATCACCACCAGCGGCCGCACCGAGAGCAGGCTCACCATCGGGCCGTCCTTCTGGGTGACCAGGTGGTGCACCACCAGCGCCGAGAACAGTGCGGCCAGCGGCAGCCGCCACTGGTAGGTGACGCTGGGCTCGATGCGGGAGGTGGCGAACAGCGCGGCCAGACCGAGCACCCCGGCCCAGGCCACGACCTCGGACCGGACTCGGGTACCGGCCAGGCCCTCGCGCCGCTGCAGCAGAACGGCGAGCAGGGCCCCGAGCAGCAGTCCGTCGCAGTGCGAGGTGGTCGCGTAGTAGAGCCACAGCGTGCTCTCGGAGTTGCCGGCGCTGATCCAGCGGGCCACCACGACCACCCCGACCAGCACGGCCAGGGCGGCCGCCGGGGCCTTCCGGCGGCGGGCCAGCACCGCGATCAGCAGGACCGGCCAGATCAGGTAGAACTGCTCCTCGATCGACAGCGACCACGTGTGGGTCCAGATCCCGGTGCCGCCGTTCACCCAGACGTTGGCCCAGTTCGCCACGTAGAAGAGAACACTGGCGAGGGCCACCACCGGGTTCAGGGTGAACTGGTCGCGGGCCAGGGTCAGCACGACCGGCAGGCTGACCACGAGCATGAACAGCAGGGGCGGCAGCAGGCGCAGGGCCCGGCGCAGGTAGAACGACCTCAGGTCGATCCGGCCGGTGCGGTCCCACTCCCGCAGCAGCAGGGCGGTGATCAGGTATCCGCTGATCACGAAGAACACGTCCACGCCCAGGAAACCGCCGTGGGCGGCGGGCGAGGTGTGGAACGCCATGACGGCGAGCACGGCGATGGCCCGTAGGCCGTCCAGCGCGGGGCGACGCGACATCTGATCTGTCCCTGAAATCACTCGGCGGACGGGAACCTTCTGGCCTCCACCTCTATGTACAGGGTTTCTGGAGGGACACCAAGAGATTTCCGAGGTGAGTTCACCGGCACGGCGTGACGAGTGGCGAGGATCCGTCACCACTCGTCACGGTGTGTGTCAGGGGATGCGCAGGCCCTCGGGCAGGTCGCCGTGGTGGATCACGGTGAGCCGCTGGGTGGGGCGGGTCAGCGCGACGTAGAGGTCGCTGGCGCCCCGGCGGGAGGCGGCGACGATCCCGGCCGGGTCGACCACGGTGACCGCGTCGTACTCCAGGCCCTTCACGTCGTCGACGCTGAGCACCGAGACCCGCTCGCCCAGCCCGGCGTACTCCGGGCTCAGCAGCGACTTGCGCACCCGCTCGGAGACCTCGCCCACCACCTCGGCCCGCGAGAGAATCACCGCGAACTGCCCGCCGCCGAGCGCCTTCTCGTCGGCCGTGACGGCGCGCAGCACGGCCTCGGCCACTGCCCCGGCGTCTTCGGGAGCCTGAATCAGGGACGGGTCCCAGTCACCTTCGCGGGCCGACTCGGGCAGCCTCACGCTGATGCCCGAGGCGGTGAGCATGGCCGCGGCCGGGCGCATGATCTTCGCCGGGGTGCGGTAGTTGACGGTCAGCTCGGCCACCCGCCAACGGTCCTTGGCGATCGTGTCCAGCGCACCGGCCCAGGTGCTGGCCCCGGCCGCGGAACTGGTCTGGGCCAGGTCACCGACCACCGTCATGGAGCGCGAGGGCACCCGCCGGGCCAGGGTGCGCCACTGCATCGGCGAGACCTCCTGGGCCTCGTCCACCACCACGTGCCCGTACGTCCAGGTGCGGTCGTCGCGGGCCCGCTCGGCCACGGTCAGGCTGCCCCCCGGACCCTCGAACCGGTCGGCCAGCATGTCCGCGGTCATCATGGCCGCGGCCTCACCGGACATCTGGAGCACACCCTGGGCGTAGCGGACCGCCTCGGCCCGTTCGGCCGCGGCCCGGGCCCGCTCCCGCGCGGCCGCGGCGCTGGCCGTCACGTCGGCCCCGATCAGCTCGGCGACCTCGTCCAGCAGCGGCACGTCGGACTGGGTCCAGGGGCTGCCGGGCTCACGCAGCAGCAGCCGGGCCTCGGCCTTGGCCAGCTTGCCCTCGGTGGCGGCCCGCAGCCGGTCCGGGTCGGAGAGCAGTTTGTCGAGGAACGCCTCGGCCGACAGCGGCATCCAGCGCAGGTTGATCTCGCGCCGCACGTCGATGTTGTCGCGCAGTTCGGCGGCCAGGTCGAGCCGGGTCTCCGGGTCGTTCTCCAGGCGCCGGGCCCGGGCCAGCTGCCCGGCCAGGTCGTCGAGGAGGTGCTTGACGAAGGTGGTGCGGGCCTCGTTGTGCGGGCGCCCGGTCTGGCGGGCCCGGGAGCGGGCCTCGACCACCGCGGCCGGGCGCAGGGCGATCTGGTCGCCGTCGAGGGTGATCGGGACCGGCCGGGGCAGGGTCAGCTGGCGCTGGCGCACCGCCTCGCGGATCACCCGGGCCATCCGCAGATCGCCCTTGAGCAGAGCGACCTCGGGCCGGTCGGTGCGGGTGGCCTCGACACCGGGGAAGATCTGCCCGGGAGTGGACAGCACCACGCCGGTCTCACCGAGCGAGGGCAGCACCCGCTCGATGTAGCGCAGGAAGACCGGTGAGGGCCCGACCACCAGCACGCCGCTCTTGGCGATCCGCTCGCGGTGGGTGTACAGCAGGTAGGCGGCGCGGTGCAGGGCGACCGCGGTCTTGCCGGTGCCCGGTCCGCCCTGGACCACCAGGACGCCGGTGAGCGGGGCCCGGACGATCTCGTCCTGCTCGGACTGCAGGGTGGCCACGATGTCGCGCATCTTGCCGGTGCGGTGCTCGGTGAGCGCCGTCATCAGGGCGCCGTCACCGGTCACGGTGGTCAGGTCGGCCGCGTTCAGGCCGCTGACGTCGAGCAGTTCGTCGTCGATGCCGGTGACCGTGCGGCCCCGGGTGGCCAGGTGCCGCCGCCGGGCCACGCCCGCCGGAGAGGCCGCGGTGGCCTGGTAGAAGGCGGCCGCGGCGGGGGCCCGCCAGTCGACCAGGAGCTGCTGCTGCCCCTCGTCGGCGAGGCCGATCCGGCCGACGTAGCGCCGCTCGCCGCCGTTCATGTCCAGCCGGCCGAAGGCGAGCCGGTCCTCGACGGCGTCGAGCTGGGCCAGCCGCTCGGTGTGCAGGGCGTCGAAGGCGTCCTTCTCGGCCCGGCCGGCCGGGGTGTTGGAGGAGGACGACCGGCGCAGGTCGTCCAGGGTCGTGCGGGCCCGGGAGCGGATGTCGTCGAGCCGGCCGTAGAGCAGGTCGAGGTAGGTCTGTTCCAGGGCCACCTCGCGCTCGGTGGCGTTCTGCGGCCCACCGGTGCCGTTGCGGCCATCACCGGCGCTGCCACCAGTGCTGCCGGTGTGCTCGTCCGTGCTCCCGGTCAGGCCATCGACCGTGCCATCGCTCACGCCATGGCCTCCCATGCTCGTCACCCACCTGCTCGGCCGCGCGTCGCCTGCCGCGGCACCACTTCTACTTACCTGTCGCTGCTCACTTGCCCACCGCCGAAGGTTCGGTGGTGCCGTACATATAACCGGTACATATGGCCGGTGCTGCAGTGCTTGGTTCATCGCGTGTGTCCGACCGGGCCCGGTTCGGTTCAGACACCGGCACCGATCCCATCACGTCCAGGAGAACCGATCCGGTGTCCGGCCCCCGGGCCCCTACGGCCCACCCGTGCTCGCCGGCCACCGATCCATTCTGCCGCCGACCAACTCGGCCCGGCCCAGCTCTCTGTTCTGCCTCGTACCCGCTGCTCGACTCACCCCGGCCCGAGACCGATCCGGCCCAGGCGGCTTCGTCAGGCGACCCGTTCTCGGTTCGGACCCGAGACCGAACCCGACCTCGAAAGCTTCGCCGGGCCGACCCGTCCTCGTTCGGACCCGACCCGATCTGAGCCCGGGCCGCTTCGCCGGGCCGACACATCCTCTGTTCCGTCCGAACCCCGACCGAACCCGACCCGAGCACCTTCGCCAAGCCGACCCGTCCCCTGTTCTGTTCGGACCCGACCGAGACCGACCCGACCTGAGCACCTTCGCCTGGGCGGCCCGTCCCTTGTTCCGTCCGAACCCCGACCGAGACCAACCCGACCCGAGCACCTTCGCCAGGGTGACCCGTCCTCTGTTCGAACCCGACCCGAGACCGGCCCCGACCCCAGCACCTTCGCCAGGCCGGCCCGTCCCTTGTTCCGTCCGAACCCCGACCAAGACCAACCCGACCCGAGCACCTTCGCCAGGGTGACCCGTCCTCCGTTCGAACCCGACCCGAGACCGAAACCCGACCCGGCCGCTTGGCCGAGCCGACCCGTCCTCTTGCCGGTATCGATGATCTACACGACCTGAGACCGACTCCAGACCGACCCGGCCGGTTCCCGCTCACACCCGATCACGCACGTACCGCGCTCGACCACGCTCGACCACGCCTGTCCCGGCCGAGCGCACCTGCTACCGCACCACGTCCTGCCCGCCGAACACCAGCCACCTCTGCCCCGCGAGGACCGGATCACGACCCGGGCCACCGCACCGCCGAACAGCCCGGCCCGGCGCAAAGGACTTACCAGTATGTCTCCTCAGGCGGCCTCTCGCTGACCCTCCGCGACCCGGTTGACCGTGATCCAGTCGTCGATCTGCCGCCACCACTCGTACAACCAGGCGATCCGCTGCTCCCGGCCGCCCGGCACGCTCCCGGCAGGCACCTGCCACCACCGCATCTTCAGGTCCACCGCCACCGGCAGTGCACCCCAGATGTCGGTGACCGTGAGCAGGTGGTCGGTACCGGTGTGAGCTACCCAGACCACGTCTGCCTCGGGCGCGTTGTCGAGCACGGCCAGCACACCGGCCGGCCGTGGGGGCAGCACGTAGCGCATCGCCTCGGCCTTGGCCGCCTCGGCCATCAGCCCCCGGCGGCGCAATTTGGCGATGGCCCGGGCGCGGCGGCGGGCCGTGAAGTTGCCGCCCTCAGGGAAGAGGACCAGCGCGTCGTTGCCGTCGAGCTTGCGGGCCAGCTCTCCGATCAGCTGCTCCGCGTCGGGACCCTTCTCCGGGTCGACCGTGGCCTTGCCCGGGGCGCCGGAGCGGATGAAGCGGGTGGGCAGCCGGTTGAGCACGATGTCGATCGCCGGATCCCACTGCATGGTGTCTTTCAGAACGATCCGCGGCTCCCGGTCGTACCAGTTCATCAGAGCGTGGACCAGGAGGAACGAGTCGCCCGGGCCGGCGTGCCGGCAGAACACGATCAGCGGTTTGTCGCGGTAGGCCTCCAGTTCCGGGCCGTCGACCCGGACCTGCACGTGCAGCGCGTGATTGACCAGCCAGAAGATCCAGCGCAGGAAGGCACGGACGCAGACGTAGTGCCGCCGCTCGTGCTTCGGCTCCCGCACCCGCCGGCCGAAACCGCAGGCCACCCACAGGTAACCGAGCACCACCAGGGCTACGCCCTCGGCCGCGAGATAGCCGGTGACCAGAACGGTGAGCCGGTAGGGACGGCCTCGCTGGCCGGGGATCAGCAAGCCGATCAGCGCGGCGAGCAGCAGCGTGGCCGGAGCGGTGACGACCGCGAATACGCTGATCACCAGCATGAGCGGGAGCAGGACGAGACGCCGTACCCAGTAGGGGGGAAGCATGGTCAGGCCCGCCCTCCGGCCGGAAGCGATTCCAGGTAGGCACGGGAGGCCTGGTAGGCCTCTTCGATGCGCATACGCACCTTCTGCGTGTTGCGGTAGCGCAGGTTGGCGCTGGGCGCCTGGACCGATCCGGCGGGCATGACCCGCACCGCCACCCCCTCGGGCACGGCGGCCATGTCTGCGGCGAACCGGTGCCGGCGGGCGATCTCGAACGCCACCGTGGCGACCTCCCAGGGACGGGAGGGCACCCGCAGGGGCTGCTCGATCCGCCCGACGTGCAGCACGAAGATCTCGGTGGCCCCGAGTTCGACCGCGCGGCCCACCGGCAGGCTGTTGACCAGGCCGCCGTCGAGGTAGTGCTCGCCGTTGACCTGCACAGGCCCGAACATGCCGGGAACGGCGCAGGAGGCGGCCACCGCGGTGGCCACCGGCCCACTGGTGAACCAGGTCTCCGCGGCCCGCTCGATGCTGGCCGCGCAGCACTGGAACGGCACGGCCAGCTGCTCGATGTCGACCGGGCCCAGCCGCCGCTCGATCAGCGCCCGTAGGGGCTCGATCGAGTGCAGGTGGGTGCCGGTGCTGGCCGCCACCCGCAGCCGCTGCAGCGGGCCGGAGAACAGCTCCCGCCCGCCCAGCGACTCCCAGGTGGCCACCAGCTCACCCACGCAGTCGAGGGTCGGATCGGCCGCCAGCACGGCGCCGTTGATCGCGCCGACGCTGGTGCCGAGGACGAGGTCGGGACGGTGCCCGGCCTCCATCACGGCGCGGAGCATGCCTACCTCACTGGCCCCCAGCATGCCCCCGCCGCCGAACACGAATGCGGTCTTGCCCATCGCTGCCTGCTACTCCCCTCGGGGGCACTCCGAACGCCGCGACCGTACGCCATCCGGACTATTCCAGCGCCCCCAGGGCAGAGACCGGGTGCTGCTCGAGCTCACAGATCTCGCCGAGCAGGGTGAAGGCCGGATGGTGGTGGAGCACCGCGAGCTGGTGCTCCAGCGCGGTGGCTGCCACCAGCAGGTCACGCGGCCGTACCCCGGACCCGGCCAGGCGCCCGACCCGGGCCTGCAGGCGCAGGGCCCGCTCGCCCACCGCCGTCTCGAACGGCACGGAACTGTAGGCCTGCCGACGGTCGGCCCGCATCTTGCGGTAGGCCTGCGCCGTGGCGGCGGTGGCCAGCGCCTCCAGGTCGAGCAGCGGGCAGGTGTAGAGCAGCCCGGCGCTGAGCATCGGCAGCAGCCTGGACGCCACCTCCTTCTGGTGCGCGAGGCCGAGCGCACTGCTGTCGAGAAGCCAGCCGACGTTCATCGTTGCCCCCTGTTCCCCGTACCCTGACCGGACAGCACCGCGAACTGCCCGCTCTCGTAGCGATGCAGCTCGGCCGTGACTGCGCGCCGCCGATTACGATCGCGAATGAGCTCGGCGAGGGCCTGATCGACCGCCGCCGCATCTTCTGCACCCAGGAGCCGCGAAGCCTGCCGGAGCAGGGCCAGATCGACCCCCTCAACCGTGACTCTCGTTGCCAGCCGTACATCCTCAGAGAACATCGACGGGTCCCCCTCCCTCTCTCTGCCCATACCCCCATCTTGCATTCCCCCACCGACAATTTGCCCCGCGCCCCCACCGCCCCGCCGTCCCCGCAGGTCAGCCCCATGTCCAGCCCACCCCCGCCTAACCCCGCCCACACCCGCCCGCTCCCTCACGCCGTAACCGGCTGCTCCGCAGGGGTTCTTATCGCTCAGCGGTGGCAGCCTTCCGGCGCCCCAAGGCTGCATCGGGAGCTGGCAGACGGACGGCGAACCCACTAGGTGACCCCGACGGTGGTGACGGTCGAGCCGGCGCCGGCCATCGATCCATCGCGAAACCCGTTTCATCGCGGCAGGGGCACAGCCGGGCCGCGGAGGCGGCCATGGTCTCGTGGACTTGTCGCTAAAAGTTCACATGGGCATGGAATCTCGGGCAGCGAACTGGACGGGTCCGGCTGATTCAGCGGACCGGTTGGGTGGAGGTGCTGGAGGTGGCAGACAGGGCGTGGATAGCGAAGCGGAGGGGCGGTGATGTCAGAAAAGGCGCGGGGAAGTCCAATTGGCAGGGGTAGCAGATTTGGCGGGGACAGCAGGCAGCGCGGGAATTGCGGGCTCGGCGGGGTAGCGGGCTCGGCGGGGTAGCGGGCTCGGCGGG
>NZ_JAJSOH010000037.1 GCF_021277265.1 Kineosporia rhizophila
CCGACGGCGGATTCCGGGCTTACTCTCAGGCCGTCGAAGGACACATCAGGCATCGGACGTGGCAGGCTTGGGAGGACGGATTTCTCCCGGCCGCCCCCGGCTCCAGGGGTGGGGCCGGGGGATGCCACGCGCCCGCGCGCTGGGACCGGAAACCGACCGAAGGGGGAGCGCCGAAGTGCTGCTGACCGCCTTGCCCGTCCTGCTCTACATCGGACTGATCGTCTACTCGGTGTTCGACGCCCTGCAGACCCCGGCCGACGAGCTCTACCGCCTCACCCGGGGCCAGTGGATCGCCGCGATCGTCCTGGTCCCGCTCTTCGGTGCGGTGCTCTGGCTGCTGGCATCCGGGCCGCGGCGCGGAGGCCGGCACGAGCACGCCCCCGGTCACCCGGCCGGCACGGGCTGGGCGGCGGAGGGGATGACGCAGTACCCGGTGGGCCCGGACGACGACCCGGACTTCATCGCCGGGCTGGCCCGGGCCCAGCGCAAGCGCACCCTGACCCGCCCGGACGAGACCCCGGACGAGAACACCTCCGAGGCGAAGCCGTCCCCGCCGGACGACGAACCGGGCGACGCCACCGCCGGGTGAAACCGCGTTCCTGACGTCAAGCCGGACGCCTGACCTGGCGATACCCCGCCCATCGGGGATTGCGAGGCACGAGGGATGACGAACACGGAGCCGGGCAGCGGCAGCGGCCCCCGGGCCGAGATCCCGGTGCCCGGTCAGCGGCTGCCGGAGGAACCGGCCGGGGCCGCCGGCCTGGCGCCGGGTGAGGTCCTGATCTACGAGGACCGGTTCGGCCGGGTCACCCGGATCGGCACCGGTGAGGACGCGCTGATCCGGCGCGAGATGCTCGGGCCCAACGCGGCCGCCCGGGCCCGGCACTCGGCCGCGGTGATGGAGCGGCTCCGGGGGATCGCCGGGGTGCCCCAGCTGGTCCGCGGCGCCGAGGGCGCGGCCTACCACGCCAAGCCGTTCCGCGGGGAGTCGCTGCGGACGCTGATGGCCTCGCCGGGCTGGCACCTCGACCTGTCCGCCCTGGTCGACGTGGCCGTGGACCTGGCCGCCCTGCTCGCCCAGGTGCATGCCCGGGGCGTGGTGCACCACGACCTCAGCCCCGACACCGTTCTGCTCAGCGTGCCCCAGAACCGGGCGATGGTGGTCAACTTCGACCGGGCCACCCTGTTCTCCGGCGAGCAGCCCGGCTACGCGCACAGCAACTCGATCGTGAACCGGCTGGCCTACCTGGCCCCCGAGCAGACCGGGCGCACCGCCCAGCCGGTCGACCAGCGGGCCGACCTGTACGCCGTGGGGGTCGTCGTCTACGAGTTGTGCACCGGCGAACCGCCGTTCGGCCGGGGTGAGAACGACGCGCTCAGCCTGATGCGCGACCAGCTGGCCCGGATGCCCACCCCGATCGTCCAGGTGAAGCCGGACTTCCCCCGGCCGCTGTCGGACATCGTGGCCAAGCTGCTGGAGAAGGAGCCGGGCCGGCGGTACCAGAGCGCCGCCGGGCTGCTGCACGACCTGAAGCGGCTGCGGCAGGAGCTGGTCAAGGCGGGGGGCGCGCACGGTGGGCGGCAGCTCGCCCGGATCGGCTCGTTCGCGCTCGGCGACCAGGACTTCCCGCACCAGCTCACCGGTCCTTCCCGGCTGATCGCCCGGGAGGCCGCGACCGCCCGGCTGCGCACCGCGTTCCGGCAGGTCCGCACCGGCGGGGCGAGCGGGATCCTGGTCAGCGGGCGGGCCGGGGTGGGCAAGAGTGCCCTGGTCGACCAGCTGCGCCCGACCGTGGCCGAGGCCGGGGGCTGGTTCATCACCGGCACCTTCGACGCGGCCGACGCCGACCTGCGCTCGGACGCGGTGGTGGAGGCCCTCGGCGCACTCGGCCGGCTGCTGCTCGCCGAGCCCGACCACGCCCTGGCCGAGCAGCGTAAACGACTGCGGGACACGCTCGGTGGCAACGCCGCGCTGATCGCCGGGCTGGTGCCGGACCTGGCCCCGGTGCTGGGGGTGCCGGGCGAACCGGCGCTGGGCGATCCGCTGGAACTGCCCAGCCGGGTGCGGCAGGGCGCCCTCGACGTGCTGCGGGCCACCGCCTCCCCGCAGCGCCCGGTGGTGATGGTGCTGGACTCGCTGCACTGGGCCGCACCGTTCCCGCTCGGCCTGGTGGACGCGGTGCTGACCGGCACCGACATCGACGGCCTGCTGCTGGTCGGGACCCTGCGCGAGGACGAGGTGGGTGAGGGGCACCCGCTCGGGGCCCTGGTCCCGCGCTGGTCGCAGCTCGGGCTCTGGCCGGCCGCGGTCCGGCTGGAGAACCTGGCCCGCGACGACCTGGCCGGGATGCTCGCCGAGATGCTCCGGCTGGACCGGCGCGAGTCGGCCCGGCTGGCCGACGTGGTCGGGGCCCGCACCCGGGGCAACCCGTACGAGACCATCGAACTGCTGAACGCGCTGCGCGCCGAGGGCGCCCTGCGACTCGGCGAGACCGGCTGGACCTGGGACGCCTCGACCGTGCGGGGCCGGCTGGCCGGCAGCGACAGCGGCGACCTGCTCGCGGCCGGCCTGCAGCGGCTGCCCGACCCGACCGTGGCGGTGCTGGAGGTGCTGGCCGGGCTCGGGCACCGCAGCGAGCCGGCCACCCTGGCCACCGCGGCCGGGATGAGCATCCAGGAGCTGGACGAGCGGCTGGAACCGGCGCTCGCCGACGGGCTGGTGACGGTCACCAACGGCGACATCGAGGGGCGTTCGACGATCCGGTTCCGGCACGAGCGCAGCCGCCGGCTGGTGCGCGAGCGGCTGGGCCTGGAGGCGGAACGGCTGCTGCACCTGACCATCGCGCACCGCCTGGCCGACGACCCGGCCCACCTGACCACCGCGGCCGCGCAGTACGTGGCCGCCCTGCCGGAACTGACCGCCCCGGCCGAGCGCCGCCGGGCGGCGGCCCTGCTGGAGCGGGCCGGCTCGGCGATCCGGGTGACGAATCCGGTTGCTGCCGAACGCTTCTACGCGGCCGGACGGCGGCTGCTGGCCGGTGAGCTGGGCCCGGACGACGAGGACCTACGGCTGCGCCTGGACCTGGAACGGCACGCCACCGTCTACGGTCTGGGCGACCTGGACACGATGGACGCCCTGTTCGGGTCGCTGAGCACCCGCTGCGCCGACCCGGTGCGCCTGAACGACGCGGTCTGCCTGCAGATCTCGGCCCTGACCAACCGGGGCCGGGTGGACGAGGCGATCACCCTGGGCCGCCGGCAGCTGGAACGTCTGGGCTGCCCGGTCCCGCCCTCCGAGCAGCTCGCCGACCTGGTCGGGGCCGGGCTGCCGGAGTTCGGCGCCTGGGCCGGCGACGACGACCCGAGCGCCGACCTGAGCCGCCCGGAGGTCACCGATCCGCTCGTGCACGCCCGGGCCACGGTGATCCGCCGGCTCGGCCCGGCCGCCTACTTCGCCGACCACGACCTGCTCGGCTGGCTGATCCTGACCAGCTCCCGGATGTGGGCCGAGCACGGCCCGCAGCGGCAACTGGTGGAGTCGCTCTCGCACGCGGCCTTGCTGACGATCGGCCGCAACGACGACTTCCGGACCGGGTACCAGGTGGTGGGCCGGGTGCTGGCGGTCAGCGCCGAGCGCGGTTGGGAACCGGAGACCTCGCACGCCCGCTTCCTCTGCGGAGCCACGGCCCGGCCCTGGTTCGAGCCGCTGGAGCGGGCCGTCGCCGACCTCCAGCAGGCCGAGTCGGGGCTGCTGCGCGGTGGTGAGCCGCAGGCCGCGGCGTTCAGCTACGGCACCCTGTGCGCCTCGATGCTCGACTTCAGCCCGACCCTGAGCGGTCTGCTCGACACCGTCGACCAGGGCCTGGCGCTGGCCACCCGGATGGGCAACGAGCAGGCCCGCCAGCTGATCGTCTCCTACCGGGCGCTGGTCTGGGCGCTGCACGGCGACCAGGCGCCGGACCTGGGCCACCGCAGTTCGCTGACGGTGCCCGCGGCGGTGGTCAACCATCATCTGGTCTGGGCCCTGCTGGCCGCGGTGTTCGGCGACGACGACGCCCTCGAGGCCCACCTGGCCGAGGTGATGTCCCGGTTCGCCTTCGTCGAGAGCCTGTACCTGGGCTCGCAGGCACATCTGCTGAACGCCCTGCTGAAGGCCCGCCGCGCGGATCCGCGGGCCCGGGACAGCCGGGACTGGCTGGCCCGGCGGGCCGAGGACCTGCCCGCCACCTTCGGCCACCTGCTCTCCTGGATCGACGGCGAGATCGCCTGGGCGGACGGGGACGTGCAGGCGGCGATGAAGCACTTCGACGACGCGATCCTGCACACCCAGCCGTTCCGCGGCTGGCACCGGGCGATGATCACCGAACGGTCGGCGCTGCTGCGGCAGTCGCTCGGCCACGAGTACGGCGCCCGGGCGATGTTCACCCTGAGCCGCGACTCCTACGCCGCCTGGGGCGCCACCCTCAAGGTCGAGCAGCTGCGCCAGCGCCATCCGTTCCTGCGGGCGGTGATGCCCGAGCACGAGCCGCAGCCGCACCGGGTGGACGCGGTGGTGGCCCCGGCCGCCGACCACGACGCGGTGGACCTGCTCGCGGTGCTCTCGGCCTCCCAGGCGATCGGCCGGGAGACCGACTTCGAGCAGCTGCACGCCCGGGTGGTCGAGGTGCTCACCGCGATGACCGGCGCCACCGACGTCACCGTCCTGATCCGCGACGCCGAGGGTGGCTGGGGCACCGCGGGACTGGGTGGCGAGCCGGCCTTCCCGATGTCGGCCTTCCGCTACGCCGAGCGCACCGGCGAGCCGCTGCTGGTCGCCGACGCCACCCGGGACGACCGGTTCGGCGCCGACGAGTACCTGCGGGACCTGGCCTGCTGTGCGCTGCTGGTGGTGCCGATCCAGGCCCAGGGCCGGACCGTCCTGGTCCTGGTGCTGGAGAACCACCTGCACAGCAACGCCTTCTCGGCCGACCGGCTGGACGCCGTACGGCTGGTCGCCGGGCAGCTGGCCGTCTCGTTCGAGAACGCCCTGGCCCGGCGCCGGACCGAGCAGGAGGCCGAGCAGCGGGAGAAGCTGCTGGAGGCGGTGCGCCAGCGGGAACGGCTGCTGGAGACGCTGCTGGCGATCCAGCGCGACATCTCCCACCGGGTGCCGCTGCAGATGGTCATGGACGCCGTCACCGAGGGCGCCTCGGCCATGCTCGGCGGCGCGTTCGTGGCCCTGGTGCTGCTCGACCTCAACGGCACCGACCGGCCGAACATCCCCTCGGTGAGCGGGCACCGGGCCGGGGCCGGGACCGACGAGGCGGTGCTGCGCACGGCGATCGCCGCGGTCGAGGCCGACGAACTGGTCTCCGCACCGGAGGGCGAGGAGCAGGACATCACCCTCATCGCCGCCCCGGTGCACGTCAGCGGGCGGATCATCGGCAGCCTGGTGACCAGCGCCCCGGAACGGCTGGGGGCCGAGGACTGGCGCCAGGACCTGCTGGGCGCGTTCGCCGAGCAGGTCAGCCTGGCCCTGAACGACGCCAGCACGCTGGAGGCGATCCGCGAGGCCTCCTACGACTCGCTCACCGGCCTGGCCAACCGCTCGCTGTTCCTGGACCGGCTGAAGCAGGCCCTCTCCGGTCCCGCGGAGCACGAGTCCGCCGAGGTCAGCGTGCTGTTCATCGACCTGGACCGGTTCAAGGCGGTGAACGACACCCTCGGGCACGCGGCCGGTGACGAACTGCTGGCCGAGGTGGCCCGGCGGCTGCGCGAGAGCATCCGGGACAGCGACACCGTGGCCCGGCTCGGCGGGGACGAGTTCGCGGTGCTGATGGAGGGCACCCGGGGCCCGGCCCCGGCGCTGCGGGCGGCCGAGCGGATCAGCCACGCGCTGAGCCGGCCGATCCCGGTGCACGGCCGGGACATCTTCGTCTCGGCCAGCGTGGGGGTGGCCTGCGGCCAGGCCGCGCAGCACGAGACCGGCGAACTGCTGCGCCAGGCCGACCTGGCGATGTACCAGGCCAAGAAGTCCGGCTCCCGGCGGGCGGTGGTCTTCGAACCGCAGATGCAGGAGGACGCCCGGGACCGCCTGGAGCTGCAGGGTGACCTCCGCCGGGCGCTCGCCGAGAGCCAGTTCGAGCTGGTCTACCAGCCGCTGATGGATCTGCAGGACCCGGCCGGGCGGCGGCCGCTGGGGGTGGAGACGCTGATCCGCTGGCGCCATCCCGAGCGCGGGCTGATCTCCCCGGCCCTGTTCGTCCCGCTCGCCGAGGAGACCGGGGCGGTGGTCGAGATGGGCCGCTGGGTGCTGGTCCAGAGCTGCCGCCAGGTCGCGGCCTGGCGCCGCCACTCCTGGCCCGACCTGGGCCTGAACATCAACGTCTCGGCCCGTCAGCTCGCCGACGGGCTGCTCGCCAAGGAGGTGATCAGCACCCTGGCCGAGACCGGTCTGCCGGCCTCGGCGCTGACCCTCGAGCTGACCGAGACAGTGCTGATGGAGGACCCGGAGGGGATCACCGCGCAGCTGTCGGAGCTGCGCCGGCTCGGCGTGCAGGTCGGCATCGACGACTTCGGCACCGGCTACTCCTCGCTGTCCTACCTGCGGCGCTTCCCGGTGGACAAGCTGAAGATCGACAAGTCGTTCATCGACAACATCGAGACCGTCGAGGAGGACCTGGCGATCGTGCGCACGGTGGTCGACCTGGCCCGGATCCTGGCGCTGGAGACCACCGCCGAGGGCATCGAGAGCGGCGCCCAGGCCGACCTGCTGCACGACGTGGGCTGCGAGGTCGGCCAGGGGTACTTCTTCGCCCGGCCGCTGCCTCCGGAGGAGATCCCGGCGTTCCTGTCGAAGTTCTAGAAGGGCACGATGTCGCGGTGCAGCACCCGGTGCCGCAGCGCCGCCCGGAACAGGTCGGCCGCCCCGGAACGGGCCCGCAGCTGCCGGTCCAGCAGGGCGCCGGACTCCTCGACCAGTTCCATCCAGCGCAGTTCCCGCAGCACCGCGAAGAACAGCGCGCTGGTGTCGCTCTCGGACGGGGTGCGCCGGCCGGCCACCCGCCAGCCGGACTCGGTGATCACCGCCTGGACCAGGGTGCGCACGTCTTCCTCACCGACCACGTCGCCCGGGGCAAGTACCGCCAGCACGACCTCCCAGGCCACGGCCAGGGCGGAGTGCTCCGGGCCGACCAGCCCGGCGGCCACGGCCTGCCAGAGGGTGCGGCCGTCGGCCAGGGCGGCCCGGCCGCTCGGGGTCAGGGTGAGCCGGGAGGCCCGGCGCCGGCACAGGCCCAGGCGCTGCGCGGTCTCGCGCAGCACCAGCACCGGGTAGGCGTCGACCTCGCGGTTGGCCGGGCCGATCAGCTCGTCGCGCCAGCCCAGCTCGTCGAGCGCCCGGGAGACGGTGCGCGGCGGCAGGTAGCCGGCCGCGGTCAGGGCCAGGCCGTCGCCGATCTCGGTGAGCAGCCAGTCGAGCGGGCGCAGCAGCGCCCGGGCCGGCGCGGCCATGCCCGGGTCGACGTTCTCGCGCAGCGACGTCTCCAGCGGGGCCAGCAGACCGCCGCGGGTGGTCGAGCGCGGGCCGCGGATCCAGTCGTCCAGCCGCTCGTCGAGGATCTGGTCGTACAGCGCCTCGCCGGACAGGTCCATCCGGGGCGAGAGCAGCACGTTGAGGGTGATCTCGGCCTGCGAGTCGCGCCAGCCCCGGGTGCCCGGCTGCAGGTCGCCCACGGCCACCGCCAGCTCCAGCCGGTCGGCCACCGCCTCGCGGGCCTGGCCCTCGGCCGGGCCCATGATCGCGCCCCAGGTGAGCAGTTCGGTGTCCGGCGGCTCGATGCCCGAGCGCTGCATCGCCCGGCGCACCACCGTGCGGCCCCGGTCGGGGGCCTGGTCACCGGTGAAGAGGATCTGCCGGGTGGTGTCGCTGCGGGCGATACCGGCGTAACGCTGCATACTCAGGCCGTCGAGCAGTGCGGCCAGCGCCGTGGCCACCCGCCAGCGGCCCTGCGCGTCCGACATCCACGACCGGTTCAGCTCGTCCCAGCAGAACTGCTGGAGCCGCCACTGCGTCACCGATTCGGGACCCTCACCCCCGGTCAGAGAGTCCCAAGCCGCCCGAGCGTCCTCGGCCACCTCGGGTTCGGCACGGCCGATTGCGGCCAGCGCCTGTTCCACGGAATGCACGGAAGCAGCCTGCCACTAACCATCCTCCTGGGGAACCTGCCGCGCTGGCCGATCAGGTCACCGCTTAGCATTGGCCGGTGCCGAACGGGACCCCCTCACGCTTCCTCGAGACCCGGCTGACCTGCACCGATGATCGTCTCAACGGCCTCCTTCCGGTGCTCCGGGCAGCGCTTTCGGGCAGTGGGCCGGCCCTCGCACTCAGCGACGATGTCCCGCAAAGTCACCGTAAATCCACAGTGGGTCCATCTCCGGGCGATCTCGTCGGGGCCCCGATCCCGCTGGTCGGGGCCGATGACGACAGCGCCGACCCGACCGCGGTGGCGGTCCGGACGTCCGGTTCCACGGGTGCGGCCAAACACGTTCTGTTGTCCTCCTCGGCCCTGCTGAGCTCGGCCGCCGCCACCCACGACCGGCTCGGCGGCAGCGGCCGCTGGCTGCTGGCGCTGCCCGCCCAGCACGTGGCCGGGCTCCAGGTCCTGGTGCGCTCGCTGGTGGCCGGCACCACCCCGGTCGTGATGGACCTCACGTCCGGCTTCACCCCGGCCGGCTTCGCCGAGGCGACCGCCCGGCTGAACGGTCAGCGGTTGTACACCTCGCTCGTCCCGACCCAGCTCGTGCGTCTGCTGGACAGCCCAGAGGTCGACGCGCTGCGGCGCTACGACGCGATTCTGGTCGGAGGGGCCGCGGCAGGGCCGGCATTGCTCGAACGAGCTGCGGCGGCGGGCGTCCGGCTGGTGACCACGTACGGCATGAGCGAGACGGCGGGCGGCTGCGTCTACGACGGGGTGCCGCTGGACGGCGTGCAGATCACCCTCGACGAGCCCGACGGCCGGATCCGGATCGCGGGGCCGGTGCTGGCCCGGGGGTATCTCGGCGACCCGGAGGGCACCGAGGCCGCCTTCGGCACCCGGCCGCGGCAGTTCGTCACCAGCGACCACGGCTCCTGGCAGGAAGGGCGACTGCAGATCGGGGGACGACTGGACTCGGTGATCATCAGCGGTGGCCTGAACATCGTCCCCGGCCCGATTGAAGACGCTCTTGGTCACCTCTCCGGGGTGGCCGAGGCCGTGGTGGTCGGGTTGCCCGACCCCGAGTGGGGTCAGCGGGTGGCTGCGGCGATCGTGCTCTCCCCCGGCGCCGTTCCCCCTACCCTGGCCGAGGTCCGCGCCGCGGTCCGGCAGTTCGCCGACCCCCGCTCGGCGCCCCGGCAGCTGACCGTGCTGGAGAGCCTGCCGCTGCGCGGGCCCGGTAAGCCCGATCGCTCGGCGATCGCGCAGACCCTGGTGAGCACACCACCGACCGAAGTCCTGAGAGGAAGCTGAAGCATGGCCACCGCAACGCAATGGGTCGAGGGGGCGCGGCTGCGCACCCTCCCGCTCTCGGCCGCCCCGGTGCTGGCCGGGACCGGCGCGGCGATCGGCCAGGACCTGGGCTGGGGCGGGCGGGAACTGCTGGCGGCGGTGCTCGCGATGATCGTCTCGCTGGCCCTGCAGGTCGCCGTGAACTACGCCAACGACTACTCCGACGGCATCCGCGGCACCGACGACGACCGGGTCGGGCCGTTCCGGCTGACCGGCTCCCGCGCCGCCCGGCCGGAAGAGGTCAAGCGCGCCGCCTTCACCGGTTTCGGTGTCGCCGGGGTGGCCGGGCTGGCGCTGGTGCTGCTGTCCGGCCACCTCTGGCTGCTCGCCGTCGGGGTGCTGTGCGTGCTCGCGGCCTGGTACTACACCGGCGGCAAGCACCCCTACGGCTACGCCGGGTTCGGCGAGGTGTCGGTGTTCGTCTTCTTCGGCCTGGTGGCGGTGCTCGGCACGATGTACACCCAGGTGGGGACGATCTCGGGCACCGGAGTGGGGGCGGCCACCGGGATGGGGGCGCTGGCCTGCGCGGTCCTGGTCGCGAACAACCTGCGCGACATCCCCACCGACGCCGTGAGCGGGAAGCGGACGCTGGCGGTGCGGCTGGGCGACCCGGCGACCCGGGTGTTCTTCACCTTCCTGGTGGCCACCCCGTTCGTGCTCACCCTGGTGATCTCGCCCTGGCACCCCTGGACCGCGCTGTCGCTGCTGGCCCTGCCCCTGGCCAAGGGCCCGGTGACCGCGGTGACCTCGGGCGAGACCGGTCTGGGACTGATCCCGGCGGTCGGCGGCACCGGCAAGCTGGGCCTGGTGTGGGCCCTGCTGATGGGCATCGGCCTGGCCTTCTGAGCCCCGCCGGCCGGGCCGGGCCGACCGCGCGAGCCGGCTACTTCTTCGGCTGCTGGTCCTGCTCGGCCCGGATCGCCTCGGCGGCCAGCGCGTCCTCCACCTCGTCGTCCGGCCGTTCGAGGCCGGCCTCACGGGCCGCGGCCTTCTCGTCCAGCCGCCGACGGGTGCGCTCGGCCAGGGCCAGGCTCACCTCTTCGCGCGGCCTGCGCAGGAAGAGGTAGGACAGGGCCACCGAGATCACCCAGGCGAACACGATGAGCAGCAGGCTGCGGCCCATGACGAGGCCCAGCCCGATCAGGACCGCGACGAAGATCGCGAGCCGCATGGCGGTGTACTTGATCAGAGCCTGGTGCACCCCTTCAGGGTAGCCCGGCGTCACTCTCCGGCCGTCGCCCGCCCACCGGCACCTGACCGGGACGGGTCTTCAAGCTGCCCCCCTTCCCTGCCGAAGCAACGCGCATCAGCGTTCACCCGACCGGGTGACCCGCACCCGCGGTCTCGGCCGACGCCAGCAGGGAGACGACACGATGCAGCTTCTCGGGGCCGATCCCGGCGGCGAAGGCCGTCCCACCACTCCCGGCCTGAATTCCACCGACCTCAGCCCGGCCGGTCTGGCCCCGCTCACCGGTTTCGCCGGAACCGGCGCGACCGGCACCCAGGCGGGCCGCTGGGGCCGGCTACGCCGGATGGGCCGGCTCAGCCGGATCAGCCGGGGCAGCCGCCGTGGCGCCCGGGTGCGACTGCGCGGCCGCCGTCCGGTCGTGCGCACCGGCCGTCCGGGGCCGATCGATGATCACGCCGGTCTGCCCGCACCTCTGCTGACTCCCCCGCTGGCGATCGCAACCCCTGTGCTGGACAACCCTTCCCGCGACGCCGGGTGCGGATTCGACACCCTGACCTTCGGACCGGTCACACGCCCCGGCGGGCCCGGCGAAGAAGAGGCGGACACCGCCGAGTGGGACCTGCCGGTGTCCATGGCGATCGACCTGTCCGACGGCCCGAAGGTGATCCGGCGCCCGCTCCCGCCGCTACCCCCGGAGTTGCTCAAAGGCGTTCCCCGGCAGGCCGGTCCCGAGCGGGCCAACCCTGATGCGAACGACCAGGACGAACAGACCGGGCCGACCAACCCGGTCCGGGCCGAAGCCCTCGTTCCACCTCAGGCGCCGACTCCCGTGACCCCCTATGCCGGCGTCAATCTGAACCCGTCCTCTCCGGTGACCCACAAGGAACCCCGACGCGTCCCCGAGGCCCTGCTCACCCTCGTCCTTTCGTTGATCGCATCGGCCACCGCCTGGGCCACCGCCGCCACCCCGCAGGTCTGGCTCGCGCTCTCGGCCCTCCCCGCGGCCGGACTCCTGGCGCTGCTGCTGCCCGAGGCAACGGTGGCCCGGGTACTGCGCGCCACCGCGCTTTTCGCCTCCGCCGCCGCGCTGGCCGTGCTCGACCCGGCCATGACTCCCGTCAGCCTGACCATCGCCCTGGCCACCGCAGCCTTCTACCCCCTGATGCTCAGCCCAGCCGGCGGCTGGCTGGTTACCGCATTGGCTGTCGTCTCCCCCACCGCCGCACTGATCGGGCGCACGCTCGCCGACGGCCCCGACCGGGTGCTCCGCATGCTGGGCGACCCGCAGGCGAATCCGGCAGTCGGCCCCCAGATCGCGCTGGCCTCCGGCATTCTCGTCGCCGGACTGGTCGGCCTGACCACCACCGTCACCCGCCGCCGGCTCATCGGTGCCGCCTCAGCCGCCCAGACGGCCGAGCGCCAGGCCCGTGCCGAGGCGGCCGCCCTGGCCGCCGCCTCCTCGACCGATCCGGCCACCGGCCTGCCCAACCGCGACGGCCTGCTGCGGGCGATCGCGCTCACCCTCACCGAGCCCGACCCGGTCACCCGCGGCAGCAGCCAGCCCCCGGTCGGGCTGGTCCTGGCCGAGATCGAGCGGTTCGACCACCTGGCCGACACCTTGGGCGCCCCGCTGGCCGACGACCTCGCCGCCCAGGCCGGTCTGCGGATCTCCAAGGCCTTCGCCGACCATCTGGTGGGCCGCGTCTCGCGTCACCAGTTCGCCGTGGTGCTGACCGAGGACGTGCTCACCCCTAACGCCGACACCTGTGCCGACGTGGCCCGCAGCATCAGCCGGCAGATGGCCGAGCCGGTGCTGGCCGGCCGCCGCGAGTTCACCCTGTCCTGCTCACTGGGCGCCGTGATCTCGGGGCCCGGGCTGATCACCGCCGACGACCTGCTGCAGGCCGCCGACGAGGCGGTACGCACCGCCCGGCGCGGTGGCCGCGGCCGCTTCACCATGTTCGACCGGGCCGTGCGGGCCCGCCGCCGGCTGCAGGCCGGGCTGGAGAACGAACTGCGCCAGGCCGTGCTGCGCGGCTCGATCGAGGTGGACTTCCAGCCGATGCTCGCGCTGGGCTCCGGGACCGACGACGACGACCACATCACCGGCGCCGAGGCCCGCCCGCGCTGGCGGCGGCCGGACGGCACCACCATGCCCGCCGAGGACTTCCTGCCGCTGGCCGACGAGCTCGGGCTGGGCGTCACCCTCGGCCTGCAGACGATCAACCGGGCCCTGACCGCGCTGGTGATCTGGCGGCACGAGGGGGTCGGCGTGGACCAGGTCTGGGTCGGCCTGACCCCGGCCCAGCTGCAGGATCCGGACTTCGCCCACGAGGTGGCCGCGCAGCTGGCGATCCGCGGGCTGGCCGCCTCCTGCCTCACCCTGCAGATCGGGGCCGGTGAGCTCGGCGAGTCCGGCCAGGCCCTGCTGACCCTGGGAATGCTTCGCTCGCTGGGGATCTCGGTGGCCCTGGCCGACTTCGGCGGCGGCGGAACGTCTCTGACCATGCTGCGCCGGCTGCCGATCAGCGCGGTGAAGCTGGATGCGCGGCTGACCGCCGAGCTCGCCGAGGCCGACGACGTGCCCCGGGCCGCGGCCCAGTTGTGCCACTCGCTCGGGCTGCAGGTGATCTGCGACGCCGTGCAGACTCCCGGCCAGCTGGAGGGAGCCCGGCGGATCGGGGCGGACGCGGTGCAGGGTCAGGCGATCGCCCGGCCGATGTCCGCGCAGGACGTGACCAACCTGCTCACCCTGCGCATGCCTCGCGCCCTGCGGCTGGGCACCGAGAGCTAGAAGCTACTTCTTGTCCTCGTCGTCCGGCCGGGGCTGGCGGTGGTCGAGGGTGCGCAGGAAGTCGGGGTCGTCGTCGGGGCCCAGGGTGCGCAGCCGCCGCGGCGGCTGATTGCCCGGCGCGGCCTGGTGCCCGAAGAAGATCCAGATCAGACCGCCGAAGAACGGCACCATCACGATCAGCAGCAGCCACAGGGGTTTGGGCAGGGTGCGGATCTCGTCGTTGTTGCTGCGCAGGCAGTCGATGACCGCGTAGATGGTGATGCCGAGCGCCGCGAGCACGAGAAGAACCCTGACCATCGCCCAATGGTAGGCGGTGAGTCTGTGGCCCGCGCGTCCCCTTCGCGCACCACGAGAACCGAACCACAAACCAAGGACGCCTGTGAGCCGGAAGGCTCACAGTCCCCCAACGCCTCCGGCTCCGGGAGGTACCCCCAGTCCTCAGTTTGGATCTTGGTTTCGGTCGGTGCTACTTCGCGTAGGCGTGCAGCCCGGAGAAGAACAGGTTGACCCCGAAGTAGTTGAACATCAGGCAGGCGAAGGCGACGCAGGCCAGGTACGCGGCCCGCTTGCCGTCCCAGCCGCGGGTCGCCCGGGCGTGCAGGTAGGCGGCGTAGGCGACCCAGATGACGAAGCTCCAGATCTCCTTCGGGTCCCAGTTCCAGTAGCGGCCCCAGGCCTTCTCGGCCCAGATCGCACCGGCGATCAGGGTGAAGGTCCACAGCGGGAAGGCGATCGCGTAGAGCCGGTAGGACGTCCGGTCCAGCACGTCGGCGCTGGGCAGCTTGTCCATGAAGGCGCCGCGCGTGGGCGGCCGGCCCGCCGCGCTCAGCGAGGCCCGCCGGTCCTGCACCAACTGCAGCACGGTCAGCGAGAACCCGAGCACGTAGAGGGCGGAGGCGATGAACGCCACCGACACGTGGATGATCAGCCAGGTGCTCTGCAGGGCCGGCACCAGCTGGGCCGACTCGGTGTAGAGCACGGCGACCGCCAGGCCCAGGGTGAGCAGCACCGGGCCGACCACGAAGGTGCCCAGGAAGCGCAGGTCGAGGCGCCACAGCGAGGCCAGGTAGACCGCCGTGACGACGACCGCCCCGCTGATCGAGAACTCGTACATGTTGCTCCACGGCACCCGCTCCGCGGAGATGCCCCGGGTGATCACCCCGCCCAGGTGCAGGGCGAAGGCGAGCCAGGTGACCATCACCGCCATCGCCACGGTCTGCCGCTTCTCACCGGCCCGGTCGCCCGCCGCGAGCGAGGTCGGGGCCAGGTCGGTCCCGTGCTCGCTGGTCACCGACGGGCCGCCGACCTTGGCCAGTTCCTTCTCGCGGACCGCGGCGGCGGCCACCCGGCCCCGGCCGGACAGGTCCACGGCGAAGGCGACCAGGGCGACGGCGTAGGCCGCCATCGCCGAATAGATCAGGTTGTTGCTCAACTGCGCCAGGGATTCGTTGACGCCCACGTCAGACTCCTTCGCCCGCTGTGTCGGCCGGCTTCTCGCTGGGCGCGTCCGGTTCCCGGTCCGCGCGTGGTTCGGTCGCCGCCGTGTCCGTGCTGGTCGCCGGGGACTCCTCCACCCGGGCGGGCACTGCGGCCGTAAGGAGACTACGCACCTCGTCGGCGAGTTGCGTGTCTTCGGTCCGGGAGAGTCCGCCGACCCCGACGACGGTGAGGCCGTCGGCGCCGGGCGTGACCCGGAACCAGACCCGGCGCCGGCGGACGAACAGCGAGGCCGTCACGCCGAACAGGGCCATCAGGGCGAAGACCAGGACATAGGGCTTCGTCGGGTCGTAGCGGATGTCGAGCGCGACGTAGCGGGTGACGCCGTCGAGGGTGACGGTGCCGTTGCCCCCGGGCAGCTCGACGCTCTCGCCCACCCCGATCGTCTTGCTGAACTGCTCGCCCTCGGCGTTCTTGACCGGGGTCAGCCCCTCCGGGTCGAGGACGTAGACCGACCGGCCCACACCGTCGTCCAGGCCCAGGTCCCCGGTGAAGGCGAGAACCTGCAGCCGGGGGTTGTCGGCGGCCGGGAACACCGAGATCTCGGCGCCGGTGGCCGGGTCGGTGCCGGCGGTGGGCAGGAACACGCCCATCAGGCCCAGCTGCCGGGGCTTGGCCGCGGGCAGCTTGATCACGCCGGTGGAGGTGTAGTTCGAGTCGTTGGACAGGAAGGCCACCGGCCCGGACCAGACCTCGTTGCCCTCGCCGTCGCGCACGGTGATCTCGGGGGCGTAGCCGTTGCCGACCAGGAACAGCCGGGCGCCGTTCACATCCAGCGGCTGGTTGACCCGGATCGACCTCTCCTGCGGGTCGGCCCCGGGCTCGGTGACCAGGTCGACCTTGGCCTCGAAGTCGCGGGCGGCGCCGAACTGGCTCCCGCCCGCCTGGGACTCGAAGTCGGCGGTGAAGCTCTTGAGCGTGAACGAGTACGGCGGCAGGTCGTCGGCGCCGACGTTGCGGCCGGCCTGGAAGGTGTCGTACTGCGGCAGGGTGTTCGCCCACTTCTCGCCGACGATCACCAGGTTCTGGCCGGAGTAGCTGACGAACGAGCCGATCGCCATCGCCGCCAGCAGCCCGACCAGCGAGAGGTGGAAGAGCAGGTTGCCGGTCTCGGAGAGCATCCCGCGGTCGGCCGAGAGCGTCTGCCCGTCGTGCGCGTGCACCCGGTAACGCCTGCGCCGCAACGCCTTGCGGGCCGCCTCGAGCACCTCCTCCGGGGCCGCCGAGGTCTCGGCGCGGCCGTGCACCGGCATCCGCTCCAGGCGGCGCGGGGCGCGCGGCGGCTTGGCCAGCAGCGCCTTGAACTGCTGCCGGGTGCGCGGCACCACGCAGCCGATCAGCGAGATGAACAGCAGCAGGTAGATCGCCGAGAACCAGGGCGAGCCGTAGACGTCGAAGCCGTCGAACCGGTTCACCCAGGGCGCCAGGGTGGGGTGCTCCTCGATGAAACCGGTGACCTGGGCGGGGTCGATCCGGGTCTGCGGGATCAGCGAGCCCGGCACCGCGGCCAGGGCGAGCAGCATCAGCAGGATCAGCGCGGTGCGCATGCTGGTGAGCTGACGCCACATCCAGCGCAGCCAGCCGATCGGCCCCAGCCGGGGCTGCACGATCGGCCGCTCGGTGTCGGTCTCGGGCAGCCGGGGCTTCTGGCCCTCCTGCAGGTCGGCGCTCATCTACAGCACCAGCTCGAAGTTGGCCACGAACCCCTGGCTGCTCGCCACCAGGTGCCCCCAGAAACCGCTGACCAGCATCAGCCCGATCAGAACAAGCATGATCCCGCCGAACCGGGTGATCGCCACCCGGTGCCGGCGCAGCACGCCGAAGGCCGACATGGCGCGCCGGTAGGCCAGCGCGGCCAGCAGGAACGGCAGGCCCAGGCCCATGCAGTAGGCGAAGGCCAGCAGGCCGCCCCGGCGGGCGTCACCGAAACCGCTGGACATCGAGACGATCGCGGTGAGCGTGGGGCCGATGCACGGCGTCCAGCCCAGGCCGAACACCACCCCGAGCAGCGGGGCGCCGACCAGGCCGGCGGTGGGCCGGATGTCGAGCCGGCGCTCCACCGCGAACCTGGGCAGGAAGCCCGCGAACAGCAGCCCGAGGACGATGGTCACGGCCCCCAGCACCCGGGTGATGATGTCGTTGTACTCCATCAGCGAGCGCCCGACGGCCCCGGCGATCCAGCCCATGGTCACGAACACCGCGGTGAAACCGGCGATGAACAACGCCACTCCGAGCACCATCCGGCCGCGGCGCTGCTGCTCCAGGTCCTCACCGGTGAGACCGGTGACGTAGCCCAGGTAACCGGGCACCAGGGGCAGCACGCAGGGCGAGGCGAACGAGACCAGCCCGGCCAGGACCGCGATCGGGACGGCCAGCAACAGGGGGCCGTCGAGCACCGTGCCGGTCATGCCTGCGCATCTCCCGAGACGTCCTCGACCAGGTCGACCAGGGTGACCTTGGAGACCACGCCGACGTAGCGCGCGGCGATCCGGCCCTCGGCGTCGAGCACCAGGGTGACCGGGATGGTCTGCGAGGTGACCGCCCCGTTCAGGGCCAGCAGCAGGTCACCCTCGTCGAACAGGCTCGGGTAGGTGATCCCGTACTCCTTCTCGTGGGTCTTCGCCCCGGCCACGGTGTCGCGGAAGGCGATCCCGACGAAGTTCGCCTTCTCGCCCAGTTCCTCGTGCGCCTCCTGCAGGTCCGGCGCCTCGGTCCGGCAGGGCCCGCACCACGAACCCCACACGTTCATCACCAGCGGCTTGCCGCGCAGCGAGGCGAGGTCGAGCTTCTCGCCCTCGACCGTGGTGCCGGACATCGCGATCGGCTCCTTACGGTCACCGGTCTCGATGAACTGGGTGGCGCTGCCGTCGACGGCGGTGCCGTCGTCGGCCGACGCGTTCGAGCAGCCCGCCAGAGCCAGGACGAGGGCGCCGGCGGCGATCAGAGGTCGTGCGGAGAACATGGGACTCAGGCTCCCGCAATCTTCTGTGCGCCGGGCAGCAGGTCGCGCGAGGGCTCGGTGTAGGACACCGAGACCACCCGGTCGTCGTGGTACGTGATCGAGGTGACCGAGGCGAGCGAGCACTCGCGGGTGCGCGGGTCGTGCCACAGCCGGCGGTTCTCCACCTTCAGCCGGGCCATCCAGATCGGCAGCTGATGGCTGACCAGCACCGCCTCGTGGCCCACGGCCTTGTCCCGGGCGTCGGCCGCACCGGCCAGCATCCGCCCGGCGACCTGCTCGTAGGGCTCGCCCCAGGACGGCCGGAACGGGTTGCGCAGGTGCCACCAGTGCTGCGGGTGCCGCAGCGAGCCGTCGCCCACCCCGAAGGTCAGGCCCTGGAACACGCTGGTGCCCTCGGTGATCCGCGGGTCGGTGCCGACCTCCAGGTCGTGCGCCCCGGCCACCGGCTCGGCGGTCTGCTGGGCCCGCTCCATCGGCGAGGCGATCACCAGCACCACGTCGCGGGTGGCGAAGAACCCTGCGGCCCGCTCGGCCATCCGGTGGCCCAGGTCGGACAGCCGGAACCCGGGCAGCCGGCCGTAGAAGATGCCCTGCGGGTTGTAGACCTCGCCGTGGCGCAGCAGGTGCACCACGGTGCGGTGGTTCGCCTCGTCACCGGCCGTCGGGCGCACCAGGTGCGCGTTGACGTCCGGGTCCACCTCGGGCAGGTGGTCGGGCGCGGGTGGCACGTCCGGGTGGATCAGTTCCTCGTTGGTGCGCGGGGTCGCGCTCTCGCCGCTGGGCGGGTGCTCCTGGCTGGTCACGGCGCCATCCTTGCAGCCTCGGCGGCCGCCGCGGGCAGAGCGGAGACCACCTGGTCGAGGACCGTGTCGTCGTGCACGGCGGACAGGAACCAGGCCTCGAAGGCGCTGGGCGGCAGGTAGACGCCCTGGCTGAGCATCGAGTGGAAGAACGCGGCGAACGCCGGCAGGTTCTGCTGCCGGGCCTGGTCGTAGTTGGTCACCGTGGTCTGCTCGGTGAAGAACACGCTGAACATCGAACCGGCGAACTGGATGGTGTGGGGCACCCCGGCGGCGTTCAGCGCGTCGCGCACGGCGTAGGCCAGCTTGCCCGACTGGGCCAGCAGGTGGCCGTACACGTCGTCGGTGAGGTTGCGCAGGGTGGCCAGACCGGCGGCGGTGGCCACCGGGTTCCCGGACAGGGTGCCCGCCTGGTAGACCGGGCCGGCCGGGGCCAGGTGGCCCATCACGTCGGCGCGGCCGCCGAACGCGGCGGCCGGGAAGCCCCCGCCCATCACCTTGCCGAAGGTGAACAGGTCGGGCTCCGGGCCGGACTCCGAGAGCCCCTGCCAGCCCGACCGCGACACCCGGAAACCGGTCATCACCTCGTCGGAGATCAGCAGGGCGCCGCTCAGCCGGGTGACGTCGCGCAGGGCGGCCTCGAACTCGCGGCTCGGCGGGACCACGCCCATGTTGCCGGCGGCGGCCTCGGTGATCACCGCGGCGATCTGCCCGCCCTCGGCCGCGAACACCTTCTGCAGGGCCTCGACGTCGTTGTACGGCAGGACGATCGTGTCGGCGGCCGCCGCCCCGGTGACCCCGGGGGTGTCCGGGAGGGCCAGCGTGGCCAGGCCGGAGCCGGCCGCGGCCAGCAGGCTGTCCACGTGGCCGTGGTAGCAGCCGGCGAACTTCACGATCCGGGAGCGGCCGGTGAAGCCGCGGGCCAGGCGGATCGCGCTCATCGTGGCCTCGGTCCCGCTGGAGACCAGGCGGAGCTGCTCGACCGGGGCGACCCGGGAGACGATCTCCTCCGCCAGGGCCACCTCACCCTCGGTCGGCGTGCCGAACGAGAACCCGTTGGCGGTGGCGGCGCGGACGGCCTCCATCACGGCCGGGTGCTGGTGGCCCAGGATCATCGGGCCCCACGAGCACACCAGGTCGACGTAGCGCCGCCCGTCGGCATCGAAGAGATAAGGCCCCTCGCCCCGCACCATGAACCGCGGCGTGCCCCCCACCGCGCGGAAGGCGCGTACCGGGGAGTTGACGCCACCTGGCGTCACGGCGGAGGCGCGATCGAAGAGCGCCTGCGAAGCGGGAGCGTCGGCCGGGTAGACCCCACTGACGTCTGTCACCAGTGCAGTGTCCCAGTCCCGGACCTAGGACCCGCGACTGGGGGTCCTAGGTCTCCGCCGATCCTGCCCTGATCCTGCGCTGATCTTGCGGTGTTTCAGAGGTACAGGTCGACCCGGCCGGCCCCGATCGCCTGCACCGCCGCCATCTGGGCGGCCTGGGCCGCCATCATCGCGGCGTCGGCGGCCCGCTGGGCCAGCATCCGCGAGGCCTGCCGCTGTTCCATCATCTGCATGGTCGCCAGCAGGTCGACCCCGCCGTTGCCGACGTAGGCGTACTGGTTGCTCACGGTTCCTACACTCATCACTCCTCCTAGCCCGTCCAGGATCAAGCAGGCTTCAGGATCTGCCTGCCCCCTCCCGGTCGGCCGGACCCACCGTGATTTTCAGGCGCCGTCCGGGTGAATGAAGGGCCCGGATCGTGACCGTGCGTAGAGCTTCTCGCCCTAGGAGCGCAGGGCGGCGGCCACCTCGGTGGCGTAGTAGGTCAGGATCACCGACGCGCCGGCTCTGCGGATCGACAAGAGCGACTCATGGATTGCCTGCTCCCGGTCGATCCACCCGTTCGCGGCAGCCGCCTCGATCATCGCGTACTCGCCCGAGATCTGGTAGGCCGCAATGGGTATGCCGAACCGGTCGGCGGCCCGGGCGATCACGTCGAGGTAGCTCATCGCCGGCTTGACCATCACCAGGTCGGCCCCCTCGGCGATGTCCAGCTCCATCTCCCGCAGGCCCTCGGCGCCGTTGGCCGGGTCCTGCTGGTACGTCCGCCGGTCGCCCTTCAGGCTGGAGTCGACCGCCTCGCGGAACGGGCCGTAGAACGCCGAGGCGTACTTGGCGCCGTAGGCCAGGATCGACACGTCCTGGAAGCCGCGACCGTCGAGCGCCGCCCGGACCGCCGCGACCTGGCCGTCCATCATCCCGCTGGGGCCCACCGTGTGGACCCCGGCCTCGGCCAGCGCCACACCCATGTCGGCGTAGCGCTGCAGCGTGGCGTCGTTGTCCACGGCGCCCTCGGGGGTGAGCACGCCGCAGTGGCCGTGGTCGGTGAACTCGTCCAGGCACAGGTCGGCCATCACCACCAGCTCGTCGCCGACCTCCTGGCGCACGTCCTGCACGGCCTGGTTCAGGATCCCCTCGGGATCCGTGGCCCCGGAGCCGGCCGCGTCCTTGTGCAGCGGGATCCCGAACAGCATGATCCCGCCCAGGCCGAGCCCGGCGGCCTCGGCCGCCGCCTTCCGCAGCGACTCACGGCTGTGCTGGTACACCCCGGGCATCGTGCTGATCGGGCGCGGCTCGTCCAGGCCCTCCTTCACGAAGGCGGGCAGGACGAGTTCGGCCGCGTGCAGCCGGTTCTCGGCCACCATCCGGCGCACCGCGGGGTTGACCCGCAGGCGGCGCGGCCGGATCTGCGGGTAACCACTCACTTCGCGCTCCTGCGGGTGGATCCCTTGCGCTGGCTGGGCCGCAGCACCGGCTCACCGGCCTCGTCGGCGCTCAGCCGCAGCCCCGCACCGTACTCGGCCAGGGCCGCCACCAGCGCGTCGGCGCTCGGCTCGGCGGCCAGCACGTCGACCCGCAGGCCGTGCTCCTCGGCGGTCTTCGCGGTCTGCGGGCCGATGCAGGCGACCACCGTGGTGGCGTGCGGCTTGCCGGCGATGCCGACCAGGTTGCGCACCGTGGACGAGGAGGTGAAGACCACCGCGTCGAAGTGCCCGCTCTTGATCGCCTCCCGGGTGTCGGCCGGCGGCGGGGCGGCCCGCACCGTGCGGTAGGCGGTGACGTCGTCCACCTCCCAGCCGTTCTGCTCCAGCCCGGCCACCAGGGTGTCGGTGGCGATGTCGGCCCGCGGCAGGAAGACCCGGTTGATCGGGTCGAGCACCTCGTCGTAGGGCGGCCAGCACTCCAGCAGGCCGATCGCCGACTGGTTCTCGGCCGGGGTCAGGTCCGGCTCGATCCCCCAGTCGCGCAGCGCCGCGGCGGTGACCCCGCCCACGGCCGCGACCTTGAGGCCGGCGAAGGCCCGGGCGTCCAGGCCGAACTCCTCGAACTTCTCCCGCACCGCACGCACCGCGTTGACGCTGGTGAAGCCGATCCACTCGTAGCGGCCGGTGACCAGGCCCTTGACCGCCTTCTCCATCTGGTGCGGAGTGCGCGGCGGCTCGACCGAGATGGTCGGCACCACCTGGGCGGTCGCGCCGTGGTCGGCCAGCTCCTTGACGATCCCGCCGGCCTGCTGCTTGGTCCGCGGCACCAGCACCCGCCAGCCGAACAGCGGCTTGGTCTCGAACCAGGAGCCCTTGTCGCGCAGGCCCGCGGCCTCGCCGAACACCGCGGTCAGCGGCTTGTCCAGCTTGGCGGCGGCCAGCACCGGGCTGAGCTCGCCGAGCTGACAGGCCACCGAGCGCTGCCGGGTGGTGGTGCCGTGCGCGGTGACCACCACCGGGGTGTTGGCCCGGCGGCCGGCCTCGAGCAGACCGTCGGCCGCGCCGGCGATGTCCTCCTCGGCGCCCAGGACCACCACGGTGGTGCCGGCCGAGGCGTGCAGCTTCCAGTCCACCACCTCGCCGTGCGGGTGCAGCACGTGCACGCCGCTGACCCCGGCCGGGGTCAGCGGGACCCCGGCGTAGGCGGGCACCGCGGAGGCGGCGGAGACCCCGGGCACGACCTCGAAGGGCAGGGACTGCTTGCGGCAGGCCTGGATCTCCTCGGCCAGACCGGTGAACGTGGCCGGGTCGCCGTCCATCAGGCGCACCACCCGGGCCCCGGTCCGGGCCGCGTTGACCACGACCTTGGCCCGGCTGGCCCGGGTCATCGGCTGGCCGTCCTCACCGAAACCGGCGTCGAGCACCTCGACCCCGGGCCGGCAGTAACGGGCGATGACCGCCTCGCGGGGAAGCTGGTCGACCACGACGACGTCGGCCTCGCCGAGACGCTCGACGGCACGGAGGGTGAGCAGGCCGTCATCGCCGGGGCCGGCACCGACGAAGGCGACGGAACCACCGGGAGCCGCCTTCTTGCTGGTGATGATCGATGTCACGAGTCACCTTCTCTAGCCACGGCCACGTCGGCCGCCGGCAGGGGGTCTGGTACGGGGATCAGGAGGGCGGCGCCGGCGTCGAGCATCTGCTCGGCGAGCGCGCGGCCCAGGGTGGTGGCGACCTGCTCGTCCTGGGGATCGCCCAGCCGGGCGGTCGCACTGCGGCGGATGGTCTTCACGCCGTCCGGAGAACCGGCGAACGCGGTCAGCGTCAGCACCTCGTTCTCGATGGTGGCCAGGGCGCCCACGGGGGCGGCGCACCCTGCCTCCAGCCGGGCCAGCAGCGCCCGCTCGGCGAGCACGCAGAGCCGGGAGACCCGGTCGTCGAGCAGTCGCAGGGCGGCCAGCAGCGAAGCCGACTCCGGGCGGCACTCCACGGCGAGTGCGCCCTGCCCGGGAGCGGGCAGCATCTGCTCCGGGCCGAAGTGGTGGGTGGTCTCGCCGTCGCGCCCGAGCCGGCGCAGGCCGGACAGGGCCAGCACGACCGCGTCGACCTCGCCCGTCCCGATCCGGCCGATCCGGGTGCCCACGTTGCCGCGGATCCCGGTGACCTCCAGGTCCGGGCGCAGGGCGCTGAGCTGGGCGGCGCGGCGGGGCGAGCCGGTGCCGACCCGGGCCCCGGCGGGCAGCTGGGCGAAAGTCAGCCCGTCCCGGGCGACCAGCGCGTCGGACGGGTCTTCGCGCACCGGCACCGCGGCCAGGGTCAGGCCCGCGGGCTGGGCGTTGGGCAGGTCCTTGAGCGAGTGCACGGCGAAGTCGCAGCGCCCCTCGAGCACCGCCTCGCGCAGCGCCGAGACGAACACGCCGGTGCCGCCGAGCTGGGTCAGCGGGGTGTTGTCGGCCTGGCTGATGTCGCCCTTGGTGACGATCTCGACCAGCTCGACCTGGAACCCGCGCTTGGGGCAGGCCACCGACAGCGCCTCGAGCAGCCGGTCGGCCACCCACCGCGACTGGGTGGTGGCGAGCTCACTGCGCCGGGTGCCCAGCCGCAGCACGGTGGGCTTGTCGTCGAGGCCCTCGAGCACCCCGAAGGCGTCGGCGAACATTTGGTCGAGCGTGGTCACGATGCTCCTCCGGTGCGCCCGAGCAGGGCCGACAGGTCGGTCAGGGAGTCCTGCTCGAGCTGGACGGCCAGTTCCACCCCGGGCAGGTCACCCGCCTTCGCCGCCGGCGCCGGGCCGAGATTGAACAGCAGGCGCAGCGCCTCGGCGTAGGTGTCTCCACCGGGGGCTGCGGCCAGTTCCTTGACCCGTACGGTGGGCTGGTGGAGAAGCTTCTCCACCACCCGGTGCACGGTCTGCTCCAGTTCGGCGAAGACGTCCGGGTCCAGGCCGTCCAGGCGGCCCGAGAGCCGCTCCAGTTCCGCCTCCATCACCGAGCGGGCCATCGCCCGCAGCGCGACGACGGTCGGCGCGACCTCTTTGGCCCGCTGGTCGGCCAGGTACAGCGCGACCTCGTTCTCCACCATCGACCGGGCCTCGGCCAGGTCCTCGCTCAGGCCCTCGGCGGTCAGGATCCGGCCCAGGTGCTCCAGGTCGAACACGTACGCCCCGGGCAGCGCGGCCACCTCGGGCTCCACGTCGCGGGGCAGGGCCAGGTCGATGTACGCCTGCGGGCGGCCCTCGCGGGTCTTCAGCGCCAGCTCGGCCGCGTCGCGGGTGACCAGGTAGCCGGTGGCGCCCGCGCAGGCGATCACCAGGTCGGCGGCGGCCAGGGCCTGCGGCAGCTGCTCCAGCGGGACCGGGGTGCCGTCGACCGACTCGGCCAGGCGGCGGGCCCGGGGCAGGGTGCGGCTGCAGACCGAGATCGAGGCGACCTGGGCCCGGTGCGCCGAGGCGACCGAGAGGCCGCTCATCGCGCCGGCCCCGAGCACCAGCACGTCCAGCCCGCCGAGCGGGCCGAGCTCTTCGGCGGCCTGCCGCAGACCGGCCTCGACCAGGCTCGGGGCGGCCTTGTCGAGCAGCGTCTCGGAGTGCACCCGCTTGCCCACCCGCAGCGCGTTCTGCACCAGGTGGCCGATGGTGCGCCCGGCCGAGCCGGTGGCCTGGGCGGCCCGCAGCGCGGTGCGCACCTGGCCGAGGATCTGCTGCTCGCCGACCGCCATCGAGTCCAGGCCGCAGGTGACCTGGAAGAGGTGGGCCACGGCGGCGTTCTCGTAGTGCACGTAGAGGTGCTCGGTGAGCTCGCCCAGCGGCACCCCGGTGGCCTCGGCCAGCCCGGCGCCGATCTCGCCGATGCCGCCGTGGAACTTGCTGACATCGGCGTAGACCTCGAGCCGGTTGCAGGTGACCAGGGCGATGGCCTCGGCCACGTGCTCTCCCCGGCACAGGCTCGCGACCAGGCCGGAGGCCGACTCGGTGGTGAGGGTGGTGCGTTCCAGCAGGGCGATCGGAGCGGTGCGGTGCGACAGCCCGACGATCATGATGCTCATCCGGCGGCCTCGGCTCTCGACTCCGTCAGTGCGGCTCGGGGGGTGGTTCGGGGGGTGTTGCGGGGTTCGGAGGGCGCCGCTGCCCTCGTGTCGGTCCGGCCGTCACTCAGGCCGGCCAGGGCCCCGGAGAGGTCCTGGGGTTCGGTGGGCATCTCGCTGGTCAGCCGGCTGGCGAGGCGTCGCTGCTCGTGGAAGGCCAGGATCTGCAGTTCGGTGGCCAGGTCGACCCGGCGCACCATCACCCCGTCGGGGACGGTGAGCACGCACGGGGCGAAGTTGAGCACACCGGTGACCCCGGCCGCGACCAGCTGGTCGCAGATCTCCTGGGCGGCCGGCCCGGGGGTGGCGACCACCCCGATCTGGATGCCGCCGGCCCGGACGGTCTCCTCGAGATCCGCGAGCGGGCTGACCGTGAGTCCGGCCACAGTTTCGCCGACGACTTTCGGATCGGCGTCGACCAGAGCGGCGACGGTGAATCCCCGAGAGGTGAATCCGCCGTAGTTCGCCAGTGCGTGACCGAGATTTCCGATCCCGACGATCACGACCTTCCAGTCCTGGGTCAGGCCGAGTTCACGGGAAATTTGGTAAATCAGGTATTGGACCTCGTAACCCACCCCCCGGGTTCCGTACGAACCGAGGTGGGAAAGGTCTTTGCGGAGTTTCGCCGAACCGACTCCCGCCGCCGAGGCGAGTTCTTCCGAGGAGACCGTCGCCACACCGCGCTCGGCGAGGGCGGTCAGCGCCTGCAGGTAGAAGGGAAGCCGGGAGACCGTTGCCTCGGGGATTCCGTCACGGGCGGCCCGGCCGGATCGGACGAGCCGGGCGGGGCGTGGTCGGGTCACAGTCGGCCGGCTCCTTCGATGGCTTCGGTACCCCTGATGAGGGACGACTGACGCCTTGTGACCGGCGCAGTCATGCCGGTGTGTCGTTGCCCAGACTAAGCGCTTGTGAACGCATGCACAAAGTTTCGCGGTCATCGGTTACGGCGCGAGAAGAGCCCTTTACGGCGAGTGAGCGCTGCTCGCAGTCTGTCCTCGTCGACCCGCCAATAGGTGTGCTGTAGACCGTCCACGAGAACCACCGGGATCTGCTCCCAGTAGGTCTCGGCGAGTTCGGGATCATCCAGAATGGACAACTCGTTCCAGGCTGTCCCGGTTTCGATTGCGATCTTTTTCACCACCACCCGGGCGTCGTCGCACAAATGACAACCGGGTTTGCCGATGAGAGTGATTCGCGGCTGATCGCCGGTAACGTCGGGCACCCGGCCCACATTACGGTCACCGGCGGCCCCCGCCCACGCTCGCGACGTCACACAATTCATGTCTGTTCACGTCGGTGTGGCGTTGCCCGGCCTGTACGCCCTCCGCAGCGCGCGTAGACTCCCCGCCATGTCGGACGCCGAGATCCGGATGGTGGAGAGCCACTCCACACCGGCTCGCCCGGGCGACCCGACCGCGGCCGCCTTCTTCGACGTGGACAACACGATCGTCCGCGGGGCCTCGATCTTCCACCTGGCCAAGGGCCTCTACCACCGCGGCTTCCTGACCCCCCGCGACATCGCCCGGTTCGCCCTCCAGCAGGCACGTTTCCTGGCCCTCGGGGAGCATCCGCACGCGCTGGCCGAGGTGCAGACCCGGGCCCTGGCGTTCATCGCCGGCCGCTCGGTGGCCGAGATGCGCACCATCGGTGAGGAGGTCTTCGAGGACATCCTGGCCAACAAGATCTGGCCCGGCACCCTGGCCCTGGCCCGGATGCACGAGGACGCCGGGCAACGGGTCTGGCTGGTCACCGCCACCCCGATCGAGATCGCCGAGGTGATCGCCCAGCGCCTGGCCCTGACCGGAGCATTGGGCACCATCTCCGAACATGTGGACGGCCACTACACCGGTCAGCTGGTCGGCGCCCCGATGCACGGGGAGGCGAAGGCCGACGCGGTGGCCGCCCTGGCCGAGCGCGAGGGCCTGTCGCTACGCCGCTGCGCGGCCTACAGCGACTCCTCCAACGACATCCCCCTGCTGTCCCTGGTCGGGCATCCGGTGGCGATCAACCCCGACAGCCGGCTGCGGGCGCACGCCCGGGTCAACGGCTGGCAGGTGCACGACTACCGCACCACCCGGCGGGTGGCCAAGATCGGCCTGCCCGCGGCCGGGGCCGGGGTGCTGGCCGGGTTCGCGGCCGGGGCCCTGCTCACCAAGCGGCACGAACGGCCATCCGCGCACGCCTGCTCAGAAGAAGACCGAGCGCCGCTGAACCAGCAGTGAGTACAGGGTCTGCTGGATGGTCTGGCGGATCCGGTCGGTCAGGTCGAACACCAGGATCGGGTCCTCGGCGGCGGCCACCTGGTCACCGCCCGGCCCGGTGGTCGGGACCGGGGTGCCGAACTCGATCAGCCACTTGCTCGGCAGGGGCACCGCGCCGAGCGGGCCGAGCAGCGGGAAGAACGGCGTGATCGGCAGATAGGGCAGGCCCAGCAGCCGGGCCAGCGCGGGCACCTGGGCGATGATCGGGTAGATCTCCTCGGCCCCGACGATCGAGCAGGGCACGATCGGCACCCCGGTGCGCAGTGCGGCCGAGACGAACCCGCCCCGGCCGAAGCGCTGCAGCTTGTACCGCTCCGAGAACGGCTTGCCGATGCCCTTGTAGCCCTCGGGCCACACCCCCACCAGTTCCCCGGACGAGAGCAGGCGCTCGGCGTCGGCGTTCGAGGCCAGCGTGGCCCCGCCCCGGCGGGCCAGCCCGGCCAGGAACGGCGTCTGGAACACCAGGTCGCCCCCGAGGATGCGCAGGTGCCGCTCTCGCTCCTCGCGCACCGCGACGGCCGTCATCAGCGCGTCGATGGGCACAGCGCCGGAGTGGTTGGCCACGATCAGCGCCCCGCCCTCGGCCGGGATGTTCTCCGCCCCGCGCACCTCCACCCGGAACCAGTGCTGGTAGAGCGGGCGCAGCAGGTTGAGCGGGACGGCGTCGGCGAACTCGGGGTCGAACCCGAACGCGTCCACCTCGAAGTCCCCGGCCAGCCGGGAGCGCAGGAACTCGAGCACCTCGAGCAGTCGGTCGGGATGCTCCTCGGCCGGCGGTTGCGTGGTGGGCGCCTCTGAATTGAAGACGTTTGTGCCGGCCGCCGCCGTCGGCTCCGGTCGGCCGGTGGTTTCGGTCCGGATCGGAGACGACTCTTGCCCGTCGTCGTCCTCCGCCCCCGGGACCTCGGTGATGGCGGTGAGCACGGACTGCCCGATCTGGTTGGCGATGGACAGCACCATGGAAGCGGCGGACGAGGCCGGGACCATGGAAGGCTTGGGGATCTCGGCGTCCGGCACGGCGGGCGGCGGGTCTTCCGGAACGATCAGCAGAGGCGTGGTCCGCCGCCGATTCCGCTCGGCCGCCGCCCTTTCCGCCCCCGCCCGCACCTGCTGAGCCGCGACGACGACAGACTCCTCGGACCGGTCGGCCGCCCGCGACTCCGCCCCGCCCGGCTTGGAGGAGGTGGCGCCCGGCTTGGAGGAGGTAGCGCCCTGCTTGGAGGAGGTAGCGCCCTGCTTGGAGGAGGTAGCGCCCTGCTTGGGGGAGGTAGCGCCCGGAGTAGGGGAGGCTGCGGCCGGTTCGCGGGAGATGGCGCCCGGGCCGCGGGAGGTTGCGCCCGGGTCCAGGGAGGCTGCGCCCGGCTTGGAGGAGGTAGCGCCCGGAGTAGGGGAGGCTGCGGCCGGTTCGCGGGAGATGGCGCCCGGGCCGCGGGAGGTTGCGCCCGGGTCCAGGGGGGTTGCGGCCGGGTCGCGGGAGGTGACGGCCGGGTCGGGAAGGGTTGCGGCCGTGTCACCCGTCGCCACCGGCAGACCCGATACGCCGCCAGGCACACCCGACACGCCCGGCGAGCCCGGCAACGGCTGCCCCGGCTGAGCTACCGAGGTGCCCTTGGCCACCCGCTTAGCGGTGCTCTTCCGCGGCTTTGCGGTGCTCTTCCGCGGCTTAGCGGTGCTCTTCCTCAGCTGCGCTGCGCTGTCGCCGGCCTTGGCCTCAGCGCGCGCCGACCTCGCCGTGTTTTCCTCGGCCTTTGCCACGCCGCCCCGGGCTCTCGCGGCACCATCTGAGGCCGTCGTCGCGCTGTCCTGGGGCTTCGCCACGCCCTCCGGAGCCTGCGCCGCGCTACCTGAGGGCTCCGTCGCCACACTCAAAGGCGTCGCGGCGCCCTGTGACTCCGATGCGTCCGGCTGAGGTCCCGCCGCCAGCTTTCGCGAACGTCCTGCCTTCTGGGGCTTCGCCTCCCCCGAGGAGCCGGGGCTCTTGGGCGCGGTCTTCCGCTTTCGGGGGGCGGACGGGTTCGTGGGGTCGGCCGGGCTCACTGGAGCACCTCCGTCCCGGGCTGCGGTTCCGGCCGGAGCCGGCTGACCAGCTTCCGCTCCACCGCGTTCACCACGGTCGGTGAGAACACCCCGCGCAGGCCTCGGGTGCGTACGAAGTCCTGGAAGGCCGAGCGGGTGGTGTAGGCCGGCTCCAGGCCGAGCACCTCGCGCATCCGGGTGGTGTCCAGACAGCGGCCGAAGCGCAGGTAGCGGATCTGGTCGGCGCTGAAGTCGGCGAGCCCGCCGCGGTGGTAGACCGTGCCCATCAGCTCGGCCAGCGGGGACGCGATGCCCACGGTGGGGCGGCCGGCGAAGCGCGCGGCCTGGCCCAGGGTGATCACCCCGTCGCCGGCCACGTTGATCACGTCCTGGGCCGGGCCCAGGGTGGCCCGGACCAGGGCCTCGATCGCGTCGTCCTCGTGCAGGAACTGCAGGCGGGGGTCGAACCCGAGCACGGTGGGCACGACCGGCAGCGAGAAGTAGTCGGTCATCGAGGTGCGGATGCCCGGGCCGATCACGTTGGCCAGCCGCAGCGTGGCCACCTCGACGTCGGGCCGGCGCCGGCCGAAGCCGCGCACGTACTCCTCCACCTCGGCCGAGTCCTTGCCCCAGCCGCTGCGGGGCGGGTTCTTGCCGGTCATCGTCTCGGTGAGCATCGCCGGGTCGCGCGGGCTGCTGCCGTAGACCGCCGAGGTGGACTTCACCACCAGTCGCTGCAGCCGGGGGGCCCGCTGACAGGCCGCGAGCAGCTGCATGGTGCCGATGACGTTGACCTCTTTCTGCGCCGTGCGGCCGCCGGCCGAGTTGGGCGTGGCGATCACGCTCATGTGCACGACGGTGTCGGCCTCGGTCTGCTGCAGGATCCGCCCGATCATGGCGTTGCGGATGTCGGCCCGGACGAACTCGGCGTCGCCGATGTCGTGCGGCGGGGCGATGACGTCCACCCCGATCACCCGGCCGACCTCAGAACGGGAGGCGAGCGCCCGGGCGAACCGGCCACCGAGGTACCGGGAGACGCCGGTCACCAGCACCGTCCGACTCATCTGGTCCTCCGCCCCTGCTCGACGCCGTACCCGTGTCCCGACCGTAACCCTGACGGTAACCCTGACCGGACCGGCGCCCCTCGGCGACCGCAGCCCGCCCTCGCCTCAGACCGGGACCATCCCGACCGTAAGCGACTCGCCCGTCCGCGAGCGAGCATCCCGTCCGGGATCGGCGCTGCCTTCACGGTCTTGTCGCCACCTCGGGAACCCATCCGTCCACGAACGGTCTCGTCCCCGTCCCCCAACCCGACCCCGTCCAGAACTGGGCGTTCCTCCGCCCAGCCGGCACACCCGTCCGCAAGTGGTTGCCCCTCCGGCACGACTGTGCCCCCCGTGGGCCAAACCTCGGACCGACCCCACAAAGCACGCGCGGCGGCCAGTGAACACTGGCCGCCGAGGTGCGGTACTTCGTCCCTGCTGGGACTTACTTCTTGTTGCGACGCTGGTGACGCGTCTTGCGCAGCAGCTTGCGGTGCTTCTTCTTGGCCATCCGCTTGCGGCGCTTCTTGATGACGGAGCCCACGGGTCCTCGCAGTTCGTTGATCGGGTCGCCCGCGACACGCACGCGGGATCGAGGTTCTCGCGGCGCGGGGATGCCCGCACCAGCATTACCTGGTCCCAGGGTAGCGCCTCGTCAGTGGTGCACCCGGTCTCACCTCCGCGACATCGGTCCCAGCAGGACCTGCCGCGCGGCTCCTGGGCAGTTCAGGTGGTGGATCAGGCGGTCTCGGTGGTGCCGTTCATGTAGGAGTGACGCAGGTATTCCTGGACCGCGCGCTCGGGCACCCGGTAGGAACGGCCGACCCGCATGGCGGCCAGTTCACCGGCATGCACCAGCCGGTAGACGGTCATTTTCGACACCCTCATGATCCCGGCCACCTCGGCCACGGTGAGGAATCGAACTTCGAAATCTCCCCTGGGCAGTGCACGCACGGCGGTCATCTGAGGTCTCCCCTCGGTCGGGCTGACGGTCCGAATCGAAGGCGTTCGGCCCTCTCGCGCCGGATGTCGATTTCGCTCCGGATACGTTCGGCAACGCCCCGTAACCAACCATAGGTGTAAGTGAGCCTGAAGTGTGAATCGAGTTGCCGACTCGCCCGAATATCCGGGCGTGAGGATCCCCCGAACTGCCCGTTTTTGGCCCTCAACCCACCAGTACGGGCCTGGTGTGCATCAAAGTCCGTCTCCGAAGCCCGTTCGGGGGACGATTTGCTACTCCCCGGTCCGGCAGATCTCGGGCCGATGCCGGGCAGTCGGCAGGCGGTTGTCAGGCAGCTGCCGGGCCGGGGTTCAGTCGAAGTACGGGTCGAGCCCGTGGAGCGGGAAGATCGCCTTGCGGGTGGCCAGGACCACCCGGTCGATCGCGTCAGCCGGGTCGTAGCCGGTGCTCCAGGAGCGGTAGTCGATCTCGGCCCCGTCGGTCATCCGCTGCGGCGCCGGACGGCCGCAGCGGGATGTGACGTATTCGCGCCAACTGCCCGGCACATCTGTGCCCGGCGGGATCGGCCGGTGGGCCGCGATCCCGATCAGGTGCGCCCAGGCCCGGGGAACCACGTCGACAACCTCGTAGCCCCCGCCGCCGAAGGCCACCCAACGCCCGCCCGCGAAACGGTGGGCGAAGTCGTGCAGTGCTTCGTAGGAGGCGCGTTGGGCGTCGAGAGAGAGTGCTAGGTGGGCCAGTGGGTCGAGCACGTGGGAATCGCACCCCTGCTGGGTGACGAGCACCTCGGGCTCGAACGCCTGCAGCAGGGAGGGCACCACGGCGTGGAAGGCGCGCAGCCAGCCCGCATCGGAAGTGCCCGGGGGCAGCGCCACGTTGACCGCCGCGCCCTGCGCCGCGGGCCCACCGATTTCTTCAGGGAAGCCGGTGCCCGGGAACAGGACGCGCCCGTTCTCGTGCAGCGAGATGGTCAGGACCCGCGGGTTGTCCCAGAAGATCTTCTCCACGCCGTCGCCGTGGTGAACATCCACGTCCACGTAGGCGACCCGCTGGGCGCCGGCGTCGAGCAGCGCCTGGATCGCCACGCCGATGTCGTTGTACACGCAGAACCCGCTGGCCGCGCCGGGCATGGCGTGGTGCAGCCCACCGGTGAAGTTGACCCCGTGCTCGGCCTGGCCGGACCAGACCGCCAGGGCCACCTCCCGGCTGGCCGCGCAGATCCGCGCGCTGGCCTCGTGCATGCCCGGGAAGGTGGGCACGTCGGTGGAACCCAGGCCGAACTTCAGGTCCGAGACCACCGGGCGGGTGGAGGCCCGGCGCACCGCCTCGACGTAGTCGGCGTCGTGCACGCTGAGCAGCAGCTCGTCGTCGGCCGGCTCGGCCCCGACCACGTGCACCCCGGCCGCGTCGAGCAGACCCAGGGCCTCGGCCAGGCGGGCGGTGAGCTCCAGCCGGATCGGGTGCATCGGGTGCTCGTCACCGAAGTCGTACGCGGTGAACGCCTCGTCCCAGACCAGCCGCAGTGCCTCCACGGCCCCCACGGTAATCGCTGGACGAGCTGGTGGGCAGGTTCACGCGTTACGTAACGCCACGCAGCCGGGAGATTGCTCTCAGCTCTGCGACAGCTGCGCGGAGCGATTGCAGGCCGCCTCGATCGCCGAGACGAAGGCCCCGCGCACCCGCTGGTCGTCGAGGAGCCGCACGGCCGCCGCGGTGGTGCCGCCCGGGCTGGTGACCTGCTCGCGCAGGATGCTCGGGTGCTCGCCGGTCTGCCGCAGCATGGTGGCGGCGCCGAACAGGGTCTGCACCACCAGCTCGGTGGAGGTCGGCCGGGGCAGGCCGAGCAGCACGCCGGCCTCGATCATCGCCTCGGCCACGTAGAACACGTAGGCCGGGCCGGAGCCACTGACCGCGGTCACCGCGTCCTGGTAGGCCTCCGGCACCTGCAGCACCTTGCCCGTGGAACTGAGCAGTTCCTGGGCGCGCTCGGTGTGCTCGGGCCGACAGTGCGTGCCCGGGCTGAGCACCGACATGCCCTGGTCGACCAGCGACGGCGTGTTCGGCATGACCCGGATCACCGGGGTGCCCTCGGGCAGGGCGCCCTCCAGCGCGGCGATGGTCTGCCCGGCGGCCAGCGAGACCACCAGCGTGCCCGGGCGCAGGGCCGGGCCGATCTCGGCGAGCAGGCCGGCGATGTCCCGGGGCTTGACCGCCAGCAGCACGGTGTCGCCCCAGGCGGCGGCCGCGACGTTGTCCAGCACCTCGACGCCGTGCCGCTGCTTCAGCTCCTCGGCCCGCTCCGGACGGCGCGCCGAGACCACCACCTCGCCCGGTGACCGGCCGGCCCGCAGCAGCCCGGCCAGGATCGTGCCGCCCATGTTCCCGGCGCCGAGGACGGCGACCCGGCTCTGATGCCCCTGCTCAACCATGCCCGCCATCATGCCTTCACCCCCCGGCCGAGCGGGCCAGCACCTCGCCCAGGGCCAGGCCCAGGTGCAGGCCGAGCCGGGCCTCGCCGGAGTCCAGGTCCACCCCGGCCAACTGCTCGATCCGCTCCAGCCGGTAGTAGAGCGTCTGCCGGTGCACCGACAGCGCGGCCGCCGTGCGGGCCGCGTTACCGCCCTGGTCCAGGTAGACCAGGGCGGTCCGGATCAGGTCGGCGTCGGCCCGGGCCCGCAGCCGGTCGGCCGGGGTGCCCTCGATCAGCGCCTGCACCGCGGCCGGGCCCTGCGCGATCACCCGGTACACGCCGAGGTCGGCCCAGGTCAGGACCGGGCCCAGGTGAGGACGGGCGTGGGCGGTGAGCGCGGCGGCCTCGGCCTGGCGGGCGGCGGAGAGAAGAACCGAAGCCCAACCCGGGCGCCCCTGCGACCCGCCGCTCGAAAACTCAGGCGCGCCAATCGTCCTTTGTTCAAAAGGACCGCAGATCTCGCTTACCCCCGCCACCGCTCCCGACGGCAACTGCCGCGCCACCCGGCGGGCCGCGACTTCGGCATCCGCGCCGGCCGGCACCGAAAGCACCGTGCGCCGCCGCGACCCGTCGGACAGTCGGATCACCGCAACCACCAACGGCTCCCCCGCCGCCAACTCCCCCAAGGCGACGAGACGGCGCCAGGCGACATCGACGTCTTCAGTAGTGCTCGTGTTCTCGAACAGTGCCTCGATCAACGCCGTACGTTCGTCGGCTGCCCCCGCCCGTCGGGCCAGAAGAGCCCCGGCACGTTCGGCGAGCGGCGCAGACCGAACCAGCGCGGCCTTGTCTACCCCGGTGGCCGGCTCGACCACCCAGAAATAGCCGTACGTACGCCCGGCTGCCCGTACGGGGATGCAGATCCTGGCCGCGATCTGCCGGGACTCGTCGGCCGGGATCCGCACCGGCCCGGTGGCCGAGGCGATGCCGTGCTCCAGGAAATAGCTACGGACCTGCGCAGTGGCGTTCTTCCGCAGAATCGTCGCGGCGCGCACCTGATCGACCCCGTCCGGGCTCTGCGAGCCGTAGGCCACCAGGGCGAATCCCAGGTCCTCGAGCACCGCGGGGGCCTGCAGCAGGTCCGAGACGTCGTCCACCAGCTCCTGCAGCGCCCGGGCGTCCGGCTCGGCGGGGGCAGAGGTCATCCTGGTCGGACATTCGTCGGAACGGCTCGTGACATCTGCACATGGTGGCACTCCTGCCCCACTCCTAGCCTGGCCGTATGCCGAAACTCCTGCTGGCCGCCGCTCAGACCCGGCCGGTCCGGGCCTCCGTCAGCGCGCTGCCGATCAGCCGCAAGATGGTCCGCCGGTTCATCGCCGGCCCGGACGCGCCCTCCGCCCTGGAGGTCACCCGGAAGCTGCGCGAGCAGGGCCTGTCGGTGACGCTGGACGTGCTCGGCGAGGACGTGACCGAGGCCTCGCAGGCGGCCGCCACCGCCGCGGCCTACCGCTCGCTGCTGGCCGCGCTGGCCGATGCCGAACTGTCCGACCGCGCCGAGGTCTCGGTGAAGCTCTCGGCCCTGGGGCAGGCGCTGGGCGCCGACGGCCACAAGATCGCGCTGGAGAACGCGGCCTCGATCGCCGAGGCCGCGGCCGCCACCGGCACCACCATGACGCTGGACATGGAGGACCACACCACGGTCGACTCCACCCTCGGCATCCTGACCGAGCTGCGCACCCAGCACCCCTGGGTCGGCGCGGTGCTCCAGGCCGCGCTGTACCGCACCGAGGGCGACTGCCGGGACCTGTCGAACGCCGGCTCGCGGGTGCGGCTGGTGAAGGGCGCCTACGCGGAACCGGCCTCGGTGGCCCACCCGCGCAAGGCCGACGTCGACGCCGCCTACCGCCGCTGCATGGAGATCCTGTTCCAGGGCGAGGGGCACCCGATGATCGCCACCCACGACCTGGCGCTGGTCGCCGAGGCCACGGCCACCGCCTCGCGCCTGGGCCGGGCCCGCGACAGCTGGGAACTGCAGATGCTGTACGGCATCCGTGACCAGGAGCAGCGTTCGCTCGCCGCCGCCGGGGTGGACGTGCGGGTGTACCTGCCGTTCGGCACCGACTGGTACGGGTACTACATCCGGCGCCTGGCCGAGCGCCCGGCGAACGTATTCTTCCTGCTCCGTAACCTCTGAGACCCCTAATACCTAAGGACGATTCGATGGACGCGATCACGAAGGTCCCGGCTCCGGTCAACGAGCCGCCCCGCCCCTACACGGCCGGCAGCGCCGACCGAGCCGCACTCGAGCCCGCCCTGAAGGAGATCTGGGAGACCCGCACCGAGATCACGAACTGGATCGACGGGGAGCCGGTGGCCGGCGGCGGCGCCGTCGTCGAGGTCGTCGCCCCGTTCGAGAAGGCGCACGTCCTGGGCACTTTCCGGGAGTCGACGGCCGAGGACACGGCCCGGGCGATCGCCGCGGCGAAGAAGGCCGCCCCGGCCTGGGCCGCGCTCTCGATCGACGACCGGGCGGCGATCCTGCTCAAGGCCGCCGACCTGCTCACCGGCAGCTGGCGCGCGGTGACGAACGCGGTCACCATGCTCGGCCAGGCCAAGACGGTCTACCAGTCGGAGATCGACGCGGTCTGCGAGCTGGCCGACTTCTGGCGTTTCAACGCGCACTTCGCCCGGCAGATCTACGCCGAGCAGCCCGCGGCCAACTCCCCCGGCATCTGGAACCGGCTGGACCACCGGCCGCTCGAGGGCTTCGTCTACGCGATCACGCCGTTCAACTTCACCTCGATCGCCGCCAACCTGGCCACCGCCCCGGCCCTGATGGGCAACACGGTGATCTGGAAGCCGAGCCCCACGCAGGCCCTCTCGGCCGAGTACACGATGCGCCTGCTGCGCGCGGCCGGTCTGCCCGCCGGTGTGATCAACCTGATTCACGGCCCGGGCCCGGAGATCTCGTCGGTGGCCCTGGCCGACGAGGACCTGGCCGGTATCCACTTCACCGGTTCCACCGCCACTTTCCAGCACCTCTGGCAGGAGGTCGGGGCGCGGATCACGAACTACCGCTCCTACCCGCGCATCGTCGGCGAGACCGGCGGTAAGGACTTCGTCCTCGCGCACCCCAGCGCCGACGTCGACGTCCTGCGGACCGCCCTGGTGCGAGGCGCTTTCGAGTACTCCGGGCAGAAGTGCTCGGCGGCTTCGCGCGCCTACGTGCCCCGCTCGGTCTGGACCCGACTGAAGGACGGGCTCGCCGACGTCACCAGTTCTCTGCCCGTCGGCCCGCCCACCGACTTCGCCAACTTCACCTCGGCCGTGATCGACGAGCGGGCGTTCGCCAAGCACAAGGCCGCGCTGGCCCGGGCCGCCGCGGCCGAGGGCGTCGAGGTGCTGGCCGGTGGCAAGGTGGACGACAGCGTGGGCTACTTCGTCGAGCCGACCGTGCTGGTCGTCGACGACCCGGCCGACGAGGCGCTCACCACCGAGTACTTCGGCCCGATCCTGGCCGTGCACGTGTACGAGGACGCCGAGTTCGACGCCGTCGCGGCCGCCATTGCCAAGGACTCCAAGTACGCGCTGACCGGCGCGATCATCGCCCAGGACCGGCAGGCGGTGGCCTCGGCGGCCGAGGCCCTGCGGTTCGCGGCCGGCAACTTCTACGTCAACGACAAGCCGACCGGTGCGGTGGTGGGGCAGCAGCCGTTCGGCGGCTCGCGCGCCTCGGGCACCAACGACAAGGCCGGGGCCCCGCAGAACCTGCAGCGCTGGACCTCGACCCGGTCGATCAAGGAGACGTTCGAGCCGGCCGTGGACTGGCGCTACCCGCACATGGGCTGATCAAGGCCCGGCACTGACCACCGTGGGCTCCAGGTAACCCCCCTCGACCTGGGGCCCACGGTCTTTTCCTGAGTCCTAGCGGGCGGGCGTGAGGTCGGCCGAGGCCAGGTGCTCCCGGGCGAAGTTCAGGCACTCGGTCAGCTCGGCCTCCCGCTCGGCCCGGGTGCGGCACTTACGGGTGTTCACCTCGACCGCCACCACGCCGGCCCAGTCCCACTCCGAGAGCAGGTCCAGCACCTCGCCGCAGGGCTGCGTGCCCCGCCCGGGCAGCAGGTGCTCGTCCTTGGCCGAGCCCGCACCGTCGGCCAGGTGGATGTGCGCCAGCCGCTGCCCCAGAGCCCGGGCCATCGCCAGCGAGTCACCGCCGGCCGTGGCGGCGTGCGAGAAGTCCAGCGTGACGTGGCTGTACGGCTGCTCCAGCGGGTCCCAGCCCGGGGAATAGGCCATCACCTCGCGGCTACGGGCCCGCCAGGGGTACATGTTCTCCACCGCGATCGGCACCGCGAAGTGGTCGTTCATCCGGGCCACCCCGTCGACGAACGCCGCGCCGTACTCCTTCTGCCAGCGGAACGGCGGGTGCGCCACCACGGCAGTGGCCCCCACGTCCTCGGCCAGCTGCACCGAGCGCTCCAGCTTGGCCCAGGGCTCCTTGCCCCAGACCCGTTGCGTGACCAGCAGTGTGGGGGCGTGCACCGACAGCACCGGAACGCCGTAGTGCTGGGAAAGCCGCTTCAGCGCGCCGGTGTCCTGGCTGACCGGGTCGGTCCAGACCATGACCTCGACGCCGTCGTACCCCAGACGTGCAGCGATCTCGAACGCGTCGGCACAGGATTCCGGGTACACAGAACTCGTGGACAGCGCGACCTTGGCTGCCTTACCCCGTGAAGCCCGTGCCCCACCATTGTTCGATGAGCCCATGCCGTTCAGCGTAGTCACTCCCGCGGAGGCCGCTTGTGCACACCCTCCCGCGCACCGCGGGGCTCACCCGAGCGGCGTACGCGTGGACACGCCGGGCCCGGTGGCGCTCATCATGTCGTCGAGGCGGCGCAGGATCACGCCCTCGCGCAGCGCCCACGGGCTGATCTGCATGCTCTCCACCCCGAGCAGCTCCATCGCGGCCTCGGCGACCAGCGCCCCGGCCAGGATCTGCCGGGCCCGGCCGGTCGAGACGCTGGGCAGCTCGGCCCGCTCGGCCTCGGTCATCGCGGCCAGCCGCGGCACCCACTCGGTCAGGTCGGCCCGGCGCAGCGTGCCCTCCTCGGGGGTGCAGATCCGGGCCAGGGTGCGGAAGGTCTTGCTGCTGCCCACCACCTGGTCGGGCTGGCCGCCGCGGACCACGTCCCGCACCACCCGGCCGATCTCGGCCCGGGCGTAGCGGCGGGCGGCGCGGATCTGCTCGGCGCTCGGCGGGTCTCCGGCCAGGCGGTCGCGGGTGAGGCGGCCCGCCCCGAGCGGCAGCGAGATCGCCACGTCGGGCAGTTCGTCCAGCCCCGCGCCGATCTCCAGCGAGCCGCCGCCGATGTCCAGCACCAGCAGCCGCCCGGCCGACCAGCCGAACCAGCGGCGTACGGCCAGGAAGGTGAGCCGGGCCTCGTCGCCGCCGCCCAGCACGTGCAGCTCGATGCCGGTCAGCTTGCGCACCCGGGCCAGCAGCTCCTCGCCGTTGGGGGCGTCCCGGATGGCGGAGGTGGCGAACCCGATGACCTCCTCGACGCCCAGGTCCTCACCCACGGTGAGGCTGGACTCGACGAACCGCAGCAGCGACTCCTCGGCCGCCGGGGAGATCCGGCCGTCCGCGTCCAGCTGCTCGGCCAGCCGCAGCTCGGTCTTGTGCGAGGAGGCGGGCAGCGGCCGGGCCCCGGGATGGGCGTCCACCACCAGCAGATGCACCGTATTGGAACCCACGTCGAGAACACCGAGCCGCATCCTGCGAAAGTACCCCACGATCGGGTCGCGATCCGGCTACGGAGGGGTGGATCGCCTCCCATGCGCGAAAGCAGGCCCCGTCAGGGCTTACATTGTCGGCCATGCCCCATCCCCCCGCGCCGGAAATCGGCCTCGACCCGGCCCGGCTCTGGCTGGAGTTCCCCGACCCCGAGCCCGCCGAGATCGTCGAGGACCCCGAGAACCTCGACGACGACGACCACCTCGAGGAGCTGGTCGACGCGCTGCTCGAGGACGTCGTCGAGGACGAGGAGGAGGACGACGAGGACGGTCCGGTCGAGGACGACGACCAGCCCGACCAGGTCTTCCGCTGCGACCTCACTTGGCTCACCTCGAACTGGACGTGCGTCTACGGCAGCGGGTGCGCCGGCATCTACGCCGACCGGCCCAGCGACGGATGCTGCACGCTGGGCGCGCACTTCGCCGACGAGGAGGACGAGGAACGGGTCACCGAGGCGGTCAAGGGCCTCGACGCGACCCTCTGGCAGTTCGCCGAGGAGGGCACCCGGGACGGCTGGGTCGAGGTCGACCCGGACGGCCAGCGCAAGACCCGGGTGTTCGAGGGGGCCTGCATCTTCCTGAACCGGCCCGGTTTCGCCGCGGGCGACGGGTGTTCGCTGCACAAGCTGGCCTGGGCCCAGGACCGCGAGCCGCTGGAGCTGAAACCGGACGTCTGCTGGCAGCTTCCGATCCGGCGTTCGTACCGCACCGTCGAGCGCCCCGACGGCACCAGCTATCTCGAGGTCACGATCAGCGAGTACGACCGCCGCGGCTGGGGGGCCGGCGGTCACGACCTGGACTGGTACTGCACCGGCAACCCGCAGGCCCACGTGGGCAGCAAGCCGGTGTACCGCAGCCTGCGCCCGGAACTGGTGGAGCTGATGGGCCAGGCCGCCTACGACGTGCTGGCCCAGCACTGCGACCAGATCACCGGCGCCCGCAAGTTGATCCCGCTCACCGTGCACCCGGCCACCACCCGCGCCCCGCACGGCCACTGAACCGAAGATGGCCGAGGTCGTCCCCAGCCCCAACATCTGGCGGCACCCGGGGGTCTACGAGGTCGAGAACCGTGCGGTCGACCCGGACGGGGTGATCGAGTCGGCGATGCGCTCGATCCAGGACTGGTCCGGCGCCACGGTGCTCGACATCGGCTGCGGCACAGGCTTTCACCTGCCCCGGTTCGCGGCCGAGGCGGCGGCGGTGATCGGGGTGGAGCCGCACCCGCCCCTGGTCGAACTGGCCCGGCGGCGGGTGGCCGCGCTGAGATCGGCACCAGGCTCGGCGTCTGCGTCAGGTTCAGCTCCAGCATCGGCCGCGGCTTCGACGCCGCTGCCGGGGTCAGTGCCGGTGCCAGGCTCGGTCTCGGCGTCAGCTTCGGCCCCGGGCCCGACCCCGGAGGAGTTGCGCGCCCGGATCGACGTGCGCACCGGAACGGCCCAGAAGCTCCCGGTGGCCGACCGTTCGGTGGATGTGGTGCACGCCCGCTGGGCCTACTTCTTCGGCCCGGGCTGTGAACCCGGCCTGACCGAGATCCGCCGGGTGCTGCGGCCCGGCGGGGTGGCCTTCGTCATCGACAACGACGCCACCCGCTCTACCTTCGGCGCCTGGTTCCGCCGCTGGCTGCCCACCTACGACCCGGCCGCGGTGGAGGCCTTCTGGGCCCGCCAGGGCTGGTCCCGCCAGAGCCTCGACATCCGCTGGGAGATGGCGACCCGCGCGGACTTCGAGGCCGTGGTGCGCATCGAGTTCAGCCGCGAGCACGCCGACCGCATCCTCGCCTCTCACCCCGGCTCGTCGGTGGACTACGCGGTGAACCTGCTCTGGTGGCGCGCACCCGAGGGCCTGGTGCTCAGCCGCTGAGTCGCCTGCGCGCTGATCCCCCTGAAGCAGGCGCGGGTTCGACGGGCACGGGTGCACTACGTGTAAACAAAGTCTTGCTATGGCAAGTTTTGTCTACACGTAGCCGCCCCGCCGATGGACCAGCAGCACCTCCCGCCTACCCCCGCTCCCCCCGGCTGCCGACCAGCGGGAAGGTGGCGCGGCTCAGGGCGGTGAGCACGTCAGGCACCTCGTAGACCACCATCCCCTCGGGAGCCGGCGCCGCGTCGCGGGTGCCGACGGGGACGAAGGCCGAGGTGAAGCCGAGGCGGGCGGCCTCGGCGAGGCGGCGGCCGACGCCGGCCACCGGGCGGACCTCACCGGCCAGGCCGACCTCGCCGACGGCGATGGTGCCGGGGGCTAGAGGGCGGTCGATGGCGGCGCCGGCCACGGCGAGCGCGACCGCAAGGTCGCAGGATGGCTCGGCGATACGGACGCCACCGACGGTGGAGACGTAGACGTCGTTGTTGGCCAGGCGGGCCCCGGCCCGGCGCTCGAGCACGGCCAGGATCATCGAGACGCGGCTGTTGTCGAGGCCGGAGGTGGCCCGGCGGGGGTTGCTGCCGGCGGTCGGGGCGACCAAGGCCTGCACCTCGCTGACCAGGGGGCGGCGGCCCTCGAGGGTGACGGTGACACAGGTGCCGGGCACCGGCTGGGCGTGCTGGGACACGAACAGGCCGCTGGGGTCGGTGAGGCCGACGATGCCCACCTCGGACAGGTCGAAGCAGCCCACCTCGTCGGTCGGGCCGTAGCGGTTCTTCACCGCGCGGACCAGGCGCAGCCGGGAGTGCCGGTCGCCCTCGAACTGGCAGACCACGTCGACCAGGTGCTCGAGCACCCGGGGCCCGGCGATCGAGCCGTCTTTCGTGACGTGCCCGACCAGCAGCGTGGCCATGCCCCGCTCCTTGGCCACCCGGATCAGCGAGGCCGCCACCTCACGCACCTGCGAGACGCTGCCGGCCGAGCTCTCCACCGCATCGCTGGCGATGGTCTGCACCGAGTCGACCACCAGCAGGTCGGGCTGCACGTCTTCCACGTGGCCGAGCACGGTGGACAGGTCGGTCTCGGCGGTGAGCAGCAGCCGCGGCCGCAGGGCGCCGATGCGCTCGGCCCGCAGCCGGACCTGGCTGGCCGACTCCTCACCGGTGACGTAGAGCACCGTGCGGGTCTGCTGCGCGGCCTTGGAGGCCACGTCGAGCAGCAGGGTGGACTTGCCCACCCCGGGCTCGCCGGCCAGCAGCACCACCGCCCCGCTGACGATGCCCCCGCCCAGCACCCGGTCGAGCTCTTCGACACCGGTGGACCAGGTCTGGGCGTTGTCGGCCGCCACCTCGGCGATCGGCTGGGCCTTGACCCCCACCGCGCGGGCCTTGGTGACCCCGGCGGGCGCCGCGCTGGCGGCCTCCATCACGGTGCCCCAGGCCTGGCACTCGCCGCAGCGCCCGGCCCACTTCGCCGTCTGCCACCCGCACTCGGCGCAGCGGTAGCCGGGGTTGTCGCGCCCGGACCGCTTGCTGCGCCCTGCCGAACCACGCCGCGCATCAGATGTGCTCACGCCCCAGAACCTACGCGGCCCCACCGACAGTCTTGCCCGGCCCCGGCCGGGAAACGCCTCGACCGCAGGCCAGGGGACACTCGGCCGGCGGCCCGCCCGGCCTTCGCGCCCGGCCGTCAGTGCATCCCGATAGACTTGCTCCCGTGGTCGCCGAGCGCACTCCCGAAGAGCTGCTGCGGTACACCCTTGCCGCCGTGGCCCCGGGCACCACGCTGCGCGACGGTCTGGAGCGCATCCTGCGGGGCCGCACCGGCGCGCTGATCGTGCTCGGTCACGACCCGGTGGTCGAGAGCATCTGCACCGGCGGCTTCCACCTCAACGTCGGCTTCTCCGCCACCCGGCTGCGCGAGCTGGCCAAGATGGACGGCGCGATCGTCACCGACGAGGACGGCTCGCACATCCTGCGGGCGGCCGTGCAGCTGGTGCCCGACCCGACCATCCAGACCGACGAGTCCGGCACCCGCCACCGCACCGCCGAGCGGGTGGCCAAGCAGACCGGCTACCCGGTGGTCTCGGTCAGCCAGTCGATGCGGATCATCGCGCTCTACGTGGCCGGCCGGCGTTACGTGCTCGAGGGTTCCGACGCGATCCTGGCCAAGGCCAACCAGGCCCTGGCCACGCTGGAGCGCTACAAGGCCCGGCTCGACGAGGTCACCAGCACCCTCTCCGCCCTCGAGATCGAGGATCTGGTCACCGTCCGCGACGTGTCGATCGTGATCCAGCGCCTGGAGATGGTCCGCCGCATCTCCGACGAGATCCAGCACTACGTGGTCGAACTCGGTACCGACGGCCGGCTGCTCTCGCTCCAGCTCGACGAGCTGATCGGCGGGGTCGGCCCCGACCGCGACCTGGTCATCCGCGACTACCTCGACGCCACCCGGCGGGAGCGCTCGATGCCCGAGGTGGTCACCGCCCTGGCCGAGATCGCCTCCAACGACCTGGTCGACCTCGGTCTGGTGGCCCGGGTCCTGGGCTTCGTGCAGGGCAACGACGCGCTCGACGCCTCGGTCAGCCCCAAGGGCTACCGCCTGCTCACCAAGGTCCCCCGGCTGCCCGGCGCGATCGTCGAGCGCCTGGTCGACCACTTCGGCGACCTGCAGAAACTCCTGGCCGCCAACCTCGACGACCTGATGCTCGTCGAGGGCGTCGGCGACCAGCGGGCCCGCGCGGTGCGCGAGGGCCTCTCGCGCCTGGCCGAGTCCAGCATCCTGGAGCGGTACATCTGAGCCCGACACGAACTAGAGACGGGTCTGGTCACCGACGCGGTCCCGGCACCTCCGCCACCACCCGAGGTGCGGGTCCCCGTGACCGCACCACCCCGTCCTCAATCGCTGACGAAAGCCCGCTCCACCGGCCGATCCTCGACTGGTACGAGGCCAACGCCCGCGAATTGCCCTGGCGCGAGCCGGGCTGCTCGCCCTGGCTCATCCTGGTCAGCGAGATCATGCTGCAGCAGACCCCGGTCAACCGGGTGCTGCCGATCTGGCGCGAGTGGGCCGAACGCTGGCCTACCCCCGCCGACCTGGCCGATGCCTCCCCGGCCGACGTGATCCGGGCCTGGGGTCGGCTCGGCTACCCCCGCCGGGCGCTGCGCCTGCACCAGGCCGCCCAGGCCATCGTCGAGCGCCACAACGGCAGCGTGCCGAGCGACCACGCCGAACTGCTGGCCCTGCCCGGCATCGGCTCGTACACGGCCGCCGCAGTGGCCAGCTTCGCCTTCGGCCAGCGCCACGCCGTGCTCGACACCAACGTGCGCCGGGTCTTCGCCCGCACCGTCTCCGGGGTCGAGTACCCGCCGCCCGCGCTCACCGCCGCCGAGACCCGGCTCGCCACCGAACTTCTGCCCGAGCAGAAGGCCCACGTCTGGGCGGTGGCAGTGATGGAACTGGGCGCTCTGATCTGCACCGCCCGCTCCCCCAAGTGCGCCGCCTGCCCGGTCTCGGCGCAGTGCGCCTGGCGGTTGGCCGGCTCACCCCCGCACACCGGCCCGGCCCGTAAGGGGCAGGCCTGGGCCGGCACCGACCGGCAGATCCGCGGCGCCCTGATGGCCGCCCTACGGCACAGCAAGGAGCCGCTGTCGCAGCCTCAGCTGGTCATCGAGGTGCCCGACAGCGCCCTGCGCGATCCCGGGCAGCGCTCGCGGTGCCTGGCCGGACTGATCGAGGACGGACTGGTCGAACCACTGCCGGACGAGCGCTACCAACTCCCTGCCTGAGCAGCATTAGGTGAAAACCCCCACATGGGATACACGGGGCGTACGTTACGACTGCCGTCTGAACGACTTAAATCTTCGCTAACCTCGACGCGTGGTCCAGAACGACGGGGGGAAGCCGCGGCCTGCCCAGGCGGCCGAGGCCGAGCCTGCTGTTGCCTTCGACCACGTCGCCTTCACCCTGCGCACGGGCTGGCGGCGTCGCCGTCGGCAACTGTTCGACAGCCTGTCGTTCACCGTCACCCCTGGTGAGGCGGTAGGTCTGCTGCTCCCTGAGGGAGCGGGCAAGACCAGCCTGGCCAAGCTGGCCACCGGGATGACCCGGCCGGGCTTCGGCTCGGTGCACCTGCTCGGCCTCGACCCGGTGCAGGCCGGGCTGGAGTCGGCCGGACGGGTCGGCGCCATCGTGAACGAGCACTCGCACCTGTGGCCCGACATCCCGCTCGAGGATGCGCTGGGCCTGCTCGCGCGCCATCTGGGCCTCGCCGAGCAGGCCGCCACCCTGCGCCACCGTCTGCTGGCCGAACGGCTCGAGCTGACCCGGGTGCTGCGGACCCGGGTGGTCGACCTGACCGTGGCTCAGCGCCGCCGCGCCGAGCTGGTGGCCGCCCTGCTGCCCGATCCGGAACTGCTGATCCTGGACGAGCCGACCCGCGGCATGGACGCGGCGAGCAAGGAGCGCATCCGCTCGGTGCTGCGCCAGGAGAACCGGATGAACGGCCGCACCCTGCTGCTGCTCACCAGCGACCTGGCCGACGTCGAGTCCACCTGCCCCCGGCTGCTGGTCGGGGTGGAAGGCCGGATCGGGTTCGACGGCAACGTGCCTGCGCTGACCGAACTGCTGGGCGCGGAGAAGGTTCTGGTGGTCGACCTGCTGGCCCCGGCCGGCCCGCTGGACGACGTTCCCGGCACCCAGCTGATCGCGGTCGAGGCCGGAGGTCTGCGGCAGCGGCTGGGCATCACTCCCGGGCACACCACCACGGCGAAAGTGCTTGCCGACGTGGCCTCCCGGGCTCGGGTGCGGAACCTCACCCTTCAGGAGCCGGACGTCGCCGAACTGGTGCGCCGCCTGACGCTATAGCTCACGCAGCATGCGGGAGTTGCCCAGGGTGTTGGGCTTCACCCGGGCCAGGTCGAGGAACTCGGCCACGCCCTCGTCCCGCGAGCGCAGCAGTTCCAGATAGACCTCGGGCGCCACCGGCGTCCCCTCGATCTCCCGAAAACCGTGCTGCTCGAAGAACTTCACCTCGAAGGTCAGGCAGAACAACCGGGAGACGCCCAGCTCGGTGGCCTGCTCGATGAGCGTGTCGAGCAGCGCGTGCCCGACCCCGGCCCCGCGCCGGCTCGACGAGACCGCCAGCGTGCGCACCTCGGCCAGGTCTTCCCAGAGCACGTGCACTGCGCCGCACCCGATCACCTGGTCGTCGGCGTCCACCGCGACGCGGAACTCCTGGACGTCCTCGTAGTAGGTGACCCGCTCCTTGTTCAGCAGGATGCGCTCGTCGGCGTAGCCGGAGACCAGGCTCGCGATGGTGGGGACGTCGGTGGTGCGGGCACGCCGGACACGGAACTCAGCCACCCGTCGATGTTCCCACGCCCGGCACCCGTGCGGTGAGTCGGGAACCCCACTGCTTTTGGACGTTTGTGGGCACCCACGAAGGAAACGCACCTACATCGGTGCCCAAGCACGTCTTCAAACCACAAACGGCCGAAGGCCGGAACCCCCACGGGGTTCCGGCCTTCGCCGTGACAGTGCTGCGGATCAGGAAGCCGCTTCGCCGGCGACCGGCGGAGCGCCCTTCTCGGTGGCTCCGGCCAGCTCCGGGATGGACCCGCTCTTCGAGGCTCCGCGGAAGCTGAAGGTCGCCGTGGCCGGCTCCCCCTCAGCGTCGACCAGAACGATCTGGCCCGCCTTGAGCTCGTTGTAGAGGATCTTCTCGGACAGCGTGTCCTCGATCTCGCGCTGGATGGCGCGGCGCAGCGGCCGGGCGCCCAGCACGGGGTCGTAGCCCTTGTGGGCCAGAGCGATCTTCGCGGCCGGGGTGAGCTCGAGGCCCATGTCCCGGTCCTTCAGACGCTCGTCCACCTTGGCGATCATCAGGTCGACGATCTGGATGATCTCGTCCTGCGACAGCTGCGGGAAGACGATGGTGTCGTCGACCCGGTTGAGGAACTCCGGGCGGAAGTGCTGCTTGAGCTCCTCCGCGACCTTCGCCTTCATCCGCTCGTAGCTGGTCTTCGTGTCGCTGCCGGACTGGAAGCCCAACTGCACACCCTTGGCGATGTCCCGGGTACCCAGGTTCGTCGTCATGATGATCACAGTGTTCTTGAAGTCCACCTGGCGGCCCTGGCTGTCGGTCAGGCGACCGTCCTCCAGGATCTGCAGGAGCGAGTTGAAGATGTCCGGGTGGGCCTTCTCGACCTCGTCGAACAGCACCACCGAGAACGGCTTGCGCCGCACCTTCTCGGTGAGCTGGCCACCCTCTTCGTAGCCCACGTACCCGGGCGGCGAACCGAACAGCCGCGAGACCGTGTGCTTCTCCGAGAACTCGGACATGTCCAGCTGGATCAGCGAGTCCTCGTCGCCGAACAGGAACTCGGCGAGCGCCTTGGCCAGCTCGGTCTTACCCACACCGGTCGGGCCGGCGAAGATGAACGAGCCACCGGGACGCTTCGGGTCCTTCAGGCCGGCCCGGGTACGGCGGATCGCCTGGGAGAGCGCCCGCACCGCGTCGGTCTGGCCGATGATCCGCTTGTGCAGCTCGTCTTCCATCCGGAGCAGACGCGAGGTCTCCTCCTCGGTGAGCTTGAACACCGGGATACCGGTCGCCGTGGCCAGGACCTCGGCGATCAGTTCCTCGTCGACCTCGGCGACCACGTCCATGTCGCCGGCCTTCCACTGCTTCTCCCGCTCGGCCTTCGCCGCCAGCAGCTTCTTCTCGCTGTCGCGCAGCGAGGCCGCCTTCTCGAAGTCCTGCGCGTCGATCGCGGACTCCTTGTCGCGACGGGTCTGCGCGATCTTCTCGTCGAACTCGCGCAGGTCCGGCGGAGCGGTCATCCGGCGGATCCGCAACCGGGCGCCGGCCTCGTCGATCAGGTCGATCGCCTTGTCCGGCAGGAACCGGTCGTTGACGTACCGGTCGGCCAGCGTCGCCGCCGCGACCAGGGCCGCGTCGGTGATGGAGACCCGGTGGTGCGCCTCGTAGCGGTCGCGCAGCCCCTTGAGGATCTCGATGGCGTGGGCCAGCGAGGGCTCCTGCACCTGGACCGGCTGGAACCGGCGCTCCAGGGCGGCGTCCTTCTCGATGTGCTTGCGGTACTCGTCGAGCGTGGTGGCGCCGATGGTCTGCAGCTCACCGCGGGCCAGCATCGGCTTCAGGATGCTGGCGGCGTCGATCGCGCCCTCCGCGGCACCCGCCCCGACGAGGGTGTGGATCTCGTCGATGAACAGGATGATGTCGCCGCGGGTGCGGATCTCCTTGAGCACCTTCTTCAGGCGCTCCTCGAAGTCACCGCGGTACCGCGAGCCGGCCACCAGGGCGCCGAGGTCGAGGGTGTAGAGCTGCTTGTCCTTCAGCGTCTCGGGCACCTCGCCCTTGATGATCGCCTGGGACAGGCCCTCGACGACCGCCGTCTTACCGACCCCGGGCTCACCGATCAGGACCGGGTTGTTCTTGGTGCGCCGCGACAGCACCTGCATGACCCGCTCGATTTCCTTCTCCCGGCCGATGACCGGGTCGAGCTTGCCCTCGCGGGCGGCCTGCGTCAGGTTGCGGCCGAACTGGTCGAGCACCAGCGAGCCGGACGGCGTGCCCTCGGCCGGGCCGCCGGCCGCGGCCGGCTCCTTGCCCTGGTAGCCGGACAGCAGCTGGATGACCTGCTGGCGCACGCGGTTGAGGTCGGCGCCGAGCTTGACCAGCACCTGGGCGGCGACGCCCTCGCCCTCACGGATGAGGCCGAGCAGGATGTGCTCGGTACCGATGTAGTTGTGGCCCAGTTGCAGCGCTTCCCGCAGCGACAGCTCCAGCACCTTCTTGGCGCGGGGCGTGAACGGGATGTGCCCGGAGGGGGCCTGCTGTCCTTGACCGATGATCTCCTGCACCTGCTCGCGGACAGCGTCGAGCGAGATGCCGAGGGACTCCAGCGCCTTGGCTGCGACTCCCTCGCCCTCGTGGATCAGCCCCAGCAGGATGTGCTCGGTACCGATGTAGTTGTGGTTGAGCATCCTGGCCTCCTCCTGGGCCAGGACAACAACACGGCGGGCGCGGTCGGTGAACCTCTCGAACATCTGCGCTCCTCGTGCGGTCAGTGGGGGTGAGACTGAGGTCTCGCTGACCTTATCGATGCTATCTGGGGCTACGGAAAGAAACACCCTGCGTTCTGAGAGTGAGACTGTTCCGACACCCGTGCATCGGCCAACGGAGCTGGAACCTTACGTGTTCCAGGCTCGCGGCACAGCACTTCGATGTTCGCTGTCGGCGGACAGAACCGGCACCCTTCCGGCGCTTTGCGGTCTTCGTGCCCATGTCCGGCCGGGAGCGCCGGACGCGACGCGCCGGAGGAGCCCCTCTACGCGGGCTGCCCGTCCAGAGTGCCACCCGGGATCTTCCGGCGCGCCCCCGGATCACCCACTCGGCCCCGGCCCCCTCAGGCGTCTCCCGGCCAGGAATTCGGCGGGCTTTTCACCACCCGCGCGAGGGCACCGGACACGAAGCGGACAATGCCGGATGAGCACAACGATTGCACCGTTCACTGCACAAGCAATCCTTGCAGAACAACAGGCAGCGCCGGAACGATCACACAAACTCCTCCGGCCACGTTGTCAGTACGAGCTCCGGCCGGTGATGAAGTCGGGGGGGGTTACCCGGCGGTGGGAGTCGATCGCATCACACCACCTTCCGGCACCGGTTAGACACGATCCGATCGGGGTGCCGCTTAGGTCCGGGCCGGGTCCGACAGTTTCCGGCCGGCCTTCATTCGGGCCGACCAGTGAATTCGGGAAAACGCCGAAATTCTGCGGTCGTCTTTTTCTCCGGCCGGCCGAGGAAAAAAGACCCGGCAAACGGCGACGGGCGCCGAACCTTCACGGTTCGGCGCCCGTCCACGAACTTCACCGTGATTTCCACGGAGGTGGCGCTGCTGTTCCCCCCTGATTTCCGCCGCCGGTAACCGGCGGCGGAGACGGCGGAAGGCTCAGTGCGCGCCCTCGTAGGCGGCCATCACCTCGGCCGAGACCCGGCCCCGGTCACTCACCTGGTAGCCGTTCTCCCGGGCCCACGCCCGCACGTCGCCCAGATCCGCCTTGGACGAGGCCGGACGGCGCCCGCGCGGGCTTCCGGCCCGGGTGGTACGGCCACTGACCTTGCGCGCGTGCCCCACCCACGGTGCGATCGCGTCCCGCAATGCCTCCGCATTCGCTGCGGAGAGGTCAATTTCATAGCTGACCCCGTCGAGCGAGAACGACACCGACTCCTCGGCCTCGCCCCCGTCCAGGTCGTCAACAAGAATGACCTGCACCTTCTGCGCCATCAATTACTCCTAGAAACGCCACCGGAGTCCACCCCGGGCAGGCGAACCCATTCATGGGAATGATGGAGTCGACATTCCAGCATGTCAAGCCAACACCTCAGCATGACCACAAATAGCCGGTGCTTAGCAGATCTTCCGCAGCTCCGGGACTTTCTGAGTTTCCCCGGTAGTCGGCCGACGGGTAGCGCGTTGCGTCACCCGTTCGGCCGAACCGGTGACAGTTATTGCTGTCCCGGTGTACCGGCCGGCTTCGGCGATTCACCGGGGCCGGCCGATTGCCCGGTCGATTGCGCGGTATGCGTTTGCCCCGCGGCTTTCTCGGCCGCCGCCGCCCGGCGGTCCTCGGCGGCCTGGGCCAGGCGCTCACGCCGGTCGGCCTGAAACACCGCCCGGATCGCGATCACGAAGAGGAAGAGAACACCGATCGAGGGAAAGATCGCGGCCACGTAGTCCATGTCGACTCCTACGACTTCAGCGGTTGCGGGCCGCTATTCCGGCTTGACCAACGGGAACAGAATCGTCTCCCGGATGCCGAGCCCGGTGACCGCCATCAACAGGCGGTCCAGGCCCATGCCCATGCCTCCGGTGGGCGGCATGCCGTGCTCCATCGCCCGCAGGAAGTCCTCGTCCAGGCGCATCGCCTCGTCGTCACCGGCCGCGGCGACCTTGGCCTGGGCCACGAAGCGCTCACGCTGCACCACCGGGTCGACCAGCTCCGAGTAGCCGGTGCCGAGCTCGAACGAGCGCACGTACAGGTCCCACTTCTCGGCGACCCCGGGGGTGCTGCGGTGCGGGGCGACCAGGGTGGAGGTCTCTTCCGGGTAGTCGCGCACGAAGGTCGGCGCGTACAGGTCCGGCACCACCAGTTCCTCGAAGAGCTCCTCGGCCAGCTTGCCCGGGCCGTACCAGCTCTCCACCTTCACGTCGTGCTTGGCGGCCAGCTCGACGAGTTCGGCCAGGTCGGTCTGCGCGGTGATCTCCCGGCCGGCGGCCTGCGACAGCGAGCCGTACATGGTGATCTGCTGCCACTCGCCGCCCAGGTCGTACTCGGTGCCGTCGGCCAGGGTCACCGTGGTGCCGCCGGCCACCGCGGTGGCGGCCGCCTGCACCAGGGTGCGGGTGAGCTCGGCCATCGAGTCGTAGTTGCCGTAGGCCTGGTAGGCCTCGATCATCGCGAACTCCGGCGAGTGCGTGGAGTCGGCACCCTCGTTCCGGAAGTTGCGGTTGATCTCGAAGACCCGGTCGATCCCGCCGACCACCGCGCGCTTGAGGAAGAGCTCGGGGGCGATCCGCAGGAACAGCTCGAGGTCGAAGGCGTTCATGTGGGTCTTGAACGGCCGGGCCGCGGCCCCGCCGTGGATGGTCTGCAGCATCGGGGTCTCGACCTCGACGAAGTCGCGACCGTGGAACGTCTCGCGCAGCGAGCGGACCACGGCGGCACGGGTGCGCACCACGTCGCGGGCGGCCGGGCGCACGATCAGGTCGACGTAGCGCTGCCGGACCCGGGCCTCCTCGGACATCTCCTTGTGCAGCACCGGGAGCGGGCGCAGCGCCTTGGCCGCCATCGCCCAGCGGTCAGCCATCACCGAGAGCTCACCCCGCTTGGACGAGATCACCTCACCGTGCACGGTGACGAAGTCACCCAGGTCGACGTCGGCCTTGAAGGCGGCCAGCGCCTCGGCGCCGACCCCGTTGGCGGTGACCATCACCTGCAGCTGGGTGCCGTCGCCGTCCTGCAGCACGGCGAAGCAGAGCTTGCCCGCGTCGCGGAAGCGCATCACCCGCCCCGCCACCGAGACGATCTCGCCGCTGGAGGCGCCGGTCTCCAGCTCGGCGTGCGCGGTGCGGATCTCGGCCAGGGAGTGCGTGCGCTCGACCTCGACCGGGTACGCCGGCTTGCCCTCGGCCAGGATGCGCGCCCGCTTCTCCGCGCGGATACGCATCTGCTCGGGTACGTCCTCCCCGTTCGGGACGGGCGCGTCTGCCGGGTGGGCTGCCTGCTGTTCGGTCACGACGAGTCATCCTAGTCGGCTGCCTAGGCGCTGATCGCCCCGCCGTCAACCCCGGCCGCTCAGGACTGCTCGAGGATCGCGCTGGTGGTCAGGGCCGCCCAGATCCGGGCCGCGGTCTCGCGCTCGGCCGGGGTGGGGCGGACCACCAGTTCCGGGTCCTCCGGGTGCTCGGCCGCCTGACCGCCGACGTGCTCGACCAGGGCCACCGCCAGGTTGCGCAGCCGGATGTTGAAGTGCTGGCTGGCCCGGGCCAGGGCGGCGAAGGCGGCCGGGGCGTCGGCGCCGATCGCCCCCATCACGAGCCCCTTGGCCTGCTCGATGACCCGGCGGTACTGGGTCATCTGCAGCATCTGCTGGGCCACCTGCTCCTCGCCCGCGCAGTACTCCACCACCGCCAGGGCCTGGGTGACCAGCGGCTCGTAGCGGTCGATCTCGCGCAGCACCTGGCTGTCCGGCACCCGGTCCAGGTAGACCGAGAACACGGTGGGCAGGTCGGACCCGAACTCGCCGGGGACGAAGATCACGCCCCGGACCTGCTCGAGCAGCTTCGGCTCGACGCCGGGCAGGTCGCCCAGGCCGAGCTTGGCGTCGTCGCTGTCCGGCCGGGTGACCACGGCGTCCCGGCGGAAGGCGTCCCAGATCGGCCCGTGGGCATGTTGCCACTGCGCCGGGTCGAGTTCCGTGGCGACTCCGATCGCCGCGACGGTCTTCGGTGTCCCGCCCTCGTTCCGGCTGTCCGTCGCGACACTGAGGCCGACGCCGAGACTGCCCGGCACGGACTGCAGCGTGAACTCGAGAAGGCTTGTCAGCAGGTCGTTCCCGAACTCGCGGATGGTCAAAGAAGGATCCTTTCGAAGGCGGCGGCCGGACGACCGCCGGTCTCCCAGCATCAGGCTTCAGCGCGCGCAAAGCGATCACAGCTGCCAGGCTCGAACGAGTAGCGGCAGCGGCGGCCGACCTGCACGGCCGGAGGTCGCGCCGGTCGATGAGAGGAAGATGATCAGGTTATGGTGGCCCCCTCGTCCAGCACAGGCGCGAGTTCCTCACCCGTTTCCTTGAGCGGAACCTCTCGAGAGGCGCCTGTGTCCCCCTCCCGTAAACGACGTCGTGCCTCCCCCGAGTGGGAGGGTCGCACGATCATCCGCATCGCGGCACTCCCCGGGCGGGGTGTCTACGTCCGGCACCTCGGTCACCCCGAGGGTGTCGACGGTGTGCACCGGCCGACGGTGCAGATGCCCGGGTCCGCGCCGCGCCCCCCGGCCGCGTTCGACCCGGCCTGGCTGGCCGCCCATCTCGGCGACATGCAGGTCGTCCACGTGCACGCCCTGGCCCCCCGGATGAACGCCGAGCACGTGCAGGCGGCGATCCGGGCCACCCGTGAGTCCGGCCGCCCGCTGGTGGTCACCGCCTACCACCTGAGCGACCCGACCGGCCTGGACGAGGCCGGGTACGCCGAGCAGCTGGACGCCCTGATCCCGGCCGCGGACCAGGTGATCACGCTCACCGCCGGGGCCGCCGACGAGATCGCCCGGCGCTGGTCGGTGGGCGCCGACGTGCAGCCCCACCCGCACGCGGTCGACTTCGTGCGGATGCGCCGCGAGCGCCCCGCCCGCGGCCAGAACAGCCCGTTCGTGGTCGGGGTGCACCTGGGCGGCCTGCGGCTGCCGAGCGACCCGGTCAAGGTGGTCGCCGCGCTGGCCGAGGCGGCCCGGCAGGTACCCGAGGTGCGCCTGGTGGCGTTCGCCCACGACCACCTGCTCGACTCCGACTCCACCCGCTACGACCCGGCCACCGTGCGCGAGATCGACCGGCTGCTCAGCGCCGCCGGCGGTTCGTTGCGGGCCCACCGGCCGATGACCGACTCCCAGCTCTGGGACAACATCTTCGGCCTCGACGCCGCACTCGTACCGCCCTTCTTCGGCTCGCACTCGGTGTGGCCGGAGGCCTGCTACGACCTGGGCACCCAGGCGATCATGCCGGCCGCCAACCACGCCGCCCAGCAGCGTCCGGACGCCGGCAGCCTCTCCTACACCAGCGACCGCGACGGCCTGCCCGACGTGGCCTCGCTGACCGAGGCGCTGGGCAAGGCGGTGGCCACCCAGGAGGTGCTGCGGGCCGACCCGACGGCGCGCTTCACCGAGCGGGTCAAGATCGCCGAGTGGCTGCGCAACAACTACGAGCGTCTGCTGGCCGACCGGGCCTGAGCCGCGAGGTGCGGCACACCGCGGTGTGCCGCACCGGTTCCCGGCCGGTGTAACGGTTCTCAGCCGACCAGGTCGATCGCCAGGTCGAGGATCGGTGAGGAGTGGGTCAGCCCGCCGACCGAGAGGTAGTCGACCCCGGTGCGGGCGTACTCGGCCGCCACCTCGAGGGTGAGCCCACCGGTGGCCTCGATCTCGATCGGCTCGCCGGTGGTCGCCCGGGCCGCCTTCACGCTCTCGGCCAGCAGGGCCGGCGACATGTTGTCCATCAGCAGGAACCGGGCGCCGATCTGCACCGCCTCCACCGCCTCGGCCGTGGTGGTCACCTCCACCTGCACCGCGACCTCCGGGAAGCGCTGCCGCACCAGGCGGTAGGCCTCGGCCACCGAGCCGGCCGCGATCTTGTGGTTGTCCTTCACCATCGCGACGTCGTACAGGCCCATCCGCTTGTTCGTGCCGCCGCCGCAGCGCACCGCGTACTTCTCCAGCATCCGCAGCCCCGGCGTGGTCTTGCGGGTGTCCAGCACCTGCGCCCCGGTGCCGGCCAGCTCGTCCACCCAGCGCCGGGTGTGGGTGGCCGTGCCGCTGGTACGGCAGACCAGGTTGAGCAGGGTGCGCTCGGCGATCAGCAGCACCTGGACCGGCCCGTGCAGCACGGCCAGCACGTCGTCGCGGACCACGGCCCGGCCGTCCGGGACCCGCAGTTCGGCGGTGGCCGCCGGCAGCCCGGTCCAGGCCGAGACCTCGGCGAGAACCACCGGCACCAGCGGCATCCCGCTGATCACCCCGGCCGCGCGGGCGACCACGTGGGCCCGGCCCGGCACCTCGGCCCCGATCGTGGACTCGCTGGTCACGTCGTGCCCGGGAGCGGCCCCGGGTACCTGCACGACGGCACCGCCGATGCCCAGGTCCTCGGCCAGGGCGTCGCGCACCACCGAGCGCACCCGGTCCGGGTCCAGCCCGGCGGCCGTCAGGGCCTCGATCGTGCCGGTGGGCCAGGGGGTCTCGGTCTGCCAGCGATCCACGATCAGCCTTCCAGGGGTTCGAACCGGGTGATGAGCTCACCGTCGGGGTCCAGCCGGCCGATCAGCCGGCCGCGCCAGGCGGCGTCGTCGCGCTGCGGGAAGTCCTCGCGGTAGTGCCCGCCGCGGGTCTCCTCGCGGAGGGCGGCGACCTGGGTGAGCACGGTGGCGACGGTGTGCAGGTTGGTGGTCTCCCACTCGGCGGTGCCGTGGGTGACGTCGATCTTGTCCACGCCCACCGGGACCTCGGTGCCACCGGCGGCGGAGATCCGGGCCAGGCTCGCGGCCGCCTTCTCCAGCCCCTCGGCGGTCCGGATGACCCCGGGTCCGGAAGAGGCGGCCCGCTGCGCCTTCACCCGCGCGGTGGCCGCGAGCAGGCCGGCCGGCCCCGGCCGGTCCACGGCCTCCAGCTGGGGCAGCTCCCCGCTCCCGAGCCGCGCGCTGACGTCGTCCGCAATTCGGTGGGCGAACACCAGACCCTCCAGCAGCGAGTTGCTGGCCAGCCGGTTCGCCCCGTGCACACCCGTGCACGAGCACTCGCCCACCGCGTACAACCCGGGCAGGCTGGAACGGCCGTCGGCGTTCACCCGGATCCCGCCGGAGTGGTAGTGCTGGGCGGGCGCCACCGGGATCAGGTCTTCCGCCGGGTCGAAACCGTGCCCGGCGAGCGCGTTCACGATGGTGGGGAAGCGCCGGCGCAAGAAGGTGCGGCCGAGGTGCCGGGCGTCGAGGAACACGTGCGAGGTGCCGGTGGTGGCCATCTGCCGCACGATCGCCTTGGCCACCACGTCACGCGGGGCCAGCTCGGCCATCTCGTGCACACCGGTCATGAAGCGCAGGCCGTTGACGTCGAGCAGCTGGGCCCCTTCGCCGCGCACCGCCTCGGAGATCAGCGGCTGCTGACCCCGGGCGTTCTGGCCCAGCCAGAGCACGGTCGGATGGAACTGCACGAACTCCAGGTCGGCGGTCTCGGCCCCGGCCCGCAGAGCCGCCGCGATGCCGTCGCCGGTGGCCTCACGCGGATTGGTGGACGACTGGAAGACCTGGCCGATGCCCCCGGTGGCCAGCACGACCGCCCGGCCGAGCGCCGCCCCGACTCCGTCGCGACTGCCTTCACCGATGACGTGAAGCGTTACCCCGCAAGCAGTTCCGTTTGCGCTGGTGAGCACGTCGAGCACCAGGGCCTGCTCCAGCACCTCGATGCCCGGGTCGTCGCGCACCGCCTCCAGAGCAGCGATCAGCGCGCGCGAGATCTCCGCCCCGGTCGCATCGCCACCGGCGTGCGCGATCCGGTCGCGGTGATGGCCGCCCTCGCGGGTCAGCGCGATCTCGCCGCTCGGAGTGAGGTCGAAGTTCGCCCCCAGAGCCACCAGTTCCCGCACCCGGGAGGGGCCTTCGGTGACCAGGGCGCGCACCGCACCCTCGTCGCACAGCCCCACCCCGGCGACCAGGGTGTCGTCGAGGTGCTCGGCCGGCGAGTCCTCCGGGGCCAGCGCCGCGGCGATCCCGCCCTGCGCCCACCGGGTGGAGCCGGAATCAAGGACGGTCTTGGTCACCAGAAGCACGCGGGGCACCCGACGTCGCAGCCGCAGTGCGGCGGTGAGCCCGGCGATCCCCGAGCCCACCACCACCACGTCGGCCTGACTGGTCCAGCCGATCTGGGGGGTGGCCAGCCGGGTGGCCAGTCTCGGGCTCACGCCGGGCCCCCGACCACCAGGGGCAGGTTGTCGATCAGCCGGGTGGTGCCGACCTTGGCCGCGACCAGCAGCACGGCCTCGCCCTGGAAGTACTCCGGCACGTCGTCCAGACCGACCGGGTCGACCAGCACCAGGTAGTCCACGATCACCAGGGGCTCGGCCACCAGCACGTCCCGGGCGGCCCGGCGCACCGCGCTCGGCCCCTGGGCCCGCACCGCCTGCCCGGCCCGCAGGGCCCGGGACAACGCCAGGGCGCACTCCCGGTCCAGCTCCGTGAGGTAGCGGTTGCGGCTGCTCAGGGCCAGGCCGTCGCTCTCCCGCACGGTGGGCACGGCGACGATCTCGCAGCCGAAGTCCAGGTCCTTGGCCATCCGCCGGATCAGCAGCAGCTGCTGGGCGTCCTTCTGCCCGAAGAACGCCAGCTGCGGCCGGGTCAGGTGGAACAGCTTGGCCACCACGGTGAGCACACCGTCGAAATGCCCGGGCCGGGAGGCGCCTTCGAGCTTGGCCCCGAGCTGCCCGGCCGAGACCCGCACGCCCGGGTCGCCGCCCGGGTAGATCACGTCCGGCGAGGGGTTGAACACCAGGTCCACACCCTCCCGCTCGCACAGCTCGAGGTCGCTGTCGAACGTGCGCGGATACTTGGCCAGGTCCTCGCCTGGGCCGAACTGCAGCGGGTTGAGGAAGACGGTGACGATCACGCTGTCGGCCCGCTCCCGCGCCTGACGCACCAGCTCGGCGTGGCCGGAGTGCAGGGCCCCCATCGTCATCACGACGGCGACCGTGCCGGTGAGCTTCTCGCGGGCTACGGCCAGCTCGTCCCGGGTACGAGCGACAACTGTGGACATGGGCTCAACCTACTCGCCGCCTCCGGCCGGCCTCGGGCCGGAGTTCAGGGCGGCCAGCAGGGCCTCGGCGCTGTGCAGCGGCAGCCGCCCCGAGGCCAGCGCCCGGTCGGCGGTGGCCCGGGCCATCGCCCGGTAGGTCTCGAGCGTGCCCTCGCCCCGCTCACCGGTCGCCCGGATGGCGGTCAGGTGCTGGGCCAGGGTGCCCGCGTCGCCGCGGGCCACCGGGCCGGTCAGGGCGTTGTCGCCGGCCCGCAGCGAGTTGTCCAGCGAGGCCGACAGCAGCGGGGCCAGCAGCCGGGCCGGGTCGTCCACCCCGGCCCCGCGCAGCAGGTCCAGGGCCTGGGCGACCAGCGTGATCAGGTGGTTCGAGCCGTGTGCGAGGGCCGCGTGGTACAGACCGCGCATCTCCTCGGCGATCACCACCGGTTCGGCCCCCATCTCGACCACCAGGGCCTGGGCGATCGGCAGCACCGGGCCCGGGGCGCTGACCCCGAAGCAGCAGTCGGTCAGCCGGCTCAGGTCCAGGCTGGTGCCGGTGAAGGTCATCGCCGGGTGCAGGGCCAGCGGGATCGCGCCCCGGCCGACCGCCGGTTCCAGCGCCTTCCAGCCGAACCGCCCGCTGGTGTGCACCAGCAGCTGACCGGGCAGCCAGGCGCCGGTGCCGGCCAGGCCGGAGACCAGTTCCGGCAGCGCGTCGTCGGGGATCGCGATCAGCACCAGCTCGGAGCGCTCGACCACGTCGGGGATGTCCAGCACCGGCACGCCGGGCAGCAGCACGGAGGCCCGCTCCCGGCTGGCCTCGGACACCGCGCTGACCCCGACCACCGCATGACCGGCGGCCCGCAGGGCGGATCCGAGCACGGCACCGACCCGGCCGGCCCCGATCACACCGACCCCGAGCCGCCCCGGACGCTCGCCTGGGTTATGGGTTTCAGACACCTCGGCAGGGTAACCGGCGGCCCCTGGGTTGCACTGCACCTCACGTTTGCGCCGCCTCGTTCGTCTTCCCGGGCGGGAGGGCTTTGTCCGGGCCGTAAGTTGAGAGCGGCTCGGAGAGCACGAGCTTTGTCGCCCCCGCACTGCCGCCCACCTCACGTTTGCGCCGCCCCGTTCGTCTTCCCGGGCGGGAGGGCTTTGTCCAGGCCACCAGCTGAGAGGCCCTTCCCCCGCTCGGAGTCCCCCGCTGCAAGGGCGGCGTCCCCCGTCCCCCGCGTAGGGTTGCATCGTGGGACGTCACGAACGCATCGCCGAGCTGGTCGACCTCAACCGTCCGGGCCTGGAGGTGGCCGACCTGGCCAGTGGCCCCGGCCGCACCGTCCGGGCCCTGCTGAAGGCCGCCACCGGGGCCGAGCCGGGCCGGGTGCACGCCGTCGACGCGGCCTCCAACCTGGACGACGAGGTGCTGCACGACGCCCGGGTGCGCTCGGTGCTGGCCGACCTCGACGAGCCGCTGCCGTTCGCCGACGCGGGCCTCGACCGGGTGATCTCGCTGAACCTGGCCGAGCACCTGTCCGACCCGATGGCCCACCTCGCCGAGTGCTACCGGGTGCTGCGGCCGGGCGGTCTGCTGGTGCTGGCCCACAGCGACTGGGACACCGCCCTGTTCGCCAGCGCCGACGATGCGCTGACCCGGCTGCTGGTCGACCGGTTCGTCTCCACCGTGCCCCGGTTCGCCGAGCGCGCCGACGGTTTCATGGGCCGCAAGCTGCTCGGGCTGGCCGGCCGCTCGGAGTTCGAGCTGGTCAGCGCCGACACCTGGGCCGACTGCCACCGGCGCTTCGACCGGGGTTCGGTGAGCTGGAAGGTGGCGATGGGCGTGCTGGCCGCCACCAAGGACGACCCGCAGCTGGCCGACCGGGCCACCACCTGGGTCGAGGGACTGTCCCAGCTGGCCGCCGAGGGCAAGTTCCTGTTCGCGGTCACCGATGTCGCCCTGGTGCTGCGCCGCCCCGAGTAGCCGTGCTGCCGACCTGGCAAGAAGCCTGGCAGGGTGCGCTCTACGGGCCGGGCGGCTTCTACCTGCGCCCCGAAGGTCCGGCCGGGCACTTCCGCACGGCCGCCCACGCGGCTCCCGCGCAGCTGGCCGCGGCCGTCTCGCGGCTCGCCGACTCGGTGGGGGCACGAAGAATTGTGGACGTCGGTGCCGGCCGGGGCGAGTTGCTCACCTCATTGGTCGGCGTTGGTTCACAAGAACTTTGGGGCGTGGACGTGGTGCCCCGCCCGGCATCCCTCAGCCCTCGGGTGCACTGGGCCGCCGGGCTGAGCGAGCTCCCGAACGAGGCGCTCGCCGACGCTCTGGTGGTGGCCTGGGAGCTGCTCGACGTGGTACCTCTGAGCGTGCTCGAGCTGGACGAAAGTGGTTCTGCGTCTGTCGTTCTGGTGGACCCCCGAACCGGACGCGAGCGCCTTGGTGGCCCCGGACGTCTTCAAGATCGGCTCTGGATCGACCAGTGGTGGCCCCTGGACGGCCTGGAAGAGGGCGACCGCATCGAGGTCGGCCGGTACCGTGACCTTTTCTGGCGCAGACTCGTTCAGCGAGCCTGTTCAGCCGGGGCCAAGGCGGCCCTCTGCGTGGACTACGCCCACACCCGGGCAGACCGACCGGCCCTGGGCAGCCTGACCGGCTTTCGCGGCGGGCGCGCCGTGCCGCCCCGCCCAGACGGTTCCATGGACATCACCGCCCACGTCGCCATCGACTCCGTGGCTGCCGGCGGCTCGGTGGCTGAACTGACCACTCAGGCGCGGGCTCTGGCCGCGCTCGGGGTGAGCGACCCCGAACTGCTCGACCCGGGCGGCCTAGGCGGTTTCGCCTGGCTGCTCCAGGTGCCCTGAGCCGGGCCGGTCCAAGGGCACCGGATCCGGAGCCGGCTGGTCCTGGTACTCCGGACCCGGCTGGTTCAGGTGCCCGGAGATCTCCATCCAGCGCTCCGGACCGGACTTCTTGCGCGCCTGCTCGGCCCGGATCGACTGCACCGCGATGAGTTCCGAGGCCTGGGCCTGGTCGAGGTGCGAGGCGACCGGGCTGACCGGCCCGGCGGTGGAGTGCATGGTGAACGAGGCCAGCCCGAGCCGGCGCTGCAGCGGCCCCTGGGTCAGGCCCAGGCTCTGGGTGCGGGCGTGGGGCACGATGTCGAGGTGCCGGTAGATCCGGCCGCTGCGGATCAGCAGCGCCTGGTCGGTGACGCGCACGCCGGAACGCCCCCAGGAGATCGGGTCCACCCAGCGCGACCGGCGGGGCGCGGTGAGGAACCCGGCGCTGGCCCCGGTGCCGGTCAGCCCGGCGTCGACCACGTCCCACGGGTTCTCGCCCGGCTCGACCCCCAGGTCGGGCAGCACCAGCGCGAGCACGCCGACCGCCTCGACCTTGGGCCCGACCGGCAGGAGCGTGCTGCCGGACTCGGAATCGTTGTCGTCGCCGCCGTATCCGGCGATGTTGACGTGCACCGTCCACCAGCCCAGCCGACGCCAGAGCAGCCCCTGGCTCAGCCGCACGGCCTGCACCCGGCCCGGCGGCACCGTCTGGGTGCGCTGCTCCAGCAGGCCGTAGCGCAGCCGCAGCCCGTCCGGCGAGTCTGAGATGCGGAAGCCGAACCCGTTGGAGAACCGGTTCCACAGCACCCCCGCGGCGCCCAGCAGCGGCGCGAACGAGCCGGCCAGAGGGCCCGGGTGGCCGATCACCAGACTGATCACCGCGAGCACCAGCACCCCGCCCACGAAGCTGATCGCCGGGGTACTGACCAGCAGCGACAGGATCAGCCGGCCGACCGGCACCTCGAGCGTGGAACGCTCCGGCGCCTCCGGCGCGTCGGGCCCCTCGTACCGCACCCCGGCGGCCGAGGCCAGCAGGTGATTGCGCAGCGCCCGGGCGTCGTCCTCACGCAGGAACGACAGCGCGACGTTGGACTCCTTGCCCCCGGCCACCTCCACGGTGATCCGGGCCAGGCCGAGCAGCCGGGCCAGGAACGGCTGCACCACGTCGACCGCCTGCATCCGGTCCAGCCGGGCCCGGCGCTGCTGCCGGAACAGGATGCCGGTGTGCAGTTCCAGCGCCTCGTCGAGCACCCGGAACCGGGTGGCCCGCCACGAGGCGAAGGCCAGCCCCACGCCGATCAGGACGATCGCCAGCAGCACCGCCCCGCCGCCGAGCAGCCAGCGCCCGGCCACGTGCGGCTGCTCGAAGTTCGCCTCGCCCGCGATCAGGTCGTTGCCGAAGCTCTGCACCACGAAGACCAGCACCACGGCGATCACCTGCCAGGACCGCAGCAGCGGGGTGGCCGGGTGCATCAGGTGCCACTCGCCGTCGGCCAGGCCCGACTGACCCGGCTGACCG
>NZ_JAJSOH010000038.1 GCF_021277265.1 Kineosporia rhizophila
GGGGGCTTGGGCAGAGCAGGTGGAGGGCCGGGGGCGGTGCCGGGTGGGTCGTCTTCTGTCTTGGTGGGGGTAGGCGTGTCGGGGCGGGGGTTGGGCACTGCCTGGGGCTCGCCGGTTGCGTAGGCGGTGGCCAGCGAGAGCACCAGCGACACGTAGCTGTTGCTGCGGTTGTACCGGTACACCGCTGCTTCCTGGCCGGAGCGGGTGCTCAGGTCGGAACTGCCGGCGCAGAGGTAAGTGCCGGCGGCCAGAGCGGCATCGTTGATGTTCTGGGGGTTGCCCTTGCCGTAGGACTTCCAGGTGCCGGGCAGGAACTGCATCGGGCCCACCGCGCGGTCGTGCGCCGTGTCCCCGTCGTAGCGGCCGCCGTCCGAGTCCGAGATCGTCGCCGTGCCCGGGGTCGAGCCGTCCAGGCGGATTCCCAGGATCGGCGGGCTGACCAGGCCGGTCGCCGTGATCCCGGCCCCGCCGTGGCGGCCGTGATTGCTTTCCACCCGGCCGATTGCGGCGATCAGCGACCAGTGGATCCGGCAGGACGGGTCGGTGCGGGCGAGCTGGTCGGCGGCGGCCTGGTAGGCGCGCTGCGCCCCGACCGGGATGCCGGAGGAGGTCAGGGCGTCTGTGCGAGTGATCCCGTAGGCGCCGCCCGACGACGAATCGCCCGAAGCCGTTGACTTTTCCCCCGACGAGGGGATCGATGGCACGGTGGACGAGGTGGGCAGGGCGCTGGTGTCGGCCTCACTGCCGTACAACTCCAACGGGCTTTCACTGGACGAGGGCGTGCCGGTGGGTTGGGCGGGCGTGGCGCCGGCGGCCGTTCTGGGTTGTGCCGCAGTGGATCCGGACACCATGAAGACCACTGTGACAGCGAGAAGGAAGGCCGCGACGGCGGCGGCACGGCGCAGCGCCGTGGCACCGCCCGAGACCAACCGGGCCGAACCGGTCCATCGCACCCCACGACCTTAAGCAGAAATAGAAGAAATGGCAGCCCCGGTTCCTACTGGAGCCAGCATTCACTTCGAAGACCGGCTCACCGGCCTCCGTACGGAAGGGAACGGCCATGCGTGCCATCTGGAACGACACTGTGATCGCGGAGTCCGACGACATCGTGGAGGTGGAGGGGAACGCGTACTTCCCCGTCTCCTCGGTGCGGCAGGAACTGATCACGGCGACCGACACCCGCACGGTCTGCCCGTGGAAGGGCACCGCCTCGTACTACTCGATCACCGTGGACGGCGCCGAGAACACGGACGCGGCCTGGTTCTACCCCGAACCGAAAGAGGCTGCGGCGCAGATCAAGGACAGGGTGGCGTTCTGGCGAGGGGTCACCGTGACCCCCTGATCTCAGCGGGCCTCCGGAGCCGGGCTGACCAGCCCGCTCTGGTAGGCCGCGACCACCAGCTGCGCCCGGTCCCGCGCGCCGACCTTCGTCATCGCCCGGTTGACATGGGTTTTCGCGGTGAGTGGGCTGACGAAGAGACGTTCGGCGATCTCGTCGTTGGACAGGCCGAGCGCGACCAGGGTGGCCACCTCCCGCTCGCGCTCGGTCAACGCCGAGAACACCTCCGGGGTGACCGTGCCCACGCTGCTCGGCTGGGCCAGGAACTCGGTGATCAGGCCGCGCGTGGCGCGGGGCGAGAGCAGTGCGTCGCCGCTGGCCACGGTGCGGATCGCGGCCAGCAGCTCCTCCGCCTCCACCCCCTTGCCGACGAACCCGCTGGCCCCGGCCCGCAGCGCCGCCAGCACGTACTCGTCGATCTCGAAAGTGGTCACCACCAGCACCTTCACGCCGGCCAGGTCGTCGTCGGCGCAGATCATCCGGGTGGCCTCGAGACCGTCCAGGTCGGGCATCCGGATGTCCATCACGACCACGTCGGCCCGGGCGGTGCGGACCATCTCGACCGCCTGGCGCCCGGTGCCGGCCTCGCCCACCACCTCCAGGTCGGGGGCGGAGTCGATCAGCACCCGGAAGCCGGCCCGGATCAGCGCCTGGTCGTCGGCCAGCAGGACACGGGTGGTCGGTCTCGTCATCACACACTCTCTTGGGGACGGCTACGGGCTTCGCTGGTCAGCCGGGCGGACAGGCCACTCAGACCGGACAGGTCCACGCAGCCCGCCGCCCGGGCGGGCGGCTCGGTCACGACCGGCTCGGCGGCCGGGGCGGCCGGGGTCGGCGACGCGTCGGGCAGCGGGCGCACCGGCAGTTTGGCCCGCACCCGCCAGGTGCCGTCCGCCTCCGGGGCCGCCCGCAGGCTGCCGCCGACCGCCAGGGCCCTCTCGCGCATGCCGATCAGGCCGTAGCCACCCAGCAGCGCGTCCGGCTGATCGGCCCCGGGCACCGCCACTACCCCGTTCTGGTTGACGATGTCGATCAGGACGGCGTCACCGGCGAACCGCACGTCGAGGCCGGCCGAGCCGGAGCCGTGCTTGTGGGCGTTGGTCAGGCCCTCCTGCACGAGGCGGTAGGCGACCAGGTCGACCGCGGGCGGCAGGGGACGGCGCTCGCCGCGCACGGTCCAGCTCACCCGCAGCCCCGAGCTCTCGAACGAGCGGATCAGCTCGGGCAGGTCACCGACCCCGGCGGCGGGCTCGATCGGGGTCTTCGGATCACCCGGCCGGCGCAGCACGTTGAGCAGGCCGGTCAGCTCGTCGAGCACCGTGCGGCTGGAGCGCCGCACGTGGGTCAGGGCCTCCTTGGCCTCGGCCGGGTTGTCGGTGACCAGGTGCTCGGCCACCGAGGCCTGCACGTGGATCACGGCGATGTGGTGGGCGACCACGTCGTGCAGTTCCTGGGCGATCCGCAGACGCTCCTCGGCCACCCGGCGCCCGGCCTCCTCCTCCCGGGTGTGCTCGGCCCGCCGGGCCCGCTCCTCGACCTCTGCCACGTAAGCCTTCTTGCTCTGTACGGCCTCACCGGCCGAGGCGAAGAAACCGACCCACAGCAGGGTGCCGATGTGCGCACCGATCTGCAGGCCCCCATGGGCCACGGCCTGGGCCAGAATGATCACGGCGCTGGCACAGCAGGCGCAGGTCAGCGTGCGTCGGCGGTTGCCCAGGCCGGCCACGGTGACCATGGCCGCCCCGGCCGCCATCACCAGGGGTGAGGCGGCCTCGCCCCCGAGGTGCCAGATCAGGCCGGCCGTGCCCAGCGTGGTCAGGGCCAGGACCGTGACCGGCGCGGCGGTCCGGAAGACCAGCAGGGAGAACAGCGCGGCCTGCACCGCCAGGACCGTGGGCGTGCTCGCCCCGGCGTGTTGCTCGCTCGACTTGAGGGAGATCAGCGTGGCCACGCCGAGGAGCAGCAGGGCCAGAAGGCCGTCCCTCACCCACGGGTGGTGGACGGCCTTCAGCCGGATCCGCTCGGACATCCGCATCACAGCACTGTAAGCGCGGGCCTAGCGCCGGGAAACCAGTTCGGCCGGGGGCTCCTCGACCTCGGCGGTGGGCAGCGGCTCGTCGGCCGGGTCGACCGACAGGTGCGGCAGGATCCGGTCCAGCCAGCCCGGCAGCCACCAGTTGGAGTTACCCAGGCTGTGCATCACGGCCGGCACCAGCACGGTCCGGATCAGGAAGGCGTCGATCGCCACGGCGGCGGCCAGGCCGACCCCGAACTCGGCGATCACCCGCTGGCCCTCCAGGATGAAGGCGGCGAAGACGAAGATCATGATCAGCGCGGCCGCGGTGATCACCCGGCCGGTCTCGGCCTGGCCCACGGTCACCGCCCGGGCGTTGTCCCGGGTGTGGTGCCACTCCTCGTGCATCCGGCTGACCAGGAACACCTGGTAGTCCATGGAGAGGCCGAACAGGATGGCCAGCATGATCACCGGCAGGAAGGCCTCCACCGGCCCGCCCGGCCCGGCGCCGATCAGCTCCGAGCCCCAACCCCACTGGAACACCGCCACCAGCACCCCGAACGAGGCGGCCGCGGCGACCAGGTTCATCACCGCCGCGGTGAGCGGCACCACCACGCTGCGGAAGGCGATCAGCAGCAGCAGGAAGCCGAGCCCGATGATCACCCCGATGAACAGGGGCAGCTTGCCGGTGAGGACGTCGGCGAAGTCGTCGAAGATGGCGGTGGCCCCACCCACGTGCACCTGCATCGAGGTGCCGCTCTCGGCCTGCGGGATGACGTCGTCACGCAGCCGCTCGATCAGCTCGCTGGTCTCGACGTCCTGCGGCGAACTGGCCGGGATGACCTGGATCATGCCCAGCGGCGAGCCGGGCTCGACCGGTGCGGCGGAGACCGCGGCGACCCCGGGCGTCTGTTCCACCGTGGTGGCCAGGGCCTGCAGCGCCTGGGCGTCGGAGTCGGCGCCCAGCTCGGCGACCAGCAGCAGCGGGCCGTTGGAGCCCGGGCCGAAGCCCTCGGCCAGCAGGTCGTACGCCTGACGGGTGGTGCTGCTCTCCGGGTCGTTGCCGGCGTCGGACGAGCCCAGTCGCAGCGACAGGGCCGGCAGGGCCAGGAGCACGATCATCGCGGTCGCGACGAAACCGAAAAGTGCCTTGCGCCGGGCGATCAGGTGGGACCAACGGCCCCAGAAGCCTTCCTGGGCGTGGCTGGCGGACGGGCCCTGCTCGGCCAGCAGACGCCGTTCCCGGCGGCTGAGCAACCGCGTGCCGAGAACACCGAGCGCGGCGGGCAGCAGGGTGATCGCGGCCGCCACGGTGGCCAGAACCGTCACCGCAGCGCCGATCCCCATGCCGGCCAGGAAACTGACGCCCAGGACGAGCAGCCCGAGCAGAGCGATGACCACCGTGCCACCGGCGAAAAGTACTGCCCGACCGGAGGTGTTGAGCGCCCGGACGGCGGCCTCTTCGGGGGCGATGCCGGACTTCAGGTTGTTGCGGTATCGCGTGACGATGAAGAGCGCGTAGTCGATCCCGACCCCCAGGCCGATCAGCGCGGCCAGGGTGGGGGCGATGGTGGACAGCGACATCAGGTGCGAGAGCTGCCCGATCGCGGTGATGCCGACCCCGACGCCGAACAGCGCCACCAGGATGGGCATCAGGCTGGCGAACAGCGAGCCGAAGACCAGGAACAGGATCACCGCGGCGGCCGCGACGCCGATCAGCTCGGCGGTGCCGCCGATCTCGGACGAGGCCTGCTGGATGACCTGGCCACCGAGCTCGATCTGCAGACCGTCCCCGTCGATCTCCTGGGCGGTGTCGATCACCTTCTCGATGTCCGGGATCGGGACGTCCTGGGCCAGGCCGTCGAACTGGACGGTGGCGAAGGCGATCGTGCCGTCCGGGGCGATCTGCGCGGCGCCGGCCTCGTCGTAGGGACCGGTCACCGAGAGCACGTGCGGAAGCTCCGCCACCTCGGCCAGCATCGGCTTCACCCGCTGCTCGACGGCGGCGTCGGTGACCGGGCCGTTCTCGGAGTGGATGACGATCTGGCCGGTGTCACCGGCCTGGTCCGGGCTGGCCTGCTCGAGCAGTTCGAGGGCCCGGGCCGACTCGGTGCCGGAGAGGTTGAAGTCGTCGGCGTAGGCGGTACCCCGGGCCGCGGTGGCGGCCCCCAGGCCGACGAGTAACGCCAGCCAGAGTGCGATCACGACGTAACGATGCTGGTAGCACCAGCGAGCGAGTGCGGACATGACGAATCTGCCCCTCCAGATGGGTTGTCGGACACCGGTTTCGCTGGACCCGAGCGGCGAGCGCGGTGATTGCACGCGTCGTCGCCTGCATCACACATCATGGTGATCTTCGGCGCCGGTCACATCGTCCAGGCATTGACATCTGGGCCTACTACGTCTGCGGTACGACCCCCGGCCGGGCACCAGGGGTCACAAGGTGGACCTGTGACGAGCCAGGGGCGGAACCCGTTCCGGGTGAACGGGAACCGAACCACACTGGCGGTTGTGACCGTGACCCATGCCCCCACCCAGCGGCGTACCACCCCCGCTCACCCGACCCCGAGCGTCCCTCAGGGTCTGGCTCCCTCAGTGGCACCGAACTGGTTCGCGGCCGTGATGGGCACCGGCATCGTCGCAACGTCCGCAGCAGCTCTGCCTTCCGGGCTCCAGACGCGCGAATTCGCCGTCGGGGCCTGGCTCCTGGCCACCGCACTCCTGATTCTGTTCGCTGGAGCAACCGTTGCCCAGTGGGCCGGCCACCGGGAGCGGGCCCGGTCCCATCACCGCCATCCGGTGATCGCGCACTTCTACGGGGCTCCACCGATGGCCGTGCTTACCGTGGGCGCAGGCACGCTGCTGCTCGGCCCCGGCCTGATCGGCCCACAGGCGGCCGTGACCATCACCTGGGCGCTCTGGGGCCTGGGCACCGTGGCCGGTCTGATCAGCGCCTTCGCGGTTCCGTACCAGCACTTCACCGGCGCCCTGGGCGATGCCTCCCGGCAGCCGGACGCGGCTTTCGGCGGCTGGCTGATGTCGGTGGTGCCGCCCATGGTGTCGGCCTCGACCGGCGCCGCCCTGCTGCCGCACACCCCGGCCGGACAACCGCGACTCACCCTGCTGCTGGCCCTGTACGGCCTGTTCGGGATCAGCCTCATCGCCTCGTTCGTCCTGATCACCCAGCTCTGGACCCGACTCGTGCAGCACGGCCTGCCCCCGGCCCGGCTGGTGCCGACGCTGTGGATCGTGCTCGGCCCCTTGGGGCAGTCGGTCACCGCCGCCAACCTGATCGGCCGGCAGGCGGGCACCGCGATCGAAGACCCGTACGCCACCGCCCTACGCGCCTTCGGCGTGGTCTACGGGCTGCCGGTGCTGGGCTTCGCCCTGCTGTGGGCCGCGTGGGCACTGGCCCTGACCCTGCGTACCGCCCGCTCGGCCGAAGGTTTGCCGTTCGCCCCCACCTGGTGGGCCTTCACCTTCCCCCTCGGCACCTGCGTCACCGCAGCCGCCGCCCTGGGCCAGGCCACCGGCGCCGACGCGCTGGCCGGACTGGCTGTGATCCTCTTCACCGGCCTGCTCAGCGGCTGGCTGGTCGCCGCCGTCGGCAGCCTGAACTCGCTCCGCCCGAGCACCCGCCGCCCCGAGCCGCCCACCTGGGCGTACACCATCTGACCGGAGACCCCGCCCGGCCTGAACAGAAGGCAACCGCGGTGAAATCCACGGCGGAGTGCCGTAACGCGGTGTTCATCGCCGACCCTTACCGTCGGAACTTCGGCGAGAGATCCGGCGCGACGGAGGGGAAGATCAACCGCATGAACACAGCCCGCACGCGCGACGGTCAGCTGACCATCCCGACGATCGACCTGTCCGCGTTCCGCGAAGGCTCACCCACCGACCGCGCCCGGGTGGCCGCCGAACTGGACCACGCCGCGTCCACCATCGGTCTCCTGCAGGTGACCGGGCACGGCGTGAGCGAAGAGGTGCTGGCCGGGCTCACCGGCGCGATGGACGCCTTCTTCGGCCTGCCGATGTGGCAGAAGAAGGCGCTGCGCCCGGCCTCGCCGGAGTACAACCGCGGTTACACCCCGCCCCGGGCCGAGCGGCTCAGCCTGAGCCCGGGGGCGAACTCCCCGGCCGACCTGTTCGAGGCCTTCGACGTGGGCCGCAGCACGGAGGACTTCCCCGGTCTGGGGCTGGACGAGCTGCAGTACGCACCCAACCTCTGGCCCCTGCGGCCGGAGAGCTTCGAGCCCGCGGTGATGGCCTGGTTCGCCGAGGCCGCCCGGGTGGCCCGCGAGGTCACCGCGGTGATGGCGGTGGCTCTCGGCCTGGACGAGAAGTTCTTCGCCGGCTACCAGGACCACGCTCTGGAAGTGCTGCGGCTGAACAACTATCTGGTGCCGGCCGACGAGACGGTCCCCGACGAGGACCAGGTCGGGACGGGCGCCCACACCGACAACGGCATCCTCACCGTGCTCTGGGCCGACCCCCAGGTCCGGGGCCTGCAGATCCTGCCGGGAGCGGGCGAGTGGCACGACGTGATCCCCACCGAGGGAACGCTTCTGGTCAATCTGGGCGATCTGCTGGCGCGCTGGACGAACGACCGCTGGATCTCCGTGCCGCACCGCGTCCTGCCGCCCACCGATGCCGAAGGTGCTCTGGTGCGCCGACGTTCGGCCGTCTTCTTCCATGAGGGCAACGCCGACGCGGTGATCTCGGTGCTTCCGGGGTGCGCCGACGAGGACGAGCCGGTCCGCTACGAATCCGTCACCGTGGCCGACCATCTCGCCGAGAAGCAGGCCCCCGGCCGCCCGAACGAGCAGCTGCAGCCGGCCGGTCTCTGAACTAGGACGCGACCGGGGTGGGCTGGGTGTTCAGCAGCAGCACGAACATCTCGTCCCGCCACTCCCGCGCCCCGGCCGGATAGGTGCGCATCTGCTCCCAGTACTGCTCGATCGCCTCACGGGCGGACGCCGAGAGGCGGGGCCCGGCCGGTTCGTCGATCTGGTCACCGAAAGCGGCCACCCCCTCGGCGATTCCGAGGAGGCGTTCGAGCAGGGCAGCAGAGGGGGTCATGCCTCACGCATCGGCAAACGGGTGAAGCTGCTTGACTCTTCGTGAGCGACTTTCCGGTAATCCACACAGACCGACACAGAACAGTGGGTGAGCCGGCCCTACTTCACGGTGATCTTGTCCTGCACCCGCCGGCCGATCTCGGTGAGCTGCTCCAGCTGCTCGGGAGTGAGCTGGTCGATCAGCATCTCGCGCACGGCCTGCACATGACCCGGCGCACTGGCCATCAGCTTGGCCCGCCCGGCCTCGGTCAGCTCGGCGTTCATCCCGCGCCGGTCCTCCTCGCACTCCACCCGGCGCACCCAGCCGGCCTGCTCGGCCCGGGTGACCGCGCGGGTCACGCCGCTGCGGGTGGACAGGGTCAGGTCGGCCAGCTCACGCATCCGCAGCCGCCCACCCGGCGCCTCGGAGAGGCGGACCAGGATGTCGTAGTCGGTCAGCGTCAGGTCGGACTCGGAGGCGAGCTGCCGGTCCAGGGCGGCGAACAGCATGCGGGTGCTGTCCAGCAGCGCCCGCCAGGCCGCCTGCTCGCTGCTGCTCAGCCAGTTCGCGCCGTCGGGGCGGCCCTCTTCGTCACGCACCCGAGCCAGTTTAGCTTCAATAGTTGACGGCGCAATGACATTGATGGCACCATAGTGCTTGCCGGAGCAACGACTACGCGCGTTCACGTCTTCCCCCCAGGACGGAGCGCCGCGACTGCCCCGGTTCAGCAAGTACCGCTTGCCGTCCTGCCTAACCCCCCTCCGAGGCAGGACGGCAAGCGACTTTTGGCACTCAGCCGCAAAACGTCCATTCGCAAAACGACCGGTCCCCCGTGCCGGAAGACACAGGGGACCGGGACCTCGGCGAGCGAGCGGGACGTCAGCGCTTGAAGGCGTCCTTGACGTTCTCGCCGGCCTGCTTCACGTCGGCCGACGCCTGGTCGGCGCGGCCCTCGTTCTCGAGGCGCTCGTTGTCCGTGCCCTTGCCGACGGCTTCCTTCGCCTTGCCGGCCACGTTCTGGGCAGAGTTCTTGATCTTGTCGGTGGCACTCATCGACAGGCCTCCCAACCACTAGGCAACTTGCTGTTCCGGGACGCCCGAAGCGTCCCGCCGAGGTTCACTCTGCCCCCTCTGGGCCAAACCGCATCCCGACCCTGATCACGTCCGGCCCACCTCAGGGAGAACCCGTACGCCGTGAAAGTGGAAAGTCAGGGTTCCCAATCTCGGAAGTTCGGGTTTCACTATTGCCTATGAGTGACGAACTGGAAGCGATTCTCAGGAGCGTCGCCTCGGGGGAGATGAGTCCCGATGCGGCCATGAAGGCGATCGACGAGCAGAAGGCCCGTGAGGCGAGCGCCACATCCGCGCCCTCCGCGCCCGCTCCCGAACAGCCCACCCCGGCCTCCCCGGCCTTCGGCTCCCCCGGCTCCGGCAGCTCCCGCAGCTCCGGCACCCCCACCTTCCGGGCCGGTGGCACTCCGCCGGTCAACGGCACCATCACTGCGGTGCGGGTGCTCGGTTCCTACCGCTCGGTGCAGGTCACGGCCGACCCGTCGGTGGCCCAGCTGTACGTGACCGGCACGCACCGGGTCAGCCAGGAGGGCACCACGCTGATCGTGTCCGGCACCGGCCCGCTGGACGAGCCCACCGGCCCCCGTCCGGCCAACGGTGGCAACCTCTTCGGCAACTTCAGCTTCAGCGACCTGCCCCGCACGCTGACCTGGGCCAAGTCGTGGAAGGAGCACCAGCTCGAGATCCGGGTGAACCCGGAGCTGCTGCTGGAGCTGGAGACCACCGGCGCCGAGGTGAAGCTCAACGGCCTGGTCGGCGGTCTGAAGGCCCGGGTGGTGGCCAGCTCGCTGAAGGCGGACCGGCTGCGTGGGCGGCTCGACGTGGAGGCGGTCTCCTCGTCGGTGAAGATCAGCGCGGTGCCGCTGGGCGAGTCCCGGCTGACGGCCGAGTCCTCCTCGGCCCGGCTGACCCTGCTGAACGGCAGTGACCTGCGGATCTCGGGCACCAACCGGATGGGCCGGCTGCAGCTGCCCGACCGCCCGGCCAGCACCATGCCGCTGGACGACCAGGTCACCGAGAGCGTCGTGGGCTCGGGGCGGGACCTCCTGCGGGTGGAGGCGGTCATGAGCTCGGTCACGGTCGGCGCCCAGGTCTGGGACGAGGCGCCGCTTTGAGCCGCCGGCACCCGGGCGAGCACGGCTACCGGGCCCCCCAGCAGTGCCCGGTCTGCGCCGACGACCTGCACGTCACCCAGCTCGGCTGCGACTCCTGCGGCACCGGGATCAGCGGGCACTTCCAGCACTGCGACTACTGCGCCCTGGACCAGGCCGAACTGGACGTGCTGCGGGTCTTCCTGGTCTCGCGGGGAAACATGAAGGAGCTGGAACGGCACCTGGGGGTCAGCTACCCCACCGCCCGGGCCCGGTTCGACGATCTGCTGGCCAAGCTCGGTCTGCGGCCCACCGCCCCGGCGACTCCCACGGCGCCGGCTGCGGAGCCGGCGCGGAACGAGGCGGACGAGCAGACCCGGCTGAACACGCTGCAGGCGCTGGCCACGGGTGAGCTGGACGTGGAGGCGGCCCGGAAGCTCCTGGGCCAGTGATCCGCCGCTGACCAGGGGGCGGGTGGTTGCCCCAAGTGCGGGGGTACACCAGCCACCTGCCCTTTCAGGCGGCAGAATGCTCCTTCGATGTCACCGGTCCGCCCGGCAACATCTACGCGTCGGCTCCTCCGGCGCGCCGACAACCCTCGGGCGAGTACACGGCCGGTGCCTTCGGGCCACCGGAGGGGATGTCCCGCCGGCGCCAGGCCGGGTACTCGCCCGTGGGGTTCGGTCCGGAGGTCACGCCCGGTCTCACTGGGTCTGCGAGAGGTCCGTGCTGTCCTGGGTCGTGGCGCCCCCCTGGGTGGTGCCGTCCTGAGTGGTCCCGTCCTGCGTGGTCCCGTCCTGGCTCTGTCCCTGACCGAACGGCGACGTACCGGAACCGCTCTGGCCCTGACCGGTCTGACCCTGCCCGGTCTGACCGCCCGGCATCTGACCGCCGCCGGGGAACTGCCCACCGCCGGGCATCTGGCCACCCCCGAAACCGGTCTGGCCGTCGGTGGTGCCGGAGACCGAGGCGGAACCACGGTCGTGGCCGACCACGTAACCGGTCGCGAAACCCACCCCGAGCAACAGGGCACCGGCGATGACCGCGGCGGCCACCGGCGTCTTCAGTTTCTGCACGAAACCACCCTGGGAGCCGGTGGTCGGCGCGGGAGCCGGCACCGACGTCCCCAGGTGCTCCTGCGGGACCTCGAAGGTCAGGTGCGGCGGCGGCCCGGCGGGGCCGGGGTACTGCACGTTCGGGTAGGACTGCGGGTTCTGGGCGGGGGCCGGGTGGGTGTTCACCGGCGCCACGACGGTCTGCCCCTGATTTTCTGCCATGCGTCCCAGAGTTCGGCCCCCTGATGAGGAGAGGCCGGATCCGGGCTGTGAACCGGCTATGAAGACCAGAAGCCGGTGGCCACCCTCCAATGGCCACCGGCTTCCCTCAGAGAAGGTCCTGGGTCACTTCACCTCGCGGCGCAGGGTGCGCACCGTGCCGATCACCAGCGGTGCGACCACCCACAGCAGCGCCGAGGTGAAGATCCGCAGCCACTCGTCCCCGCTGGTCTCCCCTCCGCCCAGCACGCCGGTGGTGGAGTTGAAGTCCAGCCACTCGCCCACCGACTCCATCGCCGAGAACTGCGAGAGCAGCTGGAAGGCGACGGGCAGGACGAAGAAGCTGACGATCGCGACCGGGGTGTTGGCGAAGAGCAGGCCGAACCCGACCCCGCAGGCGTAGTTGAGCCACAGGAACGCCAGCAGCTCGATCACCACCATCGCGGACATGTCCCAGGGGTCGGCCGCCCCGGAGACCAGGGTGGCGATGCCGGCGATCGGCAGGATCAGCGCCAGCGTCGCCGTGGCCAGGACCATCGCGGCGAGGAACTTGGCGGCGACGATCCGGCCACGCTGCGGGACCAGGGTGAAGGTGGTCAGGGCGGTGCGCTGCGACCACTCGCTGGTCACGGTCAGCACCCCGAGCACCGGGCCGAGGATGGCGATCGGCAGGAAGGCCAGCTGCGCGTAGGTCTGCCAGGTACGGTCACCGTCGCCCCAGATCGCCATCGCCCCGATCACCAGGACGACCAGCAGGGCGACGATGCCGAGCAGCCAGCGCCCGGCCCGGGTGTCGGCCATCTTGCGCAGCTCGAGCCAGGTCAGCGTGCCCAGCCCGGGACGGCTGATCTTGGTGTCCTGGGTGGCGCCGGGGGCGGCCCAGGCAGGCAGCGTGGTCGGGGCGCTCATCGCGCGACCTCCATCGGGGGGTTGACCGCACCGGCCGGTGCGGAGGCGTTCGCAGTGGCGGTGAGCTGGAGGAACAGGGCCTCCAGGCCGGCACCGTCGGCGGTGCGCAGTTCGGTCAGGACAGCGCCGGCCGCAGCCGCGGCGCGACCGACCTGGAGCGGTTCGGCGTCGACCAGCAGGGCGCCGTCGGCGGCCGGGGTGAAGGTCAGGCCGGAGCGCTGCAGCGCGTCGGCCAGGGCGGCCGGTGCCTCGGCGCGGACCAGGGTGCCCGCCCCGGCGAGCAGTTCCTGCTTGCTGCCGTTGGCCGCGATCCGGCCGTTGCCGATCACCACCAGACGGTCGGCGACCGCCTCGACCTCGTGCAGCAGGTGCGACGAGAGCAGCACCGTGCCGCCCCGGTCGGCGTACTCGCGCAGCAGACCGCGCATCCAGAAGATGCCCTCCGGGTCCAGCCCGTTGGCCGGCTCGTCGAGCACCAGCGTGGAGGGGTTGCCGAGCAGGGCGTGGGCCAGGCCGAGGCGCTGGCGCATGCCCAGGGAGTAGTTGCCGACCCGCTTGTCGGCGGCCTTCTTGTCCAGGCCGACCAGGTCGAGCATCTGGGTGACCCGCTCGCGGGGCAGGCCCAGGACGATGGTGCCGAGGGTGAGCACCTCGCGGCCGGTGCGGCCGGCGTGCTGCGCCGAGGCGTCCAGGAGCACACCCACCGAGCGGCCCGGGTTGGGCAGGCTGCGGTAGGGCACGCCGTCGATCAGCGCGGTCCCGCTGCTCGCCGGGGTCAGACCGCACAGGATCCGCATCGTGGTGGACTTGCCGGCGCCGTTCGGGCCGAGGAACCCCGTGACAGTGCCGGTCTCGCACCGGAAGGAGACGGCATCGACGGCCGTCTGGGTGCCGTATCTCTTCGTCAGGTTCTCGATCTCGATCACGAGGACAACCATTCCGGACCGGCCACCACCCGCGCGTCCGTCCTGGGAACCATCTGGGCGCGCCCCAGGGTGATCTCGGGTTAGACGAAAGTAGGGGGCCCGCGCATCCCAGGACCGTGGTGGCCGCCCGATCGGGATGCCTACGGTGAGCAGGTGCGCACTCACCACCGCTCGGGCTGGCTGCCCGGTGACCTGGACGACCCGGTCGCGGCCCGGCCGGAACGACGCTCCGCGCGGGACTGGCTGGTGGACGTCAGCCTGTTCCTGATCTGCACCGGCCTGGGGGTCCTGCTCTGGATCGACCAGGCCGACCTGGAACGCGGCACGATGCCGGGCGCGCTGGCCGTGGCCGACCTGGTGGCCGGGGTGCCCTGCCTGGTCCTGCTCTGGTGGCGGCGGCGTTGGCCGACCCGGATCGCCGTGTTCATGGCCGCGGTCGGGTTCTTCTCGGTGGTCTCCGCCCTGCCCGCCATGGTGCTGGTCTACACCGTCGCGGTGCGCCGGCCGCCCCGGAACGTGGCCGTGGTCTTCGTCCTGCACGTGCTGGCCGGGATCGCCTTCGCCTGGGTGCGGCCCAATCCGAGCGACAGCTGGGCCGACCTCGTCGCCGGCCTGATCGCGGTGTGCGCGGTGCTGGCCTGGGGGCTGTTCGCCCGCGCCCGGCGGCAGCTGATCCTCTCGCTGCGCGACCGGGCCGAACGGGCCGAGTCCGAGCGCAACCTGCTGCTCGAGCAGGCCCGGCAGTCCGAGCGCACCCGGATCGCCCGGGAGATGCACGACGTGCTGGGCCACCGGATCTCGCTGATCAGCCTGCACGCCGGGGCCCTGGAGTTCCGCGCCGACAAGGCCGGGCCGGAGGTGGCCGAGTCGGCGGCGGTGATCCGGGCCAGCGCCCGGCAGGCCCTGCAGGACCTGCGCGAGGTGATCGGGGTGCTGCGGGCCGGCGGGGCGGAGGACTCGCCGGACCGCCCGCAGCCCACGCTGGCCGACATCCCGAGCCTGGTCGAGGAGTCCCGCCAGGCCGGCATGAAGGTGACGCTCAACTGCGAGCACGCCGAAGGGCAGGGGGTTCCCGAGGTGATCGGCCGCACCGTCTACCGGATCGTGCAGGAAGGGCTGACCAACGCCCGAAAACACGCACCAGGCACGGCAGTGCAGGTCTCGGTGAACGGAACCCCTGGGCAGGGGCTGGAAGTGACGGTGCTGAACCGGGCGCCGCTGGCTCCCCCCGATGCCATTCCTGGGGCCGGACAGGGGTTGGTGGGGTTGACCGAGCGGGTGAATTTGGCCGAGGGGAGCCTGGAACACGGGCGGACGGCGGCGGGGGACTTCCGGCTCGCGGCCCGGCTTCCCTGGCCCACCAACGACGAAGAATTGAAGACGTCGGTGAGCACCACGGTGGAGCCGTCCGCCTGAGTGGTGGGTCGGGATGGGAGGGTTGAGAACGTGGCAGATGTCGAAGCACCGGTGCGGGTGCTGATCGTGGACGACGACGCGCTGGTGCGGGCGGCGCTGCGGATGATGCTGTCCGGCAGCGAGCACGTGGACGTGGCCGGTGAGGCGGAGGACGGCTCGCAGGTGCTCGGGGCGGTGCAGCGGCTACGGCCGGACGTGGTGCTGATGGACATCCGGATGCCCCGGGTGGACGGTCTGGCGGCCACGGAACAGCTGGCCCAGCAGCCCTCGCCGCCCCAGGTGATCGTGCTGACCACGTTCGACGCCGACGAGTACGTGCTGCGGGCGCTGCGGGCCGGCGCCAGCGGGTTCCTGCTCAAGGACACGCCCCCGGCCGACCTGGTGCGGGCCATCCGTACGGTGGCGCAGGGCGAGGCCATGCTCTCGCCCGCGGTGACCCGGCGCCTGATCGACCACGTCGGGGCACCCTCGGCGGCCGGGCAGTCGCGGCGCCGGGAAGCGGCCCGTGACCGGCTGGACCTGCTCAGCCCGCGCGAACGGGAAGTGGCGGTGGCGGTAGGGCTGGGCAAGTCGAACGCGGAGATCGCCGACGACCTGTACATGAGCGTGGCCACGGTGAAGGCGCACGTGTCCCGGGTGATGACCAAGCTGGACGCGACCAACCGGGTGCAGATCGCGATCCTCGCCCACGACGCCGAACTGGCCTGAACAGCCTGACTTTCAGAGCCGGTTTCAGGGCCCGGCGAAGGTGGTGACCACGTTGCGGGTGACCAGCGCGGCGATCTCCTGCGCCTGGGCGTCGGCCTTGACCCGCTTTCCCTGGCCGTCCAGGCAGAACCCGGTGACCGTGCACCCCCAGGCCGCCGTGCCGGCGTTGAACACCGTGGCGCCGGAGGGGCGTTCGACGTAACTCGTGGCCTGGACGTCGCCGCAGGCCAGGTCGGCCGAGCCGACCACCTGGGCCGGGCCGGGGGCCTGGACCTGGTCGAGGCGGCCCGAGACCAGGCCCTTGAGCACCTGACCGGAGCTGACCTGGGCGCCGCCGAAGCCCCACCACGAGGGGTCGGTGATGGTGAGGCCGGTGCTGCCGACGGCCTCGCAGGTGGCGACCGAACCGGTGAGCTTGGCCCCCGATCCGGCGGCGACGGTGAAGCTGCGCCCGTCGGCCTGATCGGGCAGGGCGGTGACGCCGGCGGAGCCGGCCCCGAAGAAGGCGAGGTCGGTACCGTCGGCCACCGCCGCGCGTACTGAGCCGCGCAGCTTGGGTGTCCAGTAACGGCTTTGACCGGCCACCAGCACTGCCGTGGCGCCCTCGAGCAGCTTCGGCGAGGCCGTCAGGTCGGTGTCGGTGAGGTAGACGACGTCGGTGCCGGTGCGCTCGATCTGCGCGATCAGCCCGGCCTCGGTGGCCAGGGCCCCGGCGCCCGCCCCGGTGAGCAGCGGCCGGTTCAGCGTGACCTCGCGTCCCTCCCCCACCGACCCGTTGCGGTTGGTCGCCGCCCAGGTCATCGGGGAGGTCAGCACCACCACGCGATCGGACGCCGAGCCCTGGGAAGGCACCGAGGTCACCGTCAGCGGCAGGTAGCGGCTGGCCTTGCCCAGGTCGAGGCGGACGAGATAGGTGCCCTCGGGCCAGTTCGTGGTGTCGAGCGAACCGGTCGACTGCCAGCCGGCCGGCGGTCCCGACTGAGCCTGGGCCTGCAGCGTGCCCTGCCAGACCTGCCGGGCGCCGTCGCCGCCGTACCAGCCCAGCCGGAACGCCCGCACCTGCGCGGCGCCGGCACCGCGCAGGAACACCGGAACCAGTTCACCAGGAGCTACCGAGGAGGCGCCGGCGTAGGCCGCCAACCCCTTGGCCGCGGCGCGGGCCGGGGCGATGCGCCACTCCTCGGCACCGGCCTGCGCGTTCTCGCGCACGATCGGCCCGGCCTCGCTGCCCGGGTTGCTGACCAGGCCACCGCGTACGTCCGAGGCCGGCTTCCGGGCCTCGGGGGCGGCCTCGGAACCGGCACCACCAGCACTGATCAGCCCCGCCAGGCCGCCCAGGGCAACGAGGGCGGTCACGGCGAGCAGACGCGGGGACGGCACGAAAAGGATTGTGTCGGGCGAGGGGTGCCCGGTGCCAATCCGGACGGGTTTCCGGCGAGTCACTTGCTTCACTCCAGCCAGAGGCTAGCGAACCTACGGATTCGTAGGTTACGGTTACGTAGGTAAATCCGGACTGATCAGACAGGGGCACGGAATGACTGCATCGACCAGCGCCGCCGGCGCCGGCGACCTCGACCCGACCCCTGCCCAGGGGGCTGCCGAAACTCCGCGCCGGCCCCGACGTCCTCAGTTGCCGCTGACCTACGGCCGCAAGAGCAACGTCGAGATCGTGTTCCTCTGGTTCTTCGTGGTCGCGCCCCTGGTGGCGGTGGCCGCGGCCGTGCCGGTGGCCTGGACGGGCGGCTGGCTGGGCTGGACCGACGTGATCCTGTTCGCGGTGATGTACCTGTTCACCGGGCTGGGCGTGACCGTCGGCTTCCACCGCTACCTGACCCACGGCGCGTTCAAGGCCAAGCGGCCGATGCGGATCCTGCTCACCGTGGCCGGCACGATGGCGATCGAGGGCGCCCCGATCCGCTGGGTCGCCGATCACCGCCGCCACCACCAGTTCTCCGACGACGAGAACGACCCGCACTCCCCCTGGCGCTTCGGCGAGACCGTGCCGGCCCTGGCCAAGGGCATGATCTGGGCGCACATGGGCTGGCTGTTCACCCGGGAGAACTCGAACTCGCGCCGGTTCGCCCCGGACCTGGTGGCCGACCGCGACATCCGGTTCATCCAGAAGAACTTCGTCTGGTTCCTGCTGCTCAGCCTGTTCGGCCCGGCGATCGTGGGCGGCCTGGTCAGCCAGTCCTGGCACGGCTTCGTCACCGCCTACTTCTGGGCCGGCCTGGTCCGGATCGCGCTGATCCACCACGTCACCTGGGCGGTCAACTCGGTCTGCCACGTGATGGGTGAGCGGCCCTTCAAGACCTCCCAGAAGGACCGGGCCTCGAACGTCTGGTTGCTGGCGGTCCCGAGCTTCGGCGAGAGCTGGCACAACCTGCACCACGCCGACCCGACCTGTGCGCGGCACGGCGTGGACCCGGGGCAGATCGACATCTCGGCCCGGGTGATCTGGCTGTTCGAGAAGGCCGGCTGGGTCTGGAACGTGAAGTGGCCCAAGGAGAACCGGATCGACGCGAAGCGGGTCGAACAGGCCGCCTGAGGCGACCACGAACAAATGGTGGACGGGCCGGCGCGAGGTGCGTTGGCCCGTCCACCATTTGTTGTGAGGATGTCGGGATGGACATTCAGGAAGCACTCGCGTTCTGCAAGGCGAACCACCACGCCGTCCTGACCACGCTGAAGAAGGACGGCAGCCCACAGATGTCCCCGGTGACCGTCGGTGTCTCCACCGACGGCACCCAGGTGGTGATCAGCAGCCGGGAGACCGCGATCAAGGTGAAGCACCTGCGCCGCGACCCGCGGGCCTGGCTGGCGGTGTTCACCGACGGCTTCTACGGCGAGTGGGTGCAGGTCGCCGGGCCGGTCGAGATCGTCGGCCTGCCCGCCGCGATGCCCCTGCTGGTGGACTACTACAAGGACATCAGCGGCGAGCACCCCGACTGGGACGAGTACCGGGCCGTGATGGAGAAGGACCAGCGGGTGATCATCCGGATCACGCCCACCGAGGTGGGCCCGAACGTCTCCGGTTGATCAGTCGGTCTTGCCGTCGGCGTGGATCGTGCTGAACCCGGTGTACCCGGCCAGCGCCGCGGGGATCACGATCGAGCCGTCGGCCTGCTGCCCGTTCTCGAGGATCGCGGCCATGGTGCGGCCGATCGGCAGGCCCGAGCCGTTGAGGGTGGCCACCAGCTCGCGCTTGCCGTCCTCGGTGCGGGTGCGGATGTTGGCCCGCCGGGCCTGGAACTGGCCGCAGTCCGAGCAGGACGAGATCTCCCGGAAGGCGTTCTGCCCGGGCAGCCAGACCTCCACGTCGTAGGTCATCTGGGCGCCGAAACCGGTGTCGCCCGCGGCCAGCAGGATCACCCGGTGGGCCAGGCCGAGCTTCTGCAGCAGCGACTCGGCGTGGCCGACCAGCTTCTCCAGCTCGTTCTGCGACTGCTCGGGCGCGCAGATGCGCACCATCTCGACCTTCTCGAACTCGTGCAGCCGGATCAGCCCACGGGTGTCGCGGCCGTACGAGCCGGCCTCCGAGCGGAAGCACGGCGTCCACGCGGTGTAGGCCAGCGGCAGCTCACCGGGCTCGACGATCTCGTCGGCGTGCAGGTTGGTCAGCGGCACCTCGGCGGTCGGGATCAGGTACAGGTCCCGGCTGCCGGCCGAGGTGCGGAACAGGTCCTCCTCGAACTTCGGCAGCTGCCCGGTGCCCTCGAGCGCGCTCGGCGCCACCAGGTGCGGCACCGCGAACTCGGTGTAGCCGTGCTCGCGGGTGTGCGTGTCGAGGAAGAACGAGATCAGGCCGCGCTCCAGCGCCGCCCCGGCGCCGCGGGAGACCCGGAACCGCGGGCCCGACAGCTTGGTGGCCCGGGCGAAGTCGAGGATGCCGGTGCGCTCGCCCAGCTCGACGTGGTCGAGCGGGGTGAAGGCGAACTCCGGCGGGGTGCCCCAGGTGCGGACCTCGGTGGCGTCGGCGTCGCTGAAGCCGTCGGGCAGCGAGTCGAGCGGCAGGTTGGGGATGGTGAGCATCCAGGCGCGCAGGTCGGCGGCGGCCTGGTCGGCGCCCTCCTCGGCCTGCCGGATCTGCTCCTTCAGGCTGCGGGCGCGCTCTTTCAGCTCGCTCACGTCCCCACCGGCCTTGGCGGTCCGGCCCACCTCGGCGGCGACCTTCTTGGACTCGGCGCGCAGGTCGTCGGCCGCCTTGATGCCGGCGTTCCGGCTGGACAGCAACTCCTCCAGGGCTGCGGTGTCCAGGGTGTAGCCACGGCGGGCGAGCCGGCGAACCGCCTCTGTGCCCGGGTCGAGCAGGGCGCGCGGGTCGTGCATCGAAGGACCTTTCACCAGGAAGGGTTTTGCCGCGTCGATGCTATCGGGGTGTACCCGATTAGTAATCCGGGTTAACGGCGGCGCGCTGGCCGCCGGCCCGGCGCGGCGACCGGCCAGAATGCCGCCATGGCGATCGATCCCTGCTCCTCGCAGACCCTGACCGCACCGGACGGCGCCGAGCTCGTGGTGTGCGCGCACGGCGGGCACGTGACCGGCTGGACCCCGGCCGGTGGCCGGCCCCGGCTGTGGCTGAGCCCGACCGCGGAGTGCGGGCCGGGCAAGGCCATCCGCGGCGGCGTCCCGGTGATCTTCCCTCAGTTCGCCGGGCGCGGGCCGCTGCCCAAGCACGGCGTGGCCCGTAACCGGGCCTGGACGGAGGTGGAGTCCGGGCCGGGCACCTGGACCGCGAAACTCGTTGACGACACGGACACCCGGGCGATCTGGCCGCACTCGTTCGAACTGGTGCTGAGCGCCCGGGCCGAGGGCCAGACCTTGGACCTGGAGCTGACCGCCCGCAACACCGGCGACGCGCCGTGGAGCTTCACCGCCGCTCTGCACAGCTACTTCACAGTCGGTGACCCCGACACGGTGATCTCCGGGCTCGGCGGCCGGGCGGCGGCGGACAACGCCGGCGGCCCGGCCTACACCTTCGCCCCTGCGGGGGGCTCGGTGCCCGCCCTGACCTCCCGCGACGTGTCGATCGAAGGAGCCTCCGGCCCGGTGGCCCTGGAGGACCCCGAGCTGGGCCGACTGCTGGTCACCGCCAACGGCTTTCCTGACCGGGTGGTCTGGAACCCCGGAGCGGGTCACGGCCTGGGCGACGTGCCGGACGGATCCGAGACCGGCTGGGTCTGTATCGAGCCGGCTCTGCTGCAGCCGGTCGAGCTGACGCCCGGGTCTGCCTGGACGGGCAGTGTGCGGTTCGATACGGGCCGCGCGCCGACCGACGACTGATCTCGCTATACGTATCAGTCACTTCCGGACGACCTGCTCATATCCGTAGGCCGATTACGTGGAGTCATAGCACTTTGCTAAATCAGCATCGGTGTGGCAGGCTCTTCGACGCACCGGCGCCGAGAGCGCCGGTGCACCAGAATCTTCTCGTTCGCCCGGGTTCGGCTCCACGCGGCCCGGGCGGCGTCGTCCCACCGCAGTTGCTCCCCCGGCCGGCTCCCGCAGCGGCCAGTACCTTGGATCTCCCGGTTTGAGCCAGGGGTTGGAGGGACTTCCTGGCCCAGACCGTGGCAGTCACAGATCGCCCTGGCGGAAACTTCGGTTTCCGCCAGGGCGATCTGTGCTTTGGCCGGCACCGCTGATCAGGCGGCCGAGCCCAGGTACTCCTCCCAGGAGGGCTCACGCACGTCGGCCCCGCGAACCACCCAGGCCGGACCGCGCGGTGGCCGCGGCCGGACCGACAGCGTCCAGCCCATCTCCTCCGGGGTGCGGCTGCCCTTGACGTTGTTGCACCGCATGCAGCAGGCCACCAGGTTCTCCCAGGTGTCCTGACCGCCCCGGCTGCGCGGCAGCACGTGGTCGATCGTGGTGGCGTGGCTGTCGCAGTAACCGCACCGGTGCTCGTCCCGCCGCAGCACACCGCGCCGGCTGACCGGGATCACCCGGCCGTGCGGCACCTTCACGTAGCGCTGGAGCACGATCACCGACGGCCGGGGGACGGTCAGCATCTCGCTGACCACTGGGTGCGGACCGCTCTCGACCACTGCGGCTTTACCCGCGAGGACGAGCACGACGGCCCGGCGGAAGGAGACGACGGCCAACGGCTCGTAGCCGGCGTTCAGAACGAGGGTGCGCATGAGCGGCCACCTCCTGGGTCCCGGGACGACAAAAGGCGCCGTTCCGAGTGGAACGACGCCTTGGCTGGGCGGCACACGGCCGCAGGTATTTCGGGTTGTATCTCGAACGCGTGGGTGGTGCGGGCCTGGGCAGGATGCCCTGGTAACCCCGTATGGGACCGCGCCCTGGCGGCCAGGAAGTCGCGTATGTGACCAGCCACTACGACCTCCTCACCGGAATGCCAGCTTGTCGGACCCTGGATGACAGGGTAAGCGGGAACCCCTGACCAGATCACTCCCTTTCTCTCAGTGATCTGCGCCGCGTACGTCACCACCGGATGAAGGAATGGCAAACAGCGGAAGCCCCGCCACCCGGGCGGGGCTTCCGTGCAGGCTCGGGCGGGTGACCGCCCGGATCAGCCGATCCGGCCGAAGCTGACCGCGCTGGTCCAGATCGCCCGCTTGCTGAACGACGTCCCGGTGCGGCCCGCGTCGTACATCATGTTGCCGCCGGCGTAGAGACCCACGTGGTAGGCGGCCCCGCCGTTGCTGAAGAACACCAGGTCACCGGGCTGTGCCTCGGACCGCGAGATCCGGGTGGCGGCCAGCATCTGCTGGTTCGCCGTGCGCGGCAGCGCGACGCCGACCTGGTTGAAGATGTACTGCATGGCCCCCGAGCAGTCCCAGGCGATCGGCGTGGTGCCGCCGTACCGGTAGGGGACCCCGAGGTAGCGCGAGGCAACGGCCAGCACCGAGGTGCCGCGCGCACTGCCGTAAGAACTGGACACGTTCGAACCCGTCGACAACTCCCCGCTTGCGACGGGGACAACGACCTTCTTCGGAATTGCGGTGAAATCACTGCTTTCGAAGGATACCGTCGCCGCGACCGGGGCGGTGAGGGGTGCCGCCGAAGTCTGCGCGCCACCCGGGGCGGCGATCAGGCCGCCGGCGAACGCGACGGCCGGCTGGACCGCGATCGGGGCCGTGGCCGGAGCCGCGGCGACCTCGGGCGAGGTCCGGGTGGAGGCCTGGGAGGACATGCCCATCGAGGCGACCAGACCGCCGGACATGGCGATCACGGCCCCGCCTCGACCGATCACCGACATCTGACCGGTGACGGCCGTCCCGAGGGACTTCAGGGGTGTTGCAGCACGAACGGGCGCGCGATGGCGCGCCGTGGCGCGAGTGGTCACGGTTTACCTCTCCGGACGCCTACGAGGTCAGCTGTCGGGTTCGGGTGGGAGAAGTCACCCGGCCGGACTCCGTCCCTGACCTCGCGGGTCGTGGACGGCTTCGCGGCTTCACCCCAAGGAGCGCCCGGATCGGACACCCCGGAAATGGGTCCCCCGCCTCTGCCATGCGGTGTTCAGGTTGCCCCGGGGTGGTGGCAGAGCTCGGCGTCCGCCTCGGGGGCTTCTCGGAGGGAGAGAAGCGAACGCGAAGCTACCTGACGCGACGAAGCGATGTCACGTCTGGGTCACGGAGCTGGGGGAAAACTTTACGTTCGGTGACCGAGTTCACGCCTTCGGGTGAGCATCTGTCCCTCGATCGGAGCAGACCTACCCGCCATTGGGGTGACTCACAGAAGCCCCACAAGTACCTGTTACCTCTTGTTCAGCTCGACACGCTGCGGAAGGCCCGGAACCGGCCATCTGCTTTTGACCGGCGTGGGACCGGCTGGTAATGAGGGCTTCCGGGTGGAAAGCGGTGCAGTGAGAGGGCTATTTGGAAGGCTGTTCTGGTCTGCGGGTTCGTGCTGCGGCCCGGCCCGGAACGCCGACGAGCCCTCGTCCGGGCGGACGAGGGCTCGCGGAGGTGGTGTGAGCTGTGCGCAGGACCCGGTCAGACCGCCTCGACGAAGACATGACGGGCCACGTCGGCCAGCAGCGCCACGCCGACGTCGGACCCGGGCGCCGAGCGCATCTCGGGCACCTTCACCACGTTGACCAGGTAGCCGGTGGGGGTGCGCTGGGCCTGGACCCGGCAGCCGGGGACCATGCCGGCCCCCTGCAGCTGCTTCATCAGCTCGGTGTCGATCTGCAGGCGCTCGCCGAGACGACGGATCATCAGCTCGCTGCTCTGCGGGGCGGCGGAGTCGGCCGCGACCGCGTCGGGCAGGCTCACCACCCCTTCCCGGAAGGCACCCGGGGCAGCCTGCGGGCCACCGAGTTCCTCCAGGCCCGGGATCGGGTTGCCGTAGGGGCTCTCCAGCGGACCGGCCAGCATCTTGAGCAGCTTCTGCTCGACGTGGTCGCTCATCACGTGTTCCCAGCGGCAGGCCTCGTCGTGGACGAGTTCCCACTCCAGGCCGATCACGTCGAGCAGCAGCCGCTCGGCGAGGCGGTGCTTGCGCATCACCCGGGTGGCCTTGGCCCGGCCGATCTCGGTCAGCTCGAGGTGCCGGTCACCGGTGACGTGCAGAAGACCGTCACGTTCCATCCGGGCCACGGTCTGGGACACGGTCGGCCCGGAGTGGCCGAGGCGCTCTGCGATCCGGGCCCGCAGCGGGACGACGCCCTCTTCCTCGAGCTCGAAGATCGTTCTCAGATACATCTCGGTGGTGTCGATGAGGTCGCTCACGGGGCCCATTGTCCGCCACCGGGCAACCCGGCACCATCCACCGGGGGTTCGACGGCCTGCCCTTCACCGAACGTACGCCGACCGGAACGCTCCGGGGCGGTTTCGGTGTCCGGCCTGTGTTCGACCTGTGCCCGGGCAGGCAACAGCCCGCAGGCTCGCCGGATTCTCCGGCGGTGTCCGCTGGACGATACGGACCCCTGCGGGCTGCGGTGACTGCCTGGGATTTCGCCGGCCGCTGACGGCCGTGGAATCACTCTCGGGTATCGAGAGCAGTCCGTCCGGAACTGCAGCGGCTAGGCGGCCGCCACCTCACGCGTCCGATGTGAAATCACTGTTCGGACCACCTCCCTTCCCGTGTGCCTCGAAGGTACGTAGACGCCCCGGAGGAGTGCAACGGATTTTCACCTTCGGCGTACAGCACCCCTTCGATCACCCGGTCGGCCGACAGGAAGGGGTGGGAGAAGGCATGATCGGTCGGGTGAGCACGGCGTCCGAGGAGATTCACACGGCACTGGCCGCTGCCGCGACCCTTCCGGCGGGCCCGGGGCAGATCCGTGCCCTGGACGGTCTGCTGCCCTCGGTGACCCGCGCGGGCGGGGCCCACGAGGTCGGCCGGCTGGGCACCGAGATCCGCAGCACCCTGCTGACGGCCTGTCTGATCGGCGGGCGGCACTGGCGGGTGCCGGAACTGCTGGGCTGGCTGACCGCCCGCTACGACGAGGCCCCTGGCTGGATGGGCGAGGACCTGCGGCGCCGGGTGCTGGCCAACCTGGCCGAGGCAGCGGCCGGGCTGCTGCCCTACCCCGACGTCTCGCGCTCCCTGATCAACCACATCGTCACCGGCGCCGAGCAGCGCTACGCCGAGGCCGGGGAGCATCCGGGGCCGGTGCTGCGCGCCCGGTTCCTGTTCACCCAGCACGTGCAGGGTTCGCTGGCTGCCGGCGACCTGCTCGAGGCCTGGCTGGCCGCCGGGCCCGCTCCCGCCGGGGTCGGCTGCGCCGAGTGCGAGCAGGCCGAACAGGTGCGGCACCTGGTGGCGGTGGGCGCCTACCAGCGGGCGATCGAGCACGCCGCGCCGGTGCTGCGGGCGCCGATGACCGAGTGCGAGGCGCAGCCGGCCGGAGTGATCGGTGCGGTGCTGCCCGCACTGCTGCGTACCGGGGCGGTCGGCGCGGCGGCTTCCGAGCACGTTCGGGCGGTGAGGCTGATCCGGGCCCGGCTGGCCACGGCGGCCGCCACCGCCGGGATCGCCGGCGACGCGGGCGGCGACGTGCTGGCCGCAAGTGCCCTGCGCGGCATGGGGGCCGCCGACCAGATCCTGGCCTGCGCCCGGGCCGGGCGGTTGCGGCACGGGCTGGACCTGCTGCGGGAGTGGCTGCCCGCGCTGGCGGTCACCCCCGAACCGCTGGAGCAGCTGGGCACCGCCTCGGCGATCGCCCGGCTGGTCTGGGGGCTGAGCGAGGCCGGGCGGGCCAACGAGGTGGTGCTGCCAGCCGCCCGGGCGAGCACGCTGCCCCCGGCCCTGGCCCACACCGAAGACCTCACGGTCGGTGCCCTCGGCGAGCGCGTGCTGGCGGTGAGCAACCGGCTGGCAACGCTTTTCGACGGGCGCAACGAGACCTCGGCGATCGGCGACGGGCTGCGCGAGACCCTGGGTTCCGGCCCGCTGCCGGACATGCCGCTGGATGCGTTCGACCGGGCCGGGCTCCCGGAGTGGGCCCCGCCGGTGCGCGGTGGCCGCCGGGCCCAGGGCGACGGGGTGCCGGCCGACATCACCGTGCTGGCCAAGGAGTTCGAGGACGCGCTGCGGATCGACGCGATCGAGGCGATGCAGGCGGTGCTGACCGCCTGGCGGGCGACCCGGCCCACCGCCCAGACGCGGGGCCAGACCGACGCCGAGCGGGCCGCGGCCCGGCTGGACGGCTGGCTCACTCTCGAGGAAATCGCCTCGCACCCGGCGGATCTCGCCCCTGACCGGCCACTGATGACCGCCGCTCAGGAGGCCACCGAGCGGCTCCAGCGGGCCGGACTGCACCTCGAGGCGCTGCTGCACGAGCAGGCCTGTGTGCTCGCCGCGGCCGGGAATCGGCTGATCGACCCGGGCCCGGCGATGGACCGGATCGAGGAGCTGACCGCGGAGGTGGCCGGGCTGAGCCCGGGCCCCGACCTCGGCGAGGCGCTGTCCCGGCTGGTGCTGGCCCGGGAGATCGCGGCGATGGCCGGGGTGCCCGTGCCCGAGCAGATCTCCCAGCTGGTGCCGGTGCACGGCTCGGTCCCGGTCGAGGCCACCGCCCTGCTCCCGGTCTCCCCCGATCCGGAAGAACCCGAAGCTGAGCCCGACGCCGAGGAGGAAGAGGACACCGAGGTCCAGCCGATCCACGACCCGGCGGTGGCCGAGCCGTTCGGCCCGGCCTCCATGCCGACGTCGCTGATCGGCCCGTTCATGACCACCCCGATCCCGGTGACCCCCTCGAACTCCCCCGGCCAGCGGCCCTTCTCCAGCGGTGAGGACACCCAGCAGCCCCGGCGCCGGCTGGACGCGATCGAGCGGATCCGGGCGCAGATGTCACCGGAAGAGGTGCGCGAACTGGCGCAGACCCTCGACCTGGTGAACTTCGACCCGCTGGAGACGTCGGTGGCCCAGCTGCGTTCGGTGCCACCGGAACGGCTGGAGCACCGGCACCTGCGCGCCCTCACCCGGATGCTGCGCCTGCGGGCCCGCGACGAACCACGGCACAACGCGGTGAGCACGCTGATGCAGGCGGTCGCCACGCTGCCGGTGGGAGTGCGGCCGCTGGAGCGTGCGCAGGCCGGGGCCGACCTGGCCACGCTGCTGGCCGAGACCGATCCCGGTGCGGCCCTGTCGGTCTGGAACACCGCTGTCGGGGATGCCGAAAGGGCGGGCGAGGGGCCGGTTCTGGGTACCCTGCTGGCCGCTTCGGCCATGCTGCGGCACCGCACCGGAGAGACCTCCCTGGCCGCCGCCGACCTGGCCCGGGCCGTGCCCCTGCTGGACAAGTACGCGCCCCCGGCCCTGGCCGGGCAGTGCCGGGTCGACCTGTCCCGGGTGCTGCTGGCGCTCGACCGGCCGTTCGCCGCGGCCGCCGCGGCCGAGGCGGCGCTGGCCGACGTGGCCGAGGTGCTGCGGGCCGAAGGACTGGAGACGGCGCCGCTGAAGACGCCGGGGGCCGCACCGGACGACGTGGAGCCGGTGCCGGGGCAGATCCCGGCCGAGGTGGCGTCCCGGATGCACCTGGCCGGGGCCGCGGCGTTCGCTGCGGCCGAGGCGAACTCGACGGCCGGAACGCCGGTCGGCCCGGCCCGGCGCCTGGCCATCCGCAGCGCCCAGTGGCACGCCCGCAACGGCAATCCGATCGGCCAGGCCGAGGCCTGGCAACTGGCGGCCCGGCTGGCCGGCCGGCCCGGGCGGGTGGCGGCCGACCTGCTCCGGGCGGCCGAGCTGTCCGAGGCCGGGGGCGACTGGGCCCGGGCCGCGACCTGCCGCCGGGAACGGGTCACCGCGGTGCGGGCCGCCTCCGGTGACGGGGCGGCCCTGGACGCGCTCGACGAGGCCGACGAGACGCTCGACGCCTGGGCCCGGGCCCTGGCCGGGCGCCGGCTGCAGCCCGCGGAGCGGGCCGCGGGCGAGCACCAGCTGCGCTGGCACCGGGTGGCGGTGGCCGAGCAGCGGGCCCGGCTGCTGGCTCTGGCCGGGCGTTTCGAGGAGGCGATGGCGGTAGCCGACCCGCTGGTGCAGGAGTACCACGAGCTCGACGACGCCTGGTCGGCCCGCGACCTGCAGGGACTGCGCGGACAGTTGCGCGCCGAACTGGGCGATCTCGAGGGAGCGGTGGCCGACCTGCGGGAGGCGGCCGAGGGTGCGGCCGCCGCCGCCGAGCAGGAACAGACCCATGGGCTGGGCGCCCGGCTGGCCGCGGTGCTCGGCGGCGCCGGCCGGGACGACGAGGCCGAGGCGGCCTGGAACCGCTACTGCGAACCCGGGTGATGGTGAGTGGCCCACCCGGGCCGCTCACCATCGTCCTCAATGGGGTTCTTCAGGGCTCCCGGCGCACGATCTGCCAGCCCGAAGCATCGTCGAGCAGAGGCAGGCCGGCGTCGGCGGTGATCCGCACGTCCTGCGGATCGGCGGCGGCCGGCAGGAAGACCAGCCGGTCGTGCATCCGCGACGGCTGGCCCTGCCAGAACTCGACCTCCACCGGTCGCACCAGGAAACCGCCCCAGTTCGGCGGCACCGGCACGTCCTCGGCCTGACCGGTGTCCGGCCACTGTTCGCTGAAATCCCGCCAACGGTCGACGAAGTCGGCCCGGGAGGCGGCCACCCGCGACTGGTGGCTGGCCCAGGCCCCGATGCGTGAGCCCCACGGCCGGGAGCGGAAGTACTCGGCGGTGGCCCGTTCGTCCACCCGTTCCACCACCCCACGCACCGTGACCTGCCGGTGCAGCGGCATCCAGACCAGGTCGAGCGCGGCGAGCGGGTTCGCGGTCAGTTCGAGGCCCTTGCGGGAGCCGTAGTTGGTGAAGAACACGAACCCCAGGCGCTCGGCGTGCTTGAGCAGCACCGTGCGCACCGTCGGGGCTCCGTGCGGGTCGACCGTGGCCAGCGCCATCGCGTTCGGCTCGCTCACCTCCGGGTGCGCCAGCGCGTCGTCGTACCAGTGCCGGAACTGGGCCAGCGGGGTGTCGGCCAGCGCGGTCTCGGCCAGACCGGGCACTTGGTAGGACAGCCGCTGGGTGCTGAACGCCGGGTCGACGGGCTCGATGCTCATGGGCCCAGTCTGCACTGGGGCAAGGAATGTGGCGTTGGACATGCCGGACGCCCTACCCCCGCCGATCAGGCTGCGCTGCACTGGTTGTCAGGTTGTCTCCCAGCAGAAAAGGATTCCGTGATGGGCGAATTCGTTCCGGGGCTCGAGGGCGTGGTCGCTTTCGAGACCGTCATCGCCGAACCCGACCGGGACGGCGGGGCGCTGCGCTACCGCGGCGTCGATCTGGTCGACCTGGCCGGGCGGGTCGACTTCGGCCAGGTCTGGGGTCTGCTGGTGGACAACGCCTTCGCCCCCGGGCTGCCGCCGGCCGAACCGTTCCCACTGCCGGTGCGCACCGGCGACGTCCGGGTCGACCTGCAGAGCGCTCTGGCCCAGCTGGCTGCGCAATGGGGGCTGCGGCCGTTGCTCGACATCGACGTCACCCAGGCCCGCGCCGACCTGGCCCGGGTCTCGGCGACCGGTCTCTCGTTCGTGGCCCAGTCGGCGCGTGGGCAGGATCTGCCGGTGGTGCCGCCGGAGCTGGTGGACCGGGGCCGGACCAGCACCGAGCGTTTCATGATCCAGTGGCGGGGCGAGCCGGACCCGAAGCACGTGGAGGCGGTCGACGCCTACTGGGTCTCGGCCGCCGAGCACGGGATGAACGCGTCCACCTTCACCGCCCGGGTGATCGCCTCGACCGGGGCCGACGTGGCCGCAGCACTGTCCGGTGCGGTCGGCGCGATGTCCGGCCCGCTGCACGGGGGCGCGCCCTCGCGGGTGCTGCACATGCTGGAAGGGGTGGAGCAGCGCGGTGACGCCGAGGCCTACGTGAAGGACCTGCTCGACCGGGGTGAGCGACTGATGGGCTTCGGGCACCGGGTCTACCGGGCCGAGGACCCGCGGGCCCAGGTGCTGCGGGCGACCGCCGAGCGGCTCAAGGCACCCCGGTTCGAGGTGGCCCGGGCCCTGGAGCAGGCCGCCCTGGCCGAGCTGCAGGCCCGGCGCCCGGATCGGGTGCTGGCCACCAACGTGGAGTTCTGGGCGGCCGTGATGCTGGACTTCGCCGAGGTACCGGCCCGGATGTTCACGCCCCTGTTCAGTTGTGCCCGCACCGCCGGGTGGTCGGCGCACATCCTGGAACAGAAGGCCACCGGCCGGCTGGTGCGCCCCTCCGCCCGTTATGTCGGGGAGGGCTCACGGGCCCTCGAGAGCGTCACGGGGTATTGACGGGCGGGGCGGCGGCCGGGCCTGCGACACTTGCCCGCGTGAGTGAGCCGACCGCCGCCGAGTCCATCGTCATCCCGGCGAACCTGCTGCCCGCCGACGGCCGTTTCGGCTCCGGGCCCAGCAAGATCCGCCCCGAGCAGGTCGCCTACCTGGCCTCCATCGAGCGCACCGTGCTCGGCACCTCGCACCGCCAGGCCCCGGTGAAGGACCTGGTGGGCCGGGTCCGGGCCGGGCTGGGCGAACTGTTCTCGCTCCCCGAGGGCTACGAGGTGGTGCTCGGCAACGGCGGGTCCAACGCGTTCTGGGACATCGCGGCCCACAACCTGGTGCGCCACCGCGCCCAGCACGTGACCTTCGGCGAGTTCTCGGCCAAGTTCGCCTCGATCACCGCCAAGGCCCCGTTCCTGGGTGCCGGCACGGTGATCGAGGCACCGGCCGGAGACCTGGCGCAGCCGCACGCCGAGGAGGGGGTGGACGTCTACGCCTGGCCCCAGAACGAGACCTCGACCGGAGTCATGGCCCCCGTCCTGCGGGTTCCCGGCGCCGATGCGGACTCCCTGATGCTGATCGACGCCACCTCCGGCGCGGGCGGCCTCCCGGTGGACATCGCGCAGACCGACGCCTACTACTTCGCTCCCCAGAAGAGCTTCGCCTCCGACGGTGGCCTCTGGTTCGCCGTGCTGTCGCCGGCCGCCCTGGAGCGCAGTGCGCGGATCGCCGCGTCCGGCCGCTACATCCCCGACTTCCTCGACCTCGAGACCGCGATCGCCAACTCCCGTAAGAACCAGACGCTCAACACCCCGGCCGTGGCCACGGTGGCACTGATGGCCTCGCAGATCGACTGGATGCTGGCCAACGGCGGGCTCGACTGGGTGGTCGCCCGCACCGCCGACTCCAGTGAGCGGATCTACACCTGGGCCGAGAAGATGCCCTACACCAGCCCGTTCGTGGCTACCCCGGCCGCTCGCAGCCAGGTGGTCTGCACCGTCGACTTCGACGGGGTGGATGCCGCGACGGTGGCCCGGGTGCTGCGGGCGAACGGGATCGTCGACACCGAGCCCTACCGCAAGCTGGGCCGCAACCAGCTCCGCCTCGCGGTCTACCCCGCGGTCGCCCCGGACGACGTAAGTGCGCTGCTCAGCTGCATCGACTACGTGGTGGAGCAGCTGGGTTAGCCCTCTTCCTAACCCAACCACTGCTTGAGGACGTCCGTGAGCCCTACGGCTCGCGGACGTCCTTTGGTTTGTGGGGGCTTTGAGAAGGCACTGACCACTTCGGGCGCCGTCCGGTAACGGCACATCGACGAACTTCACCGAACCGTCACGGAGGTTCGTTCCACAAACCCTGTTTTTCCTCTATTCTCTAGTAGAGCGATAGAGTTAATGTATGGTTACCGCCACCGAGTCGCCCGACCGGCCCGGCGAACTGCCCCAGCACCTCCCCGTACTGCCCAGCACCGCCATTTCTCGTCCGCTTCCCGGGCCCACGGACGGCCCGTACAGACTTGGAGTCCCCTCGAGATGAACGTTCTGCGTGGACGCGGCCGCACGGTCTCCGTGCTCGCCCTGCTGGCAGCCTCCGCGGTCGGGCTGAGCGCCTGCGGTTCGAACGACGGCACGAGCTCGAGCTCCGGCGGCGGCGGAGGCGCCGAGAACGAGATCGACATCGTCGGCTTCTCGGTGATCAAGTCCGCCTACGACGACCTCGGCGAGCAGTTCTCCGCGACGCCGGACGGCGAGGGCGTCACCTTCAAGAGCTCCTACGGCGCCAGCGGGGCCCAGTCCCGGGCCGTGATCGCCGGGCAGAAGGCCGACCTGGTCGCCTTCTCGCTGGAGCCGGACATGACCAAGGTCGTCGACGCCGGCAAGGTCGGCGAGGACTGGCAGAGCGCCGGCTCGACCAAGGGCATCGCCTCCAGCTCGGTCGTGGTGATCGTGACCCGCAAGGGCAACCCCAAGGGCATCAAGGGCTGGGACGACATCGCCAAGCCGGGCGTCGAGATCGTCACCGCCGACCCGGGCACCTCGGGTGCGGCGAAGTGGAACCTGCTGGGCGCCTACTCGCAGGCCCTCGGCGACTCGAACGACGAGGCCGCGGCCGAGACCTACCTGAAGAGCTTCATCGGCAACGTGGTGAGCTGGAACGACAGCGGCCGCAACGCCACCGACGCGTTCATCAAGGGCACCGGCGACGTGCTGATCTCCTACGAGAACGAGGCCATCGCGGCGCGCGCCGCCGGCGAGGAACTCGACTACGTGGTCCCCGAGTCCACCCTGCTGATCCAGAACCCGGCCGCGGTGACCACCGAGGCGCCGGAGGCGACCTCCAAGTTCCTCGAGTACATCGAGAGCACCGAGGGTCAGACCATCCTGGCCAAGCACGGCTACCGCCCGGTCATCGACGGGGTCGAGGCCACCGGCGTCGAGGGGGCCAACGACCCGGCCGCCCCGTTCCCGGCCGTGGCCGACCTGACCACCATCGACGAGCTCGGCGGCTGGTCCGAGGTGGACAAGAAGTTCTTCGGCGACGACGGCATCGTCACCAAGCTCCGGGGCTGACCTGAGATGGCCTCCTCCTCCGTGGAAAACCCGGTCCCGGCCCCGCCCCGGCGGCGGCCGCGACCGGTCTCCTCGGGCCGGCTCACGTCGGCGTCCGGCCTCGGGCTGGGCGTCGGCGTGCTGTGGCTCTCGCTGATCGTGCTGCTGCCGATCGCCTCGATCGTGGTGGTGGCCTTCCAGAGCGGCTTCGGTGAGTTCTGGGACTCGATCACCGCACCGAACGCCCTCGACGCCATCCGGCTCAGTGTCGGCGCGGCCCTGCTGGTCACCGTGGTCAACGCGGTGATGGGGACGCTGGTGGCCTGGGTGCTGGTGCGGGACTCGTTCCCGGGCAAGCGGCTGGTCGAGGTGGTCATCGACATCCCGTTCGCCCTGCCCACGATCGTGGCCGGCCTGGTGCTGATCTCGCTCTACGGCCCGCAGAGCCCGTTCGGTGTCGACCTGGTCGGCACCCGCACCGGCATCGTCGTGGCCCTGCTGTTCGTGACGCTGCCGTTCGTGGTGCGCTCGGTGCAGCCGGTGCTGATCGAGATGGAACGCGACGTGGAGGAGGCCGCGGCCTCGCTCGGGGCCTCCGGCTTCACCGTCTTCCGCCGGATCATCCTGCCCACCATCGCCCCGGCCGTGCTGGCCGGGTCGGCCCTGGCCTTCGCCCGGGCGCTGGGTGAGTTCGGTTCGGTCATCCTGATCTCGGCCAACCTGGTCGGCAAGACCGAGGTCAGCAGTGCGTACATCCTCAAGCTGATCGAGCAGAACGACACGACCGGGGCGGCCGCGGTCGCCACCATCCTGCTGGTGGTCGCCGTGATCGTGCTGGTGCTGCTCGACTCGCTGCAGAGACTGGCGGCCCGCCGTGACTGACACTGCCTCGGTTTCCCTGAAGACGTCCTCGGACGGCGACGACGGCCGTCCGCCGGTGGTGGTCCGCTCCCCCCGGCGGCGCAGCCGCCCGGGCAACCCGGCCACCCGCTGGATCCTGCGGACCATCGCGGTGGTCTACGTGCTCGGCCTGGTCGCCCTGCCGGTCGGCACGGTGGTCGAGCACACCTTCGAGAACGGTCTCGATCCGGTGCTGGAGTCGCTGCGCAATCCCGACCTGCAGTCGGCGGCCCGCCTCGGCGTGCTGGTGGCGCTGATCAGCGTGGCGATCAACACCGTGTTCGGGGTCGGTATCGCGATCCTGCTGGTGCGTTACCGCTTCCCCGGCCGCCGCCTGCTGAACGCGATCATCGACCTGCCGGTCTCGATCTCGCCGATCGTGGTGGGTATCGCGCTGATCTTCGTCTACGGCTCGGGCGGCTGGTTCGGCCCGGCGCTGAACGACCTGGGCATCCAGATCATCTTCGCCACCCCGGCCCTGATCCTGGCCACCGTGATCGTCGCCCTGCCGCTGGTGGTGCGCGAGGTGATCCCGGTGCTCGAGGAGGCCGGGACCGAGCAGGACCAGGCCGCACAGTCGCTGGGCGCCAACGCCTTCCAGCGGTTCGTGCGGATCACCCTGCCGACCATCAAGTGGGCCCTGGCCTACGGCGTGGTGCTCAGCCTGGCCCGTTCGCTGGGTGAGTTCGGCGCGGTGCGCGTGGTCAGCGGCAGCGTGGCCGGCGAGTCGCAGACCCTCACGCTCTTCGTCAACGACGCCTACCAGGAGTTCGGGGCCCAGGCCGAGCAGGACGCGTTCACCGCGGCCTTCCTGCTGATGTGCGTGGCGGTCCTCTTCATCGTCATCATCGCCCTGCTGCGGCCGAAGGAGCAGAAGAAGTGAGCATCGCGGTTACCGGGATCAACAAGCGCTTCGGCGACTTCGTCGCCCTGTCCGACGTGGACCTGGAGGTGCCCACCGGGCGGCTGACCGCCCTGCTCGGCCCCTCCGGCGGAGGCAAGTCCACGCTGCTGCGGATCATCGCCGGCCTGGAGTTCCCCGACAGCGGCGTGGTGGAGATCGAGGGCGTGCAGGCCACCTGGCTGCCCCCGCAGAAGCGCAGCGTGGGCTTCGTGTTCCAGCACTACGCCGCGTTCAAGCACCTGTCGGTGTACCGGAACGTGGCCTTCGGCCTGGAGATCCGGCGCAAGCCCAAGGCGGAGATCCGCAAGCGGGTGATGGAACTGCTGGAGCTGGTGCACCTGGAGCAGTTCGCCGACCGGCTGCCCTCGCAGCTGTCCGGCGGGCAGCGCCAGCGGATGGCGCTGGCCCGGGCCCTGGCCGTGCAGCCCGAGGTGCTGCTGCTGGACGAGCCGTTCGGTGCCCTGGACGCCCAGGTGCGCAAGGAGCTGCGCGACTGGCTGCGTAACCTGCACGACGAGATGCACGTGACCACCATCTTCGTGACCCACGACCAGGAGGAGGCCCTGGAGGTCTCCGACGAGATCGTGGTGATCAACGGCGGGAAGATCGAGCAGACCGGATCGCCCGACGACCTGTACGACAAGCCGGCCAACGACTTCGTGATGAAGTTCCTCGGGCCGGTGACCACGCTCGACGGTCAGCTGGTGCGCCCGCACGACATCGAGGTGCTGGGCTCGGCGGCCGACGGTTCGGTCGAGGCCACGGTGACCAAGCTGACCCGGGTGGGCTTCGAGGTGCGGGCCGAGCTGCGCACCACCGGGGGCCGGTCGGGTGCGGTGAGCGAACCGTGGGTGCAGCTCACCCGCGTGCAGGCCGAGGCGCTCGCGCTGGAGCCGGGCCGCGAGGTCTGGTTGCGCACCAGCGGCGCACCCCGGACGATCGCCGTCCCCTAGAGACCAGTCGTACGCCTGTCCTGCGTCTGCCCCGCTGCGTCCCGGTCCGGCCGGCGCCGCCCGGCCCGCCCGTCTGGGCGTGTCGGGCTGGGCCGGGCGGCGCCGGGCCCGCGGTATTGGGAGAATAAGGCCGTGCAGATCTCCGCCAAGACCGACTACGCCGTCCGGGCGTTGCTGATGCTCGCCTCGAAATCACCTGAGCTCGTCAAGGTGGACGTGCTGATCGCTCAGCAGGATCTGCCCCGCAAGTTCGTCGAGGCGATCCTTTCCGAGCTGCGCCGGGCCGGGCTGGTGCGCAGCCAGCGCGGCGCCGACGGCGGCTACGCCCTGGCCCGCCCGGCCGACCAGATCACCATCGGCTCGGTGATCCGGGTGGTCGACGGGCCGCTGGCCGAGGTGCGGGGGTTGCGCCCGCACGAGACCGCGTACACCGGGGTGGCCGAGCACCTGCCCACGGTGTGGGTGGCGATGCGGCACTCGCTGCGGATGGTGCTCGACGAGACCACTCTGCAGGACGTGCTCACGGGCGAGCTGCCCACGACGGTGCGGGAGATGGCCGAGGCACCCGACGCCTGGCTCGCCCGCTGACCAGGCTGGTCGGCCAGAACAGCCCGGCACCGAAACGCCCGACGCCGCTGAACCAGCTCGGCTCAACCCGGCTCGGCTCGGCTAACTATTCGTTGGCCGGGCGGCCTCCTGACTTGGGTGTTTCCCGAGCCGCTGCGCGCTCCGTGATCTCCTCCGAGGCCTGGGTGGCGGAGGGGGCGGCGGCGACGCCCAGGCCGGCGTGGACGGTGTAGTCGATCGGGACGCGCTCGACCACGCTGGAGGGTGGCAGGGCCTGGGCGCTGAGCCGGCTGACGCCGGCCGGGACGGGGGCGGTGCGGTAGGCGGCGCCGATCTGGGCGGACAGCTCGTCTTTGCGGGCCTGGGTGGTGCCGACCTGGCGGAACTCCTCGTAGGCGCGGTGGGTCTCGCGGGTGACGCGCCAGGTGGCCGGGGTATGGAACTGGACCTCGAAGGCGATGCCGGTGGACGGGTCGGCCCAGGTGGTGTTGATGCCGCGGTACCGGCTGGACTGCCAGGCGTTGTGGACGGTGAGGTTGTGGTAGCCGCGGCTCTCGAGCAGGGCGGCGACCTGGGCCACGCCGGAGACGTAGGAGCGGTCGGCCAGGACCACGGTGTAGCGCACCGCGTCTTGCGCCCGGTCGAGCAGCACCGGGAGCGAACCTCCGGTGCTGGCCTGCTGGGTGGCCACCTTCCGCTTCAGGGACTCTCCGTCTTTCAGCCGGTGGGCGAGGCCGGCCAGCTCGACCCGAGCGGTGCGGGAGACCTCGCGCATGGCTGCGGTGAGGGTGGGTTCACCGGCTGCGGCCAGGGCGGAGAACGTGTCGACAGCCGCGCTCGCCTGTGCGTTGAGGCCCAGGCCGTCTTCTCCCCGCCAGGCCGAGGGCCGTTGCTGCGGGACGGCCGCGGTGCTGCGGTCGATCAGGTCGGAGCGGGCGGAGCGGGCTGCGGCGGCGGTGGACGCGCGACGCCCGGCCTCTTCGGCGCGGGCGATCTGGGCGGCGTGGGCTGCACGCTGGAGCTGACCGGCCCGGCCGGCCGCGACCTGCCCGGCCGAGAGCCCGCCACCGACCAGCCCCGGCACCAGGTGCCCGGCAGCCCGGGCCGGGTTGGAGCGCCAGGTCTGCCAGTCGGCCATGGCCTTGAGCGCCTCCCCCGGCTGCTGCACAACGGCTTTCAGGCTCTCGGCGCTCTGCAGGGCGGCCTGCGGGCCGGGCGGGCGGAAGCGCTGGACGAGGAGTTGCCCGGTGGCGCTGAGCGCATCTTCGGTGGCTTCTTCGATGCCCAGCACGACTTCGGCGCGGACCTCGTCGGCGCCCGCCAGCCAACGGCGCCAGCGGGCGGGCTTCTCGGGAGCGAGCGCGGCCAGCCCGGCCAGGGTGGACGCGGTGAGCCGGGCGGCCTCGGACGACTGCCGCACGGCGTCGGTGACCAGCACGTCGGCCAGATCGGCGGGGGCCGAAAGGGCGCGCTGCAGGCCGGAGATGGCCGGATGGAGCAGCTCGGCGTGGCGGCGGTAGGCGTGGGCCGCCTCACGGCAGGCCGAACCGACCTGACGCAGCTCGCCCGGCTCGACGGAGAGCAGGTGGCTGATGGCTGCCGAGGCCGGGGACGGCACCACCGCCGGGGTGGGAAAGCCCTCAGCCGCGACCTCAAGCCCGTCGGCGATGACCAGCAGGTGGCGGCTCAGCGACTCGGCCGCCCCGGCCGCGGCCCGCAGGCGCGTGAGCTCTGTCGAACCGTTCACGCGACCGCCCCCGGCTCACCGCACCGCTCGTCGAAGCCGCTCACGGCACGAAGCTCCGGGACGTGAGAGCCTCGGCGTCTTCGCACGTCCGGGCCACCAGTGCGACCTGGTCGGCGAGCCGCTCGGCGTCGGCCACCACCTCACCGAGGGCGTAGGACCAGCGCTCGAGGAAGGTGTGCGAGGCCGCGGTCAGGCCCGGGTCGCCGAGGGCGGCCATGGTGGCGCGCATGGCGCCCGGGTTGGCGTGGGTGTTGGCGGCCTCGGAGGCCGCCGAGCGGATGCGGGCGGCAAGACCGTGCAGCTCGTCGGTGTCGACGTTCAGCCGTGGGCTCATACTCAGGAACCGTAGACCGGACCACCGACAGTCTTGGAAAGTTATCCACAGCCCCCACTTTCCACCGGGGAACCGTCAGTACGTCACGTCGTGCAGGTGGTGCACCGGGTCGTGCAGGAAGTAGCGGGCGAAGCTGTCCACCGTGAACTTGGCGCCGTCGCTGCGCCGGCCCGGCCGGGCCCACTGCGCGTCGGTGACCGCGGCGAACCGGTGTGCGATGGCGTCTCCGGAGGCCAGCAGCTCACGTGAGACCAGAACGGGATCCTGTTCCCAGTACCGCTCCTGGAGCGCCGTGTCGTCCTGGTCCCAGTTGGGGAAGAGCGGGTCGTTCTCGGTCAGCATCATCTGCAGACGCTGGTCGAAGACCCGGAAGGTGTCGCGCACGTGGCAGGCGTACTCCAGCGGGGACCAGACCTCCTCCTTCGGCCGCCGCCGCACGTCCGGCTGGACCAGCACCTCCAGCCAGGAGGCGACGTTGGCCCGGATCAGCGACGGCAGGCGCCACATCTGCACCGACCCGGCCTCGTAACCACAGTCCGGGCAGGTGCGATCGAGTACCCACGTCCAGTCCTTGGTGTCCTTCTCGATCGGCATGCGGTAACGATAGTGCGCCCGTTGCGGGTGTTTCCTCCCCTCCGTGAACTCCGCATCAGATTTCCCAGCGGTGACGCGGTCCGTAGGATCGGCCGATGACCGTGACCGTGGCCCCCGCCCGCCCGGAGGATGCACCGGCGGTGTCCCGCCTGCTGGCCGAGTACCTGACGGTGACGGAGCAGGAGAAGGCCGAGCGCGGTCTGGCCCCGCACGGTCCTCTCCCCCAGCGCTACCAGGACGAGATCGATCGTCCCGACGAACTCCTGGCCGGCACCCTCCTGGCCCGGGAGGCGACTGACAGACGTCCTCTGGGTCTGGTCGTTCTGCACACCGAGGCCGACCGGGTGGAGATGAAGCGCCTGTGGGTCGATCCCCGGGCGCGGGGTACCGGCGCCGGCCGGGCGCTGGTCCGAGCGGTGATCGAGCAGGCCGCAGACCGCGAGGTCACCCTCACGGTCTGGGACTGGCGGGCCGCCCCGATCGGCCTCTACCGCTCTCTCGGGTTCGTCGACACCCCTTCCGAAGACCCTCGGGAACACCTTCTCGCCATGATGTTTCAGTCCAGCAGGTAGCTGCGCAACGCCGGGGGCACCGCAGTGATCGTCGCTCGGGAGGAGCGCAGCTCGTCGGCCTCGGCCGAGCCGAGCGACGGCACCGCGAGCAGCAGCTCCTCCAGGTGCCCGCCGGGCAGGGCGGCCAGGTAGCGCAGGGTCAGCTGGTCCAGGGCCTCCGGCTCGAGCTCACCCAGCAACCGCACCCGGGACATCCCACCGTCCGGGTACACGTCCATCCGGACCAGCGTGACCGCCTCCCGCGCAGGGCGGAACCGGTGCACCGAGTCGGGCCGCAGGGGCCGGCGGGGCAGCAGTTCCAGCCACGGGCCGTGGTCGGAGACCGGCCGCTCCGGATCGGCGTCCCGCCCGTCCAGGCCGGTCAACTGCACCTCACCCGGGGAGTTGCCGAGGAAGTGGCTGGTGTCGATCACCGCCCGGCGCACCCGGCCGAGCCCGGCCAGGGAGAAGAGCACGTAGTCGTTGCCCCCGTCGCGCCGCCGCGCGTTCTCCCACCCGCCCTGGGTGGTGGGCGGGTTGCCGGGCAGGATCAGCTTGCTGGCCGAGGAGTAGAAGTCGTCCGAAGAGTCGACCACCGCACCGCCGTTGCCCTGGGCCGCCAGGTCGATCGTGCCGGTCAGGTGCCGGGGATCGGCCACCGGCCAGCCGTGCACCCGCAGCCGGGCCACCCCGCCGTCGGGGTAGATGGACAGCCGCACGTGGGTCCAGCGGTGATCGCTGGACACCTCGAAGACGTTGGCGGTGTCTCCCTTCAGCGCGACCTTGGGCAGGATCGTGGTCCACGCGCTCTCGGGGAGCTCCTGGGCCACCGGGTAGTCCTCACCCGCGGCGGCCTCGATCGAGGCGAAAGGCGGGTAGTTGCCCTTGAAGTGGGCGGTGTCGATGACCACCGAGCGCACCACGCCGGGCATCCCGAGCCGCACGATCGCGTGGTCGTGCCCCTGGTCCCGGCGCCGCCGGGTCTCCCAGCCGTCGTAGATCTTCCCGTCCGGGCCGAAGGTGTGCGTCTGGTGGGCCGAGGGTTCCGGCCGGATCAGATTGCGCCGGTCGGCGAACAACTGGTCGTTGGCGTAGACCACCCGCCCGCCCACGTCGCTGCTCGCCAGATCCGGCAGCCACTGCTTCTCGGCCATGCAGATTCCTTCCAATTGTGGACGTGTGTGGGCACCTGAGTGGAGACGTCAGACGTCCCCGCGGCGCAGGAGCCGTCCTCGGGGCGGTGCCTGTAGGTCCAGGAGCTCACCGGCGAGCCAGGTTTCGCGGACCACCCCGGCCAGGGCCATCCCGTCGTACGGGGTGATCGGGTGCCGGTGCTCGAGGTCGCCGGCCGACACCACCGCGGCCTCGTCCGGCGCGAAGACGACCAGGTCGGCGTCGTGGCCCAGGGCGATCCGGCCCTTGCGGGTGAGCCCGGCCAGCCCGGCCGTGCGCACCGCCATCCACTCGACCACGTCGGTCAGGGTGAAACCGTGGACCCGGGCCTGGCTCCAGACCGCCCGCAGACCGAGCTGTACCGACGAGATCCCGCCCCAGGCCACCCCGAAGTCGCCGATGTCGAACCGTTTCAGCTCGGGGGTGCAGGGCGAGTGGTCGGTGACGACGCAGTCGATGACCCCTTCCCGCAGCCCTTCCCAGAGCAGCTCGCGGTTGGCCGTCTCGCGGATCGGCGGGCAGCACTTGAACTGGGTGGCGCCGTCCGGGATCGCCTCGGAGGTGAAACTCAGGTAGTGCGGGCAGGTCTCGGCGGTGATCGGCACCCCGTCGCGCTTCGCCGAGGCCAGCATGGGCAGGGCGTCGGAGCTGGACAGGTGCAGGATGTGCGTGCGGGCCCGGGTGTAGCGGGCCGCCTCGATCACCTCGGCGACGGCCATGTTCTCGGCGCCGCGCGGGCGCGAGGCCAGGAAGTGCCCGTAGCGGTCGCCCTCCGGGGCCGGGGCCCGGTCGATCGCCTGGGAGTTCTCCGCGTGCACGATCATCAGGGCACCGAAGTCGTGCAGCACCGCCAGGTACTGCTCCAGCTCGGCCGAGGAGAGCGGCTGGAACTCGTCCACCCCGGAGTGCAGCAGGAAGCACTTGAACCCGAACACCCCGGCGTCGTGCAGCGGCCGCAGGTCCTCGAGGTTGCCCGGTACGGCGCCGCCCCAGAAGCCGGTGTCCACGTACACCGCCCCCTCGGCCGCCTTCCGCTTGGCCTGCAGCCCCTCCACCGTGGTGGTGGGCGGGATCGAGTTGAGCGGCATGTCGATCAGGGTGGTGACGCCGCCGGCCGCCGCCGCCCGGGTGGCCGAGGCGAACCCCTCCCACTCGGTGCGGCCGGGCTCGTTGATGTGCACGTGCGTGTCCACCAGGCCGGGCATCAGCACCACGTCCTCGCCCAGCTCGACGGTCTGCCGGGCCTCCAGCTGGGCCTCGAGCGGTTCGATCGCCACGATCCGCCCGTCGCGGATCCCCACCGAGCGGGCCGACTCACCCACCGCCGTGATCACTCTCGGCGCCCGGAAAAGCGTGTCCAGCATGCCTTCACACCTCTCTCAACGTCGGGCCAGCACCAGCAACGCAGAACGGTCCAGCCCACAGGCCTGCTGGACCTCGGCATCGTCACAGGCTCCGCTCTCCACCGCCCGCAGCACCGCGTTGGCCAGAGCCTGGGCGGTGGCGGGCTCGTCCATCACCCCGGAGGCAGCCTTCTCGGTGTAGGCCTTCAGCCGGGCGGCGCTCGGCGCGAGCTCGGCCCGATAGAAGGCGTAGGTGGCCGCGTAACGGGTGACCAGATGACCTGGGTGCAGATCCCACCCCTGGTACAGCGCCCGCTCCAGAGCCCGCCGCACCAGCCGGGCGTGCAGACGCCACGCTGCGGAAACCCCGTCACCGACCGGAATCACATTCGTGGACCCGTCGCTGACCCGCACACCGGTCTGGGCCGCGGCCAGCTGCATCACCGCCTTGGCGTGGTCGGCCAGCGGATGCTCGAGCGACTGATACCCCGCGACCACCCCGGCGGCCGCACTGAAGTCGTAGGTGCCGTAGTGCAGCCCCTCGCAACGCCCTTCGGCTGCGTGCACCAGCCGGGCCACCGCGGCAGAACCGTCCGGCCCGTAGACCGCCTGCGGAACCTCGATCTGGAGCTCCAGCCGTAGCGCCCCCTCCGCCAGCCCGAGAGCCGACTCCAGATGCGCCAGCACGCGGACACCGGCCTGCACCTCGGCGATGTGGGCCACCTTCGGCAGCGTGACCACGAACCGCGCGGGCAGCCCGCCGTGCGCAACCGCCGCCGAGACCAGCAACTCCAAGGTCTTCAGACCCCGCCACCGAGTGGACGATTGAAGCCCCTTGATCCGGATGCCCGCCAGCAAGGGGGCGTTCGGGCGAGAAGCCATTTCGGCCAGCGCAGTTCCGGCGGCAGTGGCGGCCGCGTCCTCCTCGTCGTCGGGCCGCAGCCCGTAGCCGTCCTCGAAGTCGACCCGTACGTCCTCGATCGGCTGGGAGGCGAGTTTCGCCGTCAGCCGCGGATACACGTCCTCAATTGAATCGGCCGACAGACCGGCCACTTCGGCCAGCGCCGACGGGCCGGGCGCATGCTCGGCCAGCAGCGCGAGCGCCTGTTCCCCCCACTGTGTGCAGGTGTCGGCCGAGAACTGGTCGGCCGGCACGTACACCGTGTGCACGGGTTGCCGGGCGCTTGCCTCGCCCGGGAACAGCCGGGCGTGAGCGTCGGCGGGGCCCAGCAGCGCATCGATCTCGGCCCGGAAGTCGTTGTCGAACAAGGCCAACCCCTCTCAGATGAAACCAGGCACGAACTCCCAGGCGAGCCCCGCGTCCGGGGCCTCCTCGCGCAGCACCTGCCCCTCGATCAGCCCGTACGGCCGGTCTCCGGCGATGAACACCTGGTTGGGGTTGTCCAGGCCGAAAGGTGTCAGATCAGCGAGGTAGTGGTGCTTGTTGGGCATGGACAGGCGCACCTCGGCCACCTCGCCGAACTTCTCCAGGACGGCCCGGCCCATCGCGTACAGCGTCTGCTGGAGCGCGAGACTGTGTGTGGTGGCGAAGGTCTCGAGCAGGAGCAGCCGGATCTGCGGGTAGATCTCCTCGAAATCCAGCTCGGCCGAGGCGTACCGCCAGCGGGCCGTGACCGAGGTGGCCAGGATGCGGTCGGTGGTCTCGGGCAGGGTGGTGTACTCGTCGCGCGGAAAACCGTGGAACTCCGAGCCGGTCGACTTCAGCACCACCAGGTCGGTGAGGCCGGAGACCACCCAGACCCGGTCGCCGTCGCGGGTGACGCTGGTGGTGCGCCGTTCACCGCCGGGCCGGGCGAAGGCGTGGTCGTGGCCCTGCCCGCCCACCTCGATCCGCGACCAGGGCAGCTGGTCGATCTCGATCTGGGCGCCCTCGACCGGCGCCTGCGACTCGACGAAGTGCGCGGCCAGGCGTAGGGCGAACGCCTCCGGGGAGCCCACGCCGTGCTTGCGGGCGAAGGCGTAGACCGTGTTCTTCTGCGTGTCGGTGGCCAGCACCGAGGAGTTGTCGCCGGTGAGGTAGGTGTCGGCGAACCGGCCGCGCAGGTGCGTGCTGACGTTCAGGTCGGTGAGCACGTGCTGCGGCGTGGAGCGGTCGACGTGCACCAGCCGGACCTCGGCCTTGCCGTACTGATTGGCCCCCAGAACGATGCCCATGCGGTGCGTCAGCTCCCTCGGTAGGTCGAGTAGGCGTAGGCCGAGAGCAGGATGGGCACGTGGAAGTGCGCCTCTGCGTCGGTGATTCGGAACGTGACGGTCACCTCCGGGTAGAAGCACTCCCGGCCGCGCTGCTCGAACCATTCTCCGGTTCCGAACGTCAGGCGGAAGATCCCGGGCATGACGATCACGTCACTCCCCCAGTCGCGGACGCGGCCGTCGGGGTCGGTCAGCGCCCGGGCCAGCACCGTCCAGTCGCCCGCCGATCGTTCCAGCACCACGGTGACTCCCTCGGCCGGACGGCCGGTGCCGGAGTCGAGCACGTGCGTGGACAGGGTCGCCATCAGGACGTCCTTTCCCGGCCGAGCTGATCCAGCAGGGCGTTCAGCCGCAACTGGGCGATCTGGGCGAGCTGGTCGCGCACCTCGGCCGCCTCGGTCTGCTCGTCACTGGCCAAACGCTTCTCGAGCGCGGCGAGGATCTCCGGCCCGCTGCGCCCGGCCGCCCGGATCAGGAAGACCCGGTCGAACTTCTTCTCGTAGGCCAGGTTTCCGGCATGTAACGCCGCGGCCAGTTCCTGGTCGGCCTGGTCCACCCCGGACTGTTCCGAACGTGAGTGCGCGGCCTCGGCCCCGGTGCCGCCCGGGCGTTCACCGATGCGCGGATGCCGGCTCAGGGCCAGGCCGAGGTCGTCCTCGCTGAGCACCAGCCCGAACCGGAAGGCGGTGGCCAGCAGGCTCTCGGCGTCGGGATAGGGCCGGCCGGCCAGCACCGCAGTGGCCCAGCCGGGAGCGTTCAGGCAAGTCAGCAGGTGCTGCAGGGCAGGCTCGGCGGGAAGGTGGTTGAACTCGGCGACACCGTCGGCTGAGGGCACCTGACTCCTCGGTTCGGTCGGCTGGTGCCCACACCCTACTCAACGACGTGCGCGACGTCTGCGGCGAGAACGACTCGGGCGCAACATGATCGCTGCGGCAATCAGGACAGCCAGGGCGACCACGCCGGCCCCGGCCCCCACAATGAGCTGCAGCCGGGTGTCACCCCCGGCCAGATCCCGCAGTTGTTCGGCGGTTTCCCCGGCCGTCTCGGGGGCCGAGGGGGTGGGTTCCGGCTCCACCTCTTCGGCGGCCACCCGGGGAAGACGGATGCGCAGGATCGGCGAGTTCTCACCTTCCGACCCGACCAGGACGTATTCACCGTCGTCGACCACGGCCAGCGACTCGCCCTGTTCCTGGTCGGGCAGGCCCTTGGTAGCCAGGGTCTCCAGGCGGCCGTCGGCGACCGTGGCGGGCGCCGCGATGACGGCCAGGTTGCCGTAGCCACGCACGGCCATCCGGCCATCCGGCAGGAAGGCGCCGTCGGTGACCAGCGCGGCGCTCAACTGGGCCACCTTGGTCATCTTGGTCACCTCGGACTCGCCGGTCGCCTGATTGCCGGGCCAGACCTTTTTGGGGACGGCGAACAACTCGGCCCCGAACAGCGTCTTGGAGATCACGTACAGCTGGCCCGACCGGGGGTCGGCCAGGAGCGCCTCGGCATCACGCGGGCCCCCGGGGTAGGTCAGGTTGAGCACGCGGACCGGGCTGACCGCGGTGTCGCTCAGGTTCTGCGGCTCTTTCAGGATCACGATCCGGACCGACGGGTGCTTCCCGTCATTGTCACCGATGTCGCCTACGGCGATCAGCGACTCCCCTGCGGCCGGGCTGTTCTCCGGACCACGCAGACTGGTGATCGCCTCCCAGTCCCGGGCCTCCTCACCAGAGACGACGACGGTTGCCGCCGTCGACCCGTCCTTTGTTACCCCGTAGATCTGCGCGGAGTGCCCGGAATCGTTGTGGGTCCAGAGCACGTTCTTGTGCAGCAGGCTGGGCGCCAGCCCGGAGCTCTCGCTGATCCGGTCGTCCTTGATCACCCGGTCGGTCTTGGTCTTGGCGTTGGCCGGGACCGCCGTCGCGACGATGAGGAACAACGCCAGCAGAACGGCCCCCAGCCTCACTCGGGTGCCCCGGCGGCCAGCACCGCATCGACCTCAGGAGCCAGACGGGCCGCCAGCGCCGGATCCACCTGCCAGGAGGCCACCAGATCGGTGTATTCGCGGACCCGGCGCGGGGTAGGAGCGCTACCGGTGTGCACGGCCCGGATCAGGGCGTTGCGCGGCGTGTGCTTGGAATCGATGAACTCGACCACCTCGACCCGATAGCCGAGCAGCCGCAGCAGGTCGGCGCGGATGGTGTCGGTGAGCACGTCGGCGAAGCGCTCGCGCAGGATGGCGTGCCGGGTGAGCCCGGCGAACGGGATGCCCTCGGCGCTCTGCAGCTGGCGCTGGACATCGTTGTGACAGCAAGGGGCGGCCAGCACCCCCCGGGCCTGCCAGCGCACGGCCAGGGCGAGCGCGTCGTCGGTGGCGGTGTCGCAGGCGTGCAGGGCGAGCACGATGTCCACCCCGGTGAACTCCGGGTCGACAGCGGCCTCTTCGATCGATGCCGCCCGGAACGCGATGCCCTCGAGCCCGGCCTCGCTCGCCACCCGGGCGTTGCGCTCGGCCATCTCCGGCCGGATGTCAACGCCCAGGGTCTGCACGTCGGCATCGACCTCGGCGGCCAGGTACCGGTGCGCGGCCATGGTGAGGTAGGCGTTGCCGCAGCCCAGGTCGACCACCCGCAGCGGCCGGCCCTCGGGCTTGACCCGACGCGCGATCGGGGCGAGCTGACGCAGGAACGCATCCACCTGCCGGCGCTTGGCCCCATCGGCCCCGAGCACGGTGAACAGCCGGTCGGCCGGGTCGATCAGGTGATTACGGGCCCGGTCGTGCGCCGCCTCACCGCCTTCGACGCTCTGCGCAGAGGTGTGCACCTGCGCCTCGCCGCGCTTGGTCACCCGCAGCTGCACCACCTGGTCGCGGGTCTCGACGTGCCAGTTGCCGAACGGCTGGGCCAGCAGCTCGTCGACCGCCGCCCCGGCCTCCTGCGGCGAGTGGTTACGGGTGACCGGGATCCGGCCGTCGGTGCCGGTGATCTGCAACTGCCGCCCGGCCCTCAGCTCCACCGGCCGCAGTTCGGCCCGCACCGGATCCGGGTGCTCCCTGCGGCGCCGCCCCGAGGCCACCGCCCGCACCAGCCCTTCGGTGTCGAGCAGCAGGGGGCGCAGGCGGTCGAGGGCAGGAGCGAGCGGTTCGGGCACCCACCGATTGTCTCAGGGCATCGAAACCTCACTCTTCACCTAGGCGGTCGGTTCGCGAGTCTGATTCTGATAAAGCCGAGCGGTAACGTGTTCTCCGATATCGATCCGCGATGATTCGGGGCCAATTGTCGATGCGTATCGGCTGGGGGGATGAGTCCGGTTCGGACAGCGCGCGCGATCCGAACACCTACATCCTGGCGGCCGTTGTCACCGGGGAGAACCAGGCGGATCAGGTTCGCGACACCATGCGGCTCCTGCTGTTGCGCGGCCAGCGCAAGCTGCATTGGCACGACGAACAGGACAAGCGCCGCCGACTGATCAGCGAGACCGTGGCCACGCTGCCGGTGACGGCGGTGGTCGTGGTGCGCAGCACCGGCCCCGGCGAAGCGATGGAACGCCGCAGACGCAAATGCATGGAACGGATGCTCAGCGAACTCTCCGAATGCGGGCAGACGGAGATCATCGAAATCGGGTGAACCAAACGGCGCAAGCTCCAGGCCCTGTCGTCCGGCAGGAAATCCTGGAGCTCACTTCCGGATCTCACCGCGATGGATCCGGCCTTGCCTCCACAGTAGCGCAGGGCACCGACCACAGCGAGGTTGTCTAGGGTGAGGCGGGTGTCTGAGAACCAGGCCGGTGCCGCTTGGTGGTTGCGCGGCCCGGTGCACAAGCGCGACGTGTCCGAAGAGCCCCCGCACACCGAGCCCGCGGCCCGTCGCCGGCTCGGGCTGGAGATCTGGATCGTGCTCGGGCTCTCGCTCGGGATGTCGGCGATCTACTCGGTGGTCAGCATCATCGCCAAGCTCACCCGGGAGGGCGGGCTGGCGGCGCAGACCTCCACGCTGAACGCCTCCCGCAGTGTGCGGCCGTACCTCGACCTCACCTACCAACTGCTCGACATCTTCTCCACGCTGATCCCGGTGCTGCTGGTGCTGTGGCTGCTGGCCGGCGACACCACCCGCTGGGCCGCCCGGCTGGGGCTGGACCGGGCCGGGCGGTGGCGTGACCTGGCCCACGGGGCCGGGCTGGCGGCGCTGATCGGGATCCCCGGCCTGGTGCTCTACGCGGTGGGGCGGCAGCTCGACATCACCACCACGATCGTCGCCTCCGGGCTGGACGAGTACTGGTGGACGGTGCCGGTGCTGGTGCTGCAGGCGGTGAAGAACGCGGTGCTCGAAGAGGTCATCGTGGTCGGCTACCTGATGAACCGGTTGCGCCGGCTGGACTGGCCCTGGGCCCGGGTGATCGCCGCCAGCGCCCTGCTGCGCGGCTCTTACCACCTCTACCAGGGGTTCGGGCCGTTCATCGGCAACGCGATCATGGGCGTGGTGTTCGCCGAGTGGTACCGGCGCGGCGGCCGGGTCTGGGCGCTGATCGTGGCCCACACGATCCTCGACATCGTGAGTTTCGTGGGCTACCAGTACCTCGACCACCTACCGGGGTGGCTCGGGCTCTCCTGATCTGAGGACGTCTGTGGGCACCGATGCGCTCAGGCGGCCGAGTTCTCGGTGGTTTCGTTCACGGTGTTCGCCCGGTCGGCCGTCTTCCGGGCCACTGCCGTCGCCTCCGGCGTAGCGGTGGTGGCGGCCCGGCCCGCGGTGGCGGTCACGGTGCCGACCGGACGCTCGGCCGCCCGCTGCACCGCCTCGCGTACCTTGGCCGAGCGGCTCAACCAGATCATTCCCACCAGGGCCGCGAGCAGGGTGCCCACGCCGCCGATCAGGATCGTCCAGCGGGCGCCGAACTCCTCACCGATCCAGCCGATGATCGGCGACCCGATCGGCGTGCCGCCCATCAGGATGGCCATGTAGAGGGCCATCACCCGGCCCCGCATCGACGGGTCGGTGGCCAGCTGCACGGTCGCGTTGGCCGCGGTGAGCATGGTCAGGGCGGCCAGGCCGACCGGGATCAGCATGAGCGCGAAGGTCTCGTAGGTCGGCATCACCGCCGAGAGGATCGAGGTGATCCCGAAGGCCGCGGCGGCCCCCAGCACCAGCTGAACGGTGGGCCGTTCCCGCCGGGCCGCCAGCAGCGCCCCGCCCAGCGAGCCGATCGCCATCACCGAACCGAGCAGGCCGAACTCCCCGGCGCCCTTGTCGAAGGTGAGCCGGGCCATCAGCGCGATGGTGATCTGCGAGTTCAGGCCGATCATGGCCACCGCGCCGACCACGGTCATCACCAGCGCGATCTCCGGGTGGCTGCGCACGTAGGCCAGTCCGGCCCGGGCCGAGCGGTTGCCGCGGGCCGGACGTTGCTGGGTGCCCAGCTCGGCGCGGTTCATCCGGGTCAGCGAGAACACCACGGCGATGAAGCTCAGGCCGTTGATCACGAACACCGGGCCGGTGCCGAACCAGTGGATCAGCAGGCCGGCCAGGCCCGGGCCGATCAGCCGCCCGGCGTTGAACGAGGCCGAGTTCAGGCCGACCGCGTTGGGCAGGTAGCCGACCGGCACCAGTTCGGAGACGAAGGCCTGACGGGCCGGGCCGTCGACCGCGGCGACGACGCCCAGACCGGCGGCCAGGGCGTAGACCATCCAGAGCTCGACCAGGCCGCTGATGATCAGGAACCCGAGGGTGAGCCCGAGGACGGCGGAGGTCACCTGGGTGGTGATCAGCACCTTGCGGCGGTCGAACCGGTCGGTGACGGCGCCGGCCCAGGGGGCCAGCAGCAGGACGGGGGCGAACTGCAGGGCGGTCGTGATGCCCACCGCCACGCCGGAGTTGTTGGTCAGCTGGGTGAGGACCAGCCAGTCCTGGGCCACCCGCTGCATCCAGGTGCCGGTGTTGGACACGATGGCACCGGAGGCCCAGAGTCGGTAGTTGCGGATGGTGAGGGCCCTGAACATCGGACTCACGATTCGGCGATCCTCCTCAGGATCTGGGACGCACGGGCGAGGACGGCGCGGTCGTCCGGGTCGAGTTCGGCCAGCCGGCCGGCCAGCCAGGCGTCGCGCTGACGGCGGGTGGCGGTGACCGCGGCGACCCCGGCCTCGGTGATCCGGACCAGGACCTGCCGGCCGTCGGCCGGGTCGGGTGCGCGGTCGACCAGGCCGCGCTCGGCCAGGGCGGCCACGGTGCGGGTCATCGACGGTGGCTGCACCCGTTCGAAATCGGCCAGCGCCCGCGGGGTCAGCGCACCGGCGCGGTCCAGCACGGCGAGCACCGACATCTGGCTGTCGGTGAGCTCGGAGTCGGACTTCTGCTGACGCAGCCGGCGCGCCACCTTCATCAGCGACACGCGCAGCTCGGTCTCCTGGAGTGCGGGCACAGACCGGTCAACTGCTTAGTCCGGCTAACTATTCCCCGGCACTGTCCTGAGGCAACGGTCGATCTGCGTTCGCCCGTTCGGGCGAACCAACGCAAGATCATCCAGGCGAACCGCGGGTAATCCCCGCAGGTCCGGCCCGGCCGTTAGGTAACCTCGAGAGAGTGGAGCAGAGGGAAGTGCCCTACCAGGTCACCCAGGGAGGTCCGGGGGAGCGCCTGCCCGTTGCCGTCGGCACCGGAATCTGGGCGTTGCTCTTCGTCCTCGGACTGATCATCCGGCCGGAACTGGAGTCCACCGGCCGCGAGTGGTGGATCTGGACCGCCCTGACCGGAGTCGTGCTGGGGTTCGTGGGCTACACCTACCTGATGCTCCGCCGGCCGAAACCCAAGCCGGGCCAGACCATCCCGCCCCGCACCCACACCGGCGACGTGGACGACGTGACCCGCCAGAGCGGGGAACCGACCGGGCTGCCCAAACTGCGGCGCAAGAGCCCGACCACGGACGCCGGTCACCAGATTCCGAGAGCGATTCCAGAACCCGATTCGGTCGGGTTCGCCGAGAACCGGCCCGGGGTTCAGCCGAAGATCTGATCCACCAGGGCCTCCGGCCCGAGTTCGGGATCGGCGATCACCGCGGCCAGCAGGTCACGCAGTTCCCAGCGACCGGCCGTCCAGGCCAGGGCGCGGGCCAGACCGTCCACCGTACTGGCGTGCACCTCGGCCTCGGCGCCGGAGCCGGTCGCCCACCAGTCCACCTCGACGCCGTCCACCACCAGGGCCTCGTGCTCGTGCCAGGTGGCCGGGGCGCCAGTGGGCTCCAGCAGGGCTCGCACCGCATCGCTGACCGGCTGCTCCACGCCGTCGGCACTGTCGATCCGGCTGTGCGCCAGCTCAGCGGCGAGCCCGACACCGAGCAGGTCGGCGAAGGCCGCGGCGTGCGCGCCGGCCACCGGTAGCTGCACCCCCAGATCGGGGCGCTGCCGGTACATCGGGGAGTCGATCACCACTGCCTCCGAGACCGGCACCACCACAGTGCCGTTCAGGTCGGCAGGAACCAGACCGCGAACCGCACGAGGCCTTTCGACGTCCTTGGCCGCCGGTTCGCCCGCCAGTTCGCTGATCCGCTCGAGCAGCGGCAGCAGCATCACCGAGCTCAGCTCGACGTCCGGGTCGGCCAGCCGGTCGAGGAGGTCGGGCAGGGCGTCCACGTCGATGTCGTCGACCGCGTGGACCATCCCGACCGCCCGGGCCGCGCCCGGGTCGAGATCGGTGAGCCAGTCCGGAGCCGGCGCCAGCAGCGCCCGCAGCACCGGCTCGGAGTCCGGCGCGGCCAGCATCTCGCCCTCGGCCAGCTCCTCGCGCAGCCACCACGACGTGTAAGAGCGCACCCGGAAGCTGCGACCACCGGACGTCACCCGGACCGGCTGCAGCAGGGCCGGGCGCAGCTCTGGGTCGGCAGCGACGGCGGCCACCACCTCGGGAAGCGCCTCCGGCCGCACCAGATCCAGGTCGCGCACGGCAATCAGCTCAGGAATGGTTCCGCCGGGCGGCATCTCGGGATGCAGAGACTGCACCCAGGCGGCGTAGTCCTCCCAGCCGTCCAGCTCCGACGAGGGCGTGCCCTCTTCCTCGTCCAGGCCGAGCAGATCCGGTTCCAGCGAGACCTCGGTGCCCAGGAAGGCACCCGGGCCCCGCAGCACGCCGATCGCCATGACCGTGCTCTCGCCCCAGCGCTCGGCCCACCACTGCGGCAGGATGCCGACGTCGTCCGGATGGAACCAGTCCGCGGCCGGGCTGCCCTCGATGGCCAGGGCCGAGGCCGGAGTGGGCTCGCCGTCCTCGTCGCTCAGCTCCAGATCGCCCAGCCAGGGCAACTCCCCCGGTTTGAGCTCGCCCGCCGCCACAGCCACCGCCACCAGCGCCAGCACGGCGTCGCGCAGCTCGTCCGGCGAACGGTCCAGGTCGGCGAAGGCCCCCGGCTCGTCACCGATTTCACGAACGGCCGCGCGCACGACCGGAAGTTCGATCAGCGCGCGGGGTCCCGCCACTGTGACGCCGAGACGTTCCAGCAGAGGATGAACGGCCTCGGGATGCACCACCTTGGCACCCAGCACACTCAGCGCCTCCGGCACCGAGATCGGCGCCCCCGCATCGACATCCGTCTCGGGCGAGGCCAGGAGCAGGCCTCGGGCACCACGCGCGACCGATCCGTCGGCCAACGGGACGGGCAGGAAAGCCAGCGCTTCGCGGACGGTTTCGTCGATCGTGAGCCCAGCCAGGGCCTCGTAGGCTTCGCGCCAGCGCTGCGGATCGGCCAGCGCCGGCAGCGCCTCCACCGCGTCGGACAACCACATCCGCCGCACGCCAAGGGTTTCCAGCGCAGCCCAGGACGGCCGCGGGGCGTGCACCAGACCGACCAGCCACGAGGCGAAGACGTTCACCACCGCCCGGTCGGCCCCCACCGGGCCGGCCAGAGCCAGGGCCTCGGTCGGGCGCAGCAACGTCTGCGAGTCCTCGGCCGAGCGCAGCACCGGCTGGTTCGGCAGCAGGGCCAGCACGGCCTCACGCAGCGCCGAGTCGACCGGGCCGGCGGGAAGACCGGTGACCACCAACGGCCAGGCCTCACCCCCGTCGGCGACGACCTCGGTGAGCAGATCGGCATAGGCACGGGCCGCGTTCTGCACGATCAGGTCGGTGACCTCGCCCAGCACCACGTGCCGGCGGGTCACGTCCATCGGCACGGTCGCGATCAGCACCGCCGGCCAGGGCAGGGCCTCGTCGCTGGGCGTGGGCGCGTTCAGCACCGGCGACTGCGGCAGCTCGGCCTCACCGGAAGGCAGGGCCCAGGTGAGCGACCAACGGTTGAGCGCCTGCTCCTCGATCGGCCGCCCGGAGAGCAGTTCGGCCGGGATCTCGCCCTCTCGCCGCAGGATCCGCCAGCGCCGGTCGACCTCGGCCAGCACCCGAGGGCTTTCGCCGGGCAGTTCGAGGACGATCTGTTCCAGGCCGGGCAGAGCCAGCAGAAGCACGTCGGAGACGTCGTTGAGCAGTTGCCGGACCCGGGCGACGGCGTCCGGACCGTTCAGGGGCAGCAGAACCGCGGTGTCGTAGCCCTCCGGCGGCTCGCCCTCCACCTCGAAGGGCAGACGCAGCACGGGTACCCCGCCGTCGCGGCGCTGCAGCTCGTCGGCCAGCCCGTCGACGCCGGTGGCGCGGATCAGTTCCCGGGTGTCGGCGGCCGAGAACCGCACGCCACCGGAGCGACTGAGCACCATCGGCTCGTCGGTGACGGCCAGCACCGCGGCGAAGCCGACGCCGAAGCGACCGACCGTGCCGCCCTCACGCTTGGCCGAGGCGCGCAGGGTGCACAACGCCTGCACGCCGTCGGCGTCCAGCACCGCGCCGGTGTTGGCAGCGACCAGAACCGGCCCGCCCTCGGCGGATTCGCTCAGCCGCAGCAGCAACCGGCCCGGCACCCCGGCGCGAGAGGCGGCGTCGGCCGCGTTCTGCGCCAGCTCGACCACCAGGCGGTCGCGGTACCCGCCGAGGACGAGTTCTTCCTCGGCGTTGGCATCTTCACGGAAGCGGGTCGGGGACTCCGACCACGCCGCCAGAACCCGGCGCCGGATGTCTGCCGCGCCGAACCGGTCCTCCGTCACGACTGCGGCTTCTCGCCCTCCGGACGCTGCTCCTCACGGCCGCCGACCGACTCGACGTCAGCCTGCTCGGCATTAGCCGGACCAGCATCAGTCCGCCGGGCCTGGGCCCGCTCACCGTCAGCCTGCTCAACCTCGGCCTGGCCAGTCTCAGCCTGCCCGCCATCGGTCGGCGCAGCGTCGGCCTGCCCGGCCTGAGCCTGCTCACCGCCAGCCTCAGCCTGCCCGGCATTAGCCGGACCAGCATCGGCCTGCCCGGCCTGGGCCCGCTCGCCGTCAGCCTGCTCAGCGCCAGCCTGCCCGGCGTCAGCGTGCTCACCGGCAGCCTGCTCAGTACCAGATTGCCCAGCATCGGCCGGCCCAGCGTCGGTCTGCCCGGCCTGAGCCAGCTCGCCGTCAGCCTGCCCCGCCTCAGCCAACCCAGCGTCGGCCTGCTCACCGTCAGACTGCCCAGCCTCGACCTGGCCAGCCTCGGCCTGCTCAGCGCCAGCCTGCCCGGCGTCAGCGTGCTCACCGGCAGCCTGCTCAGTGCCAGCTTGCCGAGCATCGGCCGGGCCAGCGTCGCGCTGCCCGGCCTGAGCCTGCCCGCCGTCAGCCGGACCAGCCTCAGCCTGCCCGGCGCGCGCCCGCTCGGCAGCCTCGATCACCGGCCGGGCCACCGGCTCCGGCTCGGCCGCAGCCACGGCCGAGTCGATCGCCAGATCGATGTGCCGGCGCTGTTCCTCCGGGACATCCGCCCCGGTGCCTACTCCAGACTCGCCGACCCGCTCCTCGACCTCGGCGGCAACAGCCTCGGCCGCTCCCGGCTCACCGTCGGAGGGCGTCTCGCCGGACCCGATCTGCACCTTGGCCGCGTCGACGACATCGGCCCCCTCGGGCTCGCCCGGGTCGCCTTCCGGCTCGTCACCCAGAGCACCGTCGGACTCCAGCACCGAGGCCCCGGGCACGGCCGCACCCACGCTCAGCTCGGCCGAGTCTTCGCTGTGCTGCGCGTACTCGCTGGCCGCCTCGACCGCCTGACCCTGGGCCGCCTCGGTGGACTCCCCCGGCTCGATCTCGGACTCACCCTGTGCGGCAACGGCTTCCGCGCTCAGCGCGGGCGGCGGGGCCGGGTCTTCCTCGGGCTGCGACTGCACGAACTGGCCGCCCTGGTCGGCCTGGGCCACCTCGATCTGCACCGCCTCGGCCGGAGGGGTGCCCGGCGCGACCTCGGCCGGGGAGACCTCGCGGGTCCCGATCTCGCCGACCTGCACGCCTTCGACGGCCTCGGGCGAGGTGCCCGCTCCGGCCGTCTCGGCGGGCTCGGCCGGTTCCTGGGCCGTGTTCTCGGCGGGCGCCGCACCGAGCGGACGCACGCTGATCACGTCTTCCGGGGACTGGACCGGCTCCGGGTCGACGCTCGGCACGACCTCGATCGCCACCGGCTCGCTGGGCTCGACCGACACCACGTCGGAGCTGATGCCACCCGCCGTGGTGCTCGCCCGCGCCGACTCCGAAGAGTCGGTAGCCGGCTTCCCGACCGGACCCGACGCCTCGGCGCCACTATCCGCAGACCCGACGCCGTCGTCCTCTGTTCCGACCCGACCCGACGCCTGGGCGTCGCCGCCCGCAGAGCCAGTCCCGTCGTCCTCTGTTCCAACCGGACCCGACGCCTCGGTACCGCTACCCGCAGACCCGGCACCGACGTCCTCGGTTCCGACCGCGACCTCGCTCGACCCGGTCTCGATCCCCGGCGCCGGCTCGGCGGCGGCCAGATCGATCCGGTCCACCACCGTCTCGTCGAGGATGTGCTCGCCCAGCGGCTCCGGGGTGGGCATCTCCAGGTCGGTCTCGCTGTGCGCACCGCAGCCGAAGTCGGTCGTGACCACCGAACCGTCGGCCGGGGACCACTCGTTGGCGCAGGCGCCGAAGTGCTGACGCATCCGCCCCGACAGCGGGACGAAGTAGGCGCAGCTCACGCACGAGGCCGAGGCCTGGATGGCGATCTCGGAGGTGGGACCGTGCGCACCGCGCTGCCAGCGCCCGGCCGCACCGGCCAGGCCCTCCGGGCCCAGCACCCGCTCGCGCCCCAGCCCGAGCTCCCAGAAGAGCTGCTGGTCGGCGTCGTCCTCGTCGGTGACCGTGTAGCCGGGCACCAGGTTCGGGTCGTCCAGCTTGTAGGGCAGTTCGTCGCCAGCGCCCAGGTCGCCCGGGGCCAGCCGGTCCGACCACGGCACCCAGTCCGGCGCCATGATCGACTCGGCGCCCGGCAGCAGGACCGTGTCGCAGACCGTCACCCGTTCGGAGCCGGGCACGTGGGCCAGCGTGACCGCCCAGCGCCAGCCCCGGTATCCCTTGGCCGTGCAGTCGAAGGCGTGCATGGTCAGCCCGGAGGACTTCTCCAGCGAGACCGACAGGTGCCGCCCGACGGTGCCGGGCTGGGCGACCTCCTCGGCCGCCTCACGAGCCAGGTCGACGGCGGCGACGGCCAGCGGGTCGGGCTCCGTGGGCAGCTGCGGCGGTGCCTCCACCTGCGCATCGGCCTGCTCGGGAACGACCGGGGCCTCGGCCTCGCGTACCGATCCGGTCACCTGCTGGTCCGTCATCTGCTCCACTCCTGCTCGACCCCGGGCCGCCTGCGCTTCATCAGCCGTCGCCGCAGCCCCGGCCGAGGTGGCCGGGGGCGGCGCCGACCTCGCGGTGGCGGCCCCGGCCAGTCTCCCCCATCCACGCAGGGTGTCGAGCAGGCGCGGGCGGCGCGCCGGACGGCCGATCACGCCTCGAGGTCGTCTGCGACGGCCCGCAGCACGGTGGCCACCTTGCTGGCGGACGAGCGGTCGGGGTAGCGGCCGCGGCGCAGGCCGTTGCCCACGTTGTCGAGCAGCTTGATCAGGTCCTCCACGATCACCGTCATGTCCTCGGCCGGCTTGCGCATCGCCCGGGCCACCGACGGCTGCGACTCGACCAGACGCACCGAGAGAGCCTGCAGACCACGACGGCCCTCGGCGACCCCGAACTCGATCTTGGCGCCCGGTTTGAGCGTGGTCGTGCCGTCCGGCAGCGCGGAGGCGTGCACGAACACCTCGCCGCCGTCATCGTTGCTGGCGAAGCCGAACCCTCGCTCGGCGTCGAACCACTTGACCCTGCCAGTCGGCACGTCTGTATCCCCTGTCACGTGACGGTTGCCGCGGAGGTGTGTCCGCGGCAACCGCTCTTGCTCACGATCTGTCGTTTCCTCAAGGTTAGCCGTCAGTTGCCGACGTGCGAACGGCTTAATCCGGCCAGATGACCCGAAAGCCATCGGGGAAATCCCAGAAGGTCGTCCAGCACGACGTCGGCGCCGGCCGCCCTGAGCTCGGCCGCGGTCTGCGGGCCGGTGCTCACCGCGACACTGACCGCCCCGACGGACCGGGCCGCGGCCACGTCGCCGATGTGGTCACCGACATACACCGAGGCCCCCTCGACCGCGAGCACCTCGCCCTTGGCGGTGCCGAACCGGCTGCCGGCGATCAGATCGGGCCGGTACGGCTGCTCCAGCAGCCCCAGGGCCTGGAGCACCGCGTACACCCCCGGCTCGGACTTGGCCGAGATCACCAGCACCCGCCCGCCGGCCGCGCGGATCGCGGCGAACGCCTCGTGCACCCCGGGCAGCAGCCGGTTCCAGGACAGGCCGGTCTCGGGGTAGAGCGAGCGGTAGGTGTCGGCCAGCAGCTGGACGTCGACCCCCGGCATCAGCTCGGTGATGATCCGGTCCAGCGGGTAGCCCATCAGCGGCCAGGCCTGCTCGCGGCTCACCACGAACCCGTCCACGCCCCCGGTGACCTGCTGGTGGGCCCGGGCCAGGGTGGCCACGATGCCGTCGGCCGAGTCCACCAGGGTCATGTCGAGGTCGAAGCCGACCACCAGAGCATCCGTTGGCACGGCGGACAGCTTAGGACCCGGAAGAGGGCAAAACGCGCAATGGCGGGCAGCCCGGCCGGGCTGCCCGCCATGTGTGTGGTCCTAACGGAGGGACTCGTGCAGACCGCGGTAGCGCTTGAAGGCGTTGCGCAGGTCCTCGGTCGAGCCCCCGGCCAGCTTCGAGCGCAACCCGGCCAGATCACGTTCGATCAGGGTGGCCGCCTCGGCCACCGTGGCCTCCGGGTCGTCCACGAACTTGGCCTGCAGATCACGCCATTCGGTATCGGTGGTCAGGTCGGTGCGCCCGTCCACCGCGTCCGGGACCGCCTCGGAACGACGGCGCCCACTGGTGATCGAGGTGACCGGTGCCGGAGTGGTGCGGTCGTCGTGCCGGTCGCTGTCGTGGTCGGGAGTCGTCTCGTCGCCGACCGGACGGACCTCGCCGGTCGCGGCCCCGGCCAGCCGGTGGTCGACATCGGCGCGGCGATCGGCGTCGTCGTGCACGTAGTCCTCCCGCACCGAAGGGTCGCGACGATCGGCCGGGCGGTAGATCTCCTCTTCAGAAGTGGTGTCTGAAGACGCTGTGGGCCTGGAAGGCGCGGAAGTCACCGGAGTCTGGGGTGACTTCGCGGACGGGGTGGTCGCGTCGATCGGGCTGGCGCCGACGGGGGCGCCGGGCGCGGTGGCCGGGGCCTGCCCGACCGAGCTGGCCGCCGTCGGGCCGGGCCAGGTGGGACGCGAGTCGCCGGTGACACCCCGGTCGGCCGGACCGGTCGGGTTGGTCGGGTTGGTCGGGCCGACCCTCTCGGCCGGTTCACGATCGGCGGCCCCCGGATCGGTGACCTGGCCACCGACCCGCTCGTCCGGCGGACGGACCGCCTCGTTGCGCGGCTGCTCGGTCGGGTTGTTCCCGGTCTCGCTGCTGGGGGTCATCGGGTCTCCTGCGTGGGCCGGCGGTCGGTCTCGGTGGCATCGACGGTGCGGTCACGACGGTCCGGCCCAGAGGTCGGGTCGGTGGCCGGGGCGACGCCCGGGTCGGCCCGGCGTTCCTCGGCCGAGGGGCGGCTGTCCGGCTCCACGTGGCGGCCGGCCACCGGCGAGCGGTCGGGCCCGGCCGGCTCGGGCTCCTCGGTGAGCACGTGGAACAGCTTGCGGTAGTGCATGAAAGCGATGCGCAGGTCCTCGGTCTCGAGCTTGCCCGAGGCCCGGTGACGCTCGTGCGACTCGTGCGCGCTGCGGTAGTGCTGCACGACCTCCGGGTGGTCGACCATCACCATGTCCGAGCGGGTGGCGAAGTCGTCCATCGGGTAGCCGCGTTCCTTCATCACCTCGGTGATGAGCTTCTCCGCGTCGTCCACGGCGGCCGGCGGCTCGTCCACGAAACGGGCCTGGGCGGCCGACCAGCGGGCGCCGAAACGGGTCTTCTCCTCGGCGGTCAGCGCCCGGATCTGCAGCTTGTCCCGGCGGTCGACCAGGTCGACCAGCTTCCGCTCGGCCTTGGTGCGGTTGTCCGAGCCCTCGAGGTACCGGTCGTACTCCGGGCCGAACCGGTCCTTCAACTCTGACCTGCGCTGCTGGAGCTCCGCGTTCTTCCGGGCCTTCCAGAACGCGAACCCCCCGATCAGCAGCAACGCCAGCAAGACGATGATGACGATCGCCGTAACCATGCGTCCTCCTTCTCGAGACGCACCCGGACGGCCCGGGGCGCTTTCTTGATCGAGCATCCCCACAGATCGGGCAATCCGCTTCCCGAGATGCCAGAGATGCTGCAAGCGCTGGTCACGGGGCAGGCCGTAACGTTGGGGGGTGCCTCCTACCCCCGTGCGCAGCCTGGCCGACGAACTGCGCAGCTGGGACGACGAGAGGCTGGTCTCGCTGCTGGAGCAGCGCCCCGACCTCACCGTGCCGCCGCCGCCCGACCTGGGCGGCCTGGCCACTGCCGCGGTCAGCCGGCTGTCGGTGCAGCGTGCGGTGGACGGTCTGGACGCGCGCACGCTGCAGGTGCTCGAGGTGATGGCGGTCAGCCCGGAACCGGTTTCGTCGGGTGAGCTGACCCGGCGCTGGGGAGCGCCGGTGAGCGGGCCGCTCGCCCACCTGCGCGGGCTGGGCCTGGTGTGGGGCGGCGCTCGTTCGCTGCACCTGGTCCGGGCGGCCCGCGAGAGTCTGGGCCCGCACCCCGCCGGACTGGGCCCGCCGCTGGCCGAGGCCCTGGGCCGGCGTTCGCCGCAGCGCCTGGCCGAGGTGATGGAAGATCTGGGGCTCCCGCCGTCCGGCGATCCGGACACGGCGCTGGCCCGGCTGGCCGCC
>NZ_JAJSOH010000039.1 GCF_021277265.1 Kineosporia rhizophila
AGAACTGCGCCACCCCCCCGCCCCGCCCCCCCCCCCCCCTCCCCCCCCCCCCCCCCCCCCGCCCCCCCCCCCCCCACCCCCGCCCCGCCCAGCCCCGCCCGGCCCCGACCCGACCCGCCCAGCCCAGACCGACCCAGACCGGCCCGGCCCCGCCTGGCCCCGCCCGGCTCGCTCGGCCATTACGACTTCCCCCCGAGCAGCCGCGATAACAGGCTTTCGCTGGCCCAACCCGAGTCCCTGCCCTCCGCCTCAGCCCTCCGCCTCAGCCCCGACCTGGCCAGGACCCCCTCAGCCCTAGCCCCTCCCGCCCAAAGTTTGTGATAACAGGCTATCGATTGGTAAAGCGGACGCTAGATATGAATTAGCTGTTGCTAGAGGGCAGTTTGTTCATACGTAGCGGCGAAGCGGCACGCCAATCAGGTGGAGGCCTTGCCCGGAGCGGGCAGGAAGACGCAGGTGAGGCGGGAGGTGCAGACTCGCCGCCCGCCCTCGTCGGTGATCTCGATCTGGTAGGTCGCGGTGCTGCGGCCCAGGTGCACCGGCTCGGCCGTGCCGATCACCTTGCCGTTGCGCATGCCGCGGTGGTGCGTGGCGCTGATCTCCAGCCCGACGGCGACCATGCCCATCGTGCCCGCGTGCTCGTTGGCGGCGATCGAGCCGACCGTCTCGGCCAGCACCGCCGATGCCCCGCCGTGCAGCAGTCCGAAGGGCTGAGTGTTGCCCTCGACCGGCATCGTCGCGACCGTGCGCTGGGCGCTGATCTCGGTGACCACGATGCCCATCCGGTCGGTCAGGGCGGAGGAGAAACCCGGAACGTCGGCGCCGTCGGCCGTCGGGAGACCAAGACTGTCGGACATGGGTCATAGGGTGTCAGACGTGAGCCAGACAACCGCCCCGGGGGCTGCCGACCAGGCGTCCCGCCCGCGCCTCCTGCTGATCGACGGTCACTCCCTGGCCTACCGCGCCTTCTACGCGCTGCCGGTCGAGAACTTCTCCACCGCCACCGGGCAGTTCACCAACGCGGTCTACGGCTTCACCTCGATGCTGATCAACGTCCTGCGCGACGAGGCCCCCGACCACGTCGCCGTGGCCTTCGACGTCTCCCGGCAGTCCTTCCGCACCGAGGCCTACGCGGAGTACAAGGGCAACCGGTCCAAGTCGCCGGACGAGTTCGGCCCCCAGGTCTCGCTGATCAAAGAGGTGCTGGCTGCCCTGCGGGTGCCGGTGCTGGAGAAACCCGGCTTCGAGGCCGACGACATCATCGCCACCCTGGCCACCCAGGCGGGCGAGGCCGGGTACCAGGTGCTGATCTGCTCCGGTGACCGCGACACCTTCCAGCTGGTGCGCGACAACGTCACGGTGCTCTACCCCACCCGCGGGGTCTCCGAGCTGGCCCGCATGACGCCGTCCGCGGTCGAGGACAAGTACGGCCTGCTGCCCGAGCGCTACCCCGACCTGGCCGCCCTGGTCGGCGAGACCAGCGACAACCTGCCCGGCATCCCGGGGGTCGGCCCGAAGACGGCGGCGAAGTGGATCGGCCTGTACGGCGATCTGGACGGCGTGGTCGCCAACGCCGACGCGATCAAGGGCAAGGCCGGGCAGAGCCTGCGTGACAACCTGTCCCAGGTCATCCTGAACCGCCAGATCAACGGTCTGGTCAAGGATGTCGAGCTGCCCCTGGCCCCGGCCGACCTGCGGCTGCCGGGCTGGGACCGCGAAGAGGTCCACCAGGTCTTCGACGGCCTGGAGTTCCGGGTGCTGCGCGAGCGGCTGTTCGCCACCCTGGCCAGCCCCGAGCCCGAGGTCGAGGGCGGCTTCGACCTGGCCACCGAGAAGCTCACCGGCGCGGCGGTCGGCACCTGGCTGCAGACCCACGCCGGGGTGCCGGTCGGGATCACCGTGCTGGGTAAGTGGAAGGCCGGCCACGGCGACGCCACCGGCATCGCGATCGCCGCCCCCGAGCCCTCGCCGGGCACGCCCGGCCCGGCCGCCTTCGTCGACCTGGTCGAGGCCGACCCGCAGGCCCTCGAAGCGGTCACCGCCTGGCTGGCCGACGCCTCCCGCCCCAAGGTGCTGCACGACGCGAAGGGCCCGCTCACCGCCCTGTCCGACCGGGGTCTGCCGGTCGAGGGCATCATCGGCGACACCGCCCTGGCCGCCTACCTGTGCCTGCCCGACCAGCGCAGCTACGACCTGGCCGACCTCACCGTGCGGCACCTGGGCCGGCAGCTGAAGGCCGAGGAGGCCCCGGCCAACCAGCAGCTCACCCTCGAGGTCGGCGACGACGCACCCGACGAGGCCGAGCTGGCCATGGTCCGCGCCCGGGCCGTCATCGACCTGTGGGGCGCGCTGCAGAAAGACCTCACCGAGCGCAACGCCGCCGGCCTGCTCACCAACGTCGAGCTGCCGCTGTCCGGTGTGCTGCGCACGATGGAGCACCACGGCATCGCGATCGACACCGATGCCCTGGGCGAGCTGGACAGCTACTTCGCCGCGGCGGTGGCCGACGCGGGCAAGCAGGCGTTCGAGGCGATCGGCAAGGAGATCAACCTCGGCTCGCCCAAGCAGCTGCAGGTGGTGCTGTTCGACGAGCTCGAGATGCCGAAGACCAAGCGCACCAAGACGGGTTACACCACCGACGCCGACGCGCTGGCCGAGCTCTACGCCAAGACCGAGCACCCGTTCCTGGCCCACCTGCTGCGCCACCGCGACGCCACCAAGCTGCGCCAGACCGTGGAGGGCCTGCTCAAATCGGTCGGTGACGACGGCCGCATCCACACCACCTACCTGCAGACCATCGCCGCCACCGGCCGGCTCTCCAGCACCGACCCCAACCTGCAGAACATCCCGATCCGCACCGAGGAGGGTCGCCGCATCCGCGAGACCTTCGTGGTCGGGCCCGATTTCGAGTGCCTGCTCACGGCCGACTACTCGCAGATCGAGATGCGCATCATGGCCCACCTCTCCGGTGACGAGGGCCTGATCGAGGCCTTCCGCTCCGGAGAGGACCTGCACCGCTTCGTCGGCAGCCGGGTGTTCTCGGTCGAGCCGGCCGACGTCACCGCCGCGATGCGCTCGAAGATCAAGGCGATGAGCTACGGCCTGGCCTACGGCCTTTCCGCCTTCGGTCTCTCCCGGCAGCTGAACATCCCTGTCGAAGAAGCGAAAACCCTGATGGAAGACTACTTCGACCGCTTCGGCGGGGTGCGCGACTACCTGCACGGCGTGGTCGACGAGGCCCGCCGCACCGGCTACACCGAGACCATCCTGGGCCGCCGCCGCTACCTGCCCGACCTGGTCAGCGACAACCGCCAGCGCCGCGAGATGGCCGAGCGGATGGCCCTGAACGCGCCGATCCAGGGCTCCGCCGCCGACATCGTCAAGGTCGCCATGCTCGAGGTCGACCACCAGCTGAACAAGCAGGCGCTGCGCTCGCGGATGCTGCTGCAGGTGCACGACGAACTGGTCCTCGAGGTCTGGCCCGGCGAGCGCGAGCAGGTCGAAGAACTGGTGCGCGACGCCATGGCCGACGCCGCCGAGCTCAACGTGCCCCTCGACGTCTCCGTCGGGGTCGGCCGCTCCTGGCACGAGGCCGCGCACTAGACCCGTCGTGGGTGAAAGTGGCACGAGACAGCGGTGCCACTTTCACCCACGACACCTTCAAGGTGCCGAAACTCCAACGGTGAGCGCGTCGGCCGAGTCCGTCAGCCGCTCGTTGATCAGGGCATGCGGTCGCTGACGAAGATCGCGGTGCCCGGGATCAGCCGGCCCCGCAGCGGACTCCATGAGCCCCACACCCGGCTGACTCCCTCCGGCCATTCCGGCTCCACCAGGTCGACCAGCCGGAACCCGGCGGCGGCGAGCTCGCGCACGCGGTCGCCGATCGTGCGGTGGTGCTCCGAGTAGCTGACGGCGCCGCTCTCGTCGGTCTCCACGTAGGGCGTGCGGTCGAAGTAGGGCCGGCTCACGGTCAGGCCGCCCTCCCCGCCGTCGTCGGGGAACGCCCACCGCACCGGGTGGGTCACCGAGAACACCCAGCGTCCGCCCGGCCGTAGCACCCGGGCGACCTCGGCGTGCACGCGTTCGGGGTCGGCGACGAAGGGGAGGGCGCCGTAGGCGGTGAAGACGATGTCGAAGCCGGCGTCGGCGAAGGGCAGGACCCGGGCGTCGCAGACCAGGCGCGGCGGCGGGGGAGTGCCGGCCGCACGCCGCAGCATGCCTAGTGAGAGGTCAGTAGCCACCGCCCGGGCGCCCTGGGCCTGCAGCCAGGCCGAACTGTCGGCGGTGCCGGCGCCCACCTCCAGCACGTCCTTGCCCGCCAAGGGGCCGAGCAGCCCGGCCTCGGCCTCGTCCAGCAGTTCGGGGCCCCAGACCAGCCGCCCGGCCAGGTCGGCGAAATGCTCCTGGTGGTAGTCGGCGGCGTTCTCGTCCCACCACGAGCGGCCCGCCCGGACACTCTCCTCGGCCCCGGCGTCGCGGTAGCCGGCTGATCGCAGATCCGCAGGTGTCACCCGGGTATCCAAGCGCATCCCGACCACCCCGGCCCGAGGTCCGGTGGACCGGGAACCGATGGTGCCCACCGACGTCCTCTGGTCGTTTCGGGGGTGTTACCGCTCATCGGGCGCCGATGGTCAGCGTGCGTCCCGAGCCCGGGCGTGTCGCAGCGGGGGCGGCTTTGCCCTGCCTTCCCGCGAGGGATAAGGTAAGGAAGGCGCACCTAGGCTTACCCGGCGTCTGCGATCGGCCGAAGCACAATTGACCGGTTTCGGGAGCTCATGGGTCTTTCCCGCGCCGGAACACTGAAACGTGTCCTGTCCCATCTACAAACAGTCCGCATCGGAGCCCCTACTTTATGACCACCAGCACGGCCGAAAAGGCGCGCACCCCGCAGATCGCGGTCAACGACATCGGCTCCGAGGCCGATTTCCTCGCGGCCATCGACGAGACGATCAAGTACTTCAACGACGGGGACATCGTCTCCGGCACGATCGTCAAGGTCGACCGCGACGAGGTGCTCCTCGACATCGGCTACAAGACCGAGGGTGTCATCCCCTCGCGTGAACTCTCGATCAAGCACGACGTCGACCCCAACGAGGTCGTCACCGTCGGCGACGAGGTCGAGGCTCTTGTTCTCCAGAAGGAGGACAAGGAGGGGCGCCTGATCCTCTCGAAGAAGCGTGCCCAGTACGAACGTGCGTGGGGCACCATCGAGAAGATCAAGGAAGAGGACGGCATCGTCACCGGTACGGTGATCGAGGTCGTCAAGGGTGGTCTGATCCTCGACATCGGCCTGCGCGGCTTCCTCCCGGCCTCGCTGGTTGAGATGCGCCGCGTCCGTGACCTGCAGCCCTACGTGGGCAAGCAGATCGAGGCCAAGATCATCGAGCTGGACAAGAACCGCAACAACGTGGTCCTGTCCCGCCGTGCGTGGCTCGAGCAGACCCAGTCGGAGGTGCGCCAGACCTTCCTGCAGACCCTGCAGAAGGGCCAGGTCCGCTCCGGTGTGGTCTCCTCCATCGTCAACTTCGGCGCCTTCGTCGACCTCGGTGGGGTCGACGGTCTGGTGCACGTGTCCGAGCTGTCCTGGAAGCACATCGACCACCCGGGTGAGGTTGTCGAGGTCGGCCAGGAGGTCACGGTCGAGGTCCTCGACGTCGACATGGACCGCGAGCGCGTGTCCCTGTCGCTGAAGGCGACCCAGGAAGACCCGTGGCAGCAGTTCGCCCGGACCCACGCGATCGGTCAGGTCGTGCCGGGTAAGGTCACCAAGCTGGTGCCGTTCGGTGCGTTCGTCCGCGTCGACGAGGGCATCGAGGGCCTGGTCCACATCTCCGAGCTGGCCGAGCGCCACGTGGAGATCCCGGAGCAGGTCGTCCAGGTCAACGACCCGATCTTCGTCAAGGTCATCGACATCGACCTGGAGCGTCGCCGGATCAGCCTCTCGCTGAAGCAGGCCAACGAGGCCGGCTCCGGTGCGGGCGCCGAGACGTTCGACCCGGCCCTGTACGGCATGGCGGCCGAGTACGACGAGGCCGGCAACTACAAGTACCCCGAGGGCTTCGACCCCGAGACCAACGACTGGCTCGAAGGTTTCGAGAAGCAGCGTGAGGAGTGGGAGCAGCAGTACGCCGCCGCCCACGAGCGCTGGGAAGCCCACCGCAAGCAGATCGAGGAAGCGAGCGCGGCCGAGGCCGAGGCCCGCGCCGCCGGTGTCGACGAGACCACCTCGTCGTCCAGCGGTTCGTCCTCCTCGTCCTCGAGCTACTCCAGCGAGCCGGCGGCGGCCGAGGGCACCCTCGCCACCGACGAGGCGCTGGCCGCTCTGCGGGAGAAGCTGACCGGCGGCAACTGATCGCCGGTAGCGGTTCGTCCGGAAGGTCCGGTCCCCTTCTCGAAGGGGGCCGGGCCTTCCGGCCGTTCGGGGGCAGAACTGAGGACGTCGGTAGCGCCTGCGGGGGTGGCGGCGGCTGATCGGGGTGGCCGGGTCGGTGGATGCACCGCGCTTGCCATGGATCACACGCGGTGGGTGGTCAGGACCGACCGGGTGACGAGTCGGGGCACCCTAGACTTCCCCCATGGTCCGCACCGCGCTCACCGGAGGCATCGGCGCCGGCAAGTCCACGGTCTCCCGCCGGCTGTCCGACCTGGGGGCTCTGATCCTGGACGCCGACGTGATCGCCCGCGAGGTGGTGGAGCCGGGCAGCGCCGGCCTGGCCGAGATCGTCGAGACGTTCGGCAAGAAGATCCTCACCGAGGACGCCCGCCTGAACCGCCCCGCACTGGGCAAGATCGTCTTCGGTGACGACGAGAAGCTGGCCCGGCTCAACCAGATCGTCCATCCCCGGGTCGCCGCCCGGATGGAGGAGATCGTGCAGGCCGCCCCGGACGAGGCGGTGCTGGTGCACGACGTGCCGCTGCTCGCCGAGAACCCCCACCGGGCGAGCTACGACCTGGTCATGGTGGTGTTCGCGCCCGAGGAGGAGCGGATCCGCCGCCTGGTGAACGACCGGGGCATGACCAAGAAGGACGCGAAGGCCCGGATCCGGGCCCAGGCCACCGACGAGCAGCGGGCCGCGATCGCCGACGTGGTGCTGGACAACTCCGGGTCGCTGGCGGCCACCCTGGCCCAGGTCGACGCCTGCTGGCGCAACCGGATCGAGCCACTGCGCCGTAGCAACGCCTGACGCGCACCGCGGCGATAACAGGCTGTGAGCGCAGCCCGAAGCAACTCGGGTCCGCATCCGACCGGCCTGCGGAACAAGACTGTCGGTGGGTGCGCTTACGGTATTCATCATGAGGCCAGTCACCGATCTCAAGCGCACGGTCGCTCCCTTCACCGTCGTCTCGGAGTACCAGCCCAGCGGCGACCAGCCGAAGGCGATCGCCGACCTGGCGCAGCGGGTCAAGGCCGGCGAGGAGCACGTCGTCCTGCTCGGCGCCACCGGTACGGGTAAGTCCGCCACCACCGCCTGGCTGATCGAGCAGGTCCAGCGGCCCACGCTGGTCATGGCCCCGAACAAGACCCTGGCTGCCCAGTTGGCCAACGAGTTCCGCGAGTTGCTGCCCAACAACGCGGTCGAGTACTTCGTCTCGTACTACGACTACTACCAGCCCGAGGCCTACGTGCCTCAGACCGACACCTACATCGAGAAGGACAGCTCGATCAACGAGGAGGTCGAGCGGCTGCGGCACTCGGCCACCAACTCGCTGCTCACCCGTCGCGACGTGGTCGTGGTGGCCACCGTGTCCTGCATCTACGGCCTGGGTACCCCGCAGGAGTACATCGACCAGATGCAGACGGTGAAGGTCGGCCAGCAGATCGACCGTGACGTCATGCTGCGCCAGTTCGTGCAGATGCAGTACTCCCGCAACGACCTGGCCTTCACCCGCGGCACCTTCCGGGTGCGCGGTGACACGGTCGAGATCATCCCGGTCTACGAGGAACTGGCGATCCGGATCGAGTTCTTCGGCGACGAGATCGACCGGATCTACACGCTGCACCCGCTCACCGGTGAGATCGTGCGCGAGGAGAAGGAGATGTACATCTTCCCGGCCTCGCACTACGTCGCCGGTCCCGACCGGATGGGCCGGGCGATCGAGGCGATCGAGGTCGAGCTGGCCGAACGGCTGGAGGAGCTGGAGCGCCAGGGCAAGCTGCTCGAGGCCCAGCGGCTGCGCATGCGCACCACCTACGACATCGAGATGATGCGGCAGGTCGGGTCCTGCTCCGGCATCGAGAACTACTCGTTCCACATGGACGACCGGCCCAAGGGCAGCGCGCCGAACTGTCTGCTCGACTACTTCCCCGAAGACTTCCTACTGGTGCTCGACGAGTCGCACAGCACGGTTCCGCAGATCGGGGCGATGTACGAGGGTGACGCCTCGCGTAAGCGCACCCTGGTCGACCACGGCTTCCGCCTGCCCAGCGCCATGGACAACCGGCCGCTGAAGTGGGAAGAGTTCTCCGACCGGATCGGGCAGACGGTCTACCTCTCCGCCACCCCGGGGCAGTTCGAGCTGGGCCGCGCCGACGGTGTGGTCGAGCAGATCATCCGGCCGACCGGCCTGATCGACCCGAAGATCGTGGTCAAGCAGACCAAGGGCCAGATCGACGACCTGCTCGGCGAGATCCGCGAGCGGGCCGAGCGGGACGAGCGCGTCCTGGTCACCACGCTGACCAAGAAGATGTCCGAAGACCTCACCGACTACCTGCTCGAGCAGGGGGTGCGGGTGCGTTACCTGCACTCCGAGGTGGACACGCTGCGCCGGGTCGAGCTGCTGCGCGAGCTGCGTAAGGGCGAGTTCGACGTGCTGGTCGGCATCAACCTGCTGCGTGAGGGTCTCGACCTGCCCGAGGTCTCGCTGGTCAGCATCCTCGACGCCGACAAGGAGGGCTTCCTGCGTTCCTCCACCTCGCTGATCCAGACCATCGGCCGCGCCGCGCGTAACGTCAGCGGCGAGGTGCACATGTACGCAGACAAGATCACGCCCTCGATGGAATACGCGATCGGCGAGACCAACCGCCGCCGCGAGAAGCAGGTCGCCTACAACCTGGAGCACGGCATCGACCCCACGCCGCTGCGCAAGAAGATCCAGGACATCACCGACATGCTCTCCCGCGAGGACGAGGACACCGAGGAGCTCCTCGGTGGCGGTGGTCGTCAGCGCAGCCGGGGCAAGGCGCCGGTGCCGGGCATGAGCAGCGCCACCAGCGCCAAGGCCCGCGCGGCCGGGGTGGCGAACGTCCCCGCCACCGACCTGGCCGACCTGATCCAGCAGCTGACCGACCAGATGCACACCGCGGCCACCGAGCTGCAGTTCGAGCTGGCGGCCCGGCTGCGTGACGAGATCCGCGAGCTGAAGAAGGAGCTGCGGGGCATGAAGGCGGCCAACGCGTAGCGGCCAGGGCTGAGCGGCGGGCGGCGGCCTGCGGGTAGAGGTGCAGGGCCTCCAGAGGGCGTAGGGGCGGGAGGCGGCGCTTGCGCGTTAGGTGAGGTGTGGCGGGGCAGAGGGGGCCGGGCTCGAGCATGCAGGCTGTTCAGGCGCGGTTTTCCTGGTGCTCCATCCGTGAGTCACGGCCCCTGGCAGCCCGGTCGGCTTGAGAACATGGCCGGGATGAAACCCTCGCCCATCCTCCTGCGCACGGAGAGCACGTTCCGGCCGCTGCTGCGGCCGGGCGACGAGCGCTCTCATGCCCTGGCCCAGCGGGGCTGGTCCGAGGCCGGCCTGGCGGTCCGGGCCGTGCGGGGCCGCAAGTGCCGCACCCGGCAGGGCCTGTTCGACGAGTTCTCGGCGGCGTTGCAGTTCCCCTGGTACTTCGGCGAGAACTGGGACGCGCTGGGCGACTGCCTGGCCGACCTGGACTGGATCCCGCAGCAGACCGGGCACGTGCTGATGATCAAGGAACCCGAGCTGGTGCTGGGGCAGGACGACGAGGCCCAGTTCGACGTCCTGCTCGATGTCCTGCGCATGGTCACGGTCGAGTGGGGCACCCCGGTCGAACTCGGCGAGTGGTGGGATCGGCCGCCGGTGCCGTTCCACGTCGTCCTGGCCTGCCTGCCGCACCACACGCAGGAGACGCGCGACCGCTGGGAGAAGCACGCCGAGCTGATCCTGCTGCCGGACATGCCTGCTGCCGCTCCCGAAAGGCACGCCTGAGTTCGCGACTCGACCACCCCGATGGGGGACTCTGCCACCGTACTGGTGGCAGACGTCCCCCATCGGCGTTGTTCAGGCCGGGGCGGCCGCGCTCCAGTCGCCCATTACGTCCTGGGCCGCGGTCTCGGCCGAGGTGCCCAGCACGGGGTGCAGATCCAGGGCGGGGGAGTAGCGGCTGGCCGTGGTCTCCCGTCCCAGGGCCTCGGCCATCGCCCGGACGTAGTGCGGAGCGCCGCCGCAGCAGATCCCCACGTACGCAACGCCTAGATCGGCGGCCTTGCGGGCCCAGTCGGCCATCTCGAAACGCGTGTGCGCGAACGGCTCCAGGGCGATCGGGAAAGCCCGCCCGCCTCCGGGCGACTTCAGCGACTCGAATGCCGGGGTAGCAGCATCCGTGCGGTAGGGCACCGGCTGCGCCGCGATCGGGATGTCTACTGCGGCGCGCAGCTTCTCCAGCATGGGCTGCAGAGTTTCCGGGCCCCGCGAGCAGTTGAACCCGACCACTGCGGCCCCGGCGTCGGCCAGGCGCTTGCAGGCGTCGATGTAGTCGTAGCCGTCGTACGTCTGGTCGGGCTGGACGCTGGCGAAGGTGACCACTGCGGGCAGGTTCAGTTCCTGACAGACCTCCAGCCCGATCAGCGCCTCGCCGACGAAGTCGTTGGTCTCGGCGATGACGAAGTCCACGCCCTCCTCGACCGCCCAGTTCAGCTGCTCGCGGTACTGCTCGCGCACCACCGCGCCGGACTCGGCCGGCCGGGCCGGGTCGTACGACCAGGTGTTACAGATGTTTCCGGCCACCAGCGCGCCACCTTCGGCGGCCACCTCGTTGGCGATCCGGACGGCCTGCCGGTTCAGCTCCTCGAGCTGTCCGTCGCGGCCCACGGCCTTCAGCTTCTCGCGGTGTGCGTAGTAGGTGAGAGCCACCATCACGTCGGCGCCCGCACGCAGGAACTCGCGGTGCAGCTGTCGCAGCGCCTCCGGCTCGTCGAGGATCACCTCCGGCACGTACGGGCCGGCCTTGATGTAGCCGCGCCTCTCCAGCTCGAAGACGTATCCCTCGGCGCCGATCAGTACGCCGTCGGCCAGCCGCTCGGTGAAGGTGCGGGAGCTCGGTCGGGTCATGCGCTTGTCCTTGTCGTGAAAAGGGTTCAGGGGGTGACGAAACGGCCGGGGTTGAACCGGGCCACGTCGTAGACGGTGCCCTCCTGGCAGGCCAGCTCGGCCAGGACCCGGCCGACCCAGGGGGCGTACTTGTAGCCGGTGCCGCGCCAGCCCACGCCCACGTAGACGCCGGGCTGACCGGGCACCGGGCCGAGCACGAAGTCGTCGTCGGCGACCAGGTCGTAGTCGCAGCCGTCGACGTCGGTGACCGGTGTCGACTCCGCCTCCAGCAGCCCGGGCAGGCACTGCTCGACGAAGTCCCCGACGCTGTTGATGCTGGTGGTGCCGCGGGGCATGTCCGGCGGGTTGTAGAAACCGATCTTCACTGCGTCCAACACCCCCTCGACGATCGGGTGCAGGTAGATCCCGGTGTCGAGGTAGGCCATCACCGGCATCTGGTCGGAGGTGTAGAGGTGCCGGGTCTCGGCCGGCGGCGTGTAGTAGCGCGCCTCGCTGGGCCGGTCCTTGGTGATCGGTACCTGGAGCTGGTTACCGGGCAACAATTTCAGGACGTCGTTGGTCCCGTGCCCGGCGGTGATCACCAGGGAGCGGGTGGTGAAGGTGCCGGCCGAGGTGGTGACCGTGACCAGACCCTCGCCCGTCTCGATCGCCGTGGTGGACGTCCGTTCGTGGACCGTGACCCCCGCCTCGGCGAGGGACTTCTGCAGCGTGGCGGTGACGGTGCGCAGGTCGACCAGCCCACCGACCGGGTCCAGATCGCCGAGATCGGCCTGCAGATAGGGGAATCGGGCCGCGATGCCCTCGGTGTCGAACGAGGTGACCGGGATGCCGAGACGGTTGAGCACGGTGGTGCTCAGGGTGGCGTAGGTGTTCTCGAGATCGGGGGTGATCTTCCGGCTCGCGATGTTCATGCAGCCGCACCGCACCAGCACCTCGGCGCCGGTCTCGGTCTCGAACTCGGTCCACAGCCGGACCGCCTCGTCGGCGAAGCGGGTGTACCCGGCCTCGAGGTAGTCGCGCCGGTACGAGCGGGTGCGCCCGAACGAGGCGGTCATCGGGTCGCCGATCTCGCCGGCCTCGATCACTGCCACCCGGGCCTGCCGCCGGCTCGCCTGGTAGGCGGTGAACAGCCCCATCACGCCACCGCCGATGACCAGCAGGTCCAGCGGTGCGTGCGTTCGGCTCGGCTCGATCGTCATCAGGTGTTTCCTTTCCCTGCCTGTTTAGCCGCAGACTAGGGCTCGCGCGGGCGCAGGGGGAGGGGTGCGGGTGAAGCGCTTCACCGAATTAACACGAGCCCCCTTCACTGGTGACTGGCCGTGAACGCCGTTCCAGCGGTTCGATAGGGGCAGCGTCGGCCCCGCACGAGGTGCGGTGGCCGTCTTCCCTGTTCCGGGAGGCCCGGAGTCGGCCCGGATCATCAGGCGTTCGGCCCATCCGGTTAGACCAAGAGTGTCTCTGCGTTCACTCTGTGTCAGACTCGCGCCGTGGGGCGGCGTGCGAACGAGGCGAACGAGACGGGTGAAGGCCCACGGTTCCGGATGCGGAGGCCGTGGGTCGTGGCTTCTGCGGCCGGGGTGCTGGTCGTGGTCGGGGCCGGGGGCTGGCTGGCCTTCCGGGCCCGCGAGGCGCAGGCCGCGGTCGAGGCGCTGCGGGCCGACGGCAAGGTGCTGCAGGCCCAGCTCGAGGCCTACGACCTGGCCGCAGCAGGCGAGACCCTGGGCAAGGTCCGCGAGGACGCCCATCGGGCCGAACGCCTCACCGGTGACCCGGTCTGGGGCATCGCCGGCTACGTCCCGGTGCTCGGGCGTGACCTCCACGCCGCCCGCCGCGTCAGCTCGGTGATGGCAGACATCACCACCGCGGCCCAGCCTCTCGAATCCGCGCTCCCCAGGCTGACTCCCAAGGGAACCTCCGGTAACCAGGGGCAACTCGACACTCAGGCGCTCGAGGCGATCGGTGCCGCCATGCCCGAGCTGTCCGCCGCCGTCTCCTCGGGGGCGGTCGAGGTCGGAGAGCTCGATGCCGGCAAGCTCCGCCCCGAGGTGGCCGACGGCGTCAACACCCTGAGCTCCGCGCTCGACTCCGCCCGTGGCCCCTTCGCCGACTCCGTGCCCATGCTCCAGCAGCTGCCCACCATGCTCGGCTCGGACGGGCCGAAGACCTGGCTGGTGCTCCTGCAGCAGGACGCCGAGGCCCGCGGAACCGGTGGCCTGGTCGGTGCCTTCGCCGAGCTGAGGACCCATCAGGGCCGAATGAAGCTGGCCGACGCAGAATCTCGTTCCAAGCTGGACCGGGGCCCGGCCATCCCGGCGGTGGTCGCCCCGGACGGCCTGCGCCGGCACTACGGGCGAGATCTCACCGAGTGGGCGGGATTCAACGCCAGTCCGCACTTCCCGCACACCGGCGTGCTCGCGGCCGAGGGCTGGAAGGCGCGTACCCGGCAGCAGGCCGACTTCGTCGCCGGGGTCGACCAGAACGTCGTGGCGGCCATGCTCGCCGCCACCGGCCCGGTGCGGGTGCGTGGTGTGCAGGTGGACTCGGCCAACGCCGTGCAGTTCCTGAGCCGGGGGGTCTACGCGCGCTGGAGCGATCCGCAGGAGGTGGATGCCGTGACCACCGAACTCGTGGAGGCGGTTTTCGGTAAGTTCTCCAGCGGCGAGTTCAGTCTGCCGACGTTGATCAAGTCGCTGCGCGACCCGGTCCGCGAGCGTCGGCTGCTGCTCTGGGCGAGTGACGAGGACGTCCAGTCCCAGCTTGAGCAGCTCAGCATCTCGGGCACCATCCCGGACGACCCGGGCCCGTTCGCCATGACCGTGATCAACAACGGTGGTGGCAACAAGATGGACGCCTATCTGCAGGTGGACACCAAGTACGACCCCGGAACCTGCACCAACAGCGCCAGGAACGGCCAGATCTCGGTCACCCTGGACAACACGGCTCCCAAGGATGGGGAAGGACTGCCGTCCTACGTCAACGTCCGGACCGACCTCCTGCAGCGGGGGATCACCGGCAAGCAGACCCGGGACGGCAGCAACCGGATCGTCCTGGACATCTACGGGCCGGTGGGCAGCACTGCCGTGCTCACCCAGCTCGACGGCGAAACCATCGTGCCGGTCACCGGTCTGGACAACAACCACCCGGTGTGGCGGCTGAGCGTGCCGATCGCGGCCGGTCAGCAGCGAACGGTGAACGTCGTGATGTCCACCCCGGTCGTCGAGGACGACGCCGGGCAGATCCCGGTCGTGCTCAACCAGCCGATGGTGAAGCCGGCCACCAGCAGCGCCGAGCCGCTGACCGCCTGCAAGACCTCATCCGTCGTCGGGGGCTGACCATCGCCTCCGATCCGCCTCCCGCATCAGAGGAGACCAGCGAGTCCATGACCAGAATGCTGAGCAGAAAGGCCGCCGCCGTCGGCGTCGCGGCCCTGGTAGCGGTCGGCGGTGGTGTGGCCGGTGTGGCCTACGCCTATCCGTCGGGTGTTCCACTGACCGTCTCGGCCTCGGCCAGCACCGCCAACGGCCAGACCGTCCTGACCGTGAGCCTGGGCAACGCCGATCCGCGCTGCGCCACCGAGATCACGGTGAACGGAAACTATTTCGGCACGCTGACCGGTGGGCAGACCACCCTCAGCGCCCCGATCCCCAACACCTCGGGGCGTAACCGGGTGCGGGCCCGGACCATCGACTGCGACCTGAAGGAGCGGGCTCGTAGCGAGTTCGTCATCCCGAACGCGCAGCTCAGCGGGCCCGGCACCGCGGCCGTGAAGGACCGGGTCGAGTACAGCCTGACCGGTCTGGAGCCGGGCACGACGGTCACCGTGACCGCCGTGCGGTCCGGTGGCGGAGCGACCTACAGCGACACCGACGTCGTCGACCGTCGCGGTGAGGCCGAGGTCCGGATCCGGTACAAGGTGTCCGGCACCTACGCCGTCTCCGCCTCGGTCAACGGCAGTGTGGTCGGTAGCTCGGTCACCACCGTCGTGAGCTGAGAACCGGTTCCGGTGGCCGGCCGGTCCTTCCCGGACCGGCCGGCCACCCCTGACGACCGGTGACGGGCCCCGCGCCCGGCACCGGTCAACAGCCCGGCCGGCCGTCCCGACCTCACCCCCGGGGCGGTCGGCCGGGCTGATTCGTCATGCCCGAAACGCTTCACCAACAGGGGATCCCACCAGTGACGTCCGCACGGCCCAGCGAGACCGACACGCCCTCCGACGACCCTGACCACCGGCCCGCCCGCACCACCAAGGTCCTCCTGGCCGTCGGCACCGTGGTGGTGCTGGGCGCCGTGGCCTGGGGTGCCAGCGCCTTCATCGGCAACAGCTCCGCCTCCGACCAGGCCGCCCCGAAGAACACCGGCGGCCCCCTGCCCTGGCGGGTCGAGGGATCGCCCCAACCAGGAGAGGACGGCGAGAACCCGGCCGCGATCGACCGCCCGGTGGTTCTTTTCGACGGTCCGGTGACGATCGGCGCCGGACTTGGCCTGGACCTCGACCAGCTCAAGAGCGAGAAGACCGGCTCCGCCCAGGACGTCTTCTGGTCCCAGCGCAACGGCCTGTCCAAGACCGAGGGCCGCCTGTACATCGACCAGGGCCTGCCCGCCGGCGCCGCCGAACGCTGCGCCGCCCAGGTGGCCGCCGACCGCGAGGGCTACCCCTCGCTCGACGTCTTCCCCGGAGACCAGTTCTGCCTGAACACGTCCGAGGGCCGGATCGCCTGGCTGCGGGTGGGCGAGGGGGCGGACAAGGACGACGAGCTGGCCGTGCAGGTCACCGTGTGGGACGGGGTGCCCGGCTGAGAAGTTGGTCAGCTGACGAACCGGCAGAAGTCCTCGCCGACCTGACTGGGGGCCAGCAGGGACAGGCCGATGACGTTGACAGCCGAAGCCGGCCGGGGGTCTCTGACGTCGAGGCTGCCGTGGAGGGTCTCGAAGGTGATCCGGTACTGATTGCCGTCACCGCCAGGGGCGTTGAACTGGATCTCTCCAGGAGCCTCCCGGCCGACCGGTCCCACCTGCGGATAGGTCTTCACCACATCGCCGTAGGTGTCACCGATGTGGATGGCCTCGGAAGTCTCGGCCAGCGCATCCACCGCGATCTGGACGACCACACCTCCGTCAGTGACCACGTAGTCGACCGAACCGACCCCCTCGTACTGGCTGCAGGTACCTGAATTCCCCTTGCCCTCCTCGAGAACGTCGCGCACCAGACCGGCCCGCTGGGCGTCGGCGATGTCCATACCGATCCGCAGGTCACCCAGGCCTTGCCCATCTAGGATGTCGTAGGTGGGCTGGGCCGGGGTCTCGTCGGAATCGTCCCCGGTCAGCGCAAGTCCGGCGGCCAGGGCAACCACGGTGAGTGCCGCCGGCAACGCAGTCTGCACAGCCCGACGACGCCGCCGGGCCCGCCGAACCTGCCCCTCGACGATGTCGGTGGCCCCGGGGCGGGGCGGCAGATCGAGACCACGATCGTGCAACAGGGCTTCCAGCCGGTCTTCCAGGTCGTCGTGACTCATCGAACACCTCCCTCGGATTTCAGGTTGTTGCGCAGTGCGGCCATCGCGCGGGACGTGTGACTCTTCACCGTTCCCGCAGAAATGCCCAGCGTTTCAGCTATTTCGGACTCGTTCAGCCCTTCGTAGTAACGCAGCACGAGCACTGCCCGCTGTTTGGCGGGAAGTTCGGCCAGGGCCTGCCACAGCGGCTCGTCGTCGAAGCGATCGGGCTGGGCCACACCGCGCTCGGGCGGGATGGCCACCAGCGTCTCGCGGCGCCGCCGTCTCCAGCGACTGGTGCGGGCGTTCACCATCGAACGGCGCACATAGGCGTCCATGTTCGTGCCCCGCCGCTGCAGCGAGTTCCAGCGCAGACCCACCTTCTCCAGCACGTCCTGCACGAGATCACTGGCGTCGTGCGGGTTCCCGGTGAGCGCGTGGCCCAGACGGAGCAGATCGGGCAGCCGGGCGGTGACGTAGTCAGCGAACTCCACGAACCCGGAACCGGGAACGACTCCGCCCAGCACCTCGTCCTGCCCAGGCTCGGGAACGGCGGCCAACTGCGCCCGGTGGTGCTGCCTGCGGGGTGCGGGCTCGCTGTGCACGAGCCCTACCCCGGCGAGCGCTACTCGTAGCATCCCGGGTTCACCGCCTCGAGGCCGATACTCATGATCACGGAGTCGCGCTCGGCGTACTCGTCGCTGAGTTCAAGGCGATAGCTGGTGGGGAAGGGGGCCTGCGGGGCCTCCACGTATGCTCGGGCGAATCCGGCATCGGGAAGGACCTGATCGCCGTAGGCGCTCTTCAGGTCCTCGTAGGTGTCGCCCACCCCGATTCCGCTGTCCAGCCTGATCTTCGGATCGGTGTAGATGACAATGAGCTCGTCGTCGCTGAAGTAGGCGTACTCGACCCCGTCGTTGCCGGAGTACTGGTCGCACAGTTCGCCCGTGGGGGAGACCCGTTTCCCGATGAGGCCGGTCTCCTTCGCCTCGGCCACACTCATCCCCAGTTTCAGCTCCCCGATCCCGGTGTCCGACAACACCAGCGCCGCCGGCGAGCTGCTTACGGCGCCCGTCGGCTCAGGGGCATCGGCCGAGGAATCCCCTCCGCACCCCGCCAGCGCCCCCGTCACCACGCCGGCGACAACCAACGTCGCCGCGAGTCCCCTGCCAACCATCCTGGTCATCCCCTGTGCTTCCGGTCCTTTTCCCCGCACGGCACTTCCCTGTCGTCCCCCTCAACACGCCTACCCACGTCCTATGGTTGTCCTGAGTCAGAAAGATTTTCCAAGGCCCGAAGACGCTGCCGAAGGGAATGACATGACGATCGAGCAGATCGACCCGGCGACCACCGCGCTCGTGCTGATCGAGTACCAGAACGACTTCACCACCGAGGGCGGGGTGCTGCACGGCGCAGTGGCCCCGGTGATGGAGAGCACCGGGATGCTGAGCAAGACCAGCGCGGTGGTGCAGGCCGCGCGCACGGCGGGGGTAACCGTGATGCATGCGCCCATCACGTTCGCCGAGGGGTACAACGAGATCAGCTCGCACCCGTACGGCATCCTCAAGGGAGTCGTCGACGGCAAGGCGTTCGTCAAGGGCTCGTGGGGTGCGGCGATCACCGACGAACTGGCGCCGCAGAGCGGTGACATCGTGATCGAGGGCAAGCGCGGCCTGGACACGTTCGCCAGCACCAACCTCGACTTCATCCTGCGCAGCAAGGGCATCCGCACGATCGTCCTGGGCGGGTTCCTGACCAACTGCTGTGTCGAGTCGACCATGCGCAGCGGCTACGAGAACGGCTACCGGGTGATCACCCTGTCCGACTGTATGGCCGCCACCTCCGCCGAGGAGCACGACAACGCACTACGTTTCGACTTCCCCATGTTCTCGGTCCCGGCCACCGCCAATGAGCTCCTGTCCGCCATGAGGTGACCAAAACCAAATGGGGGACGTTTGTGGGCACGGGGCCCACAAACGTCCCCCATTGGGGTTTGCTGGGTAGGTCAGACGGCGTCGGCCAGCGTCTTGAACTCCTCGTCGGTCAGCTTCACGTCAGCGCCGCCGAGGTTTTCCTCGAGGTGCTTCACCGAGCCGGTGCCGGGGATCGGAACCATGACGGGGGAGCGGCGCAGCAGCCAGGCGAGCGCGAGCTGCGACGTAGTGGCGCCGGGGTGGTTGCTCGCGACCTTCTCCAGAGGGCCGCCCGGGCGGGCCAGGCTGCCGGCGTTGACCGGCGCCCACGGAATGAACGCGATGCCCTGCTGCTCGCAGTAGTCCAGCACGTCTTCGGCCCGGCGGTCGCCCATGTTGTAGCGGTTCTGCACCGAGGCGACGGGGAGGCCGGCGGCCTGCGCGGCCTTGATCTCCTCGACGCTGACCTCGGAGAGCCCGACCTGCAGGGCCAGGCCCTCGTCGACGAACTTCTTGACCTCGGCGAACGTCTCTTCGCGGGGGGTCTTGGCGTCGATCCGGTGCAGCTGCCACAGCGGGATCTGCTCCAGACCCAGCCGGCGCAGCGACATCATGATGCACTGACGCAGGTATTCCGGACGGCCCAGCGGGGGCCAGACGTCGGGGCCGCTGCGGGTGAGGCCGCCCTTGGTGGCGATGACGACGTCGCCGTAGCCGGTGCCGTCGTGCAGGGCTTCCTTGATCAGGTCCTCGGAGATGTAGGGACCGTAGCTGTCGGCCGTGTCGATGAACGTCACCCCGAGCTCGACCGCCCGGCGCAGCACCTGGATCGCGGCGTCGTGGTCCTTCGGCGGGCCCCAGATGCCCTCACCGGTGATCCGCATCGCCCCGAATCCCAGGCGGGCGACCTTCCGGCCGCCGAGCTCGATGGTCCCGCTGTCGGCTACTGCCATGGATCTTTGCCTCCGTCGAATCAGGCCAGGTGGGTCGTCAGTGGCCAACTCCGGGGCCGGTTCGCTGCTTCCCATTCGGGCAACAAAGTTTTCCAAGGCAACCGCCGATGGACGTTTGTGAGCAGCGATCGAGGCCCACAAACGTCCACAATTGAGCAGTTTGGTTCTACTGCTCTTCGCTGATCCGGGTCAGCCAGTGCTGGAGCATCGCTTCTTCCACCGGCTCCAGAATGCCGCTGCCGGTAAGAGCGAGCTGCGAGCGCAGCTGCCGTGCTGCGTCGGCCACCGGATCGGCGTTGCTCCGTGAAAGGGGTTCCGTAAGCACGGCTGCGAACGCGGCATCACGAGCGCGATGGGAGAGGCTCTCGTCGAACAGGTCAGGCTGGGCGATGCGGTTCAGCGCGACTCCGACGTTGGCCGAAAGGATGAGCTGCGCGGCCTGATTCACTTCCATCCGGAGTGCGCCGACGGCTGAGCAGCGCAGCAGGGCGGCCTCGAGCAGTCCGAGGATGCGACGCCGGGCCTTGCTGTGCGAACGCGCCCGGGGGGCGAACATCAGCTGGTAGAGCGCGGGATTGGCCTCGGCGAAGGCGTGGTGGTCGTCCCAGCCGGCGTAGAGGTCGGCCACCGGATCGGTGGTCTTCTCCAGCTGGGCCTTCTGCTGCGCGTACCGTTCGAACCCGGCGTCGGCCACTGCGTCGAGCAGACCGCGCTTGTCGCCGAACAGCCGGTACAGCCGGGGCTGGGTGACCCCGACGGCCTCGCAGACCGCCCGGGTGGCGATGTCGTTGTCTGCGGATTCGGTGAGCAGGCGCTCGGCGGCCTCGACGAGCGCGGCGCGCAGGGTGGCGTCGTCATCTGCGCGAGTCCGTTCCGAGACAGTCATGGATCGATGATACGGCTTATGCGTAGCGTTCCTCATCCCGGCCGTGTGAAGATCAGGACATGCGTGACTATTTGTCCTGGCACGACGAGGCGTACCGCGATTCGGGCTCGCCACTGTCCTGGCGGTTGTCGCGGGTGCGGCACCACGTCGAACAGGTACTGGACGCGGCGGCCGGGCGCCCAGTGAAGGTGCTGAGCCTCTGCGCCGGTGACGGAAGAGACCTGATCGGGGTTCTGTCGACCCGGCCGGACCGGGACCGGGTGTCCGGCACGCTGGTCGAACTGCATCCGCAGCTGGCCGGGCGGGCGCGGACCGCCATTGCCGCGGGCGACCTGCGACTGGAGGTGCTCGAGGCCGACGCCGGCGACCCGGCGGTCTGCGAAGGGCTGATCCCGGCCGATCTGGTGTTGATGGTCGGGATCTTCGGCAACATCAGCGACGAGGATCTGGAGCGCGCGATCCGCGCGGCCCCGGCCTTCTGCCGCCCCGGAGGCACGCTGATCTGGTCGCGTGGGCGGGACGCGGACATCCTCGACCTGAACGAGAAGGTCCGCGCCTGGTACGCCGAGGCCGGCCTGAGCGAGGTCGCCTACGAAAAGCTCGACGACGCGGACGGGGAACTGCCGGCCCTGGGCGTGATGCGCCACGACGGCGAGACGGTGCCGCTGGATGCGTCGCGGAGGTTGTTCACGTTCATTCGGTGAGCGCTGCCGGGGCGTCGCAAAAAGCGCGTAGCCGTGTCACGATCCGGGCATGCGGGACGAAACGCCCACGCGGCTGGCGCGCAGCCACCATCTCGCGCCTGCCCCGGGCACCGGATGGTGGCTGGCCGCGGCCGCCTGCGCCATCGCGTCCTTCTTCTTCTGGCTCGCGGACGTGCTCGGCGGGTTGCTGGTCGTGCTGGGTGGGACGGTGCTGCCGGGGCGGGTGCCGGTGCAGGCCCTGGCGTTCGGGGGACTGGCGCTGGGGGCGCTCGGCGTCGGCCGTCGGCGTTGGCCGGGTGCCCGCCGCGTGGTCACGTCGGGCAAGCCGGTTCTGTCGAAGCTGGACAAGACGGTTCCGGCGCCCGTGCGCAAGCTGCTGGTCATCTGCGCACTGCTGCTCAGCGTCCTGGTTCAGGGGGCGCACCTGCTCTACGCCTCGAACACCACCGAGCTCACGCCGGCTGCTCCGAGGGGATGCCTGATCGTCGCGGGGGAGAGCACTTTTCTGCGCGCCGGCGGGGGCTCGATCTACCAGGCCGGCGGGTCCTGGGGGCTGGCGCGTGAGATCGCTACGTTCGCCACCGACAACGGGGCTCAGCCATTTGCGGCGGGGGCGTACCGCCTGGCCTGGGACGGTGAGGTGGGCCGGCTGGATCAGCTGGAAGGCGTGGTGCTGGCCTCGGCCCGGGAACGGATGGAACTGCAGCTGCACTGTTCCTGAGCGGCCTCAGGACGGGTCGGCCTCGGGGTTACCGGAGTCGCGCCTGCGCTTGTTCTCTTCCCACTTCCTGAGCGCCTCGTCGTATTCCCGGTCGATGCGTTCCTGGTCCTGCCGCAGCCGGTCGTCGATGTCCGAGGTGTCGGGCCGGGACCGCTGCGGGCGCTCGGCCTCGGGAAAACCACTGGCCGGCCCCGGTCGCCCGGACGCCGGACGGCCGGGCGACTGCTTCGGGCGGCCGGCCACCAGCCAGGCGATGCCGCCGACGAAGGGGAAGAACAGGATCAGCAGGATCCAGCCGAGCTTGGGCAGGTTGCGCACCAGGGCCGAGTCGGTCTGGATGCAGTCGATCAGGCAGTAGATCAGCAGGCCGAGCTGGATCAGCACGGGCAGGAACCGGATCACGTCGGGTACTCCTCGCATCGAGCTCGAGATGCGAGCTGGGGGAAGGCGGTTTCCGAGCACGGATCCTAGGGGTTCGCTGTGCTCCCGGCTACGGCCGCGAGGTGCGGCGGGGGTGCCCCGGCCGAGGCACCCCCGCTCCGGTCACCAGCCGCGCTCGCGCCACTCGGGCAGGCTCGGGCGCTCGGCGCCGAGCGTGGTGTCCTTGCCGTGGCCCGGATACACCCAGGTCTCGTCCGGGTAGACCGCGAAGAGCCGCTGCTCCACGTCGGCGATGAGGCTCTCGAAGTTCTCCTCGTCGTCGAAGGTGTTGCCGATTCCGCCCGGGAACAAGCTGTCGCCGGTGAACGCGTGCACACTGCCGTCGGAGCTGGTCAGCACCAGGGTGACCGAGCCGGGCGTGTGGCCGCGCAGGTGCACCACCGCGAGCGTGAGCTCACCCACCGCCACCTGGTCGCCGTGCCGCAGGCGGGCGTCCGGGGGCACCGGGAGTGCATCGGCGTCGTCCTCGCCGGCCAGGGTGGGAGCCTTGGTGCCGGCCGCGACCTCGGCCAGGGCCCGGTGGTGGTCCCAGTGCTGGTGCGTGGTGACGATGCCGCGCAGCGGCCCGCCCCCCTCACGGATCAGGGCGTGAACTCTCTCGGCGTCGTCCGCCGCGTCGATCAGCAACTGCTCGCCGGTGGCCCGGCAGGTGATCAGGTACGCGTTGTTGTCCTGCGGCGAGACGCTCGCCTTCCGGATCACCGCGTCGGGCAGCTCACGCACGTCAGCCGGCCCGCCCTGGGTGACTTCTCCGCTGTAGACCATGGGCATACCCTGCCATCCCCCTCCGGGGACGGCGGGCAGGGCGGCGGCAAGGACGCAGCACCGCGCACGTCGTGGGCCCGGCCGCAGCGAAAGTCTGGAAGAACGGGCATCGACTCAGGGTTTCCGGTGCAGCCGGAGGGGCCGCAGGTGCGTGCGTGACCGGAGTGGACGTGGTGCCCCGGAGGGGCTGATGTTCTTCTTGTCCGGATCGGCCGGTGCCTGGAGACCGTTCGAATCGAAGACTGTCGGTGGGGGCACCTAGCATGGCCTGCGTGAGTGACCGACTTATCGTTCGCGGAGCCCGCGAGCACAACCTCAAGGACGTCTCGCTCGACCTTCCTCGTGACGCGCTGGTGGTTTTCACCGGTCTGTCCGGGTCGGGCAAGTCCTCTCTGGCGTTCGACACCATCTTCGCCGAGGGGCAGCGCCGGTACGTCGAGTCGCTGTCCGCCTACGCCCGCCAGTTCCTCGGCCAGATGGACAAACCCGACGTCGACTTCATCGAGGGGCTGTCACCGGCCGTCTCGATCGACCAGAAGTCCACGTCGCGTAATCCGCGCTCCACCGTGGGCACGATCACCGAGGTGTACGACTACCTCCGGCTGCTCTGGGCCCGGGCGGGCCGGGCGCACTGCCCGGTCTGCGGCGAGGCGATCACCAAGCAGACCCCGCAGCAGATCGTCGACCGGCTGCTCGAGCTGCCCGAGGGCACCCGGTTCCAGGTGCTGGCCCCGGTCGTGCGGGCGCGCAAGGGTGAGTTCGTCGACCTCTTCGCCGACCTGCAGACCAAGGGCTTCTCCCGGGCCCGGGTCGACGGGGCGGTGGTGTCCCTGGCCGACTCGCCCACCCTGGACAAGCGCTACAAGCACACCATCGAGGTGGTGGTCGACCGGCTCTCCGCCAAGGCCTCCTCCAAGCAGCGCCTCACCGACTCGGTCGAGACCGCCCTGCAGCTGGCCAACGGCATCGTGGTGGCCGAGATGGTCGACGAGCCGGAAGACTCCCCGGCCCGCGAGCGTCGCTTCAGCGAGAAGATGGCCTGCCCCAACGAGCACCCGATCGCGATCGACGACATCGAGCCGCGGGTGTTCTCGTTCAACAACCCGTTCGGTGCCTGCCCCGAGTGCACCGGTATCGGGGTCAAGCTCGAGGTCGACCCCGAGCTGCTGGTGCCCGACGAGGACCTGACGCTGGCCGAGGGCGCGATCGTGCCCTGGACCCAGGGCTCGGCCGAGTACTTCCTGCGGCTGATGAAGGCGCTCGGCAAGGACCTCGGCTTCACCGTGAACACGCCCTGGCGGGCGCTGCCCGAGCGGGCGAAGACGGCCCTGCTGCAGGGTCAGGACTACGAGGTCCACGTCAAGTTCAAGAACCGCTTCGGCCGGGAACGCTCGTACACCACCGGTTTCGAGGGGGTGATCCCGTTCATCCAGCGCCGTCACTCCGAGACCGAGTCGGAGTGGAGCCGGGAGCGGTACGAGGGCTTCATGCGGGAGATCCCGTGCCCGGTCTGCAAGGGCACCCGGCTCAAGCCCGAGGTGCTGGCCGTCACCGTGGGCGGCAAGTCGATCGCCGAGGTCTGCTCGCTGCCGCTCACCGAGGCCGCCGAGTTCCTGGGCGGCCTGCAGCTGAACAAGCGTGAGAAGCAGATCGCCGACCAGGTGCTGAAGGAGATCCACGCCCGCATCGGCTTCCTGCTCGACGTCGGCCTGACCTACCTCTCGCTCGACCGCGCGGCCGGCACCCTGTCCGGCGGTGAGGCCCAGCGCATCCGGCTGGCCACGCAGATCGGTTCCGGTCTGGTCGGCGTGCTCTACGTGCTCGACGAGCCCAGCATCGGCCTGCACCAGCGCGACAACCGGCGCCTGATCGACACTCTCACCCGGCTGCGCAACCTGGGCAACACGCTGATCGTGGTCGAGCACGACGAGGACACGATCCGCGCGGCCGACTGGGCGGTCGACATCGGCCCGGGCGCCGGCGAGCACGGTGGTCACGTCGTGCACTCCGGCACCGTCAAGGAGCTGTACGAACACCCCGAGTCGCTCACCGGCATGTACCTGTCCGGCCGCAAGGCGATCGAGATCCCGCAGATCCGCCGCCCGCGCGACCCCAAGCGTCAGCTCACCGTGGTCGGCGCCCGCGAGCACAACCTCAAGGGCCTGGACGTCTCGTTCCCCCTGGGGTGCCTGGTCTCGGTCACCGGGGTCAGCGGCTCGGGCAAGTCCACGCTGGTCAACGACATCCTCTACACCGTGCTGGCGAACAAGCTGAACGGCGCCCGCCAGGTGCCGGGCCGGCACAAGACGGTGAAGGGCCTGGAGCACCTGGACAAGGTGGTCCACGTCGACCAGAGCCCGATCGGCCGCACCCCGCGCTCCAACCCGGCCACCTACACCGGCGTGTGGGACCACGTGCGCAAGCTGTTCGCGCAGACCCAGGAGGCCAAGGTCCGCGGCTACCAGCCGGGCCGGTTCTCGTTCAACGTCAAGGGCGGGCGCTGCGAGGCGTGCTCCGGTGACGGCACGATCAAGATCGAGATGAACTTCCTGCCCGACGTCTACGTGCCGTGCGAGGTCTGCCACGGGGCCCGGTACAACCGGGAGACCCTGGAGGTGCACTTCAAGGGCAAGACCGTGGCCGACGTGCTGGACATGCCGATCGAGGAGGCGGCCGACTTCTTCGAGGCGGTCCCGGCGATCGCCCGGCACCTGCGTACCCTGGTCGACGTCGGCCTGGGCTACGTCCGGCTCGGTCAGTCCGCCCCCACCCTCTCCGGTGGTGAGGCGCAGCGGGTGAAGCTGGCCAGCGAACTGCAGAAGCGTTCCACCGGCCGCAGCGTCTACGTGCTCGACGAGCCGACCACCGGTCTGCACTTCGAGGACATCCGCAAGCTGCTCCTGGTGCTGCAGGGGCTGGTGGACAAGGGCAACTCGGTCATCGTCATCGAGCACAACCTCGACGTGATCAAGAGCTCCGACTGGATCGTCGACCTCGGTCCCGAGGGCGGCAGCGGCGGCGGCACCCTGGTCGCCGAGGGCACCCCGGAAGACGTGGCGGCTGTCCCGGAGAGCCACACCGGTCGCTTCCTGGCCGACATGCTCGAGATCGAGAACCCGAACGCGGTCGAGGGCCGGGTGGCGGCGATCAAGAAGTCGCGCTCGGTCGCGGCCGCCACCGGCACCCGGAAAGCGGCCACCGCCAAGGCTCTTCCGGCCACGGCGACGGCCACCGCGAAGACGGGGACCAGGAGCACCGGCGCGGCCAAGACCACGCCGGCCGCCAAGAAGGCCCCGGCGAAGAAGGCCCCGGCCAAGAAGGCGACCCCCTCGGCCCGCACGGCGGCCAAGCGGATCGACCTGGAGGGCACCGGCAAGGTGGGCACCCGCCGCAGCTGACCCGAACGAGAAAAGACCGTGTGGATCGCTCGCCCGCAGCTGATCCGCACGGTCTTTTTCGTTGCCGGGCACCGGATCGTCGGATGCCGAGGGGACGGCACACCCAGGAAGCCCTGGCTGTCGGTAACGCGACACGTTCCCAGCCGGCCCGGGTCCTGCCCGAGCGCCGTTGTCTGGTTGTGACCACAAAGCGCGAATTGCGGCTTTGGCTGGCAACATACTTTTCCTGACCAGTTCCGGTGAGTCATCACCGGAGCCGGGCCGACTTCGCCGTGCCCTCTTTTCCTTACGTCGTCAGGAGTTTCCGCGTGTCCTTTTCAGAGGCCGTCAACACGGTTCTCAAGCAGAAGTACGCCACGTTCTCGGGCCGCGCCCGGCGCTCGGAGTACTGGTGGTTCTTCCTGGCCGCGGTCCTGGTCAACTTCGTGGCCACGATCATCCTGGCCCTCGGCCTGGCCGTCGCCGAGGACCTGCCCGCCGTGGCCGTGGTCGCCGGGATCATCTACGCCGTGGTCTACCTCGGAACGCTCATCCCGCTCCTGGCGGCGCAGGTCCGCCGTCTGCACGACGTCGGGCGCAGCGGCTGGTGGATGCTCATCGCCCTGGTACCGCTCGGCTCGCTCGTGCTCCTGGTCTTCGCGGTGCTCGACAGCGAAGCCGGCCAGAACAAGTGGGGCCCGAACCCCAAGGGCCTGGAGCACGGTTACGGGCACCCCGGTTTCGCCCAATAGTGCAGTGCGCGCAGGACAACCGATCGTCCTCGGCGGGCGTCTGAGGACCGAGCCAGGAAATCCCGGTCCTCTGGAGAGGAATCCAACGTCATGCGTCGCATCCTGATCGCCACCGGCCTCGCCGCCACCCTCGCCCTGGGTGGCGCCACCGCCGCCGAGGCCGCGCCCAAGAACAAGCCGTGCGTCACCCTGAAGGAGTTCGGCAAGGTGGACGTGGGCATGTCCAAGGCCAAGGTGGCAAAGATCTTCGGTACCAAGGGAACCCGCGAGAGCCTGGGCGAAGAGAGCCACGGTTACACCCAGGAGGTGCGCTCCTACAAGGTCTGCAAGGAGCCCACCGCCGTCGTCGAGGTCACCTTCCACTCCGGCGACAAGCTTCCGTCCACCAAGGTGGGCTGGACGTTCCGCAAGGTCTGGACGGAGCAGTGGACCCAGTGACCTGTTGACCGGCCGTCCCGAAGGGGCAGATCGACTATCTTCTGCCCCTTCGGTAGGCCACGATGTCGTGATGTCCGCAGAACAACCCAATGGCCGGGTTCCTGACAGCGCCTACTTCGACCGCTGGTACGCGGACATGGACATCTCGCCGGTCAAGGACGAGATCATGGCGCGGCACCTCGGCGTCCCCGGGACCTACGCCGGTTCCACCGGGGCCCTGCCCTGGGAAGGCCTCGACGAGATCGCCCGTGAGCTGCGGTTGCAGCCCGGCGATGCGCTCGCGGACATCGCCTGCGGACGTGGCGGGTACGGCATCGAGCTGGCAAGACGTTGCGGAGCGCGCCTTTTCGGAGTCGACTTCTCGGCCGTGGCGCTGAAGCACGCCGAGACCACCGCGCACCGCCACCTCGAAGAACACCGGGCCGGCTTCGCGGTGGGCACGCTCACCGCCACGAGTCTGCCCTCGCACGGGGTGAACGCTCTGCTGTGCACCGACTCGGTGCAGTTCGCCGAGCCGCCCGCCGCCGCGCTCGAGGAGTTCCGGCGAGTGCTGGTCAGCGGCGGCCGCCTGGCCCTCACCACCTGGCAACCCACCCGGCCCGACCCGCGTACCCCGCCCCGGATCAAGGCCCTTCACCTACGTCGCGACCTCGAACGCCTGGGGTTCAAGGAGATCACCCTGGCCCGCCGCGCCCGCTGGCGGGCGATCGAGTGGGCGCTGTACGAAGAGGTGGTGGCCACCCCGAACGACGGCCGCGACCTGGCCCTGGCCTCGATCCAGCAAGAGGCCCGGCGGTCGCTGGAACAGTTCGACAGCCTGCAGCGCATCGTCGTCTACGCCACCGCGCCGTAAAGCAGGCTCAGCAGCTCAGATCCTCGTCGGAGAACACGAGATCGGCCCGATCACCCAGCATGGCCTGCAACAGGGTGTCGAGAAGACGTAGGTGCGCCTGCCGAGCCTCGCCGTTGGCCTGTTCGATGCGCTGCAGTTCGGCGTCCACCGCAGACCCGGCCCCGGACCGCTCGAGCGCCTTGAAGAGCAGGCCGGCATCGAGGAATCCGCCCAAAGGGCCCTTCAGGTTCTCCAGAGACTGCAGGGTGCTCCTGAACAGATGCCCGAGAACCTTCTGGTCGGAGCGGCCCAGACCACTCAGCCCACGTGAGAGCGGAAGGCCGAAAGCGTCTTCCAGCGTGCGCACCCGGGCATTGCGCTCGTCGATCCGCGCCTGGCGCCAGTTCTCGTACGAGTCGACCTCGTCCCACTCCCACTCGTTCGGTGGGGTGCCGGCGGCCAGGTAGGCATCCAGAAGCGATGTGCGGTCGTACTGCGTCATACCGGAAGGGTAGGCGGTGACGAACCACCGAACCTGAGGACGCGTGTGGTCAGGGCTCGATCAGACTCCGGAGCGCCGCCACGTGCTCCTCGTAGGCCTGCCGGCCCTCCGGTGTCAGCTGCACCCAGGTCTTCACCCGCCCGCGGCCGGTCGGCTTGGACATCGTCAGATATCCGGCCTCCTGCAGCGCTTTCAGGTGTTTGCTCAGCACCGAGTCGGCCACCCCGAGCAGGTCGCGCAGCACCGCGAACTCGGCGCTGGTGGTGGCCTGGAGAAAGGCGCAGATGCGCAGCCGGTGCGGCGCGTGGATCATTTCGTTGAACCGCCCGGTCATGACACCGTGGCCCGCAGGTTCTCGCGCAGCGCACTGTCGTAGCGGCGCCCCAGGACCACGGTGGCCACCTCTTGGTGGGGGCCGGCCGTAGGCCGATCCAGAGAGGGGGCGAAGGATGCCATCCGCCGTTGGGGTGAAGGCTCGCACCCGGTGGTTGACGGCCCCCGACGGCATCGGTCACGATGTCCGCCCGGCGCGGCCATGACATCTTCACAGGTCAGGCGCCCTCGGCAGGAGGAACAAGCACAGTGGCCCAACGAAGTCGATACGTACTGGGCCTTCTCGGGGTAGCGGTGGTGGCCGGCCTGCTGGTGGCCGGTGTCGTGGCAACGCGGGGTGGTTCCGCGGCGAACGCCGACGACCTGCCCACGAGAACCGTGCGTCCGTCGCTGGTGTTCCAGGAGCCCACGCCCGCGGCCACTGCGGCCACCTCGTTCGGCGCGGGCAGCTACGTCGTGGGCCGCGACATCGAGCTGGGCCGCTACTCCGGGGGCCTCGACCGCGAGGTGATCGCCAACTGCTTCTGGCAACAGACCGACACCGAAGGCGCCGAGCTGGACAACGACGGCAAGGACCGTCCGAATCAGGTGCTCACGCTGCTGACGGAAGGCACCCGGCTGGTCGTGGCCGGCGAGAACTGCACGTTCGACCGCCTGCCCGACTGACCCGAGCCGTACAGAACTGAAGACGCGTGTGGGCCAGGCCCACACGCGTCTTCAGTTGGTGCTCCTAGTGGGGATCGTAGGCGAGGTTGGGACGGAGGATCTTCTCCACCTCGGCCCGCGAGACCCCGCGGCGCTGGGCGTAGTCGGCGACCTGGTCCGAACCGATCCGGCCCACCGTGAAGTACCGGGAGGACGGGTGGGCGAAGATCAGGCCGCTCACCGCGGCGGCGGGGGACATCGCGTAGTTCTCGGTCAGCGTGATGCCCACCTGGGGGGCCTTCAAGAGGTCGAAAAGCTCCGTCTTGAGCGCGTGGTCGGGAGAGGCCGGGTAACCCAGCGCCGGCCGGATGCCCCGGAAGCGCTCGGCGTGCAGGTCTTCCAGCACCGGCTGGGCGTCGGGCTCGAACCACTCGCGGCGCGCCTGCAGGTGCAGGTGCTCGGCGAACGCCTCGGCCAGGCGGTCGGCCAGGGCCTTGACCATGATGGCGCGGTAGTCGTCGTTCTGCGCCTCGTAGGAGGCGGCCAGCTTCTCCGCGCCCTGGATCGCGACCGCGAAACCGCCCACGTGGTCGCCCATTCCGGCGGGGGCCACGTAGTCGGACAAGCAGCGGTTGGGGCGCCCTTCGGGCTTGACCGTCTGCTGGCGCAGCATCGGGAACTTGACGCCGTTCTCCAGGACGATGTCGTCGCCCTCGGAGTGGGCCGGCCAGAAGCCGTAGGCCCCCTGCGCGGTGAAGTGCCCGGCCTCGATGATCTCGTCGAGCAGGGTCTGCGAGTCGTCCCAGAGGTCGCGCGCGGCCGGGTTCTCCAGGATCGCCGGGTACTTGCCCTTCATCTCCCAGGCCAGGAACAGGAACGTCCAGTCGACCATCGCCCGCAGCTCGTTCAGGTCGGCGGTGACCGCGCGCATCCCGGTGAACGTGGGCGTGGGGATCTCGGAGAAGTCGACCTTCTCGGCGTTCACCCGGGCCTGGGTGAGCGAGAGCAGGGGGTTGGCGCGGCGGTTGGCGTGCGCCTCACGCAGGCGCTCCTGCTCGGTGCGGGTGTCGGCGACGAACCCGTCGTGCTGCTCGGGGCTGAGCAGGGCGGAGGCCACGCCGACCACCCGGGAGGCGTCGAGCACGTGCACGGTGGCGCCCTCGTAGGCGGTGGCGATGCGCACGGCCGTGTGCTGACGGGAGGTGGTGGCCCCACCGATCAGCAGCGGGGTGTTCATGCCGCGCCGCTGCATCTCCTCGGCGACGTTGACCATCTCGTCGAGCGAGGGCGTGATCAGGCCGGAAAGGCCCACCATGTCGGCCTCCTCGTCGACCACGGTCTGCAGGATCTTCGCGGCCGGCACCATCACCCCGAGGTCGATCACCTCGTAGTTGTTGCAGCCCAGCACCACTCCGACGATGTTCTTGCCGATGTCGTGCACGTCGCCCTTGACCGTGGCGAGCACGACCTTGCCGGCGTTGGCCCGCCCCGAGGGCACGTTGCCCAGCCGCAGCGCCTCGGCCTTCTCGGCCTCCATGTACGGCTCGAGGTAGGCCACCGCGCGCTTCATCACCCGGGCGCTCTTGACCACCTGGGGCAGGAACATCTTGCCGGCGCCGAACAGGTCGCCGACCACCTTCATCCCGTCCATCAACGGGCCCTCGATCACCTCGAGGGGACGGGCGGCCTGCTGACGGGCCTCCTCGGTGTCGGCCTCGATGTAGTCCACGTTGCCGTGCACCAGCGCGTAACTCAGCCGCTCGTTCACCGGCGCCTCGCGCCACGAGAGGTCGACCACACGCTTGGTGCCCGCACCGCTCACCGTGCCCGCGAACGTCACCAGCCGGTCGGTGGCGTCCTCCCGGCGGTTGAACAGCACGTCCTCGATCAGCTCGAGCAGGTCCTTCGGGATGTCCTCGTAGACCGCGAGCTGACCGGCGTTCACGATGCCCATGTCCAGTCCGGCGCGCACCGCGTGGAACAGGAAGGCCGAGTTCATCGCCTCGCGCACCACGTTGTTGCCACGGAAGGCGAACGACAGGTTGGAGATACCGCCGGACAGCCGGACGCCCGGGCAGCGCTCCTTGATCCGGGGCAGCGACTCGATGAACGCCCGCGCGTAGTCGTTGTGCTCGCTCATGCCGGTGGCCACGGCCAGCACGTTCGGGTCGAAAATGATGTCCTCGGCGGGGAATCCGACCTCGTTGACCAGCAGGTCGTAGGCCCGTCCGCAGATCTCCACCCGGCGGTCGGCGGTGTCGGCCTGACCGGTCTCGTCGAAGGCCATCACCACCACGCCCGCGCCGTAACGGCGGATCCGGCGGGCGTGCTCGAGGAAGACCTCCTCGCCCTCCTTCAGGCTGATCGAGTTGACGATCCCCTTGCCCTGCAGGCACTTCAGCCCGGCCTCGAGCACGCTCCACTTGGAGCTGTCGACCATCACCGGGATCCGGGCCACCTCGGGCTCGGTGGCGATCAGGTTCAGGAAGGTCACCATGGCCTGCTCGCTGTCGAGCAGGTCGGCGTCCATGTTCACGTCGAGCACGTTGGCGCCGCCGCGGACCTGGTCCAGGGCCACCTCGACGGCGGTCTGGTAGTCGTCGGCCTCGATCAGCCGGCGGAACTTGGCCGAGCCGGTGACGTTGGTGCGCTCGCCGATCATCACGAAACCGGTGGTCTCGGTGATGTTCATCGGCTCCAGGCCGCTGAACCGGGTCTGCGGCTCGATGCTGGGCCGCGGCCGCGGCGGCAGGTCCTTCACCCTCTGGGCGATCGCCGCGATGTGCGCGGGGGTGGTACCGCAGCAGCCGCCGACCACGTTGACCAGGCCGTCGGCGGCGAAACCGCCGACCAGGTGGCTGGTCTCGCCCGGCTCCTGCTCGTACTCGCCGAACGAGTTGGGCAGGCCGGCGTTCGGGTGGCTGGCGGTGTAGGTGCCGGCCAGCCGGGCGAGATCGGCCACGTAGGGACGCATCTCGGCGGCCCCCAGCGCGCAGTTCACGCCCACGACGAGCGGGTTCGCGTGCTCGATGGAACGCCAGAAGGCCTCCACCGTCTGCCCGGAGAGGGTGCGGCCGCTGGCGTCGACGATCGTGATCGAGAACCAGACCGGCAGGTCGGGGGCGACGTCCTGGGCCGCGGCCGAGGCGGCCTTGGCGTTCAGCGTGTCGAAGATGGTCTCGATCAGCAGCAGGTCGACGCCACCGTCGCGCAGCGCCTCGATCTGCTCGGCGTAGGAGGCGTAGACCTGCTCGAACGTGACGGCCCGGAAGGCCGGGTCCTCCACCTTCGGCGAGAGCGACAGCGTGACGTTCAGCGGGCCGACCGAACCGGCCACGTAGCGCTTCACACCGGTCTGCTCGAAGGCCTCGTCGGCGGCCTGGCGGGCGATCCGGGCGGCTTCCAGGTTCATCTCGCGCACCATCGACTCCAGGCCGTAGTCGGCCTGCCCGATGCTCGTGGCGGTGAAGGTGTTGGTGGTGGTGATGTCGGCCCCGGCGGCCAGGTACTGCCGGTGGATGTCGAGGACGACCTCGGGCTTGGTGATGTTGAGCAGGTCCGGGTCGCCGGTCACGTCTTTCGGATGGTTCGCCAGGCGCGGGTCCTGGTAGTCGTCCGGGGACAGCTTCGCGTTCTGGAACATCGTGCCCCAGGCGCCGTCCAGCACCGCGATCCGGCTGTCCAGAAGCTCGCGCAGCGCGCTCGTACGATCCTGACTCATTCTTGCAACCCCACTCCGACACGGATGACGACACGTTCTGAGAGGGGCGCCCTTGTCGTGCTCGAAGCCGCAGGTGAGCGTGGCGGGAACTGCTCACGCAGTGCCCGTTGCAGCGCCTCTCGCCCCTGGCCGGTCAAAAGTTTACGTGGTAGCGACGCAGAAGCCGAGTTGCGGGGGAGTCACCGGCGCGCGGGGGGCCAGTTCCGCACCTGAAGTAAGGACGTCGGTGAGCCTGCCGGTCCACTCTTCCGGCCGCTGGATCCGGCGCTGGGCTGGGGTGACGCCGGACCGTGGGTGGTTCGGCACCCGTATGGGCGGGTTTCGGGGCCGGAAGGGTGTGGCGCCGAGCACACTGGGGTGTGCGCATCTTGTGGGGAGACCTGCCGGCCCACGTCCGGGACGAGGTCGCGGCCTGGTTCGGTACGCCGGTGGTCGGAGAACAGTCGCAGCCGGGTGGTTTCTCGCCCGGGGTGGCCTCGCGGCTGCAGTTGGCCGACGGGCGCCGGGTGTTCGTGAAGGTGGTCGGCACCTCGCGGAATCCCGACGCGCCTCACTTCCACCGGCGTGAGGCACAGGTGCTGGACTACCTGCCCACGTCTGTGCAGGCCCCTCGGCTGTTGAACTTCTATGACGACGGTGACTGGGTGGCGCTGGTCATCGAGGACGTGGAGGGCCGGCCGCCGCGGCTGCCCTGGCAGGCCGAGGAGCTGGCGCGGGTCATGGCGGCGCTGGAACGGATGGCCGAGGACCTGACCCCGGCCCCACCGGCGGCCACCCGTGCGTTCGCCGACGTGATAGCCCGGAAGCTCAGCGGATGGCGGGAGTTCCGGGACTGCGAACATCTCGTGCCGGACCCCTGGGCCCGCGAGCACCTGGAGTCCCTGATCGCGCTGGAGGCCCGGGCCCCGGCCGCGGCGCGCGGCTCCACTCTTCTGCATGCTGATCTGCGCGACGACAACCTGCTGATCACCGCCGACGGTGAGGTGGTCGTGGTGGACTGGCCGCACGCGGCGGTGGGGGCCGCCTGGTGCGACTTCCTGCTCTTCCTGCCCAGCGCCGCAGCCTTCGGTGGGGTTGCGCCCGGATCGGCCTGGGCGCAGTTCGGCCCGGCTCGCGCGGCCGCGCCCGACGACGTGAATGCCGTGCTGGCCGCCGTCACCGGATTCTTCCTGCACCAGGCCTCACTGCCCGCGCCGCAGAACCTGCCCACGTTGCGCGCGTTCCAGCGGGCCCAGGGACACGCGGCGCTGGGTTGGTTGCGGGAAAGGGTGGACGGGCGGGGCCAGGATGGGTTTGATCGATGTTTTGACCGATAAGTCGCAGAGGTGGGGAGCGCGATCGTGGGGGAAGTCAAGAGCCTGACGCAGGGCGAGGCCGAGGAGCGGGCGGGGCTGCTGGACGTGCAGCGCTACGACATCGCCGTTGATCTGACCGATCTGCCGACCGGGCCGGTGGTGCGCACGGTCTCGACCATCACCTTCACCTGTGCCCGGCCGGGGGCGTCCACCTTCGTCGACGCCGCGGCCCGCGTGCTGGGCGCCACCCTGAACGGCCGCGAGCTCGGCCCGGCGGCGCAGGGGCGGCTGCCGCTGGACGATCTGGCCGAGAGCAACGTCCTGGTGGTCGAGTGCGAGCAGGCCGACACCCGGGAGGGCGCCGGGGTGCACAAGGCGGTGGACCCGGCCGACGGCGAGGTCTACCTCTGGATGACGTTCGAGCCGGACCAGGCCCGGTTCGTCTGGGCCTGCTTCGACCAGCCGGACCTGAAGGCCCCGCACGCCTTCACGGTGACCGCCCCCACCGGCTGGACGGTGACCAGCAACTCCGGTGCGGCCCAGACCGAGGCCGCCGGATCGTCCACGGTCTGGAAGTTCGCCCCGACCCCGCCGCTGTCGCCGTACAACACGGTGGTCAACGCCGGCCCGTTCCACCAGGTGCGCCGGTCGGTGGGGGAGTACGACCTCGGGCTGTACTGCCGGCGCTCGCTGGCCGCGGTGCTCGAGCGCGACGCGGACAAGCTGTTCACCGTCACCGCCGAAGGCCTGCAGTTCTTCGGCGAGCAGTTCGGGATGCCCTTCCCGCAGAGCCGTTACGACCAGGTGTTCGTGCCCGAGTTCGGTGGCGCGATGGAGAACTTCGGCTGCGTCACCTGGGCCGACGTGCACCTGCGGCGCAACCCGCCGACCCCCAGCGAGGACGAGCTGCAGGCCCGGATCCTGCTGCACGAGATGGCCCACATGTGGTTCGGCAACATCGTGACCATGCGCTGGTGGGACGACCTGTGGCTGAACGAGTCGTTCGCCGAGTTCGCGGCCAACTGGGCGGCCGCCTCGGCCACCCGCCACACCAGCGCCTGGGCCCGGCACCTCACCGACCAGAAGCTCGAGGCCTACCTGGCCGACCAGGGGCCGGTCTCGCACCCGATCCGCCAGCCGATCCGCGACGTGGCCCAGGCGATGTCGATCTTCGACGCGATCACCTACCCCAAGGGCGCGTCGGTGCTGCGGCAGCTGCAGGTCTACGTCGGCGAGGAGGCCTTCCGGGCCGGGATGACCTCGTACTTCAGCCGTTTCGCCTGGCAGAACACCACCCTGCAGGACCTGGTGGACGAGCTGCGGGCCGCCTCCGGCAAGGACCTGGACGCCTGGCGGGCGGGCTGGCTGGAGACGGCCGGCACCGACCGGTTCACCCTGGAGTTCGCGGCCGGGCAGCCGGTTCTGGTGGGGCAGGGCCCGGCCGGGGCGCCGCGCCCGCAGGTGCTCGCGGTCGGTGCCTACCGCGAACAGGACGGGACTCTGGTGCGCGAGGCCCAGCAGCTCGTCGAGGTCGAGGCGGCGCGCACCCCCGTGGACCTGCCGGCCGGGGCGGACTTCTACCTGCTCAACGACGACGACCTCACCTTCGCGAGCACCCGTCCGGTGGCGTCGGCCGAGGTCGCCGGAAAACTGCCCACGACGATCGCCCGCGCGGTCGCGGTCTCGTCGATCTGGGACGCGTTGCTGGCCGGCGAGGTGAGCGCGGGGCAGACGTTCTCCGGTCTGCTCGCAGCGCTCCGGGTCGAGACCGTGCCCTCCATCGCCGAGACCTACCTGACGCTGGCCGCGAACGTGACCGAGCTCTGGTCGCCCGCGGCGCATCGGGAGCGCCAGGCCGAGGAGCTGGCCGAGGTCTGCCGTGACCTGGCCGGGCAGCCGGCGCTGCGGGCGGCCGCGCTGCGCACCCTGGTCCGGGTCGGCACCGACGTGGAAGAGCTGATCGGCGACGACATCGAGCTGCGCTGGCGGGCCCTGGTGCGGCTGTCCGAGCTCGGGGTCGACACCGGCCCGGCGGTGAGCGACCTGCTGGCCTCCGACCCCGACCCGGACGCCAAGGCCCGGGCCTTCGCCGTACGGGCGGCGGCTCCGGACGCCGAGAGCAAGGCGGAGGTGTGGCAGGCCCTGGCGAACCGCGAGGTGCCGCTGGGGGCGGTGCGCTCGGTCACGACCGCCTTCTGGCGGCCCGGCCAGGACGAGCTCCTGGCCGGGTACGGCGAGAAGTACCTGGCCCTGCTGCCCACCATCCACGCCGGCGGGATGATCCCCGGGCTCTACTACACCGAGGGGATGTTCCCCCTGTTCGGCCAGGACCAGGAGTTCGTGGACCGGGCGCTGGCGGCCACCAAGGCAGACCTGGCGCCGGTGGTGGCGTCCACGTTGCTCGGCCGGGCCGACGAGGTCTCGCGGATGCTGCGGGCGCGCAACCGGGAGTGAGACGGCGGGGTCGTCCGGACCGGCAGCACTGCCGGGCGACCCCACGACCGGAAACTGTCGGTGGTGCCGCCTAAGGTGGATCTGTGGCTGATCCGTCTACGTACCGACCCGCGGTCGGAACCATTCCCGAGCAACCCGGGGTCTACCGGTTCCGCGATGCCTCCGGCCGGGTCATCTACGTGGGCAAGGCCAAGAGCCTGCGCCAGCGGCTGAACTCGTACTTCGCCGATCCGGCCGGGCTGCACCCGCGTACCCAGACGATGGTGTTCACCGCCGCCTCGGTGGAGTGGACCACGGTGAACACCGAGGTCGAGGCGCTGCAGCTGGAGTACTCCTGGATCAAGGAGTACGACCCGCGGTTCAACGTGAAGTACCGCGACGACAAGTCCTACCCCTACCTCGCCGTCACCATGGGCGAGGAGTTCCCCCGGGTGCAGGTCATGCGCGGGGCCAAGCGCAAGGGCACGCGCTACTTCGGGCCCTACGCGCACGCCTGGGCGATCCGCGAGACGGTCGACCTGCTGCTGCGGGTGTTCCCGGTGCGCACCTGCAGCAACGGGGTGTTCAAGCGGGCCGGTCAGGTCGGCCGGCCCTGCCTGCTGGGCTACATCGACAAGTGCTCGGCGCCCTGCGTCGGCAAGGTCGACGCCGAGCAGCACCGGCGCCTGGCCGACGACTTCTGCGACTTCATGGGCGGGCGCACCGAGCGCTACGTCAAGCGCCTGGAGCGCGACATGATGCAGGCCTCGCACGACCTGGAGTTCGAGCAGGCGGCCCGGCTGCGCGACGACATCAAGGCGCTGTCGCGGGCGATGGAGAAGAACGCGGTGGTGCTGCCCGACGGCACCGACGCCGACGTGTTCGCCCTGGCCGACGACGAGCTCGAGGCCGCGGTGCAGGTGTTCCACGTGCGCGGCGGCCGGATCCGCGGCCAGCGCGGCTGGGTGGTCGAGAAGGTGGAGGACGTCTCCACCGGCGACCTGGTCGAGCACCTGCTGCAGCAGGTCTACGGCGACACCAACGGTGAGGCGGTGCCCCGCGAGGTGCTGGTGCCGCACGAGCCGCCGGCCCTCGAGGAGGTCGAGAGCTGGCTGGCCGGGCTGCGGGGTTCCCGGGTCGAGGTGCGGGTGCCGCAGCGCGGTGACAAGCGCACCCTGATGGAGACGGTGGCCCGCAACGCCGGCCAGGCCCTCACCCTGCACAAGACCCGCCGGGCGGGCGACCTGACCACCCGGTCCAAGGCGCTGCAGGATATCCAGGAGGCACTCGACCTGCCCGAGGCGCCGCTGCGGATCGAGTGCTACGACATCTCGCACATCCAGGGCTCCAACGTGGTCGCCTCGATGGTGGTCTTCGAGGACGGGCTGTCCAAGAAGTCCGAGTACCGCAAGTTCACGATCAAGAGCCTGGCCGAGGGCAGCTCCGACGACGTGGCCTCGATCCGCGAGGTGATCAGCCGCCGCTTCCGCCGGCTGCTCGACGAGAAGGCCGGTATCGAGCAGGAGCAGGCCACCCGGGCCGCCGTGGCCGCCGGTGCCGACCCGGCCACCGGCGAGATCCTCGACCAGGCGCCCTCTCTCGAGGAAGAGGGAGGCGTGCCCGCCGGGGTCCCGTCCGGGATCGACCCGGAAACGGGGCGCCCGCGCAAGTTCTCCTACACGCCCAACCTGGTCGTGGTCGACGGCGGTGCCCCGCAGGTGGCCGCTGCCGCGGCGGCGATGCGCGAGCTGGGCATCGAGAACGTGGCGCTCTGCGGTCTGGCCAAACGCCTGGAAGAGGTCTGGATCCCGGACGACGACCAGCCGGTCATCCTGCCGCGTTCCAGCGAGGGCCTGTACCTGCTGCAGCGGGTGCGCGACGAGGCGCACCGCTTCGCCATCACGCACCACCGCCAGCGTCGCAGCACCGCCATGACGGCCAGCGAGCTGGACGCCGTACCCGGCCTCGGCCCGGCCCGGAAGAAGGCGCTGCTGGCTCACTTCGGCTCGGTCAAGAAGCTGCGCGCGGCCTCGGTCGAGGCGATCGCCTCGGTGCAGGGGGTGGGGCCGAAGGTGGCCCAGGCGGTGTCCGACACGCTGAACCCCGACCGGGCCGCCGCCGAGGGCGACACGGTGGTAGGGGAGCAGCCTGTCGCGGTGGACATGGCCACCGGGGAACTGCTCGACTGACCCGGCGAATCCACAGACATCGCCCGACAAGTTCCGACCCGAGAAATTTGGAGTGCACGTGACCAGCACCCCCGAGGTGCCCGGGCCGGCGGGTCCGGCACCATCGGCCCAGCAGTCCTCCACCCCGCAGCCGCCCGCCCCGAACCCGGGCGGCACCTCGGAACCGGTGGCCTCGCAGGCCCTGCCCGCCGAGGCGATGGACTCGGAGTCGATGGTGACCGCGATCGCGCAGACGGTGGCCTCGTCCACCCACACGCCCGCCACCGATCACGACAGCGCGGCGTCCGGCCCGGGCTCCGCGTCCGAGCTCCTGATCATCACCGGCATGTCGGGGGCGGGCCGCAGCACCGCGGCCAAGGCCCTGGAAGACCTCGGCTGGTACGTGGTCGACAACCTCCCGCCCCAGCTGATCGCCGAGCTGGCGATGCTGGCGGCCACCGCCGAACCCCGGGTGCGGCGGATCGCGGTCGCGGTCGACGTGCGCGGCCGGTCCTTCTTCAGCGCCCTGGCCGAGTCGGTCTCCACCGCCGAGAACAGCGGTATCCGCACCCGCCTGCTCTTCCTCGACGCCACCAACGAGACGCTGGTGCGCCGCTTCGAGTCGGTCCGCCGCCCGCACCCGCTGCAGGGCGACGGCGCCCCGCTCGACGGCATCCGCGAGGAGCGCCGGGTCATGGGGGAGCTGCGCGGCAACGCCGACACCGTGATCGACACCTCGCGGCTGAACGTGCACGAGCTGGCCAGCAAGATCATCGCGTTGTTCGGCGACGCCGGTGACCCGGCGATCCGGATCCTGCTGATGTCGTTCGGCTTCAAGTACGGCCTGCCGCTGGACGCCGACCAGGTGGCCGACGTGCGGTTCCTGCCCAACCCGTTCTGGGTGCCCGAACTGCGTCCGCACAACGGCCTCGACCAGGAGGTGGCCGACTACGTGCTGGGTCAGGAGGGCGCAGCCGAGTTCGTCGACCGCTACGCCCTGGCCCTGCAGCCGGTGCTGGCCGGCTACGTGCGCGAGAACAAGCGCTACGCCACCATCGCGGTCGGCTGCACCGGCGGCAAGCACCGGTCGGTGGCGATCTCCGAGCTGCTGTCGCAGAAGCTCGAGGGCGACGGCGTCGCGGTCACCACCGTGCACCGTGATCTGGGGCGCGAGTGACGCTACCCACGCCCGGCCGAGTCCCTGGCGTGCCCGCAGCCGGGGGCGGCCGCGGGCCCAACGTGGTCGCCCTCGGCGGCGGTCACGGCCTGGCCGCGTCGCTGTCGGCGCTACGGCACCTCACCGACCGCCTGACCGCCGTGGTGACGGTCGCCGACGACGGCGGCTCGTCCGGGCGGCTGCGCCGCGAGTTCGGCGTTCTGCCGCCGGGCGACCTGCGGATGGCACTGTCGGCGCTGTGCGACGACAGCGAGTGGGGCCTGCTGTGGCGCGACGTGCTGCAGCACCGGTTCGCCAGCGCCGGGGCGATGCACGACCACGCCCTGGGCAACCTGCTCATCGTCACCCTCTGGGAACTGCTCGACGACCCGGTGAGCGGCCTGGACTGGGTGGCCCGGCTGCTCGGGGCCCGGGGCCGGGTGCTGCCGATGGCCGCGGTGCCGCTCGACATCGAGGCCACCGTGCTGGGGATCGACCCGGACGACCCGGCCGGCCTGACCACGGTGCGCGGCCAGGTCGCCGTGGCCACCACCCCCGGCCAGGTGATCGGCGTGCAGCTCAGCCCCAACGACCCGCCGGCCCGTCCCGAGGTGCTCGCCGCGGTGCGCGACGCCGACTGGACGGTGCTGGGCCCCGGGTCCTGGTACACCAGCGTCCTGCCGCACCTGCTGGTGCCCGAGCTGGCCCGGGCCCTGGCCCGCACCGACTCGAAGATCTGCCTGACCCTCAACCTGGGCCAGCAGCCGGGGGAGACCGACGGGTTCTCGCCCGAGAAGCATCTCGAGGTGCTCGCCGCGCACGCCCCCGATCTGCGGATCGACGCCGTCCTGGTCGACCCCTCGCAGATCGAGGACGAGGCCTCGCTGGTCGCCGCGGCCCGCGGGATGGGCGCGGTCCTGGTCACGCGCGACGTGGCGATCGGTGACGGTACGCCACGGCACGACCCGCTGCGGCTGGCCGCCGCCTACCGTGATCTGTTCAGTGGCTCGATCACGCTGAACGGGTGAGCCGGCTCCCCGGGTGGGGAGTGCACGACGGTGTGTGATCCGGCCGCCCAGGCCTCGCCCGAGGCCGACGGGCGCCGGGTTTCACAAGTTCACGAACCATGCTTGCGCTCGGTGGCAAGATGCTGTTCATGGCATTGACGGCACTGGTCAAAGACGAATTGAGTCGGCTGCAGGTCACCAAGCCCTGCTGCCGCAAAGCCGAGGTCTCGGCCACCCTCCGGTTCGCCGGCGGGCTACACATCGTCGGCGGCCGCATCGTCGTGGAGGCCGAGCTGGACACCGCCGCGGCCGCCCGGCGGCTACGCAAAGACATCAGCGACGTGTTCGGGCACAGCAGCGACATCGTGGTTCTGGCGCCCGGCGGTCTGCGCCGCGGCAGCCGCTACGTGGTCCGGGTGATCCGTGACGGAGAGTCGCTGGCCCGCCAGACCGGTCTGGTCGACGGCCGTGGCCGTCCCGTGCGCGGGTTGCCGCCGCAGGTCGTCTCCGGTGCCACCTGCGACGCGGAGGCCGCCTGGCGGGGCGCCTTCCTGGCCCACGGCTCGCTTACCGAGCCGGGTCGCTCCAGCGCCCTGGAGGTCACCTGCCCCGGCCCGGAGGCCGCCCTGGCCCTGGTCGGCGCGGCCCGCCGGCTGGGCATCCAGGCCAAGGCCCGCGAGGTGCGCGGGGTCGACCGGGTGGTGATCCGCGACGGTGACACGATTGGCGCGCTGCTCACCCGGCTCGGTGCGCACGACGCGGTGATGTCGTGGGAAGAGCGGCGGATGCGGCGTGAGGTGCGGGCCACCGCCAACCGGCTGGCCAACTTCGACGACGCGAACCTGCGGCGCTCGGCGCGGGCCGCGGTGGCCGCCGGTTCCCGGGTCGAGCGGGCCCTGGAGATCCTCGGCGACGACGTGCCCGACCACCTGAAGTCGGCCGGCAAGCTGCGGCTGGCGCACAAGCAGGCCAGCCTGGAGGAACTCGGCCAGCTGGCCGAGCCGCAGATGACCAAGGACGCGGTGGCCGGGCGGATCCGCCGGCTGCTGGCGATGGCCGACAAGCGGGCCGCCGACCTCGGCGTACCGGGCACCGACGCCAACCTCACGCCGGACATGCTCGACGCCTGAGCCGCCCGGGACACGACCCGGCCGAACAGCGGACGTCCTCGAGGACGTCCACTGTTCGAAGGCCTTTTGGGTCGTGGGCACTGCGCGGGACGGCCCGGTCCGGCCATGGGCCGGTCGTCACCGGTTCACGGGCCGTTGGCCCTCCGATCACCGGTCCGGACACGGGACCTTCACAGGGTCTGTCTGGACATCCGTAGCCGAAAAGCACCCCGTAGGGTGAGTGCTGCACACCACAACACCGGCGCCGGTCGCCACCGGCGCGCTGTGGATGACGAGAGGAAACGAGAAGTGACTGTTCGCGTTGGCATCAACGGCTTCGGCCGGATCGGCCGTAACTTCTTCCGCGCTGCCCGGGCGGCTGGTGCGGACATCGAGATCGTTGCCGTCAACGACCTCACCGACAACAAGTCCCTCGCGCACCTGCTCAAGTACGACTCGATCCTGGGCCGCCTGGACGCCGAGGTGACCTCGACCGGTGACGCCATCGTGGTCGACGGCAAGGAGATCAAGGCGCTGGAGGAGCGCGACCCGGCCGCCCTGCCCTGGAAGGACCTCGGCGTCGACGTCGTGGTCGAGTCCACCGGCTTCTTCACCGACGCCACCAAGGCGAAGGCGCACATCGACGGTGGCGCCAAGAAGGTGCTGATCTCGGCCCCCGCCAAGAACGAGGACCTGACGATCGTGATGGGTGTCAACCACACCCAGTACGACGCGGCCAAGCACACCATCGTCAGCAACGCCTCCTGCACCACCAACTGCCTGGCCCCGATGGCGAAGGTCCTGAACGACACCTTCACCATCGAGAAGGGCCTGATGACCACGGTCCACGCCTACACGCAGGACCAGAACCTGCAGGACGGCCCGCACAAGGACCTGCGCCGCGCCCGCGCCGCCGCCCTGAACATCGTGCCGACCAGCACCGGTGCCGCCAAGGCGATCAGCCTGGTGATCCCCGAGCTCAAGGGCCGCCTCGACGGCTACGCGCTGCGCGTGCCGGTCCCGACCGGCTCCGCCACCGACCTGACCTTCACGGCCGGCCGCGAGACCACCGTCGAGGAGGTCAACGCCGCGATCAAGGCCGCCGCCGAGGGCGAGCTCAAGGGCTTCCTGAAGTACACCGAGGACCCGATCGTCTCCAGCGACATCGTGACCGACCCGCACTCGTGCATCTTCGACGCCGGCCTCACCAAGGTGATCGGCAACCAGGTCAAGGTCGTCGGCTGGTACGACAACGAGTGGGGCTACTCCAACCGCCTGGTCGACGCGGTCGCCCTCGTCGGCACCGGTCTGTGAGCTCGATGAGGACGATCGACGACCTCACCACCGAGCTCGGTTCCCTCTCCGGCAAGCGCATCCTGGTCCGCAGCGACCTGAACGTGCCGCTGGACAAGGAGACCGGCGCGGTGACGGACGACGGCCGGATCCGGGCGTCGCTGCCGACCTGGCAGCGGCTCCTGGACGCCGGTGCCAAGGTCGTCGTCGTCGCCCACCTCGGCCGGCCGAAAGGCGTTCCGGAGGAGAAGTACTCGCTGGCCCCGGCGGTCGAGCGGGCCAAGGAACTGCTGCCCGGCGTGAACGTCACGCTGGCCGCCGACACGGTCGGTGAGTCCGCCCGGGCCGCCGTCGCCGCGCTCGGCGACGGTGAGCTCCTGGTGCTCGAGAACCTGCGCTTCAACGCGGGCGAGACGAGCAAGGACGAGGCCGAGCGGGGCGCCTTCGCGGACGAGCTGGCGGCCCTGGCCGACGGCTACGTCAGCGACGGCTTCGGCGTGGTGCACCGCAAGCAGGCCAGCGTCTACGACGTGGCGCAGAAGCTGCCGCACGCCGCCGGCGGTCTGGTGCTGGCCGAGGTCGAGGTGCTCAAGCGCCTCACCGAGACCCCGCAGCGGCCCTACGCGGTGGTGCTCGGCGGGTCGAAGGTCTCCGACAAGCTCGGCGTCATCGACAACCTGCTGAACACGGCCGACCGGCTGCTGATCGGCGGCGGCATGGTCTTCACCTTCCTCAAGGCCCAGGGCCACGAGGTGGGCAAGAGCCTGCTCGAGGAGGACCAGCTCGACACCGTCCGCGGCTACATCGAACGGGCGAAGGAGCGCGGCGTCGAACTGGTGCTGCCGGTCGACGTGGTCGCGGCGGCCGCCTTCGCGGCCGACGCGGAGCACGACGTGGTGGCGGCGGACGCGATCCCGGCCGACCGGCTGGGCCTGGACATCGGCCCGGAGTCCGGGAAGCTGTTCGCGGCCAAGCTGGCCGACTGCCAGACGGTGTTCTGGAACGGCCCGATGGGCGTCTTCGAGATGGAGCCGTACAGCCACGGCACCCGCGCGGTGGCCCAGGCGCTGGTCGACTCGGACGCCTTCAGCGTGGTCGGCGGCGGTGACTCGGCCGCGGCCGTGCGCACCCTCGGCTTCGACGAGAAGGGCTTCGGCCACATCTCGACCGGCGGCGGGGCGAGCCTGGAGTTCCTGGAGGGCAAGACCCTTCCCGGCCTGACCGTACTGGAGAGCTGATGGCGGCCAAGGGCAACGGCGCCCCTTCCCGGACCCCGTTGATGGCGGGGAACTGGAAGATGAACCTCGACCACTTCGAGGCGGCCCACCTGGTGCAGAAGCTGGCGTGGACCCTCGACGACGCGAAGCACGACTTCGACGCCGTCGAGGTGGCGCTGCTTCCGCCGTTCACCGATCTGCGTTCGGTGCAGACCCTGGTGGACGGGGACAAGCTCGGTTTCCGCTACGGCGCGCAGGACGTGTCGCAGTACGACAAGGGCGCGTACACGGGGGAGATCTCCGGTGCGATGCTGGCCAAGCTGAAGTGCACCTACGTGGTGGTCGGCCACTCCGAGCGCCGGCAGTACCACCACGAGGACGACGCCCTGGTCAATGCCAAGGCCAAGGCGGCGATCAAGCACGACCTGGTGCCGATCGTGTGCATCGGCGAGGGCCTCGAGGTGCGCAAGGAAGGCCGCCAGGTGCAGCACTGCCTGGCCCAGCTCGACGCCGACCTGGCCGGGATCCCGGCCGAGAAGGCGGGGACGCTGGTGATCGCCTACGAACCGGTGTGGGCGATCGGCACGGGCGAGACGGCCACCCCGGACGACGCGCAGGAGGTCTGCGCGGCCGTGCGCAAGCGGCTGGGGGAGCTGTACTCGGCGGACGTCGCGGCGTCCGTGCGGGTCCTGTACGGCGGTTCGGTCAAGGCGCAGAACGTGGCCGGGATCATGGCGCAGGAAGATGTCGACGGTGCTCTGGTCGGCGGCGCGTCCATCGATCCCGGTGAATTCGCGTCAATTGTCCGCTATCGGGACCATAAGACAGCCTGAGCTGCACGCTCAGGTCTGGTAAAAACCGCGTGTCGGGCGGCGCGCGGCCTCCGATCTGTCCGATCCGGGGCCGCGCATCGCCTACTCTGTGTCCTGAGACTGCTTCCCCACACCTGCAAACGAGATAGAGGTCCGCGTCGTGTCCGTGCTACGCCTGATTCTTCAGGTGCTTCTCGTCATCACCAGCCTGATCCTGACACTGCTGATCCTTCTCCATAAGGGGCGGGGCGGTGGCCTGTCGGACATGTTCGGTGGCGGCATGTCCTCCAGCATGGGCAGCTCTGGGGTCGCCGAACGCAACCTCAACCGCTTCACCATCGCCATCGGGATCACCTGGGCGATCGTGATCGTGCTGCTGAACCTGATCTACAGGTTCTTCCCCGACGCGTTCTGACGGACATACGGCAACCGGCGCGAGTCCGGGTACTGAAGGAGAGGATTCACGGTGGCGAGTGGCAACGCTATCCGCGGTAGCCGAGTTGGCGCCGGACCGATGGGCGAGGCGGAGCGGGGCGACACGGCCCCTAGGTTCCGCATCTCCTACTGGTGCGCCAACAAGCACGAGACGAAGCCGAGCTTCTCGGAAGAGGCCGGTGTGCAGCCGCCGGAGACCTGGGACTGCCCGCGCTGCGGGTTCCCGGCCGGGCAGGACCGCAACGCCCCGCCTTCGCCGCCCCGCAACGAGCCTTACAAGACGCACCTGGCGTACGTGAAGGAACGCCGGAGCGACGCGGACGGGCAGGCGATCCTGGAAGAGGCTCTGGCCTCGCTGCGTTCGCGCAGGATCATCCGCTAGGTCCGCTCCACGGATCTTGTGTCGATCGGCTTCCGGCCTCGTGCCGGGGGCCGATCGCTGGTTTGGGCCTGTCTTCCCGGTCGCCGTGAAACTGTCGGTGCCCGCGGGCATGATAGAGGTCATGACTTCCACGGCAGACAACACCAGCGCGACACCGCCGCCCCGGCTGGGTGTCGCCTTCGTGCCCGTCGTCCCACCCGAGCGGCTGCGCTCCCTCGTGGTGGCTGCGGAGCAGTCCGGGCTGGACGATTTCTGGGTCTGGGAAGACTGTTTCAAAGAGAGCGGGGTCGCCAGCGCCGCCGCGGCCCTGGCCTGGACCGAGCGCATCCGGGTCGGTATCGGCCTGATGCCCGCCCCGCTGCGTAACGTCGCGCTCACGGCGATGGAGATCGCGACGCTGGAACGGATGTTCCCCGGCCGGCTCCTGCCCGGCGTGGGCCACGGTGTGCAGGACTGGATGGGCCAGGTCGGCAATCGCGCCGCCTCCCCCCTCACCCTGCTGCGCGAGTACTCCACGGCGCTGCGCCGTCTGCTGCACGGCGAGAAGGTCACCGTCGAGGGCAAATACGTCAACCTCACCAACGTTCAGCTCGACTGGCCGCCGGCCACCCCGCCGAAGCTCTACGTCGGAGGCGAGGGCCCGAAGACGCTGAAGCTCACCGGTGAGGTCGGCGACGGCTCGATGCTGAGCTGGGCCGGCTCCGACGAGGAGCTCGGCAGCCGCGTGCAGCTGGTGCTGGAGGCGGCCCGGTCCAAGCCGGGCGGCGCCGCCGGCCACGAGATCTCGGTCGGCCAGATCGCCGCCACCGGTCCCGACGCCCAGGCCCGGGTCGACGCCGAACTACCCATCTGGGGCCGCCGGCCCGGCCCGGGCAACGGCATCGCCGGAGACGCCGAGGCGATCGCGGCCGACGTCCGCCGGCTCGGAGCCCTGGGCTGCTCCACGGTCATCCTGCAGGCCACGTCCGACGAGCCCGACATCGAAGGCTTCATCCGCTTCCTCGGCCAGGAGGTCCGCCCCCTGCTCGGCTGATCGCGGCGGCAGGGAGGGGTCGCCCCTCACTTAGCTGATCCGCGGCGGCAGGAGTTTGCTGCTTGCTTGGCTGATCTGCGGTGGCAACAGGTTTGCTGCTTGCTCAGGTGATCCGTGGCTGTAGAAGGCTTGCTGCTTGCTTGCTGATTCGCGGCGGTAGGAGGTTCGCTGCCTACCTGGCTGATCGGGCGGCAGGAGGGTTTGCTGCCTGCTTGCTGATTCGCGGTGGCAGGGGGTTCGCTGCTCGCTTGGCTGATCCGCGGCGGCGGGAGGTTGGCTGTCTACCTGGCTGACCTGCGCGCTCGCCGGGCCTACACCACGCTGCTCCACGGTGGTTCGGGCCCGGCGAGCTCGCATTGGACCGCCGGCTTCCCCAGCGCGGCCTCGCCGCGCTGGGGTCGCGCCGCTGAATGGGCACCATCACCTATCGCGCGGTGTCTGCCTGTTCGCCTCAGAGTGGGTGGAGGCTCGGAGTGCCCGTCCGCCTGGGTGGGTGGTGGTGTGGGTGTGTTCGTCCGCCTGGGGTAAGTGGCGACCTGGGTGTACTTGTCCGCCCCTGGTGTGCCCGTTCGCTCGGGCGAGGTAGCGGCTGTGGGCGTGGGTGGCGGCCTGGGTGTGCATGCCCGCCTCAGTGTGAATCTGCGCCTCGGCGTGGGGTGGCCGCCCCGGCCACGGCCGCCCGAACGAGGAGACCACTGCGTCCGCCGAGCCGGCAGCTGATGGAAGGTTCGCCGCGTCCCCCTGGTGGAACCGGCCGACGAGACCACGCACGTTTATTTGTTCGCACGCAACCTCGTGTAGCCGTGGTGCTGGATCGAGACCGGTTACCCATGCTCCATCGAGAACGATGAGGAGCCTTGCGAGCACGGCCAAGCCAGGTCGGCGGTGTTCGGGTACCGCGGCAGTCGCCCCGTGACGGGCGCCCGGGCCACCTGTCCGCCTGGGTGGCTGTCGGCGTGCCCGTGCGCCTGGGTGCGCCTCTCCGGTAGTTACGGCTGTTGTCCTACCTCGACCAGCCGGTCTGGCCGCTCTGTGGGGTCAATTGCGTGAAAAGCCCTGTCCGCGAGGCCTTACGTGTAAACAAAGTCTTGCCACAGCAGGCTTTGTTTACACGTAGAGGCACTGTCTCGGCGGGCCGGCCGCCTGGCCCTCACGCGTGCCGTAGTGGTGCGTGGTCTGGTTCCGACACCTGCCTCGCCGCGCTGGGCCGCCGTGTCTGCTGGCTCGTTGCGAGCGCCCGGTCCGACGATCTCTGGTCGGCGGATGCTGGTCGCCAGGATTGTTCGTCCCGCGTTCTCTTGCTGGCGTGTCCTCTGGCCGACAGCACCTTCGTTGTCAGATGGCCCGTGTGTACTGGCGGGTTTCACCTGGACGACCAGGATGAGCCTGATTCGCCGTCTCATTCCGCCGAACGCGCGATCAGGAAGAGGAAGCCGGTATGCGCAGGGATGCGGCACAGCAGGACGGGCAGGTTCAGGACGAGGGCGGGAGCGCGCCCGTTCGACAGGGCCCGGACGGCCAGACATCGAGCCAGAGATCGGGCCGGGAGTCGGGCCGGGAGTCGGGCTGGGAGTCGGGCCGGCACTCCGACGACGAGTTCGAGCCCGACCGGGCCGCCCAGAACGAGCAGGCAGAACCGAGCGAGCAGGCGGAACCACGCGAGCAGGCGGAACCGAACGAGCAGGCGGAACCGAACGAGCAGGCAGAACCGAACGAGCAGGAGGGGCCGGCGCCGACCGCGCTCCCTCTGATCGAGCCGCCGCGCCTGCGGACCGGGGAGGACCGCTCGGCCTCCCGGCTGGAGCTGTTCTTCGACCTGGCCTACGTCCTGGTCGTCGCCGAGCTCACCGGGGCGTTCGCCCGGGACCTCACCTGGGGCGGGGCCGCGGTGTTCGCCGGGCTCTTCACCGTGATCTGGTGGTCCTGGGTCACCACCACCCTGTACTCCAACCGCTTCGACACCAACGACGTCCCCTATCGGCTGGCCAAACTCGGGCAGACGTTCGCGATCGCCATGATGGCTGCGGCGGCCTCCACCGCCACCACCACCGGTTCCGTCTGGTTCGCGGCCGGGTACCTGGTTTCCCAGATCCTGCTGCTTGCTCTGTACGCCCGCGCCTACCGCCACGTGCCCGACGCCCGCCGCACCCTGTCGATCTATATGGGGGCCACCGGCTTCGGGGTGCTGCTGTGGTCGGTGTCGCTGGCCGTGCCCGGCCCGGCGCGTTACATCCTTTGGGGCGTGGGCATTCTCGTGGAGGCCACGGCGCCGCTGCTGGCCACCCGCTTCGGTGAGCACGTGCCGCTTCACGAGGAACACCTGCCCGAGCGCTTCGGGCTCTTCGCCATGCTGGTGCTCGGCGAGTGCGTGGCGTCGGTCGTGGTCGGCCTGCACGACACCGAATGGCGGATGGCGTCGTTCACCACCGCCGGTATCGGGTTCGTGATCACTGCGGCGCTCTGGTGGACGTACTTCGATCTGGGCGGGGCTGCCGGCAAACACCGTCTGCTTGAGGACGACCGGCCGGCCAGCGGGCGGCACGACCGGTACGTCTACGGTCACCTTCCCCTGTTCATCGGCCTGGCCGCGGTGGGGATCGGGATCGAGGAGTACATCCTGCATCCCAGCGGCGCGCTCACCACCGCCGGACGCTTCACCCTGTGCGCCGGAGTGGGGCTCTTCCTGGCCGGCCTGGTTCTGGTGATGGCCGGAACGGCGGCGCGCTGGTCGGCGGCCTGGCCGTGGCCCACGGTCGCGCTGCCCGTGGTGGCCGCGGTGAGCCTGCTGCCGCTCAGCCCGACCCTGACGGCGCTGGGTCTGGCCCTGGTGTTGGCCGCCACCGTGGTGGTGGGCTCGTGGAAACAACAGCACGGGCACATCGCCACCACCGAACCGTGAACCGACCCGCACGACCCGGCACCACCCGTCCACAAGCTCTGGACCGAAGGGCCCACCTGCCAATCGGCCGCTCGGCTCGAAACTGCTCCTGGCGAGTGGAATCCCGCTCTCCTGCGTAGTCGCGTGGTCACAATGGTGCTTCACGGCGATGTGAGGGGCGGCCATGTCCGGTCACGGTTCCAGGCGGGTTCTGCTGGTCGCAGGGGTGAGTGCCCTGCTGGGGCTGGTCCTTGCCCTCCCTACCACGCCCGCCCACGCCAACACGAACTCCACCCCGGTGCCCCAGCACAAGTCCGAGCAGGTCTCACTCACCCTGCTCGGGGGGTCCGACGAGGGCTACGCGGTACAGGCGGGAGTGCTCAACGCCTCCGGTTCCGGGCTTTTCACCGGTGCTCCCGGTGAGCAGATGACCAGGCGCGAACTGCCGGTGCCGGCCGACCGGATGTGGGACGTCTCCTTCCTCGGCGTGGTCGGCCAGCACCTCGGCTACGTGCTCGACCTGCCCGGCAGCCCGACCCGCTACGAGATGCACCGGATGAACGTGATCAGCGGGGTGGACACGGCTCTGGGAACCGTGAGTTCCCGCCCGCTGGCCTACACCTCGGACAGCTGGATCGGTGCCACCGGCGGCTACCTGATCTCCACCCGCTTCGCCGACGGCACCGTCACCCGCCTCGCCAAGGTCGGCCAGAACCTCTGGAACCTCGACCTGACCACCGACGGCGTGCTGGTCGTGAGCAGTGACAACCAGGGCCAGATCTTCCTCGACGTGATCGATTTCGGCAGTGGCGAGGTCGAGCGGGTGGCCACCGAGACGTCCGTGCTCGGGTACGACATCTCACCCACCACGATCACCTGGTGGAGCAACCAGACCGTGGGCGAGCCGCAGGTCATCAAGATCCGGGAACGCTCCGGGGGGCCGGTGACCAGGTACGAGGAGACCGACGACTACGCCGACAATGTGCCGAAGGTGGCCGGGCAGCAGGGGATCGCCTACCTGTACTGGCGCGACGGAATCTGGCGTCTGCGCACGGTCAGCTCCTCCGGCGTCGCGGAAACCATCGAGGTGCCGGACGATTCGGCCTACCTCATGGCGGACGGGGACCGTTGGCTGTTCGGCACCGGAGGCCGGAGCGAGCACATCGGGGTGTACGAGGTGCAGGGCTCCACGGTGGACCGGGTGGCTACCGTCGGCGCGCCGAACGCACCGGTCCAGGGCATCTCGTTCGCCGCCGGGCGGATCTACTACTCCGACAACCCGATCTTCGACCCCTTCGACTCCAGCCCGCTGCAGACCCCGGCCATGCAGGTCTGGTCGCGCCCGGTCACCGGACTGGGCAGCCCGGTGTTCGGGGACGAGACCGAGGAGGCCGGAACCGCTTATCTACCGGGCGGTCCCGACGACAGCATGTCGTTCTCGGCCGGACGCGGTGTGGTGAGCGGCCCGATCACAGGTGGCACCTTCACCTGGCGTCTTCTCGACCGGGGCAAGACGACCGCGACCGTCAAGCAGGACTGGTCGTTCCAGCCCACGGGCGAGTCGGACGACCGGTATCCCAACGCCTCCGGCCCGTACATGGTCGCCGCCGGGCACGTCTTCGACCCGACGGGCAAGCTCATCTACTCCCGGCCGGGGGCTGCGGCCGGCAACATCGGCGCCTGGTCCGGCACGGACGACCTGTACGGGCCCCGGCTGGTCTACTCCCGTACGGCAAAGAAGCCGGGGTACACGGACATCTGGCTCCGAGACCTCGACCGGCCCAAATCCCGCAGCAATCCCGGCAAACTGGCCACGGTCAAGGCGGACTCGCCCAAGGTGACGATCTGGGGCAACACCGTCGCCTGGCAGTCCGGCGGGCGCGAGATCAGTCTGCGCACGCTGAGTTCGGCGAAGGTCCGCAAGATCAGGATCACCGGGCCGCTGGTCGAGCTGACGTCGGGCGAGGGCACCCTGGCCTGGAACGCGAACGCGAAGACGTACACGCTGAACGTGGACGACCCGGCCTCCCGGCCCTGGGCGTACGCCGGCGCCGGGCGCACGCTCCGGCTCGACGACCACTTCCTGGCCCGCCGGGTGAACACCGGCGCAGTGGTGGTCTACCGCAGCTACACCGTGCCCTACCGGCCCCGCCTGATCGGCACCTTCGCCTCAGGGAGCTTCACCCCCAACGGCGACGGCCGGGCCGACACCTGGACGCCCCAGTTCGACCTGTCCAAGCCGGTCACCGGGGTGAAGCTGACCATCCGCAGCACCAAGACCGGAAGTGTCCTGCGCACCCTGACCGGAACCGGCCCGGACGGCAGCATCCGGGACCTGGTCTTCGACGGCCGCAACGCGGCTGGGAAGGAACTGGCCGAGGGCACCTACAGCTGGCAGCTGACCGCATCGGCGCTCGACGGTGAGGGCGCCGCGATCGGCGTCCGAGGCGAGAAGAAGATCGCGGGGACGGTCGGGATCAGCAGGTAGAACGGTCTGCCGATCTTGAGGCGGGCGGTGTCTGGAGCCCGGGCGTGGTTGAGGTGTCAGAGCAGAGCGTGACGGCCGTTACGGAATTTGTGAATGTCGAACGCTTACTGACCGTGCATTCGTCGTGACGGCGGCCATAATGACACGGTGCCCACCAGCCGTCCGGGGGTGCAGGACAGATCTGGACAACTGCTGGTCCTCGGGCGCGGCCAGGCCCGGATCCGGTCAGACTGTGGGCGGCCGTCCGGGCCGTGTCACCGACTGGCCGGTCAGGACGACAGCGTGGTCGTCCGGTCGTTCTCCTGAGCGGAATCGCAGAAAGGCGCGGGGTGTGATCGAGGTGGACCGACCCCGCGAGGACCCGATCGTGGCGAGCGCCGAACTGGCCGAGGAACTGGCGGCCCTGGACGAGATCGTCGGCTTCGACCCGGCCGCGGCCCTGGAGCGGGCCGTGGCGCTCGGCGAGCGGGCCGAGGCGCTCGGCGATCACGACGCCCTGGTCACCGCCCTGCTCTGGCAGGCCGAGGCGAACCAGCGCAACGGTGACCCGGCCGCTGCCTCCAAGCTGATCAACCACGTCCGCGACGCCCACGCCCCGCTCGGCCCCGAGCACGCGGTGCGGGCGGCCTGGCTGATGGCCCGGATCCACACCGACCTCGGCGACCGCCCGACCGCCCTGGAACACGCGATGGACGCGGTGGCCGCGTTCGACGAGAAGGTGCCCCGGCGCCTGCGCACCCGGGTGCTGATCAAGGTCGCCGACCTGCTGGACGAGCTGGGGGCCCACGAGGACTCGCTGATCTGGTACTCCCGCGCCGAGGAGCTGTCCGCCGGGGACGGGCGGATGCACATGCTGGTGGTCAACAACCGGGCCTACGGCGCGCTGGAGGCGGGGGAGGCCGAGGAGGCGCTGCACGAGGCCCAGACCCTGATCACGCTGAGTGCCCGGTACAAGCGGCCGCTCAACGCCGACGCCCTCGACACCGTTGCCCGGATCCATCTGCTGCGCCAGGACCCGGCGGCCGCCGCCGAGACCGCGCAGCAGGCCGTGCAGGCCGCGCAGCAGCTGGAGAGCAAGGTCGCCGACGCGCTGCCGGAGTACCTGCTCACCCTGGCCGTCGCCCAGCGCCACCTGAACCTGCCAGAGGTGGCCGCGATGACCCTGAAGCGGGCCGACGACCTGTGCGGTACCCAGGCCTACGCCCGTACCCGGGCCGACATCCTGCAGGAGCGGGCCGAGGTGGAGGCGGCCCTGGGGGACTACCGGGCGGCCTTCGAGACCCACAAGGAGTTCTACGCGGCCGACCAGGAGCTGCTCTCCCAGCAGCGCGAGGCCCAGGCCCGCGCCCGGCAGACGATCTTCGAGACGATCACCGCCCGGGAGGAGGCCGCCCGCTACCGCGAGGAGGCCCGGCGCGATCCGCTGACCGGGTTACGCAATCGGCTGTACGTGGAGGAACGGCTGCCTGGTCTGCTGGACGGCCGGCGCCCGCCCGGTCAGGTCAGCGCGGCCCTGCTCGACCTCGACCACTTCAAGTCGGTGAACGACTCGTTCTCGCACGAGGTCGGCGACGAGGTGCTGCGTATCGTCGCCGGACTGCTGGAGAACGCGGCCGCGATTCCCGACGCCGGGTCGTTCGCCGCCCGTCTGGGCGGCGAGGAACTGCTGCTGATTCTGATAACTGAGGACGAGTCGGAGGCCTACGCGGTCGTCGAAGGGTTCCGCGCGTCGGTCGAGAGCTACGAGTGGACGAACATCACGCCAGGCAGAATCGTGACGTTGAGCGGGGGCATGACCATGGCCGTGCCGGGCGACACCCGCTCGTCGTTGCTGGCCCGGGCGGATGCGCAGCTGTACGCGGCGAAGTCGGCCGGGCGTAATCGGATCTGCACCGACTGAACCAACAGTTGCGGGCACCAGAACGCGGGCACCAGGGGGAGGAACATGGCGGGCAACGAGGCGCTCGTGGTCCGGCGCAGCGAGAACGCCCGGATCCGGGCCGAGCTCGCTGCTCTCGACGAGCTCGTCGGCTCCCGGCCTTCCGAGGCCCGCCGTCGCGCGCACGAACTGCAGCAGCAGGCCGAGGCCCTCTCCGACGTCGGCGCCGTGGCGTGCGCGCTGATCTGGCAGGCCGAGGCCGCGGGGCGGGAAGGGCATCAGGCCACCGCGGTGGAGCTGATCGACCGCAGTCGCGAGCTCGGCATCGAGCTGGAGCCGGAACTGGTGGTCCGTAGCGAATGGGTGATGTCGCGGGTGCAGAACGACCTGGGCGATCAGGCCGCCGCCCTGGACCGGGTGATGGACGCGGTAGCGGCGTTCGGTCCGGACGTCTCCCGTCGGCTGCGCACCCGGGTGATGCTCACCGGGGCGGACCTGCTCGACGACCTGGGCGCCCGGCAGGACAGCCTGATCTGGTACTCCCGCGCCGAGGAACTGGCCGACACCGACATCCACATGCGCATCATGGTGGCCAACAACCGGGCCTACGGTTCGCTGAGTGCCGGAGACACGGCCGATGCCGAGGCTCAGGCACAGATGCTGATCGAGCTCAGCCGTAAGCACAACCGCCCGCTGAACGCCGGGGTCCTCGACACCATCGCCAACGTGCACCTCCTGCGCGGAGACGCCCGCGCTGCGGTCGAGACCGCCCAGCAAGCAGTGGACGCCACCGGCCAGATGGACACGAAGGTCGCCGATGCGCCTCCCGAGTACCTGCTCACGCTCGCCGTCGCGCAGCGAAGCCTGGGCGAGCCGGCCGAGGCGGCGCTCACGCTGAAGCGGGCCCGGGCGGCGTGCGGGCCCGAGGGGCACGGACGGATGAAGGTGCGCATCCTCGAGCAAGAAGCCGAGGTGCTCGCTGCCCTGGGTGACTTCGAGGGCGCATTCCATGCCTACAAGGCGTTCCACGCGGCCGACCGGGACCTTCTCTCGGCCCAGCGGGAGGCCGCCGCCCGTTCCCGCCAGACCATCTTCGAGACGGACAAGGCCCGTGAGGAGGCCGCCCGCTACCGCGAGGAGGCCCGGCGCGACCCGCTGACCGGACTGCACAACCGGCTGTTCGTGGAGGAGAGGCTGAACCGGTTGCTCGAGACGGCCGGCACGCTCGGGGTCGCGCTGATCGACCTGGACCACTTCAAGTCGGTGAACGACTCGTTCTCGCACGAGGTCGGGGACGAGGTGCTGCGGGTGGTGGCCCGGGTGCTGCAGGCCTGCGTGGCCGAGGCCGGGGGCAACGGCTCGTTCGCGGCCCGGCTCGGCGGCGAGGAGCTGCTGATCGTGACGGCCGACGCCGGCCGCGGGGCCCGGGAGGTGGCCGAGCGGGCTCGCACCGAGGTGGCCGGGCAGGACTGGTCCGGCCTCACCCCCGGCCGGGTGATCACCTTCAGCGCGGGCACGGCCGTCGCCGTGCCCGGGGACACCCGCGCCACCCTGCTCTCGCGGGCCGATGCCCAGCTCTACGAGGCGAAGTCCGCCGGTCGCAACCGCGTGCGGGGTCACTGACCGGGACACCGGCGATGAGTTCCGCCCGGCCCGGCGGTCCTTGTTCGTATGACCACGACACAACCTGATCGAGGCCCGGCGGCGCCGCCGGTGGTCACTCGGGAAGAGTGGCAGAAGGCCCTCGGCGAGCTCCTGGCCGAGGAGAAGAAGCTGACCAGGGCCCTCGACGCGCTCGCTGCGAAACGCCGGCGCCTGCCCATGGTCGCCCTGTCCGACCACGACTTCACCGGCCCGGGCGGGCCGCTGCGGCTGTCGGACCTGTTCCAGGGCCGGTCCCAGCTGGTCGTGTACCAGTTCATGGACACCGGTCCCGACCACGTGTGCCCGGGCTGCGCCACGCTGATCGACAACGTCCCGCACCTGGACCACCTGAACCGGCGGGACATCACATTCGCAGTGGTCTCCGACATCCCGATCGACCGGCTCCGGCAGCTGGCCTCACGCTTCGGCTGGGCCTTCCCCTTCGCCTCGTCGGCCGGCACCACGTTCAGCGCCGACTGCGGCGCAGGCGACTCCTTCGGCCTGAGCGTGTTCCTGAGGACGCCCAAGGGCATCCACCAGACCTACTTCGCCACTGCGCGGGCGGGCGACCGGATCCGCTTCGACTTCAACATGATGGACCTGGCCCCCTACGGCCGCGGCGAGACCTGGGAGGACTCACCCGAAGGCTGGCCCCAGACACCGCCTTACGAGTGGTGGCGCCCCCGCGACGAGACCTGACCGGCCGGCCCGGACCGCGCTCGCACTGTGCTGGAGGGGAGTGCGAGCGCGGTCCGTTCAGGACGTCTGACCGGTGAACTCCTGCAGACCCAGGGTCTGCAGGAGGGCCAGGGCCTGGCCATCGGCCGATCCGGGGTCGGCGGTGTAGACCACCAGCCTCAGATCACTGCCCTCGACGGTCAGGACGTCGCAGTCCAGGGTCAGCAGCCCGACCTGGGGGTGGTTCACGGTCTTGCGGGTGGAGACGTGCCGGGCCACTGAGCCGCGCTGCCAGATCTCCTCGAAACGGGCGCTCTTCTGGCGTAGCTCGGCGATCAGCCCGCGCAGGTGGCTGTCGGTGGGGTACCGGCCGGTGGCCGCCCGCAGATCCGCGACCGCCGCGCTCTCGAAGGCGGCGTCCTGTTGCGGTGCGGACACGATCCGGGAAGGAAGACCGGTGAAGTGGCGCCACAGCAGATTGCGGTGGCGGCCCTGTTCCCGGCCCAGGTCACCGAGCAGCGCGGTGGCCATCGGGTTCAGTGCCACCAGGTGCCAGGCCGCGTCGAGCACCATGACCGGAAGATCGCCGGCCCGGTCGAGCATCCGCTGCACCCCGGGGGTGAGGTGCCGGTTCACCCGCGTGGCCCGGGGATCGGTGTGGCCGGCCAACCGGAAGAGGTAGGCGTTCTCGTCATCGCTCAACCGCAGCGTCCGGGCCAGGGCCTCCAGCACCGAGGGCGAGGGGTTGCCTGCCCGCCCCTGCTCCAGCCGGGCCAGGTAGTCAACCGAAAGACCGGCCAGCTGGGCCACCTCTTCGCGCCGCAGCCCGGGTGCCCGTCGCAGCGGGCTGACGGGCAGTCCGACGCTCGCCGGAACGAGGCGGTCGCGCCAGGCGCGCAGGCACCGGGCCAGCTCGTGGTCACTCATGAACCTCATGGTGCTCGATCGGGCGGCGCCCGTGCGGACCGAGCCTCGCCCTGACAGTCCTAGGCAGCCAAGGTCTCTCGTGGTGACGGGCCTGGCGGGGCCACGGTGGTGGGGCACCGATCACCTCTGCACCACATGGAGTCGAAATGACCGTCAACCCGAACCACCACCCTGCTCCGATCACCATCCAGGCCCGCCGGCTGGAGGGGAAGGTCGTCCTGATCACCGGCGCCTCGGCGGGTATGGGGGCTGCCGCTGTCCGTCGCTTCGCCGCCGAGGGGGCACATGTCGTCGCCGGGGCCCGGCGTACCGACCGGCTGCAGGCCCTGGCGCAGGAAATTTCCACCGATGACAGTCAGGTGATCGCTGTGCCGCTCGACGTCTCGGACGAGGCCTCCGTACAGGCGGCAGTCGCGGTGGCGGTCGATCGCTTCGGCAGGCTCGACGGAGCGCTGAACGCGGCCGGGGTCACCAGCGACGGCACCCCGGTGCACGAGAAGCCGACCGCCGTGTACGACCGGATCATGGACATCAACGCCCGCGGTGTCTTCTTGTCCATGAAGTACGAGATCCAGGCCATGCTGGCCGCCGGCGGCGGGTCGATCGTGAACGTGTCCTCGATCGGCGGCCTGGTCGGGGTGGCCGGGATCTCGGAGTACGTGGCGTCGAAGTGGGCGGTCCACGGTCTCACCAAGAGCGCCGCGCTCGAATTGGCTCCGCTCGGCGTCCGGGTGAACGCATTGGCCCCGGGCTCGACCCGGACCGAGATGTGGGACCAGCTCCCGCACGAGTTCCAGATGCACCTGGCCGGCCTGGCGCCGATGAACCAGATCGCCCTGCCCGACGACATGGCCCGGGCGGCGCTGTTCCTGCTGTCGGACGAGAGCCGCTGGACCACCGGTGCGGTGTTGCCGGCCGAGGGCGGTCACCACGTAGGGCGGTGAGCTGCGTCGGTCCGGCCCCGTCGGAGCGGACGGGGCCCGGAGAGACGCCGATACCGAACTGTGACCGCGGTCGCAGAAGGGGCCGGTTTTCGTGGCGCCTGGACGCTGGTAATGTTCCCCAAGGCCCTTCACCGCTCCCCTTGAGTGGGCGGTGAGGCTGCGAGGAGCAACGGACGTGTGAACGGCCGGTCCCGCAGTTGGTGGCCTTCATCCGCAGCAATGTCGAGGTAAATCTCGCGTGTTCCCCTCGGGGAGTGCCAGGGGTGTGCTTTGTCTATTGCCGTTGATGAATGTTTTACCGCTGGC
>NZ_JAJSOH010000004.1 GCF_021277265.1 Kineosporia rhizophila
CGGAGCCAGTGGGGCTGGGGCCGGTGGGGCCGGGGCTGGCGGCCCGCGGCAGGTTGATCCGCCGGAGCACAAGTTCGCCGCCGAGTTGGAGTTCCTGGCCGCTTATGACGACGGAGCCCGTCCTCCCGGCTGGCGGCTCACTCCCCGCGCCGTCGTCACCTTCGTCGTCGGTAGCGAGCGCCCACTGTCCTTGCCGCAAGGCGTTCAGCGCGAGGGCATTCCTCAGCGGATGACGATCTCGGAGAAGTTCGTCGGCGAGCGGGCCCTGGTCGAGCGCTGCGTGGTCACCCTGGCCGGCGAGCGCGGCCTGCTGCTCGTCGGCGAGCCCGGCACGGCCAAGTCCATGCTCTCCGAACTGCTCTCGGCGGCCGTCTGCGGAACCAGTGGCCTGGTGGTCCAGGGCACCGCCGGAACCACCGAAGACCAGTTGCGCTACGGCTGGAACTACGCCGCCCTGCTGGCTCAGGGGCCGAGCCGCGCCGCCCTGGTGCCCTCCCCGGTGATGAGCGCGATGTCGTCCGGAGCCGTCGCCCGCGTCGAAGAAGTCACCCGCTGCCTTCCCGAGGTGCAGGACTCGCTGGTCAGCATCCTGTCCGACCGCCGGATCGCGGTGCCGGAACTGACCGGGGAGGACTCGGCCGTGCACGCCGCCCCCGGCTTCTGCCTGATCGCCACGGCCAACCTGCGTGACCGCGGGGTCTCGGAGATGTCGGCCGCGCTCAAGCGGCGGTTCAACTTCGAGCAGGTGCAGCCGATCGCCGACATCGAACTGGAGACGGCGCTGGTCCGGCGTCAGGCCGCGGCGGTGTTGGAGCGGGTGCAGGCTCCCTTCACGGTGGACGACGCGGTGCTGGAGGTCCTGGTCACCGCCTTCCGCGACCTGCGCACCGGTAGCACGGTCGAGGGCTGGGAGGTGGAACGCCCGTCCACCGTGATGAGCACCGCCGAGGCGGTGTCCGTGGCCGCTGCCCTGGGCCTCGCCTCGGCCTACTTCCCGACCGGTCGCGACGTGCTCTCGCTGCTGCCCGGGCACCTGCTGGGGGTGGTCCGCAAAGACGACCCGGCCGACGCGGCAAGGCTTCTGGGCTACTGGGACGGAGCGGTGCGGCGTAGGGCCGAGCGCGGTGGACGGCTCTGGCGACAGGTCTGGGAGCTGCGCGGAAGGCTGGAGGTCTGAGAACAACCATGGGAAGTTCACCCCCGCCGGCCAATCCGGCCAATCTGACCGAGCCGGCCGATCTGGCCCGCGGCGACGCGACGCCGCAGGTCGGAACCGTGCTGTCTGCAGAAGGGCTCGCCGGTACCGGGTCTGATTTCGGTGCTGGGCGTCGACGGTCGGGAGGCAACGCTGCACGAGATACCTCTTGGGGTGCGGTGATTCAGGAAAGCATCGGGCAGGGCGGTGCTGGGCGGGACGGTGCGGGGCAGGGCGGCGCCGGGCGGGACAGTGCCGGGCGGGACGGCGCGGGGCAGGGCGGCGCCGGTTGGGACAGTGCCGGGCGGGGCAGTGCCGGGCGGGACGGCGCGGGGCAGGGCGGCGCCGGTTGGGACAGTGCCGGGCGGGGCAGTGCCGGGCGGGGTAACGCCGGGCAGGGCGGCGCTGGGCGGGGCAGCGCGGGGCAGGACGTGGCCGGTCAGGACGCCGCCGTACGATCGTTGGCCGTGTCGGACGCAGCGGCCCGCGACGCAGTCGCCCGCGACGCCCGTCCCCGAGCGCGCGGAGCCGGCAAGCGTGATGGTCGCGCGACCGAGCGGCGCAGTGCGTTGCTTGATCCCCGGGCGGCCGTCGCCGAGATGGTCGCCGCTCACCCGTATCTCATCGGTGTTCGCCATCATTCGCCCTCCCTTTCGGCGGTGATCCCAACCCTGCTCGAGGAGCTGCGGCCCGATGCCCTGCTGATCGAGATGCCTGGCCAGTTCGAGCGGTGGATGCCCTGGCTGGGGCATCCGGACACGGTCGCCCCGGTCGCGCTCGCGGGCTCGGGCGAGCCGCTGCCGTTCTATCCGTTCGCCGACTTCTCCCCAGAACTGGTGGCGATCCGGTGGGCGGTCGCGCACGGGGTGAAGGTCGTTGCGTGCGACCTTCCGCTGGGTGATGCGGGCTGGGGAGAGGGCACGGCCAAGAAGGCCCAGAAGAAGAACATGGTCGCGGCCGACGCGAGGAGCAGTTCGGATCACGGCGACGACCTGAGCCCGAAAACTATTTCACATCAACCTTTCTCCCGCGCACTACGTCACGCCCAGACCGGCCGCGACGGCGACGACTTGTGGGACCGCGTGGTCGAGGCGCCCGCACCTGGATCCACCCCCGAACAGGTCCGGCGGGCTGCTCTGGCGGTGGGCTGGGCGATGCGCGCCGACGAGGCCGCCGACGGCGGGGTGTCGGGGGTCGACCTCCGCCGCGAGGCGCAGATGCGGGCCGTCATCCGCGAGTACCAGCAGCAGCACCCGCAGGCCCGCACTGCCGTTCTGGTCGGCGCCTTTCATGCGCCCGCACTGGTCGGCTCGGCCATCACCGATCCGGCCGAGCAGTCGAAGGTCGAGGCGCTCACCGAGCCCCGGCCGGTCCGGGATGTGACCACCAGCCTGGTTCCTTACGCCGATCCGTTGCTGGACAGCCGCTCTGGGTATCCGGCCGGCATCCGCGACCCGCGCTGGCAGGCCGAGACGGTCAGGGCCGGCGGTGATCCCGCTCGGGTCGCCACCGCCGCTGCGAGGGTGGCTGTCGAGGTCTGCGCGCAGATCCGGGCGGGCGGGCATCCGGCGGGTCCGGGTGAGGCTCGCGAGGTGGTGCGGTTGACCGAGGACCTGGCCCGGCTGCGTGGTCTGCCCGCACCCGGCCGCAGCGAGATCGTCGAAGCGCTGACCACCGTCCTGGCGCAGGGCGAGGCGCTGGGGCGCGGACGGGTGGTGGCGCAGGCGATGGAGCGCGTGCTGATCGGCGAGCGTCGCGGTCGGCTGGCCCCCGGCACTCCCCGGTCCGGGCTCGGTCCCTCGCTCGAGGCCCTGCTCAGAGAGCTGAAGCTGCCGAACCCAGAGGCTCCGGGGCGCAAGGAACTCCGGCTCGATCCGCTGCGTAGTCCGCTCGACCGGCGGCGCGAGATCACCCTGCAGCGCACCCAGGCCTGCGGCATTCACTACGCCTTGGCCGCCGAGGTCCAGGGGGTCGGGGCAGCCGCCGCTCTGACCACTCACTGGCTGGCCGAGTGGACGCCGTCGTCCGCGGCCCTCACCGAGATGGCCGGGCTCCTGGGCGTGACCCTGGAACAGGCGGCCGAGGGCACCTTGCGCAGGCAGCGCGAGCGGGAGCGGGCCGAGGGCGGCAGCACGGCCTCGCAGGTGCTCGACGGTCTGCTGGCGGCGGCCGAGTGCGGGCTGCCCGGGCTGGCCGCCGACCGGCTGGACGACGTGGCCCGGGTCCTGCCCGCCTCCGCCACCCTGCCCGAGCTGCTGACCGGCCTGGACCTGCTCAGCCGGCTGGAGCAGCAGACCATCCCGGGGCTGGCCGGCCTGGGTGACCCGGCGGCCTGGACCGGCCACCCCCAGATCCAGCTCGGCGTGGTCGTCGACGAGGTGCACTCGGCGGCGATCCGCCAGGTGGACGGCCTGGCCGGGTCCACCGATCCGGCCGACGCCCGGGCCCTGCTGGCCCTGGTCGTGCGGCACGACCAGCTCGGGACCGGGCTGCGCCTGGAGGCTGCGCTCAAACGCCTGACCACCGAAGGCAGCCCGCTGATGCGGGGCGCCGGGGCGGCGGTGCAGGTGCTGCTCGGGCTGGACGACGCGGCCGAACTCGGTCACCGGGCCGCGGGCTGGCTCGACCTGGATACTCCGGTCGAGCTCACCGCCCGCTTGTCCGGCCTGCTCATCGTGGCCGGCCCGTTGCTGGAGGCCGGCGGGGACGTGCTCGACCCGTTGCTGGCCCGGCTCGAGCAGATGCCGGACGCCCTTTTCCTGCGCAGGCTTCCGGCGGTGCGCGGCGGCTTCGACGTCCTCACCCCGGCCGCCCGCAGTCGTCTGCTGGCAGCGGTCGAGGCCCGCCTGGAAGACCGGCTCGACCTGGTGATGACCACCGATCCGGTGCTGCTCGGACGCTGGGCCCAGGCCGACGCCCATGCTCTCGAGGTCCTGCGTGAGCGTGGCCTGGCCGGCACCGTCAGCCTTGCCCCGGCCGACCGGTGGCGGCTGGTGCTGGGCCAGAAGCAGGGGCAGCTGCAGGGGCAGGCCAAGCGCTACGGCGTGGCGTTGGACGAGCTCTACGGTCAGGGGCGGGGTGAAGGGGCCGGGGGCGACCTCGGCGGAGGCGGCGCGGGCGACGGCCCGGCCTATCCGGGGGTACGTGAATGGTCCGAGGAACTCACACAGCTGTTCGGGGCCGGCGTGCGGGAAGAGGTTCTGGCCGCGGCCGCCGCCGGTGGGCGGGTGGATGCGGCGCTGGCGATCGACCCGGCCTCGGCCCGGCCTTCCGTGGAACTGCTGACCAGCGTGCTCTCGTTGGCCGGGGCCCTGCCCGAGCGAACCGTGGCCCGGCTGCGCCCGCTGGTGGCCAAGGTGGTCGCCGACCTCACCCAGGAACTGTCCCGCACGCTCACCCCGGCTCTCACCGGACTGACCTCGCCCCGGCCCACCCGTCGTCCGGGTGGGCCGATCGACCTGCACCGCACCATCCGGGCCAATCTGCGTACGGCGCGTTACCGGCCCGACGGAACCCCGGTCGTCATTCCTGAGCACCCGGTGTTCAAGACCCGCAGCAAGCGCACCACCGACTGGCGGATCATTCTGCTGGTCGACGTCTCCGGCTCGATGGAGGCCTCGACGGTCTGGTCGGCCATCACCGCCGCGGTGCTCTCCGGTGTGCCCGCTCTGACCACCCACCTGCTGGCCTTCTCCACCGAGGTCATCGACTTCACCGGCATGGTCAGCGATCCGCTCTCGTTGTTGCTGGAAGTCAGTGTGGGCGGTGGCACCTCGATAGCCACCGGGCTGGCGGCCGCCCGCCAGCTGGTCACCGTGCCCAGCCGCACCATGGTCGTGGTGGTGAGCGACTTCGAGGAGGGCGGGGCCGTCGGCCCGCTGCTGGCGCAGGTGAGGCTGCTGGTCGACGCGGGGGTGCACGTGCTGGGCTGCGCCGGGCTGGACGAGACCGGGGCGGCGAGATACAGCGTCTCGGTGGCCGGTCAGCTCGTGGGGGCAGGCATGCCGGTCGCCGCCCTGAGTCCTCTCGAGCTCGCTCGCTGGGTGGGGGAGCAGGTCAGATGAAGCTGCCTCCGGCCGATCCGCTGCTCGTGGCCGAGACGATCGCCGGGCTGCCGGCACGGCTGCAGAAGCGCCTGGACGCAGCGGTTTCCGGCGCCTCCGGGTGGCAGTACGCCGACGAGGTCGTCGACCTGGGATCGGCCAAGGTCACCCTGCGGCCCGAGCAGGGTGCCCTGCGCCGTCCTGAGAATGTGCTCTGTGACTGCCTTCTGGCGCCGGGCTGTCTGCACCGGGCCGCGGTGCTGAGCGTGGCACCGGTGCTGGAGGCCGAGACTCCGGCTCCTGAGCCGGTCGAGTCCGCCGGTAGCCCGGAAGGTCACCAGGTGGGCGACCGGCCCAGCGATCCCGAGGTTCCCCCGCTGGTTGGTGCCGAGGAGGACCGGACAGGCCCACCGACGTCTTCAATCGAGCAACCGGACCACCCCGCGAACCCGTGGAAACCCACGGAACAAGCCGCTGCACAAATGATTTGGGACGGGGCGGCCCAGTTGCTCGAGTCCGGGACGGTCGGTGCGGGGGCGGCTTTGCAGGGACAGTTGCTGGCAGGGGTTCATCAGGCGCGGTTACGGGCGCTGCACCGCCTGGCCTCGGCCACCACCCGGGTGGTGAGCGGGATTCGGGCGGCACGGTCCGACGACGCCTCGTTCTCGTTGCCCTCGCTCACCGCCGACCTGCTCGAGGTGCTGGCGGTCGCGCACGTGGTGATCAGCGGCCGAGGTGGACCGGACCAGTGGCGCGGAACGGCGCGCACGGTCTATCAGGGAGTCGGCGGGCTGAGACTGGCCGGTCTGTGTATGGAGCCGGTGACGAGCGCGGCCGGCTACGCGGGTGTGGTGGTGTGGCTCACGGATGCCGATGGACGTCTGTGGTCGGTCTCGGACGTCAAACCCGGCGATGCGGAACGCATCCCGGCATCAGCCTCGGGGCCGGTCGCAGTCGGCGAGACCGGGCTTTCGCACCGGGAACTGACCCGCGCCGGCATGATCATGGCCTCGGCCACCGCCAATCCGGACGGACGACTGGGGTCGGGCAACGCGGTCCGGGCGGTTCGCGCTGCGGGCGTGGCCTGGACCGAACCTCAGCTGGCAGTGCGGTTCGGTCCACTGAACGGTCAGGCCGCCGAGGCGAACAGCGCTCGGCCGGCCTCCGCGCGGGTGCCTCGCCTGCTCTCGCTGACGGTCTGTGGCAGCGAACGGGATGCCATTCTCGCGGTCGACGACGCGGGGGAGGGGGTTCGGCTCGTCGTCCCTGGTGGTGACCATCGTCAGGTCCACCGCGAAAATCTGCGGCTGCTGGCCGAAAAACCGGGGCTGCGGATGCTGGCGGTCGCGCGTCCTCGGCCTGACGACGTGAACGGCTCGGCCGCCCCGGCCCGATTCCTCGGACTGCCCGCCACGCTCGAGCTGATCGCCATCGGGGGTGGTGATCTGCGGCTGCCGGCCGCCCTGAACGGGCACGCCGATCTGGGGTTCGACCGGCTGAGCCCCCGATACTTACGGCCCTCCGGCCCGCCACCGCCGTATCCCCAGGCCGGCGAGGTCACGGATCCACTTCTGGCCTACCGGCGTCGTCTTCAGAGGGTGGTCTCGGGCGGCCGTAGAACGCTGTCCGTGCCCGGCGTCCCTCAGGATGTCCGCAAGGAGGCCGCGTTACTGCGCCGCGAGCAACTCGCTACGGCGGCCACCCTGCTCGAGGGTCTGCTGGCGGCCGCCCAGCCCGCCGGACGGGACGTGTTCGGACGGCTCGCGGGAGGCGCCGACGATGAACTTGCCCGGGCCTGGCTGGCCGCCGGTACCTATCAGCGGGCGCTCCTCGAGGCACCGCAGTGACGGCTGTGACAGGGGTGACCCATGGACCTGGATGGGCGTCGATCCGAGGGATGACCAGCCGGATCGCCAGAAGGCAAGCAGCCGGTGCGCCTAGACTCCCGGCATCGTGACCGACGTGAGCAGCGCCTCCCGGCAGGAGGCGGAGCAGACCCAGACGCCGGCCACCGGTGTCTCCCGATGGTCGGTGCAGGCGCCCGGGATCGATGTGTTCTGGCCGATTCTGGCGGCGGTGCTCACCGCGATCGTGATCATCGTGGCGGCCATCGCCCACTCGTCCATGACCGCCGTCGGGGTCGGCACCCCACGTACCGACTGGGCACCCCTGCCCGCTGCGGCCACCGACGAACCGTTCGTGGTGGTGCAGGTGGCGAGCTTCCCCACCCGCGACGAGGCGCACGGTGAGGCACGGGAGCTGCGGCAGACCGGACTGGACGCCGGAGTGCTCAAGTCGGACCGGTACGCACCGATGAACGCCGGCTGGTTCGTCGTCTACGTGGGCCCGTTCGAGGACGATGCCGAGGGCCGGGCCCAGGCCCAGGCGATCACCGAGGAGATCGACGGCTCAATCGTGCGTACCCTCCAGCGGCGCTGACAGCCCGACCGCGGGCAGGATCACCGTGTCGATCAGGTGCAGCATGGCCTCGCGGGACGGGGCCTGCTGCTGGTAGAGCGCCCGGAACATGCCCATCGCGGGCCCGAGCGACGACATCAGCTCGACGTCCACCCCGGCCTCGATCTCGCCGCGCTCGATCGCCTGCTGGAAGATCTGCCGGAAGATGTTCTGCCGGGGGCGGATCATGATGTCGTTGATCGCCTCGAGCAGCTCCGGGTGCTGCGAGAGCATCGAGGCCACGCCGAGCATGATCTTGAGGTGGCGGCTGCCGTCGCTGATCGCCTTCGGCTTCACCATCGCCCGCAGGTCGCCGCGCAGCGAGCCGGTGTCCGGCGCCACGAAGACGGTGGCCTGGCCGGGGCCCGGGTGTTGCTTCATGCAGGCGATCGCGTCGACCACCAGCTCGGCCTTGGACGGCCAGCGCCGGTAGAGCGTGGCCTTGCCGGCCTTGGCCCGGGTGGCGACCATGTCGACCGTCATGCGCTCGTAGCCGATCTCGGCCAGCACGTCGAGGGCGGCCTCGAGGATCTCCGGGTCGCGCGAGTGGTCGCGTTTACGGCCCACCCTGGTCGGCTCGGCCGGCTTCGCCGTCGGCGTGGTCATCGCGGTGGCACCTCGGTTCATCGTTGTGGAGTGGCGTTCGGCCCTGTGAAGGACAACGACGCCCCGTGGCAAATAGTACCCGGCCGTTCCGGAACGGCCGGGTTACGGAACGTGGGGGTACCGGAACGGCGCAGTCCCGAAACTTCATTGTTCCGGAACTGGCGAGTCTCGTATATGGTTGCGCCCATGTCCCAGACCACATCTGCGCCGCCGGCGCCCGCCGCGCCCCAGGGGCGCTGGCTGACTCTCGCCACGGTCGCGTTCGCCCAGCTCATGGTCGTGCTGGACTCGTCCATCGTGAACATCGCCCTGCCGTCGGCCCAGGCCGACCTCGGGTTCTCCGACGGCGACCGGCAGTGGGTCGTCACCGCCTACGCGCTCACCTTCGGCAGCCTGCTGCTGCTCGGTGGCCGGCTCTCCGACCTGATGGGCCGGCGTCGGGCCTTCATCATCGCGCTGATCGGTTTCGCCGCGGCCTCCGCGCTCGGCGGCGCCGCCACGACGTTCGGCTGGCTGGTGGCGGCCCGGGCCCTGCAGGGGGTGTTCGGCGCCCTGCTCGCCCCGACCGCGCTGGCCGTGCTCGCCACCACCTTCACCGACCCGGTCGAGCGCCGCCGCGCCTTCGGCATCTTCGGTGCCATCGCCGGGATGGGCGGCGCCATCGGCCTGCTGCTCGGCGGCTTCCTCACCGAGCACTTCGACTGGAGCTGGACCCTCTACGTCAACTGCGTGATCGCGGTCGTCGCGGTGATCGGCGCCCTGCTCTTCCTGCCCGAGGTGCCGCGCACCGGTCCCCGTCCGCGGCTCGACGTGCCGGGCACCCTGCTGGTCTCGGCGGCTCTGTTCTCGCTGGTCTACGGCTTCTCCCACGCCGAGACCGACGGCTGGTCCGACACTCTGACCATCGGCCTGCTGGTGGCCTCGCTGGTGCTGGGCGTGGGCTTCGTCTGGTGGCAGACCCGGGCCGCGCACCCGCTGATGCCCCTGGCGATCGTGCTCGACCGCAACCGCTCCGCCTCCTACCTGTCGGTGCTGCTGGCCGGCATCGGGATGTTCGGCATCTTCCTGTTCCTGACCTACTACCTGCAGCTCACCCTCGGGTACTCGCCGGTCAAGACGGGCCTGTCGTTCCTGCCGATGATCGTGGCCCTGGTCTTCACCGCGCAGATCTCCAGCAACTTCCTGCTGCCGCGCTTCGGCCCCCGCGTGATGGTGCCCTCGGGCATGCTCTTCGCCGCAGTCGGCGCCTTCTGGCTCACCGGGCTCGACCTGGACAGCGCCTACGCCCCGGGCATCCTGTTCCCGCTGATCCTGATGGGCATGGGCTTCGGCCAGATGATGCCCGCGGCGATCCAGACGGCCACCCTCAACGTCGACCCGCGCTTCGCCGGCGTGGCCTCGGCCCTGGTCAACACCGGCCAGCAGGTGGGTGGTTCGCTCGGCACGGCGCTGATCAACACCCTCGCCGCCTCCGCGGCCACCTCGTACCTGGCCGGGCACCAGCCCGCCACGGCCCAGGTCCTCGCCGAGGCGGCGGTGCGCAGCTACAGCACGGCCTACGCCTGGGTGGGCGGGTTCTTCCTGGCCGGTGCCCTGCTCGCGGCCCTGATGTACCGCTCGCGGGCCACCACCGTGCAGGTCACCGCTACCACGGCCGACAGCGCAGCCGACCCGGCCGAGCCGGTGGTCATGCACTGAGTCGCCGGGGCACAGACTGCTCGCCCGCCTGGTCCTCGCACCAGGTGGGCGAGCGGGCCGAACCTGCGGGCCGGCGCAGAGATGCGAGGATTACCCGCATGGCACCCGCTCCCCGGGACTGGTTCAGCAAGCAGTTCGGCGACACGTTCGACGAGAAGGCGCGCGAGATCGGCCGGTTCAACCTGGCCATCTTCGGCAAGACCGGCGTGGGCAAGAGCACGCTGGTCAACGCGATCTTCGGGGAAGACGTGGCCGAGACCGGCATCGGGCAGCCGGTCACCATGGACAGTCATCTCTACATGCACGCAGACGGTCACTTCGGCGTGCTGGACACCCGCGGGCTGGAGATCGGTACCGACGACGAGACGATCCTGTCCGAGCTCAAGGCCTACGTGCGCCAGATGCGCCGGCAGCCGCAGGCCGAGCAGCTCCATGTTGCCTGGTACTGCGTGCGCTCGCTCGACCGGCGCTTCGAGGAGACCGAGGAGCACTTCATCCGCGAGCTCGACCGGCTCGGGCTCCCGGTGCTCCTCGTCCTCACCCAGGTACCCCGGCGGGACGGCCGCTGTCACCCCGACGCCGAGGCTCTGCGCGACGACATCGCCGGGCGCGACCTCCCGCTCGCCAAGGAAGAGATCTTCCTGACCAACGCCAAGGCCGACGACTTCGCCGGCCTGGAGGCGCACGGGCTGCAGGAACTGCTCGATGCCACCTTTCGCGTTGCCCCGGCCGGTGTGGAAGAGGCGCTCACGGCTGCTCAGAAGATCGACCTGAAGCGCAAGCGCGACTCGGCGAACAAGGCGATCCGCACCGCCGTCGGAGCCGCCGCGGCGGCCGGGGCTACCCCGATCCCGTTCTCCGACGCCGCGGTGCTCGTGCCGATCCAGCTCACGATGATGGCCACGATCTCGCACATCTACGGGGTCGGCGTGGACCGGGCCACCGCCGCCGCCCTGGCCGCCACCGCAGCGGCCACCGCCGGTGGGCGTTCCCTGGTCACCAGCCTGATCAAGACGGTTCCGGGGGCCGGTTCACTGGTCGGCGGAGGCATCGCGGCAGCGGTGGCCACCAGCGTCACCTGGGCCGTGGGCCAGGCCTGGACCACCGTCTGCTCGCGCCTGGCCCAGGGCAAGCTGACCAGCGTGTCCGGGGCCCTGGACAGCGATGCGATCCGGGAACTGTTCCTCGACGAGTTCCGCGGGAACATGCGCAAGAAGCTTCCCGGGGGCTACAAGTCCTCGGAAGAACAGAGGTGACCGGCCCGCCCGGGCCGCGCCACCCGTCCTCAGTTCTAGTTCTTGCGCCGCCACCAGGCCTGCTCGGGCTCACTGATCGGCACCCGCGACCCGGGCGCGGCCGCCTTCTGGGTCACCTTGCGGTCGGACGGCGCGAAGATGATCTGTGAGATCTGCTGGTAGTGCAGGTCCGAGTCGGGGATGTAGTTGATCGTGCTGAGGGCCTGGTCCTGACCGGCCGACTCCATCACGAACTTCCCGTAGCCGAGGATCTGCCCGGTCACCGTGCGGTCGTAGCGCATGTCGGTGACCTTCGACATCGGCATGATGTCGACCTGGCGGGTGATGATGCCGTGGACCAGCATGAGCCGCCGGTCGGTGGCCAGGAACAGCTCGTCGTACCACTCCCAGGCCCGGAGGATCAGCCGGGACAGCAGCAGCAGCCAGCCCACCGTGAGGATCTGGGTGAGCAGACCGGGGACGTCGTTCTGCCCGCTGACCCAGGCCAGGATGATCAGGCCGAAGACGGCCGTGGCGACCGGCTCGGCGAGCACCACCCAGTGCCTGCGCAGCATGAAGATGATCTGCTCGCTGGGGATGAGGTAGCGGTCGAGCTCCTTGGGCACGCCCGGGCCGAATCGTTCTGAATGCCCCACCATGATGACCACTCTAGGTCAGCGGAGATCGCTTCGCGCCGTTCGACTCGGGAAAGTCACGCCCCGATATTCCCGGTGGGTGACTGCGGGCACTGCCGTCTCACCAGCTTCTGACCCACAATGTCGACAGACGAAGTCAACAAGCGTCACCAGGAGGCATGCCATCAGTACGACCAGGCTCGAGGCGCTGGAGCGGGCCCTGCCCGGGATGAACCTCATCGTGGACGCCGACGTGGTGCGCAGCCTCAGCGCCGACGACGCGGAGTGGGCCCCGGTCGGTCAGGCGCTGGCGGCGGTGCGGGTGACCAGTACCGAAGAGGTGAGCCGGGCCGTGAAGGCCTGCGCCGACCTCGGCATCCCGGTGGTCAGCCGAGGGGCCGGCACCGGGCTCTCGGGCGGCGCCAACGCGGTGGACGGCTGCCTGGTGATCGACCTGTCGCGGATGAACCAGGTCCTCGAGATCGACGTGGAGAACATGATCTGCGTGGTCCAGCCCGGCGTGGTCAACGACGACCTGAAGGCCGCGGTGGCCGCCCACGGGCTCTGGTACCCGCCCGACCCGGCCAGCGCCCCGTGGTCGACCCTCGGTGGCAACGTCAGCACCAACGCCGGTGGCCTGTGCTGCCTCAAATACGGCGTGACCAGGGACTACGTGCTGGGCCTGGAGGTCGTGGTGGGCGGTCCGGCGGGGGCCTACGGCACCGTCACCCGGCTCGGCCGCCGCACCACCAAGGGGGTGGCCGGATACGACCTGACCGGCCTCTTCGTCGGCTCGGAGGGCACGTTCGGCGTGATCACCGAGATCACCCTGCGGCTGCGGCCGGCCCGCCGCGAGGCCCCGCGCACCGTCGTGGGTGCCTTCCCCAGTCTGGTCGCGGCCGGTGCCGCGGTCGCCGCCGTCACCGCGGCCGGTCTGCTGCCGACCGCGCTCGAGCTGCTCGACCGGGCCTGCCTGCAGGCCGTGGAGGACTGGAAGCACCTGGGGCTGGAGGCCGACGCCGAGGCGTTGCTGCTCGCGCAGGTGGACACGCCGGGCGAGTCCGGCCAGCTGGAGGCCGCGGCCATGGCCGAGGTGTTCGACCGGGCCGGGGCGCTGTGGGCGGCGGTCTCCACCGACGAGCAGGAGGCCGAAGCGCTGTTCGCGGCCCGGCGGCTGGCGTACCCGGCCCTGGAACGGCTCGGCCCGGTGCTCACCGAGGACGTCTGCGTGCCCCGCTCCGCGGTCCCGGCCATGCTGGCCTCGATCGTCGAGATCGGCGAGCGGCACCAGGTTTCCATCGCGACCATCGCCCACGCCGGCGACGGCAACCTGCATCCGCTGATCCGCACCTCGGCCGACGACGAGGCGTCCCGGGCCGCGGCCCAGGCGGCCTTCGAGGAGATCCTGACCTCGGCCCTGGCGGTGGGCGGCACGGTCAGCGGGGAGCACGGCATCGGCCTGCTGAAACGTGAGGGGCTGCGCCGGGAGCTGCCTGCGCCGGTGCAGGCTCTGCAGGTGGCGCTGAAGCAGACGCTCGACCCGCTGAACCTCTTCAACCCGGGTAAGGCGATCTGAAAGCCCCTTTCGCCCGATCCGGCACCGGGACAAGACTGAGGCCATGCGGAGCTTCGTTGTCACCGGCGGTGGACGAGGGGTCGGACGGGCGGTCGTGGAGCGCTTGCTGGCCGACGGCGACGTGGTGGTCGCGGTCGAGCTGGACGCCCGGGCCCTGGCCTGGATCGGTGATCATCCGGCCGGTGAACGCGTGATCGCCGTGCGCGGCGACGCCTGTCTGGAGGAGGTGGCCGAGCACGCGGCCGTGCTCGCCGCCGAGGCCGCGCCCCTGGCCGGCTGGGTGAACAACGCAGCGATGTTCCGCGACGCCTCCCTCGACACCGACGACGCGGCAACCGTTCTCGACCTGATCACCAGCAACGTGGCGGCCGCGGTGACCGGCTGTGCCGTGGCGGTGAAGCACTACCTGGCCGCGGGCCGGGCCGGGGCCATCGTCAACGTGTCCAGTCATCAGGCGCAGCGGCCGGTTCGCGGGGCCCTGCCCTACGCCACCGCCAAGGCCGCGATCGAGGGGCTCACCCGGGCCGCGGCGGTCGACCACGGCCCGGCCGGGATCCGGGTCAACGCGGTGGCCCTGGGCTCCGTCCAGACCGAGCGCTACCAGCAGTTCCTGGCCGGCCGGGACGCCGCGGCGGTGGCGGCGGTGAACGCCCAGATGGCCGAGTTGCACCCGCTCGGCCGCATCGCCCGGGCGGCCGAGGTGGCCGACGCGGTGGCCTACCTGCTCTCGGACTCGGCCTCGTTCGTGACCGGGGTGGTCCTGCCGGTGGACGGTGGCCGCGCGGTGCGCGGCCCGGACCCGGAAGAGAACTGATTTCATGACTGTATGCATGTCACTGCTCACGAGCCGTGGTCTAGGATCGCCGCGTAACGCGTCAAATGCGGCATCGCCACCGCCTGGCCCGGGGAGACGAAGATGAGCACGGATGTCCCGCAGACCGAAGAAGCGCAGCTGAGCGTCCAGGGCAACGCCCGTCTGGCCGCGGTGCACAAGTACACCGACGAGCTGGGGGCGCCGGAGGACGGCGCCTTCGACCGGATCGCCCAGATGGCCGCCAAGATCTTCAACACCCCGATCGCCACGGTGAGCATCGTTGACGACGACCGGGTCTGGTTCGCCGCCACCCAGGGGCTGGACGGGGTCCGGCAGGTGGGCACCGAGCCCGGCCTGTGCGCCTCGGTGGTCCACCACGAGGGCCCCTACATCGTCAACGACGCCGCGACCGACCCCCGCACGGCGGAACACCCGCTGGTGACCGGGGATCTGGCGCTGCGCTTCTACGCCGCGGCCCCGATCGAGGTGGAGGGGCACGCCCTGGGCACGGTCAACGTGATCGACCAGACCAGCCGCCCGCAGCTCGACCCGAACCAGATCAGCCTGCTGGTCGACCTCGCCGCCACGGTGGCGCAGCTGATGGAGATCCGGCTCGTCGCCCTCACCGCGATGAAGGAACGGAAGGTCGTTCGGGTCTGAACGTTAAGACCTGATCAGGCTGCATATATAAAGTCTCCACATGAATTGACGCTGCGGAGGCGGCGGTATTACATGGGCGGCGAGCCCGGTACGAATCTGGCGGCGGGACTCCGCAGCCTCGGAATCCCGCTGCCTCCGGCCGGTTTCGCCCGGAGCTCGCAGGTGGCGGCGTGACCGCTTCGCGACGACCCTGACCGTCGCGCAATCGGTCACGCCGTCAGCGCGGGTCGTCGTCCCGGTCGCCGGCGTTCTGGCGCATCTGCCGGGTGAGGTCGACCAGCAGGTCCAGACCGTCGTCGGCCCCGGCCTCCCGCCCGAACGCCGTGTGCAGCAGCGAGGGCTCGGAGGTACGGGTCACGCTGAGCCCGTCGATCCCGACGGCGTCCGGCCGGGTCTGGAGCTGACCGAAGATCTCCGGAAGCACGTTCGGTCCGGTGTAGCGGATCAGCTGACGCAGGATCGCGATCCGCCAGACGTCCTGGTGCCCGGTGTCGTCCCGGAGCCGGCCGAACAGTGCGTCGAAAAGCGTGAGCAGTTCGGCGAACCGGTCGGTGTCCAGGCCCGGCCCGTTCTGCCGGGGCACGAACGCGACCGCGCTCTCGACCGTGCGCCGCAGATCGTCGTCGGCCATCTGCCGGGCCTGGGGCAGCAGGGCGTGGGCCAGTTCCGCGACCTGGTCCCGGGCGGCCTGCTGGGTGGCGCGGGAACGGGTGAGCAGGGCCTGCGCGAGGATGCCGAACTCGGCCGAGCAGTCCGGGTCGAGGTAGCCGGTCGCCGACAGCGGCAGGAGCCGGCGCAGCCAGCGCACCGACCGCAGTCGGGTGCGGCGCTCGGGCTCGTGGGCCAGTAGGTACAGCAGCAGGGCGAACGCGGTGAGCACGGCCGCCGCGGGGGCGTACGGGAGCCAGCCCAGGGCCGAGAACGCGTAGCTGTCGGAGGACTGGTCCTGGAGCCACCGGACCCCGCTGATCAGCGCGGTCACAGCGGCGATCCAGGCCAGCAGGTCGAGCACCGTGACCGCGAAGCCCCACGTGCCGCGCCGCACGTGCCGCATCGTGATCTGCCCCGCCGCCAGCCCGGCGGTCTGGTCGAGGTCTTCCAGCCGGTACGGGCGGAGTAGGGCGTTGATCGCGTCCTGGGCCAGCGCCCGGCGCAGTCGCCGGATCCCGCTCAGGCAGAGCGCGAACGCCACCACAGCCCCGCCGAGCACGACGCCCAGCCAGACGGTCTCGCCGCCGGTGCCGCCCATCAGGTCAAGCTCTCGGCTGTGGCGTAGGAGTAGCAGACCCGGTCGCCACGCAGGTGGCTCCGGATCCGCCCGGTCTGCTGCAGCACGATCAGGGCGTGCGCCACGTCGTCCCGGTCGAACTGGGTGCCCAGGATGATGTCGACGACGTCGAGCTGCAGCCACGGCCGACGGGCGAGGTAACTCATCACCTCACGGGCCGTTCCGATGCGGTCCTGGCTGGGCACGAACCCTCGCGCGGCTGGAGAAGGGCGGCGTTGCGGCTGGCGTCTCGGCGGCAGCTTCTCGACCGGCGGTCGGTTCGGGGCGGCCAGTCGGGGAGCGCCGGTTGAGTGAGCTTGTGGGCCAGAGCTACCAATGGACGACGCTGGCGAGCGTTGGGAGGGGACCCCACCTCGAGCGATGATGGGTAAGGGAAAAGACGCCGGGGCCGCCGACATCCCGGTCTTGGTCACCGGGGTTCGTGGTTCCTCGACCGGGGGAGCAGCGGGGGCCTCTTCGTCCTCGTACCGGGTGCGAGCCAGCGTCCTTTGGAAATCGGCCTGGTAGGCGGCGCGTTCCTCGTCCTGGAGGTGCGGGGCCTCGTAGGGCGCGTCGTCCTCGTAGTCGTCGCCTTCGTCGTACTCCTGCTCGGGCCCTGCGTACCCCGGCTCGGCATCGTCCAGCTCCAGGGTGTCGCGCCCGGGTGGCTCGTGCGGCTGGTTGTAGGGCTGGTGGTACACCTGCTCGAACTGCGGGTTGGAAGCTGAACGCTCATACGGGCCTGCGTACTCCCCGTACTGGTCGTAACCGCCGTACCCCTGGTAGTCGTCGTACTGCTCGGACTCGTCGTAGTCGTAGCCGGGTTGTTCCGGCCCCGAGAACTCATCAAGATCAACGCCGCTCTCGTGGAAGTCGGCGGAGAATGTTTGATTGCGAAACGATTCTCCGGGAGCGGCTTCGTAGGTGTCCTCCGCCGGCTGCGGACTGTATTGCTGAGCCTGCCGACGATCCCGGCGACGGGGGTAGGGCGTTCCCGAGTTGCCCGCTCCTGGGCCGTCAGCAGGCAGGTAGTAGTCCGACACGCCGCGACTATAGCCCTGCGTATTTCCCTTGTGGCGCTACGTGTTCACGACACTGCGTCAGAAGTTGACTACCGCCGGGCGTTAACGGGTAAGCCGGGCAAATGCAAGGTGGGCAAATCTTGGTAATCCCCATAGCCATGCACATCGGGCCGGGGTTGTCCATGCCGGGCGATGAGGGTGCAGATCGCAATTCTGATCCGGGAAAACCCGCCGGAAACACCCGTTGGGTCTTATTCTGACATCTGCCAGCGGCTGCTTCAGCTTCAGGTTGCGGGGGAGTGCGTCGAAGAGCCAGGTAAGTATCTGACCGCTTCCGGGAGGACATCGGTGCTGGTCGGCCGTCGTGCCTCCGTGCTGGCCGTGGTCGTCGGTGTGGTGCTGTGTGGCGTCTACGCGCTGCAGCTGAGCGCCGCCGTCGAGACCGTGGTGGCCGCAGTCATCGGCATCGGCACGATCGTGCTGCAGCTCGTCGGGCTGCGCCGTAACCGTCCGGCCGATCCGCTGCCCTGGGTGCTGCTGGTCCTGGCCAGCATCTGTTTCGGCGGTGCCGTCGCCTCGCGCCCGTGGGCCGTCGGGCGGTCCGGTCTGACCCAGTTCACCGCCGACGCGTTCGCCGTCTCCGGCTACGTCCTGGTCGGCCTGGCCATGCTCGTGTTCCTACGCCACGTCGGGGTGCAACGGCACGCGGTGGTCGACGGCTTCATCGTCGCCCTGGGGGCGGGGCTGCTGGCCACCGAGTTCCTCGCCCTGCCCGCGGCCCGGGTCGGCGACCGGCCTGACCTGGTCTCGCTGCTGGCCGGCCTGTACCCGCTGTGGGACATCCTGATCCTGCTGCTGGTGCTGAACCTCGGCTTCTCCACCGCCTCCCGGCTGGCCAGCTTCCGCTTCATGGCGCTGTCGGTGGTCGGCCTCTTCATCGGCGACACCGGCTACGCGATCATCGGAGCCCGCGGCGAGCTCACCGGCTCGGCCCTGCTGGACCTGCCGCTCCTGCTCGGTTTCGTCATGCTCGCGGCGGCCGCCCTGCACCCGTCCATGGCCGAGATGAGCTCGATCCGGGCCCGTCCGGTGCAGGCCTGGTCGGCGCCGCGACTAGCGCTGATCCTGCCCGCCCTGGCCACCCCGCTGGTGGTCATCCTGCTGGTCGAGAGCAACGGCTACGACCGCCTGGTCCAGGCCCTGGCCACCGGTGGGCTGATCGGCGCGCTGGTCTTCCGCGCGGTCTCGGCCGTGCGCAGCAACGCCGAGATCCAGCGCGGCCTGGTCTTCCGGGCCACCCACGACCCGCTCACCAGCCTGCCCAACCGCGACCTGCTCACCCGGAACGTCGACGAGATGCTGGCCGCACGCCGGCCCGAGGGGATCTGGCTGCTCTACCTCGACCTGGACGGCTTCAAGCTGGTCAACGACCACTGGGGGCACGAGGTCGGGGACCTGCTGCTGGTCGAGGTCTCCCGGCGCCTGAGCGAGCTGACCCGCGACTGCGCGATGCTCGCCCGGATCTCCGGTGACGAGTTCGTGGTCGCCGACCACGGCCAGACCGTGCACGCCGCCGCGATGGCCGAGCGGATCCAGGCCGAGCTGACCAGGCCGGTCGAGCTGCCCGGCATCGAACTGGTGGCGGTCGCCTCGATCGGCATCGCCCAGCAGAGCGACCAGCGCAACGCCGAGTCGCTGCTGCGCGACGCCGACCTGGCCATGTACCGGGCCAAGGCGGAGGGCCGGGGCCGGGTCAAGGTGTTCGACGCCGGGATGCGCCAGACCGTGCGCGAGCGGGTGGAGATCGAGCTCGCCCTGCGCCAGGCCGTGCAGCGCAACCAGCTCTGGCTGTCGTACCAGCCGATCGTCGACACCCGCACCGGCCGGGCGGTCGGGGCCGAGGCCCTGGTGCGCTGGACCCACCCGGTGCGGGGGCCCATCTCGCCGGCCGAGTTCATCCCGGTGGCCGAGGAGACCGGCCTGATCGACCAGATCGGCACGTTCGTCCTGGAGGAGTCGCTGCGCCAGATGGCGCTCTGGCGGGACGAGAACCTGCTGCCCGAGCGCTTCTGGATGTCGGTCAACGCCTCCGCCCGCCAATTGCGCGACCACAACCTCCGCCGCAAGATCGCCGACGGCCTGCGGGTCTACCGGCTCGGTCCGGAACGGCTCAGCCTGGAGATCACCGAGTCGATCCTGATCGGTGACAGCAGTCAGGTCCTGGAGGTGCTGGGCAGCCTGCGCGACCTCGGCATCGGGCTGTCGGTGGACGACTTCGGCACGGGCTACTCCTCACTGAGCTACCTCAGCCGCTTCCCGGTCACCACGGTCAAGGTGGACCGCGCCTTCGTCACCGGCCTGGGGGTGGACCCGGGCGACGAGGCCATCGTCCGGGCGATCGTCGCCATGTCCACCGCACTGCACCTCGGCGTGATCGCCGAGGGGGTGGAGACCCCGGCCCAGCGCGACGCGCTGATCAGTCTGGACGTGACCCGGGGGCAGGGCTGGCTGTGGGGAAAGGCGGCCGGGCACGCCGAGTTCGCCGAGAAGCACCTGCGCCCGCTGCTGCGTGAGGAGCAGGCCGAGGACGCGTTGTGGACGCCCCCGGTGCAGCAGCAGGCCAAGGGGTTGCCTCAGGCCGGCGTGGGCAACAGCTGAGCTCCACCCGGCTCGGGGAACGTGTAGGCCCAGTACACCTGCGCGTCCAGGCGCTCGCGGCGCACTCCGGGCAGGTAGGTCCGGGCCAGTTGCTCGATCGCGGTGGCCAGCCGCTCACGCGTCTCGTGCTCGCAGATGTCCAGGCAGATCAGCCCGCTGGAGGCCCCGGCGTCCCGGCAGACCATCTCGATCAGCTGGGTCATCGCCCCGGTGCCCTGGTAGTCCGGCTCCACCGCCACGAAGCTGACGTACCAGATGCGTTTCTGCGCATACAGTTCCGGCCAGCGCCGCTCGAAGTACTCGGGGGAGATCAGGTGCACCGCGTCGAGCTCGTTCGTCGCCGTCGCCAGCGCGGCCACCCGTCCCCGCTCCTCGTCGCGGATCGCGTACTTGGTGACCCGCTTGTCCTGCATCAGCTCCTCGAACTCCGGGCGGAGCATAAGGTGGCGCTGCACCGCCAGACTACGTAGGTCGTCGAAGGCGTTCTCGTAGAGCTTCCAGTAGCTGCCGTCGGCGTCCTCGAGCCTGCCGGACACGATCTGCTCCACCGCTGCATCACTCCCGTTTCGCCGCACGCATTTCGTCGACCGCAACGGCGTGATCCACTGTCATTACGCCATGCAATCCGTACGCGTCAGTATGACGAGCGATGTGACGGTTGGAGCGGCTTTTAGGGGGATTTCCCCTACGGCTAGGCCGCGAACAGGGGTGGCAGCGTCACCAGCATGATCAGCGACCAGGTCGCGTGGGTGGCCATCGGGGCCAGGATCCCGCCGCTGGCCCGGCGCTCCAGCCCGAGCACGGCCCCGAGCAGGAAGGCGGCGAACACCAGCATGGGATTGCGGGTGGCGATGGTGGCCAGGGCGTAGATCACGGTCGAGATCAGTACCGGGTGCTGCCGCCCGATCGCGGCGAACAGCGCCCCGCGGAAGAACACCTCCTCGGCCAGGCCGTTCAGCAGGGCCACCGCCACGATCAGCAGCAACGCCCCCTCCCGTTCATGGGCCAGCACATGGGCCACGAAGTCCCGCAGGGGCGGGATCTCCCGCACGACCAGCGCACCCGCCACGAAGATCGCGCCCGCCACCAGTCCCAGCACGACTCCGTTGATCAATGGACGACGGAGAGCACCTCTGTGGGGAATCCAGCCCAGGTGCAGGGGGCCCGACGCCAGGCCACCGACGGTCCAGACCAGGGCCACCGAGAGAGTGAGGGGGTAGAAGACCGGGTCGCCCGGCTCGACCGCGAGCGAGATGCCCAGCAGGGCGGCCCCGAGGACGAGCGTGAGGGCGGTGACGATCCGGCGTCGGCGGAAGTGCGCATCGGGTTCCCGGTGGTCCCGCGGCACTCTTTCGATCAGGGACGACCGGAGCAGGTTCTCGACGGTTCTTCCGGTTGCGGTGCGGCGAAGGTTCGCGGCCGAGCCTTCCAGCCGTCGGCTGGCCCATGCCTCCAGGCTGGACCGGGTCTGGGATTCGGTGGGCTGCGCCCCGGACGACTCGCTGGAGGGTTCGCCGGACCGCTCGGTGGGCTGATCGCTCACAGTCGGCCGGGTTCCTGGCCGTCCGGACGAACTGTCTGCCCTGTCTGCGTCTTGCTGGTCTGGCTGGTCTGCTGCGGGGGTTGCTCACCCAGGGCCCGCTCCCGGTCGGCCAGGGCGAGCCGCACGGCCTCGTCGTAGCCGATCGACGGACCGGGCACGATCTGCTCGATCGAGTGGTCGTGCACCACCACCTCGTTGATCATCGAGTCGACCAGGTTCCGGCCGGTGGCGGTGTCCACGTCGGTGACCAGGGCCAGCCAGCGTGACGAGAGGCCGGGGGTGAGTAGCGGCACGGTCAGGCTGGGCAGCCGCTTGCCCATGATCCGGGCGGCCCGGGCCAGCATGTCCTTGTAGCGCAGCACCTCCGGCCCGCCGATCTCGAACACCCGCCCGCGGGCCTCTTCCGGCTCCAGCACCCCGGCCAGGTATCGGATCACGTCGGGCAGGGCGATCGGCTGTGTCCGGGTGTTCACCCAGTGCGGCGTCACCATCGCCGGCAGGTGGTCGACCAGCTGCCGGGTGATCTCCCAGCTGATCCCGCCGTGCCCGACCACCACGGCCGCCCGCAGCACCGTCACCGGCACCCCGGCCAGCGGCAGCAGCTGCTCGACCTGCCGCCGCGAGCGCAGGTGGGGGGAGAGCTCACCGTCGTCCTCGCCGAGCCCGCCGAGGTAGATGATCCGCTCCAGCCCGGCCTGCTGGGCCGCCTCGCCGAAGTTCAGGGCCGCCTCGGCGTCCTTCTGCTCGAAGTCGTCCGACTCCAGCGAGTGCACCAGGTAGTAGGCCGCGTCGCAGCCGGCCATCGCGGTGGCCAGGCTCTGCGGGTCGTCGACGTCGCCGAAGACCGGTTCGCCCGCTCCGGTGTAACTGTCCGGCTTCCTGGTCATCGCCCGCACGCTGTGGCCCCGGCGTTCCAGGTGCTCGGCGAGGTGCGAGCCGATGAATCCGGAAGCGCCTGTGACCAGGACTGTTCTTGCCATGGCCCCAGTCTCGGGGTGCTTGCCCGCTTCGGCACCCGCAGCGGCGGACGGGTGGTTGCGCCCGATTGCGCCGGCAGTGGTGAGGAAGGCGCGCCAGGTGAGGCAGAATAGTTCGCTCACCGGACATACTTCGTTCACCAGTGCGACGGCAGGAAGCCATCGCCGGCCGAGGTGGGTCCGGCAGGCCTGCGTCCCCCCGGTCCTAGACGGAGCTCGTTCAATGACGACTGTGATCACCTTCGGCACCTTCGATGTCCTGCACATCGGCCACCTGCGCATCCTCGAGCGGGCCAAGGCGCACGGTGACCGCCTGGTCGTGGGCGTCTCGTCGGACGCCCTGAACATGAGCAAGAAGGGCCGTAACCCGATCTTCAGCGAGCAGGAGCGCAAGGAACTGATCGAGTCGCTCAAGGTGGTCGACGAGGTGTTCGTCGAGGAGTCGCTGGAACTCAAGGCCGAGTACGTCCAGAAGTACGGCGCCGACCTGCTGGTGATGGGCGACGACTGGGCCGGGCGCTTCGACTGGATCAAGGACTACTGCGAGGTGGTCTACCTGCCGCGCACGCCCTCGATCTCGACCACCGCGGTGATCGAGAAGATCGCCAAACTGCCCTCCGCCTGAGCCGGTCCAGGCCCCCCGGATCCGGCAACGATGTCCGGTATCGCTATTTATGATTGATTTATGGCCGCAGTGGTGGACGGCGATCATTGCGGCGCGTAGATTTCACAGATAGTAGAAATCAGATCCGGGGGGTGTCTGAAGTCGGAGCTCGGATGATGGGCAAATGCGTTTCGGGTAGGGCTGATCCGGCTTCACTGTCGGTATTTGACTTCAGTGCGGATTGATTTACCTGTGGCGCCGGCGGCTGAATTCTTGCCGCTATTTGTCCGCGCAATATTCCATGGTGAAACTTTCTGCGAGTGAGAACGGGGCCACCCGGGCTTGAACCGGTCCTGCGCCGCGGTCGCGGCTCGGTGCCGGCTCACGCGGGCTCGTTGTTGGCTCGAGGCTGGCCCGGTTGGTGGCCGAGTCTGCCGGCCGACGAGTCCGCTGGCCGAGTCTGTCGGCCGAGTTGCTGACCAGTGGCGGCCCGGTTCTCACGGCACAGGCCCTCGGGCGGTGCTCCGACCCCTCCCGGAGCACTGCCCGAGTCTGGCTGGAGCGGCTTCCGCCCGGTCCCGGCCCAGGTTGTGCTGAGGTGGTCAGCTGCCGGTCTGAGCTGCCGGTCTGAGCTGCCGGTCTGAGCTGCCGGTCTGAGCTGCCCGCCCGAGCTGCTGGTCTGAGCTGCCGGCGTCACGCCCGGCTCGCCTAGACCGGTTCCGGTCGTGTCCAGCGTCTAGTGGTTCCTACCCACGCCCGCCTTTGGTCAGGCCCGGCACCTTGGCCGCCCAGTCGTCCTCAGGCTTCGGCGTCCTTCTGGCTTCACTTCCCAGGCTTCCCACGACCAGGGTTCTCACCGGCAGGACTCTCACCATCGGAGCCATCAGTTTCGGGGCCATCATCCTCAGAGCCATCACCCTCAGAGCCACCACCCTCAGAGCCGTCAGCTGCAGGGCCGTCCACGCCAGCCCGCGGCAACCGCCGCCCGGCCAACTGCCGCCAGACCCAGCTCTCCGGCATCCGCGTCCCGGTCACCACGTACTGCGCTGTGCTCTCACTGAGCAACGTGGTCTGCAGCTCACGCCGGGCCATCCGGGTGCCCGCCACCAGCAACTCGTCGTCCAGGCGCAGTTCCGTGTCGTCCGGCGGGCCGATCGTCGCCTTCCCATCACGCAGCAACATCAGCGGCACGACCGCCAGCCGGTCTTCCCTGTCGTCCGGGTCGCGCAGCAGGTCACCGATGGTCAGCGGCACCCGCCGGCCCTCCTGGGCGGCGTGGCGGCGCTGACGCACCCGGGCCGGCACTGCCTCCGGATCGAGGTACCCGGCCAGGGCCGGCGCCTCCCACGCAGTCAACTCGACGTTCCACACGTCCTTCATGAACTGCCCGCACCGGTTCTTGATGCGCTGGATCAGCTCGATCGCCTCGTCCTCACCGCGGTGCGGCATCTCCTCCAGGAAACGCCACAGCAGCGGGGTGGACAGGCGGGCGTAGGCCTCCCGGGCCACCAGGTCGGCCGGTACCAGCAGCATGTCCAGGTGCATGGCGGTGAACAGCGACTGGTTGGTGGGCAGGTTCTGCCGCCCGGCCACGTACAGGTCCGGGTTGCGCCTTCGGGCGGCGGCGATCAGCGAGAGGTTGGTGGTGTCGTCGTCGGTGCCCGCCACGAAGCCCACGGCCGTCTCGATGTGGCACTCGTCCATCACCTCCGGCTCCGACCCGTCGCCGTGGATCACCCGCGGCAGCCGTTCCACCGGGATGTCCAGCTCGGCGGCCAGGAACTCGTCGGTCGGCGGGTCCGGGTCGACCACCACCACGTCCAGCCCCTCGGCGAGCAGGTCGCCCACCACCTCCTGACCGAACCGGCCGTAGCCGCAGACCACCCACAGGCCCTTGGCCGGGGGAGACCCGGGCGGGGGCTGCTCCGAGCCGGGGCCCGCCTCCAGCCAGGAGTAGAGCCGGAACGAGATGGGTGCGCGCAGGGCCATCCGCAGGTGGTCGCCGAACCGGTCGAACGGGTTGATCACGGTCGGCGCGCCCCAGGCCCGCATCCGGTCCTCCACCGGGGCCGAGATGGTCCGGGCGATCACCGGCAGGTCCGGGCGCAGCAGCGCGGCGGTCATGGTGATCGCCAGGTTCACCTCGTCGTCGTCGGTCAGGGCCAGCACCGCCTCGCAGTGCGGGTTCTTCAGCCCGGCGAGCTTGAGGTTGAACGGGTTCGAGGCGTCGGCGGTCAGCCCGGGCGGGTCGGCGAAGTACTGGTCCACGTCGAGCGACTCGATCTTGGTGGCCTCCACGTCGATCGCCACGAAGTTGCGGCCCAGGTGGTCCCAGGCCTGGCCGAGCCGCTGCCCGGTGTGCCCGTAACCGGCGATCAGCAGGAACGGCTCGCGCATCCGCTCCACCCGGCTGGTGAAGCGGCGCATGTCCAGGGCGGTGCGGAAGGCCCGGTCCTGCAACAGGGAGAGCAGGGTACCGATGGTGTACGCCCAGCCGACCACGGTGAGGTAGATGCTCAGCGTCATCCACAGCCGCTGCTCGGCGGTGAACGGGTAGGGGATCTCGCCGAAGCCGATCGTGCTGGCGGTGTAGCTCATCACGTAGAACGCGTTGAACATGCCCATCCGGTGCGGCTCGCCCTCGGGCGTCTCGCCCGGGGCCACCGCCAGGCCGAACGTGGTGATCGCGAAGATGATGATCAGGACGATCAGCGGCGTGCGCATCCGTCGCATGATCAGGAAGATCGGTGCCGAGACCGCCTCGACCCCGCGGGAGCTGAGCGGGCCGCCGGCCGGGCCGGGCAGGTCACCGGCGTGCCGGAAGCGGGAGATGGCGGCCCACCGGCCGGCCCCGGTGATCAGCGCATTGGTCGCGGCCGGGTCGTGGTTGGTCGGCGGGGGCAGCAGCGGTTCGCCCGGCTTGCGCACCCGGGCCCCCGGGCGCCGCGCACCCGGCCGGTGGCCCGGGTGCCGCTCGTGCCATTTCTCCTGCTCCGAGCGGGGGCGGTCGGCGTTGGGCATCAGCGACGGTGGAACGACACGGTCTCGATCACCAGGAGCACCACCGAGACGAGGTTGGCCAGGAGCGCCCCGCCGGAGAGCGAGACGATGCTGGCCATCGCGTGCTCGTCCAGACCGGAGGACGAGACGTGGTCGGCGTAGACCCAGACCAGCGTCGCCGCGATCAGCTGCAGGTCGGCGACCAGGCTGGTGGCCAGGTGCACGGCCCCGATCTGGGTGCGGTCGCCGAACTTCAGCACGGTCACGATCAGGCTGACCACCACGGCCGCGTAGAGCTCGTACTCGCTGTGCAGCTTCGCGTTGGAGATGTCACCGATGAAGAACCCGAAGTTCAGGGTGGCTGCGAGCAGCACGAAGAAGCCGAAGATCACTTTCTCGAGGTTCATCGACCCCTCCGGTCGAACGGTGCGCGGCAACAGGCATCCGGGCAGGATGCAAGCATCCTGCACCCCACCAGAGCTGGAACGCTCATCGACCTGTTCAGGTGCCCCCTTCAGCACACGGGTTCAGCGGGCGGGCTCAGCGGTCGTAGAGCTCCCGGGCCAGGGCGAGGAGCTCACCGGCCAGAGGCGCAGGGGCGTCCCGGCGCCAGGCCAGGCGGACCGGGGTGCGTTCGGCGTCGCGCACCGGACGGTAGACGATGCCGGGCCGGGGGTACTGGGCCACCGTCGCCTCCGCCGTCATCCCGACCGCATGCCCGGCCGCGATCATGGTGAGCCACTCGTCCACCGAGTGGGAGTCGACCACCCGGGCCGGGCCCTCGCCGGCCGGCCACAGGTCCGGTGTGGTGGTCCCGGTGCGGTGGTCCACCGCGAGCGTGCGCCCGGCGAAGTCGCGCAGCCGGACGAAGCGGCGCCGGGCCCACGGGTCGTCGGTGGCCACGGCCGCGAAACGGGCCTCGGTGGCGACGAGTTCGGTGGCGAGGTGGGCGAAGCGGGCGCCGGCCAGGGGGCGGCGGATCACCGCCACGTCGGCCGTGCCCTCGTCCAGCCCGGCGGTGGGCGTGTTCGACTGGATCAGCGTCAGCCGGGTGCCCGGATACCGCTGCGCCCAGGTGCGCTGCAGCTCCACGGTGTGCCGGCCGAGCGCCGACCAGGCGTAGCCCAGGCGCAGGTGCGGATCCACCACCTGCTGCAGCTGGGCCACGTCGGCCAGGATCCGCCGGGCCCGGACGATCACTCCGGCGCCGACCGGGGAGACCTCGACACTGCGGGTGGTGCGGTGCAGCAAGGTCACCCCGAGCGCGGCCTCCAGCGCGGCGACCGACCGGGAGACCGCGGCCTGGGAGATGCCCAGCTCGATCGCGGCGTCGGTGAAGGTGCCGTTGTCGGCCACCGCCACCAGACAGCGCAACTGCCGGAGCTCGATGCCGGAGTGGCCATTCATGACTACATCGTATGAATCCGAGTCCATCTGCATTTCCGGAACCGGTCATCCGGATCGCAGAGTTCTGGTCATGACCACTGCCGTGCCCAGTCCGTCCACCGTCCAGCCCGGGCCCCAGCCCCGGCCCGCCGAGGGTTTCCGGGGCCGCGGCGGTCTCCCGCTGTCCATCGCCGCCATGCTCTTCAGCGGCACCAGCAGCCAGGTGGGGGCCGCAGCCGGGGCGCAGGCCTTCGGGGCGATCGGCCCGGCCGGGGTGGTCGCGGTCCGCCAGCTCGTGGCGGCCTGTGTGCTGTTGCCGATCGCCCGGCCGCCGATGCACCGCTTCACCTGGCGGCAGTGGTGGCCCACGCTCGCCCTCGGCGTGGTGTTCGCGGCGATGAACCTGGGCCTCTACACCGCGATCGACCGGATCGGTCTGGGTCTGGCGGTCACCCTGGAGTTCCTCGGCCCGCTCGGGGTGGCGCTGGCCCGCTCGCGTACCCGGCGGGACGCCGCGTGTGCCGTGCTGGCCGGAGCGGGCGTGGTGGTGCTGGTCGCCCCCGGCCCGAGCAGCGACTGGTTCGGCATTGCGATGGGCCTTCTCGGGGCGGTCTGCTGGGCCGCCTACATCCTGCTCAACGCCGAGGTCGGGGCACGCCTGCCGGGACTGCAGGCGCCCGCCGCGGCCTCCACCGTCGCGGTGGTCCTCTACCTGCCCGTGCTGGTCGTCCTGGCCGTCCAGGACCGGTTCACCACCACGGCCCTGCTGGCCGCGGGCGTGGCCGGGATCGCCTCCTCGGCCGTGCCCTATGCCTTCGACCTGATCATGCTGCGGCGCGTGCCGGCCCGGTTCTTCGGGGTGTTCATGAGCATCAACCCGGTGCTGGCCTCGCTCGTGGGCATCGTCGTGCTGGGCGAACTGCTCGAGGCCCGGGAGTGGCTCGGCGTGTTCATGGTGATCGCCGCGAACGTGGTCACCACCACCACCAAGTCCTCATGATCGGGCCCCTACCGGCCGATGGGACTTCCTGGTGGCGCGGAGCAGGCAGGCCGTAGAGCGAAGGGCAGCGCAGGTGGTGGATTCGGGGCGCGAGGCCGGGTCGGACTTCGTCACCGTCGCCCTGGGCGTGCTGGCCGACCTGCGCACCTGGATCGGCCTGGAGGCCTGGGCGATCCTGCGTCGCGACGACGACGAGCTCGTGGTCATGCTGACCAACGACGAGATCTTCGGCATGTACGACGGCCTGACCCTGCCGTGGGCCGAGTCGTACTGCAGCCAGGTCGTCGACTGGGGCCGCCCCGAGGCGGTGCCCGATGCGAGCGAGAACTACCTGCTGATGAACTCGGCGAAGGACACACTGGTGCCGGTGGCGTCCACGCTGATGCTGGCGCTGCGCTCGCCCGAGGGCAAGGTCCTGGGCGCGCTCACCGGGATCAGCGCGCGAACGGCTCCCGACCTGGAACAGCACCTGCCCGCCGTGCGCCGGCAGGCCACCCTGCTCGGGGCGCTGCTGGCCCACGAACTGTCCGCGCAGCAGGAGGACCGCCGCGAGCAGACCCCCGACGCCGACTTCACCGACCCGCTGACCGGCCTGGCCAACCGCCGGGCCTGGGACGACGCCCTGCGCGCGGAGGACGCCCGGGCCTCGCGCTACGCCGGGTCGGCGGCCGTGCTTGTGCTGGACATCGACGGCCTGCGCCGGGTCAACGCCGGGACCGGGCACACCAGCGGGGACGACGTCCTGATCACCACCGCGGCGGTGCTGTCCGGGCGGATGCGCTCGGTCGACTTCGTGGCCCGGATCGGCGGCGACGAGTTCGGCGTCCTGATGCCCGAGACCACCGCCGACCAGGCCCACACCGTGCTCGGCGACCTGCGGAAGGCGTTGTCCGCAGCAGGCATCACGGCCTCCTTCGGAGTCGGCCAGCGACGCACCAACACCGGTCTGCAGGCCGCCTGGCGGGCCGCCGACGTGGAGATGTACGCGGACAAGCTGCAGGTCGCGAGTCGGCGCATCCCGCGTCAGACCTCGGTCACCGTCGAAGCCGGGCCGTCCGGGCCGGGCGACCGCGAGCCCTACACCGGTCTCGAACGGCGCCGGAGCCCAGGCCGGCGAGAGAACGACGAAGGTTCCACCACGACCCCTGCCACCGCCGACGCCGAGGCCCGCCTCGCGGCCGGAACGGTGCAGACGCTCGCGGTGGAGGCTGTAGGGCGCCGGCTGACCAGCGTGGACGCCCTGCTCCAGCTGGCCAAGGACCAGCTCGGCATGGACGTGGCCTACCTGGCCACCTTCGAGAGCGAACCCGAGAACGGATCACCCGGCCAGCAGCGGGTGCGCAACCTGGTCAGCACCATCGAGGTGGCCCTGACCGTGGGCCAGCTGCAGGCGGCCGACGAGACGTACTGCCGGGCCCTGACCGAGAAGCGGCTCGCCCCGGTGATCGCCGACACCTCGCGCGACCCGGTGGCCCGGGCGCTGCCGATGACCCGTCGGCTCGGGATCGGATCGCACGTCGGGGTGCCGTTGTACCGCCGCGACGGCCGGCTCTACGGCACCTTGTGCACCTGGTCCGCCGCCCCGGACGAGGCGCTGCGCGAGCGGGACGCCGAGGTGCTGCGGGCGATCGGCGCCGTGGTGATGGACCTGGTCGACATCGAGGACCGGACCGAGCGGGACCGGCACCGGATGCTGGACCGGATGGACCGGCTGATGGCCAACGGCGGGCCCGGGGTGGTGTTCCAGGCGGTGCACGCCCTGGACGGCCTGAGCACCGTGGGGGTCGAGGCGCTGAGCCGGTTCCCGGCCGGCAGCGGCCGCCCGGACGAGTGGTTCACCTCGGCCACCCGGGCCGGCGTGGGCCTGGAGCTGGAACTGGCCGCCGTGCGCAACGCCCTGACCATCCTGCCCGCCCTGCGCGGCTTCCTGGCCATCAACGTCTCGCCCCGCACCCTGGTCTCGCCCGCCTTCGGCCGGCTGGTCACCTCGCTGCCGCTGCGCAGCATCGTCGTCGAGGTGACCGAGCACGAGGCGGTCGACGACTACGACGCGCTGAACGAGGTGCTGCGGCCCTGGCGCGAGCACGGGATGCGGATCGCGGTGGACGACGCCGGGGCCGGCTTCGCGAGCATGCGGCACGTGCTGACCCTGGTGCCCGACTTCATCAAGCTCGACATCTCCCTGGTCCGGAACATCGACGACGACCCGGCCAAGCGCGCCCTGGCCGGTGCGCTCGCGGCGTTCGCCCAGAAGATCGGCAGCAGCGTGATCGCCGAGGGGATCGAGACCGCGGCCGAGCTGAACTGCCTGCGCGGCCTGAAGGTGGAGTACGGTCAGGGATATCACCTGAGCCTGCCCGGCCCGCTGGCCGACGAGATGCGCAAGGACGGCGAGGTCCTGCCCGAACCGGCGTGAACCGGCCGCCGACCCATCACCAGGCGTGATGGATTCCAGTCGGGCCCGTGATGATTCGGGGTCTAGACAATCTCTACCCTCTAGGTAGAGTAATTCACGTGGAACGGTGGAGCACATCGGGAGCGGCCGGCCCAGCCGGCTGAAACTGGTTGTGCGCCGACAAGTCCGAGGCCATTTCCGCTTCTTCTGAAACACCTCTGCCGTCGTGCCGCCACGGTCGACGGTGCGCTGCTGCACGGCCAAATCCAGCTCTCGGGACGGTGCTTCGTGTCTGTCGAGTTCATCAGTGCCATCAACGTCAACCCGGCCAACGAGATCAACCGCCTCGGGCGGTTCGACATCGACGTGCCCTACCTGAAGCGCTACTCGCGGATCCTGGAGGACGGCGGGTTCGACTACACGCTCGTGCCCTACGGTTCCCCCGGGCACGACCCGTTCAGCATCGCCACCGCGGTCACCCAGTACACCGAGCGGATCAAGCCGATCGTGGCGCTGCGCCCGAACACGCTCTACCCCACCGTTGCGGCGAAGGCCCTGGCCACGCTCGACCAGCTCTCCGAGGGGCGGGCGGTTGTGCACTTCATCGCCGGCGGCAGCGACCGGGAGCAGTTGCGCGAGGGGGACACGCTGGACAAGGTGGGCCGGTACGAACGGCAGGAGGAGTACATCCGCATCCTGCGCCGGGTCTGGTCCGAGACCGAGCCCTTCGACCACGACGGGAAGTACTACCAGTTCAAGGATTTCGTCTCGCGGGTCCGGCCGGTGAACGGCACGATCCCGGTCAGCGTGGGTGGTTCGTCGGACGAGGCCTACCGCGTGGGTGGCGCGCTCGGCGACATCTTCGGCCTCTGGGGCGAGCCGCTGGCCGAGACTGCGCAGCAGATAGCCCGATTCAGCGAGCAGGCGCGACTGGCCGGCCGCACCGACGTGCCCCGCACCTGGGTCACCTTCCGGCCGATCATCGCCCCGACCGAGGAACTGGCCTGGGAGAAGGCGCACCGCACGCTCGACGTCCTGAAAGGTAATACTGGCGGCGGTAAGTCGCTGTGGTCCCAGGTGAAGAACTGGAACGGCCCGGAGGGTCCGGCCAACGTCGGTTCGCAGCGGCTGCTGGAGATCGCCTCTCGCAAGGATCTGCACGACCGGGCGCTGTGGACGCCGACCGCGACCGCGACCGGCGCCGCGGGGGCCTCCACCGCACTGGTCGGCAGTTACGAGACGGTCGCCGCGGCCATCCTCGACTACATCGACCTCGGTGCCGACCTGATCTCGATCCGGGGTTACGACAACCTGAACGACGCCGTCGACTACGGCCGCTACCTGATCCCTCTGGTGCGGCAGGAACTCGCCCACCGCGAGGCGACCGGTGAGCGCGGCGCCGTGGTGCAGCAGGACCCGTTGGAGAACAGCGGCCTGGTGAACTCGTGACCGCTCAGCCCGAAACTGTATGGGATCTGGACGAAGTCAGGGATCAGCTGGCGAAGCGAGCCGAGGAGAACGACCGCACCGGAGCCTTCCCCTGGGAAAGCATCCAGGTGGTGCACGAGGCCGGCCTGCTCCGGGCCGGGATCGGAAGTGCCTACGGCGGGCCGGGCCTCAGCTCTGCCGAAGCGGTCCGGCTGTTCCTGGCCCTGGGGGCCGGTGATCCTTCGGTGGCGCTGCTGACCGCGATGACAGTGTTCCAGCACCAACTGCAGGCGACGGCCCCGTGGTGGCCGGAAGAGACCTACCGCAAGGTGGTCGCCGACTCGTGGGGCCGGCCGGTGCTGCTGAACGCGGTCCGGGCCGAACCGGAGTGGGGCGCACCGGCCCGCGGCGGCCTGCCGGCCACCACAGTGAGCAAGGTCGAGGGCGGCTGGATCCTCAACGGACGCAAGGGTTTCGCCACCGGCTCGGAAGGGCTGGCCTACCACCTGGTGTGGGCCACCACCTCCACCGATCCGGACGACGACCCGTTGCTGGCCCACGCCGTGGTGCCCGGCGACACCCCGGGCATCGAGGTGATCCGCACCTGGGACCACCTCGGGCTGCGAGCCACCAGCACCCACGACGTGGTCTACACCGACGTGTTCGTGCCGGAGGAGAACTTCCGCGGAGTGCCGCTGTCCCAGCAGGGGCGCGACGTGTCCGGGTCGGCGGTGCTGGGCCTGGCGGCGCTCTACGTGGGCGTGGCCAGAGCTGCCCAGGCCTGGTTCGTGAAGTTCGCCAACGAGCGGGTGCCCACCTCGCTGGGCCGGCCGATCGCCACCACCGAGCGGATCCAGTCCGTGGCGGGGGAGATCGAGGTGCAGTTGATCCAGGCCGAGGAGGTGCTGTTCGGTCTGGCCGCCCGGGTGGACGCGCACGATCCGGTCGCCACCCAGCGTCTGCTCAGCGCCAAGCTGATCGCCACCCGCAGTGCCGTCACCGCTGTGCAGACCGCGGTCGCCGCCCTCGGCAACCCGGCGCTGACCCGGCACAACCCGCTGCAGCGACACCTGCGGGACGTGCTCTGTTCGAGGGTGCACCCGCCCCAGGACGACGCGGCCCTGCTGATCGCCGGCCGAGCTTCTCTCAAGACGCCGTAGGAGAAACGAAGATGCGCTACAAACGTCCACTGTTGGCCCTGACCTCTCTCGCCCTGCTGACCGCCTGCGGCGGGGGAGCAGACGCGGCGAACGACAGCGCCGGTGGCACCCCGGTCAAGGGCGGCACGCTGCGCATCGCCTTCTGGGACGACGCCCAGGGCTGCATCGACCCGAACCAGGTGTACTGGATCGAGAGTCGTTCGCTGAACCGGCAGTTCGCCGACTCGCTGACCGACCAGGACCCGGAGACCGGCAAGATCGTGCCCTGGCTGGCCACCAGCTGGGAGGTCAACGACGACGCCACCAGCTACACCTTCAAGCTGCGCAACGACGTGACCTTCTCCGACGGCACGAAGTTCGACGCCACCGCGGTCAAGACCGCCTACGACGCCACCCACGCCCTGGGCGCCAAGTCGCTGCTCGGCCTGACCTACACGGCCGGGTACAAGTCCACCGAGGTGGTCGACGACTACACCGTCAAGGTCGACTTCGAGAAGCCGAACAGCGCTTTCCTGCAGGCCAGTTCGACCACCACGATGGCGATCCTGAGCCCGAAGACGTACGAGCAGACCCCCGAGGAACGCTGCACCGGCAAGAATCTCGTCGGCAGCGGCGCCTTCACCCTGGACAGTTACACCGCCGCCACCGAGGCCAAACTGAGCCGCCGCGACGGCTACGCCTGGCCCTCCGAGCTGATCGAGAACCAGGGTGACGCCTACCTGGACGCGATCGAGGTCAGCTACATCAAGGAGGACGGGGTCCGGGTCGGCAGCCTGACCAGTGGCTCGATCGACATCGCGTGGCCGCGCCTGCCGATCTCGGAGGCCGACCAGAAGGTGATCGAGGCCACCGGTGCCGGCATCGAGTCGCGCTCCCTGCCCGGCATCAGCAGCAGCCTGTTCCCGAACGTCAGCGCGGGCAAGCCGCTGGCCGACGAGAAGGTGCGGCAGGCCCTGCAGAAGTCGATCGACCGCAAGAGCTACGCCAGCACCGTCTTCTGGGACGGCTACCCGGTGGTGAGCGGTCCGTTCGACGAGACCACGCCTTACGCCACCGACTCCTCCAGCGCCCTGGCCTACGACCCGGAGGGGGCCAAGGCCCTGCTGGACGAGGCCGGCTGGACCGCGGGGGCCGACGGCTACCGGGCCAAGGACGGCAAGCCGCTGACCCTGACCATCCCGGTGCAGACCACCACCCCGGGCGACCAGCTGGTGCAGGACCAGCTCAAGCAGGTCGGGATCAAGGTGGACCTGAAGGTGCTGACCCTGGCCCAGTACCAGGCGGCCGCCGCCGACGGTGGCTACGACCTGCTGGCCACCTACTACACCCGGGCCGACCCGAGCGTGCTCGGCTCGGTGCTGGACTCCGAGGTCAGCCAGGCCGGTACGGCCCAGCTCTCCCAGACCGCCGACGTGGCCCCGCAGATCAGCGGCCTGTTCGCCGAGGGCCTGCAGGACGTGGACGAGGACAAGCGGGCAAGCACCTACGCCGACCTGCAGAAGCTGATCGTCGAGCAGGGCGTGATGTTCCCGCTGTACGAGCGGGTGCAGACGGCCGGGGTGGCCGCCAAGGTGCACGGTTTCGCCTGGACCAGTGAGGCCTTCCTACGGGCCAACGACATCTGGATCAGTCAGTGACGAGGTACGTCGCCGGCCGGGTGCTCCAGGCGGTGGTGGTGCTCTGGGCGGTCTACACGCTCACCTTCGGCATCCTCTACCTGCTGCCCAGCGACCCGGTCGAGCTGCAGCTGGCGGCGGCCAACGTCCAGGTGAACGAGCTGACCCCGGCCGAGCTGGCCGCCGCCAAGCAGCAGTACGGTCTGGACCAGCCGCTGGGCCACCAGTACCTGGACCACCTGGGCGGGCTGCTGCGGGGTGACTTCGGCCGGTCCATCTCACTGCACCGCCCGGTCGGCGAGCTGCTGGCCGAGCGGCTGCCCTCCACCCTGGCCCTGGGCGCCGCCGCGATCACCCTGGCCCTGGTGCTCGGCGGGGGTCTGGCCTACCTGGCCGCCTTCGTCCGGGTCTCCTGGCTGAAGACGCTGCTGAACCGGCTTCCGGCGGTGGGGGTCTCGCTCCCACCGTTCTTCGTCGGCCTGCTGCTGATCCAGGTGTTCGCGTTCGAGCTGGGCTGGTTCCCGGCCACCGGTACCACCGGGGCCGGCAGCCTGGTGCTGCCCGCGGTCACGATGGCCCTGCCCACCGCGGCGCTGCTGGCCCAGGTGCTCACCCGCAGCCTCGACGACCAGCTGGCCGAACCCTACGTGACCACCGCCGCCGCCAGGGGTCTGAGCCGGCAGTACGTGCAGGCCCGGCACGCTCTGCGCAACGCCCTGCTGCCCACGCTGACCCTGCTCGGGTTGCTGCTGGGCGCCACCGTCACCGAGGCCGTGGTCGCCGAGACCGTGTTCTCCCGGCAGGGCGTCGGGCAGATGGCCCAGCAGGCCGTCCTGGCTCAGGACGTACCGCTGGTGCAGGCGATCGTGGTGCTGGCCGCGGCGGTGTTCGTCGTGATCAATCTGCTCATCGATCTGGTGTACCCGCTGTTCGATCCGCGGATCACGCACACACCGCGGATCTCCTAGGAGGACAGGGAATGTCGGTCGATCTCGCACCAGAACTGACGACGCCGGTGGCCGGCGACGCGGTCGGCGAACCGGCGGCGCCGGCTCGCTGGAGAACCCTCACGGCCCGCCCCGGGCTCGTGCTCGCCCTCGTCTACGTGGGTTTCGTCCTGGTCTCGGCCGTGGCGCCGGGCTGGTTCACCGGTCACGACCCGAACGCCACGGCCGGCGCGGACAAGCTGCTGGCCCCCTCGGCCGCGCACTGGTTCGGCACCGACGAGCTCGGCCGCGACCTGTTCAGCCGGGTGCTGCACGGTTCCACGCTGACCATCCAGGCCACCCTCGGGGCGATCGGCATCGCCGTGGTGGCCGGGCTGGCGATCGGCGTGGTCTCCGGCTTCTTCGGCGGCTGGGCCGACTCGGTGCTGATGCGGGTGATCGACGTGCTGCTGGCGATCCCGCGTCTGCTGCTGGCCCTGACCATCGTCACCGCACTGGGTTTCGGCACCCTGCCGATCGCGGTGGCGGTCGGGGTGGGCATCGTTCCCGGCTTCGCCCGGATCACCCGGGCCCGGGTGCTGAGCATCAAGGCCCTGCCCTACATCGAGGCGGCCCGCACCGGCGGGGCGTCCTGGACCCGGGTGCTGGTGCGGCACATCCTGCCCAACAGCTGGGGCCCGGTGCTGGTGCTGGCGGTGCTGGACTTCGGGGTGGCGATCCTGGCCATCTCGGCGCTCAGCTTCCTCGGCTTCGGGGCGGCCCCGCCGTCGGCCGAGTGGGGCACGCTGATCTCGCAGGGCCGCAGCTACCTGATCACCTCACCGTGGCTGACCCTGCTGCCCGGGGCCTTCGTCGGGCTGATGGTGTTCAGCCTGAACCACATCTCCCGCAGCCTCGAGGAGCTCCAGCGATGAGCAACGTTCTCGAGATCGAGAACCTCTCGGTCGACTACCACCCGCACCGGCGCCGGCCTCCGGTGCCCGCGCTGCGGGGCGTCTCGCTGAGCATCGCCCCGGGTGAGACGGTCGCGGTGGTGGGGGAGTCGGGCTCGGGCAAGAGCACCCTGGCCTCGGCCGTGCTCGGCCTGCTGCCCGGAACCGGCCGGGTGAGCGGCGGTTCGATCACCGTGGCCGGGAAACCGGTCACCGGCGCCGGCGAACGAGCCCTGAGAGACCTGCGGGGGCGGGTGGTGGCCCTGGTGCCGCAGGATCCGACCGTCACCCTGAACCCCACCCGGCGGATCGGCCCGCAGGTGGCCGAGGCCGTGCGCCGGCGGCCCGACGTACCGAAACGCAGTGTGGACGCCGAGGTTCTGGCCGCTCTGGCCGCGGCCGGGCTGGACGATCCGGTGCTGCGGGCCCGGCAGTACCCGCACGAGCTCTCCGGTGGCCTGCGCCAGCGCGTGCTGATCGCGGCCGGCCTGGCCGGGGAGCCCGACCTGCTGATCGCCGACGAACCGACCAGCGCCCTCGACGTGACGGTGCAGAAGCGGATCCTGGACCATCTGCAGCGCCTGGTCGCCGAGCGCGGGATCGCGCTGCTGCTGATCACCCACGACCTGGGGGTGGCCGCCGACCGGGCCGACCGGGTGGTGGTGATGCGGTCCGGTGCGGTGGTCGAGAGCGGACCGGCCGCAACGGTTCTGCGGGCGCCCGAGCAGGAGTACACGAAAGACCTGCTGCGCTCGGCTCCGGGGCTCTCACTCACCGAGCGCCGGGCCCCAGCCGAAACCGCTGAACCTGTCTTGCGCCTGGAGAATCTGTCCAAGGACTACACCCTGCCCGGGGGCGGCAGCTTCCGCGCTCTCGACGGGGTGACGCTCGAGGTCCCGAAAGGCCAGACCCTGGGCCTGGTGGGGGAGTCCGGATCGGGCAAGACCACCACCCTGCGGGTGGCGCTGGGCCTGGTCGCGCCGACCGGCGGGCAGGTCTGGTTCGGTGGCCAGGACATCACCGGTCTGGGCTGGCGACAGCTACGCCCGCTGCGCCGGCGGTTCCAGCTCGTACACCAGAACCCGTTCTCCGCCCTGGACCCCCGGTTCACCGTCGGGCAGACGATCGCCGAGCCGCTGGTGTCGTTCCGCATCGGCGACCGGGCCTCCCGCCGGGAGCGGGTGCGGGAACTACTCGACGCGGTGCACCTGCCTCAGAGCTTCGCCGGCCGGCTGCCGTCGGAGCTGTCCGGCGGGCAGCGTCAGCGGGTGGCCATCGCCCGGGCGCTGTCGCTGAAGCCGGAGCTGCTGCTCCTCGACGAGCCGGTCTCGGCCCTGGACGTGCGGGTTCAGGCGCAGATCCTGAGCCTGCTCACCTCGCTGCAGGACGACCTGGGCCTGAGCTACCTGTTCGTCTCGCACGACCTGGCGGTGGTCGCCAGCCTGTCGCACCGGGTGGCGGTGCTACGCCGTGGTCAGCTCGTCGAGGAGGGCCCGGCCGCGCAGGTGTTCGATGCCCCGCAGTCGCCCTACACCCGGGAACTGCTCGACTCCATCCCCGGCCGGCCGATCGGAGCGAACCCGGTATGAGTACTCGCTATGTCGTGATCGGGGCCGGTGCGATCGGTGCCCTGCTGGCCGCCCAGCTCGAACTGGCCGGCAAGTCGGTGGTCCTGGTGGCCCGGGGCGCCAACCTGGAGGCGATCCGGGCCGGCGGCGTACGGGTGCGCCGGCCGCGCAGCACCGAGCAGGTCCGGGTGCCGGTGGTCGGCGGGCCTCAGGAACTGCACCTGACCCACCAGGACGTGCTGGTGCTGGCGACCAAGACCCAGGACGCGGAGCCGGTGCTGGCCGGGTGGGCCTGGCTGCCGGTCTCCGACGAGCACGGCCGGCCCACCCTGCTGGCCGCCGACCTGCCCCTGCTCACCTTCCAGAACGGCCTGGCCACCGAGGACCTGGCGGTGCGCCGGTTCGGGCGGGTCTACGGGGTCTCGATCGGCGTGGCCGCCAGCCATCTGACCCCCGGTGAGGTGGTCTCTCCCTCGTACCCGATCGTCGGGGTGGCCTGGCTGGGCCGCTACCGGGCGGCGGATCCGGGCGACGAGGGTGCGCAGTTCGCCCGCGACCTGCGCGAGGCCGGCTACGACGTGAGCCTGGTCGAGGACGTCCGCGCCTACAAGGCCCGCAAGCTCCTGCTCAACCTGGCCAACGGCCTGGGCGTGCTGCAGGGCAGCGACACCGAGCGGGAGCAGGCCCGGGCGCTGCTGGTGCCCGAGGCCCGCGCGGTGTTCGCGGCGGCGGGCATCGAGGTCGCGCCCGAGGCGACGGCCCACCTGGTGGTCGAGGAGGTGCCCGGGCACGTCGGCGGGAACCTCTCCACCTGGCAGAGCTTCGCCCGGGGCAGCTCCAGCGAGGTCGACCACCTCAACGGAGAGATTGTCCGGCTCGGCCGGTTGCACGGGGTACCGACACCGGCCAACGAACGGTTGCAACGCCTGCTGGGGGCCCAGGCCGCCGCCGGACTGCCCCCGGACACGAACCGTCTGTCCGACCTGCTCTCCGACTTGATCCCCGTTCCCTGACCACGCGCGAACCAGACGAGACACTAGGTCTGCCGGCATCGGCTGACACGAAGGAAGAAGCATGAGCCCGCTCCTTACCGTTGAGGAACTCCTGGCCCTGCGCAGCAGCGGTTCGCCGCGACTGCTCGACGTGCGCTGGAAGCTCGGTGGCCCGCCCGGGCCGGACGAGTTCCGGGCCGGGCACATCCCCGGCGCCGTCTACGTCGACCTCGACGCGCAGCTGGCCTCGCCCGGCAGCTCCGAGGCCGGTCGTCACCCGCTCCCCACGGCCGCGGCCTTCCAGCAGTCGGCCCGGTCGTGGGGCCTGAACAGCTCCGACACCGTTGTCGTCTACGACGACAACGGCCTGCTGGCGGCCGCCCGGCTCTGGTGGCTCCTGCGCTGGGCCGGGTTCGACGGCGAGGTCCGCCTGCTGGACGGCGGTCTGCAGGCCTGGAAGGAGGCCGGCCAGCCGCTGGCCACGGGCGACGAGCCCGCCCCGGCCGAAGGGGACGTCACGTTGGGCGAGGGCAAGCTCCCCACCGTCGAGGTGGACGAGGTGCCCGAGTTCGTCGAGAACGGCGGGCTGCTGCTCGACGCCCGCCCGGCCGGCCGGTTCTCCGGCGAGGTCGCCTCGATCGATCCTCGGCCCGGCCACATTCCGGGCGCGGTCAGCGCTCCGGCGACCGGAAACCTCGGTGACAATGGACGATTCGCCGCCCCCGACGTCCTCAGGCGGAAGTTCGGGGATCTCGGGGTGAGCGACGACCGGGCGGTCGGGGTCTACTGCGGTTCCGGAGTCACCGCCGCGCACGACCTGCTCGCCCTGGCCGTGGCCGGTTTCGATGCCGACCGGGTGCCGCTGTACCCGGGTTCCTACTCGCAGTGGGCAAGTCGGCCCGACACTCCCGTGGCCACCGGCCCGGCCGAGCCGCCGCTCATCGACGCCGCCGAGGCACGCCGAAGGGTGGCCGAGGGAGCGGTGCTGCTGGACACCCGCAGCCCGGGGGGCCGGGAGAAGACCGGCCCGATCGAGGGCGCGATCATCGTCGACCGTGACAACCTTGACGCCGAGTTCGATTTCGGTTCCGCGGAGCGGCACGCCGAGGTCGCGTCGCTGCAGACCCCGATCGTGGTGATCTGCGGATCGGTGAACGGCTCGGGCCCGGTGGCGCAGAACCTGATCGGCCGGGGCTTCGTCAACGTGGCTCACGTGGAGGGTGGCGCGCCGGCCTGGCACGAGCTCGACCGGTGAATGTGCTCTAGTTCACAGCGCAGGTGAAGGGCGGGATCCGCGGATCCCGCCCTTCGTCCTGGCCGGGCTCGAAAGGGCAGGATCGGGAGGAGGAACGGGGTAGCCCTGAGGTCTGGTCGGACCGGGTCTGAGCTCGTTCTTCTGACGGCGAGTTGTCCTGTGAACACCCTGTGATGTGCGTTTCGGGAGGCGATGCATAGGGTCCTTGGGCACGATGGGGCATCATGACGAGTACTGCTGGCTGGTCCACGGACACCGATCCTGGCGTTCGCCCTGCCGTAGCCACTGCGCCTGTTCAGCAGGAGAGGCAGCGGGAGAGTAAGCGCGCCGACATCCAAGGGCTGCGGGCGATCGCGGTCGTCCTCGTCGTCATCTATCACGCAAAGCTTCCCCTGCCCGCGGGTTTCGCCGGGGTGGACGTGTTCTTCGTGATCTCCGGTTTCGTGATCACCGGGCAGATCGAGCGCCTGCGCTCCTCGGGGCGGTTCGGGTTCGGCTCGTTCTACGCCCGCCGCATCCGCCGGTTGCTGCCCGCCATGGTCGTCATGCTGCTGGCCGTCCTGCTGCTCTCGTTCCTGTTCCAGTCGCCGATCGGGGCGCAGTCGACCACGGCCGGCACGGCCCTGGCCGCGGTTCTGCTGGCCGGGAACTTCGACCTGCTGAGCACCTCGGGCGACTACTTCGCCGCCGGGGCGGTGATGAACCCGCTCACCCACGTCTGGTCGCTGAGCGTGGAAGAGCAGTTCTACCTGGTGTTTCCGCTGCTGCTGGCGCTGACCTGGAAGTTCGGCCGAGGTGGGGCGCGCAGCCAGGCGATCGGTCTGGGCCTGCTCACCGCGGCGAGCTTCGCCCTGTCGATGTGGTTGTCGTACGGCGACTTCCGGGTGCACAGCTACCCGGCCTCCGACGTGGCCTTCTACTCCTCACCCACCCGGGCCTGGGAATTCGGCGTCGGTGCCCTGCTCGCGGTCTGGGCCTCGAAGCGGGCCGCCCGCCACTACACGGCGGAGCGCACGGTGCTGCCGGTGGCCCTGGGCGCGGCCGGGCTGGCGCTGCTGGTGTACCTGAACCTCACGGTGAACGACCAGACGGTCTGGCCCGGCGTCGCCGCGATCGTCCCGGTGGTGGCGACCGCCCTGCTGATCCTGGCCGGGACGGTGGGCGAGGGGCCGATCAAGCGGGTGCTCTCGTCGCGGCCGTTCGTGGTCACCGGTGACCTGTCGTACAGCATCTACCTCTGGCACTGGCCGGCGATCGTGATCGCCACCCTGATCTGGCCCCGGCCCTACACCCCGGTGCTGGCCGCCCTGTTCTCGCTGCTGCCCGCCTACCTGAGCTACCGCTTCGTGGAGCAGCCGCTGCGTCACGGTGGGGTGCGCCTGCCCCGGGTCTACCTGGGTGGTGCGGTTGCGGCCGGCATGGTGGTGGTTGCGGCGGTCACGCTGCAGGTGGCCGGGCCGTGGGCGGTGCCCAACGCGGCTGCCTACGCGGGCCAGCGCGGTGAGCTCACCTTCGGCCGGGAGAACGGCTGTCTGGTGCGCAACCGGTCGTTCGAGGCCGCCGACTTCGACCGCTGCATGGACACCGTGCCCAACGCCAAGGGCTGGGTGATGCTGGCCGGCGACTCGCACGCCGAGGCCTACTCCACCGGCCTGATCGAGGCCGACCGCCGGCTCGGCTACAGCACCCTGGCCCTCACCGGGGCCAGCTGCCCGCTGATGCGCGACGCCCAGCCCAGCCGTGAGGTCGCCAACTGCGGTGAACTGGCCTCGGCGCTGCTCGACCGGGCCACCAAGAGCGACGACCCGCCGTCCCTGGTGGTCGTCGGGCAGTGGGCCCTGGCCCGGCACGACGTCGACGGGAAGTGGCCGCAGCAGCTCAAGCCGGCGCTGCAGGAGCTGACCGAGGCGGGCATCCCGGTGCTCTATGTGATGGACGTGCCGAACTACGCCACCCAGGCGATGAATCGGCAGACCGCGTGCAGCGGCGGCTTCCTGAACTTCGTCTGCGACAAGAGCCAGGAAGACGTGCTGGAGTACCAGGGCACCTCCCGCCAGGCCGAGTGGGACGTCGTCACCAGCGTTCCCGGGGTGAGCGTCTACGACCCGTGGGACCGGTTCTGCAACGGCGACGTCTGCAGCCCCCTGGTCGACGGCGAGCTGGCCTACTGGGACTTCAACCACCTGAACCGGATCGGCTCGCAGGCCCTTACCGACGACCTGAAGACGGCCGTGGGCGCGATCCTCTAGGCCCCGCCCAGCGCGCGGCTAGCTGGTCAGGGCCCGCTCCAGCATCCGGGTCAGGCTGGCCACCTCGATCGGCTTCTGCATCAGGTGGGCGTGCAGCTCCTGCGCCGCCTTCCGGTCTTCCTGCAGGTCACGCGCGGTGAGCAGGATGACCGGCAGGTCACGGGACCCGGGCTGGTCGCGCAACTGCCGCAGCAGGTCGATGCCCGAGGCGCCGTGCATGACGATGTCCAGCACCACCGCGTCCGGTACGCCGTAGCGATCGATCGCGGCCAGCGCGGCCGCCGCCGATCCCACACTGATCACCGAGTGGCCCATCCGGGCCAGCCGGATCTCGAGCAACCTGCGGATGTCGCTGTCGTCCTCGACGACCAGAACACTGGACACTTACGTCGCCCCCAATTCCGCGGACGGGATGATCCGTCCTCGATATCGGCGGGGATGCAGGGAACCTTGAGTGTGGATCAGCCGAGGGCGCCGGCCGGGGCGCCCAGATCCAGGATCTGACTCAGGTGGGCCTGCGGGTCGGCCGGGGCGTCGGGGCCCAGCGCATCTTCCATCCACACCCGGAACGCCGCCACCCCCTGCGCGACCATCAGCCGGGTACGCCAGTCGGGGATCAGTACCGGGCCCTCGGGACCTTCCGGCACCGCCCGGTTGACCAGGTCGACGGCCAGCTGGCGTTCCCGGTCGGACAGCCTCACGTAGGGACTGACCCGGACCGCCGACGCCCGGTGGAACCCCCGGAGCTGGTCGCTGTGCTCGATCACGTGCTCGGCCAGGTCGTGCAGGGCCAGGGTGAGCACCGCGATGTCGTCGAGCTCGAGCGGGGCGGTGGCGAAGAACTCCCGGATCCGGACCGCCATCTCGCGGGAGGGCTCGGCCAGCACCTCCTCCTTGGTGGCGAAGTAGCGGAAGAACGTGCGCGGGGCGATCTCGGCGGCCGAGCAGATGTCGGCCACCGTCACGTTCTCGAAGCCGCGCTCGCTGAACAACCGCAGCGCCACCTCGACGGTGATCGCCCTCGAGGCGGCCCGTCGCCGCTCCCGCAGACCCTCGCTCAAGACCAGGCCTCCCACTCGCTCACACCTACCGGCTGCCACCGGAAAGAACGAACGAGCGGTCTCCCGTGTCCCCGACGACGCGGTGCCTCAGACCACACCACTCAGAAGGCGGTGTACTCCAGCCAGACGTAGCGCACCGGCTGAGGCGCGTTCCACTCCGCTTCGCGGGCCTCGTCCACCCGGCCGAAACCGGCGCCGAGGTAACAGGCCTGGGCCGCCGAGTTGTCCGGGTGCACGCGCATCACCAGAGCCCCGAACCCGGCCCGGGGCACGAGGGAGCGCACCAGCCGCCGACCGAAACCCTGACCTCGGCAATCGGGCGCGACGATCAGGTGGGCCAGCTCGGACTCGCCCTCGTCGGCGTCGTCCCAGATCTCCCCGTAGGCAATAGGTTCCGTGCCGTGGTACAGCACGAAACCGTGAGCGTCCGGGTCGTCCGCCCAGGACGAGACCAGCGACGGCGGGACCGGGTACGGGGCGCCCGCCCACCACCTCGCCTCCTGCTCCGAGGTGGCCCAGGAAGCGACGAGTTCAGCCTGCTCCGGACCGACGGTCCTCAGCACTGCGTGGTGATCGTGGTGCAGTGCTCACCGGGTTGCTCCAGATCGGCCGCGCCGGTGCGCGCCCGGTGCGACGTCACCAACATCATCGACCCGACGGCGATGGCGAGCGCCGAGATCAGCGCGATCTTCACCCAGCGGCGTTCGGACACGATCAGACCACCAACAGCACCCACGACAAGTCCCTCCAACTCGCGTAAGCCCCATACCCTACGCATGTCTTTGGTTACCGTAGGAAAACCTCAGGAAAATTGGGTGGTACCGGAGAACCGGACCTGCCTGAGCTCAGGCGCAGGAGGCACACCGGTCACCGGCGCCCCAGTCGTACTGCCGACGGCAGACCGGGCAGAACACCCGGGCGTCCTCCTCGTCCCGTGCGAGCTGCCAGCCGATCAGGATCTGCAGCACGTCCTCGCCGGTCAGGCCCCAGGCGGCGTTCTTCTCGGCGACCCGCTCCTGGGCGTCGGCCAGTGTCGGCCCCCAGACCTCGTCCACCCCGTCCCGGGTCAGCCTCGAGTACCGGATCTGCCCTTCGACGATCACCCGGGGGAAGAACCCGCCCTCGGTCGCCGACGGCGTCATGATGATGCCGTTGGCCCGCTCGATCACCGGGATGACGACGCATCGTCGTGCCCCCATCTGCTGCCACCCCTCCCGCCGTAGCGAACCAAGGGGGCAAGACTCGCCCGAGGGGAGGCGGGTGGGCGACCGCCGATCGGGTGAAGAGCGGTCAGATCGCTCAAGCCGGCAGGCGGACCCGCCGATCGGCCGGGGTTGAGGTCTGACCACCGACCACCGGCCAGGACAGCCCGGTCAGCACCTCGAGTACGGCCTGGCTCACCCCGCTGCCCGGCACCACCTGCGAACCGGCTGACCAGGGGCCGGCCGAAGCGGCGGGCGGATCGCCCACCACCACGCAGGCCGTGGCCACCGACGAGGCCAGGTGCATCTCGTCCCCGGCTCCGCCGAGGAACAGGTCACTGTCGGCCAGAAGCGCCAGGAGGGTTCGAGGGTGAGCCCGGCCGATCGCGCTCACCAACGGAATCGAGGGGTCGAGCGTCCTCAAAAAATCCTCGGGCGAACTGGTTTCGCCGATCAGTGCCAACCGCACCGGAACCCGGGCGTGAACCGCGTTGACGACGGCCGCGCAGGACTGCGGGGGCCAGTCGCGCGCGGTCAGATTCACGGCGATCAGTGGGCCCGGCGACGGGGCCAGGGGGGAGAGCAGGCTGCGCGCCGCGGCCCGGTCGGCCGGACCGATCAGGGCCAGACCAGGAGCGTCGTAGGTGTCGGGGGTGATGGTGATCCCCAGCGCCGAGGCCAGCCGCTCACTGTGCCGCAGCGCATGGGTCTGCGGGTCGCCCGGGCTGACCGGATCGGTGAGCAGGCCCCGCTCGTCCCCGGAAAAACAGTCGGCGGGATCGAAACCGACCACGCGAAGTGCGGCGGTGCAGGCCACATATCGGGTGCCGAACGGCTCGGCGTCGGGCTGGGGAAGGATCGCCAGATCGAAGCGCCCGTGCAACGGACGGCTGTGGTGCAGTAGGCGGCGGCCCAGGCGCCAGCAGCGCACTTGGCCGGAAAGCGATCCGGACCAGGTGCTTTCCAGGTCGGGCCAGGCGATCACCTCGTCGACGAGGGCACCGCCGCGCATCATCTCACCGCGGGAGCCCCGGGTCAGCAACGTGATCCGAGCCAGGGGCCAGGCCGAGCGCAGAGAGGTCAGGAGCGGCAGGGTCATGGCCAGGTCGCCGACCTCGTCGGTCCGGATCACCAGCACCGACCGGGGCGACGCCTCGACCGCACCGGTCTCGACCACCGGCGAGAAGCGCTCGATCAGCCGGCGGAAGTTCCCCGGCGACACCCGGCACCGAGGCCGCCGAACCTTGGTCTGGACAGTCTCCACGGTCGACTCCTCGGCGGCCGGGGCCGCCGCCTTGATCACAGCTGGGCGGGCAGTTCGGTCCGTAGGTCGATGGTCGCGCGGTCGGCGTCCACCATCAGCCGGGCCAGCTCCGGGGTGAGCACCTTCGGCGTCCAGCCCAGGATGTCCCGGGCCTTCGAGGCGTCGCCGATCAGCGAGTCCACCTCGGTCGGGCGCAGGTAGCGCTCGTCGAACCGGACGTACTTCTCCCAGTCCAGGCCGACGTGCTCGAACGAGAACTGCAGGAAGTCCCGCACGGTGTAGGCGGTTCCGGTGGCCACCACGTAGTCGCTGGGCTCCTCGGCCTGCAGCATCAGCCACATCGCCTCGACGTAGTCCTTGGCGTAGCCCCAGTCGCGCACCGCGTCCAGGTTGCCCATGTACAGGTAGTCCTGCTTGCCGGCGACGATGTTGGAGACCGCCATCGAGATCTTGCGGGTCACGAACGTCTCGCCCCGGCGCGGGCTCTCGTGGTTGAACAGGATGCCGTTGGTGGCGAACATCCCGTAGGCCTCGCGGTAGTTGCGGGTCATCCAGTACGCGTACACCTTGGCCGCGCCGTAGGGGCTGCGCGGCCAGAACGGGGTGTTCTCGTTCTGCGGCGGCGGGGTCGCCCCGAACATCTCCGAGCTGCTGGCCTGGTAGTAGCGGCACTCCAGGCCGATCATCCGGATCGCCTCGAGCAGCCGGGTGGAGCCCACCCCGGTGCTCAGCCCGGTGAACTCCGGCTCGTCGAACGAGACCCGCACGTGCGACTGCGCGGCCAGGTTGTAGACCTCGTTGGGCTGCACCTTCTCCAGCAGCGTGACCAGCCGCGAGCCGTCGGTCAGGTCGCCGTAGTGCAGGAACAGCCGGGCCCGCGGGTCGTGCGGGTCGACGTAGAGGTGGTCGATCCGCGAGGTGTTGAACTGCGAGGAGCGGCGCACGATGCCGTGCACCTCGTAGCCCTTCTCCAGCAGCAGTTCGGCCAGGTACGAACCGTCCTGACCGGTGATCCCGGTGATCAGGGCCTTCTTCGAAGTCTGCAAAATGCCGCTCCTCGCCAGGATGGACGGGGGTGCCCACCGCCCGCGTCACTGATGGCGATGAGCTGATTCCGTTGGGTAGCCGATTCTGTCCGTACCGTAGCGTGATGGGACGATCACGGAGAGCGGTTACTGCAGGGTATGGCCAACCTCCGGCGTTTGCCCGATGCGCCGTGTGCTGGTCGTCAGAACTGATGGTCACCGAATGAGCACTCATAGTTCCCTTGCTCGGGTACCGTTCGGGGTCATGACCACCCTTCCGTCCTCCCTCTCCTCGGCGGACCTCTCGGTCGAGCGCACCCCTACGTCGAGCGGGCCCCTGCTGACTCCGGACATGAAGGTCTACGTGGCCGGTCACCGGGGCCTGGCCGGGTCGGCCGTCTGGCGCGCGCTGGCCGCCCGCGGGTTCGGCGACCTCCTCGGGGCCACCTCGGCCGAGGTGGACCTGCGCGACCGGGCCGCGACGACGGAGTTCGTCCTGGACAACCGGCCCGACGTGATGGTGGTGGCCGCCGCCCGGGTGGGCGGGATCCTGGCCAACGACACCTACCCGGCCGAGTTCCTGTCCGACAACCTGCGGATCCAGGTCAATCTGATGGACGCCGCCCACCAGGCCGGGGTGCAGCGCCTGCTCTTCCTCGGCTCCTCCTGCATCTACCCGAAGTTCGCCGAGCAGCCGATCAAGGAGTCCGCGCTGCTCACCGGCGCGCTGGAGCCCACCAACGACGCCTACGCGATCGCCAAGATCGCCGGGATCATGCAGGTCCAGGCGATCCGCAAGCAGTACGGCCTGCCCTACGTCAGCGCCATGCCGACCAACCTGTACGGGCCCGGCGACAACTTCGACGCCACCAACTCGCACGTCCTGCCGGCCCTGATCCGCCGTTTCCACGAGGCGAAGCAGACCGGGGCCGAGGAGGTCAGGATCTGGGGCTCGGGCACTCCGCGGCGCGAGTTCCTGCACGTCGACGACCTGGCCTCGGCGCTGGTCTTCCTTCTGGAGCACTACGACTCGCCGGAGACGATCAACGTCGGCACCGGCGTGGACGTCACCATCCGGGAACTCGCCGAGACGATTGCGGACGTCGTCGGCTGGGGGGGGCGGTTGTCCTTCGACACCTCCAAGCCGGACGGCACACCGCGCAAGCTGCTGGACGTGTCCCGCCTGCGAGGGCTCGGCTGGGCCCCCACGGTGTCGCTGCGCGAAGGGGTGGAGAGCACCTACCGCTGGTTCACCGACAACCTGGACAACATCCGGATCGAAGACGGTCTGGTCGGCCTGGGTAGGTGAAAACGGCTTGACCCCTGGGGAACCATCGATCTCATGGAGACTTCAGAACTCAGGCGTCACCTCGGGATCGAGTACTCGCGTCTTCGGTCGGTGCTGCCGGCCGACTCGTCGCTGACCGGGATCCGGGTGCCGTCGTGCCCGGACTGGTCGCTGGACGACCTGGTGCAGCACGTCGGCGAGGTCTACTGGCACAAGGTGGACTGCATCCGGCTCAACGCCCGGCCCACCGAGGAGCCGGACCTGACCGGGCTGAGCAGCCTGCAGGTGCTGGAGCAGGGCTGGGCCCGGCTGAACGAGACCTTCGACGAGTACCCGCCCGACGCCCCGGCCTGGACCTGGTTCGAGCCGGACCAGAGCGTGGCCTTCTGGATCCGGCGGATGGCCCACGAGACGGCGGTGCACCGGTTCGACGCCGAACTGGCCGTGGGCACCCCCACCGAGATCGAGGCCGGCCTGGCCGAGGACGGCATCGACGAGGTGCTGGTGGCCATGCTGGTCAGCGACATCGAACCGGGCGACTACCCGGCCGGACGGCCGGACCTCGAGGTGCGCACCCCGTCCCGTTCGTGGTTCGTGCACTTCGAGCCGGGTGGGCTCGAGGTCTCGGCCGACGGGCGGGCGGGCACCACGATCCGCGGCGGGGCCTCGGACCTGGAACTGTGGCTGTACAACCGGATCGCTGGTGAGAAGCTCAGCTACACCGGCGATCTGACCGGGATGGGTCTTCTGCGGGACCTGATGCTCAAGGCTACGCAGTAGCCGGTACGGCGAAACCGTAGGGCAGTTCCAGCCGGTAGCGGGCCAGCAGTTCCGGGTCGCCCAGCAGTTCGGCGGTCGGGGCGTCGGCCTGGATCCGCCGGTCGGCCAGGATCACCGACCGCGGGCACAGCTGCAGGGCGTACGGCAGGTCGTGGGTGATCATCAGCACCGTGACGTCGAGCCCGAGCAGGATCTCGGCCAGTTCCCGGCGGGCGGCCGGGTCGAGGTTGCTCGAGGGCTCGTCCAGCACCAGCACGTCGGCGTCCATGGCCAGCACGGTGGCCACGGCGGCCCGGCGGCGCTGCCCGAACGAGAGGTGGTGCGGCGGCCGGTCGGCCAGATCGGTCAGGCCCACCTTCTCCAGCGCCGACTCCACCCGGGCGGCTGTCTCGGCCGCGCTCAGGCCGAGATTACGCGGCCCGAAAGCGATGTCCTCGCGCACCGTGGGCATGAACAGCTGGTCGTCCGGGTCCTGGAAGACCAGACCCACCCGCCGCCGGATCTGCTGCAGGTTCTCCTTGACCACCGGCACCCCGTCGATCCGCACCGAGCCGTCGGTGGGCCGGAGGATGCCGTTCAGGTGCAGAGCCAGGGTGGTCTTGCCGGCGCCGTTCGGGCCGAGCACGGCCAGTCGCTCGCCGCGCTGAACGGTCAGATCCACCCCGTCCAGGGCGGCGTGACCGTCCGGATAGCTGAACCGCAGCCCTTCGACCGCCACTGCCGGGTTCATCGCGCTCCTCCTGTCAGCACCGCGACGGCGGTGACCACGGTGAAGAGCAACGGCAGGCTCAGACCGGTTGCCCAGACCACGGAAGATGCGCCCGGGCCGTCCGTTCCCGGCATCCTTCCGTCGTACCCACGCGAGAGCATGGCCAGGTGCACCCGCTCGCCCCGTTCGAAGCACCGCACGAACAACGCCCCCGCACTACGTCCCAGAACCGGCCACTGGCGGATGTCCCGGGCCACGAAACCCCTTGACTCCCGGGCGATCCGCATCCGCCGCAGCTCGTCCGCCACCACATCGGCGTAGCGGATCATGAAGCTCATGATCTGCACGATCAGCGTGGGCATGCGCAGACGTTCCAGACCGGTCAGGATCTCCCGCAGACCGGTGGTGGCGGCCAGCAGCACCGAGACGGCCAGGCCCAGCGTGGCCGTGGCCACGAGTTCCCAGGCGCTCCAGAGCCCTTCGACGCTCATCGGTACTCCGAGCACCTCAGTACGTTCGCCCGCTGCGACGAAGGGCAGGAGCAGGGCGAAGACCACGAACGGGAGCTCGATCAGCAGGCGCCGGGCGATCAGGCCGGGTGGGATCCGGGCGACGGCCGCCAGCAGCGCGATCACCCCGGCGAAGACGCCGAAGGCCCAGAACTGCGAACCGGGCGCGGCAACGATCGCCAGCACCGAGAACAGGGCGGCGACGAGCTTCACGTGGGCTGGCAGGCTATGCAGCACCGAGGCGCCCGGAACCAGCAGGCCCTGGTGCGCGTGACCGCCACTCATTCGCCGGAGCTCTTGCTCCGGCGCACCACGAAGACCAGGGCGGAGGCAGCCAGGAACGTCACCCCGACGCCGATCACCCCGGCCAGCCCGCCGGAGAGCCGGGCATCGTCCACACCGCTCACCCCGTAGTCGGCCAGGGGTGAACCGCTCAGGTCGTGCTCCTTGGCCTGGGCCGAGATGCCGTTGTCCTCGCTGACTTTCTCCAGGCCGTCGGGTGAGCTGCTGGCGTAGTAACTGACCATGCCGGCGAAGAGCAGGCTGACCAGGAGCAGACCGACCAGCAGGTTTCGGGTACGCATCAGATCAGGCCTTCCAGCTGGCGGAGACCGGGCCCCAGGCGGCGGGCCTGCCGAGATGGACCAGATCGGGTCGGGTACTGGCGATCGCCCCGACCGTCAGCGCGGTGATCAGGCCCTCACCGATCCCGATCAGGGCGTGCACACCGACCATCGCCCCGGTGACCCGGGCGAGGTCGACGTCGGTGGTGCCGCCCAGGGCGTAGAACAGGACGAAGACCAGGCTCGCCCCCACCACCGAGACCCCGGCGGCCAGACCGGCCGCGAGGGCCGTGCCCAGCCGGGCCTTGAGCAGCAGCCGGGCCAGCGGGTAGCCGATCAGCACGGTGGCCAGCGCCATGGTGGAGATGTTGACCCCGAGCGCGGTCAGGCCTCCGTCGGCGAAAAGCACCGCCTGGACCAGCAGGACCACGGAGACACATAAGGCTCCGGTGAAGGGCCCGACGAGCACCGCGGCCAGGGTGCCGCCGAGCAGGTGACCGCTGGTTCCGCCGGCCACCGGGAAGTTCAGCATCTGCACGGCGAACACGTAGACCGCGACCAGGCCGGCCAGCGGCGCCGTGCGGTCGTCGAGCTCACGGCGGGCGCCCCGCAGGCAGAGCGCGACCCCGCCGACCGCGACCACCCCGGCCGCGATCGAGACGGGGACGTCGATGAATCCGTCCGGTGCATGCATGGCGGTGATCCTGACCCTTCAGGGACGGATGGTGTCTGGCCAGCACAGATTGGCTCAGTTGCACATGCTTTGCAATAACTCCGGCCGAACCAGTTTCGGTACTAGCCGGAGTGCCGGACCACCAGATGCGTCGGCAGCACCACGTCGGACACCGGCTCGCCCGGGTTCTCGATCATCCGGGACAGCGTCTGCACCATCCGGGCCCCCATGTCCTCCACCGGCTGGTGCACGGTGGTCAGGCTCGGACTGGTGTAGAGGCTGGTGGGGGAGTCGTCGAAGCCGACCACGGCCACGTCCTCGGGCACCCTCCGCCCGGCCGCCGCGAGTTCGGCCAGGGCCCCGATCGCCATCTGGTCGGAGGCGCAGAAGATGGCATCCAGACCGGGAGCCCGCTCGAGAAGCCTGCGTGCCCCCACTCGTCCACTGTTCTCACTGAAGTCGCCGTGCTCGATGAGCTCGGGAAGGCCGTGCCGGGCCAGCGCCGAGGTGTACCCCTCGAGCCGCAACTGCCCGGCGGTCATGTCCAGGGGACCGGTGATCGTGGCGACGCACCGACGGCCTCCGGCGATCAGGTGCTCCACCGCGGCCGCCGCACCACCTGCGTTGTCCATGTCCACGAAGGGCAGCGTGACGTTCCGGTTCGGCCGGCCGCCGAGCACCGCGGGCACCCCGCGGGCGGCGAGCTGGTCGGGCAGCGGGTCGTCGCCGTGGATCGAGAGCAGCAGCACGCCGTCGACGTGCTGCCGGCTCAGGTAGTCGTTCAGCCGGCCCCGGTCGGATTCGTGGGCGATGGCCAGCAGCAGCTGCCGTGACGTACCGGCCAGCGCATTGCTCACCCCCCGCACCACCTGGGCGAAGAACGGCTCCCCGAACAGCCGGTCCTCCGACTCCGAGACCACCAGGGCCACCACGTCGGTGAGCTGGGTGACCAGTGACCGGGCGGCCCGGTTGGGCACGTAGCCCAGATCGTCGACCGCGCGCAGCACGGCGTTCCGGGCCGTCTCGCTGACCTGCAGCGAGCCGTTGATCACCCGGGACGCCGTGCCCCGCCCGACCCCGGCCCGCTCCGCCACTTCTTCCAGCGTCGGGGGCCGGTTGCGCCTGTTCATTCAGCCGATTATGACTGCTCGTCGAGCGAGCGGGTGGCTATGACTTTCGAGTACCAGAGCGCCGAGTCCTTCGGCGTGCGCACCTGGGTCCCGTAGTTCACGTGCACCGCGCCGAACCGCTTGGCGTAGCCCTCGGCCCACTCGTAGTTGTCGAAGACCGACCAGAGGAAGTAGCCCTGCAGCGGCACCCCGTCGTCGATCGCCCGCTCGCAGGCGGCCAGGTGGTCACGCACGTAGGCGATCCGCCGCTCGTCGTGCACCCCGCCGTCCTCGGCGACCTCGTCGTCGAACGCCGCACCGTTCTCGGTGATCACCAGCGGCACCGCGGGGTACTCCCGCTTCAGCCGGGTGAGCACGTCGTGCAGACCGTCCGGGTCGATCTCCCAGCCGATGTCGGTCAGCGGCTTGCCGTGCCGGACCTCGCGGCAGTGCGCCGCGCCCGGGTAGGGCGAGTCGAGCTGACCGGTGCGCTCGCCGACCAGGTCGGGGTGCTCCGGGTCACCGGTGATCAGGTACTTGGTGTAGTAGTTCACCCCGAGCAGGTCGATCGGCGCGCTGATCAGTTCCAGGTCGCCGTCGCGGACCTCGCCCATCCCGCCGAACTCGGCCAGGTCGTGCAGCATGTCCTGCGGGTAGCGGCCCTTCAGCACCGGGTCGAGGAACAGCCGGTTCTGGAAGCCGTCCACCCGGCGGGCGGCGTCGGTGTCCAGGGCCGAGTCCGAGGCGGCCTCGACCGAGTACAGGTTGAGCGTGATCCCGGCCTGCTCCACGTTCTGGTCCCGCAGCGCCTGCAGCGCCAGGCCGTGGCCCAGCAGCAGGTGGTGCACCGAGCTCAGGGCGGCCCGCGGGTCGCGGATGCCGGGGGCGTGCCGGCCCGCGGCGTAGCCGACGAAGGCCGACACGAACGGCTCGTTCAGGGTGATCCAGTGCTTCACCCGGTCACCCAGGTGCTCGTGGACGATCGCGGAGAACTCGGCGAACCGGTACGCGGTGTCACGGTTCGGCCAGCCGCCCGCGTCCTGCAGCGCCTGCGGCAGGTCCCAGTGGTACAGCGTGATCCACGGGTCGATGCCGGCGTTCAGCAGCTCGTCGGTCAGCCGGGAGTAGAAGTCCAGGCCGGCCTCCAGGGCCGGGCCCCGCCCGTCCGGCTGGATCCGCGGCCACGACACCGAGTAGCGGTAGGCCTGCAGGCCCAGGTCCGACATGATCGCCACGTCGTCCTTGTACCGGTGGTAGTGGTCGATCGCGACGTCGCCGGTGTCTCCGTTGACCACTCTCCCCGGGGTGTGCGAGAAGACGTCCCAGATCGACTTGCCGCGCCCGTCCTCGTCGGCGGCCCCCTCGATCTGGTACGCGGCCGTGGCCCCGCCGAAGACGAAATCGTCCGAGAAACTCATGCTTTCACTGCTCCATCCATGATTCCGCTGATCAGCTGCCGTCCGAAGAGGATGACAACGGCGAGCAGCGGGAGCGTGGCCATCAGGGTGCCCGCCATGACCAGGGACTGGTCGGTGTAGTAGCCGGTGGACAACCTGGAGAGTGCGACCTGTACGGTCGGATTCTCCGGGCTGAGCGCCACGTATGGCCAGAGGAAATCGTTCCAGTAAGTCATGAATGTGAACAGACCCAGGATCGCGGCGGCCGGGCGCAGTGCGGGAAGCACCACCGACCAGAAGATCCGCAGGGTCGAGGCGCCGTCCACCCGGGCCGCCTCGATCAGCTCGTCCGGCACCGACTGGCTGGCGTACTGGCGCATCATGAAGACGCCGAAACCGCTGGCCAGGTAGGGCAGGATGACCGTGGCCAGGGTGCCCTGGATGCCGAGCCAGTCCATCATCATGTACAGCGGCACGGTGCCGAGCTGGATCGGCACCATCATGGTCAGCACCACCAGGGCCAGCAGCACCCCGTTGCCGCGGAAGCGCAGCTTGGCGAAGGCGAACCCGGCCAGCGCCGAGAGGATCACCACCACGACGGTGATCGTGCCGGCCACGATGAACGAGTTCATCAGGGCCTTGGCGAACATCACGTCGGCGTTGTCGAACAGTGCCGTGAAGTTGGCGCCGAGGCGGTCTCCCGGGGTGAGCACCGGCGGGACCTGGACGATCTCGTCGTTGCGCCGGGAGGCCATGACCAGCATCCAGTACAGCGGGAACACCGACAGGATGAAGGTGATCACGAGCACGATGTAGTTCAGCGGGCTGGCGTTGAACAGCTGGTTGTTGCTCTCGGCCACCCGGCGGCTCAGCCGCTTGCGGCCGGCCGGGGGCGGGGTGGTGCCGGTGCCCTGGGGCTCGGCGTGGATCGGGGGTGTCACCGCGGTCATCGCGACCGCCTCCTAACCTGGTTCAGCATCTCAGTCCGACCCGCCGATCCGGCGGACCAGCCAGATGTTGATGAGCGAGATGATCAGCACCAGAAGGAAGATCATCCAGGCGACGGCCCCCGCGTAACCGAACTCGAAGCGGGTGAAGCCGTTCTCGATCAGGTACATGGTCAGCGTCTGGAACTGCCGCAGCGAACCACCCTGGATGGCGCCGGCCCCCGGTGCGAACAGCAGCGGCTCGGCGAACAGCTGCACACCACCGATGATCGAGATGATCGTGGTGAACAGGATCGTCGGGCGCAGCAGCGGCAGCGTGACCGACCAGAACTGCCGGGTGCGGCTGGCGCCGTCGATCGCCGCGGCCTCGTACAGGTCGTTGGGGATCGCCTGCATCGCGGCCAGGAAGATCAGCGCGTTGTAACCGGTCCAGCGCCAGTCGACCATCACCGAGATGGCCAGCCAGGACGACCAGGTGTGGGCGGTCCAGTCGACCGCGTTCACACCGAACCAGCTGAGCATCCAGTTGGCGAGGCCGAAACCCTTGGCGAAGATCATCGTGAAGATCAGCGTGACCGCGGCCACCGAGGTGACGTTGGGGATGATCACGCCGACCCGGAACAGGGTGCGGGCGCGGATCTTCCGGTTCAGCGTGACCGCGAGCCAGAGGCCGAGCACGTACTGCGGGACGGTGGAGACCACGAAGATGCCGAGCGTGTTCTTCGCGGCGTTCCAGAACTGCTTGTCGGTCAGCAGCTTCTCGTAGTTGTCGAGACCGGTGAAGCTGTGCTCTCCGAGCAGGGGCCAGGCGTGCAGCGACACCCAGAAGGTGTAGAGCAGAGGGAAGGCCCCGAAGATCGCGAAGAGGATGAAGAACGGCGAGACGAAGGCGTAGGGGGACCCCTTGTGGTCCCACCGGCTCACGCGCATCCGCCAGGTGGGGCGGACCTTCGCGGGAGCCGGTGGAACCGGGGTGAGCGTGTTAGACACCCGCCGCGGCCTTGGCGTGCTCGATGGCAGCGGTCCAGCCTTCGGCAGCGCTCTGCTGACCCTGCTCGATGGCCCGCAGGTCGTTCTCGATCACGTCACGCACGGCCTGGTTCTTGGCGCCCAGGTAGACCGGCTTGAGGCTGGCCGCACCCTTGACGAAGATCTCCCCGACCGGGGCGTCGCTGAAGTACTCGTTCTTGAACGCGGCCAGCGCCGGGTCCTTGTGCGCCTCGGGCGAGGACGGCAGAACACCCTCGGCCTTGAACGCCTCGATCTGGCTGTCCGCGGTGGTCAGGAACTTGGCCAGGGCGACGGCCTCCTCCTGGTGCTTGCTCTGCGTGGGAACGGCCAGGAACGAGCCGCCCCAGCTGCCGCTGCCACCGGGCACCGAGGCGATGTCCCACTTGCCCTCACCGGCGTCGCCGGCCTGGCCGGAGATGTAGCCGGTCATCCAGGACGGGCAGGCGATGGTGGCGAAGCCGCTGTTCTTGAAGCCCGCGTCCCACTCACCGGTGAACGACTTCAGGTTGGCCGAGAGGCCCGCGTCCAGCAGCTTGTTCGTGGTGTCCCAGGCGGCCTTGATGGACGGGTTGCTCTCCATCGCGAAGTTGTTCTCGCGGTCGAAGTACGTGTAGCCGGGGTTGGCGCCCGCGGTCTGCATCAGGATCGAGTTGTAGGTGTTCGTGGCCGAGTCGACGAACTTGGCGTCCTTGGCGGCGCCCTTCTTGCCGGCCTCGAAGTCCTTACCGACCTCGATGTAGTCCTCCCAGGTGGGCCAGAGCGCGGAGACCTCTTCGCGGTCGGTCGGCAGACCGGCCTCCTTGAACAGGTCGGTGCGGTAGCACATGGCCAGACCGCCCACGTCGGTGCCCAGACCGATGGTCTGCTTGCCGTCGGCGGTGGTGCCCTGGGCGTACTTCCAGTCCAGCCAGTTGCTCTTGATCTCCTCGGAGCCGTGCTCCTGGAAGTTCACGAACTTGTCCGGGGCCTGGAGGAACTGGACGATCGCGCCCTCCTCGATGGCGACCACGTCGCCGGCACCGCTGCCGGCCGCGATCCGCTGGGTCAGGGCGTTGGTGTACTTGCCCAGGTCACCCTCGTTGGACTCGACGATCTTGATGTTCGGGTTGTCGGCCTGGTACTTCTTGAAGAGCTCTTCGTAGCCGAACCGGCCGAAGGTCGAGACCTTCAGCGTGACCTGGCCGTCCGAGCCGGCGTCGCCGCCCTCGTCGTCACTGCCGCACGCGGCCATGGTCAGAGCGATACCCGCGACCGCGACCACTGCCAGCATCCGCCGGCCGGTGCGGGGCGCCCGTGGCGCCCGGGACATGGAGGGGCTCATGGCTTTCTCCTTTCGGGGCCTCTTCGACCCGAGGAACGTCTGTGGGAGCGCTCCCAAAGGTGCGCCCTCGGTCTGGGTGGCGTCAAGGGGTCTGTGGGAACGCTCCCATGACGTTACTTAGTTGTAATGATTTGGGACGCCGGTGAGGACGACCGCTGTCCGGCGCGGCTATCGCTGTCTCAAAGACGTTTTTACTGAACAGTTTTCGGCCAACGTCGGCCGGTTTTGGAACCTAAGGGCTTGATCGCGGCGTCGGACGCTGAGGTATCGGCGGCCCCGCTGTCTTCATGCTCCGTTCGGGCGCCGTTTGTGTCCGTTTGCCTGCGCGTTGATCTTGATTGGCCAGGACTCTGTTCTGCGTCGACAGTCCGTCTTGTTTCGATGTGCGTCGCGCCGAGCCTCACCTTGGACGGAGCCGGTGAGCGGCGTGGCCACCCTCGTTGATCTGCCCTCCCATCCCGGAAAAGGGCCCTCCACCTGCAGTTCCGCATTCTGTCGGTGGTCGCGTCTAGTCTGTTCATGTCGCGGTGGGGGCCGCACGGAAGTGCTTGCTACAAGGGGGTTTTGAGGTGAGCGCACTTGCTGACGGAAAGTTCGAGCAACGTGTCCCCGGCCTGGCGCTGGGGGTAAGCGAATGGCTGCTGGAGGAACTGGAAGCCCTCGCCATGCCGCAGAGTCCGCCTGAGCCAGGGAATCTGGGTGCGGCGGGCGGATCGAGCGAGTCGTCTCCGTCCAGCAGCCCCTCTGACTACGGCCACTCTCCTCAGCCCACTCCTTCTAGTCAGCCCACCCCTTCTACCCAGCCCAGCCCTCCTGCCCAGCCTGCCTGTCCTGCTCAGCCCAGCCCTTCTGTTCAGCCTGGCCGTTCTACCCAGGTCGGCTCTTCTGGCCAACCCGGTCCTTCTGCCCAGCCTGCCCGTCCTGGTCAGCCCACTCCTTCGGGTCGGCCCACCTCTTCTACCCAGCCCAGCCCTCCTGCCCGGCCTGCCCGTCCTGCCCGTCCTGCTCAGCCCAGCCCTTCTGTTCAGCCTGGCCGTTCTGCCCAGGTCGGCTCCTCTCGCCAGCCTGGCCGTTCTGCCCGGCCCGGCTCTTCTGCCCGGTCCGGCTCTGCACCTGATGCCTGGGTCACTGGCCTGCTGGCAAGAGAGCTGGTGATGCGGCGGCTGCAGGCGGCGCAGATGCGTTCGCTGGTAGCGGCGGTCGAGGCGATGCCGGTGGCCCGGCGCCGGGGTTCGCGGGCGGGGCGGCAGCCCGTGGGCCAGAACCAGCCGGAGTCCAACGGCGCTCTGGGCAGCCGGGAGCACGAAGAAGACCCGGATGGTGGGCAGAACCAGAACGGCGGCGAACTGGAGGATTCCGCGCAGCTGATCTCGTCCCGCAAGTTGGTGTCATCGCGTCTGGCGCCGGAGTTGAACCGTCATCCCCTCTCGGCCGCAGGCGATGTGCAGGAGGCGATCGGCCTGGTGCGTGATCTGCCGCGAGTCTTCGCCCTGCTGGAACAGGGGCGTCTCGATGGTGATCGGGCCCGCCTGGTCACGCGCCGGTTGCACGGTGCCTGTGAGCGCTACCCGCAGTTGCGGCCGGCCAATGAGCAGTGGCTGCTGCTGGAGGCCATGGTCGCCGCGCAGGCGCCCGATCTGACGTACGGGCAACTGGACCGGCTGATCAAGCTTCTGCTGCAGCAGCTTGATCCGGACGGTGGCGCGGCCCGCCATGCGCAGGCCTTGCGGGGCCGGAACGTGCAGGTGCAGCCCCAGCCCGACGGAATGGCTCTGGTGACAGCCCTCATCTCCGCGGAGGCCGGTCAACTGCTCGACGGTTTCCTGGATGCAGCAGCCGATGCGGCGCGGGATCGGGCTGAGGCCGAAGGTCTTCCGGATGAGCGCACGCATGATCAGCGGCGGGCGGATGTACTGGCGATGCTGGTGCAGGCGTTGTCGGAAGGGCTGCACATTCCGTTGGTTCCGGACCCTCGGCATGAGAACGACGACGAGGAGTTCCACGCCCAGCCCACCGCCCAGCCCACCGCCCAGCCCACCGCCCAGCCCACGGGTGAGCCCGCGAGTAAGTCCGCCGCTCAGCTCGCGGGTAAGCCCGCGAATAAGTCCGCCGCCCAGTTCACGGGTGAGCCCACGGGTGAGTCCGCCGCTCAGCCCGCCGGTGAGTCCGCCGCTCAGCCCGTCGGTTGCTCCGCTGGTCAGCGTGCTGGGCAGCCCGGTGACGAACCGGATCACGTGCCGGGTGACGTGCCGGGTCGTACGCCGGGTGACGCGCGTGCTGGCTGCTCGGCCGAAAAGCCCACAGAAGAGCCTGGTCGGGAGCCCGGCCAGGATGGAAGCAGAGGCGGCAACCGGGTGGATGTCCGGGGGCATGCCGGGGCGCATGCTCCAGGGCCGATCGGAGAAGGCGGCCAGGCCGGAGGGCAAGGCGGATCCTCACAAGACCAGCCGGAAAGCCTTTCAGGCCAGTCCGTCCCGGACTCCTTCCGGCGCCGTCCGCAGGAAGACCAGCAGACCCCTGCCGCCAACCTCCACCACGACATGACGACCTTGGGATTCGCGCCGGTGCCAGAGGGCTTGATGCCGGCCTGGTGGCGCATCCCCGACCTGCCCCGGGTCAAAGGCCGCGGCCCACACCTCGTGGTCACCATCACCGACACCACACTCCTGGGCCTGGATCAGATCCCCGGATTGCTGCAGGGTCACGGTGTGATCAGCGCCGAGCAAGCCCGCCGACTGGCCGTCGCTCCGAGTCAGGTCACCCTCCTGGTCCTACCCGGAGCCTGCGCCCAACCCAACTCGCACTCCCACATGCACACTGACGCCCGCGCTGACGCACCTGCCCACGCTGAAGCGGACGGAATGCCCCCACCGACCGCCGATCACAGCGCCGACTCACACGACTTCGGGGGGCAGGAGCATCCGGGAAACAGCCAGAGACCGGGCAGACCGGATGATCCAACGGCCGCACCACCATGCCCAGTCGGCCTGGATCACGACCAACCCCGGACCAGCCGTTACCGGCCTGGCCGCACACTCACCAACCAGGTCACCGCCCGCTACCCGACCTGCACCTTCCCCGGCTGCACCACGCCCGCCAGCCGCTGTGATCTGGACCATCTCAGGCCTTTTCGGCAGGGTGGGCTCTCCTGCGCCTGCAACATGCACCCAGCGTGCCGGGGCCACCATCGCCTCAAGACCTTCGCCCACTGGCACGCCCGGCCAGCCCGCCCCGACGAGCCCTACCCGCCCGGCACCATCATCTGGACCACGCCTGACGGCACCGATCACCCCAGCCCGCCACCCCTCCTGCCCGGGATGCCGGGCTGGACCCTGCCCATCCGCACCCCGGACTACCCCGCACAGCCCGAGAGCCTGACCCGCATCGACCTCATGCCCTCCGCCGAACGCACCGCCCGCCGTACCAACCGCTGGGCCCGAGCCTTGCAATGGCAGGCAGACCAGCAAGACCGCCAACGCCGAGCCGCGCTCAAGCAAGCAGCCAGGCAAGCAGCGAAGGCTGCAGCCGCACTCCGCCCGCCTCTGGCCCGGCCCAAGCACGCTCCCTGGGGTGAGTCCACTGGTGTGTACCCCGAATACGGGGAGCCGACCTTTTAACGCCTTGCCTGACGCCTTGCCTGGACCAGTGACGAACAGCCACAGGGTGGGGGTGCGCCGCCCACCGTCGATGAGCATCCGCACCGCGGCGAAGACGTCCTGCCTAATGCCCCGCCGCGTGACGCCCTGCCTGGTGCCCTGCCTGGTGCCCTGCCTGGACCGGTGACCAGCAGGCACGGGGTGGGGGGCGCCGTCCGCCAGCGATGAGTATCCGCACCGCGGCGAAGGCGCTTTACCTGATGCCCGGCCGTCTGATGCCCAGCCGCGTGACGTCCTGTCTGAGGCCCTGCCTGGTGCCCTGCCTGGACCGGTGACCAGCAGCCACGGGGTGGGGGTGCGCCGCTCGCCGGCGATGAGCATCCGTGCCGCGGCGAAGGCGCCTTGCCTGATGCCCCGCCGTCTGATGCCCCGCCGCGTGATGGCCTGCCTGACGCCCTGCCTGGACCGATGACCAGCAGCCACAGGGTGGGGGTGCGCCGCCCGCCGTTGCTGAGCATCCGCACCGCGGCGAAGGCGCCCTGCCCGATGCTCCGCCTGACGCCCTGCCTGGACCGGTAACCAGCAGCCACAGGGGTGGGATGCGCCGCCTGCCGTTGCTGAGCATCCGCACCGCGGCGAAGACGCCCTGCTCGATGCCCCACCGCCTGACGCCTTGCCTGACGCCTTGCCTGACGCCCGGCCTCGCCGCGACATGCCCTTACATGCCACTGCGTACCGCTGAATTCCGTCCCCTCAGTTGGCCCCGAGCCGTGCCAGCCATGCGACCGCCGCGCCCACGTCGTCCACGGTCTCCACCGACTCCGGCAGGGCCGGGCGCTGAACCATGATTACTTCGATGCCCCGCTCACGGGCCGCGGTGAGCTTGGCCGCCGTCATCGGTCCGCCGCTGTTCTTGGTCACGAGCTTGTGGACGTCCTTGGCGGCGAAGAGTCTCCGCTCGCCTTCCAGGGTGAAAGGGCCACGATCGAGCAGGATCTCGCAGTGGTCCGGTAGTTCGCCGTCCGGCCGTTCCACGGCCCGCATGATGAACCGCTGGGGGAGGCCGGCGAAGGCGGAGGTCTCTTGGCGGCCGGTGGTGACGAGGACGTTGGTGTGTGGGGGGAGGGGGGCTATCTGGGCTGCGGCTGCGGGGATGTCCGGCGTGAGAGTCCAGTTGTCGCCCGGGGCGGGGTGCCAGGCGGGTCGGTGCAGGACGAGCAGAGGGGTCTCGGTGGTGCGGCAGGCGGCGGCCGCGTTGGCCGTGATGCGTTCGGCGAAGGGGTGGGTTGCGTCGACTACGGCGAAGATTCCCTCGGTCCGTAGATACTCGGCCAGCCCGGCCGCCCCGCCGAACCCTCCTACGCGAAGATCGCCCACTGGAAGCCGAGGCGACGAAACGCGTCCCGCGAGCGACGAGACCACCGAGAGGCCACCCGTCATCAATTCTGAGGCCAGCAGGCGACCTTCGCCGGTGCCGCCCAGAATCAGGACCTTCATCAGGCCCTGCGCCGCCGCAACAGGTAGGTGTCCATGACCCAGCCCTTGCGTTCCCGGGCCTCGGCGCGAGCCTGAACGATCTGCGGGCCGACCTCCGTCACCGGGCCGGAGAAGAGCATCTCGTCCCTGGTGCCCAGGTAGGCGCCCCAGAAGATGTCCACGTCGGGGTCGGTGACCTGGGTGAAGGCGCACTCGCCGTCGAGCATGACCACCACGTTGTCCTGCCCGGCGGGCATTCCCTCGGCGAGCAGTCGCCCCGGGGTGATGTGGATGGGCTCGCCGATCCGGTTCAGCGGGATGCGGTGGCGGGCGGTGAGGGCGTGCAGGCTGCTTACTCCGGGAATGACGTCCCACTTGAAGGCGACGTTGCCGCGGGCGGTCAGTTCCTCGACGATGCGGATGGTTCCGTCGTAGAGCGAGGGGTCGCCCCAGACGAGAATGGCGCCGACGCCGTCCTCCTCGAGTTCTTCGGCGATCATCCGCTCGAAGATCTCGGCGCGTCGGTGGTGCCAGTCCTTCACCGCCTCGCCGTAGGCGGCGGCGGTGCGGTCGCGCTCGGGGTCGGTGGCCTGGACGAAACGGTAGTCGGTGCCCGAGGTTCCGCTGATGTGGCGCTCGCAGATCTCGCGGCGCAGCTGGATCAGGTCGTCCTTGGCGCTGCCCTTGTCGATCAGGAAGAACACGTCCACCGTGTTCAGGGCCTTGATGGCCTGGACGGTGACGTAGTCGGGGTCGCCGGCCCCGACCCCGATGAGCAGTACTTTCCGCATTAGGCGCGGCACCTTTCACTCGAGTAGAGGTGGCTGTCGGGGAAGTCGCCGGCGGTCAGGACGGGGCCGACCACGATGACCGCGGTGCGTCTGATCCCGGCCGCGTGCACCTGATCGGCGATCGTGGCCAGGGTGCCGCGCAGGATCTGCTCGTCGTTGCGGCTGGCCCGGGCGACCACGGCAACGGGGCCGTCCTGGCCGTAGATCGGGCTCAGCGTGCTGACCACGCTGTCGATCTCCTGGACGGCCAGATGAAGCACCAGGGTGGAACGGCTCTCGGCCAGGGCTTCGAGTTCCTGTCCGGCGGGCATGGCAGTGGCGCGGCGGGCGATCCGGGTGAGGATGACCGACTGGCCCACGCCGGGAACGGTGAGCTCGCGTTTGAGGGCGGCTGCGGCTGCGGCGAAGGCAGGCACGCCGGGCACGATTTCGTACGGCACCTTGAGCTGGTCGAGGCGTCGCATCTGCTCGGCGACGGCACTGAACACCGAGGGGTCGCCGGAGTGCAGCCGGGCCACGTCTTCGCCGCGCTCGTGGGCCTGGTGCAGTTCGGCCACGATCAGGTCCAGATCGAGGTTCGCGGTGTCGACAAGCCTTGCTCCGGGCGGGCAGTCGGCCAGCAGCTCTTCCGGGACCAGGGAACCCGCGTAGAGGCAGACCGGGGCCTTCTGCAGGATCCGCAGCCCGCGGATGGTCAGAAGGTCGGCGGCGCCCGGGCCGGCGCCGATGAAAAAGACCGTCATGTCGCTGCTTCCACTGCCTTCCAGGCGCTCCACTGGGTGACCGGCATAGCGGGCCGCCAGCCGGTGAATCGCCCGATGGCCGTGGCCTTGGCGATCTCGATCTTGGCGAGGACGCCGCCGTACTGTGATCTGGCCTGCGCCAGCAGCATTTCCGATTCGAGGGTGGTCACGTTCACGACCATCCGCCCGCCGGGCGCCAGTGCTTCCCAGCAGTGCTCGAGCAGTCCGGGGGCGGTGAGCCCGCCACCTACGAAAATCGCGTCGGGGGTGGGTAGTCCGGTCAGTTCGGCGGGCGCCTCACCGGTTCTCACTTCCAAATGGGGGACGCCCAGCAGCTCGGCATTGCGGGCGATGCGCTGGGCCCGCTGAGGGTCGCGCTCGATGCTGACGGCCCGGCAGGAGGGGTGCGTACGCAGCCATTCGATGCCGATGCTGCCCGCGCCGCCACCGACGTCCCAAAGCAGTTCGCCGGGCTCGGGGGCCAGGGTGGAGAGCGTGATCGCACGGACGTGGCGCTTGGTGAGCTGCCCGTCGTTCTCGTATGCCTCGTCGGGGAGTCCGGGGGTGCGCGACAGCCTGAGTGGTGCAGTGCCGGGGCGGCAAACCACGGCGAGCACGCAGAGGGCCTTGGAGCCGGACGGAGCGTGCTCGGGAAAACCTTCGCTCGGCCACTCGTCGGCTGTTGCGGTGACACGGAACTCGTCCTGCGCACCGAGGTTGCCCAGGGCAGTGAGTTCGCTGGGGCCGAAACCGCGCTTGCGCAGCAGATCCGCGACCACCGCCGGAGACTCCTCGCCGGGCACCAGGACAAGCAGCCGGCGGGCCGGGGAGATGCTCGGCTGCAGGGTGGCGGCCGGACGCCCGACCAGGCTGATCACCTCGACGTCCTGCTGGGCCCAGCCCATGCGGGCACAGGCCAGGGAGACGCTGGAGGGGTGCGGCAGGACGGTCAGGTCGAAGCCGGGGGCCACGCGGGCGATGGTTGTCGCGATGCCGAAGAAGGTGGGGTCGCCGCTGGCCAGCACCACCTTGTGAGCGCCGGGGGTCTTGACCAGCAGCAACGGCAGGGCGCGCAGCAGGGGGCTGGGCCAGGGCACCTGCCGGGCAGTGACCTCGGGAGGCAGCAGGGCGAGCTGGCGATCACCGCCGAACACAACGTCGGCCTGGCTTAGGGCTTCGCGGGTGGCAGGGGACAGGCCGGGCCAGCCGTCTGCGCCGATGCCCGCGACGACGAGGCGTTCAGGGGAGGAGGGTGGAGCGGCGGACACGGGCTCCACCCTAGTTGAGGCGGTCTCGGGGGCTTGCGCTCGGGCGGTCTGCAAACCGGCAGTGCCCCCGGCGTCGGTCTCGACGCCAGGGGCACCTGAGTCGGCTCTGGACCCTCCCTACGGCCAAGGCGCTCGATCGGCCGTCCGGATCCATCCGCCTCGCCCGCCGCCATGAGCAAGTGAACCGTCTGGGGCAGACAAGGTGGAGAACGGCCCGGCTCTTCCTCGCCGCGGCTCGGTCCAGCGCTACTCACACCTGGAAGGCAGCCTTACTCACACCTGAAAGGCAGGCTCCGGACGGCCCGGCGGCGGTGGCGCCGGGTCCGTTCCCGGCCCCGGGATGTCCGGGGTGGGGATGGGAGGAGCGGGCGCCGGCCCCGGCCCGCCCGGGCTGGGTGGCTCGAGCGGTGGGTCGGGCTCGGCCGGGGGCAGAGTCTGCTGCGTGTCTGGCTGGGACAGTGTTCGCTTCTGGGGGAGCGTACTGTCCGGATCGAGAACGGTCGTCTCGTCCAGAACGGTCATGGTTCACCCCTTTCCTGCGATCGAGTCGGCGATCCCTGGGCCAGTCCTGATGAGTCCTGGTCTAGTCCTGGTCAACCAGGATCCACGCCGCCGCGTCGGGCGGCAGCAGCTCACCCTCGAGGGGTGAACTCGACAGGACAACCCTGCCGGGCGGCAGCGGGACCGCAACTGCACCGGTGTTGAGCACGCACACGAACCCGTTGCCCCGGGCCAGACCGAGCACCTGATCCTCTTCGCCGGTCCAGACCAGCGGCCCGCCGTCGTGGCCGAGTTGGGGCAGCTCACGGCGCAGCCGGAGGGCCTCGCGGTAGAGCGCGAGCATCGAGCCGGGATCACCCTCTTGCGCCTCGACCGACAACTCACCCCAGGAGGCCGGCTGGGGAAGCCAGCCAAGAGCGTCCCCAAATCCGAGAGAAGGCCCACCCCGCTGCCAGGGGAGCGGAACCCGGCAGCCGTCGCGACCGCGCTCGGTGTGGCCCGAGCGCTCCCAGGTCGGATCCTGCAGCACTTCCTCGGGCAGGTCCTCGACCTCGGGCAGACCTAGTTCCTCGCCCTGGTAGAGATAGACGCCGCCGGGCAGTGCGAGTGCATAAAGGATGGCCGCCCGGGCCCGGCGGGTGCCGAGCGCGACGTCGGTCTCGCCCTGGGGGAACTCCGGGGCGTTGCTGCCGGAGGTGCGCTGCTGGGGCCGGCCGAGCCGGGTGACGTGGCGGGTGACGTCGTGGTTGGAGAGCGTCCACATCACCGGCGCGCCGACCGAGTCGTGGGCCTCGAGCGAGATGCGGGCCGTCTCGCGCAGTTCCTTCGCGTGCCAGCGGGCGCGCATCAGCTCGAAGTCGAAGGCGGTGTGCAGGCGCTCGGGCCGCAGGTACTCGGCCAGCCGGGCGGAGCTCTCCACCCAGGCCTCGGCCACGAACACCTTGGGCGGGTCGTAGGAGTCGCCGACCGCACGCCACTCCTGCCAGACGTCGAGCACACCCGGCCGGTCCCAGTAGGGGTGGTCGGGAACCTTCACGCGGGCGAGGATCTGCTGCTGGCTGAGGTTCAGGCTGGGCAGCGCCGGATCCTTGATCAGGCCGTGCGCCACGTCGATCCGGAAACCGTCGGCGCCGAGGTCGAACCAGAACCGCAGGACGCTCTCGAACTCGGCCCGGACCTCGGGGTTGTCCCAGTTCAGGTCGGGCTGCTTCACGTCGAACAGGTGCAGGTACCACTCCCCGCCCTCGACCCGGTGCCAGGCCGGCCCGCCGAAGACGGACTGCCAGTCGTTGGGGGGCTCGTCGCCGTCCGGTCCGGAGCCGGGCCGGAACACGAACCGGTCGCGCTCGGGTGAGCCCGGGGGTGAGGCCAGGGCGGCGGTGAACCAGGGGTGTTCGTCGGAGGTGTGGTTGGGCACCACGTCGAGCAGGACCTTCAGCCCGGCCGCGTGCGCCTCCTCGATCAGCGCGCGGGCCTGCTGCAGATCGCCGAAGGGGGCGTGGATGTTGCGGTAGTCGGCCACGTCGTAGCCGGCATCGGCCTGGGGGGAGGGGTACCAGGGGTTGATCCAGATCGCGTCCACCCCGAGCGAGGCGAGGTAGGGCAGCCGGGACCGGATGCCGCCGATGTCGCCCAGGCCGTCGCCGTCGGAGTCGGCGAACGACCGGATGTACAGCTGGTAGGTGACGGCGGAGCGGTACCAGTCGGCGGCTTGCTGGCGGGCAACGGGCTCATCGGTGAGGTCTGCGCTGGTCACGGTTCCGAAGCTACCGGCGCCCACCCGCCGTCACATTTTGGCCGTCACATTTTGGCTGTCACACCCGGCCGTCACATCCCGTACGGCACCTGTCGTTCCAGCCACTGCAGCCGGAACTGGTGCTCCTCCTCGAGCCGGGCGCTCAGCGAGGCGGCCACCTCGGGGCCGCCCTTGCGGCCCAGGCGGCCGTGCGTCTCCAGCTGGACGGCGATCCAGAAGCGGGTGCCGACGGTGCCGGCCGGTTCCAGGCCCAGCTGGCCGACGATCGTGACCTGCGGGGCGGCGGCCAGCTCGACGGTGTACTCGCCCTCCCGGGCCCCGTTCCAGGCGGACTGCTGCCAGATCAGGGACTCGGTCATCATCGACTTGCCGCCGAAGAAGCGGCGCGCGGGCATGATGTCCGAGGCCTGGCGCTCCGAGACCTGGCGGAAGGCCCCGGCCCGTTCCCTCAGCTCCAGGACGTGGAAGTCCTCGTACCCGAGCTGCCGGGCCTTCTCGGTGAGATGTTCCAGCCGGGTCATCATCCGGAACGTCACCAGCGGTGAGACCCCGTAGACCCAGTCCAGACCGAACTGCGCTGACATGGCTGAGTGTCCTCCTCGCTGCCGGACTCTAGGACATGATCCGGATTCATGGGACGACCGACGTCGCCACCCTGCCAGATCGGCAGGCCGGTCCACGGCGGGTGAGCGTGTGGGCGGACGGGGGAAGGCTCGGGCTGGGATAGCCTGTGGTGCGTGGCTGAGTACATCTACACCATGCGGAAGGCCCGGAAGGCGCACGGCGACAAGGTCATCCTCGATGACGTGACGCTGTCGTTCCTGCCCGGCGCCAAGATCGGCGTGGTCGGGCCGAACGGGGCCGGTAAGTCCAGCGTGCTCAAGATCATGGCCGGGATCGACCAGCCGTCCAACGGTGACGTGCGGCTGGATCCCGAGGCGACGGTCGGCATCCTGATGCAGGAACCGGAGCTGAACGAGTCGAAGACCGTCCTCGGCAACGTCGAGGAGGGGGTCGGCGAGATCAAGGCCAAGCTCGACCGGTTCAACGCCATCTCGGAAGAGATGGCCAGCCCCGACGCCGACTACGACAAGCTGCTGGCCGAGATGGGCGAGCTGCAGGAGGCGCTCGACGCCGCCGACGCCTGGGACCTCGACGCCCAGCTCGAGCAGGCGATGGACGCGCTGCGCTGCCCCCCGGGCGACGCCGACGTGAGCGTGCTCTCCGGTGGTGAGCGCCGCCGGGTGGCCCTGTGCAAGCTGCTGCTGTCGGCCCCCGACCTGCTGCTGCTCGACGAGCCCACCAACCACCTGGATGCCGAGAGCGTCCACTGGCTGGAGCAGTTCCTGGCCTCGTACAAGGGCGCCGTGCTGGCCGTCACCCACGACCGGTACTTCCTGGACAACGTGGCCGAGTGGATCCTCGAGCTCGACCGCGGCCGGGCCTACCCCTACGAGGGCAACTACTCCACCTACCTGGAGAAGAAGCAGCAGCGTCTGGCGGTCCAGGGCAAGAAGGACGCCAAGCTGGCCAAGCGGCTGGCCGACGAGCTCGACTGGGTGCGGCAGAACGCCAAGGGCCGGCAGACCAAGAGCAAGGCGCGTCTGGCCCGCTACGAGGAGATGGCGGCCGAGGCCGAGCGGACCCGCAAGCTCGACTTCGAGGAGATCCAGATCCCGCCCGGCCCGCGGCTGGGGTCGCAGGTCATCGAGGTCAACAAGCTGCACAAGGCGTTCGGTGAGCGCGACCTGATCAAGGACCTGTCGTTCACCCTGCCGCGCAACGGCATCGTCGGCGTGATCGGCCCGAACGGTGTGGGTAAGACCACGCTGTTCAAGACCATCGTCGGGCTGGAGCAGCCGACCGACGGCGACGTCCGGGTCGGCGACACCGTCTCGATCTCGTACGTCGACCAGAACCGCGGCGGGCTCGACCCGAAGAAGACGCTGTGGGAGACGGTCTCCGACGGCCTCGACTACATCAAGGTCGGCCAGGTCGAGATGCCCTCGCGGGCCTACGTGGCGGCCTTCGGCTTCAAGGGCCCCGACCAGCAGAAGCCCACGGGCGTGCTGTCCGGTGGTGAGCGTAACCGGCTGAACCTGGCGCTGACCCTGAAGCAGGGCGGCAACCTGCTGCTGCTCGACGAGCCGACCAACGACCTCGACGTGGAGACGCTGGGCTCGCTGGAGAACGCCCTGCTGGAGTTCCCCGGCTGCGCCGTGGTCATCTCCCACGACCGGTGGTTCCTCGACCGGGTGACCACGCACATCCTGGCCTATGAGGGCACCGAGGAGGACCCGGCGAACTGGTACTGGTTCGAGGGCAACTTCGAGTCGTACGAGAAGAACAAGATCGAGCGTCTGGGTGAGGACGCGGCGCGCCCGCACCGGGTCACGCACCGCAAGCTCACGCGCGACTGATCTTTCAGAGCCGAAGAGCCAACAACAACGGACGCCCTTGGTCACCGAAAAGGTGGCCGAGGGCGTCCGTTGTTGGTTGGGTTTTTCAGACCGCGTTCTGCCGCCGCAGCACGACCAGGGCGACCCAGCCGATCGGCACCCGGATCCAGAAGGTGATGACGCGGAAGAGCAGGGCGGCCGAAAGGGCGGCGGATTCGTCCACCTGGATTGCTGTGAGGCCGAGGAACAGGGCGGTCTCGGCGGCCCCGATACCTCCGGGCACCGGCACTGTCCCGGCAATGGCCGAGCCCCCGATCACCACCACAGCCATCAGGATCAATGGAGCGCTCTGGTCGAAGGCGGCCAGCGAGGCCGCGAGCACCGCAACGAAGCCCAGGGTCACAGCCAGGTGCCCCACCACAGCCAGGGCGAGCCGCTTCTTGCTGGTCACGATGTGCCGGAGTTCGGGGCCGGCCTCACGGAACGGCTGCACCACGTGTTTCACGAAAAGGGCCCGCCCCCACGGCCAGAACCGCAGCAACAACGCTGCAGCCAGCACCACCCCGGCGACGATGGCCACAGCCAGCCAGGGCACGTGCGGGGCGTCGGACATATTGCGGCCGGACAGGGCCAGCAGCAGTGTGATGGCGACCGCGGTGACCAGTACCGACATGGTCTGGACGAGTCCGACCACGGCCACCGCCACCGCCACCGGGACGTCCTTGCGGGTCAGGTAGCGCACGTTCAGCGCCAGCCCGCCGGCACTGGCCGGCGTGATCAGGTTGACGAACGAGGTGGCCAGCTGGACCAGGGTGATCTGGCCGAAGGGGATCCGGCCGGGGGAGAAGGCCAGGAACCCGGCCGCGCTGCCGACCACCGGCAGGATCGAGAACAGCAGCGCCACGCTCAGCCAGACCGGGTCGGTGTCGCGCAGCCGCTGCCACAGGTCGGCGAAGTCGACCCGCTGGACCAGCAGGTAGACGGCCACGACCGAGGCCACCCCGAGGACCACCCGGCCGATCAGGGCGCCCCGGCCCCGCTGGCGGGCGTCCGGATCGGCGGGAGCGGGCACTGGCTCCTCCGGCACAGAATCAGGCTGTGCGGCTGGGACATCGGTGGGCAGGGACACGCTGCCACCTTCGCACAGCGCGCTGAGCAGCGGGAAAACAACGGTTGCAGTTCAGGGACGAATCAGGGACGAACCGGAGTAGGCCTGCCCTTTCGGTCAACCCGCCTTTTCGGTCAGGCCGCCTTTTCGGTCAGGCCGGCTTGCCCGAAGAGCCGCCGCCGTCGTCCTTGGGCTCGTCGGTGTCGTTCTTCTCCTCGTTGTCGTCGCGCTTGCGGCTCTCCGCCTCGCCCTCCTGCTGGCCCATCTTCTGGGCCTGCTCCTGCTCGGAGTCGATCTCGGCGCAGTGCTGCTGGAGCTGCTCGGAGAGCTTCTCCACCTCTTCGCGCAGGTTGTTCAGCCGGGTGCCGAGGGCCTGGTGCTCGGCCTGCTCGGCGCCGGTCAGGGCCTCGTTGATCAGCTCGGCGGTGCCCAGGAAGGTGTCACGACCGGTGTCCAGCTCGGCGCGGGCCAGACCGAGCTGCTCGGCGACCTCGTTGTGGCTCATCCGCTCGCTGATCACGTCGAGGGTCCGGGCGGCGTTCTCGAAGACGTCACCGCTGCCGGCCAGCTCCTCGACGATCTTCTCCAGGGCCTCCCCGGCGATGCTGATCGACTGGCCCACCCCGTCCCAGCCGTGCTCGTGGGCCAGGTCGATCTCGCCGCGGGCGTACTCCAGGGCCTCCTCGGCGCGGTTGCGCGCCTCGTCGGCCGCCGCACTCACCGCTTTGACGTCTGAGCTGATTTCCTCGGTGCGCGACATCGGTTCTCCCTTGTGCGAAGTGCCCCAAATCCTAGTGGGGGCGCCTCACACCCACCTCACCCCGTCGGGGTCGGGAGCTGTGCGGGTGCGCCGAGCCGGTGGGCGATGATGACGCCGCTGATCGCCTGGGCGTTGATCAGCGCCACCAGCACGACCAGCTGGAAGCGGGCGGCGTCCATCGGGTCGGCCCCGCCCAGCAGGGCGCCGATGAAGGCGCCGGGCAGGGTGACCAGGCCGGTGGTCCGGGTCTGGTCGATCACCGGCATCATCGCCTCGGCCACACTGCGCCGGCAGATCCGGGCGGTGGCCTGGCGCGGGGTGGCGCCGAGGGCGAGCAGACCCTCGATCTCGTCGCGCTCGGACTCCAGGCCCGCGGCCAGCCGGCGGCCGGTGAGGGTGGCGGCCAGCATGGTGCCGCCGATCACGATGCCGCCCAGGGCCACCAGGTAGCGGGCGGAGAGCTCGAGCATGCCCAGGGCGAAGATCACGGTCAGGGTGCCGACGGCGGCGGTGGTGCAGGCCAGGGCTGCGGCGGGCAGGGCGTGGGGCAGGGCCTTGATCCGGCCCGCGGCGGTGCGTACGGCGATGGTCAGCATCACCGCCAGGGCCAGCACCACGAAGGGCGGGGCGTCGAAGACCCCGCGCAGGGCCAGCCCGACCAGGGCCAGCTGGGCAGCGCCCCGGATCACCGCCCAGGCCGGGCCCCAGCCCAGCGGGACCTGGGCGATCCGCAGCACCAGCCAGGTCAGGCCGATCAGGACGGCCACCCCGACGGCCAGCCGGACGTCGGGATGGAACAGCGTCACTCCGGCACCCGGAACATGCCTTCCTGTCCGAGGGTGGCCACCAGCGTGCCGTCCAGGGCGTAGATCCGGGCCAGGCCCAGCCCGCGGGCGCCGGACGCGGAGGGGCTCTCCTCGACGAACAGGTGCCAGTCGTCGAAGCGGGCCGGGCGGTGGAACCACATGGCGTGGTCGAGGCTGGCCGTCTTCATGCCCGGGGTGGCCCAGGCCAGGCCGTGGGCGCGCAGGGTCGGCTCGAGCACGGTGTAGTCGCTGACGTAGGCCAGCACCACGGCGTGCAGCAGCGGGCCGGGCGGCAGCGGGCCGGTGGGCCGGATCCAGACCGCCTGCTCGGCGGTCTTCTCCGGGCCGGGGCCGAGGAACAGCGGGCTCTGGACGTGGCGCAGCTCGAACGGCTGGGAGGCCAGGAGGGGCCCGAGGCCGCGGACGCTGTGCCCGGCCTCGGCCAGGCGCTCACGGAACGAGGGCACCTCGTCCGGGCGGGGCACCTCGGGCATCGGGGACTGATGGTCCAGACCCTCGGCGGCGGTCTGGAACGAGGCGATCATCGACAGGATCGGCTTGCCGTGCTGCACCGCCTGGACCCGGCGGGCGCTGAACGAGCGGCCGTCGCGCAGCCGCTCCACCGCCAGCTCGATCGGCACCTGCGGATCACCCGGACGCAGGAAGTAGCCGTGGAAGGAGTGCGGCGGGCGGTCGGCCTCGACCGTCTTGGCCGCCGCGGCCAGAGACTGGGCCAGCACCTGGCCACCGAAGATCCGGCCGTTGGGGGAGTGGAAGTTGTGGCCGAGGAAGCGGTCCTCCCCGTCGGGCTGCACGTCGAGCTTGGCCACCAGGTCGGTGGTGGCGACCGTCCCGGCCTCGGCCACCGGGCTCTCGGCGTCCACGCCGGTGATCGCCGCCAGTGCGTCGCGCGCCCGGTCTCTGCTCGTCACTTCGGTTCTCCTTCGTGCTGACCTGCTGATGCTGCTGGTGATGCTGCCCCGCCGACGGCCGGCGCGCTCACCATGCGGGTGGCCAGGTCGGCGTACAGCTCCCCGATCTGCGCGGCGCTGCGGCTGCCCCGGGGGTCGTACCAGCGGGCCACGTCGACGCTCAGCGAGAGCAGGGCCCGGGCCACCGCCCGGGTGTCGGGCACGTCCATCTCACCACTCGCGTTGCCCGCGCTGAGCTGGGCCTCCACCACGGCCTCGATCTGCCGGCGGATCCCGAGCACCCGCCGCCGGTCCGCCTCGGCCAGGGCGGTCAGCTCGTGCTGCACGACCCGGGCCACCCGGTGACGCTCGGCGTGCCAGGCGGTGAACGCCCGGATCACCGACTGGAGCCGGGCCAGCGGGGTGGGCGGCCCGGCGACCGAACGCTCGACCAGGTCGAGGGCCGCCTCGTGGCCGACCACGCTGATCTCGGCCAGCAGGGCCTGCTTGGAGGGGAAGTGGACGTAGAGCGCGGCCGGGCTGAGCCCGACCCGGGTGGCGATGTCACGAGTGGTGGTGGCGTGGAAGCCCCGGTCGGCGAAGGCCTCGATCGCGGCCTGGACCAGCCGCTGCGAGGAGTCTCCGGCCCGGTCCGGGCCGCCTTCGTCGTCCGTCCAGCTCATCGCCGAGCGGGTCGCCATGGCGGGAGCATGTCATGAACGAGCGCTCAGTCAAGGCACACTGGTTCCGAGCGCGAGGATGCACTCACCGGACGAGGAGGGGCAGATGCGTCTCGACGAGGAGACGGAACTTCACGGCAAGAGGCAGTCCGAACAGTCCAGTCAGTCCGAACCGGCTCCGGAGGGGCTGGCCAGCCGCCGGTTCCAGGGCCGGGTTGCGGTGGTCACCGGGGCCAGCCGGGGTATCGGCCTGGCCATCGCCCGGCGCCTGATCGCTGAGGGGGCCCGGGTGTGCGTCACCGCCCGCAAGGCCGGCCCTCTGGAGGAGGCGGTCGAGCAGCTGGGCGGCCCGGAGGTCGCGGTGGGCGTGGCGGGCCGGGCCGACGACGCCGAGCACCGATCCGAGGCGGTGCGGCGCACCATGGAGACCTTCGGCCGGCTCGACGTGCTGGTCAACAACACCGGCATCAACCCGGTCTACGGCCCGACCAGCAGCGTCGACGCCGGGGCGGCGGCCAAGGTCTTCGACGTGAACGTGATCGCGGCGCTGTCGTGGACCGACGAGGTGAGCAAGCTGGGGCTGGGCTCGCGGGAGGGCGCCGCGATCGTCAACGTGGCCTCGATCGCCGGGCTGCGGCCGTCGCCCGGCATCGGGGTGTACGGGGCCAGCAAGGCGGCGCTGATCCACGTCACCTCGCAGCTGGCGCTGGAACTGGCGCCCCGGATCCGGGTCAACGCAGTGGCTCCGGCCGTGGTCAAGACGCAGTTCGCCGAGGCGCTGTACGAGGGCCGCGAGGACCGGGTGATCGAGGGATACCCGCTGGGCCGGCTCGGGCACCCGGACGACGTGGCGGCCGCGGTGGCGTTCCTGGCCAGCGACGACGCCTCGTGGATCACCGGGCAGACGCTGACCCTCGACGGCGGCGTGGGTCTGGCCGGAGGCCTGGGCTAGAGGCCTGGGCCGAAGTAGCTGCTCGCTACCCGCCGGGGCAGTTGACCCGGCGGGTAGCCGGGCGGTTCAGTGTGTTCCGGTCGATCCCGGACAGCAGCCGGGGTCTTGTGCGACCGGAGGATCTGATGAGCACCGAGGCGTCGACGACCCTGACCGAGACCCGGACCGAGACCCTGACCGAGACCTCCGGCGGTACCGGCCGCACCATGCCGGCCTGGCGGGTCACGGCGGCCGGGGAACCGGCGGCGGTGATGCGGCTGGAAGAGGTTCCGGTGCCCTCACCCGGCCCCGGGCAGGTTCTGGTCCAGGTCGGTGCGGCGGGCCTGGGCCTCACCGACGCCGCTCTGGCGCAGGGTCTTTCGCTACAGGCTCCGCCACCGCCCTTCACCCCGGGGCTGGAGCTGTGCGGGGAGATCGTCGGGGTCGGGGCGGGTGTGTCGCAGTACCGGCTGGGCGAGCGGGTCGTCGGGCAGACCACTCTGCCTAGCGGTTCGCTGGCCCAGTTCGCGCTGGCCCGGGACCAGGACGTGTTCCCCGCCCCCACCGCGCTGGACGACGAACCCGCGGCGGTCTTCCACATCGCCTACCTGACCGCCTGGCTGGGGCTCTATCGCCGGGCCTCGGTGCACGTGGGCGAGTGGGTGCTGGTCTACGGGGCGGCGGGCGGCCTGGGCAGTGCAGCGGTGCAGCTGGCCCTGGCGGCGGGCGCCAAGGTGGTCGCGGTGGTCGGGTCGGAGGAGAAGTTCAAGCTGGTCCGGGGGCTGGGCGCTCAGGTGGTGCTGGACCGCAGCCGTCAGGACGTCGAGGCCGCGGTGCGCGAGCTGACCGACGGCAAGGGCGTGCAGGTGGTCTTCGACCCGGTCGGTGGGCCGACGTTCGAGCAGGCCGGGCGGCTGGTCGGGTTCGAGGGCCGGATCGTGGTGGCCGGTTTCGCCTCGCAGCAGGCCGTCCCGGTGGCGCCGGAGCAGGTGCGGGCGGCCAACTTCACCGTGCTGGGCGTCAACTCCGCGCTCTACCGCGAACGGGAGCCCGAGCTGGTGCAGCGGGCCCACGCCGACCTGATCGCGCTGCTGGACGCCGGGGCGCTGCGCCCGCAGCTGACCGAGACGCTGCCGTTCGGGCAGGCGCCGCTGGGGATCACCCGGCTGGCCGAGATGTCCACCCACGGCCGCCTGGCCGTGTCGGTGTCGAGCTCGGTCGGGGACGATGCCTCGGGGTGACCCGCCCACCCAGGCGGGCCGTCGTCCATCGTTCTGATGTTCTGAAGGGTCTTCGCAACCCACGGACCGGCGCCGGCCAGGCCCCTCCTCCTTCCCGGCACCCGGTCCGGGGTGCTGTCATTGCATCGGTCACCCGGCGCGCCCCTTGACCACCAATTTCGTGTGACCCAGGCCACTCGGGCCGATGAGGGACGATGGACGGGTGCCTCGCCACCGAGAAATGGTCCCGTTGCGCTGGTCGGACAGCGATGTGTACGGCCACGTCAACAACGTGATGCTGCTGCGCCTGCTGGAAGAGGCCCGGGTGTCCGCGCTCGAGCCGGACTTCCTGGAGGGCGGGCTCTCGGCCGGGGCCGGCACCGGGCTGCTGGTGGCCCGGCAGGAGATCGAGTACTTCGTGCCCCTGACCTGGCGGGCCGCTCCGGTCGCGATCGACCTGTGGGTGACCCGGATCGGGGCCTCCGACTTCGAACTGGGCTACGAGGTGCTGGAAGAGGGGCCCGAGGGGCCGCCGGTGGTCTACGCCCGGGCCGAGACCACGCTGTTCGCCTTCGACCTGGCCGCCCAGAGGCCCCGGCGCCTGGCCGAGCTGGAACGCAAGAAACTGCTGGAGTGGCTGGACGAACCGATCCGCTGGCGTCGGCGGCGGGAGAAGGCGGCGGCCCCCCGATTAACCTGCTGCTGCCTGATCTGGCCACCCTTTCCGATCTGCGCACGTTCGTCGGCCGCGCCCGGCAGATCGACGAGGGCGGGGCGATCCGCCTGGTCGGCGCGGGCGAGGTGCTGGCCATGTACGCCTGCGCCCTGCACGGCGGGGGCGGGCCGACGGTGCTCGCCCTGCGGGTGCTGTCGCTGGCCGAGCCCACCGAACTGGACGCCACGGTGCCGCTGAGCGCGCTCAGCGACCGGTTCGCGCGGATCGACCGGCTGATGGCCGGCGCCCGGCCCACCCCGCGCAGTGTGGGCAGGCCGATCGAGCTGCCGGTACCACCCACCACGGCCACCAACGCCAGCTGGGCGGGGGTGGCGCCGCCGCGTTCGGGCTGGAACCTCGAGGGCATGGTGCCGCTGGCCCTGCTGCGCGACGCTGCGCGCGCGGGGATCGAGGAGGTCGCGGCGGGGGTGCCGAGCGGGTCGGGATCCGCGGCAGTGGCTCGGCTTCGCGGGCTTGTCTGGGGACGCTCGTTGCTGGGTTCCCAAGGTCCGGCGGTGCCCGCTGGGGTCGCCTTCGCGGCCGAGACGTTCGGATTCCTGGGCCGCGCGGCTTCGGTGGAGGCTTCGCCGGAAATTGAGGACGCGTCAACGCTCCACTCAGCGGGTCCGTGGTGGCGGCTGAGCACCACCCGCGGGCACGTGCTGGCCCGGACGGCTTCGCTCCTGGGGTCCTGAGGGGGCTCGCGCCCAGCAGGTCAGTCCGGGGTGTTCTGCAGGCTGAAGGCGGCCCGCTCCAGGTAGTCCCAGAGCATCGACTCGTAGGCCGGCGGCAGGTCGAGGCTGTCCACCCCGGCGCGCATGTGCTTGAGCCACCGGTCGCGGGCGTCGGAGTTGACCTGGAAGGGCATGTGCCGCATGCGCAGCCGGGGGTGGCCGCGCTGCTCGCTGTAGGTGGTCGGGCCGCCCCAGTACTGCTCGAGGAACATCAGCATGCGCTGCTCGGCCGGGCCCAGGTCCTCGTCGGGGTACATCGGGCGCAGCACCGGGTCCTGGGCGATGCCCTGGTAGAACGTGTGCACCAGCTTCGCGAACGTCTCCCGCCCGCCGACCGCCTCGTAGAAGGTCACGTTCGTGGTGCTGGGGCTCTCCGGTTCCGCCATGCCTCCAGTGTCGCCTATCGGCCCTGCAGCAGTGCCGCCAGGCCGGACAGGATCAGGTCGGTGGTGTGCCGCAGGGCCCCCTGCGGATCGGCGTACTGGTTAGTGCTCTCGCCCAGCGAGTTGCCGACCCGGCCGGCCACCGGGTAGTCGTGGTCGCTCATCACCTTCGCCAGCAGCGGTGACACCTCCGTCCACCAGTCCAGGTCACTCTGCTCGGTCTCGCGCCGCCGGCGCTCCAGCTCGATCTCCTCGCGGGCCAGGGCCGACACCGTGGCCAGCAGCGAGGTGAGCGTGTACTCCATCTCGAGATCGGTCAGCCCGATGCCGTCGAGCGCGGTCAGCTCGGTCTCGTACTTCCCGGTGACCCCCGGCCCGGGCATCGGCCGACCGGCCCGCACCTCCACCGTCCAGGGGTGGCGCAGGTGGTGCTCCCAGTTGGCGGTGGCCATGTGCCGGACCCGGTCGCGCCAGTCGGCCTTCTGGGCGGGCCTTTCGATACCGGCGTAGACCTCACCGGCCACCGCGTCGAACATCAGCTCGATCAGCTCGGGCCGGCCCGCGATGTAGGGGTACAGCGTCATCGCGCTTACCCCCAGCTCTTCCGCCACCCGCCGCAGGGTGATCGCGTCGAGCCCTTCGGCGTCGGCCAGGCGGATGGCGGCGTCGGTGATCCGCTTGGGGGTGAGCCCGGACCGCCCGCTGCCCACGGTGGGGCGCCAGAGCAGGCCGATCAGCTTGACCGGGTCACCCTTCCGCTCCGCTCGCTTCGCCATGGGACGATCCTAAGGGCTTGCTTACGTTGTAAATTACAATGTACGTTGGATCGGACCGAAAGGGGTTGGGGATGACCGAGTCGGAAGTCCGGATCGAGGCGCGGGGAGTGCGCAAGCAGTTCCCCAAGGCCGAACGGCCGGCGCTGGACGGGGTGGATCTCACCGTCCGGGCCGGGCGGGTGTGCGCATTGCTGGGGGCGAACGGGGCCGGTAAGACGACGATGATCCGGATCCTCACCACGCTGTTGGTGGCGGACGAGGGGGAGGTGCGGGTGGCCGGGTACGACGTGGCCACCCAGGGCGGTCAGGTCCGCGCATCGATCGGGCTGGTGGGGCAGTACGCCGCGCTCGACGAGGTGCTCACCGGGCGGCAGAACCTGGAACTGTTCTCGAAGCTGGCCGGGATGAGCCGGACCGAGGCCCGCGAGCACGCGGCCGGGCTGCTGGAGCGGGCCGGCCTGAGCGACGTGGGTGACCGGGTGGTGGGCAAGCTGTCCGGTGGCCTGCGCCGCCGGATGGACCTGGCCACCTCGATGATCACCACGCCCCAGGTGCTTTTCGTGGACGAGCCGACCACCGGGGTGGATCCGCACGCCCGGCGGGACCTGTGGGCGCAGTTGCGGGCCATGGCCGAGCAGGGGGTGGCGATCCTGCTCACCACGCAGTATCTCGAGGAGGCCGACTCGCTGGCCGACGACGTGGTGATCCTGAAGGAGGGGAAGGTGATCGCCCGGGGCACCCCGTCGGACCTGAAACAGCTGGTGGGGGAGCCGAAGTGGGAACTGCGCGAGCCCACTCTGGAAGACGTGTACCTGCACCTGCACGACGCCGGGAACCAGTTGGGGGTGATGAACTGATGAGCACGGCAACCGCTTTCGGCTCCACCAGTCTGCTGCGCGAGTCCGTGGTGATCGCCGGGCGCACGGTGCTGCACTGGCGGGCGCAGCCCGGCCAGTTCGCCGTGGCCCTGCTCTTCCCGGTGATGCTCCTGCTGATGATGGGGGCGTTGTTCGGCGGCGCGGTGGCGGGCAGCACCGCCGACTACTTCGTCTTCGTCCTGCCCGGGGTGCTGGCGCTGAACATGATGTTCGGCATCGAGGCGACGATGACGGCCCTCGCCTCGGACGCCACGAAGACGGTGACCGACCGCTTCCGCTCGCTGCCCATCTCCGGCGGGTCGGTGCTGCTGGGCCGGGTGCTGGCCGACCTGATGACGTCGGTGGTCGAGCTGGCGGCGCTCAGCCTGGCCGGGTTCGCCCTGGGCTGGCGCTGGGAGAACGGGCTCCTGCCCACGCTCGCGGCCTACGGTCTGCTGCTCACCCTGCGGTTCTCGGTGCTCTGGCTGGGGGTCTTCCTGGGGGTGAAGGCGGGCTCGCCGGAGGCGCTGATGGGGGTGCAGATCCTGGTCTGGCCGGTCGGGTTCCTCTCCACGGTGTTCATCGACCCGCGCACCATGCCCACCTGGCTGGGCTGGCTGGCCGAGCTGAACCCGGTGTCGGCGGTGGCGACCTCGGCCCGGGAGCTGTTCACCGGTCAGGAGATCGAGGGAGTGGGCTGGGCCGCCACCCACTCCCTGCCCTACGCCCTGGTCAGCCAGGTGGTGCTGGTGATGGTGTTCGCGACGCTGGGGGTGCGCGCCTACCGTCGCATCGGGCAGTAGGCGTGGTGTCCGAAGGATCCAAGACGGGCGTGGCCCGGCGGTCGTAGCGTCGAGGTCATGAAGCTACGACTCGCAGTCATCGAACTCGTGGTCTCGGACATGGCGGCCAGCCTGACCTTCTACCGGCTGCTCGGCCTGGACCTGCCGCACCCGGACGAGGCCGGGGCCCAGCCGCACGTCCAGGCCGACATCGGGGGCGGGGTTCAGCTCGCCTTCGACACCGAGGAGACGATCCGCTCGTTCGAGCCGGACTGGAAGCGACCGGAGCGGGGCGCCACCCAGTCGGCGATCGCCTTCGAGGCGGCCTCGCCGGCCGAGGTGGACGAGGCCTTCAAGACGATGCTGGACGCGGGGTACGAGGGGCAGCTGAAACCGTGGGACGCGGTGTGGGGCCAGCGTTATGCGGTGGTCCGCGATCCGGACGGCAACCAGGTGGACCTGTTCGCGGCTCTCAGCTGACCAGTTCGCCCGGGGTACGGCCGGTGAGGGCCCGCACCTCGCGGGAGAGATGAGCCTGATCGCAGTAGCCCGCGTCGGCGGCCACCCCGGCCAGGGGCTGTCCGGCGCGGGCGCGGGCCAGGGCTCGTTGCAGGCGTAGTACCCGCAGCAGGTGGCCGGGGCCGTAGCCGAACAGTTCCTTGCTGCGGCGCTGTAGCTGGCGGGCGCTGAAACCGGTGTGCTCGGCCATTTCCGCCACTGGCAGGCCGGTCTGGGCCATGCGGAAGACGTTGCCGCCCAGGGGGTCGGCCGGGGCGGGGGCGGTGAGAAGCCACTGCTCCAGTGCTGCTGCTCCGCCCTGGGCGATCTGTTCTTCCAGCAGCCAGGCGCGTCGCGTGCCCCAGAGATCAGCCAGTGGTACGTACTGGTCGACCACCTCGGCGGCCGAGATTCCCAGCGCGGCCGGGCCCGTTGCGGCGGCGAACCTCAGTGCTACGAAGTTCTCGTCGTCGCGAGGTACGTGCAGGTGGGCCTTGGTGTCGGGGCCGGCGACGCGCAGGGTCTTCCCGTCCCAAAGCAGATCCAGACAGCCGTCCGGAAGGATCAGGGACGGCTGTCTGGCCGGTTCTGCCGGGGCACTGCTGCGCCAGAGCACTACGCCGGCCCGGGCGGCGGGTCGCTCGGCGTACGTCATGGCAGTTCAGCGTAGTTAACGCCCGAGCTCGCGCTCCTCCGGATGCCGCTTGGAGCTGGAGTCGCCGGCGGTCGGGCTGCCCGCGTCGGACGGCGGGGCCGGGGTGGTGGCCTCGGCGCTGCCGTAGTCCGGGCGGCTGGAGGGCACGGCCTCGCCCTGGTTGACGATCATCGTGCGGGTGGTGGAGTGCTGCCAGATGCCCTCGCGGGCGAAGCGCACCCGGATCCGGCGGCGCATCTCGCGGCCCACCGGCGGGGCCTGGTCCGGATAGGTCTTGATCACCATCCGCACCACCACGCTGTCCTGGGTCACCGTCTCGACGCCCCAGACCTCCGGGTCCTCCATGATCACGTCGGCGAAGCGCGGGTCGGCCCGCAGGTCCAGGGCGATGTCCTCGAGGATCTCCTCGACCCGGTCGATGTCCTCCTCGAAGCCCACGTTCACGTCGATCACCGCGCGCGACCAGCCCTGCGAGGAGTTGCCCACCGACAGGATCTCGCCGTTGCGGACGTACCAGACCGTGCCGTTGATGTCGCGCAGCTGGGTCACCCGCAGGCCCACCGCCTCGACCACGCCGCTGGCCTCGCCCACGTTCACCGAGTCACCCACGCCGTACTGGTCCTCGAGGATCATGAACATGCCGGCCAGGATGTCGCGCACCACGCTCTGCGCGCCCAGGCCCAGCGCCACGCCGATCACACTGACGCCGGCCAGCAGCGGTGCGATGTTGATGCCGAGTTCGCCCAGCACGGTCAGCCCGGTGACGATGAAGATGATCACCGAGGTGATGCTGCGCAGCACCTGGGCCAGGGTCCTGGCCCGGGCCAGGCGGCGGGTGACCGGCGGTGGGGCGGCCCGGCGCACCTCCGCGTCCTGAGGATGTTCGGCCGCGGCCTCGCCGGTGGTGCTCTGGCCGGGGGCGGTGGTGCCGGCCGCGATCCGGTCGGACAGCCGGCCGATCAGCCGGTGCACGATCTTCCGGACCAGCCAGCCGATCAGGATGATGAAGGCCACCCGCAGCGGCCCGCCGATCAGGAAGTCCAGCCACTGGCCGAGCCGGTCGTTGCCGGTCAGGCGCAGGGTGACGCCGCAGATCGAGAAGTCGTCACGGTCGCACGTCTGGCTGGCCGCCCCCTGCTGGGCTGCGTTCAGCAGGCCACCGGTGATCTCGCTGAGCGAGGAACCGGTGGGTGAGGGGGACGGGGTGGCGGTAGCGGTGGCGCTCGGGGTGGCCGACGGATCCCCGGTACCGCTCGGGACCGGGGTAGGCGTCGTCGTGGCAACCAGAGCGCCCAGGTGGGCGGAGGCGGCGGCGAGTGGAGCGGCGAACATTCGGCCGAGGCTAGCGGCGGCAACCCTCGACGGTGAAACCCGCTTCCGGAGAATTCGGGACGAACCGTCGGGGGTTCACAGCCTCTATAGGTGGATCGGGGGACCAGCGGGTCAGGTGAGGTCAGGTGAGGTCAGGTGAGAGTCAGGCCGGTCTGATGGGCCAGGAACGTCATGGTGTCGGTGGAGAGGGCGATCGACCGGGACAGCGCCCGGGCACCGTGGCCCACGTTCTTCTCCCGGCGGATCAGGATCGGCCGCTCGCCCGGGTCGGCGCTGGTGGCGTGCTGCAGCGCCGCGCACAGCTTGCGGGCGTGCAGCGGGTCGACCCGGGTGTCGCCGTCGAAGACGGTGAACAGCGTGGCCGGGTAGTCCACGCCCTCACGCACCTGGTGGTAGGGCGAGTAGGCGAGAAGCCAGCCGAACTGTTCAGGATCGTCCGCCGACCCGTACTCCACGTTCCAGGTGGCACCCAGCCCGAACTTCTCGTACCGCACCATGTCCAGCAGCGGGGCCGAGCAGACCACCGCCCGGTACAGCTCCGGACGCTGGGTCAGCGCGGCCCCGACCAGCAGGCCACCGTTGGAGCCGCCACTGATCGCCAACTGGCTCGCCGACGTCCACTGGTTGTCGATCAGGTGTTCGGCCGCGGCGTGGAAGTCGTCGAACACGTTCTGCTTGTGCCCGAGCATCCCGGCGCGGTGCCAGTCCTCGCCCTCCTCGCTGCCCCCGCGCAGGCTCGCCACCGCGTACACGCCACCGGCCTCGGCCCAGGCCAGGATGGTCGCGGAGTAGCCGGGCGTCATCGGCACGCCGAAACCGCCGTAGCCGTAGAGGATCGTGGGCCGGGGCGAGGAGGGCACACCCTGGTCGTCGAGCAGATCGGCGCGGCAGGTCACGAACATCCGCACCACGGTGCCGTCGGCCGAGGGGTACTCGATCTGCCGGGTGACCACCTCCGGCACCTCGACGGTGCCGGGCGGGGCCGCGAACAGTTCGAGCCGGCCGGTCAGACCGTCGAGGCGGTACACGTGCGGCGGGGTGACGTGGTCGGTGTAACTGAACCAGCACTCGTGCCCGCCTTCGGGCCGGGAGACCAGGCCTCCCACCGAACCGACGCCAGGGAGCGTCACCGTGCCGGACGCCCCCGGGTAGCGCGAACCCGAGTCCAGGTCGTGCACGCTGATCTCGGAGACCGCGTGCCGTGTCCACTTGGCCAGCAGCAGCGGGTTGTCGATCAGCTGCTCGCCGTCGAGCACGGTGTAGTCCTGCAGGACCGCCTCGTCGTGCTGCGGGATCAGGTCGCGCCAGTGCTCCGGGCCGGGCGTGCTCGGGTCGGTGACCGCGAGCCGGCCGCGCGGGGCGTCCAGGTCGGTGAACACGTAGAGCCGGCCGTCCCGCCCGACGTGCGCGCCGAACTGCGCGTCGAGACCGGTGGCGATCGGGGTGAACTCGGGGGAGACGTGAGCGCCGGGGGCGTTGAGGTCGGCGATCCAGGCGTCGTTGCGCGGGGCGGTGCCCACCGAGGCCGAGACGATCAGCCAGCGCCCGTCGCGGGAGAGCCCCACGCCGAAGTAGGTGCGGGCGTCGTGCCCCTCGCCGAACACCTGGACGTCCTTCTCCGGGTCGGAACCCAGGCGGTGCAGCCAGATCCGCCGGTGGTACTGCTCTTCCCCGGCCGGCACCTGCTCCTTCGGCAGCCGCCGGACGTAGTAGAAGGCAGGGACCCGGCTCTCGGGGTTCTCCTCGTCGGGCAGGCCCCCGGGGATCCAGGAGATGGGGGAGTAGCGGGCCCGGTCGATCGGCCCGTCGACGAGTTCGCCGGTGGCGACGTCGATGATCCGCAGCACGCTCTCCTCGGTGCCGCCCTCGGAGAGCTGGTAGGCCAACAGGGTGCCCTCACGGTCGGGCTGCCAGGCGTCCAGCGTGGTGGTGCCGCTCGCGTCGATCGCCACCGGGTCCACCAGGGCGCGACGTTCGGCGTCGGGGCCGTCCTGCACGTACAGGACGCTGTGCTCCTGCCCCGGCTCCCGGCGCATCGAGAAGACCCGCTCACCCCGCCAGATCGGCACCCCGGCCACGCCCGCGCCCAGCAGTTCGCGCAGGCGGGAGCCCACCCGCTCGCGCCCCGGCCAGTCCTGGGCGGCGGCGCCGAACAGCTCGTCCTGCTGCTGCGACCACTGCTCGGTGCGCTCGTCGGAGGCGTCTTCGAGCCAGCGGTAGGGGTCGGCCACCGGCTGCCCGTGCAACTCCTCGACCAGGTCCAGACGCAGTGCCGGGAAACTCATGAACACACAGTAAGGGGACCTCGCCCGGAGGATCGAGGGGGACGGGGCGTGGCGGCGCCCCACCGTGCGTGCGCGATGTCTGGCAGGATTCACCGGCGAGAGCCCGATCGAAAACATTGCAGACCCCGACGAACGCGACGGAAGCACAACGGTGACCGACCAGCGCCCTTCCCGTGACAGCCGTGACAGCCGTGACTCGATCGTCGGACCGGACGACGAGGGGTCGGTCTACGACGTCAGCGCCCCCACCCCACCCGCGGGCATCGCCCTGGGCGGCCGGACCGGCCCGGACGACAACCCGGACCACGACGACGACATCGTCACCCGGCCCGCCCTCGTCGACGGCCGGCTCGACCTGACCGCCACCGCCCCGCAGGAACTGGCCGACCTGGCCGCCGCGCTCGGCGTGGCCACCGAGTTCAAGGACTGGCAGGGCAGCACGGTCGCGGTGTCGACCAAGACCCTCTGCGGCGTGCTGGAGGCGCTGGACATCCCGGTGCGCACCGGCCACGACGTGCGGGCGGCGCTGGAGGAGGTGCGCCGCCGGCCGTGGGAGAAGATGCTGCCGGACGTGACCGTGGTGCGCGAGGGCGACCAGGCCGTCATCCCGGTGCACATCGACTCCGACCTGCCGCTGCACCGGGTCGAGGTGAAGCTGGAGACCGAGGACGGCACGCTGCTCACCCTGCCCCTGGCGGCCGAGCAGCCGGAAGAGGCGCGGGCCACGTTCGACGGGCACACCGTGCGGCGGGTGAACTACGTGGTGCTGGGCGACATCCCGCTCGGGTATCACACGCTCTGGGCGCGCTACCAGCCGCAGGCCCGCTACCCCGGCAGCGAGAACCCCACGGCCAGTTCGGTCGAGGCGTTCCGCCCCTACATCGTCACCCCGCGGCAGATCGAGCTGCCGCCCTCGGTGGCCGACAGCCGGGCCTGGGGCTTCATGACCCAGCTGTACTCGGTGCGCTCGTCCCGTTCGTGGGGTCTGGGCGACCTGGCCGACCTGGCCGAGCTGACCGGCTGGAGCGCCCGTTCCGGCGGGGCCGACTTCGTGCTGGTGAACCCGCTGCACGCGGCCGAGCCGGTGGCCCCGATGACGCCCTCGCCCTACCTGCCCAGCACCCGGCGCTTCTTCAACCCGGTCTACCTGCGGGTGGAGGACATCCTCGAGGTCGGCTACCTGCCGAGCACCGAGCGCGCCATCCTGGAGTGGCAGGCCGAGGCGCTGCGGGCGCTGAACACCGACCCGGGCGAACTCGACCGCGACGCCGTCTGGGAGGCCAAGAACACCGCTCTGCAGACGGTTTTCGAGTTCCCGCGCAGCCGTGAGCGGCAGGCCGCGTTCGAGGCGTACTGCCAGCGCGAGGGGCAGGGGCTGGAGGACTTCGCGGTCTGGAGCGCCCTGGCCGAGCGTTACGGCCTGCCTGCCGCCGACTGGCCCACGCACTTCCACGACCCCCGCGGTGCGGCGGTCAAGCAGGTGCGGGAGGAGATGGCCGACCGGGTCGAGTTCCACATGTGGCTGCAGTGGTGCCTGGACCAGCAGCTGGCCGGGGTGGCCGAGGTGGCCCGCGACGCGGGGATGTCGGTGGGCGTGGTGCACGACCTCGCGGTCGGGGTGCACCCCGACGGTGCCGACGCCTGGGCCCTGGCCGACGTGCTGGCCGGAGGCGTCACGGCGGGCGCCCCGCCGGACGCGTTCAACCAGCAGGGGCAGGACTGGTCGCAGCCGCCGTGGCGGCCCGACCGGCTGGCCGAGCTGGGCTACGGGCCCTACCGGGACATGCTGCGCACCCTGCTGCGTCATGCCGGCGCCCTCCGGATCGACCACATCCTGGGGCTTTTCCGGTTCTGGTGGGTGCCCGAGGGCAACACCCCGGCCGACGGCACCTACGTGCGCTACGACCACGAGGCGATGATCGGGGTGCTCGCCCTGGAGGCGCACCGCGCGGGCTGCTTCGTGATCGGCGAGGACCTGGGCAACGTCGAGGCCTCGGCCCGCGAGTACCTGAAGGAGCGCGGGGTCCTGGGCACCAGCATCCTGTGGTTCGAGCGGGACTACGAGGGCGACGGCATGCCGCTGCCGCCCAGCGCCTGGCGCGAGCTCTGCCTGGCCACCGTCACCACCCACGACCTGCCGCCCACGGCCGGGTACCTGGCCGGTGAGCACATCGAGCTGCGGGAGCGGCTGGGCCTGCTCACCCGCCCCTACGAGCAGGAGGCGGCGATCGACGCGGCCGAGCGGCAGGCCGTGCTCGACCAGCTGACCAAGCTCGGCCTGCTCAAGGTCGGCCCGACCGAGCGGGACAAGGTCGAGGCGCTGCACGTGTTCCTGACCATGACCCCGGCCCGGCTGATCGGGGTGCAGCTGGCCGACGCGGTGGGCGACCGCCGCACGATCAACCAGCCCGGCACCAACGACGAGTACCCGAACTGGCGGGTGCCGATGGCCGACGGGGTGGGCCAGCCGGTGCTGCTCGACGAGCTGATGGACTCGGCCCGGGTGACCAGCCTGATCCGCACGGTCGACGCCAAGCTGCACCCGAACGACTGGGTCGAGCCGGAGTGAGTTCTCAGCGCCGGCGCAGTAGGCAGCCGGGCCCGCGGATCGGCGAGATCCGGCTCACCGGGCTGGAATCGGGAGACCAGGCCGACCTGCAGCCCGGTGCCCGGATCGACGGCCTGGCGTTCGCCGGGCTGCAGACCGACGCGGTCGACCTGTCCGGCGCCGTGGTGATGGAGTGCAGTTTCACCGACGTCGGGGTGGACGAGGCCGACCTGCGCTCCACCCGGCTGCGCGACACGGTGATCTCGCAGGCCCGCCTGCCCTCGCTGCGGGCCGGGCGGGGCGACTGGCGCGACGTGCGGGTCGAGGGGTCCCGGATCGGCTCGGCGGAGATGTACGAGAACAGCTGGGGCTCGGTGCACTTCGTCGACTGCAAGATCACCTACCTGAACCTGCGCGGAGCCACGCTGCGCGACGTCGCCTTCACCCGCTGCACCATCGAGGAACTCGACCTGGCCGATGCGAAGGCCCGGTCGGTGGCCTTCCTGCAGACCTCGGTGCCGACCCTCGACGTGCAGCGGGCCGAGCTCGAAGAGGTCGACCTGCGCGGCGCCGAACTGCACCGGATCACCGGGCTTTCTCAGCTCGCGGGCACCACAGTGAGTTCCACCCAGCTGAGCCAGTTGGCCCCCCTGCTCGCCGCGGAGTTCCGGATCACCATCGACGACGCGGCCCCACCGGAGATTGCGTAGGTCGTGAGTTCCAAGCGCGTTTTTTCATTGGTAGCCCTGCTGTTGGTGGTCGTCGTGGCGGTCGGCGCCGGCGTCTACGTCGTGTTGCGGCCGACCGAGGCCGAGCCTACGAGTGCGCCGATCACGAGTGAGCCCGCGCCCACCGCCACCGGGGTGGAGAAGGGCGTGAAAGTCGGCGTCTTCCGCAGCACCTCGCCGGAGGACGTGCAGGAGTTCGGCGACTGGCTGGGCCGGGACGTCGACTACGTGGTCGACTTCTCGCTGCGCTCCACCTGGAAGGAGATCGCCAACCCCTACGACCAGCTCAAGGCCTGGCAGAAGCACGACTACCGGATCGTCTACGGCCTGGCCATGCTGCCCGAGGCCAAGCACCTGAAGGTGAGCCTGGCCGCCGGGGCCGACGGGGACTACAACCGCTACTACCGCCGGCTCGCCCGGAACCTGGTCGAGTACGGCCAGGAGGACGCGATCCTGCGCCTGGGCTGGGAGTTCAACCTGGGGGCCTGGCGCTGGCACCCGGACGACCGGGAGGACTTCATCGGTTACTGGCGCCAGGTGGTCAAGACCATGCGTGCCGTGCCCGGGGCCGAGAACCTGCAGTTCGACTGGAATGTCAGCAGCGGCGGGAACAACTACAACAGTGCGGTCTTCTACCCGGGTGACGCCTACGTGGACTACGTGGGGGCCGACGTCTACGACATCTCCTGGGCCGACGGCACCTATCCGTACCCGGCCGACTGCGACGCGGACTGCCGCCTGCAGCACCAGAAGAAGGCCTGGGACGACGTGTACAACGCCCAGTTCGGCCTGAAGCACTGGTCCCGGTTCGCCGCGGAACACGGAAAGCCGCTGACGCTGCCGGAGTGGGGGTTGTGGGACCGCACGGTGACCGACGGGCACGGCGGCGGCGACAACCCGTACTTCATCGAGCGGATGCACGAGTTCATCGACGATCCACTGAACAACGTGGCCTACCAGGCGTACTTCCAGTTCGACGTGGGTGACAACGGCAACCACATGCTCACCGACATGCCGCAGTCGCAGGACCGGTTCCTCGAACTGTTCGGGTAGCCGACCAGAACCGAACTGGGGACGTCCGTGGCCGGCCGGCCACGGACGTCCCCAGTTGGTGCAGTGGGCTTTACAACGCTTTTCAGCCCTGCAGGTCACGCTCCTGCGCTCGCCCGGCGCGCTCCACCGCGTCGCGGCCCTCGACCACCAGCCGGCGCAGCGCCGGCTCGGCCTCCGAGGCGTCCAGCCACTCCTGGGTAGCGGCCAGGACGTGGTTCACCGGCTGCGCCGAGGGGTACAGCCCGGTCGCGATCTGGGCCGCCATCTCGCTCGTGCGCTCGGCGTAGACCTTGGTGAGCGCCGCGAAGTACGGTGCCACGTAGGGCGCCAGCAGCGAGCGGTCGTGCACCCGGTTGAAGCCGCCGATCACGGCCTGCTGCACCGTGTTCGGCAGGTCGCCGTCCTCCACCACGCTCTTGAACGCGGCCGCCTTGGCCTCCGGCGTGGGCACCGCGGCGCGGGCCGCCGCAGCGTGCACCCGGCCGGTGGCCGTGTCGTCCCGGGCCAGCTCGGCGTCGATCTCCGCCTCACCGGCCACCGCGCCGGCCACCAGGGCGATCAGCAGGCTCCAGCGCATCTCGGTGTCCACGGCCAGCCCGTCGATGCTCAGCTCACCGGACAGCAGGGCCCGGATCGAGGCCAGCTGCTCCGGCGTGCTCGCGTGCGCGGCGAACGAGCGGGCCAGCAGCAACTGCGTGTCGCTGCCCGGCTCGGCCGTCTTCAGCAGGGCGAACAGCTTCTCGGCGGCCGCCGCCGTGGTCGCCTCGCGGAACTCCGGGGCGACGTACGACTCCAGCGTGGCCGAGAGCTGGCGCAGCAGGGTCTGGGCCACGCTCGGGTCGTCGACCGAGGCGATGTTGGCCAGCACCAGGTCGGCGAACGAGCGGGCGGGCAGCTCCGCGTCGCGGGTCATGTCCCAGGCCGCGCCCCAGATCAGGGTGCGGGCCAGGGAGTCCTCGAAGTGGGCCAGGTGCCCGGTGGCGGTGTCCAGCGACCCGGCGTCGAGCCGGATCTTGGTGTACGCCAGGTCCTCGTCGTTGATCAGGATCAGGTCCGGCCGGGCCGAGCCGACCAGCTGCGGCACCTCGGTGAGTGCACCGGTGACGTCCAGCTCGATCCGGGTGGTGCGGCGCAGCTTGCCCTCGACCACGTCGTAGCCACCGACCACGAGCCGGTGCGGACGCAGGTGCGGGTACTCCGCGGTGGCCTCCTGGGCGATGGCGAAGCGGGTGATCACCCGGTCCTCGCCGGTCTCGATCACCGGGCGCAGGGTGTTCACCCCGGCGGTCTGCAGCCAGGCCTTGGACCAGCTGTCCAGGTCGCGGCCGCTGGTCTCCTCGAGGTGCCCGAGCAGGTCCTTCAGCGTGGTGTTGCCCCAGGCGTGGGTCTTGAAGTACTTGCGCAGCCCGGCGTCGAAGTCCTCCTGGCCGACCCAGTGCACCAGCTGCTTGAGCACCGAGGCGCCCTTGGCGTAGGTGATCCCGTCGAAGTTGACCTCCACGTCCTCGAGGTCGCGCATGTCGGCCACGATCGGGTGCGTGGAGCTGAGCTGGTCCTGGCGGTAGGCCCAGGACTTCTCGGCGCTGCTGAAAGTGGTCCAGGAGGTGGCCCACTCGGTGGCCTCGGCCTGGCAGCGGGTGCTGGCGTACTCGGCGAACGACTCGTTCAGCCACAGGTCGTCCCACCAGCGCAAGGTGACCAGGTCACCGAACCACATGTGGGCCAGCTCGTGCAGGATGGTCAGCGCGCGGCGCTCGATCAGGGCCTGCGGCACCCGCGAGCGGAACACGTAGACCTCGGTGATGGTCACCGCGCCCGCGTTCTCCATCGCCCCGGCGTTGAACTCGGGGACGAAGAGCTGGTCGTACTTGGGGAACGGGTAGTCGCAGTCGAAGGTCTCCTCGAACCAGGCGAACCCGGCCTTGGTGATCGCGATGACGTTGTCCGCGTCGAGGTGCTCGGCCAGCGACTTACGGCAGAACACGCCCAGTGGGATGGTGCGGCCGTCGCGCACGGTCAGCTCGTCGGTGACGCGGTGGTAGGGCCCGGCCACCAGGGCGGTGACGTAGGGGCTCATCAGCTCGGTGGGGGCGAACCGCCACACCGAGGTGCCCTCGCCCGCGGGTTCCGGCTCGACCGCGGAGGCCACCGTGACGACCTGCCAGTGGCTGGGCGCCTGCACCGTCCAGGTGTAGGTGGCCTTGAGGTCGGGCTGGTCGAAGCAGGCGAAAACCCGCCGGGCGTCGGCCACCTCGAACTGGGTGTAGAGGTAGGTCTCGCCGTCGACCGGGTCGACGAAGCGGTGCAGGCCCTCACCGGTCTGCATGTACTCGGCGTCGGCGACCACGCGCAGTTCGTTCGCACCGGCGGTCACACCCGGCAGCGCGATGCGCGCGGTGCTGACCACCTCGGCGACGTCGAGCGGGTTCCCGTTCAGCACGACCTCGTGCACCGTGGGGGCGATCAGGTCGATGAACAGGCCCGGGGCCTCGTCGGTGGCGGTGAACCGCACCGTGGTGACGGAGCGGAAGGTCTCGGCGCCGGTGGTCAGGTCCAGATCGATGTCATACGACTGCACCGTGAACGCGGCGGCGCGGGCGGCCGCCTCGTCCCGGGTCAGGTTCGTACCGGGCACAGGGTCCTCCTCGGTCGGATTTTGCTCAAGCCGGATCCTCTCACCCGGGACCCCGGGGCGCTGCGCGGGTGTGCGGGGATGAGATCGGGCACCGGGCGCGTTGTAGCCGCCTGACTACAGCCCTTCGCGTCGAGGAGCCCTTTGCGATGACCGAACGCAGCACCGCCGACTTCTGGTTCGACCCGCTCTGCCCGTTCGCGTGGGCCACCTCGCGCTGGATCCTCGAGGTGGGCAAGGTCCGCCCGGTCGACGTGAACTGGCACGTGATGAGCCTTTCGGTGCTGAACGAGGGCAAGGACGACCTGCCGCAGGTCTACCGCGACCTGATGGACCGGGGCTGGGGCCCGGTGCGGGTGATCATCGCCGCCCGTGAGCTGCACGGCGAGAAGTACGTGAAGGCGCTGTACGACGCGATGGGTGCGCAGATCCACTACAAGAAGGAGGAGGACTACTCCGTAGTGATCTCCACCGCGCTGGCCGAGGTGGGCCTGCCCGCCGAGCTGGCCCGGTTCGCCGACAGCGACGAGTACGACGAGCAGTTGCGGGCCAGCCACGCCGAGGGCATCACCAAGGTGGGGCAGGACGTCGGCACCCCGGTGGTGGCGTTCAACGGCACCGCCTTCTTCGGGCCGGTGATCACCCGGGTGCCCACCGGCGAGGAGGCCGGCAAGCTCTGGGACGGCACCCTGCTGGTCGCCTCCAACCCCTACTTCTTCGAGCTCAAGCGCACCCGGACGGAATCTCCGCAGTTCGACGTCTGAGCCTTCGGCCAGTCCGGCACTCCTGCCCCCGGGCGGGAGTGCCAGACTGTTCCTCATGCGCGTGCACCTGGGATCCGACCATGCGGGTCTGGAACTGAAGCAGCATCTGGCCAAGCACCTCACCGAGGCCGGTCACGAGATCGTCGACCACGGGCCGCACCAGTACGACCCGGAGGACGACTACCCCCCGTTCTGCCTGCGGGCGGCCGAGGCGGTGGCGGCCGAGCCGGGCACCCTGTGCGTCGTCGTCGGCGGCTCCGGCAACGGTGAGCAGATCGCGGCGAACAAGGTCAAGGGAGTCCGGGCCGCCCTGGCCTGGAGCCTGGAGACCGCCAAGCTGGGCCGTCAGCACAACGACGCCAACGTGATCGCGGTCGGCGGCCGGATGCACTCCCTCGAGGAGGCCACCGGGTTCGTCGAGGCGTTCCTGGCCGAGCCGTTCAGCGGCAACCCGCGGCACGCCCGCCGGATCGACCAGCTCAGCTCGTACGAGACCACCGGCGTCCTGCCGCCCCTGCCCGAGTCCGAGACCGGCGCCCAGTAGGGCCGACACCCAGTAGGCCAGTACTACCCGAAACGCCCACTGGGCCTCAGACACCTCACGATTACTCATCGTGGTCAAGTGGTTACAGTGTGGCTAGGATCGGGGCATGGTCACGCTGAACCACGGCTCGTCCCGGCTGCCCGGGCCCAGGTCACCACGGCCTGGTGTCCCGGCACCCGGGCGCCCGGCCAAAGGTCCGGGCAGAAGTCCGGGTAAAGGGCCCGTTCGCATTCCCGCACCGCGGCGGTCGGCGATGACCTCCACCGCGCGACCGGGCGACCTGGGCCGCCGGGCCCGTCGCGTCGCCTCCTCCACCCGTCGCTGGGTCGACGAGGGCAGCTACCCCGGCCCGGGCCGGATCTGGCTGAACGTCGTCGCCGCCCTGGGCTTCGCCCTGGTCGCCCAGCACGCCCCGGTCCTGCTGCCGGCCGCCTGCGTCGGGCTCTTCCTGATCCTCGGCTCGGCCGTGGTGCGCCCGCGTCACCTGGTACGGGATGCCGCGCTGATCGGGGTGGTGGTCACCGTCGTGCTGGCCCTCACCGGTCAGCAGTTCTGGTCGCTGGTGCCGGTCACCGGCGTCTCACTGGGCGCCGTCCTGCTCGGCTGGATCCAGCGTCGCGAGCGCGACGCCGCCGACTCCGGCCTGCGCGACGCCTCCACCGCCGACGCGGTCCTGATCGATCTGCGCAACGAGATGCTGATCCGGTCGGTCAGCCCCCGACTGCCCGAGGGCTGGCGGTTCGACACCGATCTGCGCCCGGCCTACGGCGACTCCTTCAGCGGCGACTTCCTGCTCACCGCTCAGCCCCGGCCCGACCGGCTGGAGGTGGTGCTGGTCGACGTCTCCGGCAACGGCTACCAGGCCGGCGCCCGGGCCCTGCTGCTGGCCGGGGCGATGGGCGCCCTGCTCGACGCCGTGCCGGCCGCCGGCTTCCTGGCCGCGGCCAACCAGCACGTGGTGCGCCTGGGCACCCAGTTCGGCACCGAGGAGGCTTTTGCCACCGCGGTTCACGTCAGTGTCGACCTGACCACCGGGCTGTTCTCGGTGAGCGGGGCCGGCCATCCGCCGGTCGCGCACTACCACGCCGGATCGGGTCGGTGGGAGGTGCTGGACGGCGAACAGGGGCCTGCGCTGGGGGTGATCGAGGATGCGGTCTACCCGGCGGTCACCGGACGGCTGCAACGCGGTGACGCCCTGATGCTCTTCACCGACGGCCTGGTGGAGAGTCGTGGGGTCGACGTCGGGCGGGGCATCGACCGACTGGTGGGACGGGCCGATCCGCTGATCGCGCGCGGGGTGGAGGGCGCCGCCGCCCACATCACCGGAGCGATCCGCACCGAGGAGGGCGACGACCGCGCACTGGTGATCCTGCGGCGCGGTTTCTGATAACTGCTCCGTTCGGGGCGGGGCTACTCGGGCGTCACTCAAGCGGGGGTCAGATCGGGTCGAGCAAAGGGGTGTGCTGACCCGACGCAACCCTCGCGCCCTGTTCCTCGGCTTCACGGTCGCCGCAGCATCCGCCGTATCCGCTGCGCTGCTGGCGCTTCCGTCGCACGCCGACGTGGCCGCGAGGCCGGCGGCGGAGCGGGCGGGCAGCAAGGTGCTGGGGCAGACCATCCTGGTCGCACCCGAGGGGCACGACGGCACCACCCGGCTCGCCTCGTCGCACAAACCGCTGGCCACCATCACCAAGGCGATCAAACTGGCCGAGCCCGGTGACACCATCCTGGTGAAGGGCGGCACCTACGTGGGGGCGGCCGGCTACGGGGCCCGGCCCGGACGGGCCGGGGCGCCGATCCGGCTGCAGGCCGCGCCGGGTGAGCGCGTGCTGCTGAAGGGCACGCTGCAGCTCGAGAACGCCGACTACTGGAAGGTCTCGGGCATCAACGTGACCCACAACCCGGCCGGTGGGCGCAAGGAGTTCCTGGTCAAGTTCGACGGCGGCACCGGCTGGGAGTTCGTCGACGCCGAGGTCTGGGGCTCCGTCGGGGTCTCCAACATCATGGTCAGTTCCTCGGTGAAGAACGGGATGCCCCGCGCCTACCGGATCGCCGACAACTGCATCCACGACAACGACGCGGTCGGCGGCGCGTTCATGAACTTCCACAACATCTACCTGATGCCGGGTTACAACTCCGGCCCGGGCGTGATCGAGCGGAACATCATCTTCAACTCCGAGAACGGGGCCGCGGTGAAGGCGGCCGGCCCGACCGCGGCCACCGGGGCGGCCGACGTGAAGATCCGCCGCAACACCATCGCCCGCTCGGCGGCCGGCGTGATCGTGGGATACGCCAGCCGCCGGGTCGAGGTCCGCAACAACCTGATTGCCCAGCAGGTGGTGCGGGCCCCGGCCGGGGCCCAGTACGTGAAGAACTACGACGCCGCGGTGATCGGCAACCACGTCAGCGGTTCCGGGAACAAGGTGGTCAGCACCGCTCTGTCCGGCTTCCCGAAGCTGATCAACAACACCCGGGACAGCAGTGCGCCGGTGAAGGGGGCGCTGACCAAGCGGATCCGGCCGGCCTACCGGTCGACCATCTCCTGCTCGGGGTACAAGGCCAGCCGGACGGTCGCCGGCTACGGCCGGTTCAGTTGACTAGCCGAACAACTTCTTGAACCGCTTACCCGAGTTCTTCATCGCCGAGAGCCGGTGGTCGCCGCTGGGTGCGCTGAACTCGAAGTAGGCGTGGTAGGCAACCTTGTTCTTCGGGTTGTTGATGAACTTGTGCATCTGGGTGACGTAGTACGGGTTGTCGGCGCCGCCGTGACCGTCCTTGCGCTTCCAGACGCCCCACTCCGGCAGGGCCATCGGCCGGCCCTTGCGCCGCGCGAAGTCCGCCCAGAAGTTCAGGCCGTACTGCTGGCCGGTGACCAGTTTCCAGGCCTTCTTCTGCTGCTTCAGGCGGCAGGCCTTCCCGCAGTTCTTCGGGTACGGGTAGTGCGGCCAGGAGATGTCGTAGATGTCGACGCCGATGTAGTCCACCCACTTGTTGCCCGGGTAGTACTTGGTCGGGTCGAAGTTCGGCTTGCTCTGGTTGCCGTTGTTGACGTTCCAGTCGAACTGCAGCCCGGACGCGCCCGGCACCGAGCGCATGGTCTTGACGATCTTGCGCCAGTAGGTGACGAACTGCTTCTGGTTGGTCGGGTGCCAGCGGTACGAGGGGTGGTTGAACTCCCAGCCCAGACGCAGGATGGCGTCACCCTGGCCGTGTTTCACCAGGTTCTTGGCGAGCTCCCGGTAGTGCTTGTTGTACTTGCCCTTGGCACCCTTGGCGATCGTGGACTTGTCGCCCTTGCCGATCGGCAGCATGGCCACGCCGTAGACCATCCGGTAGGGCGAACCCTCCCAGGTGCTCAGCATCCACTCCGGGTCGGCGATCTCCTTCCAGGTGGTGCGGGTGGAGTAGTCGACCGCGTAGTGCACGTCCCGGCCGAGCCAGTCGCCGAACTGGTCGACCTCCCAGGGCGAGGTGCCCCGGAAGACACCGATCTTCACCTTCCGCTCCACACCTTTCGCGCCGGCGGCGGCCGCGCTGGGGGTAGCGGTGGTCTTGGCCTCGCCCGTTCCCAGGGCGTAGGCGGAACCTCCGATGGCCAGGACCACGGCCAGTACTGCGGCTATCAGGGGGAGTCGGCGGGCAGGCGTCAGAGCGCGGGGCGTCGGCACGGAAGGGACTGTAGTGGTTCAAAGTTCACTGTGTCCGATTCGCAGGAAAAGTTCCCCCGTCTGTCACTACCCGTCACGGTCCGTGGATCAATAGGCGCCACTCTGTGTCTGAGCGCTACCGGCGAGGTGCTCGATCAACGTTGCGGTCTCGGGTTCGATGTCCACCCCGGACGAGGCCAGGACGAAGCGCACGTGGTCGGCCACGTCGTGCAGTCGGCCGGGCCCGCCCAGGGCGTACTCGGCGCGAATGATGTGGCGCCACAGGTTCTGCGCGTGCGGCACCGCCCGTAGCCCGGCCGTCGCGGCCTGCTCCACGGCCAGGTGGTCACCCTCTTCCGAGGTGATCCGGCAGAGCCGGCCGGCCGCGTCCAGGATCAGGTGCTCGGCCTGGCGTTCCACCCCGGTGCGGGGCAGCCAGGTGTAGGTGCCGTGCGCGATCCCGCCGACCAGGGGGCCCCGCACCAGGTGCAGCGCCCGGATCAGCAGGTCGCGCTCACGGGTCTGGTCGCCCGCCTGCCCGGCGCGGTCGGCCCGGTCGATCAGGGTGCGAAGCACGTCCCAGTCGCAGGGCACGTCGGAGGTCAGCCGGAGCCGGCCGTCCGAACCCTCGCGCAGCCGGGGCTGCCCGGACTCGTCCGGCCCCAGCCACTCCCGGACCTCGGCCAGCATGTCGTCGCGCACGTCGGCGGTGACGCCGCGCGGCCAGATCGCTGAGCCGAGCACCGTGGGGTGGGTGCCGGCCGGGTGCAGGGCCAGGTAGGCCAGGATCTCCTCGGCCACCACCAGGCGGCGTGGGTCGATCCGCCCGGGGGCGTGCACCTCGACCTCGCCGAGAACGGCCACCCGGACGGTGGACTGGGACCAGGTGATGTCGTCGGTCTCGACCACGCCCTCGGGCAGGTCGGCGCTCACCACCCGCTCGCCCTCGGGTCCGGTGGCGACCGGTAGGTCGGGGGTGCCGGCCGAGACGAACAGGGTGTGCAGGCGCTCGATGCTGCCGTCGCCCAGTCGGTTCGCTGTGACCTGCAACGAGAGTTCGTCGCAGGTAAGCACTCCGGAGTCGTCCACCTGCAGGCGCCAGCGGGCGCCGGGCAGTTCACCGGTGACCAGGACGGCCAGGTCGGCGCCGCGGGCGACCACGGTCTGCAGTCGGGAGGCGGTCTGCACGTTGAGCGGAGCGCCGTAGATGGCCACTCGTTCGGGACGGCTGCCGGGAGCGGGGCCACCGGTGAGGATCTGGACGGGGCCGGTGCGGGGCATCCGGGTCGACCCTTGTTCCAGTTGCTCAGTAAGGGCTTTCGCGCCGGCGACGGGAATCAGCCGACCCGCGGCGATGGCCGGCAGAGCCGGGGGAAGATCGGCGGTGAGCACTTCGATGCCCCGCGACCAGGGGTTCCCGGCCAGACCGAGGGCCAGGGCGCGGACCACGGCGGCGGCCATGCCCGGGCTGCCGATCACCGCGACCGGTCCGGCCGCCGCCCCCAGGTTGATCAGTGCGTCGCGCCCCAGGTGGTCACGGCCGACCGAGGCCAGCAGCGGATAGGCGCTGTCTCCGTGGGCCACCAGATGCTGGGCGTCGTCGTAAGTCAGGCGCCAGCGCAAGCCATCGTCCAGGGCGGCCCAGGGCGGGGGAGCGGAAGCATGGGCCATGGTCAGCAGGAGGTCGAGGCCCTCGTCGTCGACCACCGCGCCGTAGGCCTGGGGCAGGGGTAAGGCGGCCTCACGGCAGGCCCGGGGCAGCGACCGGAGGGCGAGGTCGAGCAGGGCGCCGCGGTCGGCGTCGGCACCGGTACGCAGCCAGACCTCGGTGTCCCGTTCGAATTCGCCGGGCTGGTCCTGCCCACCCCGCCGACGGCGGCGGATCAGCAGCAGGGTGCCCAGCAGGGCCGCGGTGACCAGGCCGGCACCGATCAGCTCGGCGGGAAGGTCGGAACCGTCTGCGGTGCTGAGGCTCTGGCTGGGCGTGGCTACCGGGGGTGTGGGGGCTGTGGTCTCCATCGCGGTCGGTGGGGCGGCCTTGGTGGTGCTGGAACTGCTTGAGGACGAGGGTGCGCCGGTACTGCTGTTGGGCCCAGTTGCGCTGGGGGCGCGGGTAGTGGTGGCCGCGCCGGCGCCACCGGGTGCTGCGCCGGTGGCGGTGTTCGTCGGCGGGGCGGTGCTGGTGGGCGGGGTCGTTGTGGTGTTCGTGGAAGGCCGGGCGGTGGAGGTGCCTCGGGGCGGAGTGGGGTCGCTCGGTAGGACGCCCTGGCCCTGCGTGGCCACACCGGGGTGTTGCGGGGGAAGGAAATTGGGGTCGCCCGCGCTGGCGATGCGTCCCGTGGGTGAAGTAGCCGACGGCGAGACGCTAGGTGCCGAACCGGTGTTGGACGGAGCTGTGCTGGTCGGGGCCGTGCTGGAGGGAGCGGTGCTGGTCGGGGCCGTGCTGGAAGGGGCTGTGCTGGACGGAGCCGTGGTGGCGGTGCGGGTGGCGGACGGGCGGTTGGTCGATGTGGCCGGACCGGCTGCGCCGCCGTTGCTGTTCCCGCTGCCTCGGCTTTCCTCTTCCCCCCGGGGCTTTTCGTCCTGCTGCGGAGTCGGATCTGCGGCTCGCTCGCGCGGCGGGGTGCGGTCGGCCACCCAGCGCGTCACCCCGACCGCGTCCTCGGGCAGGATCAGCCGCCAACCCGGCTGGATCAACCGCGCAAGGTGCAGGGTGCGACCGTCCGGCTGCAGACGTCCTTCATTGAGCCGGTAGATCTCGTGGTAGCGCCGGCCGTCACCGAGGTGGCGCTCGGCGATCTCCCAGAGCGTGTCGTGGTGTCGGCCGGTCGGCGCCTCCACCACGTAGACCTTGTGCCCGTCCAGAGCCAGCTCGTCGCGGCTCAGCTGACTGGCCGAGACGGGGGAGCCCCGGTCGGCCTGGGCCGCGTTGCGCCGGGCGTTCGCCGCCTCGGCGGCGGCCTGCCGGGCGGTCAGTTGCCGGTTGCTCACGTGGCTGACCGGTTCGGCCTCGACCGCCTTGGGCGGTGCGGTGTTGGCGTCGAACACGTAGAACGTGTCCGGGTCGGTGTACGTGGCCTGCTGGCTGGAGACCACGGTGTCGGACCGGGCCGCGCCCAGGTCCGGCCGGGTCGCCGCCTGCGCCACCCCCATCTGCCCGGCCATCACCCCGGCCAGCAGCATCGAGCCGACCAGCCAGCGGGCCAGCCGCTGGCTCGGCCCGGACAACGGCACCGGTGCGGCCAGCACCCCGCCCCGCAGCGCGGCCCCGAGCTCGACCAGCACACAGATCACGAACTGCAGCCAGGCCAGCGCGGCCACCACGACCAGGACCGCCAGCACCTGGGCGATGCCCAGGGTGCCGGTCAGGGTCAGCTCCTCGGACAGCCTGCCGTCGGCCAGCAGCGGGGCGGCGAGCACGTACAACCCCACCGGTACCCCGGCCACCAGAGCGAGCAGGGCGAGCGCGGAGAACACGGCGCCCACCCGGGAACGCCGGGGCGCGGGGCCGGAGTCCCGCGCCTGCTGGGTGAACCGGCCGGCACCCGTTGCCGCCCGGTCCGCGGAATGCGCCGTCATGGCAAGCCCTCCCCGGTGATGCCCACCGCGGGCCGGGCCTGGCCCTGGGCGGTCACGGTGAAACTGTTGAAGAAGATCAGGGACAGCAGTGCGGTCTTCTGCTCGATCGTCGCGCGCACCGCCACCTGCTCGGTGTCGGCCGAGATGGTCACCCCGGAGGCCGGGTAGTCGCGGGCGGCGAGGAACTCACCGGCCGCGGCCCGGGCCGCCTCGGGGTCGATCAGGACCGTCCCGCTCTCGCGGAGCGTGTCCACCTGGATCTCGCGGGCGCCGGCGCGCGCGGCCTGCTCCACGTCGTCCGTCACCCGCTGGCGGGCGTTGATCGCCAGCCCGCCGTCCACCACCAGTCCGGCCAGCACGAGCAGCACCACCGCGAACGCCACCACGAAAACCGTTGCCTGACCGGAGTCGTCACCGCTGAACCGAAGCTGTCTGCTCACGGGGCACCGCCGGTGCGCCGGTAGATGTCCAGCGGCGCCGAGCTGGAGGCGCGTACCGAGACCGTGCCGGGCAGGCCCAGCAGTCCCAGGTCGTCCACCGGTACCCGGCAGCTCAGTTCCGTCTCGATCGTGCCGCCCGCGACGAACTCACCGCTCAGCCCGACCGCCTCACAGGTCCAGCGCCCGCCCAGCGAGGCGTTCGCGGTCTGCGTGGCCGCCGCCCGGGCCGAGCCCAGGTCACGTTCCAGCGACGCCGCCCGGACCGCGTCCCGGCTCGCCGCCTCCACCTCACCGCGCACCGCCACGTACCGGCCGAACGCCACCACCAGCAGCAGGAAGGCCACCAGCAGAGGGGTGATCAGGACGATCTCGACCGACATCGAGCCGGTCTCGGCGCACGGGTGGCCCGGGCGCGGGTTCCTCAGCCGGATTCTCACAGGTCCGGCCGGAATTCCTCGACCGGTCCCTGCACGACCTGCTCGATCCGCAGGCCGGGGATGCCGGGCACCACCTGCACGCCGCGACCGGTCACCACCGCCCGCACCTCGTCCGCCCCGACCGCGGAGACCTGGACCGTCACACCCTCGATCACGCCCTGGCCCACCTGCGCCGCGTAGGCCCGGCCGCGCGCCTCGGCCGCACCGGCGTCCTGGGTGGTCCGGGCCACCCGGGCCGCCTCCCGGGCCGCCGCCGAGGCCGCCTGGTTGCCCAGGAACAGCAGAGCGGCCTGCACGGTGGCGAAGATGACGAACAGCAGCAGGGGCATGTACAGCGCCAGCTCGATCGTGCTGGCACCCCGGTCCCGGCCGGCCCGGACACCGCTTAGGGCGTGCCACCGTCGAGGTTGATGCTGTCGGCCTTCGACCGCAGCTTCTCCAGCAGCACGGCGCCCACGGCCGCGGCGATCCCGACCAGCAGGGCCGAGATCACCACCCACTCCACCACCGAGGCACCCCGGTCGCGCGGTCCGCGCACCACCCGGCTGCGTGCGGCGTCGATCCGGCCCCGGATCACCATCTCCCCGTACCCCGCCGCAGTGGCCGGGTCGAAGCGGAAAGGTCCGCTCTTCATCTGGAGTCTCCTTCATCGCGTTGCTTCAGGTTCCGCTCAGGACCCGGACGATCGCCGGGTAGATCAGGAAGATCAGGAAGCCCACCGCCAGCAGGAGCTGGGCGATGAGCATGGACTGGGACCGGGCCTGGGCCCGGCCCTCCGCGTCGGCCATTTCTCGACGACGCATCGAGGCCGCTCGCGCGGCCAGGGACTCCCGGACCTTCGCCCCGTCGTCCGCCACCAGTTCCAGAGCCGCGCCCAGGTCGCTCAGCTCCGCCACCGCGGTCTCCTCGCCCAGCCGGCTCAGGGCCGACCACGGGGTCACACCCTGCAGCCGGGCGATGGCCAGGGTGTCGCGCAGCCGGACCATCGCCCAGCCGTCGCTGACCGAGGAGGCCGAGTTGAGGGCCTCCGGAACGCCCCGCCCGCCGGACAGGTTCAGCGCCACCAGATCGAGGAACGAGCCGACCACGTGGCGGAAGTCGCGCCGCCGGATCGCCGCCCGCTGCCCGGCCTGCAGGGTGGGCAGGAAGGTGCCGATCACCAGCCCGCTCAGGCCCAGGAACACCGGCGTGGTCACCGGCAGCCCGCCGAGGAGCCCGACCACCAGGCTGCCGAGGACGAACGGCACGGCCGCGCCGACCGCCGCGCCGAGCAGGCTGTAGGCCAGGTGGGTCTCGATCGGGCGGTCGATCAGGGAGAGGTCGGCGCGCAACCCCGCAGGCAGCCGCACCCCGGAAAGCTCCAGCTGCCGCCGGATCTGACGGCCTACGGACGAGGTGAGCCGGCTACCGCTGTTGGTGGTGGTCCGGGTCTGGGCGACGCCGACGGCCTTGAGGCGTTCGGCGTCCAGGGCGGCCAGCGTGCCCGGCGCACCGGACCCGCGCATGGCCGGCCGGGCGAAGGCCAGCACCAGGAGCAGCAGCCCGGTCCCGGCCAGCGCCCCGGCCAGCACGATCGCGATCATCGGGGCACCCCCCGGGTCATCGGGTCGGTGGTGGCGTTGCCGCTGTGCATGAAGCGTTCCGGAAGGTCGTAGGCGGCCAGCTGTTTCAGCCAGAAGAAGCCCGCGGCGAAGAAGCCCACCACGATCGCCAGCACGACCTGCCCGGCCGGGCTCTGGTAGGGCTGCACGTAGCCCGGGTTGAAGGTGCGCAGCCCGAGCACGAACAGCAGGGTCACCGCGACCACGATCTGCACACTGCGCCGGGTCGCGGCCCGGCCGGCGGTGACCCGGCCCCGCATCTCCACCTCGGCCCGCACCGACTCGGACAGGCTGGTCAGCACGTGCCGCAGCCCGGGCCCGCGCAGCCGCGAGTTCAGCAGCAGCGCGGCCACCACCAGGTCGGCGCTGGCGTCGTCGAGGTCGTCGGCCAGCCGGTGCAGCGCGGTCGGCAGCGGCACCCGCACCCGCAACCGGTCGGCCAGGGTGACGATCTCGTCGGCGATCGGCGCCGGGGCGGCCCGGGAGGTGGCGATCACCGCCTGCTCCAGACCGACCGCACCGGCGATCGTGTCCCGCAGCGACTCCGTCCACAGGGCCAGGGCCTCCAGCCGGTCGGCCTGCTGCCGCTCCTGCCGGGCCCCGCCCATCAGCGCGGGCCAGGCCAGGATCATCGTTACGGCGGCGATCGCGGCCACCGGCCAGGCGGTGATCAGCAGGGTGAACACCCCGGCGAGAACGGCGATCGGCAGCCGGGTGCCGAAACCGCGCAGCCGGCGCACGGTCCGGTCGGAGAGCGTGCGGGTGTCGGTGCCCCCGGTGTGGCGCTCGCGCCGCAGCATCGAGTCGAGCAGCAGCGCGAGGCCGGCGCCGGCCAGGGCACCGGCCGCGATCACGGCCGCCACCGGGCCGGTGGTCAGGTCCTGGATCATCCCGGCCACCCCCCTTGGGCGGGCACACTGCTCATCGCGGCCGGGTCGTAGCCCGCGGCGATCAGTTCGTCGATGCAGGCGATCGGGGCCGCCGGAACCGCGCGACCGTCGGTGCCGGGCTGGAACACCTCGCTCGAGAGCACCCGGCCGTCCACCCCGTTGACCTCGCGCACGCTGGTCACGATCCGGCGCAGCCGCCCGCCCTCGGCGTAGTCGTTGCGGCGCTCGACGAACACCACGAAGTCGATCGCCCCGGCGATCAGCATCATCGTGGCCTCGGTGGGCAGACGCTCGGCCGACTGGATCGCGTAGGTGCAGATCCGGTTGAACACCTCCAGCGCCGAGTTGGCGTGGATCGTGGAGAGGGAGCCGTCGTTGCCCTGGCTCATCGCGTTCAGCATGGTCACGATCTCGTCGCCGAGCACCTCACCGACGATCACCCGGCTCGGGTTCATCCGGAGCGAGCGGCGCACCAGGTCGGCCATCCCGATCGCGCCCTGGCCCTCGGAGTTGGGCAGGCGCTCCTCCAGCGGCACCACGTTCGGGTGCAGGTCGGCGAACTCGCCCAGACCCAGCTCGAGCGACCGCTCCACGGTGATCAGCCGCTCGGTGGCCGGGATCTCGTGGGCGAGGGCGCGCAGCATGGTGGTCTTACCGGCGTTGGTGGCGCCCGCGATCATGATGTTCTTGCGGGCCAGCACGGCCGCCGCCAGGAACGAGGCCAGTTCGGGAGTGAGCGACTCGTTGGCCACCAGCTGGTCCAGCGTCACCCGGGAGAGCCGGGAACGGCGGATCGAGATGGCCGGCCGCGGGCAGACCCCCATCACCGCGGAGAGCCGGGAGCCGTCCGGCAGGCGCAGGTCGAGCTGCGGGTTGGCGACGTCGAACGAGCGGCTGGTCAGCCCGGAGTAGGCGCCGAGCAGCTGGACCAGCTCGATCAGCTCGTCGTCGGACTCCGCGACCGGGGGCATCGCCACCTCCCGGCCGTCCGCGTAGCCGACGAAAACCTGGTCACAGCCGTTGATGTCGATGTTCTCGACCAGCGGGTCGTCGAGCAGCGGCTGCAGCCGGCCCACACCGAACAGGGCGGCGTGGATGCCCTCGGCGAGCTCGGTCTCCTCGTCCGCCTCCGGAGGGGTGCGGCCAAGCGAGAGTTCCGAGCGGGCATGCAGATCCAGCACCCGGCCGATCACCGCCCGGGCGTACTGGCGCTCGTCCTCGGCGCTCATCGGGGCGGCCCCGGTGAGGGCGTCCTCGCGGCGCTGCTGGGCCAGGAGGTCGGCCACCTCTTCGCGGAGGCGGCGTACGACCCGTTGGTCGATGGCCATCAGCGACCTCCTTCCGGAGGCTCCGGCGAGTCGGCGGCGCCCTCGTAGCGCTCGGGCGGCTCGTACGGGTCGCGGACCAGGCGCACGATTGCGGTGTCGCGGTCGTCGTCCTCAGTCGATTTCGGGGCTGCCTCTACCGAGGGGTCGATGACCGGGCCGGCCGCTTCGCTCACGGAGGTGTCACTGAGCGTGTCCGTAGATGTTTCGTTCTCCGTGGGCGTTCCGGCCGAACGCAGGTGTCCGGCCCAGGTGCCCGAACCGTCGGTTCCACGCCGGGCCCGGTCACGGATCTCGCGCAGGATGTCGGTGCGGTCGACCGGCAACGACGACACGGTCGCCGGCTCGGAGGCCCCTAGGGACGAGGAGTCCGAGGAGACGGAGACGGGGGTGGGCATCGAGGTCGGCACGGAGGAGGGCAGCAGCGGGAGGTCGGAAGGCGGTACGTCGGGCGGGATCCAGCCGGTGCCGTTGTCCCGCCGTTCGGGTGCAGGTTCCGGGAAACCCCTGGTCTCGGCCAGTTTCGGGTCGCGGCGGGGGAGCGGTGGGAGCTCGTCCTCCGGGGCCGCTGGTTCTGGGGCCGGTGGCTCGGTCAGGTTTCGAGTGGCCCGCGGCTGCGTGCCCTCGCCCTGGTCCTTGGCCCAGCCCCAACCCAGCGCATCGTTGTTGGTGGGCTTCGTCTGAGTCGGTTCAGGCGTGTCGGTGCCCGCACCGCGCTCCTGCAGCCAGGTGCCCACGACCGGCGTTCCCTCCCCGGCCTGATTTCCGTAGTCCGCGCTGCCGTGCGTCTTCTCGTTCTCTTCCGAGGGCATCACATGACGCCTGGCCCGGCGACGTTCGCTGGTCTGGAGCGTGCCCGGGTCGCGCCCGAAGGCAGCCCGGCGAGAGCGGGTGTGACGCAGTTCGTCAGGGGCCTCGTTGTTCGGGGCCGGGCTCTGCGCCTCGGGGGTGTGCGGGGTCGCGATCGGCGGAGTGGTCAGACCGGCGAAACCCCGCACACTAGGGGTGGTCTTGGGAGCCTCGACGGTCTCCGGCTCCGGTTCCGGCTGCTGCTCGACGGGGGCAGGGGTGTACACGCCGGGAGCGACGGTCAGGGGGAGCAGGTTCGGGTCTTCGTCCACCGGTGGGGCGTCGCCGAAGAACGAGTTCTGCCTGCGCAGCGGCAGTGTCTGTTCGCCAGTGGTCTCCGAGGTGGTTTCGTTCCGGGACCGGGCTCGACGTTCGCTCCGGCTCCCGAGGCGAGCCCCGATCCGGGAGCCTGGGCGCAGTTCCGGCGCCGGCCTTGTGCCGGTGGCGGGCAGTTCGACGATTTGAGGACGTGGGTGTGCGGCGACGTCGGTCGGTGCCAGGGCCGCTGTGGTCGAGGGAGGCGAGGTGATCGGGCCGTCCGAGGTCGCTGCGGTTGTCGGGGTGGCTGCAGCGGTCGGGGTAGGTAGGCCGGTTGCGGTGGTTTCGGTGGTCGGGCTGGCTGGGGGGTCCGAGAGAGCTTGGTGGCCTGAAAGGGCTTGATGACTCGACAGGGCCTGGTGAGCCGCAATGGTCTGGTCCGACGGGTCGGCCGCGCTGGCCTGGTGTCCCGCGAGGGGCTGGTTCGTCAGGTTTTCCGGGGTATCCGGCCTGGTCTGGCCCATCGAGGTGGCCTGGCCGGTCGTGGTGACATCACCGGTCTGGTAGGGCGAAAAGGCTTCGTGGGCCGGGCTGGTCGAGGTGGTCTGCCCGGTTGGGGGGACCGGAGTGCTCGGGTAGGCCGACTCGGTCGGGGTGGCCTGGTCGTTCGGTCGGGACGAGATGGCCTCGTGGGCCGGGCTGGTCGAGGTGATCTGGCCGGTCGGGTGGGCTGGGGTGCTGAGGTAGGCCGAGCCGGCCGGGGTTGCCTGGCCGGCCAGGTGGGCCGGGCTGCCTGGTGCGGCTTGGTCGGTTTGGTCGGCCGGGCTGGCTGGGGTGGCCGGGCCGGTTGAGGTGGCCTGGCCGCCGAGGTGGGCCGAGGAGAACCGGTGGGCCGCGCTGGTCGGGTGGACCTCGCTGGGCTGGTGGGCCGGGCTGATCGCTGCGGCGGTGGTCGCGCTGATCGTGGCCGCGGTGGCCGGGATCGGGGTCGGCGCGATCGCGGGCGGGACGGTGACCTTGCCTCGTGGTTCGGCGAAGAGGTTCACCTCCGGCTCTGGGGTGAGCGGGGACGCCCCGGCCGGGTTCGCGGTCTGGGGCGCGGATGGCCGGGCTGATGTCCGCGTCGATGTCTGGGTCGAATTCCCGGCTGGGGTCTGGGGCGAGGGCTGGCCGGGTGACTGAGCCGATGACTGGGCGGGGGGCTGAGTCGGAGCCTGGGGGGAGGTCTGGGGTGGGGTGGTGAAGCGGCTGGGGCGGGGAGCCTCGACCGGGCCGGACAGTTCCGGGATCGAGCCGGCGAGCAGGCTGACCGAGGGCAGCAACGAGCGCACCGACCGGATCAGGGTGGAGCGGGCCAGCCGGCTGCGGTTCATCCCACGCAGCGCCTCGGCCCCCTTCTGGTCGAGCGCCACCGTGCCGAGCACCGGTACGCCTACCCCCGACGAGTGCAGCAACTGCTCGGTCCGGCCCGCCACCGCGCGGTCCCGCTCCGGCGCCACAAGGACCACACCGATCTGCGCACGCCCCGCAAACCGCCCTGGCACTGCACTGTTCAGGAATCGCAGACGCTCTCTCAGGTGCGCCAGCTCCTCCAGTTCCGGACGGGCCACCACGATCACCGCGTCCGCCTGGTGCAGTACCGGCATGGTGGGCGAGGCCGGCCCGACCCGGCCGCAGTCGGCGAACACGGTGCGCCCGGCCTCCGACAGGGCCCGGGCCAGCGGGCTCCACAGCGGGCCCAGACCCCCGGCCTGCTCGGGGCCGTTGACGCCGAGCAGCAGGTCCAGCCCGCCCCCGGTGACCTGCAGGTGGTCCTCCAGCCGGGTCGGCCCCTCGGGCAGGCCCGGACCGTCGGCCCCCGGCGCCACCGGGCCCCCCAGGGCGGCCGTGGGCAGCCAGCGGTGGCCGGGCTGGTCCCGGCGCAGACCGGCGACCAGGGAGAGCAGGCCGGTCTCGGCGTCGAGCGGTGCGCCGTCCGGGCGGCGGTAGCGCAGTGCCAGGTCACCGCCGTCCGGGTCGAGGTCGGCGGCGACGGCGCCCGGGGTCAGGGCGGCGAGGGCGACGGTGAGCGTGGTGACGCCCGGCGCGCCCTTGGCGGAGACGAGGACGACCAGCGACATCAGTTGCCCTTCGTGGAGGCCCCGCGTTCCAGAAGCACGAGGCTGATCTGGTCGGCGGCGGCCGCGGCGGCGACCTGGACGGCCTCGTCCCGGCCGACGATGAGGGTCACGACGGTGGAGGTCTCGCCCCCGCCGGAACCGAAGACCCCGTCGTCGGACGTCTTCACCGAGCTCACCGTGGCCCGGGCGGCGACCTCCTCGCCCTTGCCCTCGACCGCGCGCACCACCTGCACGACGTCGCCGGTCTCGAGCCCGCCGGCCGGGTAGCGGCCGGTGCCCAGGGGCACCCCGACCGCGGCCTTGTCCGACTTCAGCAGGCTGGCGGCGGCCAGCATGCCCGGGTCGATCAGCCGCCCGCCGGGGATCTCGGAGCCGGCGAACCGGCCGATCACCTGGTCGGCCTGGTCGGCGGCGATCACCGCGACACCGTCCGAGGCCACCTTGGCCACGGCCAGGTTCTCCGCCGTGATCTGCTGCCCGACCGCGATGTTGGTGCGCGCCACCAGCACGTCCTGCCGCTCGTCGAGCCGCAGCGCGAGCAGGCCGGCCACGGCCGCCCCGAGAACGATGAGGAGCACCGCGAGCACGGCCAGGCCGGGTCGGCGGGTGCCCGGGGGGCGTGGCAGCCGCTCGGTGGCGGGGCGCCCGCGCGCGGGATCGGGCCGACCGCCGGACCGGCCGTCGGCCGAGTCCCGGCCCCGGACGTCGGTGCGTTCCTGCGTGCTCAAGAGCTCTCCTCGGTCACCCGGCCCGAATCGTTACCGAATGGTTTGTTCTTGATCTTCCGGTCTGGTCTGATGGGCGCTCCGATCACGCAGCCGACACGCCTCGGTGCTGATCGCGATCACCCGTGACGCCAATGCTCTGGGCACTCCACGAAGCGTGACGATAATGCCATCTTGAGGCACCTTATGCACTAATCGGGATGTCATGGTTAGGAAACGATTGATGCGGCGATTCGCGTCGACTGGGCGATAAGCCCTACTTGTGAGTACAGAAGGAGCCGGAGCTGGCATGAAGCGCCTTCCAGGCGTGGTATACGCAGCCTTCGCGGTAGCGGTGCTGTCCCTCGCGAGCCTCACCGCGTGCGGTTCGGACAACCCGTACGACCTGCCCGAATACCAGTCCGGGCAGGCGTCCGGAGCGATGGGTCCCGGCCCGGAGTCCCAGGCCGGAGACCAGAGCGGCGAGAACGACCCGAGCGGCTCGGGCGGGGGCGAGAGGAACGCGACCTCGTCGCCCACCGGGAGCGGTCCGGTACCCACCGCTTCCCCGTTGTCCAGCCCGGCGTCCACTGCTGTCACCTACACGCCGGCCGACGTGGCCGGCGAGGGTGCCTGGGTGGAGAAGGGCAAGGTGAAGGCGCGCACCCGGCAGGCCCGCGGCGCGGTCGAGGCGGTCGTCGGGTACATGGCCCAGCGCGTGCAGTTGTCCAACACCTGGCAGGTCGACGAGAACGGCCTGGCTGCCGTCGCCACCGGCCAGGCGGTGAGCAGTGCCCGGGAACGGGCCCTCAGTCAGCAGGCCGCCGGCCGTCGCTCCACCGGCCGGTTCGTCGTGAACGTCTCGTCGGTGAAGGTCCGGGGAGACCTCGCCACCGTGACCGGTTGCCACTTCGACTCCACCGCCGAGGTGGACGAGAACGGCCATGTGCTCGTGCCGCCTCCCGGAGGAGTGCTGATCAGCATGAAAGTGAAGTTCGCGCAGGGGGTCTGGCGGGTCACGTCGTGGCCCGAGAAGAAGGTCCCGGCTTGTTCGGGGTGGCAGAAGTGAGCGGCCGGCGCCTCGCGGCGGCGGTGGCGGTGGCCGCGGTACCGCTGGCCGTGCTGGCCCCGGCCACGGGGGCGCGGGCCGACCAGACCCCGGGCGAGGTCGAGCCCGGGGGGTACTCGGTGTCGGTGCAGGTGCACTTCAGCGGCAATGCCGCCCCGGGCGGTGGCGAGGGCGGGGGCAGCACGATCTCGGTGAATCTGCACCCGGTCTGCTGGTGGGAGCCGGCCACCGGCAACTACCAGGACGCGGCCGCCATGCTCGACTGGTACGACGGGGTGACCGGGGGCGTACAGAGCCCGGGCATCTTCGACCAGTACGGCACCCGCCAGGTCTGGGAGGACGCAGCCGCCCGCGAGGCGGCCGGTCAGGACCTGTCCTGGTACAAGGCCTACTGCAAGGACCCGCGCGACTACGTCGACTACGGCCTCGGCGCCGAGGACTACGGCGACGACAACCCGATCGCCGGCGAGAACGACAACTGGTCGATCTTCCTCTACCGCGCCTTCGGGGCCGGGGCCCCGGTCCCCGCGCCGATGGTGACGCCGGAGGAACTGGCCGAGGCCGCGCGCGACAACCTGCAGATCCCCGATCCCGACATCGAACGCAACCCCAAGGTCCGCGACACCGACGACGCCACGCTGGTCGGCCTGCCCACGTTCTTCTGGGTCACCGATCCGGAGGCGGTCGGCGGCGAGGCCGGGGAGCGGTTCATCCGGGCCGAGGTGGTCGGGGCCGCAGATCCGGTCTGGGCCGAGGTCACCGCCACCACCGGCGGCCTCAACCTCGACTGGCCCGGTGGGCACAAGCTCTGCCCGCCCGAGGTCGCGTTGCGCGAGTACGCGCCCGGTCTCGACGAGGACGGGGCCTGCACGGTCGAGTTCACCCGCGCCTCAACCGGTTACCCCGGGGGCTACCCGGTGCAGGCGTCCACCGCGTGGGCGGCCGAGTGGGTGGGTTCCGACGGCGGCGGGGGTGACCTCGCGCCGCTGGCCAACGAGATCACCGAGCTGATCCCGGTGGCCGAGGTGCAGAACGTGGTGGAGCCCTGACAGACCTTCAGGAGGTCGGCGGGCGGGACGGGGCCGGGTAACCGACGTCGTCCCACCCGATCGGCCAGGCGTACGGCTCGGCCGGCGGGGCGGGGTCGGGCGGCCGGTTGACCGCAGCCATCCGTACCGCCGCGACCGAGCGGGACAGCTTCTCGGCCCAGGCCGCCTCCACCAGGTCCGGCCGGATCCCGTCCAGCACCGGCGACTGGGCCCGGCGGAAGGCGATCTCGCCCTCGGAGTCGCACAGCACCACGGCCCGGCAGACCTCCGGCAGGGCCTGCTCGTCCTCGTCCAGGCAGATGGCGTGAACCCCCGCGTTGGCGCCCTCTTCCAGCAGGGGCAGCACGCCCGGCACCTCGGACAGCCGGCGGATGCCGTCGAAGACCACGACGACCTCGGGCGAGGCCGTCACCCGCTGGCCCGGGGGCAGGCGCTGCCGCAGGCGCTCGTCGATCAGGCTGCCCAGTTCCAGCAGCCGCCGCTCGATCGAGTCGTGGTCGTTGCCGATCAGCACCGACACCCCCGAGGCCTCGTCCGGCCGGGCGTGCGGCAGCCGGGACACCCACTCCCAGCGCCGGCGGGCGGCGTAGTCGTGCCCGGTGAGCACGGCGATCCGCAGCTCCCGCGGAGCGTGGAAAGCCGCGCACTGGGCCAGCAACCAGCGTGTCGTGCCGAAGGCGACCGACGGTTTGCCGACCACGCCGAGCACACCGACCGCCTGCAGGTTCAGCGTGACCGGGACATCGGCGAGCAGACTGGGCAGGGTCTCGGGCGGCTGCGTGCGAAAACGCGTGGGGCCGCCCCGTAGCGGAGCTCCGGAGTCGCGGTCGTCGATGACCGTGCGCGGCGGTTGCGGGGCCAGCCCGAGCCGCAGCTGCAGCCAGTCGTCGTCGAGCGGAAGTCGTTCCCACAGGCGGCGTCCCGGCCCGACCGCGCTCAGCAGCGTGACCGCCGGATCGGGCGTGGCCTCCCGTCGCTCGCGGGTCTCCCGGGCCAGCGTGCTCAGGATCTCTTCCCGCGTCTTCTCCCGGTCCCGCAGCCACTGGTCGAGCAGCCGCCGCTGTTCCCGGCCCGGGACCGAACGCCCGCCGGCCGGGCGGGCGGGCAGGACGAACCGCGCGCCGCTGCGGGGCCGGGCCGAACGGGTGTGCCGGAACAACTCCAGCCCCAGACCGCCTTCGAACGCCTGGAAGTCTGCATCCGCCTCACTGATCGCGGTCAGCTCCAGGACGGTCTGCGAGACCTGCAGGTACACCCCGTGCGGCCACTCGCACCGCTCGCTCCGTTCCTGCCCGTCGAGCCGGAAGGTGCTGCCGGCGCCCGGAATCACCTCCACCTGACCGCCCGGCCGGGCGCTCACCGTGAGCGCGTCGGCCGGCAGGTCCGCATCCGGCAGATCGAGCCCGGGCGCCTCGTGACCGATCACCGTCTGCCCGAGCCCCAGCCGGTGCACCCGCCCCGCCCCCGGGCCGTTCACCACCCGGATCTCGGCCACCCCGGTGGGCGGGGGCGTGGGGTGCTCCTCGTGTGCGTGCAGCTCGATGACACAGCCCGGCCGGACCCCGGCCGAGCGCAACGTGTCCCCGGCCTCGGCCACCTCGGCCCGCCGCCCGTCCACCCACACCGCGAGCCGCCCCGCCTGGGCCGGATCGGTGTCGTCGTCGAGCGCCGCCAGCAGGTGGGGGAGCAGCGCCGCCAGCGCGGATTCCGGATGTGCGTCGACGAGCGCCTCGGTCTGGGTACCGGCCGCCCTCCCGTCCCGCAGCGTGACAGCGAACCTCACTAGCGACCCCCAGCCGTGTGGCGTCTGCAGTCCCCGAGCGCCCGAATATGCCACGAAGCAGCGGTGCGTACCAGTCTGTGAGTGTTCGCCCGACCACGATGGGTGGTGCGGGCGGGGCATCGGTCAGCCGGTGCGGGGGCCCGGGCCCACCGGACTCAGGCAGCTCTCGTCCGGCTCGGTGGCCCAGAGCGAGCACTCCACCCGGATCACCGTGTGCACCAGTGTGCCCAGGGCACTGATCAGTTCATCGTCGGGCGGCTCGGCCCCGGCCAGCCAGAAGCGCACTGGTGCTTCGTGGAAGACGTCCTGGTGCGGCGGGATCTCGAAGTTCTCGGCCCGGCGCAGTTCGTGCCCGAGGCAGACCAGGGCGGAGGCGAGCAGGAAGGCCAGGCGGGCCCAGCCGCGGTCGGAGCCGGGGTGGTAGCCGGGCGGGGGATCGATGAACAGCTCGGGCAGGCCGGCCCACCAGAGACCGTTGGTGTGCACCCGGCGCAGCCGCTGCCCCGCCCCCGAGGCCACGTCCAGCTGGATCTGCGGCACGCCCGCCGCCCCTGGGCCGGCCTCGGCCCGGTCGGCCTGGTCGGCCAGCTCGGGCGAGTCCGGCAGCTGGGCCAGATGGTCGAGGTAGCGCTGCATTTCGTGGTTGGTCATCGAAAGGTCCTTCCCCCGGTAGCTTCCGCTGGGACCAAGGGTGGACCGGTCGCCGAGACCGCCCCGAAAGTTGTCCACAGAATCGCGGCCTGTGGACGAACCGGCCTTCCTGTGGGCCGGTGACCTGTGGAAGGAGCCGGCCCGGCAGGAAGACGCGGGAAGGTCAGGACGAGAGCAGCGCAACCAGCTTGTCGAGCTGTTCGTTGGTGCCCTGCTCCATCATCGGGAACATCTCGTCGGTGGCCTCACCGACGAAGTGCTGCACCAGCCGGGTCTTTCCGCCGTCGTCGCTGAGGGTCACGGTGATCTCGCCACCGCCCAGCCCGCGCTGGCCGCCCCAGCCGTAGACCAGTTCGTCGATCGGCCGCAGCGAGCGGATGGTCATCTCCGAGGGGTACTCGTTGCCCTCGCCGTCGACCATGGTCAGGTTGAAGGCACCGCCCTCGCGCAGGTCGACGGTGATCTTCTCGACCGGGGTGTGCAGGCCCTGCGGGCCCCACCAGCGGGCGAGCTGCTCGGGAACCGTGTACGCGTTCCAGACCAGCTGCTGCGGCGCGTCGAAGGTGCGGGTCAGGGTGAGCTCACGGGTGGGCATCAGGTGTTCTCCTTCGGGTCGGGGTTCTGCAGGGCCTTGAGGTGGGCGTCGAGCCGGGTCCAGCTCTCGTCCCAGAACTGCCGGTAGCGCTCCAGCCAGCCGGTCGCCTCCTGCAGCGGCTGGGCCTCCAGGTGGCACGGACGCCACTGCGCCGTGCGGCCGCGGGAGATGAGGTTGGCCCGCTCCAGCACCTTCAGGTGCTTGGAGACGGCCGGGAGCGTCATGTCGTGCGGAGCGGCGAGTTCGCCCACGGTCGCCTCGCCCTCCATCAGCTGGGCCAGGATCGCCCGCCGGGTCGGATCGGCCAGGGCGGCGAAGGTCAGGCTGAGCTGGTCGGTGGCCACGACCCTCCTTACTTCACCGATTGGTTAATCAACTGATTGGTAAAGTAGCAGCCGGTGAAGACGGACACAAGGCCAGAGACGCCGGATTGGCCGTGTCGCCCCAGCACCGCCGACGGCACTGTGGTGAGCATGCGCAGATTCGCCCAGGTCGACGTGTTCACTTCCCAGCCGGGCCGGGGGAATCCGGTCGCAGTCGTCCTCGACGGCGAAGGGCTGTCGACCGAACAGATGCAGCGGCTGGCCAACTGGACCAACCTGTCCGAGACCACGTTCGTGCTGCCGCCCACCACGGCCGAGGCCGGCTACCGGGCCCGGATCTTCACCACCAGCCGGGAACTGCCCTTCGCCGGGCACCCGACCATCGGCACCTGCGCCGCGCTCCTGGATGCGGGGTTGCTCGAGCCGGGTTCGTCGTGGGTCCAGGAATGTGCCGCCGGTCTGGTCGAACTCCGGCTTTTGGACGGGGGTGCCCTGGCTTTCGCGGCCCCGGCACCGGTGTCGGAGGAACCGTTCGCGGACGAGGAGCTGTTCCGCCGCACCCTGGGCGGGGTGAAGGCGGACCAGCCGACGATCATCGGGATCGGCCCGCGCTGGCTGACCGCCCGGGTCACGATCGACGACCTGAACTCGCTGGAGCCGGACCGCCAGGCCTACGCCGAGCTCGCGGCCCACACCCCCGACTTCACCCTCTACGCCGTGGACGAGACCGGTGACCTGCACGTGCGCTCGTTCTTCGACGACGGCAACGGCCTGACCGAGGACCCGGTCTGCGGCAGCGGCAACGCCTGCGTGGCCCGGCACGTGCAGCTCAGTGGTCTGGACATCGCGCTGGGGTCCGGGTATCAGGCGTTCCAGGGCCGGCACCGGGGCCGGGACGGGCGGATCTCGGTGGCTCTGGGGGAGCAGAACTGGATCGGTGGCGAGGCCGTGGCCGTGATCCGGGGCACGATCGCGGTCTAGGAGCCGGGGCACCGGGAGGTCTTTCGGGCCGGCTCGTAGCATCGTCGGTATGGACATCGAGGCCGTCACGCCGCTGGCACCGCGCCGGGTTGGGCGCACCGTGTTCACCCAGACCTGGGCCGACCTGACGTTCCTGCACTGGGCCGTCGATCCGGAGCGGGTCGCGCCCTACCTTCCGCCCGGTGTCCGTCCCGACGTGATCGAGGGGCAGACCTACGTGGGACTGGTGCCCTTCCGCATGCGCGGCGTGGGTCTGCTCGGTTCGCCGGGCGTTCCGTACTTCGGAGACTTCCTCGAGACAAACGTCCGTCTGTACTCCGTGGACGACAAAGGACGGCGCGGGGTCGTGTTCGTGAGTCTGGACGCCGAACGTCTGGTGCCGGTTCTCGTCGCCCGCGCCGCACGACTGCCGTACTTATGGTCCTCCATGGGGTACGAGCGCAAAGGTGACCTGGTCACGTATACCTGCGCCCGACGTCCGTACGCAGGAAAACTGGCCACGAGCGCAACCGTGCGCCGCGCGGGAGTGGGCGGCGCCCAGCACACGGCCACCTCGAAGATCTCCGTGCGGGTCGGCGGCCGGGTCGAAGCACCCTCCGAGGCGGAGAACTGGATGACCGCGCGCTGGGGGCTGCACCAGTCCGGCTACTACTGGCCGAACGCGCACAAGACCTGGCCGTTGCACCGGGCAGTGCTGGAGCAGTTCGACGACCAGATTCTGAGCGCCGCGGGTTTCGCCGACCTGGCAGTGAGAAACCCCGACAGTGTGCTGTTCTCACCCGGCGTGCACTCGGTCTTCGGTCCGCGGCTGAAGTAGCCCGCACGAATACCCGAGCGCCGGTCGGCGGGCAAGGGTCTTCGGGGAACGGGCTTGTCTCACTTCGGCTATGTCTTCCGGGTAGCGATTAGGGTAGCCTCACCTAAGTAATGCGGGCGCTACGCCCGGCCATGCTCGGTGCACCCACTGCGACGACGCGCCCGGCTCGCGGCGCGTCCCGGAGGAACCTAGATGACCTCGCTGTCTGCCGACGGATCGGCCACGGGAACCGTGGACGACCCGGACCGTCCGATCTACGACCTGATCGGGATCGGGTTCGGCCCGTCGAACCTCGCGCTGGCCATCGCGGCGGTGGAGCACAACGACGGGGCCGGCGACGCCGAGCGGGTGGCGGTGCGGTTCTTCGAGCGTCAGCCCACCTTCGGCTGGCACCGTGGCATGCTGCTGGACGACGCCACGATGCAGGTCTCGTTCCTCAAAGACCTTGTCACCCTGCGCAATCCGGCCAGCCAGTTCAGCTTCCTGGCCTACCTGCACGAATGCGGCCGGCTGGTCGACTTCATCAATCACAAGACGCTCTTCCCGCTGCGGGTGGAGTTCCACGCCTACCTGGAGTGGGCCGCCGCGCGGGTGGCCGACCTGGTCGACTGGGGCCACGAGGTGGTCGCGCTCGAGCCGGTGCTCAGTCACGGCGAGGTGGTCGCGGTCGACGTCACCGCCCGCGAGCTCACTCCCGACGGCGACGGCCGCGAGGTCACCTACCGCGCGCGCAACGTGGTGATCGGCACCGGTCTGCGACCGCGCTTCCCCGAGGGCATCTCCGGTTCCGAGCACGTCTGGCACAACCACCAGCTGCTGCACCGGGTCGAGGAGATCGACGCGGCCTCGGCCAAGCGGTTCGTGGTGGTGGGGGCCGGGCAGAGCGCCGCCGAGGTGACGGCCTTCCTGCACGAGCGGTTCGCCGACGCCGAGATCGTGTCGGTGTTCTCGCGGTACGGCTACAGCCCGGCCGACGACAGCCCCTTCGCCAACCGCATCTTCGACCCGGCCGCGGTGGACGACTTCTTCGACGCCTCGCCCGAGGTCCGGCAGATGCTGCTGAACTATCACGCCAACACCAACTACTCGGTGGTGGACGGGGAACTGATCGAGGAGCTGTACCGGCGTTCGTACCAGGAGAAGGTCAACGGCCGTGAGCGCCTGACCATGCTGAACGTCTCCCGGGTGGAACAGGTGCGGGAGCAGGCCGGTCAGGTGGCGGTCACGGTGCGCTCACTGACCAGCGACCGCCGCGTCGAGATCGAGGCAGACCTGGCCGTTTTCGCCACCGGCTACGACCCGGTCGACCCGAGGCCGCTGCTCGGCGACCTGGCCGGGCTCTGCCCGACCGACGAGAACGGCCGGCTGCGGATCCGCCGTGACTACCGGGTGGAGACCGCCCCGGGCATCCGGGCCGGCATCTATCTGCAGGGCGGGACGGAGCACACGCACGGTCTGTCCTCGTCGCTGCTGTCCACCATCGCGGTGCGCGCGGGCGAGATCCTGAGCTCGGTGGTCGGCAACGTCTCCGCCGAGGTGGACGAGCCGTCGGCCGGTGGGGCGAAGGCCCCGGTGGCGGCGCTGCGCCAGTTCCTGCGGTAGTCCACGGTGACGGCCGCCGAGGTCCTGCCGCTGACCCCGCTGCAGGAGGGGCTGCTCTTCGAGGTCCAGCACCGCGCCGACGACACCCCGGACGTGTACACCGGTCAGCTGGTGCTGGACCTGCAGGGTGAACCCGACCCGGCCCGCTGGCGCTCGGCCGCGCAGGGCCTGCTCGACCGGCACCCGAATCTGCGGGTCGCCTTCCAGCAGCTCCCGAGCGGCGAGAACGTCGCCCGGGTGGAACCGGACGTGGCGCTGCCCTGGCAGGAGATCGATCTCGGCGCGTTGGCGGCCGCCGGGCACGGTGCGGCCGCAGTGGAGCAGGAACTGGCCGGGTTGCTGGAACACGACCTGCTGCGCGGTTTCGACCCTTCGCTGGCCCCGCTGGCCCGGGTCACGCTCTACCGGCTCGGCCCGGCGCGCCACCGGCTGGTTCTGACGTATCACCAGCTGCTGCTCGACGGCTGGTCGATGCCGGTGCTGCTGGACGAGCTGCTGGCCCTCGCCGACCCCGACGGGGTTCTGCCGGGCGCCGGGCCGGACCATCGCCGGTATCTGGACTGGCTGGCCCGGCGCGACCAGGAAGCCGCCGGCACGGTCTGGGCCCAGGCGCTCGCCGGTCTCGAACACGGCACCCTGGTGGGCGCCCGGGGCTCGGGCGACCGCATGGCGCCCACCCAGTTGCCCGGGCACGTGGTGGCCGAGGTGGAGGCCGGGCCGCTGCTGGCCTTCGCCGAGAACGAGCGGGTCGGCCTGGACACGGTGGTGCGCGGGGCCTGGGCGCTGGTGCTCTCGGCGCTGACCGGTTCGCTGGACGTGGTGTTCGGGGCCACCGTCAGTGGGCGGCCGCCCGAGCTGTCCGGAGTCGAGAAGATGGTCGGGTCGTTCAGCAACACCGTTCCGGTGCGGGTGCGGATCGATCCGGCGCAGTCGGTGGGTGAGCTTCTGCGCAATCTGGAGGCCGGGCACCGGGTGCTGGGTGAGCATCACCATCTCGGTCTGACCACGATCCAGCGTCTCGCCGGAGTGGGCGAGCTGTTCGACACGATCACGGTTTTCGAGAACCGGTCCCCGGCCGGTGACCTGCCGCGCTGCGTGGGTGACGTGGAGGTGGCCGGAGTCGCGGTCCGCGACGCGTCGCACTATCCGCTCTCGCTGGCCGCGCGGACGGGTGAGAAGCTGTTTCTGGAGCTGGAATTCGCGGCCGACCGCTTCACTGCCGATGCAGCCCACGAGGTGTTGCAGCGTCTGGTCGGTGTACTTCGGCAACTGGGGCAGGCTAGTATTCCCTCAGCCGGGCGGCTCGACCTGCTCCTGGAGGGGGAGCGGGCCAAGCTGCTCGGCTCCTGGGCCCTGGGTGAAAACCCCGGTACGCGGCCCGCAACCGTCCTTCAGGCCCTGAGTCGCCAGGCCCGTGCCACCCCGGACGCGGTTGCGCTGGTCACCGAGGTGCAGCGTTGGACGTACGCCGAGCTGGAGGAGTGGAGCAGCCGGGTCGCCGCCGGGCTGCGTCGCCACCATCACCACGACCTGCTGGGTGAGACGGTCGCCGTCTGCCTGCCGCGGGCCTGGATGCTGCCGGCCCTGCTGGCGGTGATGAAGACCGGGGCCGCCGCGCTGGCCCTCGACGAGTCCGGCCCCAGCGCCCGCACCTACCTGATGCTGTCCGACGTCTCGCCCGCCATGGTCGTCCGTTCGGTGGAACAGCTCGAGAACGCTTGGTTCGCCGCCACTTCGGAACTTCCCCGGATCACCGGGGCCATGCCCGCCTACGTGGTGCACACCTCGGGCTCGACCGGGGTTCCCCGCGCGGTGGTGACCACCCACGCGGCTCTGGGCAACCTGCTGGCCAGCCACCGGCGTCATCTGATGAGTGCCTTTCCCGGCCGGCTCCGGCTGGGCCACCTGAACTCGTTCGGCTTCGACGCTGCCTGGGACCAGGTGCTCTGGACGGTGGCCGGGCACCAGTTGCACGTGATCGCCGAAAGCATTTCCCAGGATCCGCAGGCTCTGATCACCTACGTGGACCAGCACGGTGTGGACGCCCTCGACCTGACTCCCTCGCAGCTGGCCGAACTCGTGGGGGCGGGTCTGCTGGAGAGCCGGCTCAAGCTTCTCACCGTGGGCGGCGAGCCCATGGATCCGGCGCTGTGGCAACGTGTCTGTGCGGAACCGGGCCTGCGCGTGCACGACCTCTACGGACCCACCGAAACAACAGTGGACGCGTACGGCTGGGTCAGTGACCGGGCCGGGCGGCGCAAGGCCTACCGGGTCGACGGCGTGCGGACTTATGTCCTGGACGAGTTTCTCCGCCCGGTTCCGGCCGGGGTCACCGGCGAGGTGTACGTGGCTGGGCCGGGTCTGGCGCTGGGGTATCTGAAGCGGCCGGGGCAGACCGCTGAACGCTTCGTGGCCGATCCCTTTCAGCAAGGTGAGCGGATGTACCGCACCGGCGACCGGGCGCGGTGGACGGCGGGCGGGGTGCTCGAACTGGCCGGGCGCGCCGACCGCCAGGTCCAGATCCGCGGGATGCGGGTGGAACTCGGCGAGATCGAGGCCTCGCTCCGGGCCCTGCGCCTGGTGAGCCAGGCCGCGGTGGTGAGCGGCGAGGACGGTCGGCTGGCCGCCTACCTGAGCACCACCCGCCCGGCCCAGGCCGAGGAGATCCGGGCGGCCCTGGCCGGGCGCCTGCCCGCGGCCATGATCCCCTCGACGATCGTGATGCTCGACCGGCTGCCCCTCACCAGTCGCGGAAAGCTTGATCTGGCTGCGCTGCCCGCCGTCGCCGAAGCCGTTCCGGTGCCGCCCCGGACCGAGCGCGAGACGGCCGTGGCCGAGCTCTTCGCCGAGGTTCTGGGGATGGAACAGGTCGGCATCCGGGAGAACTTCTTCGCGCTCGGTGGGCACTCGCTGCTGGCCATGCGGTTGGCCGGGCGGTTGCGGGCGGAACTCGGGGTGAAGGTGGACGTGCGGGACATCTTCGCCGCGCCCGACGTCGAGCGGCTTTCCCGGCGGCTGCCGGTGCGAGGGCGCGCCGACCGCCCCCGTCTGCAGGCGGCCTGCCCGCGGCCGGAACGGGTTCCGCTGTCGTCGGCCCAGCAGCAGTTCCGCATCGAGCACGGGCAGACCCTCACCCGGCCGACCGCCTGGCGCCTGATCGGGCCGGTCGACGAGCCGGCGCTGCGCCAGGCAGTGGCTGATCTGGCCCAGCGACACGAGATTCTGCGCACGGTGGTCACCGAGCACGGGGGTGTGTCGTACCAGGTGTTGCAGGCTGAGCTGCCGGCGCTGCGGGTGGTCGAGGCAAGGCGGCCCGAGTTGAAGGCCCTGATCGATCAGGAGTGCCGCTACTGCTTCCGACCGGATGTCGAGACGCCGCTTCGGGCGACGCTTTTCCGTGTTGCTGAGGACGAGCACGTCCTGGTGGTCGTGGTGCACCACCTGGCCGCTGACGACCGTTCCGTGCCGATCCTGCTCGGCGACCTCTCGGCCGCCTACTCAGCTCGCTCCCGAGGCCGACTTCCGCAGTGGGCCCCGCTGCCGGTGCAGTATGCCGACTTCGCGCTCTGGCAACGTGCGCTGGAACGCAACCAGGCAACGTCCTCAAAACAAAAGACCTACTGGAAACGGCATCTGGACGGAATGCCGCAACAACTGGCCCTGCCGGCCGGTCGGCCGGGAACGGATCGTAGCGGTTTCGCGGGTGGCGCCGAACCGTTCCTGATCGAGCCGGATCTGGCCGTTCGGCTGCGGGAGGTCGCGGCCGAGCAGGACAGTTCGATGCTCATGCTGATCCAGACGGCCGTGGCCGTACTGCTGGCCAAGCTCGGAGCGGGCGAGGACATCCCGCTGGGCTTCCCGGTCGACGGGCGTCCGGAGACCGCTTCGGAGCAGATGGCCGGGGCCTTCGCGAGGGTGTTGCCGCTGCGGGTGAACGCTTCCGGAGATCCGGCCTTCACCGCTCTTCTGGCTCAGGTGCGCGACACCGCGCTGGCCGCGCTCGACCGGCAGGACGCCCTGTTCGACCCGCCGCAGTCCGCGGTCACGGTGACCTGGTGCGGGCCGGAAGACGGTGCGCTGCGGCTGCCCGGACTCTCGTGCCTGCCGGTTCGCGTCGACCGCACGACCTGCCGGGCCGACCTGGCCTTCGAGGTGGGCGATCTCGGCCCGGACGGTCTGGACGGCTCGATCGGCTATCGCAGCGACCGGTTCGACGCGGCCGACGCCGCGCTGCTGGGAGCCCGGCTGGTGCGGGTCCTGGAGCAGATCGCGCAGGCCCCGACCCGGCGGCTCAGCCAGTACGAGGCCCTGCTGCACGGCGAACGCGCGAAGCTGACCGGGGAATGGGCGGCCGGAGGTCCGGTGCCGCTCGAGACCATGGGCCTGACCGTCGTGGACCTGCTGGCGCAGCAGGCTCGTCGCTCGCCGCAGGCGGTCGCCCTGGTCACCGCCGAGCGCACCTGGACGTTCGAGGAGCTGGAGGCCTGGACCAACCGGGCGGCCCGGGTGCTGTTGTGGGCCGGTCCGTTACGGGGCCGGGTGATCGCGCTGAACCTCGACCGGGCCTGGATGCTGCCGGCGGTGCTGGCCGTGCTGAAGACCGGGGCGGCCTGCCTGACCATCGATCCCGGACACCGGCCGGGCCTGCTCGAGGAGGTCCGGCCGGTTCTCACCATCGATTCCGCGTCGTTGCTGGAAGGCGACGAGTCGGACGCCCCGCTGAGCGATCCGGACCGGGGCGGGAGGCTGGGGCCGGACATGCCGGCGTACCTGGTCTGCCCGCCGGGATCCGGAGGTGTGGTGGTGCCGCATGCGGCGATCGTGAACCTGGCCGCCTCGCACCGGGATCGGCCCGGAACGGAGGGGGCGCGCCGCCGGGTGGCTCTGGGAGCCTCGTTCGAGCAGGACTCGTGGTGGGAGCCGGTGCTGTGGATGCTGGCCGGGCACGAGCTGCACGTGCCCATCGAGCCGACGGTGCGGTGGCTGCGGGAGGCGTCGGTCGACGTGCTCTGCACCACTCCCGCCGATCTCGCCCGCCTGCTCCCGGCCGGGTTGCTGGAGGCCGGGCTGTCCACGGTGCTGATCCATGGACGTTCGGTGGATCCGGCTGTCTGGCAACAGATGTGCGAGGCTCCCGGATTGGCCGTGCATCACCTGTACGGGCTGCCGGAGGCCGCGCTGGAAGGGTACGGCTGGCACGGTGAGGCCGGCGGTGGTCGGGCTGCCTACCGGCTCGACGGGGTGCGCACCTACGTGCTCGACGAGGCGCTGCGGCCGGTACCGGCCGGGGTGACGGGACGGCTGTACGTGGCCGGGGCGGGACTGGCCTACGGCTACGTGAACCGGTTCGCCCTCACCGCAGGCGCTTTCGTGGCCGACCCCTACCAGACCGGGCAGCGGATGTACCGCACCGGAGAGCTGGCCCGATGGTCGCCGGACGGAGTGCTGGAGGTGCTGCCGGGCTCCGGGTAGATTCTCGCCACATTTGGATATTGCCTGCGGTACAAGTGTTTACGCTAGGATGAGCAGTACGTCGAGAAGGTGGTCGAACCTGATCGCGGCATCGCGCCGGGTCACGGGGGGAATGCCCGCGTCGAGGGGAGTGCTGGCCCCTCTGCGTCTCCCCGTGGCCCCGCCCGGTGCCGCAGTGCGGAAAGTCCCGTGAGAACGACCATGGAGAAGAGCCGTGAGCGACCCCTTCGAGAACCCCGACGGCAGCTACCTGGTGCTGGTGAACGAGGAGAACCAGTACAGCCTGTGGCCCGGCTTCATCGAGGTCCCGGCCGGCTGGCGCAGTGTCTTCGGCCCGCAGGGCCGCCCGGCCTGCGTCGAGTACATCGAGGCGAACTGGACCGACCTGCGCCCGCAGAGTCTGGCCGACTTCATGGACGACAACTCCTGAACGGATTCCACCGGCCCTGCTGAGGCGCCGGTGGAATCCGGTGGATCAGGCGCTCTCGTCCTCGACCGCGGTGGCCGGGTCGCCGTCGGCCGCCTGGGCGATCAGGGGCACCAGGTTCTCGATCAGGAAGGGCAGGCTCAGCACGGTGACGAACGAGGTGGCCGCGCCCAGGTCGGAAAGCGGTGCGCCGCCCTCGGTCCCGTCGGAGAGGTAGACCGCGCGGCCCTCGGTGTTCACCGCCAGCTTGTTGTACAGCCCGTCCGCCTCCAGACCGGCCTTGTCCTTGACCGGGTCGGGCACCAGCCAGACCAGGGCGTCGGTGTCGAGCAGGTCGATGCGTTCCTTGCTGATGCTGGCACCGAACTCCTCGCCCACCGCCTCGGCCAGGCCGTCGGGCAGGGAGAAGCCGAGCGACTTCAGGAACTGCCCGCGCGGGTCCTCCTCGGCGTAGACGTAGTAGCCCTCGTAGAGCGTGGCCATCAGCGCGGTCTGCCCGGCGAAGCCGGGGTTGTCGGCCCGGGCCGTCTCGAACCGCGCGTTCACCTCGTCGACCAGCTTCTGCGCCTCGGCCTCGAGACCCAGGGCCCGGCCGATGGTGGGGGTGATGACGTCCCAGGCGACCGCGTAGTCGTTGGTGTCCTTCGGGGCGAGCACGGTGGGCGCGATCTGCGCGAGCTTGTCGTAGTCCTCCTGGGTGACACCGGAGTACATGCCCACGATCAGGTCGGGCTGCAGGGCGGCGATCTTCTCGAACTGGATGCCGTCGGTGCTGTCGAGCAGTTCCGGCACGGCGCCGGAGCCGAGCTTGTCCTTGGCCCAGGGCCAGATCGCGCCCTCGTTCTCACCGAACCACTTGGTGGTGGCGATCGGCACGGTGCCCAGGGCCAGCAGCGCGTCCTGCTCGACCAGGCCGACCACGACCACCTTGGTGGGCTTGGCCGGGATCTCGGCGGTGCCGAACTTGTGCTCGATCGAGACCGGGAACGCGTCGCTGCCCGCCGCGGTGCCCTCGCCCGAGCCGGCGCCGGTGCTGCCGGAGTCGTCGGAGTCGCTGCCGCAGGCGGCGATCAGGGCGAAGGTGGCGGTGGCGACGGTGGCGCCGAACGCCCGCCGGGACAGACCGGGTCGCAGGGGACGGGCAGACATTCAGACCTCCGTGAATTAGGTATGCCTACCCTAATGATCGGATGATCGCGTTTTCAACGACTGGCCAGATCGTGACCGGGCCGGGACCTGCGGGCGGCCCGGCCGGCCGGGACGATCAGCGGGGTGCCGGTCTCCGGGTCGGGGACCACCCGGCACCTCAGGCCGAAGGTCTCCTCGACCATGGCGGCCGTGACGATCTCGGCCGGGTCGCCCTCGGCCACGATCCGGCCCTCGCGCATGGCGATCAGGTGGGTGGCGTAGCGGGTGGCCAGGTTCAGGTCGTGCAGCACGGCGACCAGGGTGCGGCCCTGCTCGTGCAGGTCGGCGCAGAGGTCGAGAACCTCCACCTGGTGGGTGATGTCGAGGAACGTGGTGGGCTCGTCGAGCAGCAGCACCGGGGTCTGCTGGGCCAAAACCATAGCCAGCCAGACCCGCTGGCGCTGCCCGCCGGACAGTTCGCCGACGTAGCGCTTGGACAGGTCGTGCACGCTGGTCTGCTCCATCGCCTGAACCACGATGGCCTCGTCCTGCTTGGACCACTGGCGCAGCAGCGACTGGTGCGCGTAGCGCCCCCGGGCCACCAGGTCGCCCACGGTGATGCCGCTCGGGGCGATCGGGGTCTGCGGCAGCATGCCGAGCCGGTGCGCGACCTGCTTGGTGGAGTAGCTGCTGATCTCCTTCTCGTCCAGGTAGACCTGCCCGGCCTTCGGCCCGAGCAGCCGGGCCAGGGCCTTGAGCAGCGTGGACTTGCCGCAGGCGTTCGGCCCGACGATGACGGTGAACTCGCCGTCCGGGATCGACACGCCCAGGTTCTCGGCGACCACCCGCTGGTCGTAGGCGAGGGTGAGGTTCTCGGCCCGGAGCCTGCTCATGCTTCCTCCTCGCTGACGCTCGTCGTCAACCTGAGTCCCGCGCTGTGTTTTCTGATGACCTCGCTGCGCTCGCTCATGAGATCAACGACTCTTCCGCCATTCGTGAATCAGCAACCAGCACAGGTACGCCCCGCCGAGCAGCCCGGTGGCGATACCGACCGGCACCGGGCCGGAGGGCAGCGCCCGCTGCGCCACCCAGTCGCTGGTGACCATCAGCAGCGCCCCCATCGCGGCGGCCCCGGCCAGACCGGCGCCGGCGCTGCGGGTCACCCGCACCGCCAGTTGCGGGGCGGCCAGGGCGACGAACGCGATCGGCCCGGCCGCCGACGTGGCGACCGCGGCCAGGGCCACCGCACAGGCGAAGAGCAGCCCGCGGGTGCGCTCGACCGGAACCCCCAGGGCGGTGGCGGTCTCGTCGCCGAGGGCGAGCATGTTCAGGTGCCGGGACTGCCAGAAGGCCAGCGGGAGCAGGACCACCACGGCCAGCAGCAGCGGCCGGACCTGGTCCCAGGAGCGGCCGTTCAGCGTGCCGATCAGCCAGACCTGGGCGCCCACCGCGTCGTCCAGGCGGGCCCGGGTGATCAGGAACGAGTTGAACGCGTCGAGCATGGCGCCGATCCCGATGCCGACCAGGATCAGCCGGAAACTCTGCGCGCCCCGGCGGTAGGCCAGCAGGTAGATGGCCAGCGCGGTGGCCGTGCAGCCGATCAGCGCGCCCACCGCGATCTGGTTGGTGCTGCCGTCGAGCACCAGGATCACCACCAGGGCGCCGGACGACGCCCCGACGGTCAGGCCGATGAAGTCGGGGCTGCCCAGGGGGTTACGGGTGAGGCTCTGGAAGATCGCCCCGCTGACCCCGAGCGCGGCGCCGGTCAGCACCGCGGTCAGCGTCCGGGGCAGACGTAGGTCCAGCACGATGAACTGGGCGCCGCCGGTCTCCTGGCCCAGCAGGGTGCGCACCACGTCGGGCAGCGGCACGTCGAAGTCGCCGCTGGCCAGGCTGTGCAGGGCGATCGCGAGGGCGAGCAGCAGCATGACCAGCACGGCCGTGGTGGCCCGCAGGTCGATGCGGGCCGAGACCGAGCCGGTGGCATTGCGCACCACCCGGCCGCTCAGGACCCGTTCGTGGGTGGGCGCGCTCACAGCTGGGCCAGCCGGCGCCGACGGGCCAGGACGATGAACACCGGGGCACCGACGAACGCGGTGACGATGCCCACCTCCAGCTCCGAGGGGGCGGTGACCACCCGGCCGACGATGTCGGCGGCCAGCAGCAGCACCGGGGCCAGCACCATCGAGTAGAGCAGGATCCAGCGCTGGTCGGGCCCGGTGAACATGCGGGTCATGTGCGGCACGGCCAGACCGACGAACCAGATCGGGCCGACCACCGCGGTGGCGCCGCCGCACAGCAGGGTCACCGCCAGCATCCCCAGCAGCCGGGTGCGCATCACGTGGGCGCCCAGGGCCCGGCCGGTCTCCTCGCCCATCGCCAGGGCGTTCAGGGCCGGGCCGAGCGAGAGCGCCAGCAGCAGGCCGGCCACCACGAACGGGGCCACCCGCCAGGCGGCCGGGACGCTGACGTCGCCGAGCGAGCCGACCTCCCAGAACCGGTACTTGTTGAAGACTTCCGGCCGCAGCACCAGGATCGCGTAGATGCCGCTGCCCATCACCGTGGTGATCGCGACCCCGGCCAGGATCTGCCGGTCGGGGGTGGCCGAGCGGCCGGTGTTGCCCAGCAGGAACACCACGACCGAGGTGAGGGCGGCACCGGCGAAGGCGAACCAGACGTAGCCGCTGATCGTGGTGATGCCGAGGAAGGCGATCGCCAGCACCACCCCGGCGGACGCGCCCAGGTTCACCCCGAGCAGACCCGGCTCGGCCAGCGGGTTGAGGGTGAGCGCCTGCATCAGTGCACCGGACAGCCCCAGGGCGGCGCCGACCAGCAGGCCGACCATCGTGCGGGGCAGGCGCAGGTCGTGGATGATCGCGGCGTTCGAGGAGCCGTCGTTGTCCCACCACAGCCGCCAGCTCTCGCCGAACGGGATGAACTTGGCCCCGAAGGCCAGGCTGGCCACCATCACCACCGCCAGCAGGGCGAGCGAGACCAGCAGACCGGCCAGGCGCAGCGAGGTTCGGCCGCCGAGCTGACGGGACTCGACCGGGGCCTCTTCCGGCAGATCGACGGTGACCGCCATCCGACCTCCTCCATGACACCGGACCGGCCTTTTTGAGAGGGTCGGCAGACAGCATTCGGCGGGCCCGCTGAGTGCCCCGAACGTTAGGTTAGCCTCACTTCACATGAGCGTGTCCAGTGCCTCCCCGGCCGCGGTCGGGCCGGTGACCGGCCCGGATGTCCTGCGCCGGATGCTCTCGGCCCGGCGCGGTCAGATGGTCGTGGCCACCCTGCTGCTGTGCTCCCACCAGTTCGGCGAGGTCCTGGTGCCGGTGGTGATCGGGCGGGTGATCGACGAGGCGGTGGCCGGGGCCGGGACCGGTGCGCTGGGCGGCCTGGTGAGCTGGATCGCCGGTCTGGCGGTGGTTTTCGCCGTGCTCTCGTTCAGCTACCAGTTCGGTGCCCGCAAGATCGAGGCGGTGGCCGAGTGGAGCGCGCACGACCTGCGTCTGCAGTTGACCGAGCGGGTGCTGCACGCGCGCGGCGGGGCCGAAGAAGGCCGGCTGCCGGGGGCCCTCACCAGCATCGCCACCAGCGACGCCCAGCGGGCGGGGGCGGTGGCGATGGCCGTCGGGGTGGCCTCGGCACAGATCACGGCCATGGTGGTGGCCGCGGTCGCGCTGCTGTGGGTCAGCCTGCCGCTCGGGCTGGTGGTGCTGGTCGGGGCGCCGCTGATGCTCTGGCTCACCCACCTGCTGGGCCGCCCGCTGGAGAGCCGCAGCGAGGCCGAGCAGGAAGAGGCCGCGGCCGCCTCCGGGGTGGCCGCCGACCTGGTGGCCGGGCTGCGGGTGCTCAAGGGCATCGGGGCCGAGCAGGTCGCGGTCGAGCGCTACCGCACGCCCAGCCGCCGGGCGCTGGCCGCGACGGTGCGGGCGGCCCGGGCCCGGGGTGCCTACGAGGGCGCGATCCTGTTGATGACCGGCGTCTTCCTGGCCCTGGTGGCCGCGGTGGGCGGAAAGCTGGCGCTGGACGGGGTGATCAGCATCGGCGAGCTGACCGCGGCGATCGGCCTGGCGCAGTTCCTGCTCGGGCCGTTGCAGGTGTTCGCCTGGGTCGGCACCGAACTGGCGGCGGGCCGGGCGAGTGCGGGGCGGGTGGCCGAAGTGCTCTCCAGCCCCGAGCTGGTGGGCGGAGACGGCCGTGTCGATACCGCGTCGGCCGCGCTCTCGCTGGAGGGTGTGGCCTCCGGCTGCCTCCGGCACATCGACCTGCGGGTGGAGCCGGGTGAACTCGTCGGCGTGGTGCCGCGTGACCCGGCCGACGCCCTGGAGCTGTTGCGGATCATCGGGCGGGAGACCGACCCACACGTGGGCCACGCCCGGCTCGGCGCCGACCGGCTCAGCGACCTGCACCCCGACCAGGTGCGCGGCCAGATCCTGGTCGCCGCCCACGACGCCGAGCTGTTCGGCGGTCCCTTGCTGGAAAACCTCGGCGGGAGCGGTGAGCTCACGGCCGAGGTGCTCGCCGCCAGCGCGGCCGACGAAGTGATCGGCAGCCTGCCGGAGGGGGCGGCCACCGTGCTCACCGAGCGCGGGGGCAACCTCTCGGGCGGCCAGCGGCAGCGGGTGGCGCTGGCCCGGGCCCTGAACCTGGACGCGCCGATCCTGGTGCTGCACGACCCGACCACGGCGGTTGACAGTGTCACCGAGGCCCGGATCGCAGCCGGGATCCGCCGGTTGCGCCATCCGGCCGGGGAAGGTGGGAGACTTCGCACCACCGTGCTGGTGACCACCAGCCCGGCCCTGCTGGCCGTCACCGACCGGGTGGTGCTGCTGGTCGAGGGCCGCTGTGCGGCCCAGGGCCGGCACGCCGACCTGGTCCGTGACGACGAGATCTACCGGACGACGGTGCTGTCATGAGTTCCTTTCCAACAATGGACGATTCGCGGGTGCGGCTACCGGTCGCGACCGGCGCGCGCTGCCGCCAGGTGGTCGGGAGCCTGATCCGCCCGCAGCGCCGGGCGGCCCTGTCCGGCGTGGCGCTGCTGGTCGCCGCCACCGCGGTGGGCCTGGCCAGCCAGCCGTTGCTCGGCCGGATCGTCGACATCGTGGCCGAGCGTCAGCCGTCCTCCGCGCTGATCGGGCCGGCCGCCGGGATCGCCGTGGTGGCGCTGGTCCAGGCCCTGCTCACCCCGTTCGGCCTGGCCCGGCTGGCCACCGCGGGGGAGTCGGCGCTGGCCGGGTTGCGGGAGCAGTTCGTCGAGCGGGCGCTGCGGTTACCGATCGCCGAGGTGGAGCGGGCCGGCTCCGGCGACCTGACCTCCCGGGTGACCAACGACGTCACCAAGATCAGTGAAGGGGTCCGCGAGGCGCTGCCCGAGTTCGCCCGCTCCGGGCTGGCGATCGTCCTCACGCTCGTCGCCCTGGCGGTGCTCGACTGGCGCTTCTTGCTGGCCGCCCTGGTCGCTCTGCCGGTGCAGGTGCTCACCGTGCGCTGGTTCCTCGCCCGCTCCGGAAAGATCTATGCCGCCCAGCGGCTGGCGGCGGGGGAGCAGCAGCAACAGCTTCTGGAGACGATCGGCGGGGCCCGTACGGTGCGGGCCTTCCGACTGGGCGGGCGGCAACTGCCCCGGGTGGCCGAGGCCTCGTCCCGCACGGTCGGGCGCACGCTCGACGGGATAACCCTGCAGACCGGTTTCTTCGGGCGGCTGAACCTGGCCGAGTTCCTCGGTCTGTCAGGGGTTCTGGTGGTCGGCTACGTGCTGGTCGGCAACGGCTCGGTGTCGATCGGCACGGCCTCGGCCGCGGCGTTCTACTTCCACAGCCTGTTCGCCCCGGTCAACGTCGCGCTCTTCCTGCTCGACGAGGCACAGTCGGCGGCGGCCAGCCTGGCCCGGCTGGTCGGGGTCGTCGACCTGCCCGACCCACCCGGGAACCGGACGGTCGAGATCGCGCCGGGGCCGGCGTCCATAGGTGTTGAGAAGGTGGGCCACGCCTACCTGGACGGGCACGACGTGCTCACCGACGTGGATCTGGACTTCCCGGCCGGCCGGCGGATCGCCGTGGTCGGGGCCAGCGGGGCCGGAAAGACCACACTGGTCAAGCTGATTGCCGGTTTCCACCCGCCCCGGTCGGGCACGATCCGGCTCGGCGGTCAGGACCTGCGCGACCTCGGCCCGGACGGGATCCGCCGTACGGTCGCCCTGGTGACCCAGGAGGTGCACGTCTTCGCCGGGCCGCTGGCCGACGACCTGCGCCTGGCCCGGCCCTCGGCCTCCACCGGCGAACTGGAGGCGGCGCTGGCGAAAGTGCAGGCGCTGGAATGGGTCCAGCGACTGCCCCAGGGGCTGGAGACGGTGGTCGGCGACGGCGGGCACGGGCTCACCGCGGCCCAGGCCCAGCAGCTGGCCCTGGCCCGGCTGGTTCTCGCCGATCCGCCGGTGGCGATCCTGGACGAGGCCACCGCGGAGGCCGGTAGCGCCGGGGCACGGCTGCTGGAACGCTCGGCCCTGCAGGCCCTCGAAGGGCGGACCGCGGTGGTGGTGGCGCACCGGCTCACCCAGGCGGTCACCGCCGACCGGATCGTGGTGATGGAGGCCGGGCGGGTGGCCGAGCAGGGCTCGCACCAGGAGTTGCTGGACGCCGGGGGAATCTACGCCCAGTTGTGGAAGGCCTGGTCGAAAGACGCCTAGAAATGGCGGATCTGCTCGATCAGCAGACCGGCGCTGATCGCGGTCATCGCCACTCCCGAGCAGCGGGCCACCAGACGGGCCGCAGCCGGCCGGGCCCGCAGCAGAGTGCGGGATCCGGTGCCCACGCCGGTGTAGACCACCGCGCACATCAGCATGTGCAGGCCGCCCAGGGCGACCAGCTGCACGGTCAGCGGCCAGGCCGCGGCCGGGTCGGTGAACTGCGGCAGCAGGGCCAGGAACAGCAGCAGCGCCTTGGGATTGAACCCGCTGACCATCGCGCCCCGGCCCGCCTGGGTCAGCCAGGAACCCTCGCCGGCGCCGTCGGCCTGCGGGGTAGGCGGGTCGAGGATGGTCGTGATGCCCAGGTAGGCAAGGTAACCCGCGCCGGCCAGGGTGAGCACGGTGAGCGCGCCGGGGGTGCTGGTGATCAGCGCGGCGGCCCCTGCGGCGACCACCACGGTGATCACCAGGTAGCCGGCCAGCAGCCCGGAGATTGCCGGCAGCACCGACCGATAGCGCAGCCCGGCGGTGATCGCGTAGGCCCAGTCGGCGCCCGGGGTGAGCACGAGGAGGGCCGAAACCGCCCAGAACGCGCCAACCATCCCGATTGTCATCCTGCCGACCTGCCTTTCCGGTTCCGGCGGCCGGTTGCCGCCCAGACAGAAAAGTACGGAGGAAACGCCGGGAAGTGCTGACCGGATCCGGTCGTCACCAGGGCCCGGATGGGAAAGAATCCCGCGGTGGACGACCTTGATCGCGAAATTCTTGCGCAGCTGCAGGCGGACGGCCGGCTGACTCTCACCGAACTGGCCGATCGGGTGGGCCTGACCGTGTCGCCGGCCCATCGCCGGTTGCGGGCGCTGGAGCGCGAGGGGGTGATCACCGGCTACCGGGCCCAGCTCGACCCGGCCCGGGTGGGACTGGGTTTCGAGGCGCTGGTCTTCGTCACCATCACCGAGAGCAGCGCCCGCACGGTGGCGGCCTTCGAGCAGGCCGTGGTCGAGATCCCGCACGTGCTCCAGGCCCAGCGGCTGTTCGGCACCCCAGACTTCCTGCTGCGGGTGGTGGCCGCCGACCTGACCGGTTTCCAGCAGCTGTACGACACCGAGCTCGCCACCCTGCCGGGGGTGCAGAAGCTGACCTCGACGCTGGTGATGAAGAGCGTGGTCGAGGGGCGGGGCCTGCCGTTGTGAAGCAGCCGTTCAAGGGCAATAAGGTGTGATCTGCCAGACAGGTTACTTTTGTGACGGGGTGGACCGGTAGCGTGAGCCCGGATGCGTGAGCGACACCTGCGCCGGCGCTGCCGGGCCCTGCTGCGAGAACTGGACGTGCCCAGGCCGTTCGGTCATCGCGAGCTGTGCCGGCGGCTGGCCCGGCACCGGGGTCGCCCGATCCGGCTGATGCCGTTCCCGATCGAGCAGCCCGGGCCCTCGGGGATCTGGCTGGCCACCGACGTCGCCGACGTCATCGTCTACCAGTCCCAGACCACCGCGGCCCATCAGGAGCACATCATCCTGCACGAGGTGGGGCACATCATCGCCGGTCACGACGGTGAGTCGGTGGATCCGGAGGAGTCCGTGCGGGTGCACCGGCGAACCGCCTACGACAACCGTCAGGAACGTGAGGCCGAGTTGATCGCGACGATCCTGTTCGAGTGGTCCGGAAGGTCGGACGGGCTGGGTGACGGGCTGGGGGAGCGCGACCCGGAGACGGTCACCGATCCGCACCAGGCCGCCGCCCTGGAGCGGATCGCCAACGCGCTGACCGGCGGGCAGGGGTGGTCGTGAGCACCGCGTTCAGTCTCGCCCTGGCCGTGGGCCTGTGGTGGGCGGCCATCGCCAAGCTGCGGCACCTGCGTCGCTCACCCGGTGACCGGCCGCTGGCCGCCGTCACCGGGCTGCTGTTCTGCCTGGCCATCGGCCCGCTGCCGGTCCTGCCGGGACTGAACGACCTGGTCGAGGACGCCGTGCCGGGTCTGGCCAAGCTCTGGCTGAACCTGTTCACGGTGACGGCGACCTACTGCCTGATGGCCTTCTACGGCTACTCGGTGGGCGGGCCCGGCACCGAGGCCCGGCTCCGCCGGCGGCTGTTCGGCCTGTTCGCTGCGCAGGCGGTGATGATCGCCGCCTGGAGCCTGGCCCCGCTGAACATCCGGCTCTCACCCGGCGCCCTGGAGAACCTGGACGACTGGCACGGCGCGCTGTTCACCGTGGCCGCCCTCGGTTACATGGCCTTCGGTCTGGGGCAGGCCTTCTGGTGGTCGGTGCGTTACGCCCGGGCCGCCCACCGCACGCGGCTTCGGACCAGTCTGCGCATCGTCTCGGTGGCGCTGGCCGCCCTGCTCGTCGCCTGCCTGGCCAAGTCGGGGGTGGCGCTGGCGCTGGGCGTGGTGGAGGGGCTGCGGCCCGAGGACGAGGGGCTGATCCTGCTCAGCCGGGTCTACCCGGTGCTGGTCCTGGTCGGGACCACGTTGATCGTGATCGGTTTCTGCTATCCGGCGGTGGCCTCGCTGCCCGGCCGGGTGCGCCAGGCCCGCCGCCGGCGCCGGCTCTACCGCACCCTGGGCCCGCTCTGGCTGCGGATGCGGGAGGCGTTCCCGCACCTGGTGCTGGACAGCGACGTGCCCGGCTTCGCCGGCGGCTGGCTGCCCTGGACGTACCGGGCGTACTTCCGGCGGGTGATCGAGATCCGCGACATGATCGTGCAACTGGCGCCCTACTACGATCCCGAGGTGGCGGTCCGGGCCGAGGGTGAGCAGACGGCCGACCCGCAGATCTGGGTGCGGGCCCGGCTGACCGAGGATGCCCTGCGCCGCAAGCAGGCCGGGCTCCCGGTCGAGGAGCCCTACGTGCTGCCCGCGCTGGGCGGCGACGACCTGGACTCGGACGCCCGCTGGCTGGCCCGGCTGGCCCGGGCGATGACGGATCAGTCCTCGGTGGAGGCGGTCTCGTCCAGCACGTCGAGCATCCGCAACACCTGACGGCGTAGCTGCGGGCTCATCTCCCCGGCCCGCATCGCGATCGTGCGGACCTGGTGGTCGGCCAGGCGGCGGCGCCACTCGATCTCCTGCGGATCCTCGCCGAGCAGGTAGGCCGCGGTGACCGGGGCGTCGTGCGGGGCCCGGTGCTGGTCGAAGAAGGCGGCGATCGCCCGGACCACCGCGATGGTCGGGTTGGTGTTGCTGCCCGAGCGCAGGGTGGCCAGGTAGACCCGGGACATCGAGGTGTCGTGCGCCGGGTCCTCGCTGATCGTGCGGGCCACGTAGGGGGTGGAGAACTCCCGCCAGGTGCCGTTCTCGTCGCGGTGGCCGATCGTGGCGAAAAGCTCGTTCAGCCGGTCGGCGAACGCCGGTCGGGGATCGGACAACCCCTCGCCCCCAGTCTGGTCGGTGCGGTCCGTGGAGCCCAACGGTACTTCCACAATGGAACCGTAAAGGAGAATGTACGTCGCCTGGTTCACCGACGCGAGTCCGTACAGTATATTTACCGCCGGAGAGAACGTTCTCCTGGTGGGGCAGACCCGCCGGCCAGGACGGTCTTCGCGGTTTCGGTGGGGGTCACCGCGGCGGCCGGAGGGACCCGGCCGGTGAAGTTTGCCCATGGGGGGAGCCGTCGGCCGCCGGTCCGGGCGGGCCTGATCCGGAGGGGGATCGGGAAGCCGGACCGGCGGCCGCGGCCTGCCCGATATCGGCCTTTTGCGCGGGCCGGATCGGTAACCGGTGGGTAGGGTCGTCGCCCATGCGGAACACCGTCCTGATACCCGGCTTCTGGCACGGCGCCTGGTCCTGGAGTCTGGTCGCCGAGCAGCTCGCCGCCCGCAACCTCGCCTCGGTGGCCCTCGACCTGGAAGGACAGGGCCTGGAGGGGGTGTCTCCGGCCGGTCGCTGGGGGCGTCCGTTCGACGCCGGCGCCTTCGCCCAGGAACCCTCGCCGGCTGCCGCGGTCACCGTCACCTCGGCCGCCGGGTCGCTGATCCGGCGGTTGCGGCTGATCGGCGACGGTGAGCCCTGCGTGGTGGTGGCGCACAGCATGGCTGGAGTGGTCGCCACGCTGGCCGCCGAGCTGGAGCCGGCGCTGTTCGCGCACCTGGTCTACGTGGCTGCCCTGGCTCCGGTCAGCGGGGTGCCGGCCGGGGCCTACGTGGGGAGCGAGGAGAACGCTGGTGAACTGGGCACCGGCCTGCTGCAGGGCGATCCGGCCGCGATCGGCGCGTCGCGGATCGACCCGGGTGACCCGGCCGGCCAGGCCGCGATCCGGGAGGCGTTCTACGCCGATGTCGACCCGATCACCGCCGGGGCGGCGATCGGTCTGCTGAACACCGACGCACCGGTCGGCATCGCGGCCGAGGCGTTCGCGGTGACGCCGCAACGGTTCGGCTCGGTTCCGCACACCTACGTCACCTGCGCCCAGGACAACATGATCCGGCTGCCGCTGCAGGAGCGCTTCGTGCGGGAGATCGACGCGGTGTCGGCCCGGCCGACCACGGTCGTCCCCCTGGACACTTCTCACTCACCGTTCCTGTCCCGGCCCGAGGCCCTGGCCGGGGTGATCGCCGGGGTCGGCTGACCGTTCGACCGGCCGGATCGCGGAAAGTGGGCCTGACCCTGCTCCCGGCCGTTTCCCTGACACCGCTTCTAGTGCAAAGGTGGGCATCGTGGAGACCCGCGAACTGAGTTCCGAACAGCACACGGAGAGTGAGCTCGATCTGGGTGAGTCCGCCTCCCCCGGGCGAGAATCCACCTCGGCGCAACCGCGTCTGCCGTTCGGTCTGTCGGTCCGCGGACTCCAGGGCACCGCGGCGGTTCTCGGGTTCGTCACCATCGTCTCGGCGGCTGTGATCGGGGGCGCCCTCGCAGTCGACAGCGTGGCCCGTTTCGACGGCGACCGCCCTGACGGCAGCGCCCTGCTGGAAGACGGCAACCTGACCGCGGTTCCGCCCGTGCCGACCGAGGACGACAAGTCCACCAAGGACTCCGACCCCAAGCCTCGTAAGAGCGAGAACGCGGGCAAGAGCTCGCCGGACGCCTCGGGGAACGGAAAGAACAGCGGTAACGGTTCGGGCAGCGGCTCGGGCACCGGCGGCAAGCAGGTCGACCAGGTGAAGTCGGAGGAGAAGGCCGCCCCGAAGACGCCCAAGGCCGCGCCGCTGGCCCCGATGGGCATCCTCCACAACCTGGTCACCGGTCAGTGCGCCGACCTGCCCGACTCCGACGTGCCCGCCGTGGGCACCGTGGTCAACCAGTACAACTGCATCCCGGGAGCCACCGACAACCAGGACTTCGAACTGGTCGAGCAGTTCGGTGAGCTGATGATCCGCAACCTGAAGACCAACTACTGCCTCGACCTGCCCGGCACCGGCAGCGTCCCGCAGGGCTCCATGGTGGTGGTCGGCCCGTGCCAGTCCGGGCCCACCGACAACCAGATGTTCCGGGCCGAGGCCCAGGGCGCGGGCTACTACCTGAAGCACGTGAAGACCGGCCTGTGCCTGGACGTGTCGGGCGCCGACGACCAGGAACGCAACCAGCCGGGCCAGGTGCTGACCCTCTACACCTGCTCGCCGGACGACGACCACATCTGGACGATCGGCTGAGTCCAGCTGCCTTTCCGGGCAGCGGCCCACTCCTTTCGGTGGAGCGGGCCGCACCCGGTACGACCAAAGCGTGACCACCCCGACCAGCCCGGAGACGGACGCGGCGGGACAGGCCTGCCGGGCAGGCTTGTCCACGTAGCGATCACCGGTTGGAAGGAACGAATCACGATGAACAGCAAGCGAATTGCGCTCTCCTCGATGGCCGCCGCGATCGGCGTGAGCGGGCTGCTCCTGGCCTCCGTCACCTCGGCCGCCGCCGCCACCGGCCCGGTGGCCTCCGGCGCCCGCGCCGCCGCCACCTTCGAGTGCGAAGGGGTGGAGGCGACCGTGCGGGGCACCGAGGGCGACGACGAACTGGTCGGCACGGCCGGGGACGACGTGATCGTGGCGCTCGGTGGCGACGACATCATCGACGGCAAGGGCGGCGACGACCTGATCTGCGCCGGCGCGGGGCTCGACACGGTCGACGGTGGCGCCGGGGGCGACGTCATCTACGGCGAGGCCGGCTCCGACGCGCTGCTGGGGGCCGCCGGCATGGACTTCATCGACGGTGGCCGCGGTGACGACCTGATCGACACCGAGGGCGGCGACGACCTCGCCTTCGGCGGCGCCGGCGACGACAGCATTCTCGGCGGGGCCGGCGAGGACCTGCTGAGCGGTGGCCAGGGGAACGACCAGATGGCCGGCGAGGGGGGCGCGGACACGCTGATGGGCGACACGGGCCGCGACGAGATCCAGGGCGGCAAGGGGAACGACGAGATCCTCGGGGGCGCCGGCGCCGACCGGCTCTACGGCAACGCGGGCAACGACCTGATCGCCGGTGAGGGCGGCAAGGACAAGATCTTCGGTGGGGCCGGGAAGGACAAGATCTACCAGGGCAACGTCCCGGCCTGATCCTCGCGAGCGGCGGGTGTGCTGTGGTCCGGTGTGACCCGCGCACCCGCTGCCTCGTTTTGACGCTCTCTTTGTCCGTTTTCCCCTAGTCTTCGGCTCGTGAACATCCCCCGCCGCACCATCAGGAAGCGCTACGCAGCGCTGGCCGCCTTCACCACTGCCGTCCTGGCGGTGCCGGTGGTACCGGAGCTGGCCTCGGCGCAGCCCGGAGCCGGCTCGGCCACCCGGCCGCAGCTGGTCGTGGCGGCCGACCAGAAGGTGGCGGGCAGCCCGGCGATCACCTGGCCGGCTTCCGGCCGGGCCCGGATCGAGGTGGCCGGCCTGGGCACGGTCGGCGCGGTCGGCGACGGCACCGAGTCGGTGCCGATCGCCAGCATCACCAAGGTGATGACGGCGTACACGATCCTCGAGGAGCACCCGCTCCGGGCCGGGGCCAAGGGCCCGAAGATCAAGATCACCAAGGCCGACGTCAGCGCCTACACCCGGCTGAAGAAGGAAGGCGCCTCGGTGGTGAAGGTGAAGGCGGGCAACCGGCTCACCCAGCGCCAGGCGCTGCAGGGCCTGCTGATCGCCTCGGGCGGCAACCTGGCCGAGACGCTGGCCCGCTGGGACGCCGGCTCCACCGGTGCCTTCATCGACAAGATGAACCAGAACGCCCGCGAGCTGGGCCTCGACTCCACCTCCTTCGCCGATGTCACCGGGGTGAACGAGCAGTCCCGCAGCAGCGCCGAGGACCTGCTCGACCTGGCCCAGGCGGCGATGAAGATGCCCGCGTTCCGTGAGGTGGTGCGCCAGAGCGGCGCGAAGATCCCGCAGAACAAGCTGAAGTCGACCAACAAGCTGCTGGGTGCCAACGGCGTGATCGGCATCAAGACCGGCACCACCTTCGCGGCCGGCGGGTGTCTGCTGTTCGCCGCCACCGACGTGGTCGGCGGGAAGACCCGCACGATCTACGGGGTGATGCTCGGGGCCCGGGGTGACGCCTACTCGGCCAACGCGCAGAAGTTCAGCAAGAACATGGTGGTCTCGACCCGTAAGGCGCTGCGCGAGGTCACGCTGCTGAAGCCGGGCAAGGCGCTGGTGTCGGTGCAGAAGGACGACGGCCGCACCTACCGCTACGGCGTGCGCAGCGCGGTGAAGTCGCCGGGCTGGGCCGGGCTGTCGTTCCGGATCTCGCTGCCGGGCGGGCTGGCCGAGGGGCAGACCCCGAAGAAGCTCGTGGTGCACAGCGGTGGCCGCAAGATCAAGGTGGACCTGGTGCGGCTCGGCTGAGACGGTTCACGGCGGCGGCCGGGCGCGGATGTGGCGGCAGCGCACAGGGACGGTAGCTGGATCACGGATGTGGCGGCAGTGCACGGAGACGGCGGTCGGGCATTGGGGCGGCGGCAGTGCGCGGGGGATGGCTGGGGCACGGGTGCGGCGGTAGTGCACACGGACGGCGGTCGGGCATGAGGCTGCGGTAGTGCGCGGGGGACGGCTGGGGCACGGATGCGGCGGTAGTGCACAGAGCCGGCGGCCGGAGCGCGGATGTGGCGGCAGTGCACGGAGGTGGCCGCTGGGGTGTTGGGCTGGAGACGGTTGCCGGAGCGATGGGTGCGATCACGGCGGTCCGGCGGCCGGTCTCGGCTCTTGGGCGGGGGGCCGGCTATTTCGCGCAGAACGCCGTCTGGTCCGCAGCCAGGCAGGGTTCCTGCTCCTGAGCAGGCCCGTCGCCGGCGGGGGCGTCCCGAAGGATCTGCTGCAGGTCCTCCCGGGCCCGTTCGAGACGCTGGATGTTCTCGGTGAGCTCGGCGTGCAGGGCGGTCACGGCCTCGCGCGGAACCTGCTCGCACTCGCCCATCCCGGCGATCCGGCTGAGTGAGAAGCCCAGCTCGGTGAGGCGTTTGATGCGCAGGATGCGGGCCCGGTGGCCGCTGTCGTACTGCTTGTAGCCGTTGGCTCCGCGCTGCGGCTCGGGCAGCAGGCCGACCTCGTGGTAGTGCCGGACCGTCCGTAGCGTGACGCCGGTCAGTTCGGCGATCTCGCGGGTGCTCCAGGACATGATGCGGTTCTCCCCTCCGGCTCGGATGCGTACCTCCACTCTTCGGGCTGCCGGGGGCCTCGACCAGTGCGGTCACGTCACCGTTGGGGGCGTACGAATGTCATGGTGCGTTAGTGAGATCTGCCTTGTTCGACACCGCGCAGAGGCACTCTGACCTGCTGCATTACGGCGACTTATAGTGACGGTCAAATCTTCGTCAAGCGAGCGAAACCGGCCAAGTCAGCAGCTACGCTCTCTGAACGTAACCAATCGTCGTTCCGGCGTGTGCACGCGGTCGTAGCCCTCGGCCAGTCGTTCGTGCGGCCGGAGCAGAAGGCCGGTGCCCGTCCATGCCTGATCGCCCCGCGCACCCCTACGGGCTGGACCCGTACGAGGAGCCGATCGACCGCCCCGTCCCGGTCGCGGTGGCGCCCTCCGCCCCGTTGCGTTCGACGGGCTTCGCCGTCGGCCGGTCCGAACGGCGCGAGGGTTTCGTCGGCGGGGGTGTGGCGGACGCCGTGGTCAGGGGGCGTGTCAGCGCGGGTGAACGTGGCCGTGCAGATGAACGTGGTGTTGGGGCTGGACGTGGTGTCGTAGATGGCCGGACCGACGCAGGGCTGAGGCCTGGGCATGTCGTGGACGGTGGGGCCGGACGTGGCGTTGAGGATGGCCGGACCGACGCGGGGCTGAGGCCCGGGCATGTCATGGACGGCGGGGTCGCCGAGCGTCTGAGCTCGCGCTCCAGGAGGAGGGCGGGCAGCAGGGGCGCTGAGCGTCGGGGCCCTGAGCATGCGTTGGACGGCGGGGTCCCCGAGTCCCCGAGTTCCGGGAGTGTGGCGGATGGCGGGGTCGTCGAGCGTCTGGGTTCCGGGAGTGGGGCGGATGGCGGGGTCGCCGAGCGTCTGGGTTCCGGGAGTGCGTTGGACGGCGGGGTCGCCGAGCGTCTGGGTTCCGGGAGTGGGGCGGACGGCGGGATCACCGAGGTCCTGGGTTCCGGGAGTGTGCCGGGCGGCAGGGGCCCTGAGCGTCGGGGCTCCCGGAATGTGTTGGACGGCGGTGCCGCTGAGCGTCTGGGCTCTGGGAGTGCTTCGGACGACGTGATCGCCGAGAGCTTGGGCTCCGGAAGCGAGGCGGAGGGCGGGGTTTCGCGTCGATCGCGGGCCGATGCCCGCCGCGAGCAGCCGCAGCCTGGTGCTCGCCGCGCCGAGGCCCGGCCGGGAAGCCGCCGGGCGCGTCGGGAGCAGGAGAACACCGAGCGCACCGCCCGTGGCCGCCACCTGCAGCTGCCCCAGATCGCGGCCGCTGCCCTGGGCGTGCTCGCGGTGCTCGGAGGGGTGGTGGTGGCGGTGGACAAGATCCCCGGCGACGGCCAGGAGAACACTGCGGCGATGACGTCGACCACGGCGGTCAGTGAACTGCCCTCCGTGTCGATGCATGCCACCCCCTCGGCTGCGGCCTCCGCGCTGGACGCTGAGACGCAGTCCGCCCGGAACCCGACCAACCTGGGCCGGGCACCTGCGCTCGACCAGATGGTCGACAAGGAGAAGCTCGCCCGGGCCGCCCAGAAGGCCGCCGCGGCCAAGGAGGCCGAGAAGGCGGCTCAGAAGAAGGCCGCCGACAGTGCCGACAGCGCTGGCCGACCGCGCACGGTGGGGGCCGCCGGAGCGGTGAAGGTCGGTGTGTTCCGCGGCACCTCGGCCGCCGAGGTGCAGAAGTTCGGCGAGTGGCTGGGCCGCGACGTCGACTACGCGATGGACTTCTCCACCCGCACCAGCTGGGACGAGATCGCCAACCCGCACTACATGCTCGAGGCCTGGAAGGGCTCGGGCTACCGGATGGTCTACGCCACCGCCATGCTGCCCACCCAGGACATGTCGGCCACCATGGCGGCCGGGGCCCGGGGCGAGTACGACGAGCACTTCCGCACGCTGGCCCAGAACCTGGTGGCAGCCGGTCAGGGCGACTCGATCATCCGGCTGGGCTGGGAGTTCAACCTCAGCGCCTCACGCTGGCACCCGGACACGAAGGAGAACTTCATCGGGTACTGGCGGCACATCGTCGACGCGATGCGCTCGGTCCCGGGCACCGAGAACCTCCAGTTCGACTGGAACCCGAACATCGGCGGGGAGACCTACGACTCGCGTCTTTACTACCCCGGCAACAAGTACGTCGACTACGTCGGCGTCGACATCTACGACATCTCCTGGGCCCCCGGCGCCTACCCGTTCCCGGCCGACTGCGACGAGGCCTGCAAGCTGCAGCGCCGCAAGGCCGCCTGGAACGACAAGCTGAACGGCACCTTCGGGCTCAAGACCTGGGCCGACTTCGCCCGGTCGAAGGGCAAGCCGATCACCCTGCCGGAATGGGGTCTGTGGGAACGGCCGGACGGCCACGGCGGCGGCGACAACCCTTACTACATCGAGCAGATGTACAAGTTCATCAACGACCCGGACAACAATGTGGCCTACCAGGCGTACTTCGAGTACGACGTGGGCGACAACGGCAACCATGCGCTGTCCACGCACGCCGCCTCGGGCAACACGTTCAAGGAGCTGCTGGGGAAGTAGCCCGGCCGGCACCGCTCAGAAGAAAACCCCCGGTCGAATGACCAGGGGTTTTCTTCTGACCACGTTGTCAGATGATGCCCGAACGCATCGCGTAGGCCACCGCATGGGACCGATTACGCAGGTTCAGCCGGGTCATCATGGTGTAGAGGATGTTCTTCACCGTGCGCTCGGAATACTTCATCCGCTCGGCGATCTCGGCGGTGTCGAGACCGTCGGCGAGCAGCCGCAGCACGTCGACCTCGCGGGTCTCCAGACCCGAGGCGGTGAGCCCACGCGGGGCGAGCACGTTCTGCTGCAGGTGCGCCACCTCGCGCAGCAACTGGCCCTGGACCCGGGGCGGGAGTTGGCTGTCGCCCTCGGCCACCGTGCGGATCAGGTCGTTGAAGTGGTCGGGAGTGATCTGCGCCCGGGACATCGCGCCGGCCACCCCGATCTCCGCCGCCGCCAGCCAGTCGCCGTCATCGATGTCATCGAGGATGAGCACGAACGGCGGCTTGCAGACCTCACGCAGCACCCGCAGCCGGTGCAGCAGCCGCCCGCTCAGCCGGGGGGCCACGGCGACCACCACGTCGGCCTGGGGGAGCTGGGCCGTGGGCAGCAGCTGGATGCCCTGGCCGGGGCCGACCAGGCCGGCCACGCCGGCCCGGCTGAACACGTCGGCCGCCTCGACGGCGATCCCGATCCTTCTCGGGTACCGCTCGCTCACCACGGCCGGCCGGTTGGTTCCGGGCCAGGTGCGGGGGCTGGTCTGCGGGCCAACGCTCATGCTCGAACCATCGCTTCCACGTGTCACGGGTCCTGTTGTGCCGCTCGGCCGGGCTGCTTCCGGCCGGTACCGGCCGAGAGGATCGGGAGAACCAGCGTTTCCGCCAGACGCATTTCCGCTGGTTCTGAACCTCCTGGCGTCCGGATTGAACGACGGGTGTCTATCTATACCGCGATTTTGGCCCTTAAGGACATGATCGGAACCTTAAGCCAACGTCAGATCCCGTTCTCTGATAAAGAAACTGCTGATCAGCGCGCCGAGAACTTTTTCCGCCCGCCGACCGATACAGAGCCGGATGCTGCTGACCGTGAAAGACCCGCGACAGTGCGCAAAACAATTCAGGCCCGCCCCGGAGGGCGGACCTGAAATCGATCAGTTGCCGAGCGTGACCGGAACTTTCGCCAGGCTCATTTCAGTGTGGTGTGCGGAATGGCGATGATCTGCGCCTTTCCCTGTCCCGCCCCCAGGGTGGTGTAGCCGCGGCCCGGCCGCACCGGCACCCGCATCTGGCTGTGCGTGAGCCGGATCCCCAGCAGGTCACCCTCCAGACTGGTCTGCGGGGCCAGCAGCACGCCCTGGCGACTGCGCTTGGCCTCGCCCAGCCAGCCTCCGGCCGGACCGGTGAGCACCTCGCCGGACCCGGCGAAGGCGATGCCCAGCCCGCGGTCCCGGCCGACCGAGGCGACCTCACGCAGTACCGGGTCGAGCGGATGGCCCGGGCCGAGCAGGTCGACGTCGTCGATCAGCAGCACGGTCTGGCTGCCGCCGGGCCCGCCCGGGGCGACCAGGGCCCGCAGTTCCTCGACGTTCGGGCGCAGCCCGGACAGGAGGTGGACCGACTGGTGGTTGGCCAGCCGCCGCAACGGCGACTCCCGGGGCGTGATCACGATCAGCTTGGTGCCGGTCGCCAGCAGCGAGATGCCCAGGGTGGCCAGCACATTGCTACGGCCCGAGCCGGACGGCCCCCCGACCAGGAAGGCGTGCGCCCGCCCGCTGAAGTCGACGGTCAGCGGAGTCGGGTCGCCGCCGCCGACCCCCAGCAGAGCGTGCAGCGGCTGGCGCTCGGCCTGCGGCCAGCGGCCGAACAGGTCCGAGAACGCGGCCTGGGACGGCAGAGCGGCCACCGGACGTGGACGCCGAGAGTCGGCCAGGTGCTGGTCGCGTTGCGCGGCGTCCAGGCCGATCGCCCGCAGGGCCAGCGCCTGTCCCTGGCCGGAGGGATCGGCGGCGAGCAACGCCACCTGCACCTCGACCTGGTCCTGGGTGCGCCAGGCCCGGCCGGGCGGGATCACGGTGGGCAGCCGGTTGGCCGGCACCCCGATGATGCCCAGGTCGCTGCGGTCGGTCATCCGCAGCATCAGCTTGTTGTCGCTGAGCGAGGCCACCCGGCCGGCGCTGAGGGCCCGCTCGGAGGTCATGATCGCGTGGATCCCGGCCCCGGCGCCCTCGCGCAGGATCTCCTGCAGCACCGCGTACAGCGCACCGCCGTCGAACTCGGACAGCATCGTGGCAAGGGCGTCCCAGCCGTCGACGAACAGGAAGATGTGGGCCGGGGCGGCCTGAGACGCCTCGCGTCCCAGCTTGACCCGCAGCTCGGGCAGGTCGGCCACGGTGTGCTGGGCCAGGAGCTGGTGCCGGCGCTCCAGTTCGCCCGCCAGCCAGGTGATCAGCCGGGTCAGGCGCTCGGTGTCGGCACGCGGGACCACCCCGCCGCAGTGCGGCAGGTCGGTGAGAACACTCAGCGCGCTGCCGGCCGCATCGATGGCGTACATGTGGACGTCGGCGCTGGAGTTGGAACGCGCCAGGCTGCCGGCGAGGGTGCGCAGCACCTGCGAGCGCCCGGCCCGGGGTGCTCCGATCACGAACAGGTGCCCCTCGGTACTGGGGTCGAAGGCCAGCGTCTGCTGCCTCTGGTGGGCCGGCAGGTCGGCCTGGGCGAACGAGGCGATGGTGAGCCCGTCCCGGGTGAAGACCGGTACCCCCTGCTCCCGGTTGAGCCGGTCCAGGTCGTCGAGCAGCCGCAGAGGCGGCAGGGCGGGCAGCCACGGACTCGGCTGCACCGGCACCTCGGCCTGGCGGGCGGCCTCCTGGATGGCCTCGACCAGAGCGTCCAGGTCGGTGCGCTCGGCCTCGTCGCCGGGCAGGGAGAGGTCGGCCGCCGGGTCGTCGTGGCGGTCGGCCAGCTGCACCGGGCGGCCGAGCCGGCCCCAGGTGAGCCGCTCGGCCTGCGGCGGCGGCAGGACCTTGTCGGCCGCGGCCGACTCGTCCTCCTCGCCGGCGATCGGGGAACCGACGTAGGCGGTCTGGAACGGCATGGTCGAGCGGTGCCCCAGCCGGGCCAGCGCCCGGCCCGGGGTCCGGGCCGAGATGTGCGCGGCGTCGTGGGTGTCGATCACGTCCTGGCTCTCGCCGATGTCGGTGACCCGCAGGGCGATCCGCAGGTTGGTGTTGGCCTTGATGTCGGAGGTGACCACCCCGGCCGGGCGCTGGGTGGCCAGGATCAGGTGGATGCCCAGCGACCGGCCGCGCTGCGCGATGCTGACCAGACCGGGCACGAACGAGGGGGTCTCGCGGGCCATCGTGGCGAACTCGTCGATCACCAGCAGGAGCCGCGGCATCGGGGCCATCCGGGGACTACGCGCCCGCAGCGCCCGGTACTCCAGCAGGTCCTTCACCCCGGCGTCGGCCAGCATCTGCTCGCGCCGGCGCAGTTCGGCGGCCAGCGACTCCAGCGCCCGCAGGGCCAGCGCCTCGTCCAGGTCGGTGACCATGCCCAGGGTGTGCGGCAGGTTCACACAGGCGTGGAAGGCGCTGCCGCCCTTGTAGTCGACCAGCACGAAGACCAGCTCGTCGGGCCGGTTCACGGCGGCCAGCGAGGCCACCATCGACTGCAGCAGCTCCGACTTGCCCGAGCCGGTGGTGCCCGCGATCAGCCCGTGCGGTCCGTCCCGCACCAGGTCGAAGGCCACCGTGCCGTCGAACCCCTTGCCCAGCGGGAAGGTGGTGGAGGCCGGGCGGCGGGCCCACAGCCCGGCGATCAGGTCGGCCGTGGGCGGCTCGGCCCGCAGCAGTTCGAGCAGGTTCACCTGCTGCGGCAGGCCGGCGATCTCGTCCGGGGTCACGTCGCGCAGGCTGGACAGCGAGCGGGCCACGTCCTCGCACCACTGCGGGCTGACGTCGTCGGGCCGGATGCCGGTGACGTTGGGCAGGTCGCGCTGGCGCAGGGTGAGCCCGTCGTGGTCGGCACGGACCACGGCGGTGCACTCCTCGGGCAGCAGCCGTTCCAGGGCGTCCACGCCGATCGTGAAGACCCGCACGGCCGGGCCCTGCACCAGGATGTTCATCACCCCCGGCACGTCCCGCAGCCAGCGCGCGCCGTCCATCACGACCAGCACGTCCGGCTCGGCGAACAGCACCGTGCCCAGCTGCGAGCCCCGGGCCTCGAGCCGGGCCTTGATCAGCTGGTTCAGCTCACCCACCCGGTGCGCGATGGTCTCCGGGTCGTTCCCGACGGTGACCAGCGGGCCACCGCTGCCGGCCGCGAACGGGCGGGCCTGCGGCAGCCAGCGCGCCCAGTTCCAGCGCTCGACCGGCTGACCGGCCGGGCCGCCCATGCCGGTTGGCGCCAGCAACAGGTACAGCCGCAGGTCGCGCGGGCTGTGCAGGGTGGCCGCCTGAGCCACCATCCAGCGCACGATCGATCCGGTGTCCTGCGGTTCCCCGGCCACCCCGACCACGCCGCGCTCGATCAGCGAGACGCCGACCGGGGCGTCCGGAACCGTCCAGCGGTAGCGCCGGTTCGGTTCCTCCCGGGCCGGGTCGTCGAGTTCCATCAGCGACGGCTGGTCGACCGTGCCCAGCCGCATCACCAGGAAGTCCGGGTCGGTGCGGCGGCGCTCCCAGAGCCGGCTGCTCGGGCCGTTGGCGATCAGCCCGACCAGGGCCGGGTCGGGCGAGGCGGCGCAGCGGGCCAGGCGTTCCTCGTTGATGCTGGCGAAGACCTGTTTCTCGGCCTGCATCCGGCGCCGGCGGTACTCGGCACTGTCCTCCCGGTACTGCCGGGCCCCGCTGCGCCGGTCGGCCACCCAGTTGCCCAGCAGCATCAGCGGGGTCATCAGGGTGATCAGCAGGAAGAAGTACGACTTGAAGAAGAAGACGAAGGCCAGGCCCATCACCATCGGCATGAGCATCATCAGCAGCGGGATGCGGCGCCGCTGCGGTGGTCTCGGCGGCGTCGGCATCTTCACCGGGGGCTGCATGAGCGGCGGGACCAGGCGCGGCGGGCGGTTGAAGTCGCGGCCGATCCGGTCCTCGGCGGGGGCCAGGGCGGCGTCCGGGTCGAAGCGGCGGGCCAGGCGCAGCAGGGTGTCGCCGATCGCCAGGTCCATCCCGACCGGCCAGCGGCGGGCGCCCTGGTGTCCTTCCATCAGCGCCGCGTACTCGATCGCGGCGTCCTCCAGGGCCCGGCGGTACTTCGGGTCCGGGCTGCCGACCTCCTCGCGGGGCGGTTCGGGCAGGCTGAGCCGGCCGCCGCGCACGGTGGCGGTCTCGTCGGCCAGAGTCATGCCGGTCTGGGTGAGCCGGGTCTGCCCCAGACCGGAGAGCCAGACCACGCCGTCCTGGTCGACGGTGAGTTCCGGCCCCTGCAGCGGGGTCTGGTCGCTGTCCAGGCGGATCCAGCTGCCCGGGGCGCGACCGATGTCGTAGGTGCCGAAGCCGATCGGCCAGATCCGGCCGGCGTCGGGGCCGCCGACGGCGTGGATCTCCAGCCAGTCCACCCCGGGTTCGGCCGGGCGCCAGTCCGCGTCGTCCGGCGGGGTGGGGGCGGTCAGGCCGATCCGCTGCCCGGAGACCAGGCCGATCTGCGCGACCGTGGCCTCCGGGTCGACCGGCCGGCCGTCCACGTAGGGCTGCCCGGCCGGGCCCGCCTCGGCGTAGCTGCTCCAGGCCTGGGCGGAGGCGCCGGTGGCGGCCGGGGCCAGGTTGTCCACCACCGCGCCGCCGGTCCCGGCCGCGGCGCCCACCAGGACGCCGATCGGGGTCTCCTTGTGCACGTCGAGGACGACGTCCCAGCTCCGCGACGCGAGCGGCGCCTCACCCGGGACCGGGGAGGCGCCGCCGGCGGCCAGCTGGTCGGGGTCGTCCTCGGCCGGGGTGGCGACGCTGATCACCAGCTGCACGGGTAGGTCCTTTCACGCCGGGCTGCCGTTGCGGGGGCAGGAACCCAGCTGTCCAGTTCGCCGGCCTCGGGGCCGGAAGTCGTTCAGGGGCGGGAAGTTCGGTCGTCTTCCTGGTCGCGGGCGCTGACCGCGCTCACACTCAGACCGCCGGTCTGGGGCGAGGCGGGTTCCGGCTCGTCCAGGTCCCACGCCGAAGGGGCTTCTGGGCGTTCCCAGCCCCCGGTGGTCTGGTACTGGGGCTCGAACTCCGGCTGGGCCGGGGAGTACGAGTACTGCGGCGTCTCCTCGTATTCCGGCTCTTCCAGGTAGGCCGGGACGACCGGAGCCGGGGCCGGGGCCGGGGGAGCAGCAGGCCGAGGTCCAGAAGGGGCCGGGGCTGCGGGCCGGGCCACCGGGCGGTCGGGAATCCCGCCGGAGGCGCGCTTCTTCAGCGCCCGGGCCACGCCGCGCTCGACCGGTGCGGAGTCGGTGAACAGCCCCAGTTCCGGTGCCACCACCCGTCCGGTCTCGTCCAGCGGCAGCTTCCAGCGGCGCCCGGCGTAGGGGCCGGCGATCATCACGCGAAGCATCGGCAGACCGGGGGCCACCGCAGTGAGCAGGTCGGCCTCGGTGTCGTTGAGCGGCCCGCAGAACAGCACGGTGAGCGGGTGCTGGTAGTTCCCGGTGCGGGCCCGGGCGTCCAGGTCACGCAGCACGGCCAGGGGCTGCGGGCCGGAGAAGCGCGGATGCAGACCGGAGGCCACGACGACGTCCGGCTCCAGGCTCCCGGCCGGGACCAGCCGGGCCGAGAGTTGGGCAGCCACCGCACAGATCAGGCTGCCGACCTGACGGTCGGGACCGGTCACCTCGATGACCCCGGGGGCGCGCAGCAGGTCGAGCAGGGTGACGGTGCCGTTCTCGGCCCCGATAACGACCGGCACGGCCGGTACGTCGTCGACCAGGTCGGCGGGGCCGGGCGTGACCGCCTGACGGTTTGCCTCCCAACGGTTCTCACGCATCCGCCAGGGTCCCTGGCCCGGTTCCACCCGGCGCAGGCCGGACAGCGCCAGGGTGAGCGTGGTGCGCGAGACCAGGGCGGCGAACGGCCGGGTGTCCGGCTCCCCGGCCAGCCGGGCGTTCGCGTCGCCGAGACCGGTCCGCAGAACGCCGCCCAGCTCGGGATCGTTGAGCTGGGCGGCGATCAGGCGCACGTTCCGGCCGAACCGGTACACCTGCACCGCCGGCCTGACCAGGTCGGCGAAGGTGGCCCGTAGATAACGGCGGATCCGCCCGAAGGTCGACTTCCAGCCCCATCGCCGGCTGTACCAGCGGGCGACGAAGAAGAGGACCACGGCGACCTCGACGAGCAGGACGACCGTGAGAACGGTCGTCCTGCTCAGGCTGATACCGCTCATGAACTAGGCATCCTGGCGTCCGTGCGGAGGTGGGGGATCAGGCGTCGGCGGACTCGGAGGGCTTGGAGTAGCCCAGGTCGAGGTCCTCGAGGTTCTTGATCGTGCTCTCGAAGCTGTCGCCGAAGTTCTTGATGTTGGCGATCGCGTCGCGCAGGTTCTTCTGGAACGTCGCGAACTCCGTGCTCATCACCGGGCTGGACTGCTTCAGCCACAGGCCGCCGTCGTTCGTCAGCAGCGCGGTGACCTTGGCGAGCAGGTCGTCGAGCTCGGTGATGATGGTGTCCTTGTTGTCGTTCATGACCTTGATGACGTTGCGCGCGGCAACCGGGTCGACGTTCACGTCGGGCATGGCGGGCTTCTCTCGCTGGTTTCGGTCAGGTCAGGGCGGGACCGCGATCAGCCGGTGGCCTTGGCCGCCTCGACGATCTGGGCGTCCATGTCGCGCAGCTGGGCCACGATGTTCTCGAACTGGTTGGCCCAGGACGGAATGCTGTTGACGGCCTGGGTCACCGAGGTGTTGAACGCCTGGTACTTCTCGTTCAGCACCGGGCTGGACTGCATCAGCCACAGACCGCCGCCGTCGGCCAGCAGGCCGTTCACCGCGTTCTGGATCAGCGTCAGCTTGGGCACCGTGTCGGTGGCCACCTGGCGCAGCTTCGTGGCCACCACCTGGACGTCTTCGTAGACGACCTTCATGTCGCTCAAGGGGCTGGTTCCTTTCGGTCGGGCCCGGCGGTCACCGGGCGCTCAGGGAGAGGGAAGGGCAGGGCCGAGAACCGCCGCGGGTCAGTCGTCCTCGTCCTCGTAGAGGCCGGGGCCCTCGGTCTGGGTCCAGTCGTCGGTGTCGGCGTTGCCCTTCCACTTGCGCACCGTGCCGTCCTCGTCGGTCATCACCTTGACGTCGTTGTCGATCTTGGCGTCGATGGCGGTGCCGTCGGGGGTCTTGTTGTTGGTGACCTCGACCTTGGTCTCCTTGCCGTCCTCGACACTGACCGCGGTGTACCCGGTGTCGTTGCCCTGGGCGTCGCGGGTCGGGGTGGTCGTGGTCGTCGACGTGCTGTCGTTGTCGTCGTCGTCCGGGTCGTCGAACTTGTTGTCGCTGACGAACGAGGTGATCTGACCGTCGGAGTCGTAGGTGTACTTGGTCTCGATCGTCTCGGTGGAGCCGTCCCCGTGCTTCAGCGTGGTGCTGGTCGAGCTGGGCCGCTCGCTGTCGCCCTCGTACTTGTAGGTGGTCGTGGTCTCGTAGGCCAGACCCTCCTGCGAGGTGTTCTTCGAGGTCTGCGAGGTGAGCCGGCCGGACTCGTCGTACTGGCTGTCGGTCTTGGCCGGATTGCCGTCGAAGACCGGGGCCGAGACGTTCTTGTTGTCCTTGTGCTGCTCGTTGTAGATCGACTGGGCGTCGGTGTGGGTGGGCCGGGCGCCCGGGTCCTCGGGGATCGTGCCCCAGGGGATCAGCGGGACGGCCTCGCCCTGCACCTTGTTGCCGTGCTCGTCCCACAGCGGTGAGGGGGTGAACTTCAGGTCCTTGGTGGCCTGGTAGCGGTCCCACTCGTCCTTCTTGCCCTGCCACTGGGCCAGGATCAGGCTGGCCAGCGAACTGCTCGACTTGGTGGCGAAGTCGCTGTCCATGTCGAAGAACTTGGTGGCCACGCCGTCGAGCAGCCCGGCCAGGTCGCCGAGGCGGTCCATCGCGTCCTTGAACGGCTGTTCCCAGGCGGTGTGGAACTTGATCAGCGAGCTGGACAGCTTCTGGCTGCCGATCGCCTCGGACCGCTTGCGCACACCGCTGATGCCGGTGCTCAGGCCCGGCACCTCGTTGTCGAGGTTGTCCTTGAGCGTCCGGGCGTCGTTGGCCAGCTTGTGCAGCTGGTCGTAGTTGATCTGAAGGTCCGGCTGTCCGTCGGCCACGGCGCGGGTGCCTCCGTATCTGCTCAGGTGTGCTCAAGGCTGCTCGAGAACACACGTTTCGGGCTGAGGAAGGGCTTTGTCAACGCGGCGGTACGCGAGGGCAGATTGCCAGGGAGCTTTCGGGCGGCCCGGCGCCCGGGCTCTGGCCCGTGACCCCGGAGGCCGGTGAGAGTTGTCAGCTGGGTGTCCTGCGTGCGCGGCCGGCCCGCAGACCCCCTCGGCCCCTGAACCGAGAAGCTGATCGAGGAGTGAAGTCTTGGCGCGTCCCGGCGACTGGTCCCCCCTGGGTCTGGGTGGAGACCCGACGCCCGGCGACCCCGAAGTGGTCGACGGAATCGTCAACTACATGAAACTGATCCAGGAGGCCGCCACCGAGGCGGACCAGGGGATCAAGAACATCATGTCGGGGACGGGGGACGGGGCGTTCGTCGGCAAGACCGCCGACTGGCTCCGCGAGGAGATCGAGTCCAAGACCAAGACCTTCCTCTCGGCGGTGGCCAGCGCGTTCGAGACCGCCTCGCCGGCCATGTCGACCTACGCCCAGAAGCTGCGCGACGCCCAGGCCTCCGCCGACAACGCGCTCTCCCAGGCCCAGGGCCTGGCCGAGGACGACTCCCGCCGGGAGACCCTGAAACAGCAGGCCGAACAGGCCAAGTCGGACCTGGAGGCGGCGGCCGGCACCGCGTCCTCGGCGGTGGACTCGGTGGCGCACGCCACCAACCCGTGGGCCAAGAGCGCCTGTGAACAGTTCTGGGACGCCTTCTTCTGGATCGTCCTGCTGATCACCGTGGTCGCGATCTTCGTCGGTGGCCCGCTCGGCCTGATCGCGTTCGCCCTGAACGTGGTCCTGGCGGTCAAGGAGATCGTCGACTTCGCCCAGGGCAACAGCAGCATCGGCGAGCTGCTGCTGTCGCTGGTCGGGGTGCTGTTCCCGAGCACCCGCGCGCTCAAGCTGGGCGACCTGGTCAGCTCGATCAAGTCGGCCACCGCGGCGATCGCCAAGGGCGCCTGGGCCGGGGTCAAGGGCCTGGGCAACGACCTGGCCAACATCTTCCGGAACCTGAGCTGGTCGGGCATCGCCAAGAACGTCACCGACCTGGGCAACGTGGTGATCACCTCGGTCAAGGCCGGGGCGGCCTGGATCCCGAAGGCGGTGGTCGGGGCCGGCGCCTTCGCCCACGGGCTGGTGGCGCTGCCCAAGACCACGATCTCGGCCGTCTCCTCGGGTTTCGTCAACGGCCTGGGCAAGCTGGCCGGGGCCGGCGTGGCCAAGATCAACAGTGCCGTCGACGCCTTCCTGAACACCCGGTTCGTCCAGCTCACCAAGGAGTCGCTGGGCGGCTGGCAGGCGCTGCGCATCTTCCTGCCGATGGCCGGTCACGAGATCCGCGGCCTGGGGGTGCTGAACGCCTTCAAGGTCGGTGTGCTCGGCCGTGGCCTGAACATCAGCAGCTTCAAGAACATGACCCTGGTCGACAAGCTCGGTGACACCGTGCAGATCGTCAAGGGCATCACGATGACCAGCGGGGGCGTGTACGACGCCTGGTCGAAGGTGATGAAGCCGGAGCTGATCACCCCCGGCGGCTCGGCCGGCGGTCTCGGTCAGGCGCCGCCCGCCCTGCCCCGCCCGATCATCGAGATGCCTCCGCTGCGGCAGGCCGACGTGCTGAGCCGGATGCCGGACGTGGACACCAGTCTGCTGCGCGGGCCGAACGGTGACTTCGGCAGCGTGAAGATCGGCAACAACACCACGATCGCCGACCTGAACAGCGGCACCTGGCACGTGAACGACGCGAACACCTCGTTCAGCAGCACCCCGAGCGGCATCCAGGTGCCCAACTCGGCCTTCTCCTCGCTCGGTGACGTGGGCGGCGCCGATCTGCGGCAGTTCGGCAGCATCGACGCCATCGCCAACGCCGGGGCGCACGTCAGCACCCCCGGGCTGGGGGAGGCCGGGGCCGGGCTGGGCAAGCTGGTGCTGCCCGGAAACCTCGGCAACGTAGGTAATCTCGGCGGTGGGCTGGGCGCGGTGAAGATTCCCGGGATCGCCGAGAGCCTGGGCGGCGCCGGGGCGGTCGGGTCGCTGAAGGCGATCGGTGACCTCGACGTGCTGACCAAGGTGGGCAACCTCAACCAGCTCGGCGATCTGAGCAAGGTGGGCGGCACCACCCAGATCACCGACGGGAACGTCACCCTGCGGGGCGGCGACCTGAAGCTCGTCGACGGCAGCGGCGCCTCGATCAGCCTGAACGACCTGAAGATCACCAACGGCTCGGGCGTCAGCTTCGACCTGAACGGCCTGAAGCTCACCGACGGGGTGGCCACGGTGGCCCCGACCGGGCTGCGGGTGGACGCCGGGGCGGGCACCGGCGGTATGCGATTCACCGACGGCGCGGCCTCGGTGGACGTGAGCAAGCTCCAGATCACCCACGGCAACACCGGTCTGGGCCTGACCGACCTGAAGTTCACCAACGGCAGCGGCACCACCTTCGACCTGCACAGCCTGAAGCTGAGCGACGGCGTGAACTCGGTCGACCTGGGCGCGAACCTGCGCATGGTGGACGGGGCCGGGGCGCCGGTGTCGGTCAACGGGATCAGCGGTCTGACCGACCACCTGTCCACCCCGGGCGGCCTGCAGAGCCTGCTGGGCCTGGACCAGACCACGGCCCTGCACAACATGCAGTCCATGTTCCCCGGGGCCGGCAGCGTGAGCCCGGTCTCGTTCGCCGGTGGTTCCGCCGGCGGCAACGCCTTCGGCTCGATCCACAACGCCAAGCTGCACGCGGACCTCAGCGACTTCGCCTTCCGTGAGCTGCCGAAGATCATGGACAACGAGTTCCAGATCCTCAAGAAGACCGACGAGTCGGTCCAGATCAGCCTGTCCGACGACGCGATCACCCACATCGGCAGCAACCTGGGCGCGGGCGGGGCCGCGAAACTCGGGCAGGCCGGCCCGGCCCCGATCGAGATGCCCACCGCGCGGGCCGACGGCAGCACCTTCAACGCCGGCCCGGCCCGGCAGCCGGTGATCCAGAGCAGCAGCGGGTTCGCCGAGCCGCAGGTGGCCCGGATCGAGACGCCGGGCGTGAACCGGGTCGAGGACGCCCTGGCCCAACTGGCCGACGTGGAGGTGCCACGCCGGGTCGACGCGCCGGACTCGGTGAGCGCGCACACCCCGGACGTGGACAGCGCCGGGTCGTCGTCCGGCCCTCGCCCCGACCTGGCCGGCGGCGAGGTCACCACTGCGCGCGTGGATCTCACGGCAAGGGACGGCCAGCCTCTGGCCGTCACCCCGGAGGGGCGTGTGGTCGATCCGGGCGGAGTACGGCCGGAGACCCCGAGCACGATCGACTCGGTGCCGACGCCGCACGGGGCCGGCGATCCGCTGGCCGAGGTGAAACACCTGGCCGACCGGCTGTTCCCGAACCAGGCCGACGCCGTGGTCACCTACCAGGCCGCCCAGGGGCTGCTGCACCAGGCCCAGCTGGCCAAGGCCGGCGGACTGCAGGCCGGGGACGGCGCCCACGTCGCCGTGCAGCAGGTGAACGACATCGTGGTCGCCGAACGGCTGCTCGCCAAGGCCGAGGAGAACCTGGCCAAGCACGGGCTCACCGGAGTCGAGGTCGACGCCCGGCTGGCCGGGCTGGAGGCCGGCGACCTGAAGTTCGCCGAGGCCAAGGTCGAGATCGACATCCGGACCCAGAAGCAGATCGACGCCGTCCGCGGCAGTGCCGGCTCCGGCGGCCCGGTCACGCTCAGGGACAACGAGCTGTTCGCCACCCCGGAGGCGTTCGACCCGAAGAAGGCGCTGGGCCTGGACGAGGCGCAGTGGCGCAGCCTGGACAAGGCCCAGGCCGACCTCAACTTCAGCAACGCCAAGGTCGACGCCGACACCCTGCGGGCCACGCTGGACTCGCTCGGCGTCGACCCGGCCGACTACCAGAAGTTCGTCCAGGCCCGCGATGTCGGCCCGTCGGCGGTCCAGGCCTACAAGGAGTCCGGTGGCCTGGGCGCGTTCGGCGCGAGCGACGACCAGATCCGCAACGCCCTCAGACAACTGCCCGGCGACCGCCGGCTGATCGAGGCCCTGCACGGCGACGCCTCCTTCGAGCGATTCCGTGACGTGTTCAAGGGTGTCTGGCAGGACTTCGCGGCCAAGGCCGGCGGCGACGTGGACCTGGCCGCCGACCGACTGCGGTTCGCCCAGTGGCAGACCGACCCGCTGCGGGCAGGCAGTGTTCCGCCCGGTCTCGAGGCCTCGGACGTGGTCCGGATCTTCCGCGACCGGGACGGGGCGGTCTCGCTCAACGGCGCGCCCAAGGACCTGCCCAGCGTGCCCGGCCGCGAGCTGGACCCGCCCGGCGGGCTGTCGATGGACGGCCTGGCCAAGGTCTGGAACGACGTGGTCGACAAGGCCCGGGCCAACCTCCTGGACCTGCAGCACTCGCCGGGCTCGAACTTCGAGCTGGAGGCGATGTTCGACGACGTGCTGCGCGAGATCGCCGACGGGTTGCCCGAGGCGTTCGCCCGGCAGGCCCGGTTCGAGGACGAGTTGCTCGCCTCGCTGCCCAAGTTCGACGACATGGTGGCGAGCACGAAGGGGAACGCCTCCTGGGGCGACGAGGTCGGGGCCGACGCGGTCGGCCGGGCGAAGATCAACTACGTCGGTGAACTGCGGAACTCGTTCAACCAGACGGTGCGCGACCTGGACATCCGGTTCACCGGCCGGGGTGGCGACGAGGTCACGCCCGAGATCGACCCGAAGCTGCAGTCGATGCGCGACGAGCTGTTCGGCGACGCGGCCGCCGGCTCCGGCTCGCCCGCGCCGTACCGTGGGCTGGGCGACTACCCGGCCGGGCTCGAGCACTTCGCCGACACCGCCGCCCTGAACAAGGCTTTCGGTGACGACGCGTTCCGGAACTGGTCGGCCAAGGTCGACGAGATCACCCAGGGGGTGCCCGACCGGCTGCGTTTCGAGAACGAGGCCGGCGGCGCCCTGGACGACGCCGGACGCCAGTTCCACGACATGGCCGACGGCGCCGACGTCGAACCGAAGCTCCTCGACGCCATCGCCACCGACTACCGGGAGAAGCTGGCGGTCGCCTTCCACGACGCCTACGGCGCCGGGGGCAGCCGTCGGGGCTGGCTCGACCACGAGATGAGCCACGGCGACGCCTTCCACGGCGGACGATCGGCCCAGGCCGACTGGCGTTCGAACCAGGCTGACTGGCGGGCGAATCAGGCCGACTGGCGGGCAGATCAGGCCCAGGGGAGTGCGCTCCGGCCCAGCGACGCTTCGTCGGCTGAGGGCAGCCCGGGCCACAGTGCTCTGGAGAGCCCGGGCACGAGTTCGCAGCTCGCTTATGACGCGGGCGGTTTCAAGGTCGAGCCGGTGCAGACCCCGGAACGCCTGGACGTACGGGCCGGCGACAGCGGCAACGTTCAGGTGCAGGTCCAGGTCAGGCCGGTCAGCGTGAACGAGGGGATCCAGCTGCCCAGGCCCGCCGTCGACCAGGCCCCGCAGCTTCCGAAACCCCAGACCGAGAACCCGTTCTCCAGCGGACGCCAGCTCTACGACAACCCGGCCGCGGCCCTCGATCACGACGTGGCGATCTTCGAAACCCGGTTCGCCGAAGCCGGTGTGCCGCAGTCGGTCTCGGACACCGTGCTGGGCAACTTCCGGGCCCAGGCCGAGGGCCTGGTGAACATCCATCAGGCCAGCGGCCACAGCCTGGACTCGGCGATGAAGGCCGGGGTGCAGTACGCCGGTTCGCTCAGCGCCCCGGTCAACCTCCACTTCGCCTACCAGCAACTGCTGAAGACGCCGCAGGCCTGGGCCGGGTTCCACCAGCAGGTCGAGGTGGCGGCGAACTCGTTGGAGAGCAAGGTGCTGGCCCGGATCGACCAGGCCGACCTGACCCACCTGAGCCCGGCCGAGCAGGCCCAGGTCCGGATCGACGCCCTGGGTTCGGTCGCGGACGGGGTGAACGACGTGTTCACCAAGCTCTACTCCACCCCGGGCAGCGTTTTCACGCGCGTCGACTCGGCGGGGGCCGGTCTCAGCGGCCTGGGCGCCCGCATAGACGGTGTGCTCGACCAGGTGCTGGCAGAACCGCCCCGCGCCCCACACCTGACCACTCCGGACACTGCCCCGGTCAAGGTCGACCAGTGGGCCGACAACCTGCTCGCACACGCCGACGCCCGGTTCGACAAGCTGGGCAACGAGGATCTGGTCACCCAGGCGCAGAACGACTTCACCGCGAACCTGGGCCGGGCCGTCGACGACGTCAAGGTCCTGCTCGAGAACCCCTCAGCGTTCGCCGAGGCGAACGTCCGTTTGAACCAACTGAACGCCGAACTGCTCACCCAGCTGCGCCAGGGCCTCACCGAGGCGCACGCCACCCCGATGCACCCCGGCCAGATCCTGCACGATCTGGTCACCGGGCGCACCAGCTGGGGCCAGGCCATGATCGACAGCCTGCCCGGCTCGCCCGCCCTGAAGTCGCTCGAGATCCTCACGCTCGACGGGCGCACGGTGGTGCGGCCGATCGGCACCGACGACCTCGGCATCGCCGTTCCCGCCCGCGACCTCGACGGCGTTCTGCACATCGAACCCACTGCCAACGGCCAGGTTCCGGGGCTCTCCCAGGTTGCCGACCTGATCGAGGCGCTGCCGCCGATCCTGCGCCCGCACGACTTCGTGGTGCACCCGGCCGTCCCCTTCACCGCCAACGAACTGCGGGTCGTCCTGGGGGCCGACACTGCCGTCGACACTGCCGTCGGAACACCGCCGGTCTCGCGGATCGAGGAGATCACCGACGAGAACCTCAGGGCGAACTTCGAATTGCGGACGTTTGTCACGGGTCTGTCGGGAACTGGAGATCTCGCGGGCTGGTGGAAGGAGCAGGAGTTCCTGGCCGGAGCCCTGGTCACCGGCCTGGCGGCCGGGGTGCGGGCCGAACTCACCGACCTGGCCCGGCACCTGGTGTTCCGGCAGTCCGGTGACTGGCTGCGCCCGTCCAACCCGAACGCACGCCAGCTACGGCTGGACTCCGAGGTGGTTCCGGTGACGGCGGCCCTGCTCGGCGCGAATCTGCGCGCTGGGCAGGAGCTCACGGCCGATCTGGTGCAGCCGGTACGCAACATCGCCACCGAGATCATCCAGAAGCTCGACCTGCGCCAGCCCGACCGGCTGCTGGGGGGCGCGCCGAACTGGAAGGGCAAGGGCAGGCAGCAGGCCGCCCCCCAGGGGCAGGGCCGGGCCCAGTTGCCCGCGATCGAGCGCGCGAGCCCGTTCATCGTCAAGCACCCGGGTTACGCCACCGGCGACCAGTGGAGCGTGCTGGCCACGCTGCTGCACAACCCGCACGCCCAGGTGGCCCTGGGCCGCCCGGCCCTGGACGCGGTGTCGGCGCGGGGCGCGGACGCGATGAACAGCATCTACCACGCGGCCGGGGTGGGGGACCGGGTGATCCCGGTGCCGATGAACGCCCTGGACGACTTCGGCAAGGCGCTGAAGAAGCACCCGGACGTGGATCTGGGCCACATCGTGCCGCTGAACTACGGCACCAAGTACGTGACCAAGTACCAGGCCGAGTTCGGCGGGGCCTTCCGCGACACCTTCAAGCAGGCCCTGCGGATCGACGAGACGTCGATGGCCGGGCGCAGCCAGGCCATCGGGGAGTGGCTGGACGGCAAGGGGATCCGGCTCACCCCGGACACCGAGGTCCTGGTGCTGTGGACCCGGTTCAGCGGGAAGAAGGGCAACGCCCACCTCGAGCACGACACCAGCCTGACCGGCATCAGCCAACTGCTGGACGACCTGAGGACGTCGGCCGGCCGGCCCCGGGTGGTGGTGCTGGCCGGTGACCGCCGCCCGGAATGGGGCACCCCGGGCCACAAACCGCGGGACTACTTCCAGCAGCTGGCCGACAGCTACGGCGACTCGCCCACCTTCAAGGTCGCCGATCTGACCGAGTTCTGGGACGACGTCACCAGCCACCCGCTGATCAAACCCGGTGCGAACCCGTTCCTCAGCTCCGACGCCCGGCTCAACCAGTTCGGGATCTACGAGTTCCTGCACCAGAACGGCAACCTGCAGCACCTGGGCTTCCGCAGCGGCAACCTGGAGGCGTTCGTCCTCTCCGGGCACAAGGTCAGCTACCTGGAGGAGAACCTCTCGTTCAGCTCCGGACGGATGAAGCCCTGGAACGACCTGGGCTACCGGCTGCTGGAGCTGGAGCGCGCGCCGACCGCGAGCGGGCAGCTCTACAAGGTGGACGAGCTGGCCGTGCGGGGTGTGACCAACCCCCAGCTCGAAGGCCTGATGGAGTCGGTGGCGGACGCGCTCTACGCCCTCGACTTCGTGGTCAAGAACTTCGATGCCCGGCTGGGGCACAACCAGATCGCCAAGGCGCTGCGCGAGTTCCGCGACAACGGATTCGCCAACCAGAGCGGGCAGTGGCAGCGGACCAGCCGCTTCGACAACCTCTGGGGCGGGTTCGAGGCCCTCCGCAAGAGCCCGGAGTGGGACCAGGACGTCATCATCCGGGTCCGTCCGGAGGACAAGCCCCAGCTCGTCCAGCGCATGGAGGACTTCGCCCGGCAGCTCGGCTGGCACCAGGACGAGGGCCACTGGCAGCTTGACAAGAAGCGCGCGCTGTTCGACGACAAGGCCGGTCAGCGGGACACCGTGGAGAACATCCGCGAACTGTCCCGGCTGCTCGACCCGCTCTCCAAGGACCGCTCGGCCTGGCTGGTCAAGCTGCGGGCCGACCTGCTGGACACCGGTCAGGCAGCCCGCTGGGACGAGCTGAAGGCGCCCTTCGCCGACACCAGGGGCTTCACCGACGGCGACCTGGCCAGGATCGGCGACCGCCTCTCCGGCACGTGGGCCGAGGGTGCGCCCGACGTGCGGATGGGCGAGACGGGCGAGGCCGTTCTGCCGACGCGACTCAAGCGTCCGGCGTCGGAAGAATCGTCGTCGCCACAAACGTCCGTAGATCTGACCCAGCCGCCGGCCAAGCGGTCTCGCCCGGCCGAGAGTTCCGGGTCGATCTCGTTGTCGGACAATGTGTACGACAAGGTGCGGGGCAAGCACGATGCCCTGGTGCGCGCGGCCGGTGGCGACCGGGTGGTCGTTCCGAGCCGGCCGGATCCCGCCTACGTACAGGCCGCTCTGGACGACCTGCTGGCCGACCCGGTGCCGGGTGTGAAGCCGGACTCCAGCATCGACCTGGCCCGGGAGATCTTCCGCCGCTGGGCCAACGAGAACGGGATGCCGAACTACCGCGAGTGGCTTCCGGGTGGGGCGCCCTCGTCCCAGCAGCACTACGACCCGGATGTGCACGGCTCGTCCTCGAGTTCGTCCTCCGCACCGGTCCGGCTGACCGAGGCGCAGCTGTTGTCGCGGCCCGACGTGCCCTTCCTGATCACCCACCAAGGCATGGCGACCGGCGACCAGTGGGGGATCCTGGCCACGTTGCTGCACAACCCCGAGGCCCGGGTCGTGCTGGGCATGCCGATGGCGAACGGGCCGGATGCGGCGATGCGCCCGCTGGCCGAGTCGGTGCGTGACTTCTACCAGGCCACGAACGTGATGGACCGGGTCACGGTGATGGACGTCTGGGCGATGGGCGACCTGACCAAGACGGCGAGAACGGTCTTCCCGTCGGCGAACCAGGTCTCGGTCACGTTCGGCACCCGGTACGTCGAGCGGTTCGCCGAGGACTTCGGCGAGCAGTTCAAGTCGGCGCTGCGGATCGACTCGGCCTCGATGCAGGTGCGGGGCGGCCAGATCGGGCAGTGGCTGCACAGCAAGGGGATCAGCCCGGCTCCGGACACCGAGGTGCTGGTGCTGTGGTCGCGGTTCAGCGGCAAGAAGGGGAAGGCCCACGTCGAGCACGACACCAGCCTGACCGGCGTGGACCAGCTGCTGAGTGATCTGCAGCGCACCGTTACGCCGGGCCGTGAGCGGATCGTGGTGATCGCCGGTGACCGGCACCCGGACTGGGGTACCACCGCCGACGGTAAGCCGGGCAGCCTGTTCCAGGAACGTGGAGACCATTACCGCACGGCCGATTTCAAGGTGGTCGACCTCACCGAGTTCTGGAAGGACCCGTCCGCCGCCCACCTGATCACCCCCGGCCCCGCCCATCTGACCAGCGATGCTCGGGTGAACCAGCTCGGTGTGTACGAGTACCTGAACCTGCACGCCAACACTCAGCACCTGGGCTTCCGTAGCGGCAACCTGGAGGCGTTCGTCCTTTCCGGGCACAAGGTCTCGTACCTGGAGGAGCCCGGTTCGATCAGCGCCGACCGGATGCAGCGCTGGGCCGGTCTGGGCGTGAATCAGGACATCAACCCGCCGCACGACCTGCACCGTGAAATGCGCTACGCGCGGCTGCAGGTGGATCGTTCGCCCACCCTGAGCGGGCAGATCTACAAGCTCGACGAGTGGGCCGTACAGCAGTTCGCCCAGGCCGCCAAGGAAGCGCACACCAGCCTGGGCTACATCTTCCGGATCCCGGCCGACTTCGACCAGCTGGTGGCCGGGGTGAAGGGTTTCCGCGACAGCGGTTACCTGAACGGCGACGGTGAGTGGCAGTGGGTCAGCGGTTTCAACGAGCTCTGGGGCAAGTTCGGCGACTTCGCGCAGAACCAGTACGCCCCCTACGTCATGCGGCTCACCCCGCCGGAGAAGGCCGACCTGCCGGTTCAGTTGCGGCAGCTGGCCGATCAGCTGGGCTGGGACTGGAACGCTGCGCGCTGGGACGAGAGCCGGGCCGGTTTCGCCCACGACTGGCCTGCGCTGCGGGACGTTCTGCAGACCATGCGGCGGGTCGACGATCTGGTCAAGCCGTTCGGTGATCTGCAGTCGTCGTGGATGGCGGACAAACTGCGGCCGGCCTATCTGCAGGGCGGCAAGCAGGCCTGGCACGACTTCAAGGCGGCCTTCGGCTACGAACGCGGGTTCACCCCGAACGACCTGGATCTGATCCGCGGCCAGCTGCGGGAGAACTGGACCGGGCAGCACTGGCTGGGGGGCCAGGAGCAGCGGGTCGGGCGCCTGCTCAGCGACGAACTTCAGGTGCGCGCGCACTTCCCGGAGATCCGGAGTGTCAACCCCGATCTGTATCGGGGTGGCGAGTTCTCGACCAACTGCGTGATCTCGTACATCACCATGTCGATCGCGCTGCGTGAGGGGGAGGCGTTCCAGGCCCCGCCGAGCGAGTTGTGGTCGCACCAGGAGCTGATGGCCTGGCAGCGGCAGCAGTTGGGGCTGGCCGACGATGCTCAGCCGCGGGTGCTTCGGACCGCTGGGCTGGACGGGATCCGCGCGACCATGCTGAAGGCCGGTGAGGGGGCCCAGGCGGCCCTCGTGTTCGACCTTCCGGAGCAGGGTTTCGGGCACGTGGTCAATGTGGTGACCCGGAACGGTGAGGTCTGGTTCCTCGACGCCCAGGCCGGTGGCGCAGCCGTGGTGCCACACGGCGTGGACGAGTTCGAGTTCTGGCCCATGTCCTCGGGAATCGGCGATCTGGAAGGCGCCCGGCCGGTTCCGGCCGAAGACCTCACCGATCTGCCCTGGCTCGGCACCCTGGACCAGGACCAGTTGCTGGCCGCTCCCGACGTCCCGTTCCTGCTGACCCATCAGGGCATGGCGACCGGCGACCAGTGGGGCATCCTGGCCACGCTGCTGCACAACCCGAACGCCCACGTGGCGCTGGGGGTGCCGTCCGCGACCGGGCCGGATGCGGCGATGCGACCGCTGGCCGAGTCGATCCACGACTTCTACCGCGCGACCGGTGTGATGAACCAGGTCACCGTGATGGACGTGCACTCGATGGGTGAGCTCACCCGGGCCGCCAAGAACCAGTTCCCGCACCTGCAGCAGGTTTCCCTCACCTTCGGCACCCGCTACGTGGAACAGTTCGCCGAGGACTTCGGCGAGCAGTTCAAGTCGGCGTTGCGGATCGACACCAGAACAATGGACGTCCGTGGGCCCGTCATCGCGGAATGGCTGAACAGCAAGGGGGTCACGGTGACCCCCAACACAGAGGTGCTGGTGCTGTGGTCGCGGTTCAGCGGCAAGAACGGCAAGGCCCACATCGAACACGACACCAGCCTGACCGGCGTCCGTCAGTTGCTCTCCGACCTACAGGCGAACCCGACCCCCGGACGGGACCGTCTGGTCGTGATCGCCGGTGACCGGCCCAAGACCTGGGGCACCGACACCGGCAAGCCGGTGGACTACTACCAGCAGATGGCCGCGGCGTTCAGCGGGCCGGGATTCCGGGTGGCCGATCTCACCGAGTTCTGGAAGGACCCGTCGGCGGCCCATCTGATCACGCCCGGTCCCGCGCACCTGTCCGGCGACAGCCGGGTGAACCAGCTCGGCGTGTACGAGTACCTGCACCTGAACTCCCGGGTGCAGCACCTGGGCTTCCGCAGCGGCAATCTGGAGGCGTTCGTCCTTTCCGGGCACCACGTGTCCTACCTGGAAGAGCCGGCCTCGATCAGCACCGCCCGGATGCAGCGCTGGGCCGACCTCGGGGTCAATCGCGAGATCAACCCGGCGCACGACCCGGACCGCTCGATGCGGTACTCGCTGCTGGTGACCGAGCAGGCGCCCACCCGGGCCGGGCAGATCTACAAGCTGGACGAGTGGGCCACCCAGGGCTTCAGCCAGCTGGCCAAGGACACCCACGCCAGTCTTGCCTACATCGAGCGGGTGTCTGGCCCGAAGACCGATGCGGTGCGCGGTTTCCGCGACAGCGGGTACTGGAACGCGCGCGGTGAATGGCAGTGGGTCAGCGGTATCAACGAGCTGTGGGCCGGTTTCTCGCGGCTCGCCAACAGCCCGGAATGGACTTACGTGCTGCGGCTGAACCCGGCCGAGAAGGCGGAGTTCGGCACCACCCTGCAGCGCCTGGCCGATCAGCTGGGCTGGGACTACCGAACCGGGACCGGCGACGACGCCCGGGCCGCCTTCACCACCACGGCGGGGCTGGCCGAGACGGTCCAGACGATGCAGCGGCTGGACAGCCTGGTCGAGCGCCTGGCCTCGTACCAGTCCGCGTGGATGGCCGATCTGCGGGCCGCGTACCGGCAGGACGGCAGCGACGCCGGTAAGCAGGCCTGGAAGCAGTACAAGGCCGCGTTCGGCTACCAGCCCGGGTTCACCACGAACGACCTGGAGCTGATCCGCGGCCAGCTGCGGGAGAACTGGACCGGCCGGCGCTGGCTCGCCGGTGGGGAACACCGGATCGGGCAGCCGCTCGGCGACGACCTGGTGGTGCGGGCCCGGTTCCCGGAGATCCGTCACGTCAACCCGCGATTGGCCCTCGGCGGTGAGTTCTCCACCAACTGCGTGATCTCGTACATCACCCTGTCGATCGCGCTGCGCGAGGGTGAGGCGTTCCAGGCCCCGCCGAGCGAGATGTGGTCGCAGCAGGAGCTGATGGCCTGGCAGCGGCAGCAGTTGCGACTGGCCGACCATGCCCAGCCGCGGGTGCTCCGGACCACCGATCTCGACGCGATCCGCGCGGCCATGCTGCGGGCCGGCGAGGGGGCTCAGGCGGCCCTGGTCTTCGACGTGCCCACGCAATCCTTCGGGCATGTGGTCAACGTGGTCACGCGCGACGGCGAGGTCTGGTTCCTGGACGCCCAGGCCGGTGGGGCAGCGGTTCTGCCGCACGGTGTGAGCGAGGTCGAGTTCTGGCCGATGTCGCCGGAGATCGCCGATCCCGTCGGTGCCCGGGCGGTTTCGGTGAACGAGCTGACCGACCTGCCGCGGCTGGGCATGGCCGATCAGGCCGAGCTGCTGGAGAGCTACGACCAGCCCTTCCTGATCACCCATCCCGGTATGGCCACCGGCGACCAGTGGGGCATCCTGGCCACGCTGCTGCACAACCCCAACGCGCACGTGGCCCTGGGCATCCCGGCCGCGAACGGGCCGGACGCGGCGATCCGCCCGCTGGCCAAGTCGATTCGGGACTTCTACCGCGCCACGGGGGTGGGCGACCAGGTCACGGTGATGGACGTGCGGACGATCGGTGAGCTGACCCGCTCGGCCCGGTCCGCCTTCGCCGACCTGGACCAGGTCTCGGTGACCTTCGGGACCCGCTACGTGGAGCAGTTCGCCGAGGACTTCGGCGGCCGGTTCAAGCAGGCCCTGCGCATCGACCCGGTCTCGATGGCCGCTCGCGGCCCGGCGATCGGGCAGTGGCTGCAGAGCAAGGGGATTCACCTCACTCCGCACACCGAGGTGCTGGTGCTGTGGTCGCGGTTCAGCGGTAAGAAGGGCCAGGCCCACATCGAGCACGACACCAGCCTCACCGGGGTGGCGCAGCTGCTCGGGGAACTGAGCGGCTCGGTGCCCCCGGGCCGGCACCGCCTGGTAGTGATCGCCGGCGACCGGCACCCCGACTGGGGTACGGCCGGGAGCAAGCCGGTGAACCACTACCAGCAGATGGCCGACGCCTACTTCAAAACCGGCGGCAACTTCCAGGTCGCCGATCTCACCGAGTTCTGGAAAGACCCGTCCGCGGCCCATCTGATCACTCCCGGCCCCGCGCACCTTTCCAGCGATGCCCGGGTGAACCAGCTCGGCGTGTACGAGTACCTGAACCTGGCCGCCCACACCCAGCACCTGGGCTTCCGCAGCGGCAACCTGGAAGCGTTCGTCCTTTCCGGGCACAAGGTCTCCTACCTGGAGGAGCCCGGCTCGATCAGCACCGACCGGATGCAGCGCTGGGCGAACCTGGGCGTGAACCAGGACATCAACCCGCCGCACGACCCGGGCCGCCAGATGCGTTACTCGCTGCTGGTGGTGGACAACGCCCCGACCCGTTCCGGGCAGCTGTACAAGCTGGACGAGTGGGCGGTGGCCGGATTCAGTGACGCCGCCAAGGCTGCCCACGCCAGCATCGCCTACGTCCAGCGCGTCTCCTCCCGTGACGTGGCCGGCCGGATCGAGGCCGTGCGGGGCTTCCGCGACAGCGGCTACGAGAACGCCGACGGCGAATGGCAGTGGGTCAGCGGCTTCACCGAGCTCTACACCGAATTCGGCCGCTTCACCCAGAGCGAGCAGTGGCAGAGCGTGCTGCGGCTGAACCCGGCCGAGAAGCAGGAACTGGGCGAGCAGCTGGAGCGCCTGGCCGGGCAGCTCGGCTGGGACCCGGTCGCCCAGGCCTGGGACGACGGCCTGGCCGTCTTTGGCAGCCCGGCCGGGCTGCGGGACACGCTGCAGACCCTGACCCGGGTGGATCAGCTGGTGGCCCGGTTCGGCTCGTACCAGTCCGCCTGGATGGCCGATCTGCGCAATGCCTATCTGCAGGGCGGCCGGCAGACGTGGCGCGACTTCAAGGCCTGGTACCAGACCCGTCCCGGCTTCACCACGCGCGACCTGGGCCTGATCTCCGAGCAGCTGGCCGACAACTGGGGCACCCGTTACGGGATCGCCGGCCTGGGTGAGAGCACCGGCCGCCTGCTGGGCGACGACGCCGAGGTTCGCGTTCACTTCCCGGAGGTCGGCGGCATCAACCCGTACCGGGCCCGGGGTGGTGAGTTCGACACCAACTGCGTGATCTCGTTCATCACGCTCTCCATCGCCCTGCGTGAGGGTGGCCGGTTCCAGGCACCACCCAGCGAGATGTGGTCGCACGCCGAACTGGCGGCCTGGCAGCGGCAGCAGCTGGGTCTGGCCGACGACGCACTACCTCAGGTTCTGCGCACCGGATCGCTGGAGCAGATCCACTCGGCCATGCTCGCCTCCGGCGAAGGCACCCAGGCCGCCCTGGTCTTCGACGTTCCCGCGCGGGGTTCGGGTCACGTGATCAATGTGGTGACGAGGGGTGGCCGGGTCTGGTTCCTCGATGCCCAGGCGGGTGGAGCGGCCTTGCTGCCCGACGGCGTCACCCGGTTCGAGCTGTGGCCGATGTCGGGCGATCTCGCGGGCGCGCAGCCGGTGGCGCTGAGCGAGCTCACCCCGTTGCCCGGGCTCGGGTCGGCGCCCATGAGCTCGGAACCGACCGCGAGTTCGGCCATGCCCGGCCTGGCCTCGACCAGCGCCGCGCCGACGTTCGAGCTCCAGAACCTGGATCCGGTCCGGCCGGTGAAGGCACCGGAGCCCACGACCGTCACCCCGGCCGTTCTGGACTCGGCCCGGTCGGCCGCGCTGATCGCCGGCCTGCGCCAGATCGCCGACCGGTTGCCCATGGGGCTCGACGAACTCTCCGCCGCCCGAGCGCCGTTGGCGGCCGAAGTCGTCCAAAAGCTCTTGCTCGACACACTGCTGGGCGACGCCGAGGCCCGGGCCTTCCTGGCCGGGCTGGACCGGATCGCCCGGCTCTCGGCCGACGGCACCCTGGCCGAAGCGATGGACGAACTGGCGGGCCGGGGAGCTCAGAGCTTCGACGCTGCGGCGGGTCAGGCCACCGGCGAGGTGGCCGACCAGGAACGGCTGCGTGGTCTGGCCGAGAACCTGGCCTGGGCGCCGTTCGTGGCCGGTCGGTTCGACGACGGGCTGCGAAGCGCCGACGTGGACCCGCAGCACGAGCGGATCATGGCCACGGTCGCCGAGCGGATCGAGGCGCAGATCGACCCGCAGATGGTGCCCGCACCGACCAACCCGGACTGGGTGCGGCTGGTCGCCCAGGCCGGCGGTGACCTGGTTCCGGACCTGGCCGACGCGCTGGTGCTGGTCTCGATGGTGCGTGACCTCGCCCGCCTGGCCGCCGGTCAGGACGCGGCCGTGCTCACTCGCACGACCCAGGACGTGGTCGAGCGACTGGCGGCCGAACAGCTCGACCAGACGGCCACCGCGGCCCATTTGCCCAGCGGCTTCGCCGAGACCCCGGTCTTCCCGGTGGCCGGGGCCGGTGTGGTGGCCGGTGGGCAGCAGTTCGCGTTCGGGCCGGGCGGCCGGGCCGAGAGCTTCGGCGGTGTGGGCTTCTCCGAGCAGGCCTTCGTGGCGCGGGCCACGAACTTCACCCCCGCGCCGGCTCCGGCCACCCTGGCTGCCCTGCAGGAAGGGCTGACCGGTCACCTGAACGAGTTCGGGGCCACCACTGCGGTGCGCTCGATGCTGGAAGGCGGACTCGAAGTGAGCGCCGCCGGCCACACGCTGACCTTGCGCCTGGAGGACGTGGACCGGGCTCGCGGCCAGCGGGTGCGCCCGTCGCAGCAGCCGCTGCTGCGCTCCGGTGAGACCGCCGCCGGGCCGATGGACAAGCTGGTGGCCCGCTCCACCAACATCTCCCAGGAGTTCTCCCGCACCGGCACCTTCGACGCCTCGCTGTTCGTCAGCATCGCCCAGGGCAACCTGGTGCTCCTGCCGTACGGCGGTCTGAACGCCAGCTCCACCACCTCCCGCAGCCTCGGTTTCACCCTCGACTCCAGCACCACCGAGACCATTTCCGCCTCGGGCAAGCAGGTCTACTTCGACCTTCCCGCGCGTCTGGCCAGCGAGGTCCGGGTCACCGGGAAGCGCGCCGTCCGGCACCGGGCCGCGCTCAACGAGACGCTGCGGGTGGGGTTCCCGGAGAAGGTGGTCGCGCACGTGCCGGCCCCGGGCCCGTGGTTCGTGGGTTCCGAGCAGTCCCCGCTCACCGGGGCGCTGGCCGGGGTGATGCCCGGTATCGGGCCGGTCGGTGGCCTCGGTTTCCTCAACCAGGCTCTCGTGCGGACGCTTTCGCCGGTCGGTGGCTCCGAGCTGGCCCGGGTGATCGAGCACCGGCTGACCGAGACCGTGCTGCGGGCCGAGCTGCCCCGGATCCTCGGCACGAAGGTGCCGCAGGCGCCACTGCCTTGGAACAAGGGACGCTCGCTGGTCACCCATGCGGGGGCGGAAGTGCTGGCCGTGCGCCGGCTGGGCCCGCCTGTCGAGGTGCCGGTGCAGTTGGACAAGGGTGGCGCCAGCAGTCAGTTCAGCGCCCAGGGCAACGCCGGGACGTTCGGTCTGACCGCGGGCCTGGCGGTCAGCCCGGCTCCGCTGGGCACGGTCGCGCCCTACATCGCGATCGGTTTCCCGCTCGGCACCGGCCGGGGGGTCACGCTCAAGAACGGTCTGGCCGCCGGATCCGGCGTGAAGGTGGCCAGTTCCGGCTCGAGCGTGCCGTACCAGGTGCAGGTGCGCTACACGCTCTCGGCCGAGACGCTCACGGCGGGGCAGACGAAGCCGGGCGAAGTGCCGGCCGACCTCAAGGCCGACCTCGGGGTCACGGTCTACGTGGCCGAGGAACTGGCGCCGCTGTTCGAGCGGGCGCTGCACGAACTCACGGGCCGACCCCTTCCGGCCCCGGCCGACGGGGTCACGCACTACGCGCCGCTGGCCCTGACCAAGCCCACTGGCCCGGCCGGTTTCGCCGGCACCCTCGGCCTGACCGGCGCCCAGAACCTGGTGCGGCAGTTCACCGCCCTGCTCGGCCAGGTGGAGAGCACCGGACGGGCTGGTCAGGGACTGGTGCGGGTCGACGAGTGGACCCGCAGCCAGCAGCTCGACCTGCAGGACTGGCTGCTCGAGCGCTTCGACGAGCCGAACCTGCGCCAGGGGCAGGAGGAGATGTTCGCCTCCGGCGGCCGGAGCGAGACCTACGTGCGGGAGCTGAACTCCGGCGATGTGCAGCACATCACGTTCGGGATCTCGGCCCGGCGCACCAGCCCGGTGCCCACCGACTCGGTCGCGGTGAAGGAAGCCTCGATCGCGCTCAAGCCGAACTCCTCGTTCGAGACCACGCACTCCGGCGCCGACACCACGACCACCGGGGTCACCGTGGGCTCGCGCTGGAACTGGAGCGTGCCGATCCCCGGCACCGGCCGCAAGTTCATCGGCCGGATCGCGTTCAACTCCTCGGCCGCCCGTGGGCACACCGACACCGTGGACGTGCTGCACTCAGGCTCGGTGACCAAGCCGCTGACCTACTCCGGCCCGGCCTGGGTGTACCGCTATCCGAGCGAGGTCACTCTCACGGTCGAGGTGACCCGGGTTCTTTCCCGGGACATCTCGGCGCAGATCGTGAAGGCGCTGGAGTCCGGGACGCGAAAGCTGGTGCACCGCCCTGCGCCCGAGCTGGAGGCCCGCACCCAGGCCCGGTTCGGCACACTGGCCGCCTGGATGGTGCCTGAGCCGTTCACCACCCTCGAAGACCCGCTTCTGGAAAGGGGCCTGACGGCCACGCCGGGCGAGGCGGTCGAGCCGTCCCCGCCCCTGGCCCTGGAGAGGGTGGACAGCCGGCTGCACCGTTTCGCCGCCGGCACCGAGGTGGGAACTCACACCACCACACCCGACCGGGCCGCCGCGTCCTGGTGGAAGTTCTCTGCCGGGTGGGTGTTCTCACCGCTGTCCGACCCGTCCGGCACCGTCGCGATCCGGCCGATCGACCGGGTGCGCCACGTCGACGGGGTGGACCGGCTGCGCGCGGCCCTGGTCGAGCAGCTGGCCGCGGTCGGCATCGAACGCAGCACCGCCCGGGTGTGGGCCCTGGCCAACATCAACCAGGACCACCTGCGCGGCCTGTTCGTCCGCGAGGCCACCGGCCAGGCCGGGAACGTGTCGCAAAAGCTCACTTTCGGCGATCGCGAGGCTCAGTACGCACTGATCCCGGTCGTTCACGGAGTCACCGACGACGGTACGAGCGCCACCTTCGAGACCGGGGTCTCCCTGGAGTACGGCACCTCGGCCACGTTCTCGGCGGCCAGCACGGCCACCTTCGGGATCGACGCCAACGCCCGGTTCGGCGTCTCGGTGGTTCGGGAGACCGACGCCTTCGGCAACCCGGCCGGGGGCGGCACCCACTTCCGCTTCGGCCCTTCGTTCACCCAGGCCGATACCTGGGGCACGGCACAGGCGCTGGCCCGTTCGGGTGGGCAGTCGGTGAAGATGGATCTGAAGCACACCGGCCGCACCGGCACCGTGCGCTGGCGGATCATCGTGGTCTCGGCCCGGAACCTCACCGAGAGCCGCCGTCTGGACCAGCATCTCGGCGTGCGCGCCGCGGCGGCCGACGTGGACATCGACCAGGGCATCCAGTTCTACGCCCCCGACCGCACCACGTTCACGCTGACCGATCTCGAGGCTCTGCTCGCCCCGAACGCCTCGAAGAAACTGCCCGAACTGCGTACGGACGAGCCTCGGCGGATTCGCGCGGATGCCGAACCGCCCAGCGGGGTCCAGCGGTTCGGCCCGATGGGCCAGAACGAGACCGAACGTGTGGTGCCCCTGGCGCCGCTCAGCGACACCGACGCCACGCTGGTGCCGGAATACCCGGTGGTGCCGCTCAACTCGGTGCCCGAGTACCTGCTGTCGGCGCCCGGGGCAGAGCCGCTCTCCCGGGTGAACCCGGTGCTGCGGGCGGCCGGTGACCTGCTGGCCCAGTACGAGCCGGGAGCCCTGACCGGCGCCTGGCAGCTGCAGACCTCCGGCACCACCATGCGCGGTGGCCTCGACGTGATGCTCTCGCCGCAGGCCCTCAACGCCCAGGCTCCGGTGCTACGCGCCGGCGGCCTGATGCTGACCCGGGTGGACGGCCGGTTCCTCGGCCAGCGGGTCACCCAGCTGCTGATCCGGCTGAACCGGGACCCGCGCAGCCGGGGCTACCTGAGCGCCGAGAGCCTGGACGGCACCGTCGGCTTCACCAACCGGGGCGACGAGCGCACCGGCCAGAGCTGGAGCACGGCCCGTGCGATCAACCTCTCGGCCGGTCTCACCGGGATCGTCGACGGCCTGGCCCGGCCCTCGTTCCAGCAGACCCAGTTCGTGGCCGAACTGGCCCGCGGGTGGAACTCCGGATCCGGCGGTTCGTACGCGTTCGCGCCGATGCGCTACGACGGGTTCGAGACCAAGGGCGACCTGAGCACGCTGGTCGGCGAGGTGCAGATCGAGGTCACGCTGATCAGCGTCTGGCGCCCCTCGCCGCTGCTGAACACGCTTGGCCTCGGCGCGCCGATGAGCCTCTCGCGGCACTCGCAGAAGGTCACCGCCTCCACCCCGTCGGGCACCGCGGCCACGGTGGGCCGAAAGGTGGTGCCGCTGGGCGAGTCGGTGGTGGCACCCACCGCCGACCTGATCCGGCCGCTGCCCCCGGGCACCGGTGAGCCGATCATCTCCCGCCTGGCCCCGGGGAGCGTGCCGGCCGGCGTTCGCGAGGTCTCCTTCACCGGCGCCGAACTACGCGGCAAGGACATCGTCTTCCGGATCGACCCGGACAAGGTGCGCCACCTCTACGACGCCTGGACCAAGGCCCTGGAGAAGCACGCCGGCGCGCCCGCCCTGCTCGCCGCCTGGGGACAGATCGGCCAGGACGAACTGCGGGCTCTGTCCGACCCTGCGGTGCTGGAGAACCACCTGCTCAAGACCGGAACCGGGGCGAGCGGGACGAACACCCGCCTGCCGGTCCCCCTCCGTTCTACGGGCAGCGTGCTCACCGACACCACGGGCAGCCTCTCGGTCAGCTTCCGGCTCGTCGCCCCCAAGGTCACCACCGTGTTCCCGGCGGCCCAGGTGACCGGCAAAGCCGACGTGATGACGATGAACTCCACCCCGATCGGCCGGCAGGACCTGGCCGGCTCGGCCCGGGGCGGCGCCCCGAACGAGTACTTCAGCGGCAACCCGCCCCAGGCCCCGCTCGCCCAGAACGGGGGCAGGCCGGCCCCGGAATCGGTCACCCCGCTGGGCATCGCGGCCCCGATGTACTCGGGCAGGACCAAGATCCAGGCCGGTGGTTCGCACCGGGCCGGCTCGAACTGGGACGCCTGGTCGCTGGAGACCACCTGGTTCGGCCCGGTCCACCTGGACGCCCTGGTCACGATCACCCTGACCACCCGCAACGAACGGGACAAGATCGGCTACGGCGGCACCGAACTGCCCCTGACCTTCCGGGTGCGCAACCTGTTCGAGGCGGCCTGGTCGCCCCAGCGCCTGCTGCACGACGCCGGACTGCGCGACTGGGCCGCCACGCCGGTACCGATCAAGGTGCCCTCCGGCTGGTACCTGCCCGCCGACGTCCACCATTCTCCTAATGCCCGGGAACTGGATGCGACACAGGCATTCCCGGCCATCGACGACCCCAGCGTCGCCGTGATCCACACCGCGTTCCGCACGCCGCAGCCGCCGATCGCGGCCGAGTTCGGCGCCCGGCAGCAGCCGGTGCCGCCCACCACCTTCCGGGTCTACGGCGAGGACGTCTCACCGGCCGACTTCGCCAGCCGCTACGTGAGGCCGATCCTCGAGCACGACAAGCGCATCCGGGTAGTCGTTCTCGTGTCGGATTCCCTGCCGGCCGGAACCCCGATTTTGGACGGGGTGGCTGGCACGGCCGGTCTGCCGGCGGGTATCCGGGTGGTTGCGGTGACCGGTCCGCTGGCAACGCCTTTCGGTGAGCTGCGGGTGAGCCGTCCGGACGGGATCGCCGCCGACGCGCGCATCCACGCGGCGCTCGACACGCGCAACACCTGGGAGATCGCCACCACGGGGGAGAGCGGCGTGCGCAGCGTCCGGCGCTCGATGCTGGAGACGGTGAAGGAGGTGCTCGCCGAGCGGGAAGCTGTGGCCGCGGGAGAGTCGAGCACCCGCCGAGCGGCGCTGGACGCCCCGGCGTTGGTAGAGGTGACAACGGACGAGTCGGCAAGCGTTGCGAGGGCGCCGGCCGGGTCGGTTTCCGGTGGAGTGGCGTTGGACGATCGGGCTGGCGTGGGGCTGACCTCGAACGAGCTGGTGGGGCTTGGTGAGTCGAAGGTTGGGTCGGCGTCCGGCGGGGTTGCGGCGGACGCGTCGGCGGGCGTGAGGTTGGCTACCGACGAGCCGGTGAGTGCTGGAGAGGCAACGGTCGGGTCGGCGTCCGGTGGGGTGGCGTCGGACGATGGGGCTGGCGTGGGGCTGACCTCGAACGAGCTGGTGAGGCTTGGTGAGTCGAGGGTTGGGTCGGCGTCCGGCGGGGTTGCGGCGGACGCGTCGGCGGGCATGGGGTTGGCTATCGACGAGCCAGTGAGTGCTGGCGGGGCAACGGTCGGGGTGGCGTCCGGTGGAGTGGCGTCGGACGATCTGACAAGTGTTGGGGTGGGAACAAGCGAGCTGGCGGGCGTTGGGAAGGCAACGGTCGGGTCGGCGTCCGGTGATGTAGCGGCGGACGAGTTCGGGTCGGGTGGGCTGTCTGCAAGCGAGTTGGCCCGCGGTGCAGTGGTATTGGACGAGTCGGGGCCAGCTCAAGAGGTGCGCGGGGAGCGGACGCTCGGTTCCGCGGCCGAGGATGGGGCTGCGCTGGGCCGAGGGGCGGCGCTTGACGCGGTGTCGGGTGAGCTGGGCGAGCCGGAGCCGGGGCAGTTGGCGGCGGACACTTTGGAGCCGGGTGGCGTGGGCCACGGTGAGTCGGTGCCGGTCGAGGTAAGCCAGGTTGAGGTGAGCCCGGTTGAGGTGGGCTCGGGTGAAGCGGTGTCGGGTCGGGGGGCGGCGGGGGAGGCGGAGCTGCCTGAGGGGCGGGTCGACCAGATCGATCTCTCGCGGCATCCGTTGGTGGCCGGCCTTGGTGATGTGGCTATGCAGCGTGCGCGTGGTCCGCAGGTTTTCGTTGATGCTCGTCAGAACTGGCTGCTGCAGCAGGCGAACTCGGCCGAGGAGAGCTTGAGTGTTCTGCCGTCGGACGTTCTTTCCGAGCTACGCCAGATTGCTGGGGAGATCGTTGGCCGGGTCAGTGGCTCTTCGGTCTCGGAACCGCTTCTTCAGCAGGTCCTTCCGATGGCCACGGTGTTCCTCCGAGATGCCTTGCAGTTCACTGGTGGCCTCATTGAGCCGGCCGCCAAGGCAGCCGAGGCGATGGTGAGCACTTTGGTGGGGGCGCTGGGCCTGCCGAGGCTGCCCCAGCCCAGTACGCCGGAGCCCGCTCACATGGTGTCCGTTCCGGCTCTGGGGCCCGACGATCTGCATCATGTCTCCCTGCGGCAGCGGCTCACCCAGCTCACCGGCTCCGCGCCCGACCTCGTGGCCGCCCGCGGCGCTTGGTGGGCCGGGCTCGAGGCGCAGGCCGAGCTGGTGGTGGACAACTTCGAGCCGGTGGCCGTGGCGCCGCTGTCGTTCGTGGCCAACTCGATGGTGAACAACCGCCTGGCGGTGACCGAGGGGGTGGCGGAGCTGGGCGACGAGGCCAGGGAGCAGATCCGTAGCGGACTGAGCGTGGTGCTGTTGGCCGCGCTGCTGCAGTCCTGGTCGGCGCAGGGTGGCACCGGGCTGCCCACCCGGGAGACGGTGCGTCCGGTGGCTGAGCTCGCCGACGACCTGATCCCGGTGGTGTTCGACCTCGGGCGTCCGGATCCGTCGCGGGCGCCGGTGCGGCCGTCCCTGCCTGCGCCGCCGGTGCCGGTGGAGCCGGTGGTGATCCGGCCGAGTGGGCACATCACGGCTACCGGCGACGACGTGCTCGGTGCTCTGCTGGCCGGGTCGGTCGAGGTGCCCAACCCAGCCACTCCGGCTGGCTCACCGGTGACGGATACCCCACCACGGACGTCCGTAAGCATTTCTCAAACACTCGCCGCCCCTGGGAGCCCGCCGTCCGCGCCCGACCCCACACCCGCGTCCTCAATTTCTCCCGAGCCACCTACGCCGGCGCCGTCCGAGACCACGCCGGACACCTCCGTCCCCCATCGGACTGACCACTCCACCACCGGCGTGGCCGCCGCGATCAAGACGCCGGACGACAACGGTGACCAGAAGCCGCGCCGGGAGCCGGACCGCCCGGCGGCGCCCAGTCCGCTGCCCTCCCACTCCGACCAGGCTGTTGCTGAGGCGTTCGCCCTGCTGGCGTCCGGCCTGCACGGGCCCGGGGAGGGTGAGCGATGACACTCACCGTTGGCCCGATCGGGGAAAAGGTGAAAGATGTGAACGACCCCCAGGAAGTCAGCCCGACTGTAGGTACGGAGAGCGACGCATCATGAACGCAGCGACCGGCGAGCAGCGCCTGAGCCGGCCGGGGGCGCAGTGAGGCTGGGGCGGGAGTCACGGCGGGCGGCACCTCAGGAAACCGCGCGGCCCAGCCAGCAGGGGGTTCTGCGGGTGGCCCCGGGCGATCGGCAGGCCTTTGGCACCATCGCCGAGGCGCTGGGGGTAGCGCAGGATGGGCAGACCATCGCGGTGGCTCCTGGTGTCTATCCGGAGAACCTGGTGGTGGAGCGTTCGGTGGCGATCGTCGCCGAGCAGGGGCCGGGCACTGTGCGATGCGCCGGTCCCGCAGGGGTCACGGTGGTAGCGCCCGCCCGCCTGCACGGACTGGTGCTTACCGGGGCCACTGATGGTGCTGCGTTGTTGCGCGTGTTGGGCGGTACCGCTGAGGTCAGTGAGTGCGAGTTCCTGGCCGGGCGGATCGACCTGGAGGGGGAGGCGGCGGCGCGGATCACCGGCTGCCGGATCAGCAGTGCGCCGATGGTCGGCCTGCACCTGACCGGTTCCAGCCGGGGCGTGCTGGAGAGTTCGGTGATCACCGCGATCGACGGAACCGGCGTGGTGATCAGCGATTCCGCCCAGCTGGCGATGGCCGACAGCCAGATCCGCTCGACCCGCGGCTCCGGTCTGCGGGTGCGTGGGCGGGGCCGGGCCCAGGCCGAGGAGTGCGAGATCTCCCGCACCGGGCGCAGCGGGGTGCTGGTGGAGGACGCCGGCTCAGTGATCATGCGGGGCTGCCGGATCGAGCGTGCGGGCACCGAGGGGCTGCGCATTCTGGGGAGCAGCCCGATCACCGAGTCGTCCGTGCCCGATGCCGAGGCGACCGGCGTCGTCCTCAATGACTGTGTGATCGAGAAGGCCGTAGGAGACGGGATTCTGGCCGGTTCGGGCGAGATCCGGCTGAGCGACTGCCGGGTCGAGGGCACCGGTCGTTCGGGGCTGGTGGCGGCTGGGGACAGCGCGCTCACGCTGGAGAATTGTGTGCTGGACCGGTTGGCCGGTACCGGGGTGGTAGCCCGTGACAAGGCTCAGTTGCAGTTCGTCGACGGCGCTGTGCGGCGCAGCGGGGGCAACGGGTTCTTCCTGTCCGGCGCCTCGGGGGCCCGGCTGAGCGAGGTGCGGGTCGAGAAGGCCACCTTCAGTGCGGTCTGCGCGGGGGATTCGGCCACGATCGACGTGGTCGATCTCTCGGTGCTCGAAACTCCCGAACACGGCCTACATCTCAAGGGCAAAGCGAACGGACGGGTGCGCGCAGGTCTGGTTCGGGGCGCCGGGTTGTGCGGGGTGCAGACCGAGGGCGACGCCGAGCTGGATCTTTCGGGTACAGAAGTCGATCGTTGTGCAGTGGGGATCGCCCTGGCCGCGCGAGCCAAGGCAACGGTCGAGAAGGCCGTTGTAGGCGAAAGTGAGCGTTCTGCAGTGCAGATCGGCCCAGGTGCGACCGCCACCCTGCGCGAGGTGCGGGTGCGGCGAGCGGGTACGGCAGGCATCGTGCTGGAGAAGGACGCCCGCGGCACGGTGGACGACTGCCAGATCGAGGGGGCCGGTGGTTCCGGTCTGGTGGTCTGGACCGGCGCCCGTCCCGTGGTCACCGGGCTGACGGTGCGGGACACCACCAAGAACGGCATCTTCGTGGGTGACGGAGCGGCCGGCACCTACGAGAACTGCGACATCTCGGCCTCCGGCTTCCCGGCCCTGCACGTGGGCAAGAAGGCCACGCCGAAGGTGAGCGGCTGCCGGATCCATGACACCGAGGCCGATCTGAGCCAGGACGAGGACGCGGCCCCGGACTTCGCCGAGATCACCATCAGCAACGTCGAGGCCTCGACGATCCCGGCCACCGCGGTGCGCAAGCGGGTGGGGGCGCGGGCCGAGAAGGCGGTCCGGGCCTCGGCCGGTCCTTCGGAATCCGAACTCGGAGTGGACATCACGCCCGGCGAGGAGCCCGAGGAGTCGCTGGACGAACTGCGGGAGAAGCTCACCGGGCTGATCGGCCTGGAGCAGGTCAAGGCCGACGTCAGCGCGATGGTGAAGCTGATGCAGATGGTCCGCCGCCGCCAGGAGGCCGGGCTGGCCGCCCCTCCGCTCAATCGGCATCTGGTGTTCGCCGGCAACCCGGGCACCGGAAAGACCACGGTGGCGCGGCTTTACGGTGGACTGCTGGCTCGACTGGGGGTGCTCGAGAAGGGGCACCTGGTCGAGGCCGACCGGGGTGCGCTGGTCGGTTCCTACGTCGGGCACACCGCTCCGAAGACCGAGGCCGTGTTCCGGAAGGCGCTGGGCGGGGTGCTGTTCCTCGACGAGGCGTACTCGCTGTCGCCGCCCGGGCAGAGCAACGACTTCGGCCAGGAGGCCATCGTCACCCTGATGAAGCTGATGGAGGACCACCGCGACGAGATCGTGGTGATCGTGGCCGGGTACTCCAACGAGATGACCAGCTTCCTGAACTCCAACCCGGGCCTCGGGTCCCGCTTCTCGCGCACCCTGCAGTTCGTCGACTACAGCTCCGAGGAGCTCGTGGAGATCGTCGAACTGCAGGCCCGGCACCACCAGTACGAGATCACCCCGGCCACCCGCGCCGCCCTCGTCACCTATTTCGACGCTCATCCGCGCAATACCGGGTTCGGCAACGGGCGGGTGTCGCGTCAGTTGTTCCAGCTGATGACGGAACGGCAGGCGGCGCGGCTGGCCGATCTGGACCTGGCCGTGGCCTCGGCCGAGGAGCTTCAGCGGATCGAGCCGGCGGACCTCCCGCCGCACTCGATCTGAGCCCTGCGGTTCAGGGCCGGAACGAGGGCGCGCACTGCTTGTCGGAGGTGCGGCCCGGCACCCGCTTGGGCAGCTTGCCGGTGAGCAGGTAGGTGTCGATGGTGGTCTTGGTGCACTTCGAGCCCAGTGACGAGGCCGAGTGGCTCCGGCCGCCGACGCCCTCCAGCAGGGCCGACTTCGGGAACCGGCTGCGGGCCTCGAGCGCGCCCTCGTACGGGGTGGCGGCGTCGTAGGTCTCCGAGACCAGCAGGATCGGCGGGGCCTTGGAGCCGTCCACCTTCGGCATCGTGCCGCTCTTGCCCGCCCAGGTCAGGCAGGGGCCGTTGAACCAGGCGTTGGACCAGGTCAGGAACGGGGAGCGACGGTGGCTGGCGCGGTTGTCCTTCTCGACCTTCGACCAGTCGGCCGGCCACTCGGCGTCGGTGCAGGTGGTGCCCAGGTAGACGGCGTTGCCGTTGTCCTCGCCGGGGCCCTGCGGGTTGTCGGAGTCGAAGACCGCCTTGAGCGGCTTCCACCGGCGCTCGTGCACCCAGCCGGCGAAGAGTTCGGCGTTGTCGGCCCAGACGTTCGAGGCGTAGCCGGAGGACAGGAAGATGTCGGTCCACTCGTCGCCGCCGATCCGGCCGCCGGCGGCCTTCTTGTCCAGGGCTGCGAGCTGCTTGTAGAACTGCTTCTCGACCGCGGCGCCGGTGCGGCCGAGCCGGTAGGTGGAGTGCTTGGTCGCGATCCAGGCGAAGAACGCGTCCATGTTGCGCTCGAACGCGTGGTTCTGCTCGAGATTGCTCTCGTACCAGGTCTTCCGGGCATCGACCACGCCGTCCAGCACCATCCGGTGGACCCGGTTCGGATGCTGCGTGGCGTAGACCTGCCCGAGGTAGCTGCCGTAGGAGTAGCCGAGGAAGCTGATCTTCTTCTTGCCCAGCGCCCGCCGCAGGATCTCCATGTCCTTGACGTTGTCGGTGGTCTTCAGGTTGTCCAGCAGTGCGCCGCCGGCCTTGGCGCACTTGGCGGCGTAGTCCTTCGACCGCTCCAGCCAGATCTTCTCGCCCGCGGCCGTGTTCGGCACGTACGGGGGGCGGTCGTAGCCGGTGTGCTTGCTGTCGCAGCTGAGGGCGGGGCGGCTGGCGCCGACGCCGCGCGGGTCGAAGCCGATCCAGTCGTAGGCGGCGCCCACCTTCTCCGACACCAGGATCGACTGCAGCACCTCGTCCCGGCCGGCGCCGCCCGGCCCACCCGGGTTGATCAGCAGAGCGCCCTGGTAGTCGGCCTTCTTGGCGGTGTGCTTGATCCGGGAGACGGCCAGCCGGATCTTCTTGCCCTTCGGCCTACTGTGATCCAACGGCACCACCAGGAAGCCGCACTGGGCCTTCAGATCCCGGAGCAGGCCCTTGGGGCACTTCTTCCAGATGATCGGCTTGGCCTCGAAGGCCGTCCGGGTCGCGGGCGTGCCGGGGCTCGCCAGCGCCGGGGAGCCACCGGTCAGGAGCAGGCTGGTACCGAGGATGGCCGAGGCCGCGAGAGCGAGGGGTTTCGTCCGCATAAGCCGGAGTCTGATGCGGGCCGGCGACGGGCAGCAACGGTGTTGCCGATTAATGCATCTTCCGGCGGCCCGGGCCTGCCTTCAGGGTCGGCGATGATCATCAGAAAGGAGGATGCGGTACTTCCGGGCAGTGTTCGCGGTGTGGAGGGGAACTCCGGCCTATCGGACACCGGGGCCGGGGCGGCGGGCTGTCATGGTGAAGCGTTAGCCGTCCCCGTGCCTGGTGGGAGAAGAACACACCGTGAGCAGCCCGAACTCCGAGCCCCGTCCGGAGGGCGAGGGACCGTCCCAGCGTCAGCAGGAGTTCCTCTCTTCCTGGAACAAGTCGATGCTCGGTGGGCGCCCCTCGATCGGTGTCCCCACCCGCGGCCTGCGTGGGCTGGCGGTGATCGCCGCTTCGGTGGCCGCCGTGGTCGGTGTGGTGCTGGGTGGGGTGGCCGCGGTGAACGCGGTGTCCTCCAACGGCGGTGACGGGGGCTCGTCCAACAACGCCGCCCTGACGTCTTCCGATCTGCAGACCCAGCAGCCCTCGCCGACGGTCACGCCGACCGCGACCGCCAGCGCGGAGCCCACGGCGACGGCGACCAAGAAGCCGAAGAAGACCAAGACCGAGACCGCGGAACCGGTGCGCACCCGCACGGTGACCCGCGAGCCCGGGCCGACGAAGTCGCCCAAGGCCAAGAAGCAGACCGAGGCCGAGAAGAAGAAGGCCAAGAAGGCGGCCGAGAAGGCGGAGAAGAGCCCGGGAACCGTGACCACGAAGATCGGCGTGATCCGCAATGCGGTCACCGGGTACTGCGTGGACCTGCCCGGTCTGGGGGCGGTCTCCGAGAACGTCGAGCTGCTGCAGACCAACTGCTTCCCGGGCAAGGACGACAACCAGGTCTACGAGACGATCACCCAGGCCGACGGCACGTTCGTGCTGCGCAACGTGAAGTCGCAGTGGTGCCTGGACGTCGGTGGCTACGACAGCGTCCCGGCCGGCACCTCGGCGATCACCTTCACCTGCCGGTTCGGCCCGGACGACAACCAGATGTTCAAGAAGCAGGCCTCGGGCTCCGGCTTCTTCCTGGTGAACGTGAAGAGCGGGCTGTGCCTGGACCCGGAGGGCACCGACGCGGCCGGCAGCCCGGTGGACACCCGGCTGATGCTGAGCCCGTGCTCCGAGGCCGACAACCAGGTCTGGACGTTCGGCTGAGGTCTGCTCGCACCTGTCCCGCGCCAGGCCGGTACGTTCCTGCCTAGGTCGGACGGAAGCAGAAGCAGGAGGATCCGGTGCGCGCGGTGGTCTTCGAGGCGTTCGGCGAGGTTCCCGAGGTCAGGGTGGTGCCCGAGCCGGAGGCGCCGGCGGGTGGGGTGGTGGTCGCGGTCGAGGCCACCGGCCTGTGCCGTTCGGACTGGCACGCCCTGGCCGGGCACGACGCCGACGTGCAGTTGCCGCATGTCCCGGGGCACGAGTTCGCCGGCCGCGTGCAGGCGATCGGTTCCGGGGTAACCGGTTTCGAAGTGGGGCAGCGGGTCACGGCGCCGTTCGTGTACGCCTGCGGGGTCTGCGGGCCCTGCCGTCAGGGCAATGGTCAGGTCTGCCTCGACCAGCGCCAGCCCGGCTTCACCCGCTGGGGCTCGTTCGCCGAGTACGTGGTGGTCGAACGGGCCGCGGTCAACCTGGTGGCGCTGCCCGACGAGGTGCCGATGCCGGTGGCCGCGATCCTGGGATGCCGATTCGGGACGTCCTTCCGCGCAGTCACGCAGGTCGGTCGCGTTCGTGCGGGGGAGTGGGTCGCGGTGCACGGCTGCGGCGGGGTCGGCCTCTCGGCCGTCGCGATCGCAGTGGCGGCCGGAGCCCGGGTGCTCGCGGTCGACGTCTCGCCGCGGGCTCTCGAGCTGGCCCTGAAGCTCGGCGCCGAGGCCGTGGTGCGCACCGAAGTAGCCAGCAGGCCGCGGATTCCGGCGCCCGGTGAGGTGGACGCCCTGGCCCTGGCCGTGGGGGTGGCCATCGGTGGGCAGTCCACACCCGTTGCCAACCTGCTCACCATTGAGGGGACCCCCGACCCGACGCCCAGCACCGCCGTCCCTGATTTGATCCAGGAGCTCACCGGCGGTGGCGCGCACCTCTCGCTCGACGCCCTGGGCAGCCCCGAGACCTGCGCCAACTCGATCCAGAGCCTGCGCCCGCGCGGACGTCACGTGCAGGTCGGCCTGTTGCCGCCGGCCCTCGGACTTCCGGCGGTGCCGATGCACACGGTGATCGGCCGCGAGCTGGAGGTCCTGGGCAGCCACGGGCTCGCGGCGCACGCCTACCCGCAGCTGCTGGCCCTGGTGGCGGTCGGCCGGCTCGACCCGGCGGCGATGATCACCACGCGGCTCACCCTGGACGAGGCCGGCCCGGCCCTGGCCGCGATGGCCGAGCGGCCGCCCAGCGGGGTGGCCGTGATCGACCCGCGCACCTGACGCACCTGAGAACTACGGGCGGCCGACCAGGTCGCCCTCGTAGGCGATCACCACGAGCTGGGCGCGGTCGCGCGCGCCCAGCTTGCTGAGCACCCGGGAGACATGGGTTTTCACGGTCAGCGGGGAGAGCACCAGCTCTTCGGCGATCTCCTTGTTCGACATCCCGGCGGCCACCAGGCCCAGGATGTCCCGCTCGCGCTGGGTGAGCTCGGCGATCTTCTCCCGATGGGCGTTCGGGGCCTGAGCCTCGGGCGTGGGCGCCGGGCCGGAACCGCCCACGTACGCCTGGATCAGCCGCCCGGTCACCTGCGGGGCGAGCAGCGCCTGGCCCTCGTGCACCAGCCGGACCGCCTCGATCAGCGCCTCCGGCTCGATGTCCTTCAGCAGGAACCCGGAGGCGCCGGCCCGGAGCGCGCCGAACACGTACTCGTCCAGCTCGAAGGTGGTCAGGACGATCACCTTCGTGTCGGCCAGCCGGGGGTCGGCAGTGATCCGCGCGGTGGCCCGCAGGCCGTCGGCGCGGGGCATCTGCACGTCCATCAGCACCACGTCGGGCCGGGTGGCCACGGCCATCTGCACCGCCGCGTCGCCGTCGCCGGCCTCGCCCACCACCTCCAGGTCGGGCACCGCGTTCATCAGCGCGCGGAAACCGCCGCGCAGCAGGGGCTGGTCGTCGACCAGCAGCACCTTGATCACTTGGCTGGTACCTCCACAGAAGCGGTGAGGGGGAGTGAGGCGACGACCTGCCAGCCACCGCCGGGGCGGGGACCGGCCTGGAGCGAACCCCCGATGGCGGCCGCCCGCTCGCGCATGCCGCGCAGCCCGTTACCCGAGCCGCTGGTACTCAGCTGTTGCTCGGCCGGGGTGCCGCCGTCGTCCGTGATCTCGATCTGCACCCGGTCCTGCTCGTGCGAGATGGTGATCCGCGCCGTGGTCGGGCCGGCGTGCTTGAGCGTGTTGGTCAGCGACTCCTGCACGATCCGGTAGGCAGTGCTGTCGACCGGGGTGGGCAGGCTGTGGGTGGCGGGGTCGACGTCCACGGTCAGGTCGACCCCGGCGGTGCGCAGGCCGTCGGCCAGCTCACCGAGGGCCGCGATGCCCTGCACCGGGGGCGCCGGGGTCTCGGTGGTCTCGCGCAGCAGCCCCAGCGTGGAGCGCAGATCGGTCAGCGCATCTCCGCTGACCTGCTTGATCGTGCGCAGGGCGGAGTGCGCCTCTTCGGGATCGGTCTTGACCAGATAGGCCCCCACCCCGGCCTGCACGTTGATCGTGACCAGCGCGTGGGCGACCACGTCGTGCACGTCGCGGGCGATCCGTAGCCGCTCCTCGCTGACCCGGCGCCGGGTGATCTCCTCCTGGTTGCGCTCGGCCGCCTGGGCCCGCTCGAGGAGGGCCGCCGTCCAGGCCCGGCGGTCGTGCGCGGCCACCCCGAGGGCCAGCGGCAGGAACACCAGCGCCAGGTTCTGCACGGTGCTCCAGCTGAAGAGCACGTGCGGGCTGTAGACCTGCAGGATGACGATGGTCACCGCGGCCCCGACCGGAGCGCAGGCCAGGGCGACCCGGCGTCCGTAGCGATCGGCCAAGGCGTAGGCACACAGCACCCCCGGGCCCGGGATCGTGCTGTAGATGTCGGCGTCGAGCTCGGACAACCCGAAGAGCAGGACGAAGCAGAGGCCCAGGGCCACGGCCGGGGACTGCCGGCGCACCAGCACCGGCAGGCTGTTCAGCACGATCATCACGACGACCGAGGCCCGCCCCGGCTGCTCGCGCAGCACCAGTTCGGCGCCCATGGCCACGATGCACAGCAGGGTGAGCACCAGATCGGTCAGGCCCGGGCGGGCCGGACGTACCGCGCGGAACCGGGTCACCCGCGTAATTCTAGGTGCGGGTGACCCGGTTCCGAGGGTGCTCACATGGTCAGCGCCCGGCATCGACCGGCTCGTCGGCGGCGACCGGAGCAACCGGGGCGACCGGGGTGGCCAGTTCGGGGCGACCCTCCGAGAGGCCGACCTTGTCGTGCACCTTGCGCAGCCACATCGGCGACCACCAGTTCCACTTGCCCATCATCGCCATCAGCGAGGGCACCAGCAGCGACCGGACGATGAAGGCGTCCACCAGCACCCCGACCGCGGTGGCGATGCCGATCTGCTGCATGAACGAGATCTCGCTGGTGCTGAAGGCGCCGATCGCGACGGCGAGCAGGATGGCCGCGGCGGTCACGATGCTGCCGGTGCGGCCCAGGCCGATGGCCACGGCCTCGCGCTCGGGCAGACCGGACTCCCGGGCCTCCTTGATCCGGCCGAGCAGGAAGACCCCGTAGTCGGTGGAGAGGGCGAACACCATGGCCGCGGCGACCAGGAAGTTGGTCGGCTCGACGCCGCCGTTGGGGGTGTAGCCGAGCAGATCGGTCAGCCGGCCGTCCTGGTAGATGAAGGTGATCACGCCGAGGGAGACCCCGACGGTCAGGAAGTTCATGATCACGGCCTTCACCGGCAGCACCACCGAGCCGGTCATCAGCCAGAGCACCAGCATGGTGAGCAGCACCAGGGCGGTCACCGCGACCGGCAGGGTGTCGGCGATCGCCTGCTGCTGGTCCAGGAAGGCGGCGGCCGGGCCGGTCACGAGGGCGTCGACCCCGGAGGTGTCGGCCAGGTCGCGGACCTCCTCGACCACCTGCCGGGCCTCGTCACCGGCCGAGCTGCCCTCGACCAGCAGGTTCACCTGCCAGGTGTTCTGCCCCAGGTCCACCGCCTCGGCCGGGGCGCTCACCCCGGGCAGGGCCGAGGCCTCGGTGGCGAAGCTGCTCATGCTCGCGGCGTCGTCACTGCGCAGGGCGACGGCGACGGCGGTGTTGCTGTCCGAGCCGTACTTCTCGTCCAGGGTGTCGGCGACCACCCGGGAGCTGAGGTCCTCGGGCAGGATCGAGGCGTCCACCGGGGTCCAGTTCGCCCGCAGGGCGGGAGCGGCCAGCACCAGCATCACCAGGGCGGTGGCGGCGGCGACGGCGCCCGGCCGACGCATCACCGAGTGCGAGAAGCGGTACCAGCGGCCCTCGGCGGCCGCTTCCGACTCGGCCGACTTGGCCGACTTACGGCGGGCCAGCTTGGCGCCCCAGAGACCGAACATGATCGGGGCGACGACCAGGGAGGCCACCGCGGCCACCGCGGCCACGGCCGCACCGGCGATGCCCATCGACCGCAGGAAGCTCATCGGGAAGACGGCCAGCGTGGCCAGGGCCACCGCGACGGTCGCGGCGGAGTAGACCACGGTCCGGCCGGCGGTCTGCATGGTGGTGAGCACCGCACCGGCACCCGGTCCCTGCGTCACCAGTTCCTCGCGGTAGCGGTTGAGCAGGAAGAGCGCGTAGTCGATGGCGAGGCCCAGGCCCAGGCCGATGACCAGGTTGAGGGCGAAGATGCTCAGGCCGTAGAGCTGGTTCACGCCCATCAGTACCAGGAAGGTGCCGAGCACGGTGGTGATGCCGATGAGCAGGGGCAGCACGGCCCCGCGGCCGCCGAAGATCAGGATCGACAACAGCACCAGGATCGGCAGGGCCAGCAGTTCGGCGCGGGCCAGGTCCTCCTCGGTCTGCTCGCCGAGCTGCAGGCCCATGACCGCCTCGCCGCCGAGGGTGACCGCCTCGTTGCCGTCGAAGGCCTCGACGACGTCGTGCGCCACCTCCTCGTCGACCGCCTCGGCGGTGATCGACCCGACGACCAGCGCGCTGCTGCCGTCGTCGGCGGCCCCGGCCGGCTCGACCTGGGTCATCCCCTCGATCCCGGCCAGGGTCGCGGCGGCCGCGGTGACCGCGTCCTGCGAACCGCCCGGGGTCTCGACCAGCAGGACGACACCGGTGGACGGGTCGATGCCGGTGGCCTTCTCGACCACCTCCACCGCGCGGGTCGACTCGGCATCAGGTGGTGTGAACCCGTCTCCGGTGTCCAGGGCCCCGGCGACCGGGCCGCCGACCACACCGGCGAGAGCGACGAAGAGCAGGACGGCCAGCAGGGACCGGCGTGGTGCGGCGTGGAGGAGCCGGGTGAAGCGGCTCAGCAGTGACGTTTTCTCGGTCATGGGGAGAGCGTCGCGTCCGGCGGGGGTGCGTCGCGTCCGTCCCGGGAGGGCACCTGTGCACGGTCCACGACCAGGGTTACGCGCAGCGAAGTACATCCTGCGATGTACTTCACCGGCCCTCCCGAGGAAGGTGGGGAACCGGGGAAATGACTGCGGGTAACGCAGATATGACCGCAGGGCAACCTTCGGGCGGGCCGAGGCACATCCGACCTGTGAGAGACTTTCCCCGCTCGAGCCCAGTTCGGGTAAGAGTCCACCCACCCAGATCGATCCTGCTGCCCCGGGGGTTCCGCTGACGACACACGACGTCGTATTCGAGCCTTTCGAAGCATCGGCTCGATTCCGACTTGCTGGCATGGCCGTCCACGTCTACACGGCGAGCGGCACCGTTCTCGCGTTCCTGATGGTGATCGCGGCCTTCGAGGGCGACGCGATCCGGGCCCTCTGGATCAGCCTGGCCGCGCTGGTGATCGACGGCACCGACGGGATGCTCGCCCGCCGGCTGCGGGTGAAGGAGACCATCCCCTCGTTCGACGGGGCCCGGCTCGACGACATCGTCGACTACATCACCTACGCGTTCGTGCCCGTGGTGCTGCTGTGGACCGGCGGCTACCTGCCCGACGGCACGCTCGGCGGGGTCCTCGCGGCGCTGCCGCTGATGGCCTCGGCGTACCAGTTCTGCCGGGTCGACGCCAAGACCGACGACCACTTCTTCCTGGGCTTCCCCAGCTACTGGAACGTGGTCGCGTTCTACGTGATCATCGCGAGCCTGAGCCCGGCCACCACCGGCATCATCCTGGCGGTCTGCTCGGCGCTGGTGTTCGTGCCGATCAAGTACATCTACCCGTCCCGCACCCGGGCCTTCCGCCGCACCAACCTCGCGGCCACGGCGGCCTGGCTGGTGGCGTACGCGGTGCTGCTGACCCAGATGCCCGACCCGAGCATGCTGCTGATCTGGCTGTCCCTGCTGTACATCGCCTACTACCTGGTGAGCAGCGTGTACCTGACGCTGACCGGGAAGACCCCGAGCCCGCAGGCGGAGCCGGTCGAGGCCGCCTGATCCCCGCTCCCGAACGAAGGCCCGCCCGGTGTGCCACCGGGCGGGCCTTCGTCCTTGTGGGTGGGCCCCTGTGCCCTTGACAGGAGCACCTGGGATGATGGGTGCGTGCTGCTCGGACTCGGCTCGGCCCTGGTTGCCGCCGTCATGTACGGCGTGGGCTCGATCATGCAGGCCAGAGCCTCGCGGGAGATCCCCGAAGGGGGTCTGACCCCGGGCACCGTGATCGGCCTGCTGCGCCAGCCCCTGCTGCTCGCCTCGATCCTCCTGCTGCTGCTCGGCTACGTGTTCCACCTGGTCTCGGTGCGGCACGTGCCGCTCTTCCTGGCCCAGACCGGGATCGCGGTCAGCCTGGTGGTCACCGCCCTGCTGGCCGTGCGCTACTTCGGCGACCGGCTGAGCCGCCTGGAGTGGGGGGCGATCGTGGCCGTGGTGGCCGGGCTGGTGCTGCTGTCGGCGTCGGCCGGCGAGACCGGCACCGAACGGGCCACCCCGGCGCTGACCACCAGCCTGTTCGTGGTGCTGGCGCTGATCGTGGTGGTGGTCTTCTTCGCCACCCGGTTCGAGGGCGCGCTGGCGGCGGCCGTGCTCGGGCTGGCCGGCGGGATGGGCTACGCGATCGTCGCGATCGCCTCCCGCCTGCTGCCCGACTTCGTGATCGCCGACCTGATCACCTCGGCCTCCACGTACGCCCTGGTGGCGTCCGGAGTGCTGGCGTTCTTCATCTACTCGCTGGCCCTCCAGCGGGGCTCGGTCACCGCGGCGACCACCTCGCTGATCACCACCCAGACCATCGCCCCGACGATCGCCGGGGTGGCGTTCCTGGGCGACGAGGTGCGCGAGGGGTACTGGCCGCTCTTCGTCGTCGGGTTCCTGCTCACCGCGGTGGCGGCGGCGGTGCTGGTGCGTTTCGAGGGCATCGGTGACCCGGTGCGCGAGGCGGACGACGACGCCGATCCAACCCACCCGACCCACCCGACCCACCCGGCCGGTCCGGGCAGCTCCACGAGCTCGGCCGGTGCTGCCAAGGGCGAGTGATCCCTGCCTTCATCCGATGTTTCAGCCTGCTTAACGCTGGTTCGGGTGATGATGGACGATCGCTGCAACACAGGCAGCCGGAGCAGGGGGAGACGGACATGATCGTCTGGGTACTGGTGGGATTCGCTCTGGGGTTCGTCGCGCTCTGGGCCCGGCGTACACTCTGCACGCACCGCGAGCGTCTGATGGCCGGGCGTCTGGAGAACCGGGCGCTGCGCGGTGGTGACGGCACGGTCGGCCCGTCCGGCCCGAGCCGGTCCTCCACGTCCTTCTGATCCCTCCGGATCATGCTTTGGGCGGAGGTTGCTTCCGACTTCTGCCGGACGCCCCGTCCCCGTGCCTCGAAATACGTTTCTTACCGGTCGAGACGGACACCGGAAGAGACGAGGCACGGACATGGCACACACGACGGAGAGCTGGCACCTGAGCGACCAGGACGGGCACGTCCACACCGTCGAGGCGGGGCGTGCCGGTCTGCGCTGGCAGATCCGCTGGGAGTGCGACGGCGTCGAGGTGGAGAGCAAGAAGACGTTCGACACCACGCCGGTGCTGAACGGCAAGGATCGGGGGGCGTTGCGGTTGCGGCTGCCGGCCTACCCGGGCCCGGTGCAGGAGGTCGCTCTGCACACCGTCTCCGGCCCGGACCAGGCCCTGGTCCGGGCCGCCTTCGCCGAGCGGGGTGACGGTGAGCAGTTCAGTCCCGAGCCCGGCAGCCGGGCCGAGGCCCAGCTCGAGTGGATGAACGAGCACCCGCTGCAGTACCTGGCCGGCAAGGTGGGCCTGGCCGCCGCCGGGCTGGCGGTGCCGCTGATCTTCGCCGCCCTGGCCGCGCTGTTCGTATGGAAGCTCGAGGTGCCCATGCCGGAGCTGCCTACCTGGGACGTCCCGCTGCCCGACCTGCCCGACCTGCCGGACCTGCCCGTCCCCGGCTGGGTGAGCTACGTGGTGCCGGTGCTGCTGGCCGGGCCCTACGCCTGGCTGGAACTGCGCAAGGCCCGCAAGCAGCGCGACAAGCAGGTGGCCCGCTAGATCCCGGCTCAGACCCCGCTGATCCCGTAGTCGCGGATCTTGCGGTAGATCGTGGCGCGCGACATGCCCAGCTCGGCGCAGGCCCGGGTCTTGTTGCCCCCGTGCGTGGTCAGGCTGCGCACGATGGCGTCCCGCTCCAGCGCCTCGAGCTGGCTGAGCTGGCGGCGGATCGCCGAGCGCGCCTGAGCCGGCAGATCGGCCGCGCGCACCGTGCCCGAGCGGCGGCGGTTGAGCAGTTCCAGCAGCACCGAGCGCAACTGGGCCACGTTGCCGGGCCAGGTGGCACGGGTGAGCTGCTGCATCGCCTCGAAGTCGAAACGCAGCCGGTGACTGCGCGACAGCCCGGACAGCAACGACGGGACCAGCTCGGCCACGTCCTCGCCGTGGTGCCGCAGGGCCGGCACCTGCACGGTGTGCGGGAAGTGGGGGAGCAGGTAGGCCGCGGTCTCGGTGTCGGGCACCGCCCCCGGCCCGTCCGACACCGTCATGGTCAGCGCGACCCAGACCCCGTCGCTCGCCCCGCCCAGGGCGTGAGCCTGCAGCAGGTCGCCCAGCCCGATCAGCGCCTCGACCGACAGCCTCTCGGCGTGCCGGATCACCAGCGCGCCCTCTTCGGTGAGCTCGCCGGCCACCTCGTCCAGCCAGGTGTCCACGGCCTCCGAGGTCCGGGTGTCCTCGCCGTTCAGGACCCGGAAATGCCCGGCCGGAGAATGCTTCGCCAGCACCGCGCGGAGCAGGGCGAGCTTGCCGGTGCCAGCCTCGCCGGACAGCACCAGCCATTCCCGGCTGCGGTAGCAGGCCTCCACCTCGGCCACGCAGCGCTGCCACACCCCGCTGCTGCCGACCAGCCCCGGCAGGGAGTTCTGACGGGGGAGCACGGGGGCGGGCTCGGCCGAGGGCTGCTTGCTGAACCGCACCTCGATGACCCCACCCAGCTGCCCCCGGTGCCCCGTCACCGGCCGGTACTTCAGTCGCGCGACCAGCCCGCTGGGCAGGTCGCAGATCAGGGTGACCGGAGCCGACTCGTCGCGCACGTCGGCCGCCCACTCCATCAACGAGTGCTGGTCGGCCGGGGCGAGCGTCCTTCGGGCCTGCTCGTTCATCATCACCACGTCGCCGTTGACCGCCAGCACCACCCCGTTGGTGCGTTGTGACGTGCGCAGGTACTCGCGGAACAGGGCCAGCTCAGTGAGCCCGGCGGTGTTGAGCAGACCGCGCTCGATGCGCTCGGCGCAGGCGCCGGCCACGGCCTGCATCATGGCGGTGGACGACCGGCCGGCCCAGGAGGTCAGGTCGAGCGCACCCAGCACGGTGCCCTGCACCGGATGCTTGATCGGCACCCCGGCGCAGGTCAGGTGCTCCAGGTTCTCGGCGTAGTGCTCCGGGCCGTGCACCAGGGTGGGCCGGCCCTCGCTGAGCGTGGTGCCGATGCCGTTGGTGCCCACCCAGCGCTCGGCGTAGCTGAAACCCGGGGAGAGATCGACCCGGTCGAGGTAGCGGGCGATCGCGCCGTCCGAGTCCACCCGGTCCAGCACCACGCCCTGGGCGTCGGTCAGGATGATGCTGACCGGTTCGGACTGCAGCTGCTCGCCGAGCTGCCGCAGGATCGGCGCCGCACAGGTGACCAGCGGCGAGTCGGTGTCCAGATCGGTGACGAAGGGCAGCTCGATCCGGTCGGCCTCGAGCCCCCGGCGGTGCGAGCGGGACCACGACGCCAGGATCGGCTCGCGCACGATGTCGGGTGAAACCTCTTGCTCGGTAAGGAATCGCTCGCGGGCATCGGCCACCCGCCGCCGCCACGAAGGCGACGAACCCGTCTGCTCCGACCGTTGATCCGGCCCAGCGAACATCCGCCGCCCACCGCCCTTGTGGTCGCCAGCTGGGAGGAGTTCCCGTCAAGCACACTAACCCGCGCCGCCACGGTTTGACCCGTCGGAAGTGACGCCCGTCTCAGATTGAGACGCCGAACGGCCTCGCCCCGGGTTGTGATCGATCCAGACCACAACCGGGGAGGCACGTTGAGTAGGCAAAGCCTCAGCAAGGCGCACAAGAAGATCACCGAGCTCTCGTGGGAACCCACGTTCGCCACGCCGGCGACCCGCTTCGGCACCGACTACACGTTCGAGAAGGCCCCGAAGAAGGATCCGCTCAAGCAGATCCTGCGCTCCTACTTCCCGATGGAGGAGGAGAAGGACAACCGCGTCTTCGGCGCGATGGACGGCGCGATCCGCGGCAACATGTTCCGCCAGGTCCAGCAGCGCTGGATGGAGTGGCAGAAGCTGTTCCTGTCGATCATCCCGTTCCCGGAGATCTCCGCGGCCCGGGCGATGCCGATGGCGATCGACGCGGTGCCCAACCCGGAGATCCACAACGGCCTGGCCGTGCAGATGATCGACGAGGTCCGGCACTCGACGATCCAGATGAACCTCAAGCGGCTCTACATGAACCACTACATCGACCCGGCCGGCTTCGACATGAGCGAGAAGGCGTTCGCGAACAACTACGCGGGCACCATCGGCCGGCAGTTCGGCGAGGGCTTCATCACCGGTGACGCGATCACCGCGGCCAACATCTACCTCACCGTGGTGGCCGAGACCGCCTTCACCAACACGTTGTTCGTGGCCATGCCCTCCGAGGCCGCCGCCAACGGCGACTACCTGCTGCCCACCGTGTTCCACTCGGTGCAGTCGGACGAGTCGCGGCACATCAGCAACGGCTACTCGATCCTGCTGATGGCCCTGGCCGACGAGTCGAACCGCCAGCTGCTCGAGCGCGACCTGCGCTACGCCTGGTGGAACAACCACTGCGTGGTGGACGCGGCGATCGGCACCTTCATCGAGTACGGCACCAAGGACCGGCGCAAGGACCGTGACTCCTACGCCGAGATGTGGCGCCGCTGGATCTACGACGACTACTACCGCAGCTACCTGATCCCGCTGGAGAAGTACGGCCTGAAGATCCCGCACGACCTGGTCGAGGAGGCCTGGAACCGGATCGTCAACAAGGGCTACGTGCACGAGGTGGCGCAGTTCTTCGCCACCGGCTGGCCGGTGAACTACTGGCGGATCGACCCGATGACCGACCAGGACTTCGAGTGGTTCGAGACCAAGTACCCCGGCTGGTACAACAAGTACGGCGTCTGGTGGGAGAACTACAACCGGCTGCGCTACCCGGGCCGGAACAAGCCGATCGCCTTCGAGGACGTCGACTACCAGTACCCGCACCGTTGCTGGACCTGCATGGTGCCCTGCCTGATCCGGCCCGACATGGTGACCGAGAAGGTGGACGGGCAGTGGCGCACCTACTGCTCCGAGACCTGCGCCTGGACCGACATCAAGGCGTTCCGGCCGGAGTACGAGGGGCGCCCGACCCCCAACATGGGACGCCTGACCGGTCACCGTGAGTGGGAGACGCTGCACCACAACCAGGACCTGGCCGACGTGATCAGCCAGCTGGGCTACGTGCGCGACGACGGGAAGACGCTGATCCCGCAGCCGCACCTGGACCTGGACGACCCCAAGAAGCTGTGGACGCTCGACGACGTGCGCGGCATCACCTTCCAGAGCCCGAACGTGCTGCTGAACGAGATGTCCGACGCCGAGCGGGAAGCCGCGGTGGCCGCCTACAAGGCCGGCGGTCCGGGCGGACGACCCGCCGCCGCCTGACCATCCCAGGACGGTCCGGTGGCGGCGGTCCTCAGCTTCGGCCGCCACCGGACCTTTTAAGGAGTACCCATGGGTGACAAGCATCGCGTCCACTTCGAGCCGGTCGACCTGGAGATGGAGGTCGACGAGGACGAGACCGTGCTGGACGCGGCCTTCCGGCAGGGCATCTCGCTGATGCACGGCTGCCGGGAGGGGCAGTGCTCGGCCTGCAAGTCGTTCCTGCTCGACGGCGACGTGCAGATGGCCCGCTACTCCACCTTCGCGCTGGCCGACTACGAGAGCGAAGAGGGCTACGTGCTGCTGTGCAAGACGCATGCCTACAGCGATCTGACGGTCGAGCTGATCAACTTCGACGAGGAGGAACTGCACGACGCCGTCCCGATCCAGACCGTGCGCACCACCATCGCCGCGCTGGTCCCGCTGACCGGCGACATCGTCTCGCTGCGGCTGAAACTGGCTGAGGGGGAACGGTTCGTGCACAAGGCCGGGCAGTACTCCGAGATCCGGCTGCCCGACAGCGACGTCAAACGCTCGTTCTCGATGGCGACCACCCCGTCGTCCACCGAGGAGAGCGGCGAGATCGAGTTCATCATCAAGAAGTACCCCGGCGGGCACTTCTCCGGGCTGCTGGACTCGACGCTCGCACCGGGCGACGAGGTCGTGCTGACCGGACCGTACGGCTCCTGCACGCTCCGGGCGTCCTCGGACCGCAGGATCGTCTGCATCGCCGGGGGAGCGGGCATGGCCCCGATCCTGTCGCTGCTGCGCCGGCTGGCCGAGAGCGGCACCGAGCGACCGGTGGTCTTCTACTACGGCGCCAGAACAGCCGAGGACCTGTTCTACCTGCCGGAGATCGTCTCGCTCGGCCTGAAGATCAAGGACTTCCGCTTCGTCCCGGCGCTCTCGCACGGGCCGGAGGCCGACTGGGCGACGCTCGGGGTCACCGGGGACCTCGGGCTGATCACCGACGTGGTGGACCGGCAGGAGCCGGACCTCACCGAGACCGACTGCTACCTGTGCGGTCCGCCGCCCATGGTCGACGCCGCGATCGCGCTGCTGGAGAGCCGGGACGTGCCGGGCGAGCGGATCCACTTCGACAAGTTCACCACCAGTGTCTCCGAAAGCTGAGGACCCGATATGGCAGCACCTGTGAAGAAGCCCGAAGGGGTACGCAGTTTCCCCAAGCCGGAGTTCACCGACGCCGAGGCCGGCGCCCTGGAGTTCCCGAGCTCGAACAGCCGCTCGTACAACTACTTCAAGCCGGCGAAACTGCGCGCCACCACCTACGAGGACGTTACGTTCGACGTCCAGCCCGATCCGGAACGGCACCTGACCCAGGGCTGGATCTACGGCTTCGCCGACGGCGAGGGCGGCTACCCGCAGGACTGGACCGCGCTGAAGTCCGGCGACTGGCACCAGTTCCGCGACCCGAACCAGGAATGGGAACAGACGATCTTCCGCAACAACGCCAACGTGGTGCGGCAGATCCAGCAGAACCTGGCCAACGCCAAGCTGGCCAAGGCCTACCAGGGGTGGGCCCCGGGCTGGGTGCACTTCGTGGAGCGGAACCTCGGGGCCTGGATGCACGCCGAGAACGGCCTCGGGCTGCACGTCTTCGTCGCCTGCCAGCGCTCCGCCCCGACCAACATGATCAACAACGCGATCGCGGTGAACAGTGCCCACAAGCTGCGTTTCGCCCAGGACCTGGCCCTGTACAACCTGGACCTGAGCGAGGCCGGCATCGGCTTCGACGGTTCGGCGCACCGTTCGGTCTGGCACACCGACCCGGTGTGGCAGGGGGTCCGGGAGAACGCCGAGCGGCTGACCGCGATCGGCGACTGGGCCGAGGCCCTGTTCGCCACCAACGTGGTGTACGAGTCGCTGGTCGGTGGGCTGTTCCGCTCGCACCTGGTGATGCAGATCAGCGCCCGCAACGGCGACTACGTCACGCCCTCGCTGGTCGGCACCGGGGAGAACGACTACGCCCGCGACCTGGCCTACACCCGAGCGCTGTTCACCCTGCTGGTGCGCGACCCCGAGCACGGCGCCGCGAACCGGGCGCAGTTGCAGGAGTGGCTGAGCACCTGGCTGCCGGTGAGTCTGCACGCCGCGCAGGAGCTGCAGCCGATCTGGTCGCACCCGGCCGAGCGGGTGCTGCCCTTCGCCGAGTCGTTCTCGGCGGCCAAGGACGACCTGCGGGCCGTCCTGTCCGACCTCGATCTGCCCGAGCCGAAGGAGCTGAGCCGGTGAGCGACATGGTGTTCGGCGCCGGGACCGGGTCGTCCAACAAGTGCGGCGTGACCCTGATGAACAACCAGAACGGGTACGTGGTCGCCGAGGTCATGCGGCAGAAGGAGGGGGTGCAGATCGCCGAGTTCCCCTCGATGATCCGGGTCGACGGTGAGCGTCTGCTGACCTTCGACTTCGACGAGATCACCCAGGCCCTGGGCTCCGACTTCGACCAGTCGGACTTCGAGGAGATCATGTCCACCCACTACGGGCGGATGGTCCACTTCGACGACCGGACCATGCTCTTCGCCAATCCGGAGGACGCGGCCGAGTACATCGACTTCGACCTGAAGGTCGTCGAGTAATCCACTGATTCACGGCCCTGTCGGCCTGTCCGTGCGTTGTCGCGGACGCACGGGCGGGCCGCCGGGGTTCAGGCTGAGGAGAGATCATGTACGAAAAAGATGGTGAGAAGTACTACGTCGTCGACAGTCACATCCACTTCTGGGACGGCGGCGAGTCGAACCAGAAGAACCGCTACGGAGCGGGTTTCACCGGGTGCTTCTACGACTACTCGAAGAACCTGAGCCCGGCCGAGGAGGTCTGGACGCTGGAGAAGTTCGGGTCGTACACCGAGGAAGACCTGATGCACGACCTGTTCGAGGTCGGCTACGTGGACAAGGGCATCTTCCAGCCCACCTACCTGACCGACTTCTACATCAACGGCTTCAACACCACCGAGCGCAACGGCGCCCTGGCCGAGAAGCACCCGGAGAAGCTGATCACCAACGGCGCCTGGGACCCGCGCGACGGCGAGGCCGGCCTGGACGCGCTGGAGGCCCTGCACGAGCGCTGGAACCTCAAGGGCGTGAAGCTGTACACGGCCGAGTGGAAGGGCGACTCGAAGGGCTGGAAGCTCACCGACCCCTGGTCGTACCGGTACCTGGAGAAGTGCGAGGCCCTGGGCATCCGGAACATCCACGTGCACAAGGGCCCGACCATCTACCCGCTGAACCGGGACGCCTTCGACGTGGCCGACGTGGACGACGTGGCCACCGCCTTCCCGAACCTGAACTTCATCATCGAGCACGTCGGCCTGCCCCGGCTGGAGGACTTCTGCTGGATCGCCACCCAGGAGCCGAACGTCTACGGCGGCCTGGCCGTGGCCATGCCGTTCATCCACAGCCGGCCGCGCTACTTCGCCCAGATCATCGGCGAGCTGCTCTACTGGCTGGACGAGAACCGGCTGACCTTCGCCAGCGACTACGCGATCTGGCAGCCCCGGTGGCTGATCGAGCAGTTCGTCGACTTCCAGATCCCGGAAGACATGCAGAGCGAGTACGGGGTGCTCACCACCGACATCAAGAAGAAGATCCTCGGGCTGAACGCGGCGCGCCTGTACGGGTTCGAGGTGCCGGAGGAGGCTCAGGTGAAGACCCCCGGTCTGGAGACCGGGGCGGCCAAGGGCTCGGCCCCGATCGACGTGTCCGACCCGGTGACGGCGTGAGAGCGCCGCGCGAGCAGGAGGTCTGGATCGTGCTCGGACTGGTGCGGGATCCGGAACTGGACGAGCCGATCACCGACCTGAACTTCGTGACCGAGGTCCAGGTGAGTGAACACCATGTGCTCGTCCGGCTGCGACTGCCCACCTACTTCTGCGCCCCCAACTTCGCCTACCTGATGGTGGCCGACGCGCACGACGTGGTCAGCCGGCTCTCCTGGGCCACGGACGTGACCGTGCGCCTGGAAGACCACTTCGCCTCCGACGAGATCAACGGGGGCGTGGCCGACGACGCCGGATTCAGCGGTTCGTTCCCCGGGCAGAGCGAGGGCGAACTGGACGAGCTGCGGGCAACTTTCCAGCGCAAGGCCCACACCGCCTGCCTGGAACGCTCGTGCCGTTCGCTGCTCGACGCCGGGTGGGAGGTCGAGGGTCTCTCCCGGGCCCGGCTCTCGGACCTGCCGGCCGGGGCCGCCAAAGATGCGCTCCTACGCAGACGGTCGGAGATCGGACTCGACTCGGAACCCGGCGACCCACTCGTGGTGGACGCCACCGGCCGGCCCGTGACCGACGTCCACAAGCACTTGCGGTTCGCCAAGACGGTGCGTGTGAGCATCGACGGCAACGGCATCTTCTGCCGGGGCCTGCTGGCCACCCGCTACGGCGACGAATCCGGCCCGGGCACGCTGTCCGGCGTCATCCCGGTCACCGACCTCTGGAGGAGGGCGTCATGAAAGCTGTCCAACTGGGCCAGTACGAAACGCAACCCGTCCTCACCGAGGTGCCCGACCCCGTCCTCAGTTCGCCCCTGGACGTGATCGTGAAGGTGGGCGGCGCCGGAGTGTGTCGCACCGACCTGCACATCATCGAGGGGCAGTGGGAGCAGAAGTCGGGGGTTGCGCTGCCCTACACGATCGGTCATGAGAATGCGGGCTGGGTGGCCGAAGTCGGCTCCGCAGTGACCAACGTGGCAGTGGGCGACCCGGTGATCCTGCACCCGCTGGTCACCTGTGGGCTGTGCCGGGCCTGCCGAGACGGCGACGACGTGCACTGCGTCAACTCGAAGTTCCCGGGCATCGACACCGACGGTGGGTATGCCGAATACCTGCTCAGCAACGCCCGTTCCGTGGTCAAGCTGGACCAGGCGCTGCAGCCGGCCGACGTGGCGGCTCTGGCCGATGCCGGGTTGACCGCCTATCACGCGGTGGCCAAGGCGGCCCGGGTGCTTCGGCCGGGTGACACTGCCGTGGTGATCGGGGCCGGTGGGCTGGGGCACATCGGAGTTCAGGTGTTCCGGGCCCTGTCGGCGGCCCGGCTGATCGTGGTGGACCGCTCTGCGGATGCGCTGAAGCTGGCGGCGGACCTCGGGGCCGAGCACACCATCGTGGCCGACGGCACCCAGGTGCAGCAGGTGCTCGACCTCACCGAGGGCAACGGGGCCGAGGCGGTGATCGACTTCGTCGGTGAGGGCGGCGCTCTGGAAGACGGGGTGGCGATGCTGCGCCGGGCCGGGAACTACTACGTGATTGGCTACGGCGGAACGCTTTCGGTGCCGACCATCGACATCATCTCCACCGAGGTCAACTTCGTGGGCAACCTGGTCGGCTCGTACAGCGACCTGGCCGAGCTGATGGTGCTGGCCGCGCGGGGCAAGGTCACGCTGCACACCGCTACCTACTCCTTGAGCGACTTCGCCCAGGCGCTGACCGATCTGGACCGCGGGAACGTCCGTGGCCGGGCCATTCTGATTCCGTAAGGAGGGTTTTTGACTATGGCTAAGGACCTGCGTTTCGACCGGGACGCACGAAGCTTGCTGGAAGCCGGGGTCAACGCCCTGGCCGACGCCGTGAAGGTCACCCTGGGCCCCAAGGGGCGCAACGCGGTGATCGAGAAGCTCACCGGGGCGCCGACCATCACCAACGACGGCGTCACCATCGCCCGTGAGATCCAGCTGCGTAACCCGTTCGCCAACATGGGCGCGCAGCTGGTGAAGGAGGTGGCGATGAAGACCAACGGCGTGGCCGGTGACGGCACCACCACCGCCACCGTGCTGGCCCAGGCCCTGGTTCGGGAGGGCCTGAAAGCAGTTGATGCGGGCGCGAACCCGATGCAGGTGAAGCGAGGCATCGAGAAGGCCGTGGCGGCGGTGATCGAGGTGCTGGCCGATCGTAGCGTGCCGGTGGGCGGCCGTTCCGACCTGCAGCACGTGGCCATGCTGTCGGCCAACAACGACGCCGAGATCGGCGAGGTGATCGCCCAGGCGATGGAGAAGGTGGGCAACACCGGCGTGGTCACGGTGGAGGAGTGGCCGCACTTCGGTATGGCGGTGAGCTACACCGACGGCGTGGAGTTCGACCACGGCTACATCTCGCCCTACTTCGTCACCGACAAGGACCGGATGGAGGCGGTCCTCGAAGACGCCTACGTCCTGCTCACCAACGAGAAGATCACCTCGGTGCAGACCCTGATGCCGGTGCTGGAGCAGGTGCGGCGCACCGGCCGGCCGCTGGTGCTGCTGGCCGAGAACGTCGACGGCCCGGCGTTGTCGATGCTGATCACCAACCACCTGCACGACACCTTCCACTCGGTGGCGGTGCGGGCGCCGGGCTTCGGCCACCGCCGCGTGGCCGAGCTGGAGGACCTGGCCGTGGTGCTGGGCGGCACCGTGGTCAGTTCCGAGTCGGGGGTGTCGCTGTCCTCGGTGCGCCTGGAGAACCTGGGCCGGGCCCACCGGGTCACGGTGACCGAGGCCGGCACCACCATCGTGGGTGGTGACGGCGACGCCGAGGCCGTGCGCGCCCGGGTCCAGCAGATCGGCAAGGAGCTGGCCCGGGCCGAGAACGAGCACGACCAGGACACGCTGCGGCTGCGGATGGCCCGGCTGTCGGGGCAGGTCGCGGTGATCAACGTGGGCGCGGTGACCGACGTGGAGCTGCGCGAGAAGCAGCACCGGCTGGAGGACTCGCTGCAGGCCACCCAGGCGGCGATCGAGGAGGGCGTGGTGTCCGGGGGCGGTACGGCCCTGGTGCAGGCCCAGCCGGTGCTGGACGGGCTGGCGCTGGAGGGCGACGCGGCGGTCGGGCGCGACATCGTGCGGCGGGCGCTGGAGGAGCCGTTGCGCTGGATCGTGATCAACGCCGGGCACGACGGTGACGCGGTGGTCGCCGAGGTGGCGTCGTTGCCGGTGGGGCAGGGGTTCAACGCGCTCACCGGGCAGTACGGCGACATGTTCGACTTCGGGATCATCGACCCGCTCAAGGTGACCCGGTCGGCGTTGCAGAGTGCCGCGTCCATTGCCGCCCTGCTGCTCACCACCGAGACTCTGATCGTGGAGGAGGTGCTGGGCAACCCGGGGGCGATCGTGGCGCCGGGCTTCGGTGACCTCGCCGAGGGGATGGTGCGGCCGTCCAACATTTACTGACCGGTCTGAGTTCACCGTAATAGCGCCGTCCCGAACCCCCTCCCACCCGGGGAGACGATCCCGCGTGGGCCAAACGTGAGGTGGGGTGCAGCACCGATGCACCCCACCTCACCGCAGGCAGAGAGCGAGTCAGATGAATCCACCGTTGGCCACCCCCACGACCGTCCACGCCGGTGTCCAGGCCACCGGGGTGCGCGAGAACAGCACCGGCCGCCGCGCGGTCGGCACCACGCTGGGCTCGGCCCTGGTGGCCGCGGTGGCGTACATCGACCCGGGCAACTTCGCCACCAACGTCTCGGCCGGCGCGCAGTACGGCACCATGCTGGTCTGGGTGGTGGTCGGGGCCAGCGCGGTGGGCATGCTGGTGCAGTACCTGTCGGCGAAACTGGGCCTGGTCACCGGGCGTTCGCTGCCCGAGCAGTGCAAGCAGCACCTGTCCCGGCCGGCCCGGATCGGCCTGTGGCTGCAGGCCGAGCTGGTGGTCGTCATGACCGACCTGGCCGAGATCGTGGGCGGCGCCATCGCGCTCAACCTGCTCTTCGGCGTCCCCCTGCTGCCCGGCGCCCTGATCATGGTGGTGGCCGCCTTCGTCATCCTGGCCCTGCACATCCGCGGCCGCGACGCGTTCCGCCCGGTCGTGTACGTCTGTTTCGCCGTGGTGGCCGCGGGTTTCCTCTACCAGGCGTTCCTGGCCGACCTCGGGGGAGCGGAACTGGCCTCGGGGTTCCAGCCCCGGCTGGAGGGCACCGACAGCGCCTACCTGGCGGCCGGGATCGTCGGGGCCACGGTGATGCCGCACGTGGTCTACCTGCACTCCCACCTGACCAAGGGCGAGGCGCTGATCTCCCGGCGCAGCATGCCGAGGCTGATCCGGATCACCCGGCGCGAGATCGTCGGGGCGATGCTCCTGGCCGCCACCGTGAACATCTCGATCATGCTGGCCGCCACCGTGCTCGCACCGACCGACACCCTCGAGGGCGCCCACGCCGGATTCGCCGACCTCACCGGCGAACTCAGCAGCTGGGTGTTCGCCTCGGCCCTGCTCGCCTCCAGCCTGGCCTCGACCTGCGTGGGGGTCTACTCCGGGCAGACCATCATGGCCGGGTTCCTGCACCGAAGCGTCTCGCTCCGGGTGCGGCGCGCCATCTCGGTGCTGCCTTCGCTGGTGATCCTGGCGATCGGGGTGGATCCCACCGCGGCGCTGGTGCTGAGCCAGGTGGTGCTCTCGTTCGGGATCCCGTTCGCGCTGGCCCCGCTGATCTGGTTCACCAGCCGCCGGGCGGTGATGGGCGAGAGCCGGAACCGGATGAGCACGGTCGTGGTGGCCACGATCGTGCTGGGCGCCGTGGTCGCACTGAACGTTTTCCTGCTGGGCACGCTGTTTCTGGGTTGAGCGGGCATAGTTTCCCGGTATGAACACAGCTGAACTCTTGACCGACGGTTTCGAGCGGGTGAAGGAGTCGGTGGCCGAGGTGGCCGACGGGCTCACCGCCGAGCAGCTCGCCCACCGCCCGGGTGGCACCGGCAACTCGATCGGCTGGCTGCTGTGGCACCTCACCCGGGTGCAGGACGACCACGTGGCCGAGGTGGCGGGCACCGAGCAGATCTGGACCGCGCAGGGCTGGGTGGAGCGGTTCGCTCTGCCCTTCGAGCCCGGGGAGACCGGGTACGCGCAGTCCAGCGCGGAGGTCTCGCAGGTCCGGGTGGAGTCGGGCGATCTGCTGGTCGGCTACTACGACGCGGTGCACGCCCGCACGCTGGAGTACCTGGGCGGGCTGAAGGAGGCCGACCTGGACCAAGTGGTCGACGAGCGCTGGGACCCGCCCGTCACGCTGGGCGTGCGGCTGGTCAGCGTGCTGAACGACGACACCCAGCACATCGGCCAGGCCGCCTACGTGCGCGGCATCCTGCCCTGAGTTCGTAACTGGGCCAGCCAGTAGAGGATCGGCTCCTCCCACTCCGCGGCCGCAACCGGGTCCCAGACCACCTCGGACCCGGTTGCGGCCTCGTCCGGGCTCAAGGCCCGCAGCCAGCTCAGGGCCCGGTGCAGCGGGGCCAGGTCGAGCACCGCGCGCAGTTCGGTGCGCAACTGCGCCAGCGGCGCCAGGTCGGTGAAGACCTCCAGGTAGGCGTCCTCGAGCCGGGCCACTCCGGCGGCGTCCACGCCTTCGGCGGCGAACATCAGCGGCAGGTCCATCGTGCTGAACGGGTGGGCCACGCACGAGTCGCCGAAGTCGAAGAAGCGGTAGGCGCCCGCTTCGTCCACCGCCACGTTGTTGTCGTGCAGGTCGCCGTGCTGCAACGAAGGGGGAACCAACGGCGCTTTGAGGACTGGGGGTACCTCCCGAAGCCGGAGGCGGTGGGGGACCGTGGGCCTCTCCCAGCCGGCGGCGAGGGTTGCGAGCCGATTGCGTTCGTCGGCCGGTACCTGCTCAGCGGTGGTGAACGGGCGCAGCAGGTCGAGGTAGCGGTGCGGGCGCTCGTCCGGGACACCCTGTTCCAGAAGCGTTTCCACGTGAGGGGTGAGGCTGCGCTGCAGTTCGGCGAACCGCTGCACGAGGGGGATCCAGACCTCCAGCCGGAAGGTGTCGCCTTCCCGCTCGCGCAGCACCGTCCCGGCCGAGGCCACGATCAGCCGGTGCCCGGCCGGGTCGGTGGCCAGGAGCTCCGGCACCAGGGCGGGGCAGGCCCGGGTCAGCACCGGCAGCACCACGGCCTCGTGGCCGGTGCGGGCGGTCGCGCACTTGAGGAAGGCATCGGCGTGGCCCGGCCGGGTGAGCCGCCAGGTGACCGCCCAGGGCCGGGAGCGGAGCCGGTGCAGTTCCACCGGCCCGAGCACGTCCCGGGCCCAGTCGACGGCCGCAGTGACCCGTTCGTCTCTCACCGGCCCATCGTGCCAGTCACCCGGGCTGGTCAGGCAGGGTGAAGCGGAACGTGGCGCCCTGGCCGGGGGCCGACTCGGCCCAGATCCGCCCGCCGTGCCGCTCCACGATCCGGTGCACCGTGGCCAGCCCGATCCCGGTTCCGGGGAAGTCGCTCTGCTTGTGCAGCCGCTGGAACGGTGAGAACAGCCGCTGGGCCTGGGCCATGTCGAACCCGGCGCCGTTGTCCCGCACGAAGAAGTCGCCCTCGGCCGAGCGCCCCATCTCGATCCGCGGGCCCTCGGTGGCCCCACTGAACTTCCAGGCGTTGCTCAGCAGGTTCTCCAGCACGTTGCGCAGCAGGCGGGGGTCGGCCGAGACGGTCAGGTCCGGCCCGATCACCGTTTCCACCACCCGCCCGGGCGACCCGGCGGCCAGGTCGCTGAGGATTTCGCCGGCGATCACGCCGAGGTCGACCGGGCGGCGCGACAGCTCGGCCCGGCCCACCCGGGACAGCTCGATCAAGTCGTCGATCATCTCGTTCATCCGCTTCACCGAGGCCCGGATCCGGGCGGCGTAGTGCTGCCCGGTCTCGTCCAGGTGCTCCTCGACCACCTCCAGCAGCATCGCGGTGAACCCGTCGATCGCCCGCAACGGGCTGCGCAGGTCGTGCGAGACCGAGTAGCTGAACGCCTCCAGCTCCAGGTTCTTGCGCTCCAACTCCTCCACCATGGCGGCCTTGGTCAGAGCGATCTCGGCGTCGGCGTGGGCCTGGGCGGCCTCGATCTCCTTGCGCAGCAGGCTCTCGCGGATCTGCCGGTGCTCGTCGGCCACCTGCTTGCGCTGCATCTGGGCGCGGATCCGGGCGAGCAGCACCCGGGTGTCGGTGGCGGCCTGGACGTAGTCGTCGGCGCCCGCCCCGAGCGCGTCGATCATGGTCTGCCGACGGTCGTCGTCGCCGATCACGATCAGCGGCACGTCACGCACGCCGGGCGCCGCCTTGATCTTCGAGCAGACCTCCAGGCCGTCCGCCCCCTCGATCAGGATGCAGTCACAACGCTGGAAGGCCAGCAGTTCCAGGGCCTCCTCGCCGGATCGGGCCTGGACCACGTCGAACCCCTCGCCGCGCAGGTGCTCGGCGTAACCGGTGAGGCCGGAGGCCCCGATCGCCACCACCTTCTTCAGCCGCTGCAGGCTGGCCGTGTCCACCACCGGACCGGGTGCCGCCCCGGTCCGCAACGCGGCCGAGAGCTTGGCCAGCACCACGTCCGCGTCGGTGCCCGCCCGCACGAAGGCGTCGGCCCCGGCGTCCAGGGCGGTCAGCTCGGCGCCGGCGTCGTCCGAGGCGGCCAGCAGTAGGCAGGGGATCGCCCGTAGGGCCGAGTCCAGCCGGATCCGGCGGATCACGGTGGCCCCGTCGATGTCCGGCAGGGCCGCGTCCACCAGAACCGCGTCCGGCCGGCGGGCCGCCGCCTGGCGCAGCCCGGCCAGCCCGGAGTCGGCCTGGACCACCTCGTAACCGTTGTCCTGCAGCATCTGCGTGAACCGGCCCTGCACCTCGGTGCTGTCGTCGATCACCAGCACCCGTAACGGGTGCTCGGCGTCCGAGCTGGGCACGGTGATCAGTTCCTGGGCCCGCGAGACCAGGTAGCCGGAGTCGTAGGGCTTGCCCAGGTACTCGTCCGCGCCGGTGCTCAGCCCGCGGATCCGGTCCTTCACCTCGGCCTCACTGCTGAGCATGAGCACCGGCAGGGCCGCAGTGGCCGGGTCGGTGCGCAGCTGCCGCAGGACGTCCACGCCGTCGCCGTCGGGCAGGACCACGTCCAGCACGACGCAGTCGGCCGACTCGGCGGCCAGCTGTTCCCAGAAAGCCGCGACCGTGGCGCAGGGCACGGTGCGCCACCCGGCCTCGCCGAACGCGTTCACCAGGTCCATCCGCACGGTCAGGCTGTCGTCGAGAATCAGCACGGTGCCGATGCTTCCGTTGTTCGTCATCGTGGCCTCATTCGTACCGCCAGGTCGGAAGGTACGGTCAGCCGGCCGAGCGCGGGCCCGATCCGGTCGATCGGCAGGACGTGCTGGGCCCCGCCCAGCCGCACCGCCTCTCCGGGCATGCCGAACACCACCGAGGTGGCCTCGTCCTGAGCGATGGTGAGTCCTCCGGTGCGGTCGATCTCGAGCATCCCGGCGGCGCCGTCCTTGCCCATGCCGGTGAGCAGGCAGGCCGCCACCCGCGGGCCGTGCGACTGCGCCAGGGACTCGAACAGCACGTCGACACTGGGCCGGCAGGAGTGCCTTTCGGGTTCGTCGGTGAGCAGCAGCGTGTTGCTGCGTACCCGTAGGTGCCGGCCCGGAGGGGCCATCACCACCTCGCCCGGGCGCACGTTGGTGAGTGGTTCGCCGCTGACCGCCAGGCGCACCCGGCGGTCGGTGGCCTCGGCCAGCCAGGAGGCGAACGCGTTGCCGAACGACTCGTGGACGTGCAGCACCAGCAGGATCGGCAGGGCGAAGGTGGCCGGCAGGGTGCGCAGCACGGTGGCCACCGCGGTCGGCCCGCCGGTGGAGGCCCCGATCGCCACCAGCGAGTAAGGATGAGACGGATCTGCCTGTGGGGGAAGTGGTTCCGGAGTGCGGGCGGCGGGTACCGAGGCATGGTGACCGATCCGGCGGATCACCCGGATCCGGGACACCAGCCGGCAGGTACGCAGGAACTCGCGGTCCCAGGCGTCGTTCCCGCCGGTGGTGTCCCGGCCCAGCGGCTTGTCCAGCACGTCGACCGCACCGGCGTCGAGCGCGGCGATGGTGTCGATGAACCCGGCCCGGTTGTCGGCGCTGGAGATCACCAGGATCGGGGTGGGGCAGTGCTGCATCAGCTGCTCGGTGGCGGCCAGCCCGGACAGCCCGGGCAGCATCATGTCCATGGTGACCAGGTCCGGGCGCAGCCGCTGGCACTCCTGGATCGCGGTCTCCCCGTCGCCCGCCTCGCCGACCACCTCGAAGGCCGGGTCCGAGCGCAGGGCGGCCACGATCCGGGCCCGTACGGTGCGCGAGTCCTCGACCACGAGCACCCGGATCGGCCGGCCGTCGGGGCTCATCCGGCATCCTCGGCGCTCGGGCGTTCGGCTGTGTGTTCGGTGACGAGCCGGGCGACCGCGTCGAGCAGGGTGCTCTGGTGGAACTCGCCCTTGTCGATGTGCGCCCGGGCGCCGGCGGCCCGGCCGCGCTCGCGGTCCTCGGGGCCGGCCTTGGTGGTGACCAGGATGCAGGGCAGGTGCCGCAGTTCGGGGCGGGTGCGGGTCTGCTCGATGAAGGCGAAGCCGTTCATCCCCGGCATCTCCACGTCCACCACGGCCACCGCGTAGCGCTGGCGGGCGGCCATGGCCAGGCCCTCCTCCGCCGACCCGGCCTCGTCCACCCGGTAGCCGGCCGCCTGCAGGATGCTGCGTTCCAGCATCCGGGTGGTCAGGGAGTCGTCGACGATCAGGATCGGGACGGGGGCGCCGGGGGTGGGGGAGGCCGTGGTGGGGGAGGCTGTGGCGGGTGGGAGCGGGACGGGGGTGCTGACCCGGGGCAGGCGGCGGGTGGCGGCGACGGCGGCCACCTCGGCCGGGTCGAGGACGGGGCGGGCCCGGCCGTCGATGTCGATCCAGATGCCGCACACCAGCGGGGGTACGGGGGCGAGCTCGGGCAGGGCCCGGACCGCCACCTCGGCGGTCCCGACCAGGCGGGTGACGCCGACTGCGACCAGGCCCTTGCCGCCCTCGAGGAGCAGGACGGTGCGGCCGTTCTCTTCCGGGCCGACGGAGTCGGCGGGGAGGGTGAGGACGTCGGCCAGCGGGACGTAGGGGATGCGACGGCCGTTGTGCCGCACGGCCAGGGCCCCGGAGAAGTCGTCCGGGCCGATCCGGCGGGCCTGCCGGACCGCGCGCAGCGGCAGGGCGGCCAGGTCGGCGCTCTCGGTGGGTCGCACCAGCACCACCTCCTGCGCCGTCATCGTGGCCGGGGTGGTCAGGTCGATGGTGGTGCCCTGGCCGGGCGTGGTGGTGATCTCGATCCGCCCCCCGGTGCGTCGCACCACGTCCTGCACCACGTCCAGGCCGATCCCGTGCCCGGAGATCTCACTGACCGTGCCGGCCGTGCTGATCCCGCTGCCGAGCAGCAGCTGCAGCACCTGGGCGTCGTCGATCCCGGCGTCGGGAGCCCGCCCGGTCTGCACCAGCTTGCGCCTTACCGCGTCCAGGTCGATGCCGCGCCCGTCGTCCGTGCAACGGAACCGCACGCCCTGCGCGCCGTGACTGATCTCCACCTGAACCCGCCCGCTCTCGTCCTTGCCCAGGGCCCTTCGTTGCGCCGGGGTCTCGACGCCGTGGGCCACCGCATTGCGCACGATCTGCCGCAGAGCGGTCTGGACTCCGGCCAGAATGGTTGCGTCCAGAGCGATCTCGGCGCCTCGCACCTCCAGCCGGGCCCGCTTGCCCTGGGCGGCGGTCACGTCCCGCACCCCACGTTCCAGGTCGGGCACGATCGTCTCGACCGGGATCAGGCGCAGCTGCTCGGCGGTGGTGTACACCTCGCGCAGTTCCCGATCGATCCGGTCGGCGCTGGTCTCGAGAATCCGCGCCAGTGTGGTCAGTTCCTCGATCTGCGAGTCGGTCAGCCGGCCGGTGGCCTCGGCCACGGCGCGTAGCCGGCGGGCCCGCAGCGCGCCGTCGCGTACCGTGCTCAGCTGGGTGCGGGTCTGCACCACACCGTTGATCAGGTTGTCGATCTCCAGCAGCGAGGCGCGGGCGGTCGGCAGCGGGTCGGGGATCCGCTCGGCCGGGGCCGGGTCCAGCGTGCTCGAGGCGGGGGCCTCGGGGTTGGCCCGGGGAGCCGGGATCGGGGCAGCCTCCGGCGCGGGTTCCTCACTGCCGCCGAGCTGCTCCAGACCGGCGCTGAGCCCGTCCACCAACTGCTGCATCTGGTCCAGTTCGGCGGTGGGCAGCGGCTGTTCGCTGTTGCGGTGGGGCCCGAGCATCTCCTCGAGCTCGTGCACCCGGTCGGCCATGTCGGTCTGCCCCACCACCCGGGCCGCACCCTTGAGCGTGTGGGCGTGCCGCAGCGCCGTGCGGGCGGCGTCGGCCGCCGGTCCGCCCCGGGCCAGCTCGGACAGGGCCACGGTGAGCTCGTCGACGAGCTCCCGGGCCTCGATCCGGAAGTACTGCAGCAGGTCGCTCACCGCGGCGTCGACCCGCTCCCCGTTCCGCCGCCGCCGCCGACGCCCGCCCGGGCCGCCCGCGGGCGGGCCGCCGGGGTGATCGAGTCCGGTTCGATCAGCCCCCGCAGCCGGGCCGACAGCTCGGCCAGTTGCGAGGCGGTGGCCAGGATCTGACCGGACCCGGCCTCGCTCTCCTTGGTGGTCTGGGTGACGTTGCCGACCGCGAAGTTCACCTGCTCCACCGCGGTGGTCTGCTGCTTGGTGCTCAGCTCGATCTCCCGGGCCGCCTCCATCGTGGTGCGCATCAGCTCCACGATCTGGTCGAACTGGGCCGTCACGGACTCGAACTGGGCGCTGCCGGAGTCCACCGACTTGGCCCCGATCTCGGTGGCCATCACCGTGGTGTGCACCGCGTTGCGCACCACGTCGATCAGCGTGCGGATCTCCTTGGTCGACTCGGTGACCCGGTCGGCCAGCTTGCGGATCTCGTCGGCGACCACAGCGAACCGGCGGCCGGACTCACCCGCCCCGGCCGCCTCGATGGTGGAGTTGATCGCCAGGATGTTGGTCTGCTCGGCCAGTTCGGACACGATGTCGAGGACGGCCCCGATCTGCTGCGACTTCTCGCCGAGCTCGATCATGTGGTCGACGATCACCTGCACCTGGTGCCGGATCTCGTTCATCGACTGCTGGGCGGTGGCCATCGTGCCACCGCCGGAACCGCCGGCCTCGGCGGTCTGCTCGGCCACCGCGGCCACCCGCTGGGCGCTTTCGGTGATCTGCCGCGAGGTGGCCAGCAGTTCGTTGATCGTGGTGGAGATCTCGCTCATCGCGGTGGCCTGTTCCATCGCCCCCACGGCCTGCTGGTTGGCGGTGGTCTGCAGCTCCGCCGACGAGGTCTGCACCTGGCCCACGGCCCCGCCGATCCGCGAGCGCAGCCGCCGGGTGATGTACAGCCCGATCAGCGCGGTGGCCAGCACCGCCAGGCCGTAGACGGTGCAGATGGTGATCACGTCGCGGCGCTGGGCGGCGTCGGCCGCCCGGATGCCGTCCTGGGCCAGGTCGTGCTCGTACGCGGCGAACTCGTTCAGCGCGTCCTGCAGGTTGGTCCGGGTCGAGGCGGCCTCCAGGAAGGCCTCGGCCGAGTCCTGGGTGGTGCCCTGCTCCCGGACCTCGATCAGGTTGTTCATCGACTGGCGGGACTGCTGCTCGGCCTCGTCGATCCGGCTGACCAGTTCGCGGCCCCGGTCGGTGTGCACCATGCCCTGGGCGGTCTTGATCAGGTTGTCGAACTCGACGGTGCGGGCCTCGGCCGAGCGGTGGAACGTCTCGTCGTTGGTCAGCAGGTAGGCCCGCACCTCGGCGGACCGGTCGGCCCGGGCGGTGAGCAGCTTCTGGGCGATGAGTTCCAGCTGGGAGTCCACCTCGATCACCCGGTCCTTGGCCCGCACCACCTCGCTCAGCCCGTAGAGCGCCACCGCGCCGCCGATCACGTTCAGCAGCAGCACCACGGCGAAGCCGACCGCCAGGGTCCGGCCGAACGTCCAGTTGGGTCGCATGGTCAGATCTCCGTTCCCGTGCACAGCCCGCGGACGGTGTGCACCACCTCGGCCAGGGAGAGCAGGTACTCGCCGGCCAGTTCCGCGGCCGGGACCCGGCCGAAACCGGTGAAGTCGCCGAACACCAGGGCCACGGCCGGCTCGGCGGCCGGGACCACCACCCAGCGCGGGCTCTGCGCCACACCGCCCAGCAGCAGCCCGAGGTCCCAGGCAGCGGCCACCGAACCCCGGTTGCTGACGATCCCGACCATCGCCGGGTGCCGGGAGGGCAGCGGGGTGATCGGCGGATGGGCGGAGATCCCGGCCACCTCGCCCAGCCGGATCCCGCGCTCCTCGACACCGATCCGCAGCCGCAGCACGTCCTGCATCGGGGTCTCGTCGCTGCCGGGGGCCTCGGCGAAGGCGGCGTCGAACTCGGCCCGCATCGCGGCGGCCCGCTGGGCCAGCTCGCTCGGCCCGGTCAGTGCGCGCAGGGGGGTCATGACCGCCCCGCCCGGGAGATGGTCCGGCACACCGAAAGCAGGGCCTCGCGGTCGAAACCGCCCCCGAAGAGCAGCACCCGGCGCTCGCTCTCGCTGGTCAGCAACTGCGCGGCGCGCTCGTAGCAGCGGTCGGAGGTGTTCTGGTCGCCGCCGAACCGGGTGAGCCGACCCAGGTGCAGGTGCCCCAGAGCGAACCCGGGATCCGCGTCGACCGCGGCGTTCCAGTGCAGCAGCGCTCCGCGCTCGTCGGAGTCGGCCTCGCGACACGTGGCCAGGACGCCGTGGGCGTCGGCGGCCACCGCACCGCCGCGGCCCAGTAGCCGGTGGGCGTCGCGCCCGGCGCCGCTCAGGTCGCCGGCGTGGGCCAGCAGCATGGCGCGGACCAGCATCACCTCGGTGTCCCAGAGGCTGCGCGGAGGGACTGCGGGCACGTCGATCAGCTCGATCACCCCCAGGGCAGCGGCGAAGCGCTCGGCCCGCAGCAGCTCCAGGACCTGACCGAACGACTCACGGTCGGGGCCGGAGGGACGGCGCGCGGGCAGGCCCCGGGGCACCACCCGTACGGTGGCCGACCGGGGGGAGTCGCTGAGCCGGTAGTAGAAGCAGCCGTCGGTCTCGCACAGCTCGAAGTCGTCGGTGACGCCGCGCAGGGTCTCGGCCGACCCGAGGAACAGGTAGCCGCCTGGCAGCAGGGCGTCGGCCAGGCGCTGCACGACCTGCGCCATCGCCGCCGGAGCGAAGTACATCAGCACGTTGCGGCAGAAGATCGCGTCGAAACGGGGCTGCCAGAAGGCCGGGTCGGCAGCCGCCAGGTTCTGCGGCCGGAATTCCACCGACTCCCGCAACGACGGTTTGACCAGGAAGTGCCCGTCCTCCTGGTCGAACCAGCGGCGCTGCACGGCCGGGGGCACGGCCCGCATCGACCACGACGTGTAGCGCCCGGCCCGGGCCTTGGCCAGGGCCTGCGGGTTCACGTCCAGCCCGATGATCTGCGCGTTCGGGTAGCCGTTGTCGCGCATGGTGATGGCCAGGGAGTAGGGCTCCTCGCCGCTGGCGCATCCGGCGGACAGCAGCCGCGGACCGGCGCCCTCGGGCCGGTCGGGCCGGGCCAGTCGGTCGGTCAGCACGGTGCGGGTCAGCACCGAGAACTGCTCGGCCTGGCGCAGGAAGTAGGTCTCGCCCACGGTCAGCGCGCCGGCCAGGGCGCTCAGCTCCTCGCCGGAGCGCTCCAGGCTGTCCAGGTACCCCGACACCGTGGGGGCCTGGCGCGCGGTGGTGCGCTGCAGCAGGACCTGGGTCAGCCGGGCCCGGTCGGTGGGGCCGAAGGTGAGGCCGAGCCGGTGCTCCACGATCGCGGCGAACCGGGCGCTCTCGTCGTCGGTGGGCCCGGCCGGCCCGGCTCGTCCCACAGCTTGGCGCTCGGTCAGGATGACGACACCTCCGTCAGCTGCTCCCAGAGCTCGTCCGGTACCAGCCGCGAGGCCTCCAGCACCACCAGCAACTGCTGGTCGCGGGTGGAGACGGCGCTGTACAGCTCTGATTCCGGGCCTCCGAGCAGCGAGGGCAGCGCCTGCAGGTCCTCGGACGGCAGGGTCCGGATCCCGGTGACGTCCTGCACGGCCAACGCCACCTGACGCTCGTTCGCCGTGATCAGGGTGATCCACCGTCCGGCCCGCACCGGCGCCCCTCCGGTCAGCACACCCGAGTCCACGACCGGGACGGCCGTACCCCGGATCCGCGCGACCCCTGAGACAAAATCTGGCATCCCGGAAAAGGGGGCGGCGCTGAGCGGGCGCATCGTCTCCCGTACGGCTGTGAGCGGGACGGCGAACGATTTTCCCCCCGTGCTGCACAACAGCAAGGAAATGCCGGTCCCGCTGCGGCCAACCCCCGTCTTCACCTGCCTTGTCTCGGCGGGGGGAGCACGGTTCTTGACCGTCTGGAAGTGGCTGGAACTGGTCAGCGGGTGAACTCGATCCCCTCTGCGTCCACCCGGGAAAAGCGCTGTAGCAGGGCATCCACTCCGTACGACGAGTACAACCGCCAGGGCCAGCGTCGTCCTTGGGAGGGCACCAGTTGTGCGGCCCGGGTGAGATACCCCGAGGTGAGGGTCAGCAGGGGCACCCGCTCGGCGGACGGGGGCGGCTGGGCCACGGCAGTGCGGTAACCGTGGCGGCGCATGTGTTTGAGCATCCGCACCACGAAACGCGCCGACAGTTCGGTCTTGAGCGTCCAGGAGGCGTTGTCGTACCCGATCAGGAAAGCCAGATTGGGGACGTCCGTGAGCAACGTTCCTTTGTAGGTCACCTTTTCGGCGGGGTCGACGGGGGTGCCGTCCACGTCCAGCGCCACGCCTCCCAGTAACCGGACCCGCAAACCAGTGGCGGTGACCACGAGCGTTGCCGGCAACAAACGTCCATTGGTCAGTCTGATGCCGTTCTCGGTGAACGTCTCGATCTCCCCGGTGACCACCTCGGCGTCTCCGGCCCGCAGCGCCGTGAACAGATCGGCGTCGGGCACCACGCACAGTCGTTGGTCCCAGGGGTTGTAGCGGGGGCGGAAATGCTCCATGGGGTAGTCGTCGGGCAACAGTGGACGGACGCGGCCCAGAAGCCATCGAGCCGCCAGGGAGGGAGCCAGGCGGCAGAGGTGCCAGAACGTCGTCGTAACGCTCACCGCGCGCAGACGCTCCAGCCGTCCGGCCAGCCGGGGGGAGAACCGGGCCAGGCGGGGCAGCGAGAACGAGTGCCGCTGGGGAAGCGAGATCAGGTAGCTGGGGGAGCGCTGCAGCATCACCGTGCTGCGGGCGGCCGGGGCGAGCGCCGGCACCAGGGAGACGGCCGTGGCCCCGCTGCCGATCACCACGACGTCCTCACCGGCCCAATCCAGGTCTTCGGGCCAGAGCTGAGGGTGCACCAACCGGCCGGTGAACCGTTCCTGGCCCGGCAGAGGCGGCCGGTACGGGTCCTGGTAGTCGTAGTAACCGGTGCACAGGATCAGGTAGGAGCAACTGATCACGCGCTCGGCGCCCGCGCCCAGCCGGATCCGCACCGACCAGCGGGCCCGCTCACCGGCCCACGACGCCGAGACCACCTCGTGCCCGTACCTGATCCTGGCCTCGACGCCGTACTCCTGGGCGGTGTCGCGCAGGTACTGCAGTACCGAGGCGCCGTCGGCGATGGCCTCGGGGCTGGTCCACGGCCGGAACGAGTAGCTCAGGCTGAACATGTCCGAGTCGGAGCGCACCCCCGGATACCGGAAGAGGTCCCAGGTACCCCCGCTGACCTCGCGCGACTCCAGCACGGCGTACGACAGACCGGGCAGCGAGCGCTCCAGGTGGCAGGCCGTGCCGATCCCGGAGAGCCCGGCGCCGACGACCAGGACGTCCAGGTGTTCCGGGTCGGTGGCTGAGCGTGAGGTTTCCGGCACCCGGCCATCATCGGTGAGGGGGCGCGCCCGGTCCTGCCGAAGCGGCCGGTCCCGCCCAAGATCGCTTCACCGCAACGTAACCCGGACCGGCCCGGGCGGCTGGACATCCGGTGAAATCGGGCGTTCGATCGAGGTACGTGATGAATTTGTACCAAGTACGTCTCGACACAGGGTGCTCATGTACAAGCCACAGGGAAACTGCGTAACCTCTGCTCGCGTGGCACAGCGACGCAAGGTGGTAGCAGCGGTCAACCGGGAGCTCGAAGAACGGTTCGGGTTCCGCGTGGTCAGAGTGAAGGACGACGAGGAGGCACCGCCCCCGGTCGAGGTCGTCGAGGAGGAGAAGCCGCGGATCCCGGTCCGGCGCCCCTCCGACCCCAGAGACCGGCTGGTCCAGCGTCCGGTGTTCCTGCTGTCCTCGGTCCGCTCCGGTTCCACCCTCTCCCGGGTCATCCTGAACAGCCACTCTCAGATCCACTCGCCGCACGAGATGCACTTCCGCCGCACCCAGGTGATCGCCTACACCACCCCGGTCCAGCAGGCGCTGGAGCACTTCGACCTGAACGAGCGCGACCTCGAGCACCTGCTGTGGGACCGCATGCTGCACCGCGAGCTCACCCTGAGCGGCAAGTCGGTGCTGGTCGAGAAGACCCCGAGCAACGTGTTCGTGGCCGACCGGCTGGCCACCGCCTGGCCCAAGGCGAAGTTCATCTACCTGATCCGCCACCCCTGGTCGATCGCCCAGTCCTGGCACGAGGGCGACCCGGAGAACCGGCCGGTGCCGGTGGCGATCCGGCACACCCTGAACTACATGGAGTACCTGGAGAAGGCCCGGAACAAGCGGGCCGGCCTGACCATCCGCTACGAGGACCTGACCACCGAGCCGGTCAAGCAGACCCAGCTGATCTGCGAGTTCCTCGGGCTGGAGTGGGAGCCGGGGATGCTGGAGTACGGCAAGAAGGACCACGGCGACTTCAAGAAGGGCATCGGGGACTGGAAGGAGAAGATCAAGACCGGGACGATCCAGCCCGGCCGCCCGCTCCCCGACATCTCCGACGTGCCGGTCGAACTGCGCCCGATGGTCGAGCGCTGGGGTTACTGACCCCACGGGTTCATCCGCTGTTCATCCCCGGTGGTTCGTCAGGGCAAAGTCAGCCGCCCTTCACGGTTTCCGCCCACACCGGGGACCGGGATCTGCCACGCTCGGATTTCTGGTGCGACCTGAGGGTCGTGAGAGAAACCAGGCGCGGACAGTGACCAAAGGAGATCCCCTTCCATGACCCTGACCAGGAACCGCCGAGTGCTCGTGGGAGCGGCGGCAGCCGCGTCGGTCCTCGCCGCGGGGGCGGCCGCGGTCGCCTTCTCCGGCTCCGCCACGGCCGCCGAGCCGGCCGCCGCCAAGCCCGCCACGGTCACCGTCGACGGTAACGAGCTCAGGTACCAGGCCGCCCCCGGCCAGGTGAACAAGCTGGTCGTCACCCGGAGCAGCGAGGGCGTGGAGAACGACACCAGCCCGTTCGGCACCAGCAAGTACACCTGGGTGTTCGACGACAGCGTCGAGATCGAGGGGGCGGCCGACCTGTGCACCTACCCCCAGGCGTCCGACCGCACCCTGATCCGGTGCTCGCTGGTGGTGGAGCACACCCAGAGCCCGGGCTACGTCTCCACGATCAAGCTGGGCGACAAGAACGACTCGGTCAAGTACGTCAACGACAACAGCGGCGGCTACGAGGCCGACGTCTTCCACCTCGGCGCCGGCAACGACGTGTACTCGTCCAAGGGCACCAAGGACGGCAGCCGGATCGAGGGCGGCAACGGCAACGACACGATCACCACCGGTCGTGCGGCCGGCGACCAGTCCTCGGTCCAGGGTGGCAACGGCAACGACACGATCCGCCTGGGCCGTGAGTACCTCGGCGCCGACGGCGGCGCGGGCAACGACAAGATCTACGGCCAGGCCGCCGCCGACTGGCTCGACGGCGGTGCGGGCAACGACTCGATCTGGGGCGGGGCCGGCCGGGACACCATCGAGGGCGGGGCCGGCAACGACAAGCTGTACGGCCAGGGCGGCGCCGACTGGATCTACGGCCAGGGCGGCAACGACAAGCTGTACGGCGGTCCGGGCGCCGACGTCCTGCGGGGCGGCCCGGGCAAGAACGTGGTCAAGCAGTGAGCTGAACAGCTGAGTCCGAGGGAGCCCTCGGTGCCGTGGCCGGAACTGGCCGCCGCACCGGGGGCTTCACCGGTTCTGCGGCGGGCCGGCTCACCAGGACCAGCCGCGTTCGGCCAGCAGCAGTTCGCGGCGGGCGCGCAGGTCGCGCCCGGCCAGGCGCTGCGGCGGAGGGGTGGCAAAGCCGGTGGGGCAGGTGCTTTCGCCGGTCTCGGGCACCCCGGCCAGCCGGCAGGCGCGGCCCAGCAGGGCGTCGTAGGCCGCCGCGCTGGCCTCCAGGCGGGCGGCCCGCGCGAAGATCGACTCGTCCCAGTGCAGCCGGTTGATCTCGTCGGCCAGGGCGTGCAGGCGCAACTGCAGCCGCAGGGCCTCGAACGGATCCGGCTCCGGGGGCGGGGGCACGGTGGCGAACGGGGCGGCGAGCCCACGCAGGACTTCGCGCCGCCCGGGCTCCCGCCGCCGGAACGCGGCCAGAGCCGCGGCCAGGGCCAGGGCGGTCAGGATCAGCACGATGATCATTGGTCTGGTCCATCTGCTCAGTGATGTCGGGGCGTCCCTTACTGCGGGATGTCCGCACCGCCTCAGCAACTCTACGATCCGCGCCGACAAGATCACTATGCGTTTGTGTGCCCTCTGACCGCATTGCGTCGACCGGCCCGGATCGGCCGGCCGGTGATCTCCGTCGCACCCCTATGGATCCAAAGTGAAACTGTTAGGATCCAGTCGAGATGGCGATGGAGGAGCTGTTCCGTCGGCCGTGCGAACCCGATCGAGGAGAAGCCTTGTCTTCCGAGCTGCGCGAAGGTCTGCCCGCCCTGCCTGAGGTAAGCCCGTTCTTCCTGGCCGGGCAGTGGCAGGCCGAGGGGGAGGGACGTGAGCTGTTCGACGTTCTCGACCCGGCCACCGAGGAGCGCCTCACCCAGGTGCCGCAGGCCACCACCGCCGACGTGGACGCCGCCGTGCGGGCCGGGCGCCAGGCCCTGGCCGACCGCGCCTGGACCGGTCTGGCCCCGCTCGAGCGCAGCCGGGTCCTGCACCGGATCGCCGATCTGATCGAGGCCGACCTGGAGGCGCTGGCGATCCTCGAGACCCGGGACAACGGCAAGCCGATCGAGCGCTCGCGGGCCGACACGGCCAGCGCGGCCAGAACTTTCCGGCACTACGCGGGGGCGCCCTCGCGCCTGGCCGGGGCCACCGTGCCGATCGGCGACGGGCACCACGTCTACACCACGCTGAACCCGGTCGGGGTGGCCGCGCTGATCCTGCCCTGGAACTTCCCGATCATGACCGGCGCCTTCAAGATCGCCCCGGCGCTGGCCGCGGGCTGCTCGATCGTGGTCAAGCCGGCCGAGCAGACTCCGCTGACCATGCTCCGGCTGGCCGCGATCATGCGCGAGGCCGGGGTGCCGGACGGTGTGGTCAGCGTGCTCACCGGTGACGGCCGGGTCGGCGCCGCGATGGTCGAGCACCCGCTGGTGGCCAAGGTCAGCTTCACCGGAAGCACCGCGGTGGGCCGGCTGGTGGGGCGCTCCGCGGCCGGGACGTTCAAGCGGGTCACCCTGGAGCTGGGCGGCAAGAGCGCCAACATCGTGTTCGCCGACGCTGATCTGGACGCCGCCGTGACCACCGCGATGCGGGCCTCGTTCGGCCACTCCGGGCAGATGTGTACCGCGGGAAGCCGTCTGCTGGTGCAGAACTCGATCCTGCCAGAGATGACGGCCCGGCTGGCTGCCGCGGTGGCGAAGGTGCCGATGGGCGACGGTCTGGCCGGTGGGGTCTCGGTCGGCCCGCTGGTCTCGGCCGAACAGCGCAGCCAGGTGCTCGGCTACATCGAGAAGGGCCGGGCCGACGGGGCGGAGCTGGTGCACGGGGGTGGTGCGCCGGAGGGGGCCGGCTACTACGTCGAGCCCACGCTGTTCACCGGGGTGCGCAACGACATGGTGATCGCCCGGGAAGAGATCTTCGGGCCGGTGGTGGGGGTGCTCGGGTTCGATGACGAGGACGAGGCGGTGGCCGTGGCCAACGACTCGAACTACGGCCTGGCGGGCGGGGTCTGGACCCGCGACCTGGGGCGCGCGCACCGGGTCGCCGCGGCCGTCGAGGCCGGGACGATCTGGGTGAACACCTACAACGTCTTCGACCCGGCCCTCGGCTTCGGCGGGCTGAAGGACTCCGGCATCGGGCGCGACCTGGGTGACGAGGCGCTGCTCGGCTACACCGAGACCAAGGCCGTCGTGGTCGCCTACTGAACCGGGCCGATCAGCTGGCGCGGGCAGACCGGGACCGGAATCTCTGGAGTTGATGGATCCAATCATGTTACTTTCGGATCCGAAATTGCGATCAAAGGCGGATGGTGTGGAGAGCTCTCTCGATGCGGCCCCGGCCGCGGTGCCACTGCTGACCAGCGGTGCGGGCGGCGGTCGGCACGCAGGTGCGGCCATCGACGTGGCTCATGAACGGGCCCGTACGCCCGGGGCCACCGTCGCCCACCACTTCAACGCCGCCGGTTCGGCCCTGCCCAGCCAGAGCGTGGTGCAGGCGGTGGTCGACCACCTGCGGCTGGAGGAGCGGCACGGCGGGTACGAGGCGGCCCACCAGGTCGCCGACCGGATCGAGGCGGTCTACCAGGACGCAGCGCGGCTGGTGGGGGCCGACCCGGCCGAGATCGCCCTGTTCGACAGCGCCAGCACCGGCCTGCGGACGATCGTCGAGGCCCTGCGGCTCGGGGCCGGGCAGCGGCTCCTGGTCAGCCGCTCCACCTACGTCAGCCACGCCCTGCACCTGATGAGCCTGGGCCGGGAGCACGACGTCGAGGTGGTGGTGGTGCCGAACTCGGCCTCCGGTGCGATCGACCTGCAGGCCTTGGACTCCGAGCTGGCCGGCGGCGGCCCGGCCATCGTCTGCGTGGCGCACATCCCGACCTCGTCCGGCCTGGTCGAGCCGGTCACCGAGATCGGCGCGCTGGCCCGGCGGCACGGAGCCCGGTACGTACTGGACGCCACCCAGTCGGTCGGGCAGGTGCACCTCGACGTGGCGGCGATCGGCTGCGACGCGATGGTCACCACCGGCCGGAAGTTCCTGCGCGCCCCGCGCGGCACCGGATTCGCCTTCATCGGCCGGGAGATCGCCGGTTCCCTCGCCCCCACGGCGCCCGACGTGCGGGGGGCGGTCTGGACGTCGGCCCGGGACTGGGAGCTGAAGGACAGCGCCCGCCGGTTCGAGACCTGGGAAGCCTCGATCGCCGGCCGGATCGGCCTCGGGGTCGCGCTGGGCGAGGCCCTGGCCCTGGGGACCGGGCAGATCGAGACCCATCTGGTGCAGACCGCCGCCGCGGTGCGGGAGGCGCTCGTGGTGGTCCCCGGGGTCACCGTGCAGGACCCGCCGTCCTCGCCCTCGGCCATCATCACCTTCACCGTCGAGGGCCTGCCCGCCCGCCGGGTCAACGAGCTCCTGGCCCAGCACGGCCTGCGCACGGTGTCGGTACCCGCCTCGCACGCCCAGTGGGACCTGGGGGCCCGCGGCGTGGACGCGGTGGTGCGGGCCTCACTGCACGTGTACAACGACGAGACGGACACCGCTGCGCTGGTCGAGGCCGTGGCCGGGATCGCGGATTCGGCCGAGGCGAGGGCGGTCTGAGGTGACCGACGTCGAAGTCCTGGTCGCCGGCCTCGGCGTGCACGGCTCCGCCGCCGCCTACGAGCTCGCCCTGCGCGGCGTGGACGTGCTCGGCCTGGAGCAGTTCGGCGAGGGCCACTCCCGGGGTTCCTCGCACGGTCGCACCCGGATGATCCGCCGCGCCTACCCCAACCCGGTCTGGAACCCGTTCGTCGAGCGCGCATTCGACGGCTGGGCCCGCTGGTCGGCGGCGTCCGGTGAGGAGCTGCTCCACCGGACGGGTGGTCTTTACACGTTCCGCGAGTCCACCACCATGCAGGGTCCGGGCTGCCGGCTGGTCGAGGACCACGCCGAAATGGCCCGCCTGATGCCCGGGTTCCAGCCACCCAGCGGATATCGCGCCGTCCACGACCCGTCCGCCGGAGTGCTCGAGGCCGCCCGTGGGCTGGAGGTCGCTCGCGCCGGGGCCCGGGCCGCCGGGGCCGAACTGGTGTTCGGTGAGACGGTGCTGAGCTGGCGCCAGGAGAGCGAGCGGTGCATCGTCACCACCGATCAGCGCGAGATCACCTGTCGCAAGCTGGTGCTCAGCGCCGGAGCCTGGGCCGGGCACCTGGTGCCCGAGCTCGCCCACCTGTTCGAGGTCTGGCGCATCGTCACCGTCACGCTGGCCCCCGGGCAGGAGCCCGGCCAGGTGCCGCAGCTCGGCTGTTTCTCGGTCGACCGCCCGGAGGGTCTGGTCTTCGGCATCCCCGACGCCGACGGCAACGGGTTCAAGGCCGGTGTGGACCTGGGCCCGGTCTGGGACCCGACGGTGCCCGCCACCCCGCCCACGGCCGACGAGATCGCCGGGCTGACCGGCCTGATGCAGCAGTACGTGCCGGGCATCCGGGCCGAGGTGGTGGAGGCCGTCGCCTGCCTGTACACGATGACCGCCGACCGGCGGTTCGTGCTCGGCCCGCTGCCCTGGGCCCCGGCCGTCACCGTCGCGGCCGCCTGTTCCGGGCACGGCTTCAAGTTCGGCCCGGCCCTCGGCGAGGCGGTGGCCGACCTGGTCCAGGAAAGACCCCGCCCCGAACTGGACTTCATCGGCGTTCAGCGCCGCCTCACCACCCAGCAGGAGGATCAGACGTGAGTGACACCCACTGGAACGACCCGCTGACCGAGGAAGAGATCGCCGGCGTGATCGCCCTGGTCCGCGCCGACGAGCGGATCGGCGAGCGGCCCCGGTTCTGGGGGATCGCGGTGGACGAGGCCCTGGCCCGGGCGCTGGCTCCGGGGCAGGGGCGGCCGGTGCGCACCGTGGTGATGAACCCGGACGCGCACGCCGCCTGGGAGATCGCCGCCTGGACCGCGGGTTCCGATCGAGAGGCCGCGCTAGTCAGCTGGCGTCCGGTCGACGCCAAGCGCCCGGGGGTCTCCAGCGAGGAGGCCCGGCTGGTGGCCGCCGCCTGCCGTGAGGACCAGGGGCTGAAGGACGCGCTGGCCAAGCGGGGCATCACCGACGTCTCACTGGTCTGGGTCGACCCCGAGTCGATCACCGGTTTCGAGCCCGCGGGCTACGAGGACCGCAGGCTCTCCTGGGGCACCGTCTGGCACCGCGAGACGGCCGACGACAACGGTTACGCCCGGCCGGTCTCCGGGCTGGTGCCGATCATCGACCTGGAGACGCTGAAGGTCATCGCGATCGAGGACCACGGCGTGGTGCCGATGGCTTCGGAGACCGGCAACTACCGCTCCGGCACCTGGGGTTCCGACCGCGAGGTGGCGCCGCTGGAGATCATCCAGCCCCAGGGGCCCGGTTTCGGTATCGACGGGCAGGAGGTGACTTGGCAGAACTGGTCGTTCCGGATCGGCTTCACCCACCGGGAGGGCATGGTCCTGCACGACATCACCTACAACGACCACGGCACCGTCCGCCCGGTGATGAAGCGCGCCGCGATCAACGAGATGTACGTGCCCTACCTGGATCCCGACCCGACGGCCTACCGCAAGAACTTCTTCGACTGGGGCGAGTACGGCGCCGGCCCGCTGACCGCCTCGCTCGAGCTGGGTTGCGACTGCCTGGGCGAGATCCGGTACTTCGACGCGGCGGTGCTGAACGGGCACGGCGAGGCCCGGACCATCAAGAACGCGGTCTGCCTGCACGAGGAGGACCACTCGATCCTCTGGAAGCACGTGAACACCCGCACCGGGGAGGCCGACGTGCGCCGGGCCCGGCGTCTGGTGGTCTCGTTCTTCGCCACCGTGGCCAACTACGACTACGGCTTCTACTGGTCGTTCCACCAGGACGGCATGATCGAGCTGGAGATCAAGCTGACCGGCGTGATGTCGGTCTCCGGCATCGCCGACGGGGCCACCCCGCCCTACGGCCGGATGGTCGCCCCGAACGTCCAGGCCCCCAACCACCAGCACTATTTCGGCCTGCGGCTGGACATGGGGGTGGACGGCCCGGTGAACCGGCTGTACGAGGTGCACTCCGAGATCGAGGAGGACGAGGAGCTCAACCCCTACGGCAACGCCTGCAAGACGGTTCGTACCCCACTGCTCACCGAGAAAGCCGCCGCCCGCCGGGCCAACCCGGCCACTGCCGTCCACTGGTTGATCGAAAGCGACGACACACGAAACCGGTTCGGTGACAAGACCGCCTACCGGGTCTCGATCCAGAACACCGCGCGGCTGTACGCCAAGCCGGGCAGCATCGTCGAGCGCAAGGCGCCGTTCGTGGCCCAGCACCTGTGGGCCACCGCCTACGAGGGCAGCGAGCGGTTCATCGTCGGGGAGTACCCGAACCAGGCCGATCTGGGGGCCGACGGCGTGCAGGTCTGGCAGCAGGCCGACCGTTCGCTGGACGGCGCCGAACTGGTGCTCTGGCCCGTGGTCGGGGTGCACCACACCCCGCGCCCGGAGGAGTGGCCGATCATGCCGGTGCACCGGATCGGGATGCGGCTGGAGCCGGACGGTTTCTTCGACCGCAACCCCTCGCTCGACCTACCGGCGCCGATGAGCGCCCACAGCGAGTCCTCCGGCTCCTGCTGCTCCGGCCACTGAGGCCTCCGGCCGTCAGAAGGGTTCCGGGAGAACCCTTCTGACGGATCCGGCAGTGCAGGTCTTCAGCCCCGGAAGACCGTGGAGGAGCGGCGCTCGTACCAGTGCGCCAGGTGCTCGCCCGCCTTGATCACGTGCTCGCGCATCTCCCGGCCGGCCGTGGCCAGGTCGCCCTCGGCCAGCGCGGCCACGATCCGCTCGTGCTCGCGGAAGTTCTCGTCCCGGTGCCGGGCGTCGTTCACGATCAGCTGGGCCGAGACGTTGCGCGGGAACGTCTCGTTGATGTCGTTGACCGCCTTGGCCAGGCGGGCGTTCGCGGCGATGGACAGGATCAGGGTGTGGAACACGTCGTTGGCCGGGCGGCCCGACGAGGCGGGCTCCTCGCCCCGGCTCAGCGCAGAGGAGTGGTCGTACATCTCCTGGTTGGCCTGCCGCAGCTCGGCCAGTTCGGCCTCGGTGATCCGGCTGACCGCACGGGTGGCCGCCAGGGCCTCCAGCTCGGCCCGCACCTCGTAGGCCTCGCGCACCTCCCAGGGGGCCGGAACCCGCACCACTGCACCGCGATTGGGCAGCACCTCGATCAGCCCGCCGCTCTGCAGCTGGCGCAGGGCCTCGCGCACCGGGGTGCGGCTGACGCCGAAGTCGGAGGCCAGTTCGGCCTGGCGCAACTGGGCGCCGATCGGGATCTGGCCCGACATGATGCGCTCGCGGATGCGGGCCGCGACGTCGTCGACAAGCGCGTTTCCCGTCTTTTCCGCCCCGGCCGGATCGGCTGCCGCCATGCCTGTCGTTCTCCCCTCAAGGCGCGCCCGGGCAGGCGCAGGTCAAGACCGAAAACGCTAGCAGAAATCCGGCGATGGACCCGATCTGCAACTGCGTGGCTATCAACCAACCATTTTGGGATCCACTGATGCTACGTTGGGATCCATTCTTGGCGAACGACCGGAGGTGTGTCGGTGCTCAGGCGCGAGGACAACGAGAAGCTGACCCGGACCGGCCCCGGCACCCCGCTGGGTGGTCTGATGCGGGCCTACTGGCAGCCGGCGGCGCTGGTCTCGGAGATGTCCGAGGAGAAGCCGGTCAAGGCGGTCCGGTTGTTCGGCGAGGACCTGGTGCTCTTCCGCAAGCCCAAGGGCTGGGGGCTGATCAGCCGGTTCTGCGCCCACCGCGGCGTGGACCTGTCCTACGGGCGGCTCGAGGACGGAGGCCTGCGCTGCCTCTACCACGGCTGGCTCTACGGGGCCGACGGCCGCTGCCTGGAGCAGCCGGCCGAACCCGAGCACAGCCGGTTCACCGAGAAGATCCGGATCGCCAGCTACCCCTGCGTGGAGAAGAACGGCATCATCTTCGCCTACCTCGGCGCCGGTGACCCGCCGCCCTTCCCCGACTACGACTGCTTCGCCGCGCCGGACGAGTACACCTTCGCCTTCAAGGGCCTGTGGGAGTGCAACTGGCTGCAGGGGGTGGAGGGCGGCATCGACCCCAGCCACGTCTCCTTCCTGCACCGGTTCATCGACGAGGACCCGCGCGAGACCTACGGCCAGCAGTTCAGCGAGGAGGTCGAGGGCACCGGCCAGAAGCTGTCCAAGCTGGTCGGCGACAACTTCCGCCCGGACATCGAGGTGGAGAGCGCCGATCACGGCCTGCGGGTCTTCGCCGTGCGCCAGCTCACCGAGGCGGTCAAGCACGTCCGGGTCACCAACCTGCTGTTCCCGAACGCGTTCGTGGTCCCGTTCGGCACCACCAAGGTCTTCACCCAGTGGCACGTGCCGATCGACGACCACAACCACTACTGGTACATGATCTGGTACGACTTCGCCGAGACCACCGACAAGGAGACGCTGCTGCAGCAGCGCCTGGCCGAGGTCAGCCTGCCCGACTACCGGCCGCTGCGGAACCGCTCCAACAACTGGGGTTTCGACCCGGTCGAGCAGAAGAACGTGACCTACACCGGGATGGGCCTGGACATCAACGTCCACGACCAGTGGGCGGTGGAGAGCATGGGTCCGATCCAGGACCGCACGGTCGAGCGGCTCGGCGTCTCCGACCGGGCGGTCACCGCCAACCGGCGGATGCTGCTGAAGGCGATCGACGCGTTCGCCGCGGGCGGGCGGATCCCGGCCCACCCGCTCGACGAGACCGAGGCCGCCACCTACACCGGGCCGCTCGCCGTGGACACCATTGCCGCGAACGAGAACTGGCAGGAGCACTGGGTGGCACGCGAGGACGAACGCCGCCAGGCCTCGCCCTGGGCCCGCACCGCCGTGCCCTCCGAGGTGAACACCGATGCGTAACCACGACGAGCGGGACGTGGCCGAGGCCGGGGAGGGTCAGGGCGCCCGCCCGATGCTGGCCAAGGACCGCGGCGGTTTCGTCGACCGGCACGATCTGTGGACCGACGCGCAGTACGCCGCCTCGGCCCAGATGCGCCGGGTGATCGACGAGATCGGCCTGGACATGGTCCGGTTCGCCTTCGTCGACCAGCACGGCCTGCTGCGCGGCAAGACCGTCACCCGCTCCGGCGTGGCGGCCGCCATGCGCTCGGGCCTCACCGCGCCGAGCTCGCTGCTGCTCAAGGACACCTCCGGCAAGTCGGTGTTCCCCGTGTTCAGCGCCGACGCCGGGCTCGGCGTCGCGCAGCTGGCCGGGGCCGGGGACATCGTGCTGGTGCCCGACCCGACCACGTTCCGGGTGCTGCCCTGGGCCGGGCGCTCCGGCTGGATCCTGTGCGACCTGAGGTTCCCGGACGGGTCGGAGGTCGCCTTCAGCACCCGCGACCTGCTGCGCAAACAGCTCGATGCCCTGGAGATGCGCGGGTACCGGATGACGGTGGGCGCCGAACTGGAGTTCCACGTCTTCCGCGCCGGTGGTTTCGACGCTTCGCAGGTCGGGCGTCCAGGAGCACCGGGCCAGGCCCGGGAGGTTCTCCCGACCAGCCCCGGCTCGCAGCTGCTGCACGAAGAGGCTCTGGACGGTTTCGACGACCTGGTCCAGGCCCTCTACCGCGGCCTGACCGCCCTGGACCTGCCGCTGCGCTCGATCGAGCTGGAGTTCGGCCCGAGCCAGCTGGAGATCACCATGGACGCGGCCGACGCGGCGGTCACGGCCGACGCAGTGGTGCTGTGCCGCAGCGCAGTACGGCAGATCGCCCGCCGGCTGGGCTACGAGGCCACCTTCATGTCCCGCCCACAGGGGGCCGAGACCGCTTCCACCGGCTGGCATCTGCACCAGTCCCTGACCTCCGCCGTCTCGGGCGAACCAGTGTTCGTTGCGCCGGACGCCCCGCTCTCCACGACCGCGCAGCACTACCTGGAGGGCCTGCTCACCCACGCCCGCGCCGCCGCCGCGTTCAGCACGCCCACGGTCAACGGGTACAAGCGCTACCAGCCCTACTCCCTGGCTCCGGACCGAGTGGCCTGGGGGCAGGACAACAAGGGCGCGATGGTGCGCGCCGTCGGTGGCCCCGCAGACCCCGCCACCCGCCTCGAGAACCGGTCCGGCGAGCCCACCGCCAATCCGTACCTCTACATCGCTTCCCAGTTGGTCAGCGGCCTGGACGGGCTCGACCGCCGGCTGGAACTGCGCGCCCCCACCGAGAACCCCTACGAGACCGACGCCCAGCGGCTGCCCCGCTCGCTCGCCGAGGCCGTCGATGCACTGGAAGAGGACAAGGCCTTCACTGACGCTTTCGGCCCGGATGTGATCAGGTGGTACTGCGCGATCAAGCGCGCGGAGTTCGACCGCTACCTGATGCACGTCTCGGACTGGGAGCAGCGTGAGTACCTCGGGATGTTCTGACTTCCTCGACCGGCCGGCCACCGAGCTCGCCGCCCTGCTGCACACCGGTCAGGTGAGCGCGGTCGAAGTGCTCACCGCCCACCTGGAACGCATCGCCGCGGTCAACCCCACCGTCAACGCCCTGGTCACCCTGGTCCCCGAGCAGGCACTGGCCGAGGCGGCCGCGGCGGACGCCCGGCGGCAGTCGGGTGAGCCGCTGGGCCTGCTCCACGGGTTGCCGGTGGCGGTCAAGGACGTGGTCGACACGGCGGGGATCCGCACCACCTACGGCTCGCGGATCTACGCCGGCCACGTGCCCGAGCAGGACGCACTGATCGTGCAGCGGATGCGGGCGGCCGGCGCGATCGTGGTGGGCAAGAGCAACGTCCCGGAGTTCGGCGCGGGGTCGCACACTTTCAACGAGGTCTTCGGCGCCACGCTGAACCCCTACGCCACCGACCGCTCGGCCGGAGGCAGCAGCGGGGGAGCAGCGGCCGCGCTGGCCTGCGGCATGGTCGCCCTTGCCGACGGTTCCGACCTTGGGGGCAGTCTGCGTAACCCGGCCTCGTTCAACAACGTGGTCGGTCTGCGGCCCAGCGCGGGCCGGGTGCCGTCGCCCGGCCCCGGAAACGCCTGGGACCCGGCCGGAGTGCTCGGGCCGATGGGGCGCTCGGTGGGTGACGCCGCCCTGCTGCTCTCGGCGATCGCCGGCCCCGACCCCCACACCCCCTTGTCCATCGACGAGCCCGGCTCGGTGTTCACCGCGATCGGGCCGCGCTCGCTGGCCGGCACCCGCATCGCGTTCAGCCACACCGTCGGTGGGCTGCCGTTCGAGCCCGAGGTGCTGGCCGTTGCCGAAGCCACGCGCGAGCGCCTGGTCGCTGCGGGCGCCGAAGTCACCGACCTGGAACCGGATCTGTCCGGCGCCGACGAGGTTTTCGAGACGCTGCGGGCCCTGAGCTTCCTCGACGGTCGCACCGCAGACGTCGAGGCCCACGCGGATCTGGTCAAAGCGACCGTCAAGCAGGATGTTTCCTGGGGTCGCGAGCTCACCCCGCAGCAGATCAACCGGGCCCTGAGCCTGCGCACCGAACTGTTCCGCCGGCTGCAGGACCTGCTGGCCCGCTTCGACGTGCTGATCGCGCCGACCGTCCAGCTCCCGCCGTTCCCGGCGAGCACCGAATACCCCAGTTCGGTTGCCGGAGTGTCGATGGAGCGCTACCACACCTGGATGCGCTCCTGCAGTCGCATCACCGCCACCGCGATGCCCGTGCTCGCCGTCCCCGCCGGTTTCACTCCCCAGGGGCTGCCGGTGGGCATGCAGATCGTCGGCCGTCATCGGGGCGAGCAGGAACTGCTGGCCTTCGGCCTGGGCTGGGAGCGCGAGTTCGCCGACGTCTTCGCCCGCCGCCCAGTAGTTCTCGATTGAAGACGTCGGTGAGCACCCAAGGTGCCGATCGGCACCTTGGGCGGTCACCGACGTCCATAATTCAAAGGCCCCTAGGCTGGGGTGGTGCAGGTTGCCTCGCTCGGATACCGAACCGATCTGATGTTGCGCCGACTGGGTGGCTCGCAGGTCTCTGACCGCGGTTCTCACCTAGTGGTGCGTACTCCGGCCAACCCCGTCTATTGGTGGGGCAATTTCCTGCTGCTGCGCGAGCGTCCTGCAGCGGGGGAGTGGCCGGGCTGGGTGGCCGAGTTCCAGCGCGAGTTCCCCGAGGCCGATCATGTCGCCCTCGGCCTGGACACGGCTGACGGGATGGTCGAAGACGCAGGCGGTCTGGCCGATCTGGGCCTGGACGTCCTGGTCGACACCGTGCTCGCGGCGAGTTCGCTCCGCACGCCGGTCCGACCGGTCGACGCCGAGATCCGTCCGTTGCGCATGGACGAGGACTGGCACCAGATCACCCGCCTGCGTCTGGCTTCGGGTGAAGACGCTGTGCTGGAAGACTTTGCGGCGGCGAAGACCGAGGAGTTCCGAGCCTTGGTGGCGGCCGGCCACGGCGCCTGGTTCGGTGCCTTCGTCGATGGGCAAATGCGATGCGGGGCCGGGCTGTTCAGCGACGGCGGCGGGGTGGCCCGTTTCCAGAACGTGGAAACTCATCCGGACTTCCGCCGTCGGGGCCTGGCCTCTGCCCTGGTGCACGAACTGGGGGTCTGGGGGCTGGACCAGCTCGGCGCGTCGCGTCTGGTCATCATCGCCGACCCGGACTACCACGCGCTCGGCCTCTACCGGGCCCTCGGATTCGAGGACGTCGAGCATCAGGTGCTGCTGCAGCGACCGCCCGGCGCCTGATCGGCAAGGCGCATACCGGGTGATATCGCCCTCGACAGATCGTTCCGGCCGAACTACTGACATTTTGTGCCGCCTTGGCTACCTTCAGTACGACCTCGGCGGAGCCACCAACTTCTGTCGGGGTTGACGTCTGCGCCGTCGAGTCTGTGCGTCCCAGTCGTCGCCCGTGCATCGACCTCCGCCCACCCCCAGGGAGACTTGATGGTCCGGAAACGACTGGCGGCCACAATCGGCCTCGCCATCGCCCTACCCCTGAGCACGGTCGTTCTTCCTTCCGCCGCCATGGCGGCGGACGAACCCAGCGTCGCCGAGTCCGACATCAGCCTGGGCAGCCGGGCCCCGCGCCTGGTCGACGGCAAGGCCGTCAAGGTGCCCTCGACCTACCAGGCCGACAAGACGAAGCTGAAGAAGTCGGCCGCCGCCGCGCCCACCCCCGAGGTCGGCACGGTGCGGCAGTGGGTCGCCTCGGACGACCGGGAAGGCTACTACCGCAAGGACTTCACCCTGCGCGGCGTGGGCGAGCACATCGAGGTCTGGGTCGCCAACGACATCGCCTTCCCCGAGGGCGACTGCCGCAACGCCGTCGAGGGCAGCACCACGGTCACCGAGGCGCAGGTGGCCGGGCTGATCAACCAGTTCGACACCAACATGTACCCGAAGGAGACCGCGGCCTTCAGCACCCCGCCCGACCGTGACGGCAGCAAGGCCGTGCTGGGGCCGGACGCGAACGGCAACGGCGGCGTCTACACCGGTGGCGGCGAGAAGACCGTCACGCTGGTCGACAACGTGCGTGATGACAACTACTACGACTTCCCGGCCGTGCAGACCTACACCGCCGGCTTCTTCTCCTCGTACCTGAACGAGCTCTTCGACCGGAACGTGATGACGATCGATGCGTTCGACTGGACGCATCGCACCACCGCGAACCCGGCCGACGCGGCCACCGACGACCCGTGCACGAGCCGCCCCGCTCGTCCGTGGTTGTACGAAGGCGTTTTCGGGCACGAGTGGCAGCACCTGCTGCAGTACTACACCGACCCGAACGAGGTCACCTGGGTCAACGAGGGCCTGTCCGACATCGCCATCGCGCTGACCGGTTACGCCGACACCAAGGCCACCGTGAACCAGGCCGGTTTCGACAACCACCTGATCTGCCACCAGGGCTACGGCACGGTGCAGACCAGGTTCAACCCCAACCCGCGCGACTGCGGCGGCGCCCAGAACTCGCTGAACCTCTGGGGCGAGGACGCCGACAACCCGAACGCGGTGCTGGCCGACTACGGGCACGCGTTCGCGCTGATGCTGTTCCTGCAGGACCGTTACGGCCTGGACTTCATCACCGCGCTGCACAACGACGGCAAGCTCCAGGGGCTGGCCAGCGTGGCGGCCGAACTGAAGGGCGAGGGCGTGAAGGACGTGTACGACGTCCTGCACGACTTCCAGTCCGCCACCCTGCTGGACGCGTTCCTGGACAAGTCGAAGAAGTCGAAGATCTCCGGCGTCTCGAAGTCCAAGGTCACCAGCAAGAGCCTGAACACCTCGGTGAACCTGGCCAACCCGCAGTCGTACGCCGAACCGGGCGCGGCCCCGAACGGCGCCGACTTCGTGCCGGTGCAGAAGAAGGGCAAGGCGATCCGCGGGAAGGACCTGAAGACGCTGAAGTTCAGCGGCGCCAAGACCCTGCCGCCCCTGCCGCTGGCCTGGACGGTCAAGAGCGACGACCCGGACCGCGCGGGCAACCCGGTGCTGTTCTCCGGCAACGAGAGCAACACCGACGCCGGCCTGGTCACCGAGGTCACCGTGCCCACCGCCGACCCGACCCTGAAGTTCCTGGCCAAGTACGGCGCCGAGGCGACGTACGACTACGGCTACGTCAGCGTCTCCACCGACGGCGGCAAGACGTACAGCGCGCCCATCCCCGGCAACCACACCGTCCCGGACGGCCCGCTCGGCCCGGGCCTGAACGGCACCACCACCGGCTTCGAGGCCCAGGAGTACGACCTCTCGGCCTACGCCGGCAAGAAGATCCTGATCAACATCCGTTACGTCAGTGACGGCGGGGTCAACGAGGGCGGCCTGCTGATCGACGACCTGACGGTCGGCGGCGCGGTGGTCAGCGACGGCTCCAGCCTGGCGCCGTTCGACTCGCCCACCGAGATCGTGCCGATCGCCGTGCACAACTGGAACGTGCGGCTGGTCGGCCTGGACGCCAAGAAGCACCAGGCCGTCCAGGTCACCTTCGACGGCAAGTCCGCCCTGGACCTGGGCAGCAAGAGCAAGCAGCTGAAGAAGCTCAGGGGCTACGACCAGGTCGTGGCGATCGTGGCCTACGACGAGCCCACCGAGCAGGTGCAGCAGTACGCCCCCTACACGCTCACCGTGAACGGTGTCGTGCAGCCGGGTGGCAGCACCAGCTGATCGCCTGATCGCCCCTCAGTACAGGTGCCCGCCGTCCACGGTGACGGCGGGCACCTGCGCTTTGGAAGCCTGGTGCTGCTTCGGGCTCGCCGCCCTCGCCCAGTTCCTTTGAGCCCGATCGCGTTCTCGTTGGACCCGAGAGCTGGGTGCGAGGTCGGGCGCAGATTGATCGGGCAGATCTTCTGGGGTGTGGCAGTAGCGATCGTCGTGGCCCTCATGTTGCTCGTAGTTCGGCGGCTGAAGCTACCCGAGGACGTCTCTGGCAACTGACCGATCACAGGCCAGGTCGGCGGCGGAGCCGGGCACTCACTTCCACTGCTCAGACGAGTCGGGAGGTGAAGCCGGCGGCTGTCAGCTGATGGAAGGCGTCGCACACTTCGTCGGGCATCGGCTGGGGAATGGCAAAACCCTTGTCTGCGTACAGTTTGATCCGCTGGGTGTCGCCCACGAGCATGTTCACCACACGTTCGGCGTCTCCGATGCCGGCGATGTAGTCGTCCAGCGTGAGGGCAAGCGAGGCGCAGCGGACCGTCTCGACTTCTGGCCAGAGCTTTCGGCAGGTCGCGTAGGCCCGGCGTTGCTGATACGGCCGTGAGACAAGTGTGACCGACTGGGGCTCGATGCCGCTGCTGCGGAGCAGGTCTCGGGTGAACGTGATGTTCTCCCCGGTGTTCCGGGCATTCGGTTCGACGAGTAGGGCCCGTTCCGAAACGCCAAGAGAAAGAGCGTGTTCGCGGTAGTGAACGGCCTCGCCTCTCGGGAAGCGCTCGATCGTGGTCGGGGCGTTCGCCCCGGTGAAGACGATCAGTGGGAACGTACCGCCGAGGTGGAGCTGAGCTGCGCAGGTCGCTACGCCGAGGTCGTGGCTACCCAGGCCGACACCGACGTCCGTTGGTTCCGGTGTGTGATGCAGGTCGTGGTAGTCCCAGAGCACCCGGACCGCTGCCCGAATGCTGGTGGGCCAGCCCATCGCCGTCATCGAAGGGCGTCCAACATTTTCCTGAATCACTGGGGCACCTCGCGTTCGTTCTTGCCTTGACCGGAATGCGCTGACGCCAGACGCTCATTAGTGCGCTCACTGGTGAATGCGCGTCGACTGGAGGACAGTATGGCGAGGATGGGGGTCGCTGAGTTTGAAAAGCTTCCCCTAGCGGCGAGGCGGATGAATGGACCAGGTGGGGTGGGAAGGAGGGGGACGGTCGGTGATGCGCTCGTTTGCTTTGGGCAGCCTGGCCGGGCTGCTTGTGGTGGCGCTGCTGATGGGAGTGCTCGCTGCTTCGAACGGAGGCAGCGAGGACTTGTATGCACCGCTGCTGGTGATGGGCCTGCCGATACTGGTGATTGGCGCAATGGTCGGCGTGTTCGTCGGACCTGGTCGGGCTCGGCAGGAGCCACGCAGCCTTATCCGAACGGGGGCTCTCCTCGTTGCCCTGGTCGTCCTGGCCACGGCGTTGAGGCACATGGGCGTTCTCTAGGCCGCTCAATGCCTGCCGAAAGGCAATATCCGTGGTGAAAGGCCGGGCCCGGTCGTTATCCTCAGCCCGGTGGACGTAGCCTCGCTCGGGTACCGGACCGACCTGATGATTCACGGCTTTGGGGGCTCGGAGACTGTTGACCGGGGTTCTCATCTGGTCATTCGTACCCCGTCCAACCCCCACTTCTGGTGGGGCAACTATCTGCTTCTGCGCTCGGCGCCGCCTGCCGGAGAGTGGCAGGGGTGGATCGCTGAGTTCGCTCGCGAGTTTCCCTCTGCTCGCCATGTGGCCCTCGGCCTGGACAGTGTGGACGGCGCGGTCGAAGACGCCGAGGGCCTGACCGCGCTCGGGTTCGACATCCAGGTCGATACGGTCCTGACGGCCACCGACCTACCGAGGAGGGCCCACAAACGTCCTCTGTTTGAAATTCGGCCTCTACACAGCGATGAGGACTGGGCCCAGTCGGTCGAACTGCGTCTGTCCCTGCATGAGGGGGCGCCCGACCCACGCCTCCCGAAACGCGCCCAGACCCGGGCGCGGGAGTACCGGGCCGTTGTCGAGGCCGGTCACGGGGTCTGGTTCGGCGCCTTCGTCGACGGTGTCATGCGTTGCGGAGCTGGCTTGTTCACCGACGACAGCGGGCTTGCCCGGTTTCAGAGTGTGGAGACTCATCCGGCCTTTCGCCGCCAAGGCCTGGCCTCCGCGCTGGTTCAGCGACTGGGCAGGTGGGGGCTCACCGACCGGGGTGCCTCGAAGCTGGTCATTGTGGCGGACCCGGCCTATCACGCAATTGAGCTGTACCGGCGGCTGGGATTCGAGGACATAGAACACCAGGTGAGACTTGCACGCCCGGAACCAGTTTGATGTCGCTGCTTCGACAGGTCCTTTGGTCTGAGTGCCTCTCCCCCTGAGGTACCGCCACATCGGTACTCGGGGAGGAATCGTCGCGGTTGTCGGTTACGGCAGGATTCCTCGCATGTCGATCTCTCGGACGCCGTCGGGAACCAGCTGGCTCCTGAGCGTGAGTGTCCTGCTGAGCCTGGCCGCACTGGCCACGGCGCTTCTGCTCCGGCACACTCACCAGGCTCCCACCTTGCCTCTGGTCCTGCTCGTGGCCTTCGGTAGTGCACCTGCGGCAGTGACCTTTTCGCGTATCCAGGCACCGGTCGTCGGGGGCGGCCCGGCGGTGGTGGTGGGCCTGATTGCCATGACCTACGGCACCTGGAAAGCCTGGAAGACCGACGCGCTTCATCTGCTGAGCATGGACTTTCCGATGACCCAGGTGGCGACGAACGCCGCCGTGGTGATGGCCCCGCTGGCCCTGGCCGCCCTCGGCGTCGTGCTCCTGTTGGCCGGCGTGGCCCGCTTCTCCGGCGACCGGTTGATCGCAAGCCTCGCCACGGCTGGAGGCGCCGCTCTTACCTTGCTCTATGCCGTTGCCCTGCTCGCCTTTTCGGTCCAGAGCTTGTCTTACATCGGTGGCTCCGTCCAGTGGTGGATCGTCTTGGCCGCAGCCCTTACCGCCTGCGCCGCGCTCCTGCTGCCGGCCGCCGCAGTGATGCCCGCTCCAGCTGTCTCCGCCCCAGCGCTGCCCCGCCTGGGCACCCGCCTCCCCGCCGTCCTTCTGGTTGTCGCCCTACTGTCCGGGGCCGGCATCTGGGCCTACGACCGTCTGGCCAGCCGAACCAAACTGGCCGACCTCTTTCCCGATCCTGCCCTGGCGGCCTGCGTGGCCACCACCGTCGGGCTCTCGAACGCCGAGCAGGCCACGTCCAGCCGCGAGCTCGACAGCGTCTTCGCGCTCACCTGTAACGGGGACCTGAACGGCGGCGGGCAGATCCAGTCTCTGATCGGCCTGGAGCACCTGCCCAACCTGGCCAGCCTGGCAGTACCCACCAACCGGATCAGCGACCTGAGCCCCTTGGCCCGCACTCCCGGCCTGACCAGCGTCCAGATCACCAACAACCAGGTGACCGACCTCGCGCCGCTGGCCGCTCTGACCACTCTTCGAGAATTCGGCGCATCCGGCAATCAGATCACCGACCTGGCCCCGCTCGCCCACCTCGCCGATCTCTACGCCGTGGGCCTGTCCGGCAACCGGATCGCCGACATTTCCCCACTGGGCGACCTGCCCAACCTGACCGAACTCGACCTGGGCGACAACCAGATCACCGTCATCGAGCCCCTCAGCGGCAGCCCTGTTCTCGACCGCCTCACCCTGCGCCGGAACCAGATCGAGGACCTGGCCTCGTTCACCGAACTGCCCGCCCTGACCATGCTGAATGTCTCCGACAACCGGATCGGCGACCTGGCCCCGCTCGCCGACCTGCCGAAGCTGGACGAACTGTGGGTCGGCGGGAACCCGGTCACCGACCTGACCCCACTTCGCGACCTGCCCGCCCTTCTCGGCGTCGATCTGGAAGGCAGCGACCCGAACGCCCTGCGCGGTATGGACGAGCTGCGTGACCAGGGCATCTACGTCGGCGGCCTGGCCTGAGCGGGGTTCGGGCTCGCAAGGTCGAGCCGGCACGGCCAGCTTGGAAGTTAGCTGCCGCTCTCGATTCTCTGCGTCATCAGTTGAGGCTCTCGGCGGGGTCCGCATCGCCGTAGAACTTGGCCCAGAGGGCTTTCAAATGGTCATGAAGCTCTTCAGGGCTTTCGAACTCCCAGTCTGTCGCCTTTTCATAGTCACGAGGGGTGATCTGCCCGCCGAGACTCTTCGCGAAACCTCGTCGGAAACTCTCTTTGATGGAGTCGATGCGCAGGGCTGCCATGTCGTCCACGAACTCCTCCTCCCAGTTGGCGAAGAGATCGTTGACATTCATCATGCGGCCTGAATATTCAAGGAAGGTGGCGATGTCCGGGTCGGTGCTCATGTTTCGTCCTTGGGTTTCGGATACATGGTGCGGAGCTTGTACTCGCCGTCTTCTGCCTTTCGGAAGAACGCGAACATCGTACCGTCTGTGAAATCAGAGATGATTGGTGGAAGGCTGTCGGGTGGATCCCCGGTCGGTCTGGTCTTGGAGCCGGAGCGTCGTATTCCGTGAATGTGGCGCTGATGATCTTGGCCGAAGATCTGGGACAGAGGGATCTCCAGGCGGATACGGCGGTCTCCGGTGATCTCGTTCCTGTTCTTCTGATCCTCGAACTCGCGTGTGCCGCGAATGTGGTCCTCTGCCTGTATCAGTGGTTGTGAGGGCTGAGGTCACCGAAGGGCGGGCCGGCGCACCCGAGTCCTCGCCGTACCACGCCGTGGTACGGCGAGGTAAGATTTGGTCATAGCCATTCCAAGGGAGCAGCCGACGCATGTCAGCGTCCGCCAGTTCGTGGCGGACTCGGGCATGATCACGCGCGACCTTCGGCAGGGCCATGCCTACACGCTGACCCTCAACGGTGAGCCGCTGGCCAGAATGGTTCCGATCCGGCGGCGCCGGGCGGTTCCCAAGGAAGAGGTCTTCGCTGTCTTTGCTACCGCCCCTGCGGTAGACGCTGATGAACTGCGAGCCGATCTGGACCGCGTCGTCGGTCAGGACCTGGACGATCCGTACGAGGGGACAGGCCTGTGACTGTGCACGAGTCTGCGGTCGTCGATACCAACATCATTGCTGCCCTGAAGCTCTACGATCCTGCGGAACTGCCTGACCTGATTCTGATTACGGCGGTGACATTGGGGGAGTTGTCGTTCGGTCCGCATGCCACCGACGATCCGGCGAAACGGGCCAGACGGGTAGCTGTATTGCAGCATGTGGAGGCGACTTTTGATCCGCTCCCGTATGATCAGGCAGCCGCCCGGCTCTACGGCCAACTCTGCGCAGCCGTTCGTGCGACTGGACGTGGACCGCGCAAGCGATCCTCGGACCTGATGATTGCGGCCCCGGCGGCCAGTGTTGAATTGGCCCTGTACACGGCCAATCCGGACGACTTCAAAGGCTGTGAAGAGCTGGTGGACGTGGTGGCCGTTCATCCGCGACGAATCGTCTGTAAGCAGTCAATCAGTCCTGCCCCAGATCCGGCGGAGCGTGATTTGCTCCCGTGGTCGTCATCGACCAGGACCTCGGCCCACCGCCTGGAGATCAGTCCTTCAGGGTGCCCAGTGCCCACAGGGGCAGGTCCGCGGTCCTTGGGAACATCTGAACCTGGCGCGGGGGGCGGTTCCGTTCGCAGGACGAGATCGGTGGGGCCTGGGGCCCGTGGGTGGCCCATCTGGCCCGCAGACACCCGTTGTCGTCCTCGTGACGAAGGGTCAGGTTCAGTGGTTTGTGCCGCTGACCTGGCCCTTCGTGCGGAGAGCGGATGACCGGGATCGAACCGGCATGACCAGCTTGGGAGCCTCCGATCTGAGGAGGTTACCTGGGACTTTGCTCGGTGGTCAGGTGCTTTGAGCGGCCTGGAGTGACCTCGGACGGCCTACCCATCCGGCTCGTATCTGGCACGCCGCCGGAGACCGGACCGGTATCCTGAGAACAGGGAGGTGGACCATGGGTGATCGCACGCTGCAGGTGGTCGTGTACCGCGAGGACGACGGGTTTGTGGCTCAGTGCCTGAACATCGATGTCGCCAGCGAAGGCGACACCGAGACTGAGGCTCTCTCCAACCTCCGTGAAGCGCTGGAACTGTATTTCGATGACACCGCCGAGACGGATCTGTTCCAGACCGTCGCGGACGCGCACGTCGAGCAGATCACCCTGAAGAGTGCCTGAGGGGCCGTCGTCGGACGCGGTGGCCAAGGTGCTGCGGCACCACGGTTTCGAGCTGGTTCATCAGCGCGGCTCTCATGCCAAGTTTCGTTCGAGCGCTGATCCGGTTCGGGTGGTGATCGTTCCGATGAGTCGCGGTCATCTGAAGATCGGAACTTTTCGTTCCATCTGCCGGCAGGCCGGACTCAGGCCTTCGGACTTCTGACCATCTGGCACGCTGTATGGAAATGGTCGCACGACGAAGGGCCAGGATCGAAGGCTTCACGCCTCTGACCTGGCCCTTTGCCGGTGGAGCGGGTGACCGGGATCGAACCGGCATGACCAGCTTGGAAGCCCCCGGTTTTGCAGGGCCACCTGGGACTTTGCGCTGCGGGCAGGTGCCTTGAGCGGCCTGGAGTGCCCCCGAAAGGCCTACCCATCTGGCACGTATCTGGCACGACGAAGCGGAAGACCTCGAACGCTGCGGTACGACCGACCCCCGGCCGCGCCGCTCGGTAGGTGCCTCGGGGCAATTGTCATTAGAAGACGGGGGGATCGACGCTGAGAAAAAGTGGCAATTAGGGTCATAAGCCGTCTTATGAGTTCTTCTCCGAAGCGGCATTTGCTTGATTGCACGCCGCCCACTCCAGGGCGTGCGATCCTTTGGCATGCCGTCCAGCGCACAAGAAGAACTGGTTAAACTCCTGGCCCAGAGAAGCCTAGGTGCACCATATGTCTTTGAACCCAGTGAGTATCGGAAGGGAAAACAGGGGGTTCGAGAACCTGCGGATCTAGCGTGGCTTTGTCGAGATACTTTGATTCTTTTTGCAATGCAGGCCGGAAAGAGAAGGCAGGCGGCTCAAGCTAGTCATAACTTTCGGCAGATGCTGGGCTTTATGCGCCTCTGGAGCGCTGGCTATTGCCGCCTGCAAGGAGTAAATGAATTTACTCGTTTCGATATGTTGGAATGTGACTCACCTCCAGTTGTTCTCATTTCTGTGACAGAATGTGCTGACGCAAGATTGCAGGTCCACCCAGAGATTTCTCAGGGCCACGGTAATTCCGCGAGGCGCCGTATTATCCTTGGTGCATCAGTTCCGACTTCGGTCCTCCTAGAGTTAGTGAGACGAGGTGGGAGTGCCCTAGACCTTGCGGATCTGTTGCTGCAGATCGCCCAAGAACCAGAAGGCGTCCCAGAGGACTACGGCGTAGAGCTGGTTGCAGAGGCACATATTGCCGCTATTCAGCGGGCCAGGTCAGCGCCCAACTTAGACTCAGGGAGGGATCGTGACCTCGACGCCGCAACAGTGACGGACTTTGCTGTCCGGCTGAGAGAGATGCCATACGGAGCTATTCATAATGCCAGCGCGCTCAACATGAACGGCAGTGTCGCGGTTCTCAATGATCTGGATTGGGAAGCGACGACCTACCTAATGTTGAGGGCCGCTGACATGATAAAGCTCGTCAGGGATGTACCAGTCGGGGAAATGGGGCCCAGTATGGCCGCGGCGCTAGTTGAGGCCGAACCATACAGATTCCTAGTCGGGGCTACCGACATTAACAATATGGTGGCTTTCGGCCAAGAGATGACTGAGGCCATTAAGAATTTGACGGCGAGATACCCGGACAACCCTCCAATATCAATCCAGTACCATATTGCCGGACGCCCTTCGATTGAGTTCATGAGTGGCATGCTGGTATTTCCGTCGCAGGTCGGGTCAAGTATTATGTCGCGTACCTTTCATTCTTGCGGAGAATCAGCGGTACTAAGCAGGAGAGCCTAGGATCAGGATATTGTTCGCAATGATTCCAGGCATGACGGTGAAATTAGGTGCCATCTGTCAAGTGTCATTTGTTCACGAACTTACTCGCGGCGTGGGATTCCTTCCTTTCTCCTAGCCTTGTAGCTAGGATTCTGGTAGGTCTCGCTATCTATGAAGTCCATGGGCATTGCAATATCAAAAGCCTCATCTGCGGGTTTCTTGCGAAAGTTCAAAGTAGCTCGAATGAAGTATTCGCGAATTCGATCGAAGCACATGCACTCAGGTATCCACAGAACACATCTGGTTACTGCGCCAACGTCGTTGCAGAAGGTCGTTAGTGGCTGTGCCTCGAGGGCCGCATTGGTGGATGGGTTCATAAGTTCAAAGTCAATTTCCTGCGACCATCCCGGTTCAAGGGTCCAAGATTTCTGAACCTGGACATAAAAAATCTGCTCTGTATCTTGAGCGGTAAAAAAATTGTCTATACCTAGGTTGAGTTTCGCGAGCGCGTCGTTCTGCTCCATACCCCAGGCCACAGATATTTTGCTTAACTCTCCTGTGCCTGGATATGAGTTGGTTAGCTCAGGTCTTGCGTCAGGTTCCTTCTGGAAGGTGGGATAAATCCCGCCCAGAAAGCTGCCTACGGTCACGACGGCCGCGAGACCTGCCAGTGCCCATCGCGGTAACGTCCAATGTTTAGCTACCAACGCTACGGAAAACCACGTTAGTATAAGAATAGTTGCAAATGCGATGTACCTGGCCCAAGTCTTAGACGGGTCATAAAGGACGAGCCAGGTAAATATGCCTAGTGCGCTCAGGGTTGAAAAGGCTACGACCGCCACTAAACGGTTCTTCACGTAAGCATTTAATCTTAGAATGTTCTTCTAAGGCGGGCCTAGCGATCTCGATAGAAGTTGGATCGCTTTATGCGAGACCGAGTCGCTGCATATCGCCCTTTTTTGCGTCGGCAAGGAGGCGAGTCAAGGGCACGCCAAGCGCTGCGCACACCTCCGGAAGCTCGTCGGCATAGAGGCGTCGCGTGCCGGTCTCTAGGGATGCCACTCGGCTCTGCGACCACCCAAGAGCGTTCGCCAGTTCGGTCTGACTCATCCCACGCCGAGACCGCTCGGCGCGCACCGCGCGCTTGAGGGCCAGGGCGAGGGAATCGGACACCTGGCGAACGTAGGCAGGGCGGCCGGGTATAAGCACGCCCGGCCTGGTACTTCACCCGGACAGCGGGTAAAGTACCCGGATCGCGACTACTCGTAGTTGTGATCTTCAAGCGGTGGGTGTGCGTCCATGAGTACGGGGTCTGGGCGCGCACCTGCCAGCCACGCCCGGTGGTGCTTCCTGGGGCGCACAGGGAGTGAAGGACGCTACCGGGGCCGCCTGTCCCCCTCGCGAATCCCTCCGCCGAGGGGGACAGGTGTTTTGGCGGCTACTCGGACCGGCCGGCCGAATCGCGCCGAAGGATCTCGGTCGCCTCGCTCGGGCTCAGGTCCCAGTTATTGCGGGTGCTGCTCCACTGGTCGAGGACGTCGGCCAGGGCGCCTACAGCCTGGCCAGGGTACCCGGCGGCGTCGAGCTCGGCGGCTGCGACGGTGAGGTCTGGTGACCAGCGCCAGGCAATGGCGGCCAGTTCGGCGACGTAGTCGGGTTCGCTGAGGTAGCTGCCGCTGCGCTGCGCAGCCAGCTCGAGCATTTCGTCTCGGACGCCGTGCTCGTCGGCCAGGGCGTGGGCCAGGACGGTTAGGACGCGGGCACCCTTTTGGTAGGTGGAGTAGGCCGACTTGAGAGCGGATGCTTTGCCGACCTCTGTGCCTAGGCGGCGGACGATGACGTCGGTTCCGGAGAATATGGCGGCCAGCATGAGGGTGGCATGGCTCGGTCCGGCGACGTAGAGCGCTGGTTTCTTGCCGGTGCCGGGTACGGAGCCGATGATCGCTCCGTCGATGACTGCGGCGCCCGGGAGTGCCTTGGTGATCTGGTCGAGCTGCTGACGGGTCACCGGGTTGGCTTCGACGTAATCCTTCCCGCTGACGTCGTACTGGCCCACTTCGGCGGCGATGGCTTCGGCGAACATCGGTGGGCAGATGCTCAGGATGACGTCGGATCGCTCGACCAGCTCGGCCACGGTGGGCACTGCGGTGAATCGGCCGGCCTCGGCCCGGGCCGCGGTGGCTTCGCTGCGGCCAGTGGGGCACCACAGCACGTCAACGTTCTTGCGGGCTTCGGCGGCGATCCCAGCTCCCATTCGTCCGGGGTGAAGGATGCCGACGGTGAGCTGTTGATCGTGCGTCACAAAGTCTCCTGGTCGAGGTGCCGGGTTACGCGGATGCTTTGAGCACCTTGTCTACCAATGCCGACGCCTGGACCTGTAGCGGGGAGCTGGACGCGGAGTTGTCGATCAGCTCGAACGGGCCGTTCGGCCGCATGTCCAGGTCGATGCTGTCCAGGTAGGCGGGCCAGTCGGCCAGCTTGGTTGCGTCCCGGGCCGCGCCGCGCTGACGCATGTATCGGTGCATGGTGTCGGGTTCGCAGTAGACCCAGACCAGCGTGGCCTTGCCACCGCGCGCGGTGATGGACGCGGTGGTGCGGTCTACCCACGCCTTGTCCCGCAGCTCCCGCAGGAACGGCGCGGCCACGATCGCGCTGTTGCCGCACTCGACGTTCTCGAGGTAGGCCGCCTCGGTCGCTTCGTACTCCCGGGGACGGATCCGCTCTAGGTAGACGTCGGACTCCCGATCGTTGGGTGAGCGGTCCAGGATCTCTAGGGCCGCCTCGACCACGGGGCGGGTGAGCGTGTCCTTGTCGAGCATCGGCCACCCGGTGAGGCGGGCCAGGACGCGGGCCAGCTCGGACTTGCCCGAGCCGGGGAAGCCGCCGACCAGGAGCACCTGCGGTGTCTCGGGCCGCCACGGGGTCGGGGTGGTCTCGCCGGGGAAGTGGATCAGGCGCCGGGATCGGGAGTGGTTGACGACCAGGCCATCAGCGGCCAGGAGCTTCATGGCTTCGTTGATCGTGAAGACGCTGACCTTCCACTCTTCGGCCAGCTGGCGGGACGACGGCAGGGTCTCGCCGTCGCGGAGTCGGCCGGCCTGAATCTGGTTGCGGATGCTGCGGGCAATCTGCACATGCAACGCCTCACCTCGGGTCAGGGGTTGCCCGTCCGTGGTCATGCTTCGCGCCTCCTGATAGGTGCCTTCGATCGTTAAGCCATTCAGATGCTAACAGTCTGATTGGTTGCATCGTCGCAGGTAGAACGCTTTCTTCCAGTGCAGTTGTTCCTAACAGTTGACCAGCGAGCCATTCAGTTGTTAGCTTCCTCGTACTGCTTCACCGGACATCACGAGGGGACAACGAGATGCGAGCGGTAGGGGATGGCCCGAGCCGGGCCGAGCTTCGCGCGATTGAGGCCGAATGGCCGCTGATCGAGGCGGAAATGGATGTGCTGGACGCGGAAATCGTCCTGTTGCGCAACGAACCGAACGCCGATGAGCTGGCCGTGCGCCGACTGCGCCGCGCTGAGGCTGAAGTGACGCGACGGATGCGTGAGTTCTTCGCTCTGGACGCCGGGACGCTGGACGATGCGGCGTGAGTGCGATCGAGGCTGAGCGCCTGGCTTCGGTCCGGGCCGCGATCGTGAAGCGGGACCCGCAGGGGCGGATCGTGCGGCGGGTGGCCATCGGCTACCTGGTCGCCCTGGTAGCCGCGCCGCCGATCACCGCGGCCGGTCTGGCCCTGGTTGGGCACTTCGACCAGGCCGCGCCGAGCACGCCGGTTCACCGGGTGGTCCAGTCCCGATGCGTCAACGGGTCGATCCATCAGGGCATCGACACCGGCCGCGCCGATGGGCTGCTGCTGGCCCGCACCACGGCGGTGAGCTGCTGATGGGCGCACGCAAGCACCTGCGCCCGGACGAGTACGCCGACCAGGCCGCCGAGGCGATCCGCAGCCTCAACCACGCCACGATCGGCGCCGGTGCCTACGTCTACCCGTCCGACGTTGACGCAGTCATAGCGCACTTGTTGGCCACGGTTTATGGCATGTGTCAGTCCCTTTCGCAGATTCAGCGATGGATCTTCGCGGAGGCGGATGCCGGGCGGGTCGGGCACGACCAGGACGCCGACGTCGAGACCGAGCTGGAGGCCCTATCCGGCGCGCTGATGATCGCGGCTGGCCGGATCGAACAGACGGTGCAACAGCTCGACGCCGCGCGCCGGGTGAGCGCCCACCTGACACAGACCACGAGCAACGACGGGACGGGGAACTGAGCATGGACGCCAACACCACTGTCACGAAGACCGAGGCACCGCGCCGCGCGTGGCCGGTCCTGCTGCTGGCCCTGCCCGCCTTCGTCGCGATCTGGTCCGGGTGGGTCGAGCTGGGCAGGCTGACCGGGTTCGGTCCGGTCTCGCCGCTGCCGGGGATCTGGGACGAGTTGACCATCGATACCGCGATCACGCTGCCGATCGGGGTCGAGACCTACGCCGCCTATGCCATGTACGTGTGGCTGGCGCTGGACGTGTCCGAGCGAGCCCAGCGCTTCGCCCGCGTCTCCGCGATCGGCTCCCTGGTCCTCGGTGCCGGTGGCCAGGTCGCCTACCACCTGATGGCAGCGGCCGGAGTCATCAAGGCCCCATGGCAGATCACTGCCCTGGTCGCCTGCCTGCCGGTGATCGTGCTCGGGATGGGCGCTGCCCTGGCTCACCTGGTCCACGAGACCCCAGCGGCTGAGCCGACTGCGGAACCGGTCGAGCACGACCAGGACGACGCGGAGGCCTGGACCGAGCGGGCCGTGATCGTGAACGCTCTGCGCGACCAGCACACCGACCAGCCCGCACCGGCAGACACCGAGCCGATCGCGCCCGCTGAGACAGCCACGCCGATTCGGTCGGCAGAGGCTGACCAGGCACGACGCCCCACGAAGGGCACCCGACGCGCCGGTGCCTCGGGCAACGCGGACAAGGCACGAAAGCTCCGCGAAAGGTACCCGGACTGGACCGTGGCCCGGATCGCTGAGCGGGTCGGGGTGACCGAGCGGACCGCGCGCCGGTACCTCAACACCGCACCGGCCGACCAGACCGACCAGGCGCCGGAGTCCGCCGACCTGGCCGCCTGAACCTCAACCGCTACGTAGTGCGGCCCGCCCTGCCCCTGTACCGGGCGGGCCGCTGATCCCGGGAACTGCACCGCTGCACCCCTGGAAGGGGAACTACGGATGAGCACCGCGCCCGAGTACGGCACACCGCCCGAAGACCACACCACCGACCAGGCCGAGACCAGCACGCAACGGGACGCCAACGTCGTGGACCTGGCCGCCGCACGAATCCGCTCCACCCCGGACAACCGACCGGACAAGCACCCGGACACCGACCCGGACACCGTGACGGTCGTCGGGGAGGTCAGTGAAGGCCACTTCGATGTGGCTCTGGACGAGGAACCGCAGCACGGCGGAGCCGCCGTTGACGCCCTACCCACGATCGGCCCGAGCGGCGCTGCGGCCCGGCTGCCGATCATCCCGCCGGGCCTGGCCGGGTGGCTGAACATCAAGGCCACGATCCAGGACGCGCTGATGCTGGCCGGGCATGTGTCCGCGTTCCATCTGGTCCGCGCCCCTTGGTACGGCGCTCAGGTCCTGTTCTGGGCCCTGGTCGGCGTGCCCGTGTTGATCGGTCGCCAGTTGCGGTGGTGGTGGCTGGTCGAACAGCACGGCCTACGGCAGCAAGCCGCCGCCGAGAACGACTCTCAGGCCTGGCTTCGGCTGCACCGGGAGGTCAAGGCCACCCGCCGCTGGAGAGGCATCGTCCTGGTCGCTCAGGTCCTGGTCCTGGCCATCGGCGGGCCGGTGCTGTGGTTCTCGGCCCCGCCGCTGATCGTGGCTGGTCTCCTGGCCGCCGTGCTGGTGCTGCTGGCCCGGATCGGTCGTCCGGCTGACCGGTCGATCGTGGCCAAGGCCGTAGTGACCGGCCGGTTCCGCCGGATGAACCCGGACATCGTGTTGCGGGCCTACTACGCCGCCAATCTCGGGCACCCGGACAAGGCTGACAAGCAGATCGGGTTCGCCTCACCGATGTCCCGCGACGTCACCGGCAGCGGATCTCAGGTCGCGATCGATCTGCCGTTCGGCACCGGCTTCACCCACGTCCGCAACGCCAAGACCGCCATTGCCTCGGGCCTGGACGTCTCGGCGAACCAGGTGTTCCTGACTCCCGATGAGAGCTCCGAGCGTCGTCACCTGTTGTTCGTGGCCGACCGTGACCCGCTGGCCGTTCATGCCGGCCGATCTCCGCTGCTGGACTGCAAGGTACGCGACATCTGGACTCCGGCGCCGTTCGGCCTGGATGAGCGCGGCCGCAAGGTGCTGCTGGACCTGATGTGGATCTCGATCCTGATCGGCGCCCAGCCCCGTAAGGGCAAGACGTTCGCCGCCCGGGCCCTGGCGTTGTTCGCATCCCTGGACCCGTACGTTCGGATCCTGCTAGCCGATGGCAAGAACAGCCCGGACTGGGACAAGTTCCGCCTGGTCGCGCACCGGGCCGTGTTCGGCACTGTGCCCAACGCTCGGGACAACGACCCGGTGACGCACCTGGTGGAGATGCTGACCGAAGTCAAGAAGCACATTGAGGACGTCAACGAGTTCCTGGCGTCCCTGCCGACCAGTGAGTGCCCGGAAGGCAAGATCACACGGGACCTTTCGCGGAAGTACCCGCGCCTGCGGGTCTGGCTGCTGGTGATGGAAGAGTTCCAGGTCTACTACGAACTGGACGACCAGGAGACGAACAAGAAGATCGCGGGCCTGCTTTCGTACATCATGGCGGTCGGTCCGTCCGCCGGGGTGATCCTGCTGTCGTCCTCGCAGAAGCCCTCTGGCGTCGGGGCCGGGGACGTCGGGCGACTGTTCAACCGTTACCGCGACAACCACGCCGTGCGCTTCGCCCTCAAGTGCGGCAACCGCGTCGTCTCGGATGCTGTGCTCGGCGGTGACGCCTACCAGGAGGGATTCGACGCCGCTTCGCTGCCGACCGGCAAGAAGTACCGAGGCGTCGGGATCCTCTACGGCGCAACCGATGACACTCCCGTCGTGCGGACCTACCTCGCCGACCACGCGGACGCTGAGAACATCCTCAAGGCTGCCCGCCGCCACCGCGAGGCCGCCGGGACCCTGTCCGGAGACGCTGCGGGGGAGAGCACGCCGCGAGAGGTGCGTGACGTCCTGGCCGACGTCGCAGCGGTCTTCTCCGGTGAGCCCGGCCTGCACTGGACGCACATCGCTACCCGCCTCGCGGAAACCTTCCCCGAACACTACGCCGACATCACCGCCGAGACGATCTCCACCCAACTTCGAGCCCTGAAACTACCCAGCGTGAATGTCAAGGTCGCCGGGGAACCTCGCAAGGGACTACGCCACAAGGATCTGACCGCAGCCATCGACGCCCGCCAGGCCAGCACCTAACACCAGGCCACAGCTCCACCCGAACCAGAACGTTTTCCCCGGTCCCGCCGGACGATCCATCCCCGGCGCCACGGGCCAGAAGGTAGCGGCCCGATCGCTACCGGGTAGCGGCAGCGCTACCAGCCCCGCTACCGGACCACTTCCGCACTGACCTGCACCGGCGCTACCTGCCACAAAACCAGGTAGCGGGTAGCGCCGGTGACCCAGCACGTCCAAAAACAGCCCCAGGAGGCCGAACCGTGCTGTCTCTCGCCGCTACCGCCACCCACCACACCGCCGCACTCATCACCGCTCTGTCCCCGATGCCGGCCGAATCGCATGACCACGGCCAGGTCGCCCCTACCGCGACCGGATCCGGGCACCTGCTCGCCTGGTTCGCATCGTCTGCGGGTCTTCTGGTCCTGGCCCTGATCGTGACGTTGGGTTACGCGTTCACCTGCTGGATCTGGCCGTTCAAGCCCTGCCGCTACTGCCACGGCAGCGGCAAGCGCCGCGCCCCCTTCGACATCAACGCCGTGCGGATCCACGGCCGGTGCAACGGAACCGGCCTGCGACTGCGCAACGGCCGCCGCCTCTACGAGTACCTGCGCACCGAACAACGCGGCGCCCACACCCACCGCTAAATCCCCACTCTCACCGGAGGTACCCGCACATGAACCACTACGTCCACCCGCAGATGAGCCCGAGCGAACCCGTCCTGCTGGGCGTCGCAATGGCCCACCCCCGCTACCTGGGAACCGTCCTGTCCGACATCGAACCGGCCGATCTCCACTCGCCCCAGCACCGGGCGATCCTGCGAGCCTTCTACACGATCAACGGTCGCCGTCAGCCGATCGAGGCGCCCCTGGTCGTCGCCGAGCTGGAACGCCAGCACGGCGCCCGACCCCTGGCCGGGGAGCCCTGGGCCTTCGTCGTCGGCGCCTGCCTCGGTGCCAGTGTCACCGTCCCGCAGGCCTGCCAGGAACACCGCCGGGCCGTCCTGGAAGCCCGCCTGCGCCGCGAAGCCTTCGAATACGCCGACGCCATCGCAGACAACGCAACTGGCCCCCTGGTGGCGCTGGAAAAGCTCCTCGCGGACAGCATGAGCGCCATGGGCCGCACCCTGGCCCGCATCGCCGAACACACCCCGGACGCCGCCACGCTCCGATCCGCCGAGCGTCCCCGCGCTGCCTGATCTTTCGATCTGCGACGAACCCTGACCACCCGAGCAACCGAAGGAGAGAACGCCTGTGACGGACGAGAAAGGCCCCTCGCAAGCATCCCGCCTGGTCGCCCTGGCCGAAGAGTCCTACCGCTTGGTCCAGGGCATGGACGGCCGCGCCTACGCCGTCGACCGCCGCGGCCCCGCCGTCGCCCTGCCCTTGCGCGGCAGGGACGGACTGCGCCAGCGCCTGGCCCGCACTTACTACACCGAAACCAACTCCGCGGCTTCATCATCGGCTCTGAGCGATGCCATGACCGTGATTGAGGGCATGGCCGCTGAAAGCCCCGCCGAAACCGTTGGCCTGCGGGTCGCCGCGCACCCCGGAGGCATGATCCTGGACCTGGGCGACGCGACCGGCCGCGTGGTGCGGATCGAACCCGGCCGCTGGTGGATCGAGGCACACTCCCCGGTCCTGTTCCGCCGCACTGCCCTCACCCAGCCGCTCCCGGTCCCGCAGCGCCCTGGCAGCCTGGACGGCTTCCGGCAGTTGCTGAACGTCGATGACGACGGGTTCGCTCTGATTGTGGCCTGGCTGCTGGCCGCGCTGATCCCGAACATTCCACATCCGATCCTGGCCCTGTTGGGAGAGCAGGGCACCGCCAAATCGACCGCAGCGGCGTTCTGCGTCGGCCTGATCGATCCGTCCCCGGCACCGCTGCGCAGCGCCCCGAAAGACGTCAAGGCATGGGCCGTCACGGCCACCGCGTCCTGGACGGTCGCCCTGGACAACGTCTCAACTATCGCGCCCTGGTTCTCCGACACGCTCTGCAAGGCCGTCACCGGGGACGGCATCGTCGACCGGGCTCTGTTCACCGATGACGATGTGACCGTTCTGGCGTTTCGCCGGGTCATTGCGCTGACGTCGATCGATGCCGGAAGCCTCGCCGGGGACTTGGCCGAACGCATGGTTCCGGTTGAGCTGCAACGCATCACACCCGACCGCCGACGCCCGGATGCCGACGTCGCGGCCGACTACCGCCAGGCCCAGCCTGCGACCCTGGCCGCGCTGCTGGACCTGCTGGCCGGAGTCCTGGCCGCGCTGCCCACGGTCGAGTTGGCCGAGCTACCTCGGATGGCCGACTTCGCCCGAATGCTGGCCGCACTCGACACCGTCACCGGCTGGAACTCCCTGGCCGCCTACCAACAGCGAACCAACGAAAGCAACCACGCCGTCGTCGAATCCGACCCGTTCGCCACCGCCATCACCGCCATGGTCAAGGGCACCGTAGCCGGATGGGCCGGAACCATCGCCGAGCTACTGGCCACCATCACGCCCGAACACCCGCCGCGCGGCTGGCCACGAACCAACCGCGCGGCCGGTGGCCACCTGCGCCGGATCTCGCCCGCACTGCGCGCCTGCGGGATCAACGTCGAAGCCACCAAAAGTAACGGAGAGCGGATCTTCCGTCTCACGCCCGACCAGGAGGCTCCGCCCGTTCAAGGTGCCTGGATCGAACAGCCCCTACAGACCCTGCCTGGCCCCTAAAGCCTTCTGGCCAGCGGGTACGCGCCCAAAAGGCAGGGTCTGTAGACCGGAACCAACAGACCCTCTACAGACCCTGGCAGGGCCCGTACAGACCCTGCCCCCTCCCAACAGGCCCTGATTCCAGCCCTACAGACCCTGCCCGCCGAATCGGCCGGCATGAGCTGACCTGCACAAACGCCCGAGGCAGGGTCTGTAGGGGCCGTAGGGCCTGTCGAATCCAGCCCCCTTGAACGCAACCCCTCCGACCCTGACCCACCGTGACGGGAGAACGTCCCCATGGACAGCCACGCCGCCGTGCCTGAACTGCTCACGATCGAGGCCGCCGCCGAGCGGATCAGCATGAGTGCCCGCTACGTCCGGCGCCTGGTCGCCGAACGCCGGATCGTGTTCTATCGCCTCGGTCGAGCCGTCCGCATCGACCCCCGGGACCTGGTCGAGTACATCGCCGCCGGAAAAGTCGCCCCGATCACCGAAACCACCGTGTGGAATGACCTCAGGAGGGCTGCCTAAATGGCATCTGCAAAGCGTCGTTTCGGAGCAGTGCGCAAGCTGCCGTCTGGCCGGTTCCAGGCTCGGTACCTCGACAGCGACGGGGTGATGAAGGCCGCGCCGAACACGTTCGCCCGCAAGGAGGAGGCGAATAGATGGCTCACCATGACCGAGGCCGCGTTGGTTCGCGGTGACTGGATCGATCCGTCTCGCGGCCGAATCCTGCTAAAAGACTATGCGGAGCGCTGGATCAACGAACGGCCCAAGCTGAGGCCGCGCACGATCGCGCTGTATCGCCAACTCCTGCGCTCCCACATCGTGCCCAAGCTCGGCGGCATAACGATCGGGGATCTGACAACGGCTCGAATCCGCTCCTGGCGGACGGAACTCATGGCCGGGGGAGTGTCGGCGCTTGTGGTGGCCAAGGCGTACCGGCTGCTGCGGGCCGTGCTGAACACTGCGGTGAAAGAGGACGAATTGATCCGCAAGAATCCGTGCCGCATCCCCGGCGCCGACAAAGAGGAAAGCGCTGAGCGCCCGGTGCTGACGATGGTCCAGGTGTTCGCGCTGGCCAAACTGTTGCCCGAGCAATTCCAGGCCATGGTGCTGGTGACCACCTTCGCCTGTCTGCGCTGGGGTGAGGTGACCGCGTTGACTCGGGCGGATATCGACCTCAAGGCCCGCACGGTCCGCGTGGTGAACGCCTATGGAGAAGTGGAGGGGAGCGGTTTGGAGCTCGGCCCTACGAAGTCGCGGGCCGGACGCCGAACGGTCAGCATCCCGGAAGCGATCGTGCCGACGATCCGAAAGCACCTGGACGACTTCGTGCCGGCCGATCCGGCCGCGCTGGTGTTTACCGGCGTGAGCAAGGCCCGCCCACCGCTGCGGAGAAATAATTTCGCCAAGCTGGTCGGGTGGAGGACGGCAACCGCTGCGGTGGGATCACCGGGGCTGCACTTCCACGACCTGCGGCACACGGGGAACACCCTCGCGGCGGCCACGGGAGCCAGCACACGGGATCTGATGACTCGGATGGGGCATGACAGCGCTCGGGCCGCCTTGATCTATCAGCACGCCACCGCCCGGGCCGACAAGGCGATCGCTGAGGCCCTGGACGCTGCGGTGCGGGCTATGAAGGACGACGACCAGGACCAGGACGATGATCCGGAGGACGACGCGACCGGCGTGCCTGCTCCCGTCTGACTCCCGCGTGCGATCCGAATCGCACGCGATCAAGGTCTGACCTGCGGCGCCATCTGGCACGTATCTGGCACGCGGGCCAAAAGTGGTGTTACGAAGAAGGGCCAGGATCGGAGGCTGTGCGCCTCTGACCTGGCCCTTCTTGCGTGGAGCGGGTGACCGGGATCGAACCGGCATGACCAGCTTGGAAGGCTGGGGCTCTACCATTGAGCTACACCCGCGTGTGGAGCAGTTCGTACGATAGCCGGAAATCCGGAAACCGGGCGAACGGTTCCTCCGACGTGTCGTAGCCTACTGCCTGTCACCCGGGCGGTCGGACATCTACGTGCGGCCGGGCGGGCGGCGGGGTGTGGCGCAGCTTGGTAGCGCGTCCGCTTTGGGAGCGGAAGGCCCCCGGTTCGAATCCGGGTACCCCGACGAGCGCAGTGATGCGCAGAACATCTGGGCTGGTCACAGCCCTGGTTCAGGTCCCCTGTCACGAATAGTGGCTAGGGTGGGCCGGGCCTGTCCTACCCGCCTTCGTGGCGCGGCTAGGATGTGCCGAAGGCCATGATGCCTGTCCTGCCCCTGGGCGCGCGCTCGCGCTGCCGGCGGCGGGGCCGACAGCGGGCCGCATCGTCCTCAGTTGTCCAAAGGCCAGGAGAAGTCCCCTCGTGAAGAGCGCCGTCGAGACCCTCAACCCCACCCGGGTCAAGCTCACCGTCGAGGTGCCCTTCGACGAACTCAAGCCGAGCATGGACGCGGCCTACAAGAGCATCGCCTCGCAGGTCACCGTCCCCGGCTTCCGCAAGGGCAAGGTGCCGCCGCGGATCATCGACCAGCGGTTCGGCCGCGGCGTCGTGATCGAGGAGGCCGTCAACAGCGCCCTGCCCGGCTTCTACACGCAGGCCGTGCAGGAGTCCGAGATCCGCCCGCTCGGCCAGCCCGAGGTCGACGTCACCTCCGTGCCCGACCCGGCCACCGGCGGCGACCTGGCCTTCACCGCCGAGGTCGACGTGCGCCCCGAGTTCGAGCTGCCCGCCCTCGACGCCGTCGAGGTCACCGTCGACGACGTGAAGGTCGCCGACGAGCAGGTCGAGGAGCGGCTGCAGACGCTGCGCGAGCGCTTCGGCTCCCTGGTCACCGTCGAGCGCCCGGCCGCCGAGGGCGACTTCCTGAGCATCGACATCGCCGCCACCATCGGCGACGAGGAGATCGACAGCGTCAAGGGCGTCTCCTACCGGGTCGGCTCGGGCGAGATGCTGCAGGGCATGGACGACGTCCTGCCGGGCCTCTCGGCCGGCGAGACCACCACGTTCGACTCGCCGCTGGCCGGTGGCGAGCGCGCCGGTGAGGACGCCCACGTCACCGTCACCGTGCAGTCGGTGAAGGAGCGCGAGCTGCCCGAGGCCGACGACGAGTTCGCCCAGATGGCCTCCGAGTTCGACACCCTCGAGGAGCTGCGCGCCAGCCTCTCCGAGCAGGCCGGCCAGGAGGCCCGCTACCAGCAGGGCATCCAGGCGCGTGAGCGTCTGCTGGAGAAGCTGCTCGAGGCCGTCGAGATCCCGGTGCCCGAGGGCATCATCAAGGCCGAGGTCAAGCAGCACCTCGAGCAGGAGGGCAAGGCCGAGGACGACCCGCACGGCGAGGAGGTCGAGGTCGAGGCCCGCAAGGCGTTCAAGGCCCAGCTCCTGCTCGACGCGATCGCCGAGAAGGAAGAGGTCCAGGTCGGCCAGCAGGAGCTGATCGAGTACCTGCTCGCCAGCGCCCAGCAGTACCGGATGGACCCGAACGAGTTCATCAAGGCCGTGGACGAGGCCGGTCAGGTGCCGTCGATGGTGGCCGAGGTCGGCCGCCGCAAGGCGCTGGCCCAGGTGCTCGAGCGCGCCCAGGTGAAGGACGAGTCGGGCAACGAGATCAACCTCGCCGAGCTCTTCCCGGCCAGCGCCGAGGAGGCGGGCGACGAGGCCGCCCTCGAGGGTGAGGTCGTCGAGGACGAGGTCGCCGAGGAGCAGGGCGAGAAGAAGAAGTCGGACGACCCGACGGCGCTGCCCACCCTCTGAGGCAGGTAGCTCGGGCCAGACAGAACCGGCATCCGGATCGACGAAACTCGGTCGGGATGCCGGTTCTGCTTTCCGCAGAAGTACGACCACCGATCCGGCCCCCACTCCCGGTGGGACGCCAGTGAAATCGGCCGCCGGTCCCGGTCATTCACTCCTACGGGTCTCGCCCCCTGGGGCGTGTCGCCTGGTCAGAGGCCATCCGGGTCATGCACCGTGGGCCCCGATGCGCCCACAGCGAACAACGGCCGGTAGGGGAGGATCACCGGGAGTGGTCCGCGTTAGGGTCAATGCACCGGGTGGTCCACCCGGTACCCGGCTCAGGCAGCCGGACTAGGTGCCAACGTTTTGGGGAGCGACATCGTGAGCCACTTGATCGTTCCGGGGAGCGCCCCGGCGACGAATTCGTTCGACCAGCCGGTGGCCCGCACGGCGTCACCCGGCATGGGTTACGACGACCACGTCTACAACCGCCTCCTGAAGGACCGGATCATCTTCCTCGGTTCCGAGGTGCGCGACGAGAACGCGAACGCGATCTGCGCGCAGATGCTGCTGCTGGCCGCGGAGGACCCGAACAAGGACATCTACCTCTACATCAACTCGCCCGGTGGCTCGGTGACCGCCGGCATGGCGATCTACGACACCATGCAGTACGTCTCCTGCGACGTGGCCACCATCGCGATGGGCCTGGCCGCCTCGATGGGGCAGTTCCTGCTGACCGCGGGGGCCAAGGGCAAGCGTTCGGCCACCCCGCACGCCCGCGTGATGATGCACCAGCCGCTGGGCGGCATCGGCGGTTCGGCCACCGATATCAAGATCCAGGCCGAGCAGATCCTGCACATCAAGAAGCAGATGGCCGAGCTGATCGCCGCGCAGACCGGGCAGACGGTCGAGACCATCACCAAGGACTCCGACCGCGACCGCTGGTTCACCGCGCAGGAAGCCCTGGAGTACGGCATCGTCGACCACGTGGTCCGCTCCGCGCGTGACGTCAGCGGCGGCGGCGGCACCGGCGTCTGAGCCGTCTCGCCGCCCGCCCGTCCGACATCGATCCCACCGGCCTCAGTCAGCATCAGGAGTGACCCGATGAGCTACCCCGACCACCACGCAGGCCTGCACCTGCCGGGTTCCGGTCGCAGCGCCTCCCCGCAGGTCGCCGCGCCGAGCAGCCGCTACGTGCTCCCGAACTTCGAGGAGCGCACCGCCTACGGCTTCAAGCGGATGGACCCGTACACGAAGCTGTTCGAGGACCGCATCATCTTCCTCGGTGTGCAGGTCGACGACGCGTCCGCCGACGACGTCATGGCCCAGCTGATCGTGCTGGAGAGCCAGGACCCGGACCGCGACATCACGCTCTACATCAACAGCCCGGGTGGCTCGTTCACCGCCCTTACGGCAATCTACGACACCATGCAGTACGTGAAGCCGGACATTCAGACCGTCTGCCTCGGCCAGGCCGCCTCGGCCGCCGCCGTGCTGCTGGCGGCCGGCACCAAGGGCAAGCGCCTCGCCCTGCCGAACGCCCGCGTGCTGATCCACCAGCCGGCCATGTCGGGTGGCGACTACGGCCAGGCGTCGGACATCGAGATCCAGGCCAACGAGGTGCTGCGGATGCGTACCTGGCTGGAAGACACCATCGCACTGCACTCGAACCGCAGTTCGGAGCAGGTGCAGAAAGACATCGAGCGGGACAAGATCCTGACCGCCGAAGCGGCTCTTGAGTACGGTCTGGTCGACCAGGTGCTCAGTAGCCGTAAGGGCGTTCAGGTTTCCACCCCGCCCCCGTCCGGCGCCTGACACGCCGACCGAACAGGGGGTGCCGCTGACAGCGGCGTCCCAGTGGCGTTGAATGGTGCTGGGGCCGGTCGGATGCACGACGTGGCGGAGAGCCAGTAAGCCCCCCGGAGGAAGGACTGCGCGTGGCACGCATCGGAGACGGTGGCGACCTGCTGAAGTGCTCTTTCTGTGGAAAGAGCCAGAAGCAGGTGAAGAAGCTCATCGCCGGGCCCGGCGTCTACATCTGCGACGAGTGCATCGACCTGTGCAATGAGATCATCGAGGAGGAGCTGGCCGAGGCCAGCGAGCTCGGCCTGGTCGAGCTGCCGAAGCCGAAGGAGATCTTCGACTTCCTCGAGCAGTACGTGGTCGGGCAGACGCCGGCGAAGAAGAGCCTCGCGGTGGCCGTGTACAACCACTACAAGCGGATCCAGGCGGGCGAGCCCGGCCGGCGCGGCGACGAGCCGGTCGAGATCGCCAAGTCGAACATCCTCCTGATCGGCCCGACCGGCTGCGGCAAGACGTATCTGGCCCAGACCCTGGCCAAGATGCTGAACGTGCCGTTCGCCATCGCCGACGCGACCGCTCTCACCGAGGCCGGTTACGTCGGCGAGGACGTCGAGAACATCCTGCTGAAGCTGATCCAGGCGGCGGACTACGACGTCAAGAAGGCCGAGACCGGGATCATCTACATCGACGAGGTCGACAAGATCGCCCGGAAGTCGGAGAACCCCTCGATCACCCGGGACGTCTCCGGCGAGGGGGTTCAGCAGGCGCTGCTGAAGATCCTGGAGGGCACGACCGCCTCGGTCCCGCCGCAGGGCGGGCGCAAGCACCCGCACCAGGAGTTCATCCAGATCGACACCACCAACGTGCTGTTCATCGTGGGTGGGGCGTTCGCCGGGCTGGACCAGATCATCCAGTCCCGGGTGGGCAAGCGGGGCATCGGGTTCGGCGCCCCCCTGCACCAGCCGAAGGCGGACGCCGACTCCTACGCCGACGTGATGCCGGAAGACCTGCTGAAGTTCGGGCTGATCCCCGAGTTCATCGGCCGGCTGCCGGTGATCACCACGGTCTCCAACCTCGACCGGGAGGCGCTCGTGCGCATCCTCACCCGGCCGAAGAACGCGCTGGTCAAGCAGTACCAGCGGATGTTCGAGATCGACGGCGTGGAGCTGGAGTTCTCCGACGACGCGCTCGACGCCATCGCCGACCAGGCCATCCTGCGCGGCACCGGCGCCCGGGGTCTGCGGGCGATCGTCGAGGAGGTCCTGCTGCCGGTCATGTTCGACGTGCCCAGCCGCGACGACGTGGCCCGCTGCGTGGTCACCCGCGAGGTCGTGCTGGAGAACGTGAACCCGACCCTGGTGCCCCGCGAGGCACCGGTCCGCAAGCCGCGGGAGCGGCGCGAGAAGTCGGCCTGACCCACCGGGCCGCCGGAACCGAACCGAGGCGACCACCCACGTCCATCAATTGAGGACGGGGTGGTCGCCTCGGTCGTTTGCCGCACCACCGGGGGGCGAACGGTTCAATACCCGGTTCGGGTGGTGGTTACCAGCAGGGACTCGGAGAAGATCGCCTGCGTCGCCCCAAGCAGCTACGGGGATGGGGCGCACGGAACTTCTCGGGGGAACGCGAAGTGAATCGGAAAGTATTGGTGGGGCTGGCCGTCCTGGCGATCGGCGGCAGCGCCGTGGCCACCGGCCCGGCCGGGGCCGCAGCCGCGGCGGCACCGAGGGCGGCCGCGGCTCCGGTGGACGGCGCCTCGGTCTCCGGGGTGTCGGACGACGACCTGGTCGGGCCTCTGCAGGTGAAAGCCCGCGCTCTGCGGGAGAAGGCGATCACCCAGGTCCTGAACGGGCAGGCCGAGGTGGAGACCCGCAACGGCAGCAAGGTGGTGCGTCTGGCCGGCGCGGCCGACGCCGCGGATGGCGTGAAGGCACGCGGCAGCGACCCCGGCGAGGGCCAGTACGTGGAACTCGGCCGGCAGACGACCGACAAGATCTTCGTGGTGCTGGCCGAGTTCGGCAATCAGCGCCACCCGCAGTTCCCGGACCAGGACACCGATCCCGACACACCGGGCCCGGCGGTGTTCGACGGTCCGCTGCGCAATCAGATCCAGAAGCCCGGCGCCGACGACAACTCCACCAACTGGCAGCCGGACTACGACAAGAAGCACTACGAGGACCTGTATTTCGGGGCCGGCGAGTCGCTGCGCACCTACTACGAGACGCAGAGCTCGGGGCGCTACAGCGTCGAGGGCACGGTGACCGACTGGGTGCGGGTGCCGTACAACGAGGCCCGCTACGGCCGATCCGACGGCTATCCCTGCCCCACCTCGGTCTGCACCAACGTCTGGTCCCTGGTGTCCGACGCGCTGAAGGTGTGGGTGGACGGGCAGAAGGCCGCCGGGCGCACCGACGCCCAGATCAAGGCGGACATGGCCGGGTTCGACCGGTGGGACCGCTACGACTTCGACCTGGACGGCAACTTCAACGAGCCGGACGGGTACATCGACCACTTCCAGGTCGTGCACGCCGGCGGGGACCAGGCCGACGGGGACCGCCAGCAGGGCGAGGACGCGATCTGGAGCCACCGCTCGTACGTCAACCGCGACCAGCTGGGGGTCGCCGGACCGGCCGGGAACCGGCTGGGCGGCTCGCAGGTCGGCAACACCGGCATCTGGGTCGGCGACTACACGATGCAGCCGGAGAACGGCGGCATGGACGTCTTCGCCCACGAGTACGGGCACGACCTGGGGCTGCCGGACGACTACGACACGGCCGGGGGCGAGGGCAGCCCGGTGGAGTGGTGGTCGCTGATGGCACAGAGCCGGCTGAGCGGAGCGGGCGAGCCGGTGGGCAGCCGGGCCGGTGACCTCGGGGCCTGGCAGAAGCTGATGCTGGGCTGGCTGGACTACGAGCTGGTGCCGTTCGGCCGCCGCGACCGGGTCGTGGAGCTCGGCCCGCAGGAGTACAACACCTCCCGGACGCAGGCGGTGATCGTGCCTCTGCCGCTCAAGGAGGTCGTCACCCAGCTGCCGCAGCCACCGAGCGGGTCGTACGAGTGGTGGAGCGGGTCGGGAGACCTGATCTCGCACACCCTCGGCCGGGTGCTCACCGTGCCGAAGGGCGCGCCCAAGCTCACCTTCCAGGCCAACTGGAACATCGAGGACTGCGAGAAGGAGGCCTGCGACTACGCCTACGTGGAGGTCAGCACCGGGGGTACGTGGAAGGCGCTGCCCGGTTCGATCACGAACCCCGCTGAGGGCAACGCGATCGAGGGGGCGAGCAAGGGCTGGCAGCCGGCTTCGTTCGACCTGAGTGCGTACGCGGGCAAGAACATCGCCCTTCGTTTCCGCTACACCACCGACCCGGCCGCGGCCGGCGCCGACCCGAAGCGCCCGGCCGGGCTCTTCCTCGACGACATCACCGTTGCCGGGGCCTTCGCCGACGACGCGGAGAACGGCAACAACGGCTGGCTGGCAAGCGGTTTCGCGCGGACGAAGGGCACCGTTTCCTCGTTCTACGACAACTACTACATCGCCGGGCACCGTTCCTACGTCAGCTACGACCAGTACCTGAAGACCGGCCCGTACAACTTCGGCTGGCCGGACCGGCCGCAGTGGGCCGAGCACTTCCCCTACCAGGAAGGGCTTCTGGTCTCCTACTGGGACCTGTCGCAGGCTGACAACAATGTCAGCGAGCACCCGGGGGAGGGGCGCAACCTCTACGTGGACGCGCACCCGGCCCCGTTGTTCCGCAACGACGGGAAGCCGTTCCGGACCCGCATCCAGCTCTTCGACGCACCGTTCGGCCTGGACAAGACCGACAGCCTCGGCCTGCACACGGCGGGGCAGAAGACGAAGATCCCGAAGCGGCCCGGTAATCCGGTCTTCGACGACAAGCAGAACTACTTCGACCCGGTGCAGCTCGACCACGGGGTGAAGGTGCGGGGTGCCGGGGTGCGGATCGAGGTGCTGAAGCAGAAGAAGACCCACATGACGGTCCGGGTCACCACCCCCTGAGACCGCCCGACCTCGCAGTTCGACAGCGCCCCGGCCGACCGGCCGGGGCGCTGTTGTGCGTGGGGCGGGGGTGACGGGATCGGCGGGTTTCGTCCAGGTTTCTTGCCGTTGACCCGACAAATAACAGAAAGCACCTTAACGGGAGCTGTCGATTGGCTTAGGTTCTACTCCGAGTCCTGCGGCACCTGGACCGTGGGATCGGCGGACTCGGAGGTCTGAGTGCGAAAAGTCCTGGTGGGTCTGGCGACCCTATCCCTGGCCGCGGGAGCGGCGATCACCCTCCCCGGCACGGCCTCGGCGGCGATTCCTCGGGCGCAACCCGCCGTGGACGGTGCCGAGCACACTCACGGCAGTGACGACCTGTCCAGCCCCCAGCAGGACAAGGCCCGGGCTTTGCGCCAGGAGGCCCTGACCCGGGTGCTGAACGGCGAGGCGAAGGTTCAGGAGAGGAACGGCAGCCAGGTCGTCAAGATGGCCGGGCGCAAGGGCAAGGCCGACGACAAGTACGTCGAGCTGGCCCGTGAGCAGACCGACCGGATCTTCGTGGTCCTGGCCGAGTTCGGCGACCAGCGGCACCCGGACTACCCGGACCAGGACACCGACCCCGACTTCGTCGGTCCCACGGTGTTCGACGGGCCGCTGCACAACAAGATCCCGGCGCCGGGCAAGGACGACAACACCACGGTCTGGCAGAAGGACTACAGCCAGAAGCACTACCAGGACCTGTACTTCGGTGAGGGCAAGGGCGTCGAGTCGCTCAAGACCTACTACGAGACGCAGTCGTCCGGGCGCTACAGCGTGGAGGGCACCGTCACCGACTGGGTGAAGCTGCCGTACAACGAGGCCCGCTACGGCCGTTCCAACGGTTACCCCTGCCCGGACACGATCTGCGAGAACACCTGGGAGATGGTGACCGACGGGCTCAAGGCCTGGGTCGCCGACCAGAAGGCCAAGGGGCAGACCGACGCGCAGATCAAGGCCGCGGTCGCCGAGTTCGACCAGTGGGACCGCTACGACTTCGACGGGGACGGCAACTTCAACGAGCCGGACGGCTACGTCGACCACTTCCAGATCGTCCACGCCGGCGGCGACCAGGCCGACCAGGACCCGCAGCAGGGTGAGGACGCGGTCTGGAGCCACCGCTGGTACGCCTACTTCGACCAGGCCGGCGCGGCCGGCCCGGCGAACAACCAGCTGGGCGGCACCCAGATCGGCAACACCGGCATCTGGGTCGGCGACTACACCACGCAGCCCGAGAACGGCGGGCTGAGCGTGTTCGCCCACGAGTACGGCCACGACCTGGGCCTGCCCGACAACTACGACATCTCCGGGGGTGAGGGCAGCCCCGTGGAGTGGTGGTCGCTGATGGCGCAGAGCCGGCTCAGCGGCAAGGGCGAGGCGCTCGGCACCCGGGCCGGTGACATCGGCGCCTGGGAGAAGCTCCAGCTCGGCTGGCTGGACTTCGAGGTGGTGCAGGCCGGTAAGGACAAGAAGCGCACCATCGACCTCGGCCCCTCGGAGTACAACACCAAGAAGCCGCAGGCCGCAGTGGTCGTCCTGCCCAAGAAGAAGGTGCAGGAGAAGCTGGTCGCGCCCGCTGCCGGTGAGTACCAGTGGTACAGCGACACCGGCAACGACCTGACCAACACCCTGACCCGCTCGGTCGACCTGCCGGCCGGCTCGCCCCAGCTGACCTTCCAGGCCAACTGGAACATCGAGGACTGCGGCGAGACCGCCTGCGACTACGCCTTCGTCGAGGTCGACGACGGCAGCGGCTACAAGGTGCTGCCCGGCTCGATCACCAACGCCGCCGAGGGCAACGGCATCGACGGGGTGAGCAAGGGCTGGAAGCCGGCCACCTTCGACCTGTCCGCCTACGCCGGCAAGAAGGTGCAGCTGCGCTTCCGCTACGCCACCGACCCGGCCACCGCGGGCAACCAGGGCGCCGGTCAGCCGGCCGGGATCTTCCTGGACCAGATCGCGGTGCGGGCCGGTGACACGGTCGTGTTCGAGGACGGTGCCGAGACCGTCGACGCGGCCTGGGCGGCGAAGGGCTTCCGACGGGCCCAGGGCACCCAGGAAGTGGAGTACGACCACTACTACATCGCCGCCAACCGGTCGTACATCAGCTACGACAAGTACCTGAAGACCGGCCCGTACAACTACGGCTGGGCCAAGACCCGGCCCGACTACGCGGAGCACTTCCCCTACCAGGAGGGCCTGCTGGTCACCTACTGGGACACCGCGTTCGACGACAACGACGTGAGCGTGCACCCGGGCCAGGGCCGCAACCTGAACGTCGACGCCCACCCCAAGGCCCTGATCCGGTCCGACGGCAAGCCGTGGCGCACCCGGGTGCAGCTGTACGACGCGCCGTTCGGCAAGAAGAAGGCCGACAGCATCACCCTGCACTGGGAGGGCAAGAAGCAGACCATCAAGGGTCTGAAGGGCAACCCGGTCTTCGACGACACCAAGAACTACTTCGACCCCAAGCAGCTCGACCACGGGGTGAAGGTGGCCGGAGCCGGGGTCCGGATCGAGGTGACCAAGCAGAGCGGGGCCTCGTCCACGATCCGGGTGACCACCAAGTGATCTGAACCGCAGTTCGACGACGGCGTCCCGGTCACCGACCGGGGCGCCGTCGGCGCGTCCGGCAGCTGTCGTGCAGTTCACGCCCCTGGATCGGCAGCGGTTCCTGACTTAAGGTTAGGCTGCCCTAAGCCGCTGGTCCCGGTGGCGGTCCCCGAGCTGGGAGCTGAACGAACGCATGACCGACAACCCGTCCGGCGCGCTGTACGCCGAGGTCGTGGCCACCGAACGACTGAGCCCGCACCTGGTGCGGATCGTCTTCGGCGGTCCCGAGCTGTCCGGCTACGAGCCGCTGAACGTGCCGGACGAGGCGGTCGTGCTCTGGTTCCCCCGGCCGGGCCAGGAACGACCCGCGCCGGTGACCGAGAAGGACGGCGTGTGGGGCCACCACGACCCGCAGACCGCGCCGGAGGGCCGCAACTACACCGTGCGGGCCTTCGAAGCGGGTGAGAACGCGCGGATGACCGTCGACTTCGTGGTGCACCCGGGCGGGGTCGCGGGGGAGTGGGCGGTCAACGCCCAGGTCGGGCAGGAGCTGCTGATCACCCGCCCCCGGTGCTGGTACGAGCCCCCGGCCGACGCGAAGTGGATCCTGGCCGCGGCCGACCTGACCGGCCTGCCCGCGCTCGCCCGGATCATCGAGGAGTGCCCGGCCGACGGCCCGCAGGTGCACGCGATGGTCGAGACGGCCGACGCCGACGACCTGGCGGCGCTGCCCACCACCCAGTGCAACGCCCACAGCGTGGACGCGAGCGTGGGCACCGGCAACGGGGTGGCCCCCGGCGCGCTGAGCGACCTGATCGCCGCCAAGCTGCCCGAGCTGCTCGGCCAGGGCCCGGGCTACGTCTGGTACTCCGGTGAGGCGGCGCAGTCCCGGGCGATCCGGAAGCTGATGCGTAAGGAGCACGGCTGGCCGCTGGAGCGGGTGACCACCGTGGGCTACTGGCGTCAGGACGCGGAGCGCTGGGCCGAGACCTACCAGAAGGTCGGGGGCGACCAGCTGGTGAAGGTGTACTACGACGCGATCGAGCACGGCCTCAGCAACGCCGAGGCGTCGGAGCTGCTGGACGAGGAGTACGAGCGGGCCGGGCTCTAGGCCCGGCCCGCCCGGCCCTCAGAAGAGGGCCGGCTCCAGGGTGTCGGGATACAGCGCCGCGGTGTTCTTTCCCTCTGCGTCGCGGACGAACAGAGCCAGGTAGCCCCCACCGTCACCCAGTTCCACCGAGGCCGCCCCGGCCACCGGGTCGCCGAGCGACCACTTGCCCGGGTACTTGCCCAGCCGGGTGGCCTCGCCCGGGTCGTCGGAGCAGTCGGCCAGGCCTTCGGGGCAGCGGAACTGCACTCCGACCACGTCCAGGGTCTCCCGGTCGATCCGGCAGACGCTGGACCGGGGCAGGCCCCCGTCGCCGTCGTGGCCGCAGTACACCGCGTCCGGCGTGACGGTGAGCCAGTACATCCGGTCGGCCATCGGGAAGGCGCGCAGGATCCGGCTGCGGTCGGGCGAGAGCAGCAGCACCTCGCTGTACTCGCCGCAGAACGGGTACGAGCGGGCCGGGCCGGCCGGGGCGAGGCAGCCGTCGGCGCCGAACGGATCGCCCTCGTCGAACGCATCGGCGTGACGGATCGTCCAGACGCCCTCCGGGGTGGTGACTTCGGGGAGGTCCTCACCGATGAGGCGCTCGGCCAACGGCAGTTCGGCCAGTTGCGGGTACACCCCGTCCCGCTCGGCCTCGGCGGCCGACTGGCTGGGGATGCTCTCGTCCAGATGATCCACCACCGGAGTGGGGAGCGCCGAAGGAGCGGCCGGCGCCTCGCCGCCCTGGTCCTGGCCGAGGAAGATCAGGGCGCCGAGCAGGATGCCGAGAACGGCGACCCCCGCCATGAGGGGCACCAGGAACGGCAAAGTGCGGGAGGGCCTCGTCCATTGTTCTTGATGTGTCGGTACCGACGCGCCCACCCGGTCGTTCAGGTCGTGCAGGGCGTTGCGCAGGCGGTCGTCGAGGTCGCTCATCGCTGGTCGCCTTCCCCGAGGATCTGGGCCAGCGAGGCCCGGGCCTTGAACAAGTGGGCCTTGGCAGTGCCCTCGGCGCAGCCCATGATCTCGGCCACCTCACGCACACTGCGGTCTTCCAGGTAGGCCAGCACCACGGCCGCGCGTTGCTGCCGGGGTAGCTGCCGGATCGCCGCCAGCACCGTCTCGACCTCTTCTGGGCCGGGAGGCAGTGGCGTGGGGGTACTGCCCAGCCGGAGCAGGGCGGCGGCCTCGACCCGGGCCCGGCGCAGCCGCTTGGAGGCCAGCTGGATGGTGACCCGGCGCAGCCAGGCACCGGGCTGGTCGTAGCGGCCGACCCGGTCCCAGTTCTGCCGGGCCTGCAGCAGCGCGTCCTGGGCCACGTCCTCGGCGGTCAGCCAGCTGCCGGAGACCGCGCAGGCGAGCGTCACCATCCGGCCGAACTCCCGCCGGTAGAACTCCTCGTAGTCCACGACCTGCTTACCCCCGGAGACTGCGCGCGGTGGAGCTGGCATCCCGGCCATCCTTCCCCTCGTGGCTGGTCCATGACCATGCACAGCCGCGGGGTGGGGTGCAGGGTTTACCGACGGCCCCGACTACGCTCTCCGGAATGAACAGCAGCAAGGTGTGGGTGCGCTGATGGCGCGGGTTTCGGGCCACGGGCCGCAGCGCGATGCCAAGGAGACGGCGGCCGCCGAGGCGCTGTCCCGCCGGTCGGCGGAGGTCTACCGGGAGATTCTCGACCGGGCCCCCGAGCACGACCTGGTGCCCAGCCTGGACCGGATCCAGGCGGTGGCCCAGCTGCTCGGCGACCCGCAGCGGGCGTTCGAGGCGGTGCACGTCACCGGCACCAACGGCAAGAGCTCGACCACGCGGATGATCGAGCGGCTGCTGCGCGAGCACAACCTGCGCACCGGCCGGTTCACCAGCCCGCATCTGAACGACGTGCGCGAGCGGATCTCGATCGACGGCGAGCTGATCGACCAGCAGCGCTTCGTCGAGGTCTACGACGAGATCAAGCCCTACCTCGACCTGGTCGACCAGCGCAACGCCGAGGCCGGCAACCCGCGGCTGACGTACTTCGAGGTGCTGGTGGCGATGGCCTACGCGGCGTTCGCCGACACCCCGGTCGACGTCGCCGCGGTCGAGGTCGGCCTGGGCGGCTCGTGGGACGCGACCAACATCGTCGACGCCCGGGTGGCCGTGGTCACCCCGGTGGGGGTCGACCACGAGCGGTTCCTCGGCCACGACCCGGCCACGATCGCCACCGAGAAGGCCGGGATCATCAAACCCGGCGCTGTGGCCGTGCTTTCGGAGCAGCTCGAGGAGGCCATGGAGCCCCTGCTGCAGCGGGCGGCCGAGGTGGGCGCCACGGTGTTCCGGGAAGGGTACGAGTTCAGCGTCAGCAGCCGGGAGGTCGCGGTCGGCGGCCAGCTGCTCACCCTGCAGGGCATCGCCGCGGTCTACCCCGACCTCTTCCTGCCCCTGCACGGCGCGCACCAGGCGCAGAACGCGGCCACCGCGCTGGCCGCGGTCGAGGCCTTCCTGCTGTCCGACGGGCGCGACTGGGCCGAGACCGACAACTCCCGCGAGGGAACGGGTCTCGACATCGACGTGGTGCGGGCCGCGTTCGCCGACGCGAGCTCGCCCGGGCGCCTGGAGATGGTCCGGCAGAGCCCGACGGTGCTGATCGACGCGGCCCACAACCCTTCCGGCGCGCAGGTTCTCGCCGATTCCCTCGAAGAGGCCTTCGGCTTCAGCAAGCTGGTCGGGGTGGTGGCGGTGCTGGAGGACAAGGACGCGGAGGGCATCCTCGGCGCGCTCGAGCCGGTGCTCTCCGAGGTCGTCGTCACCCGCACCTCCTCGCCGCGGGCGATGGACGTGGACGAGCTGACCGAGATCGCCGAGGACGTGTTCGGCGACGACCGGGTGGCCAGCTTCCAGCGGCTCGACGACGCCCTCGACTACGCGATGGGCCAGGCCGAGATCGGCGGGATGATCGGCGGCGGGGTCCTGGCCACCGGCTCGGTGACGATGGCGGCCGACGTCCGCCGGCTCTTCCGGATCCGTTAGAGATCGGGGGTTGACCCTGACGCAGGGTCAACCTTCGAGGATCGCTGTCATGAACACAGCGATCGCGATCCGGGGACTGCAGAAGTCCTATGGTGAGGTCGGCGTCCTGCGGGGCGTCGACCTGGAGGTTCCCGAGGGAACCGTCTTCGGCCTGCTGGGCCCCAACGGCGCCGGCAAGACCACGATGGTCAGGATCATGGCCACCCTGCTGGCCCCCGACGCCGGGCAGGTGCGCATTGCCGGGTACGACCCGGTGCACGAGGCCGACGCGGTGCGCGCCTCGATCGGCCTGACCGGCCAGTTCACCGCGGTGGACGAGCTGCTCACCGGTCACGAGAACATGGTCCTGGTGGCCGACCTGCTGCACCTGGGGCGGCGTGAGGGCCGCCGTCGGGTGGCCGAGCTGCTGGCCCACTTCGACCTCGAAGAGGTGGCCGGCCGCCCGGCGAGCTCGTTGTCCGGCGGCCTGCGGCGTCGCCTCGACCTGGCCATGACCCTGATCGGCCGCCCGCGCATCGTCTTCCTCGACGAGCCGACCACCGGCCTCGACCCGCGCAGCCGCCGCGCGGTCTGGCAGATCGTGCAGGAACTGGTCGGGTCCGGCACCACGATCTTCCTCACCACCCAGTACCTGGAGGAGGCCGACCAGCTGGCCGACCGGATCGCCGTGCTGGACCACGGCCGGTTCGTCGCCGAGGGCAGCCCGGCCGAGCTCAAGCAGCAGGTTCCCGGGGCGCAGAACCTCGACGACGTGTTCCTGGCCCTGACCGGCCGCCCGATTCCCGTTGCTCCCGAGGAGGACTCGCTGTCATGAGCGCCATCGCCCCGAACCTCACCGCAACCACCCCGCGTCCGTTCACCGACTCGCTCACGATGCTGCGACGCGTCCTCAGGCGGGCTCTTCGCTACCCGGGCCTGACCGTGGGCGTGCTGCTCGTGCCGGTGGTGATCCTGCTGCTCTTCGCCGGTCTGCTGGGCCGCCCGCTCGGCGCCGGCATCGGGGTGCAGGGCGAGGGCGGGTACATCAACTACCTGGCACCCGGCGTCTTCCTGATCACCGTGGCCTCCGGCTGCACCAGCAGCGCCGTGGCCGTCTGCGTGGACCTCACCTCCGGCATCGTCGACCGGTTCCGCACCCTGCCGATCTCCCGCGGCGCCTTCCTCACCGGCCATGTGCTGGCCAGCCTGGTGCAGACCGCGATCAGCACCGTGCTGGTGATCGGCGCCGCTGTGCTGATGGGATTCCGGCCCCAGGGAAATGTGCTGGACTGGCTGGCCGCGTTCGGCCTGCTGATGCTGATGGCCCTGGCCATCACCTGGCTGGCGGTGCTGATCGGGCTGCGCTCGCCGAACCCCGAAGCCGCCTCCAACACGCCACTTCTGGTGCAGCTCCTGCCCTTCGTGAGCAGCTCCTTCATCCCCACCGAGACGATGCCCACGGCGGTGCGCTGGTTCGCCGAGTACCAGCCCTTCACGCCACTGGCCGAGACCCTGCGGGCCCTGCTGCAGGGACGCGATCCGGGTTCGGACGCAGTGGTCGCGGTGCTCTGGTGCCTGGCCGTCGGGGTGCTCGCCTACGCTGCTGCTGCCCGCCGTTTCGCCGAGGTCAGGAAGAGCTGAGACACCGATGACGGACGATGCGCGCGCCTCGGTCGGGCCGGTTCCGGCCGACGCGTCGCTCACGATCGGACAGCTGGCCGCCTACACCGCAGTCACGGTGCGGGCGGTTCGGCACTACCACCAGCGGGGACTGCTGGCCGAGCCGGAACGCGACGCCTCGGGCTACCGGCGCTACGGCGCCCGGGCGGTGCTCGACCTGCTGAAGATCCGCACGCTTTCGGAGGCCGGGGTACCGCTGGCCCGGGTGCAGGAGCTCCTCGAGGTGCCGCAGCCGGTGCTGGCCGAGGCAGTGCAGGAAATTGAGGACGATCTCGACCGCCAGATCTCGGAGCTCCAGTTGCGTAGGGAGCGGCTCACCGCACTGGGCCGAGGTGAGAATGCCCTCCTGCCGGGTGAACTCGGCAATCTCCTGGAGACGCTGCGGGCAGCGGGAGTGAGTGAGTGGGCGTTGCGGGCGGAACGGGACGGCTGGGTGCTGATTCTCGCCCGGTATCCCGTTCGCGGCCGGGAACTGTTGCTGGACAAGATCTCCTGGCTGGCCGCGCCGACGGCGCTGCGGCAGTACGTGCTCTACGACCAGGCCCAGCACTGGGAGCCGGACGACCCGCGGCTGCGCGAGGTGGCCGACGAGATCATCGGGACCCTCCAGCCGACCGCGGCCGATCTGCCCGAGGGGTGGCAGGAGGAGGACGCGGAACTGGCCCGGATGCTGACGGTGTTGTTCACCGCGGCCAAGACCCCGGCCCTGCTCCAGCTGGAGCAGATGCTCGCCGAGGGGCACCCGAGGTGACCGGGTCCGCGATCCGGGCCCAGCATCGTCCTCAATCGCCGGCGATCGACCGCTCACCGGACTTTTTGTTTTTTGTGGCCGAAGTTCTTCACAAAATGGGCGAAGGCTGACTACTGTCCCTCACAGACGCTACACAGGGGTAGTGATCGGACACGGACGGGGAGGTCGGCATCGTGGCGCGAGTCGGCACCCGTCCGGAGAACCGGCACCAGGCCCGCTTCCTCAGGATCCTGAGAGACAGCGGCCCGCAGTCGCGGGCCGAGCTCGGCGACGCCGTGGAGCTGTCCAAGTCGAAGGTCGCGATCGAGGTCGAGCGGCTGGCCGAGCTGGGCTTCGTGGACGTGGTCGGGCTGGCCGCCTCGCGCGGCGGCCGGCGCTCGCAGATGGTCGCGCTCTCCCAGAACCTGCGCTTCGTCGGTGTCGACATCGGCGCCACCTCGATCGACGTGGCGGTGCTGGACGGTGAGCTGAACCTGCTCGGGCAGGACCGGGCCGAGACCGACGTGCGCCTGGGCCCGGGACCGGTGCTGGACCAGGCCACCGATCTGGTGGCCAAGGTCCGGGCCGAGCTCGACGGCACGATCACCGGGGTCGGGGTGGGGGTGCCGGGCCCGGTCAGCCAGGCCGAGGGCGCACTGGTGGCGCCGCCGATCATGCCCGGCTGGAGCCGCTTCCCGATCCGCGACGTGCTCGGCGCGGCGCTCGGCGCCCCGGTCATGGTCGACAACGACGTGAACGTGATGGCCCTCGGCGAACTGCACGCCGGCACCGCGCGCAGTGTGCGCGACCTGCTCTTCGTCAAGATCGGGACCGGCATCGGCTGCGGCATCGTGGTCGGCGGGGAGATCTACCGCGGGGTGAACGGCTCGGCCGGCGACATCGGGCACATCCAGGTGGACGGCCACGGTCCGGTCTGCGCCTGTGGCAACACCGGCTGCCTGGAGGCCGCCTTCGGTGGCGCCGCCCTGGCCCGCGACGCCGAGGCGGCGGCCCGCAGCGGCCGCTCGGACTGGCTGGCCGAACGCCTGCTGGCCGGAAATCCGCTCTCAGCCAGGGATGTCGGGGCCGCGGCGGACGCCGGGGACCCGGTCAGCCTGGCCCTGGTGCGCGACGGCGGAACCCGGATCGGCAAGGTCCTGGCTTCTCTGGTCAGCTTCTTCAACCCTGGTCTGGTGGTGATCGGGGGCGGCGTGGCCGGCCTCGGTCACCCTCTGCTCGCCGAGATCCGCAGCGTCGTCTACCGCCGTTCGCTTCCTCTGGCGACCGGCAATCTGCCCATCGTCCTGTCCGAGCTCGGCGGCACCGCGGGAGTCGTGGGTGCCGGGCGGCTCATCTCAGACTCGGTATTCGCCACCAACTGAACGTTCTTCGCGCTCCATCCTGACCTCGACGAGGAGGCCACAGTGGACGACGTCCTGCTGCGCATGCGCGGCATCGTCAAGCAGTTCCCCGGTGTCCGGGCCCTGGACGGCGTCGACCTCGACGTCGCCGCGGGCCAGGTGCACTGTCTTCTCGGCCAGAACGGCGCCGGGAAGTCCACCCTGATCCGGGTTCTCGCCGGAGCCCACCGCCCGGACGAGGGGCAGATCACCTGGGCGGGCGAGGAGGTCAGCTTCTCCTCGCCCTCGGCCGCCATCCAGCGCGGCATCGCCACCATCTACCAGGAACTCGACCTGGTGCCCGGTCTTTCGGTGGCCGACAACCTCTACCTGGGCCACGAGAAGGCCACCGCCGGGTTCGTGCACCGCGGAGCCCAGGGGGCGGCCGCCCAGCAGGTGCTGAAGAAGCTCGGCCACCCGGAGATCCCGGTCGGCCGTGAGGTGGGCCGGCTCTCGGCCGCGCAGCAGCAGATCGTCAGCCTGGCCCGCGCCCTGGCCCGGGACGCCCGGCTGATCGTGATGGACGAGCCGTCGGCGGTGCTGGCCCACGACGAGGTGGAGAACCTGTTCCGGGTGATCCGCGACCTGATCGCCGAAGGCGTTGCGGTGGTGTACATCTCGCACCGTCTGGAGGAGATCCGGCAGATCGGTGACCAGGTCACGGTGCTGAAGGACGGTCGCACGGTGGCCACCGGGCTGCCGGCCCGGAGCACGCCCACCGCAGACCTGGTGTCGCTGATGACCGGGCGGCGGGTGGAGTACCTGTTCCCGGCACGCGACGAGGCACCGGTGTTTCCCGAGGAGTTCCTGCTCAAGGTCGACGGTCTGGGCCTGAAGGGCTCTTTCGAGGACGTCAGCCTGACCGTCCGGCCCGGCGAGATCGTCGGTCTGGCCGGGCTGGTGGGGGCCGGGCGCTCGGAGGTTCTGGAGACGATCTACGGGGCCCGGCGGCGTACCTCCGGTTCGGTGGTCATGGACGGGCGCGAGCTGCCGGCCGGTTCGGTGCGGGCGGCGGTGAAGGCGGGAATGGGGCTGGCGCCGGAAGAGCGCAAGAGCCAGGCCCTGCTGCTGGGTGAACCGGTGGCCCGTAACGTCACGCTGGCCTCGCTGCCGAGGATGACCAAGGGCCTGCCCGGCTGGCTGGACCGGCGCCGGGAGCGGACCACGGCGCAGGAGGCGACGTCCGGGCTGGAGGTGCGCCCGGCCGACGTGACCCGGCCGGTACGAACGCTTTCCGGCGGCAACCAGCAGAAGGTGGTGCTGGCCCGGTGGCTGCTCGGGTCGACCCGGCTGCTGCTGCTCGACGAGCCGACCCGAGGTGTGGACGTGGGCGCCCGCTCGGAGATCTACGCCCTGGTGCGGCGCCTGGCCGACGCCGGGATGGGCGTCCTGCTGGTCTCCAGCGAGGTTCCGGAGGTGCTCGGCCTGGCCGACCGGGTGCTGGTGATGCGTGAAGGGCGGGTGGTGCACACCGCCCCGGCCGGTGAACTCGACGAGCACCGGGTGCTCGACCTGGTGATGGAAGGAATCGTGCGATGAGCGAGGCCCTTTCCGAAGACCGGACGGCCGCCCCGGCGGCGGCGCCGGCCCGCTCCGGCGTGCTCGCCCGGCTGCGCGGCACCGAGGTGCGCAACCTCGGCCTGGTGGCGGTGCTCGCCGTGCTGGCCGTGATCGGGGCGGCCTCCAGCGAGAACTTCCTGACCGCCGACAATCTCGAGAACATCCTGGTCAGCTCGGCCACGATCGGTGTGGTCACGATCGGCATGACGTTCGTGATCATCGGCGGCGGCATCGACCTGTCGGTGGGGGCGCTGGTGGCCCTGGCCTCGGTCTGGGCCACCACCCTGGCCACCCAGTCGTACGGGCCGTGGATGATGGCGCTCTGCGCGATCCTCGTCGGGGCCGGCGCCGGGCTGGTGAACGGCCTGCTGATCGCCTACGGCCGGCTGGTCGCCTTCATCGTCACCCTGGCCATGATGGTGTCGGCCCGGGGGCTGGCCGCCCGCCTGGCCGACAACCGCTCCCAGGTGGTCACCGAGCAGCCGATCAAGGATCTGGCGACCACCGACGTCCTCGGGATCCCGCTCCTGGTCATCATTCTCGCCCTGGTGGCGACCGTGGGCTGGGTGCTGCTGAACCGCACCACCTTCGGTCGGCGCACCTTCGCGATCGGCGGCAACACCGAGGCCGCCCGGCTGGCCGGGATCGACACCCGGCTGAACACGGCCCTGCTCTACGTGCTCTCCGGAACCTGCTGCGGGATCGCCGCGATCATGCTGCTGGCCCGCACCACCACCGGCTCCAGCACCCACGGCCAGCTCTACGAGCTGGACGCGATCGCCGCCGTGATCATCGGCGGGACCCTGCTCACCGGCGGCCGCGGCACCCTGGTCGGCTCGGTCCTGGGCGTGCTGGTCTTCACCGTGATCACCAACATCTTCATCCTGAACAACCTGCCCACCGAGACCCAGAACATCGCCAAGGGCCTGATCATCGTCGCGGCCGTGCTGCTCCAGCGCCGCGCGAACCGCGAAAGCAGCTCCAGCTAGGGCATTCCCGCCCACCCATCCCACGGAGGTTCCGATGGACCGTTTCGCTCTCGACCGCCGGCGTCTGCTCGTCGGGTCCGGACTGCTCGGTGCGGCCGGCTTTCTCGCCGCCTGCACCAGCAACGAGCCGGAGACCGAAGACGCCGCCGCCACCACCCAGGCGGCCGCCACCGGCAGCGGCAACGACGAGCCCGGCCAGGAGGTGGTGATCGGGTTCAGCGCCCCGGCCGCCGACCACGGCTGGATCGGTGCGATCACCACCAAGGCCGAGGAGGAGGCCAAGAAGTACCCGGACGTCGACTTCCAGGCGGTCGAGGGCAGCAACGACGTGAACCAGCAGATCTCCCAGGTGGAGACGCTGATCAGCCGCAACGTCGACGTGCTGGTGATCCTGCCGTTCGACGGCAACGCCCTGACCGAGGTCGGGGTGAAGGCGATGGAGGCCGGGATCCAGGTGATCAACCTCGACCGGGTGTTCTCCTCGCCCCGGGGTGCGCGCACCTGGATCGGCGGCGACAACTACGGCATGGGCGCCGCGGCCGGGTACTTCCTGGTGCAGCAGCTGCAGGCGAAGGGCGTGAAGAACCCGGTGATCGGCGAGGTCCAGGGCATCGCCGACCTGCCGCTCACCCAGGACCGCAGCAAGGGCTTCGCCGAGGCCCTGGCGACCGCCGGGTTCAAGGTCTCCAACCAGGTCAGCGCCCAGTTCACGGTCGAGTCCGGGCAGCAGGTGACCAGCAACCTGCTGCAGGCCGCGCCGAAGCTCGACGCGCTCTGGAACCACGACGACGACCAGGGCCTGGGCGTGCTGGCGGCGATCGACCAGGCCGGGCGGGACGAGTTCATCATGGTCGGCGGGGCCGGCTCGAAGAACATGATGGACCTGATCAAGGCCGACTCCGGGGTGGTCAAGGCGACCGTCACCTACCCGCCGAGCATGGCCGCCTCGGCGGTCAAGCTGGCCCGGCTGGTGGGGCAGAACAAGGGGATGTCCGACCTGGTCGAGCTCGGGGTGCCCGCCTCGATCACGCTGACCAGCGAGACCGTGACCAAGGAGAACGTGGACCAGTACCTCTCTCTGGGATTCGAGTCCTGATGGCGGAAAACACCCTCGGGGTAGGGATGATCGGCTACGCCTTCATGGGGGCGGCGCACTCCCAGGCGTGGCGTTCGGCCGGGCACTTCTTCGACCTGCCGGCCACCGCCCGGATGACCGCGATCTGTGGCCGGGACCGGGCGGCGACGGAGGGCGCGGCGGCGAAACTCGGCTGGGAGAGCGTGGAGACGGACTGGCGGGCGCTGCTCGAACGGGACGACATCCAGATCATCGACATCTGCTCACCCGGGGACACCCACGCCGAGATCGCGATCGCCGCGCTGGCCGCGGGCAAGCACGTGCTGTGCGAGAAGCCGCTGTCCAACACGGTGGCCGAGGCCGAGCTGATGGTGGCCGCGGCCCAGCAGGCCCGGCTGCACGGGGTGCGCTCGATGGTCGGGTTCAACTACCGGCGGGTGCCGGCCATCGCGCTGGCCCGCAAGCTGGTGTCCGAAGGCCGGCTGGGGGAGATCCGGCACGTGCGGGCCCAGTACCTGCAGGACTGGATCATCGACCCGCAGTTCCCGCTGGTCTGGCGGCTGCAGGCGGAACGGGCCGGCAGCGGGGCGCTGGGCGACATCGGCGCCCACATCGTCGACGCCACCCAGTTCATCGTGGGCGACCAGCTGGCCGGGGTGAGCGGGCTGACCGAGACCTTCGTCAAGGAACGCCCGTTGCCTGCTGCCTCGTCCGGTCTCTCAGCCGGTACCGGAGGCGGCACCGGTGCAGTGACCGTGGACGACGCGGCCCTCTTCATCGGCCGGTTCGGCAGCGGGGCCCTCGGGTCGTTCGAGGCCACCCGGTTCGCCGGGGGGCGCAAGAACGCCATCCGGATCGAGGTGAACGGCAGCCTGGGCAGCCTGGCCTTCGACTTCGAGTCGATGAACGAGCTGCACCTGTACGACGGCACCGCCGCCGCGGAGACCGGGGGGTTCACCCGGATCCTGGTCACCGAGCCGGAGCACCCGTACCTGAGGGCGTGGTGGCCGGCCGGGCACCTGATCGGCTACGAGCACTCCTTCACCCACGAGATCGCTGACCTGCTGACCGATCTGGGCAACGGCACCGACCCCACGCCGTCGTTCGAGGAGGGGCTGCAGGTGCAGCAGGTGCTGGCCGCGGTGGCCGACTCGGCCGCCGCCGGATCGCGCTGGCAGTCGCTGCCCGCGCCGGTCGCCGCCACCAGCGCCGCCTGATTTTCCCGCACGCGATGGTTCCCGCCGGTGCTGGCACACCGGCGGGAACCCACCAGGAAGGAGAACAGCACCTAGCTCGAGATCGGAACGCCCCCCTGACCGCTCCAGTCTAGGAGACACAGCATGTTCGACGCACCATCGCAGAACGAGCCATCAGCCCTGGCCAGAGCCCTGCGGCTGAACCGTCGTCAGCTCTTCGCAGCGAGCACCGGACTGGCCGCCGCGGCTGCCGTCGCGGTGCCCGCCCTGCCCGCCTCGGCCGCTCCGGCCGGCCGGGGAGGAGGCGGTTCGATCCCCCGGGGCAAGCGCGGGATCATCCTCTACACCGTGCGCGACGCCATCTCCCGCGACCCGAACGCGTTCAACGGCCCCTCCGGTTTCAAGGAGGTGTTCGAGGCCCTGGCGAAGATCGGCTACAAGCAGATCGAGTTCGCCGGCTACAACCAGCACGCCAACGCCCCCGGCGGCGCCTCGCTGGAGTCGGTCGAGGGCGCCAAGCAGCTGCGCAAGTGGCTGGACGACAACGGCCTGCGGGCCCAGGGCAACCACGGCTTCATCCCCTCCTCCTGGCCGTTCACCGACGCCGACCTGGAGCGCTTCAAGCTGCACACCGAGATCGCCAACATCCTCGGCATGCAGCACATCGGCACCGGCGCCGACCCGACCAACAGCGCCTTCAAGGCCGACTGGGACGTGGCCGCGGAGAAGTGGAACGCGCTGGGCAAGATCGCGGCGCGGGCCGGGCTGAAGCTCTACACCCACAACCACGACGCGGCGTACAGCTTCCTGCTCGACAGCGGCCCGGCCGACGCGGCCGGCAACCCCACGCGCAGCAGCGGGATCCGGCGGCTGGAGTACTTCCTCAAGATCACCGACCCGAAGTTCGTGCACCTGGAGATGGACGTGTTCTGGGCGCACGTGGCCCAGTACAAGTTCAGGGAGTTCACCGCCCCGGACGGCTCCACCCGCAAGGACCTGTTCGACCCGGCCGCCACGGTGCTGACCGCCAACGCCCGGTTCCCGCTGTTCCACGCCAAGGACGGTGAGCCCGACCAGGACGTGCCCAACGGCTACAACATCGTGCCCTTCGGCACCGGGCAGATCGACTACGAGAAGTTCTTCCGCCGGGTGGGGCGCACCGACAGCCGTAACCCGATGGTCGAGCAGGACACCGCCCCGGGTGGTACCACCGCCCCGGCCCAGTCGCTGCAGCACGCGAGGATCGGTTACCAGCACCTGGCGAGCCTGTGATGCCGGCTCGCAGCCTGCTCCGGATCAGGCTGTTCACCCTGCTCCTGGCCGGGGTGCTGACCTCGGCCACGGTGCTGGCGATGGTGCTGGCCAACCCGGCCTCCTCGCGGGCTGCCGACAACGCGGCGGGGCACCACGGGGCCAAACCGGCGGCCGAGGCCCCCGGTGACCCGGACGACCCGGTGAACTGGGAGAACTACGAGAAGATCCTGCTCACCAAGGACACCGGGGAGCCGATCGACCTGGCCGTGCTGCCCGACCGGAGGGTGCTCACGACGGCCCGCGACGGGGTGGTGCGCCTGGTCGACCCGACCACCGGGGTGAGCTCCCAGGCCGGGAAGTTCGACGTCTACAACAACTCCGAGGACGGTCTGCAGACCGTCACGCTCGACCCGGGCTTCGCCGAGAACGGCTGGGTCTACTTCTTCTACGCGCCGAAGACGATGGACGCGCCGTACCCGGCCAGCACGCCGGCCGGTTCGGCGCCCAACACCCTCCCGGCCGGGCAGGAGGAGTCCTACTGGGACCAGTGGAAGGGCTACAACCAGCTCTCCCGGGTGAAGTTCGACCTGGAGAGCGGCAAGCTCGACCTGGAGTCGGAGCAGGTGATCATCAAGGTCGAGGTGCAGCGCGGGCAGTGCTGCCACGTGGCCGGTGACGTCGACTTCGACGCCGAGGGCAACCTCTACCTGGCCACCGGCGACAACACCCCGGCCAGTACCCCGGGGGCCAACGGCTTCGCGCCGAACAACGACCGGCCCGGCTACAACCCCGGTTTCGACTCCCGCCGGGGCGCCGGCAACACGAACGACCTCCGGGGCAAGATCCTGCGGATCAAGGTCGCCGCCGACGGGTCGTACACCGTGCCCGAGGGCAACCTCTACCCGGAAGGCACCGCCAAGACCCGACCGGAGATCTTCGTCCAGGGGGTGCGCAACCCGTTCCGGATCGATGTCGACCCGGAGACCAAGAGCGTCTCCTGGGGTGACTACGGGCCGGACTCGGCGGTGCCCAGTGCCGAGCGCGGTCCGATGGGCCTGGTCGAGTGGCAGACCACCGGGATCGACAAGCCGATGAACTCGGGCTGGCCGTACTGCACCGGCAACAACTTCAACTACAACGAGTGGAACTTCGAGACGTCTGCCCCGGGTGAGTTCTTCGACTGCGCCGCGGGCGCGGAGAACAATTCGCGATGGAACACCGGTCTGGACACCCTGCCGCCGGCCACGCCCGCAACCCTCTACTACGGGGACGACGCGGACGACCAGCCCTGGCCGGAACTGACCGACTTCGACCCGCAGGGCGGTCAGGGCCCGATGGGCGGCCCGGTCTACCACTACGACGCCGACAACGCCTCCACCACCAAGTTCCCCGAGTACTGGGACGACAAGGCGTTCTTCGCCGAGTTCTCGCAGGACTACCTGGCGGCGTTCACGCTCGAGTGGCCGGCCGGCCCGGTCTCCAAGATCGAGCACTTCCTGCCCAACAAGGAGCTGACCGTCGGCAACCAGGCGATCACCGACAGCCCGATCGACATCGAGTTCGGGCCCGACGGTTCGCTGTACGTGCTGGACTACGGCGACGGCTTCTTCCGGCAGAACCCGGACGCCGGGCTCTACCGGATCGACTGGGCCCCGGGCAACAAGTCGCCCCAGGCCCGGATCACCGCCGACCCGGTCAGCGGCAGCAAGGCCCCGCTGAAGGTGGAGTTCTCGGCCGAGGACTCGGTGGACCCGGAGGGCAAGGAGCTCAAGTACGAGTGGGACTTCGACGCCGACGGCACGTTCGACGCCACCGGCGTTACCACCTCGTACACCTACGAGGAGCTCGGCCGGTACACGCCGATCCTGCGGGTCACCGACCCGGAGGGGAAGTTCGGCCTCACGTCCACCGCGATCAGCGTGGGCAACGTGGCGCCGACGGTGAACGTCACCACCCCGGCCGACGGGTCGTTCTTCAAGTGGGGTGACGGGGTTCCGTTCACCGTGACCACGAACGACGCCGAGGACGGCACCGCGACCGTCTGCAACCGGGTCTCCTGGACCTTCGGTCTCGGTCACGACCTGCACGCCCACCCGCTCAGCCAGGGCTCGGGCTGCACGTTCACGATCAACACCCCGGCCGACGCCCAGGAGCACGGCGCCACCGAGAACATCTTCGGGGTGGTGGTGATCCGCTACACCGACGCCGGGGCGAACGGGGTGCCGGCCGCCACCGGTGAGGTCTCGATGATCCTCAACCCGGACGTGCAGCAGGCCGAGTGGGCCGACGAGCAGAAGGGCGTCGAGATCGTGGACGACGCCGCGGCCGGCGGTCTGCGCAAGGTCACCTCGTTCGACGAGGGAGACCACCTCGGCTGGGACCCGGTGAACCTGGACGCCGTCGGGTCGGTCACGGTGGCCTCGTCCGGGGCCGGCACCCTGAAGTTCCACTGGGGTGAGCCCACCGCCGAACCGTTCGCGGAACTGGCCGTGGACAGTGCGGCGATCGCCGAGAAGACGGTGAAGCTCACCGAAAAGCCCAAGGGGACGGGCAAGCTGTTCGTCACCTCGAGTGGTGGGGTGATCCTCGACCAGCTGACGTTCGTCAAGGGCGACGGGGGTGGTGGGGAGGACCCCGACGACACCACGCCGCCCGCGGTGACCGTCACCGGGATCGAGGCCGGGGCGTCCATCGGTGACTCGAAGTCGGTCAAGCCCGCCTGGGAGGCGACCGACGAGGGTGGCCTGGACACCGTCGCCGGCACCCTGGACGGCGCCGAGATCAAGTCGGGTGCCGAGATCCCGCTGTGGAACCTGGATCTGGGCAAGCACACGGTCAGTGTGACGGCGACCGACAAGGCCGGGCTGAAGACCACGAAGACGGTCGAGTTCACCACGGTCACCTCGTTCGCCGACGTCAAGGCCCTGGTCACCCAGTTCCGCAAGGACGGCAAGGTGACCAAGGCCGGGGCGGTGCTGCTGCAGGCCGAGCTCGAGACGGCCCGTCAGCTGAAGAACCCGAAGAAGAAGGTCACGGCGCTGAAGGTGTTCAGCGCCTCCGTGACGAAGGCGATCGTGAAGGACGCCGATGTCCGGGCCGCGTTGAAGCGTGACGCGGCCGACCTGATCAAGCAGGTGCAGAAGTAGGTCCGTGCCGCCCGGGTCCTCCTCGCAGGACCCGGGCGGCCTTTCTCGCTGGGAGGTTCAGATGGCACGACCGATCACCCTTTTCACCGGGCAGTGGGCCGACCTGCCGTTCGAGGAGGTCTGCCGGCTGGCCTCCGGGTGGGGCTACGACGGACTCGAGATCGCCTGCTGGGGCGACCATCTCGACGTGGTGCGGGCGGTCGAGGACGATGCCTACCTGCAGGGCCGCCGCGACCTGCTGGCCGAGCACGGCCTGAACGTGTACGCGATCTCCAACCACCTCACCGGCCAGGCGGTCTGCGACGACCCGATCGACGTGCGGCACCGCGGCATCCTCTCCGACCGGGTCTGGGGCGACGGATCGCCCGAGGGCGTGCGCACCCGGGCCGCCGAGGAGCTGAAGTACACCGCGCGGGCCGCGGCCCGGCTCGGGGTGAACACCGTGGTCGGCTTCACCGGCTCGGCGATCTGGAAGTACGTGGCGATGTTCCCGCCGGTCTCCCAGGACCTGGTGGACGCCGGGTACCAGGACTTCGCCGATCGCTGGAACCCGATCCTCGACGTGTTCGACTCCGAAGGCGTGCGATTCGCCCACGAGGTACACCCGTCCGAGATCGCCTACGACTACTGGACGGCGCAACGGGCCCTGGAGGCGGTCGGGCACCGGGAGGCCTTCGGGCTGAACTGGGACCCGTCGCACTTCGTCTGGCAGGACCTCGACCCGGTCGGTTTCCTCTGGGACTTCCGGGACCGGATCTACCACGTGGACTGCAAGGACGCCAAGCGTCAGGTGGGCAACGGCCGCAACGGCCGGCTCGGCTCGCACCTGGCCTGGGCCGACCCGCGCCGGGGCTGGGACTTCGTCTCCACCGGCCACGGCGACGTGCCCTGGGAGGCCTGCTTCCGGATGCTCAATGCGATCGGCTACGACGGCCCGATCTCGATCGAGTGGGAGGACGCCGGCATGGACCGGCTGGTCGGTGCCCCCGAGGCCCTGCAGTTCGTGCGCTCGCAGTTGTTCGACCCGCCGGCCGCCGCCTTCGACGCGGCGTTCAGCACCCGATAGGCCGCAGAGACGGGTCGGAGGAGGGTCAGCAGAGGAAGCGCGGCAACCTTTGACAGACTGGGCGGGTGCGTAACCCGACCCGGACCATGGCCGCAACCGTCCTCGTCAGCGAGGCGCTGGTGATGTTCTTCGCCGGGCTGGTCGCCAAGTCGCTCTCCGACCTGTCGACCGGGGCGGCGCTGGGCATCAGCTGCGCGCTCGCCCTGGCCCTCCTGCTCACCGCCGGGATGCTGCGTAGCCGTACGGGTTACGTGGTGGGCTCGCTGCTGCAGGTGCTGATCATCGGGTTCGGCTTCTGGGTGCACACCATGCTGTTCGTCGGGGTGGTGTTCGCCCTGTTGTGGATCGTGTCACTCCGGATCGGGGTGCGGCTGGAGCGCGAGAGCGCTCAGCGGTGGGCGCTTCACGAGGCCGAGCAGGCGAAACGGGCCCGGGACGGGGAGCCGACCGAGCCGGCCTGAGCCGTCCGCTCATCGCACCGGCCGACCGCCGGTCCGATCGCCGGGGACGTGGTCCGGGACAGTTCACGTTCACCTGGGTTAGCGTCCACCTCATGCGCATCGTCATCGCCGGAGCCCACGGGAAGATCGCTCTGATCCTGGGCCGGATGCTCCACGACCGCGGCGAGGACGTGGTCGGGATCATCCGGAACCCGGCCCAGGCCGACGATCTGCGCGCGGTGGGGGTGACCCCGGCCGTGCTGGACCTGGAGAAGTCGGACACCGAGGCGGTGGTGCGGCTCCTGGCCGGCGCCGACGCCGTGGTCTTCGCGGCCGGAGCGGGCCCGGGCAGCGGGGCCCAGCGCAAGGACACCGTCGACCGGGCGGCAGCGGTGCTGCTGGCCCAGGCGGCCGAGAAGTCCGGCGTCCGGCGGTATGTGCAGATCTCCAGCGTGGGGGCCGACGCGGTGGCCGACGGCGCGCGGCCGGACGGGCTGGACGACGTCTTCTACGCCTACCTGGTGGCCAAGCTGGCCGCCGAGGACGACCTGCGCGGGCGCGACCTGGACTGGACCATCCTGCGGCCGGGGGCACTGATCGACGGGCCCGGCACCGGCCAGGTGAAGCTGGCGCCGAAGGTCAACCGGGGGTCGGTCCCGCGGGCCGACGTGGCTGCGGTGGTCGTGGCCCTGCTCGACGCCCCGGCCACCGCCGGCAAGGTGCTCGAACTGGTCTCCGGCAACTCCGAGATCGCCGCCGCCGTCCGTAAGGCCTGACTTTCAGGCGGCCGATCCGGGGTCGGGGGTGTCCGGGTCGGTCTGCTCCTGGTCGGGGGAGCGGCGGGGCAGCGGGATCACGGTGGCCAGCAGGGCCGGCCGGTTGTCGTTCTCCACGGCGGCCGTCAGCACCGACGCCAGCACGGTGGTCAGCGACGGGCGTTCCATGACTCCTCCAGCTGCTTCAGCTACTGCTCGACGGACGCGGCCACGGGTGGCCGCACGGTGTTCCATCGCCCGCGACCAGGCCGGTCCTGAGTCGCCGAACAGGTGACGGGCGGGGACCGGACACCGATCGGTGTTCAGTAGGCTCTGCCTGCCCGGCCCGGAACGATCGGCCGGGCATCCGTGTCTTGAACTGTCGAGAGGGAAAACGATCATGGCCTCGGAGCGGACGCTCGTTCTTGTGAAGCCGGACGGCGTGCGCCACCGTCAGATCGGCGAGGTGCTGCGCCGCATCGAGACCAAGGGCTACGACGTCGTCGCCCTGCAGATGCTGGTGCCGACCGCCGAGCTGCTGGAGAAGCACTACGAGGAGCACGTCGGCAAGCCGTTCTACGGCGCCCTGGTCGAGTTCATGATGTCCGGCCCGGTGGTCGCCGCCGTGGTCGAGGGTCAGCAGGTCATCCCGGCGTTCCGCTCGCTGGCCGGGGCCACCGACCCGATCAAGGCCGCCCCCGGCTCGATCCGCGGCGACCTGGCCCGCGACTGGGGCACGAAGGTCCAGCAGAACGTGGTTCACGGCTCCGACTCGCCCGAGTCCGCGGCCCGTGAGATCGCCCTCTGGTTCCCCTCGCTGTAGCTCTCGCGCAGGGCCAGGGACTCCGGCTTTCGTCCAGAGTCCCTGGTCCCGCTTAAACTGGCCCGATGCGTACGGACACCCAGCCGGCAGTGAGCGGCGAATCGGTCTTCGACCGGCTCGAGGCGCTCCTGCCGTTCGTCTCCAAGCCGATCCAGTACGTCGGCGGTGAGCTCAACTCCACGATCAAGGAGTGGGACTTCGCCGGCCCGGAGACCGTGCGCTGGGCCCTCATGTACCCGGACGCGTACGAGGTCGGCCTGCCCAACCAGGGCACCATGATCCTGTACGAGGTCCTGAACGAGCGGCCCGACGCCCTGGCCGAGCGCACCTACGCGGTGTGGCCCGACCTGGAGAAGCTGATGCGCGAGCACGGCGTTCCCCAGTTCACGGTCGACGCCCACCGCCCGGTAGGCGACTTCGACGTGCTCGGCCTGTCGTTCTCCACCGAGCTCGGCTACACCAACATGCTCACCGCCCTCGACCTGGCCGGCATCCCGCTCAGCGCCGCCGAGCGCGGGGTCGAGCACCCGATCGTGCTGGCCGGCGGACACGCCGCCTTCAACCCCGAGCCGATCGCCGACTTCATCGACGCCGCCGTGCTCGGTGACGGCGAGCAGGCCGTCGGCATCATCACCGACGTGATCCGGGAGTGGAAGCAGGAGGGCCGCCCGGGCGGCCGCGAGGAGCTGCTGTTCCGCCTCTCCGGCACCGGCGGGGTCTACGTCCCCTCGATGTACGACGTGGAGTACCGGCCCGACGGCCGGATCAGCCGGGTCGCCCCGAACCGGGCCGGCGTGCCCTGGCGGGTCAGCAAGCACACCGTGATGGACCTCGACGAGTGGCCCTACCCGAAGAAGCCGCTGGTCCCGGTGGCCGAGAGCGTGCACGAGCGGATGAGCGTGGAGATCTTCCGCGGCTGCACCCGCGGCTGCCGCTTCTGCCAGGCCGGGATGATCACCCGGCCGGTGCGCGAGCGCTCGATCCAGGGCATCGGCTCGATGGTCGACGCCGGTCTGAAGGCCACCGGGTTCGAGGAGGTGGGCCTGCTCAGCCTGAGCTCGGCCGACCACTCCGAGATCGCCGAGGTGACCAAGCAGCTGGCCGACCGCTACGACGGCACCAACACCGGGCTGTCGCTGCCCAGCACCCGGGTCGACGCGTTCAACATCGACCTGGCCCAGGAGCTGTCCCGCAACGGCCGGCGCTCCGGCCTGACCTTCGCCCCGGAGGGCGGCAGCGAGCGGATCCGCAAGGTGATCAACAAGATGGTCACCGAGGACGACCTGGTGCGTACCGTCGCCGCGGCCTACGGCGCCGGCTGGCGGCAGGTGAAGCTCTACTTCATGTGCGGTCTGCCCACCGAGACCGACGAGGACGTGCTGCAGATCGCCGAGCTGGCCAAGCGGGTGATCCAGACCGGCCGCGAGGTCTCCGGCACCCGGGACATCCGCTGCACGGTCTCGATCGGCGGGTTCGTGCCCAAGCCGCACACCCCCTTCCAGTGGGTCGGCCAGACCGACCCCGAGGTGGTCGACGCGCGGCTGGCCAAGCTGCGCGACGCGATCCGCTCGGACAAGCGCTACGCCAAGGCGATCGGTTTCCGCTACCACGACGGCAAGCCCGGCCAGGTCGAGGGGCTGCTCTCGCGCGGCGACCGCCGGGTCGGCCAGGTGATCCGCGCGGTCTGGGAGGACGGCGGCCGGTTCGACGGCTGGAGCGAGCACTTCTCCTACGAGCGCTGGATGAGCTGCGCCGAGAAGGCCCTGGCCGACACCCCGGTGGACGTGGCCTGGTACACCACCCGGGAGCGGGAGGAGACCGAGGTCCTGCCCTGGGACCACCTCGACTCCGGGCTCGACAAGGAGTGGCTCTGGGACGACTGGCAGGACGCCCTGTCCGAGGACGAGGTCGAGGACTGCCGCTGGACGCCGTGCTTCGACTGCGGGGTCTGCCCGCAGATGAACACCGAGATCCAGGTCGGCCCGACCGGCCGCTCGCTGCTGCCGCTCGCGGTCAAGTCCTCGCTGCCCACCCAGACGCACACCCACACCCACACGCCGATCACCGGGCCGGTCGGCTGATGGCGGCGCGCACGCCGGACGGCCCGCCGCCGCCCCCGGTCGTCCAGAAGCTCCGCCTGCAGTACGCCAAGCGAGGCAGGCTGCGCTTCTCCAGCCACCGCGACTTCCAGCGGGCGCTGGAGCGGGCCGTGCGCCGGGCCGCGATCCCGATGGCCTACTCGGCCGGGTTCCACCCGCACCCGAAGATCTCCTACGCCAACGCCGCGCCCACCGGCACGGCCAGCGAGGCCGAGTACATCGAGATCTCGCTGGCCGAGCGCCGGGAGCCGCAGGCGATCCGGGACTCGCTGAACGAGGCGCTGCCCGACGGCCTGGACATCATCGACGTGGTGGAGGCCGGGCCGGGCCTGCTGGCCGACCGGCTGCAGGCCTCGGTCTGGCAGATCGAGCTGTTCGCGAACCAGCCGGGTGAGCAGGCCGCGGCCGACAACGAGGCGCAGGTCCGCGACGTGGTCGAGCGCTTCCTGGCGGCCGAGCGGGTCGAGGTCCAGCGGATGACGAAGAACGGGTTGCGAACGTTCGACGCCCGCGAGGCGGTGCTCCGGATCCAAGTGGAGCCTAGTGTCACATCAAGACCCGGTAACGGTTGTGCGATACTGAGCTTGGTCGTGCGGCATAACACACCGGCCGTACGCCCCGACGACGTCCTTTCCGCTTTCCGCGCGGTAGCCGACTTCGCGCCTCCGTCACCTCCCCGAGTGACGCGTCTGGCGCAGGGGCTGCTCGACGAGGCAGACGGATCGGTGACCGACCCACTGGTCCCCGATCGGGACGGCGGCGGCGCCTGACCGGTGCCGCGCCCCAGCCCTGACCGGCACGGCGCGCAACCGATAGGGCGCAGAGTCTTGACTTCCGCCGCGACCGGTAGGCGCGGCGACCTACACGAGTGCCCCGAGCGGCGCCGATGCGGTGTGGTCGGCGCCCGGGGTTGACGGGAGAACGCCCGTGGCGAGCAATGAAGAAACACCTGTGGCCGCAGACGGCGAAGAACGTGGCGGCGAGGTCGTCGGTAACGACACCGGCCTGACCTCGGCCGCTGACACCACTGACACCAACGACGGCACCGGCAGCGCTGGTACCGCTGAGACGGCCGATGCCGACTCGGCCGCGACCGGCACGCACACTGCGGCCGCCGCCGGCACCAACACGGCTGGGAGCCCGGCCGTTACTAACACGGCCGCCGGTACCGACACGGCCGCCGGTACCGACACGGCCGCCGGCCCGGCTGGTACCGACGCCGCTGGGGGCCCGGCTGACGCGGCCGCCGCCGGCCAGGCCGGTACCGCCGACGCCACCGCGGTCCCGGTGCCCGACACCGCCGCGGGCCGGGACTCGGTCTCCGCGGCGACCGGCCCGGTCCTCGATCCGGACGCGGGCACCGCGCCGATCGGCAACCTGGCCGCGAGCCACCACAGCGCGAGCGACCCCCAGGCCGCGGCCGGCGACACGCCGCAGGCCCCGGCGCCTCAGCACACCCAGCACGTGACGCTGGCCAGCGAAGAAGCGATCGCCGTGCCCGACACCTCGGCCGACGCCACCGGCGCCGAGCCCGCGGCCGTGGTCCCCGATCCCGAGGCGCCCGCCACCACCACCCGGCGCCGCAGCACCCGCGCCCGCACCGCGAAGAAGGCCGTGGCCGCTCCGGCCGAGGCCGCCGCGGGGGAGAGCGCAGCTGCCGAAGGCGCCGAGAGCACGGGCGAGGCGGCCGAGGGGGAGACCCCGGCGCCGGTCAAGCGCGCCCGCACCACCCGTAAGCGCACGTCGAAGCGCGCCGCCGCGGCCGCCGCCGAGGCGGGCACCGAAGCTGACGCGGTCGCCAGCGGCACGGCGGGTAGCAATGGCGCCGCAGGTAGCGCCGGCGCCACCAACACCGGCGCGGACAGCACGGCTGCTGGGAAGACCGGCGCGGGGAACACCGCTGCGGGTAGCACGGGCGCTGGGAACAGCAGCGCGGGTAGCGCGGCTGCTGGGAGCAGTGGCTCGGGTAGCGCGGTCGCTGACGGTGCAGGTGCCGCGGGTACCGCCGCCGGCACGCAGAACGCCGCAGGCAGCGCGCAGCCCATCAGCGCCGCCGAGCTCGAGACGGCCGAGGTCCTGGCCAGTGTCGCCGGGGTCGAGGCTCCGTCCGCGCCGGGCGCCGACACCCTGTTCGCCGAGCCCACCGCCGCACCGGCCAAGAAGACCGCCCGCCGCCGCAGCACCCGCAAGGCTTCTGCCCCGGCGACCAGCACGCAGGCTGCCCAGTCCGAGAGCGCCTCGGCCGGCGAGAACACCCAGGCCGGGGAAGCCGGTAGCAGCGCGAGCCAGAGCAGCAGCACCCAGGCGAGCTCGCTCCAGGGCGACGCTTCCCAGGGCAGCGCCGCCCAGCCGAGCGGTACCGAAGCAGGTGCCGACCAGGACGGTGCAGGCAGCAACCAGGTCGGTGGCACGCAAGCTGGTGGCACGCAGGCCCGCGGCGCCGCAGCCAGTGGAGCCGGAACCAGCGGCACGCGAGCCGGTGGCACCGAACTCGGTGGCACTGAAGCGAGCGGTTCCGAGGCTGGCTCCGGCAACCTGACCAACGCGTCCGGTGACCTGGCCGCGTCGTCCGCACAGTCGTCCTCAATCGAGACCCAGCCCTCCGCCGAGGCGCCGCGCAGCCGCCCGCGCACCCGTGTGCGTTCGGCCGCGGAGCGCGCCGCCGAGGCCGCGGCCGAAGAGGCCGCCCAGGCCGCCCGCGACCAGGCCGCCGCCGCCCAGCGGGGCGACGCGCCGGAGGCCGGCCGTACCGCCGCGCAGATCGCCGCCCAGCAGGGTGACGTCCAGGCTGCGCCCACGCGGCCGGCGATCATGCCGCTCTTCCAGGCTCCCGAGCCGGTCTCGGCGCGTCCGCGCCGGGCCGCCTCCCGTCCGGCGGGCCCGCCCAAGCCGGTCGCCGAGGAAGCCCCGAAGGACGAGGTCGCCGCGACCACCCGCCCCGTCGATGACATCGATGACGACGAGGTCGTCGCCGCCGAGGACGTCGCCGAGGAGGCCACCGGCCTGCTCGACGGCCCGGCCGGCGACCTGTCCGACGAGGCCGACGACCTCGACGACCTCGACGAGAACGAGGTCGAGGACGAGACCGACGACGAGGCCGCGGCCGACGAGCAGGACGTCGTCGACGAGGACGAGAGCGACGAAGCAGCCGGCGAGGAGGACGAGGAGGAGAGCAGCGCTCCCCGTCGTCGTCGCCGCCGGGGTGGCCGGGGCCGCCGAGGCCGCAGCCGGGGCGACTCGGGCGACCAGCCCGAGGCCGCGCCCGCGGCGCCCGCCGCGGCAGCTGCGCCGGAGAGCGCCGAAGAGGCCGAGCCCACGTCCGACGACACCGACGGTGGCGAGGACGAGGACGGCGAGGAGTCGTCGGAGTCGACCGGCAGCCGTCGCCGTCGCCGTCGTCGTCGCCGGGGCTCGGCCGGCACCGACGGTGAGGTCTCGGTCGACGAGGGCACCACCGTCGTCACCAAGGTCCGCGAGAGCCGCAGCCGTTCCGGCGGCGGTACCAGCAGCGACGACGTCACGTCGGTGCGCGGTTCCACCCGCCTGGAGGCCAAGAAGCAGCGCCGCCGTGAGGGTCGCGAGGCCGGCCGCCGGCGCACCATCCTGAGCGAGGCCGAGTTCCTGGCCCGCCGGGAGAGCGTCGAGCGCAAGATGGTGGTGCGCGAGCGCGACGGCCGCACCCAGATCGGTGTGCTGGAAGACGGCGTGCTGGTCGAGCACTACGTCGCCCGTAAGACCCAGACCTCCACCGTCGGCAACGTCTACCTCGGCCGGGTGCAGAACGTGCTCCCGAGCATGGAGGCCGCGTTCGTCGACATCGGCAAGGGCCGCAACGCCGTGCTCTACGCCGGTGAGGTGAACTGGGACGCCGCCGGCATGGAAGGCCAGCCGCGCCGCATCGAGCACGCGCTGCACGCCGGCGACTCGGTGCTGGTGCAGGTCACCAAGGACCCGATCGGTCACAAGGGCGCCCGCCTGACCAGCCAGATCTCGCTGCCCGGCCGTTACCTGGTCTACGTGCCGGACGGCTCGATGACCGGGATCAGCCGCAAGCTGCCCGACACCGAGCGTTCCCGCCTGAAGAAGATCCTGCGCGAGGTCGTGCCGGACAACGCCGGCGTGATCGTGCGCACCGCGGCCGAGGGCGCCAGCGACGACGAGCTGGAGCGCGACGTCACCCGGCTGCAGGCGCAGTGGGAGAGCATCACCGCCAAGATCGACTCGGCGAACGCCCCGGCGATGCTGTACGGCGAGCCGGACCTGGCGATCAAGGTGGTCCGGGACGTCTTCAACGAGGACTTCAGCAAGCTGATCATCTCCGGTGACGAGGCCTGGGAGACGCTGCAGGGCTACATCGCGCACGTCGCGCCGGACCTGGCCGAGCGGGTCGAGCACTGGACCGGCGACAAGGACGTCTTCGCCAAGTACCGGATCGACGAGCAGCTGGCCAAGGGCCTGGACCGCAAGGTCTGGCTGCCCTCGGGCGGTTCGCTGGTGATCGACCGGACCGAGGCGATGACCGTCATCGACGTCAACACCGGCAAGTTCACCGGGGCCGGCGGCAACCTGGAAGAGACCGTCACCAAGAACAACCTCGAGGCTGCCGAGGAGGTCGTGCACCAGCTCCGGCTGCGCGACATCGGCGGCATCATCGTGGTCGACTTCATCGACATGGTGCTGGAGTCCAACCGGGACCTGGTGCTGCGCCGGCTGCTGGAGTGCCTGGGCCGCGACCGCACCCGGCACCAGGTCGCCGAGGTCACCTCGCTCGGCCTGGTGCAGATGACCCGTAAGCGGGTCGGCCAGGGGCTGCTCGAGGTGTTCAGCGAGACCTGCGAGCACTGCGGCGGGCGTGGGCTGATCATGCACGACGAGCCGGTCGAGAAGAAGCAGCAGGAGAACGGCAACGGCGGTGGCGGCGGTGGTCGTAAGGGCCGCAACAACCACCACCACTAAGGGTTTCGGGCCGGCGGGGCGAACGGTGAGGATCCGTGCGCCCCGCCTGCGCGGCCGGGGGTGGCTCAACTCGCCCGGCCTGGACCTGCAGCAGCTGCGCGGTCGCTGGGTCATGCTCGACTTCTGGACCGGCGCCTGCGTGAACTGTGTGCACGTGCTCGACGAACTACGGCCGCTGGAGCGGCAGTTCGCTGACGTGCTCACGGTGATCGGGGTGCATTCGCCCAAGTTCCCCTACGAGGCCACGGCTTCGGCGGTGGCCAATGCCGTGGAGCGCTACCGGGTGGAGCATCCGGTGCTGGACGACGCGGATCTGCTCACCTGGGACGCGTATGCGGTGAATGCCTGGCCCACGCTGGTTCTCATCGATCCGGACGGGTACGTGGTGGCCCAGGTCTCGGGGGAGGGGCACGTTCCCGAGCTGGCCGGGTTGATCTCGGAAAAGCTTGAGGACGGGGTGCCCGCCTCGGTCCCACCCGCACCAGTGCGGGTGGAGAGTCCTCAGGGCCTTCGCTTTCCCGGTGGCCTGGTCGCCCTGTCGGACGGCGAGGTGCTGACCTCGGACACCGGCAATCAGCGTCTTCTCCTGGGGCAGAAGCACATCGGTTCCGGGATCCGGGGTTTCGTCGACGGGCCGGCCGGCACTGCTCAGTTCGCCGATCCTCTCGGCGCTGCCGTCCTGCCACCCGACGTGGCGGTCAAGGCCGGGTACGACGTGGTGATCGCCGACAGCGGTAACGACGCTCTGCGCGGGCTGAGGCTCGACGATCTCTCGGTGAGTACGGTGGCCACCGGCATCTCGACACCCGGCGACGTGGCCTGGTTCGACAGCCGGATCGTGGTGGCGGGGATCGGGCGGCACCAGCTCTGGTCGGTGGACCCGGCCTGCGGCGAGGTGCAGGTCTACGCCGGTACCGGCAAGGAAGGGCTTGTCGACGGCCCGGCCGAGAAGGCCTGGTTCGCCCAGCCTTCCGGGCTCTCGGTGGATTTCCGAGGGTTGTGGATCGTCGACGCCGAGAGTTCTGCCCTACGTCTGCTCTACCGCGCGGACGACGGCAGTCTCCAGGTCCGCACGGCGATCGGGCAGGGTCTCTTCGAGTTCGGGCAGGACGACGGCCCGGCCTGGGACGCCCGTCTGCAGCACCCGCTCGGCGTGCAGGCGTTGCCGGACGGGAAGATCGCTGTCGCCGATACTTTCAACGGTTCGGTCCGGGCCTACGACCCGATCACCGACCAGGTGACCACCCTGCTCACCGGACTCGGGGAGCCGTCCGCGCTCACCATCGTCCTCAATCAGCTCTGGGTGGCCGACGCCGGGCAGCACCAGGTGCACCGACTCGAAGGCGGCTGGGACGAACCGGCCGGACCGGCTCCGGTGCAGCAGTCGGTAGCCGATCTGGATCCCGAAGGTGCCCAGGTGACAGTTCGTTTCACTCCGCCGCCGGGGGAGGAGACCGATACGCGGGACGGTGACCCCACCTGGCTCGAGATCACTGCTCAGCCGGCCTCACTGCTCGAGCAGGGGGCTGGGGGTGAGCGGGGCCTGAACCGTCGGATCGCCTTCGCCGGAGAGCTTTCGGGCGGACGGGTGAACGGCCGGCTCCTGGTCGAGGCCCGCGCGGCTTCCTGTGACATCAGCCAGGAGGCGGGAGCGGTCTGTCATCTGCACCGGCGCCGCTGGGAGATCCCGGTGCGGCTGATTCCCGGCTCGACGACCGAACTGGACCTCAAGCTCTAACCCCTGGCGCCAGGAGCCATCCCGGCGTAGGCCGAGCGGTCCCGCCCATCGCGCTTGGCCACGTACAGGGCCGCGTCCGCGCTGGCGTAGAGCTCCGGCAGATCGCGTCCGTCGGTCGGGGCGTGGGCCACGCCGATGCTCACGGTGAAGGACAGAACGGTTCCGTCCGGGAGTTCCAGCGGGGAGGCGCGCACCGTCTGGACCAGCTGCTCGGCCCGTCGCACCGCCACCTCGTGGTCGCAGCCCGGCAGCAGTACGGCGAGTTCGTCGCCGCCCATCCGCCCGATCACCGCGTCGGGGCGGGTGTTGGCAGCCAGGACGGCGGCCAGGTGCTTCAGGGCGGCGTCGCCGACCGGGTGGCCGTAGGTGTCGTTGATGGTCTTGAACCGGTCCAGGTCGACCACCAGCAGAGCAGCGCCCGGCGGCCCGGGGCCGGCCGCGAGCGCACCTCGGGCGGCCTCGTCGAGGACCCGGCGGGTGACCAGCCCGGTCAGGTCGTCCAGGTCGGCCTGGCGGCGGAGTTGCTCGGTGAGGCGGCGGCGGGCCTGGTTGCCGCGGGTCAGCAGGACCGACGACGAGGTGGCCACCACCCACAGGTAGACGAAGTCGCGTACGGCCTCGGCGAGTGGGTAGTGGCTGAACAGGAGGGCGAGAGACCCGGCCAGGGCGATCGCCAGGACGATTCCCCAGACCGCCGCGGCGCCGGTGTAGCCGAAGACGAAGGCGTCCACCGGCAGCAGGACGATGCCGGCCAGCAGGATGCCGATGGCCGAGCGGTTCGCCTCCGGAACGTCCCAGGCGCCGAACCCGCGGCCGGAGCCGACGGTGACGTGGCTTACCTCGGCCCGCACCCACCGGGACAGGGCCTGCGCTCGTGCGGCCGCGCCCGCCGACAGTGCGCGCCACCTGGTCATGCTGCTCACGAGTCCGTTCCGGCCGTCGGCGTCACTTCCGGTGAAGATCGGCGGAACCGGTCGTTGACCTGAGAGGATGTCCACCGGAAGCGGGATATCCGGGGTCCGGCGAAGGCGCTGGTTTGCTCCTTGGCCTCGCTATCCGTAATCTTTACTGCGGTGCGCCGCCTGGCATCGATATGCCTGCGTTGAGCCCTCACCCTTCCGGGGTGTCGGGGAGAGAACCGCACCCCCGTTGAACTGACCGGAGAGTGATTTCACGTGTACGCGATCGTCCGCGCTGGTGGCCGCCAGGAGAAGGTGTCCGTCGGCGACGTCCTCACTGTTGACAAGGTCGAGGGCGCGCCCGGCGACGCCGTGAAGCTCGTCCCGCTGCTGCTGGTCGACGGCACCGACGTGACCAGCGCCGCCGACGCCCTCGCCAAGGTGAGCGTCGCCGCCGAGATCGTCGAGGCCGCCAAGGGCCCGAAGATCGTCATCCAGAAGTTCAAGAACAAGACCGGTTACAAGAAGCGCCAGGGCCACCGCCAGCCGCTGACCAAGATCAAGATCACCGGTATCTCCAAGTAGTCCACGGCTGAGCAGAAGGCAGGAAGAATCACATGGCACACAAGAAGGGCGCCAGCTCCTCCCGTAACGGCCGCGACTCCAACGCTCAGCGTCTGGGTGTCAAGCGGTTCGGTGGTCAGCTGGTCAAGTCGGGCGAGATCATCGTGCGTCAGCGCGGCACCCACTTCCACCCGGGCGAGAACGTCGGCCGCGGCAAGGACGACACGCTGTTCGCGCTGACCCCGGGTGCGGTGGAGTTCGGCCAGCGTCGTGGCCGTCGCATCATCAGCATCGTCAGCCCGGTCGGCGCCGAGTAAGCACCGCTTCGAGCTTTCCGCACGAGGGCGGGCCGGGTGACCGGCTCGCCCTCTTGCGTGTCCAGGTACGCATCATGTCCTGGTTGCACCCGACTCACGGGTAGTACGACAACGTTGCACGGATCAGGAAGCATGCTCGGGGCCGAGGAAGTCCCTGAAGAGAACACCGGCATCCTCAATTCGGCCTTGCAGCGGCAGTCAGTTCGCGCTGGTACCCACGAACTGATCCATCACTACGGGCGGGGTACCACCGAAGAGAGCAGAGGCCGGCATGGTGACCTTCGTAGACCGGGTCACGCTGCACGTTGCGGCAGGTAACGGCGGGCACGGGTGTGCTTCCGTGCACCGGGAGAAGTTCAAGCCCCTGGGCGGGCCGGACGGCGGCAACGGCGGCAAGGGCGGTGACGTGACCCTGGTGGTCGATCCGCAGACCACCACGCTGCTCGACTACCACCGTTCCCCGCACCGCAAGGCCACCAACGGCAAGCCCGGCGAGGGCGACCACCGTAACGGCGCCAACGGCGAGGACATGATCCTCGGGGTGCCGGACGGCACGATGGTCAAGGACGCCGACGGCAACCTGATCGCCGACCTGGTCGGCAACGGGGCCAGCTACGTGGTCGCCGAGGGCGGCCGCGGCGGCCTGGGCAACGCGGCGCTGGCCTCGGCCCGCCGCAAGGCGCCCGGCTTCGCGCTGCTCGGTGAGCCCGGCTGGGCCGGTGACGTCACGCTGGAGCTGAAGACGGTCGCCGACATCGGCCTGATCGGCTTCCCCAGCGCGGGCAAGTCCAGCCTGATCGCGGCCGTCTCGGCGGCCCGCCCGAAGATCGCCGACTACCCGTTCACCACCCTGGTCCCGAACCTGGGCGTGGTCGAGGCCGGCGACGTGAGGTTCACCGTGGCCGACGTGCCCGGGCTGATCCCCGGCGCGAGCGAGGGCAAGGGCCTGGGCCTGGAGTTCCTGCGTCACGTGGAGCGCTGCGCCGCCCTGGTGCAGGTGCTCGACTGCGCCACCCTGGAACCCGGCCGCGACCCGCTCAGCGACCTCGACGTGATCGAGGCCGAGCTGGACGCCTACCCGGTCGAGCCGGGCACCAAGCCGCTGAAGGAGCGGCCGCGCCTGGTCGTGCTGAACAAGGTCGACGTGCCCGAGGCTCGTGAGCTGGCCGAGATGGTCAAGCCCGACCTGGAGGCCCGCGGCCTGAAGGTGTTCGTCGTCTCCACCATCGCCCACGAGGGGCTGCGTCAGCTCACCTTCGCGATGGCCGACCTGGTGGCCCAGGCCCGCGCCGACGCCGGCCCGGTCGAGGCCCCGCGGGTGGTCGTCCGGCCGGTCCCGGTGACCGAGAAGGACGCCTTCGACGTGCGCCGCGAGAACAGCGCGGACGGCCCGTTCTACCGGGTGCGCGGGGCCAAGCCCGAGCGCTGGGTGCGCCAGACCGACTTCGCCAACGACGAGGCGGTCGGCTACCTGGCCGACCGGCTGGCCCGGCTCGGGGTCGAGGACGCGCTGGCGAAGGCCGGTGCGGTGGCCGGCGCCACGGTGGTGATCGGTGGCGACGACGGGGTGATCTTCGACTGGGAGCCCACGCTGATCGCGGCCGCCACCGGCCCGGCGGCGCCGCGTGGTTCCGACGTCCGGCTGGAGTCCGACGCCCGTCCGACCCGGGCCATGCGGCGCGAGAAGTACGTGGACTCGATGAACGCCAAGACGGAGGCCCGGGACGAGCTGGCTCATGAGCGCCAGGCCGGTCACTGGACCGATCCGGCCCTCGACGAGGCGTCGGCCGGGGCGCTGGAGGACGGGCGGGACTGAGTCCGAGGCGTGAAACCGCTTTGACCGGGGCCGGGCCGGGGTTGGTAGGACTAGCACCGTGGATGCTCAGGAGTCGGGTCGTCAGCGGCTGGTGGCCGCCCAGCGGATCGTGGTCAAGGTCGGTTCCTCGTCCCTGACCTCGGCGGCCGGCGGCCCGATCGCCGCGGAGCGGATCGAGCAGCTGGTCGCGGCGCTGGCCGAGCACCGGCGGGCCGGTCAGGAGATCGTCCTGGTCTCCTCCGGCGCGATCGCCGCCGGCCTGGCCCCGCTCACCCTCGCCCGGCGCCCGAAGGACCTGGCCACCCAGCAGGCCGCGGCCAGCGTCGGGCAGGGCCTGCTGATGGCGCACTACACGGCGGCCTTCGCCCGGCGGGAGATCACCGTCGGGCAGGTCCTGCTGACCGCCGACGACGTGATCCGGCGCACGCACTACGCCAACGCCCGGCGCACCCTCACCCGGCTGCTCGGGCTGGGGGTGCTGCCGGTGGTGAACGAGAACGACACGGTGGCCACCGACGAGATCCGGTTCGGCGACAACGACCGGCTGGCCGCCCTGGTGGCGCACCTGGTCCGGGCCGACGCCCTGGTGCTGCTGTCCGACGTCGACGCGCTCTACGACGGCCCGCCGAGCCGTCCCGGCGCCCGCCGGATCGACCTGGTGAGCGGCCCGGCCGATCTCGAAGGGGTGGAGATCGGCTCGGTGGGCAGCAATGTCGGCACCGGCGGCATGGTGACGAAGGTCGACGCGGCCCGGATCGCCACCGTCGCAGGCATCCCCACCCTGCTCACCTCGGCCGCGAATGCCGCCGACGGCCTGGCCGGCAAAGACGTGGGCACCTGGTTCGAGGCCCGCGGCGGACGTACCGCCAGCCGCCTGCTCTGGCTGCGTCACGCGGCCAAGGCGGGCGGGCGCCTGGTGCTGGACGAGGGGGCGGTCGCCGCCGTGGTGCAGCGCCGGATGTCGCTGCTGCCCGCCGGGGTGGTCAAGGTCGAGGGCCGGTTCGCCGCGGGGGAGGCGGTGGACCTGGTGAATCCGGCCGGCGCCGCGGTGGCCCGGGGGCTGGTGAACTTCGACTCGGGTGAACTGCCCGCCCTGCTGGGGCGTTCCACCCGTGAGCTGGCCGAGGAGCTCGGGCCGGACTACTCGCGGGAGATCGTGCACCGCGACGACATCGTCCTGCTGCGCGGTCGCTGAGCAGATCCGACGCAGATCGGACGCACAGAAAACGGGCAGATCACCTGCCCCGTGACTATCCCGCCACACCACGCATCAAGATTGCGCGGCTGTGCTGATCCTACGAATTCAGCGGTTCGTGGCCGATTCCCGAGACGTTCGCGTCGCCATCTGCTCAACTAGAGGGGTGTCAATCGGATCACGTCACGACGTCCCCTCCACGTCGTGCGTGCGGCGCGCAGCCCTCGAGCAGCAGCCGTACATCGCCCGCGCCGAAGATCCTGCTGCTGCGCGCGAACTGTGGTTCGTCACGGTCACGGTCGGCGGGGGCGCCCTCGTCCTGCCCGAGGTCCGGGCCGCGCTCGAGCGGCTCAGCGTCGAGCGGGCGTTCGTGGTCAGCATCCGCTACGACCGCACGCGGGCCCAGGTGCGCTACTGGGACGAGTGCGACGACGCGGCCCAGGCCACCCGTCAGGCCCTCTCGCTGTGGGGCGACGAGGAGGTCTTCGAGGAGCTTCCCGGCTGGCGGGTGAGCGGCCTCGAGGTGGTCGACCTGGCCTCGGCCCAGCAGCAGTGGGACCGGGACGGGCACCAGCGGGTGTACGCCTTGGGAGAGATCGTCCCTTTTGACGACTGAGAGAACCCTCAGAACTGTGGACGATCGGGGCGGCCTGGTCACCCGTCCGGCGGTCGGGTGCGCGGAAAGATTTGGTCAACCCTGTGGGCGAGCCCATTAGAGTGGCCCGGTGAGTACCGAAGTCGAGTCGCCCAGTGCTTCCGCGACAGACGTCCGCGATGCCGTGCACGAGGTGGCGGGCCGGGCCAAGCAGGCCGCCCGGGCTCTGGCCACCGCCCCGCGTGAGGTGAAGGACGCGGCGCTCGGCGCCCTCGCCGAGGCCCTGGTGGCCGAGACCCCGCGCATCGTCGCCGCGAACGCAGAAGACCTGGAGCGCGGCGAGCGCACCGGTCTGGCCGCCAACCTGGCCGACCGGCTCCGGCTCGACCCGCCGCGGATCGAGGCGATCGCCGGTGCGGTGCGCGAGATCGTCGGCCTGCCCGACCCGGTGGGCGAGGTGGTGCGCGGTTCCACGCTGCCCAACGGTCTGCGCCTGCGTCAGGTGCGGGTGCCGATGGGCGTCATCGGGATGGTCTACGAGGCCCGGCCGAACGTCACGATCGACGCGGCCAGCCTGGCCCTGAAGAGCGGTAATGCGGCGGTGCTGCGCGGTGGCTCGGCCGCCGAGTCCACCAACACGGTGCTGGTCGACCTGATCCGCCAGGCCCTGCAGAGTGTCGGTCTGCCGGCCGACGCGGTGGCCACCATCGACCCGTGGGGCCGTGAGGGCGTGCAGCACCTGATGCGCGCCCGGAGCCTGGTCGACCTGCTGGTCCCGCGCGGCGGGGCCGGGCTGATCAGGACCGTGGTGGAGAACTCGACCGTGCCGGTGATCGAGACCGGCACCGGCAACTGCCACGTCTTCGTCGACGCGAGCGCCGACCAGGCGATGGCCCTCGAGGTCACGCTGAACGCCAAGCTGCGGCGCACCAGCGTCTGCAACGCGGCCGAGACGCTGCTGGTGCACGCGTCCGCCGCCGACACCTTCCTGCCCGCCGCGCTCACCGCGCTGGCCGAGCAGGGGGTGCGCATCCACGCCGACGCGCGCGCTCTGGCCGCCGCCGAGGCAGCCGGGGTGAAGGCCGAGCCGGCCACCGAAGACGACTGGTACACCGAGTACCTCGCCGCCGAGATCGCGGTCGGCGTGGTCGACGACCTGACCGGGGCGATCGAGCACATCCGCACCTACTCCAGCGGTCACACCGAGGCGATCCTGACCTCCGACCTGCGCTCGGCCGAGCGGTTCACCGCCGAGGTCGACTCCGCCGTGGTGGCGGTCAACGCCTCCACCGCGTTCACCGACGGCGGCCAGTTCGGGCTCGGCGCCGAGGTCGGCATCTCCACCCAGAAGCTCCATGCCCGTGGGCCGATGGGCCTGGCCGAGCTGACGTCCACCAAGTGGATCGTCAACGGCGACGGCCACACCCGTCCCTGATCATCCCCCTTCGACGAAAACCGGGAGTACCCAACGCATGGAGGCGACCGAGGTCCGCAAGCTCACCGAGCTTGAGGAGCGGCACTGGTGGTACCGCGAGCGCCGGCACCTGCTGGCCCAGGCCGTCGCCGATCTGAAGCCGGGGCGCGCGCTCGACGTGGGCGCCGCGGGTGGTGGCAACACCCGGGTGCTGCAGTCGCTCGGCTGGCAGGCGGCAGCCCTGGAGTACGGCCCCACCGGCGCCGAAGTCTGCGCCGCCCGGGGCATTCCGGTGCTACGCGGCGATGCCACCCGGCTCCCGCTGGAGCCGGCCAGTCTCGACCTGGTGGTCGCCTTCGACGTGCTCGAGCATCTGGAGGACGACAAGGCCGCCGCCACCGGGGTGTTCGACGCGCTCAAGCCGGGAGGGACGTTCCTGGTGGCGGTCCCGTGCGACCCGAAGCTCTGGTCGGCACACGACGACGCGGTCGGCCACGTGCGCCGCTACACCCGGCAGACGCTCGGAGACCTCTTGCAGGGTGCGGGTTTCGAGCTGGAACCGATGATCAGCTGGAACGTGCTGATGCGCCCGCTGGTGCAGCTGCGCCGCCGCAGTTCCACCGGTAGCGACCTGGACAACCCGCCCGCGCTGCTGAACAACGCCCTGCGCGCGGTGATCACGCTGGAGCGCTATCTGCCGGTGAAGTCGCTGCCGGGTGTCACCCTGCTGGTCCACGCGAAAAAGCCCGCGTAGGAACGCGGGCCGTCACCGACGTCCTCAATTCTCTTCCGGGTCCCACTCGAACGAGTCGTACGCGATGTGGTACGTCGGCCGCCCCTGCAACTGCGTGTAGAGCCGGCCGACGTACTCACCGAGCAGCCCCAGGCACAGCAGTTGCACCGCGCCGACCCCCGCGACCACCACGAACGTCGAGGTCCAGCCGGGCAGTGTGTGGTCGGTCAGGAAGGCGACGATCGCCACTGCGAACAGCACCGCGGTGACCAGGGCGCCGCCCAGACCGAAGTAGGTGGCCAGGCGCAGCGGGGCGACCGAGAAACCGGTCAGGCTGTCCACCGTGAGCCGGATCATCCGCGACAGCGGGTACTTCGTGGTGCCCGCGGCCCGCTCCTCCCGCCGGTAACCGACCTGTGCACTGGGGAATCCGAGCGCGGGCACGACCAGCCGTAGCACCCGGTTCTGGGCCGGCAGCCGGTTCACCGCGTCGACCGTGGCCCGTGACATCAGGCGGAAGTCGCCCGCGTCGGCAGGCACGTGATGGCCGACCAGCCGCCGGATCATCCGGTAGTAGCCGTCGGCCGTGAGCCGTTTGAACGCCGAGTCGGTGGTGCGGTCGTTGCGCACGCCGTAGACCACGTCGGCGGACTGTTCCCGGGCCGCCGTGAGCATCTCCGCGATCGTCTCCGGCGGGTCCTGCAGGTCGGCGTCGATGGTGGCGACCCAGTTGCCCCGGGCCCGCATCAACCCGGCCGACAGCGCCGCCTGGTGCCCGGCGTTGGCCCGCAGCCGGATCACCCGCAGCTGCGGCCAGTCGCGGCGCGCCTTCTCCAGCAGCGCCGGGGTGGTGTCGCGGCTGCCGTCGTCGACCACCACGACCTCGTAGGACTGGCCCAGGTCGTCGAGGACCGGCCGCAGCCGGTCGACGAACATGCCGATCACGGCCTCTTCGTCGAACATCGGCACGACCACGCTCAGCTGCGGGGGCAGGGCGTGGTCGCGGTCGGTGCCGGCTCCGGGTCTCATCACCAGTCAGCGTAGTGGCCCGACCAGGTGGCCCCGGCCGGGCGGCGAACCGGGCAGTGGGCGGGCCGCTCGCGCGGGTGGCAACCCGGCATGGCAGAGTAGGTCCGCCCGGGACGATCACCCGGTGCACCCGTTCGATGAGAGGTTCTCCACGATGATCGTGCCCGCCGCTCTGGTCGCCGCTGCCACCGAGGCCGCCGAGGAGCACCACGAACTGCCGCTCGACGCGTGGGTCTACCCGCTCATCGCGGCCGTGATCTTCTTCGTGCTCTTCCTGCTGACGTACGCGTTCCGCAACGTTGCCAGCAAGCACTGAGTGAACGCCTCCTCCGCCGGTGAGCTCGCCGGGCCGGCCCCGGACCGGCCCCGGCGGCGCATCGGGGTGATGGGCGGCACCTTCGACCCGGTCCATCACGGCCACCTGGTGGCGGCCTCGGAGGTGGGCAGCCGGTTCGGTCTCGACGAGGTGCTGTTCGTGCCCACCGGCGAGCCCTGGCAGAAGGTCGACGACCGGCGAGTCAGCCCGGCCGAGCACCGTTATCTGATGACGGTGATCGCCACCGCGGCCAACCCGCGGTTCACGGTCAGCCGCGTGGACATCGACCGCGGCGGGCCCACCTACACCAAGGACACGCTGCGCGACCTGTCCGAGCTGTACCCGGACGCGGACCTGTACTTCATCACCGGTGCCGACGCGCTCACCGCGATCCTGTCCTGGAAGAACCCGGACGAGCTGTTCCAGCTGGCCTATTTCATCGGGGTCACCCGCCCGGGGCACCGGCTGGACGGCTCCGGCCTGCCCGCCGACCGGATCAGCCTGCTCGAGGTGCCGGCCCTGGCGATCTCCTCCACCGACTGCCGCGACCGGGTCGCCGACGGGGAACCGGTCTGGTACCTCGTGCCCGACGGCGTGGTCCAGTACATCGCCAAGCACGGCCTCTACCGTCCGGAGCGTCCGGAAGCCCTCTGAAGGCGTGAGATGGTTGGGGGTGTGACCGCGTCAGACCATGCCATCGACCTCGCCACCCGTGCTGCCCGCGCGGCCGCCGAGAAGCTCGCCACCGACATCGTCGCCATCGACGTCAGTGACCACCTGGTGATCACCGACACCTTCCTGGTGGCCTCGGCGAACAACGAGCGCCAGGTCCGGTCGGTCGTCGACGGGGTGGAGGAGGAGCTGCTCAAGGCGGGCGCCAAGCCGATCCGCCGGGAGGGTCAGCAGGAGGGCCGCTGGGTGCTCCTCGACTTCGGCGACATCGTGGTGCACGTGCAGCACGAGGACGAGCGCGAGTACTACTCCCTCGAGCGGCTCTGGAAGGACTGCCCGGTCCTGGAGCTCCCGGCCGAGGTCAACCAGCCGCAGAGCGGCCAGGAGTGACCGCCGACCGGGTGATCCTGATCCGGCACGGTCGCACCACCTGGAACGCCACCGCGCGCTTCCAGGGGCAGACCGACATCCCGCTCGACGACGTGGGCGTGGGCCAGGCCCAGCGCACCGCCGAGGCGCTCTACCAGCAGCTGGTCGGCACCGAGGTGAAGATCCTCTCCTCCGACCTGGCCCGGGCCGCGCAGACCGCCCGCGCCCTGGCCACCCGGCTGCACGTCGAGGTCGGGCTGGAGCCGCGGCTGCGCGAGGTCTCCGCGGGCGCCTGGGAAGGCCTGACCCGCGACGAGATCACGAAGGTCTGGCCGGACGACTACGCGGCCTGGCGCCGCGGCGACGCCGACGTGCGGCTGGGCAACGACGGCGAGACCCGGTCAGAGGCGGCCGAGCGCTGCGCCGCCGCGATCGTCGAGGCCGAGAAGGCGATGACCGGCGGCACGCTGGTGTGTGTGTCGCACGGCGGCGCCCTGCGGGGAGCCATCTTCTCGCTGCTGGGTACGCCCGACTGGCCCTGGTACGCGCTGGAGGGCCTGCACAACGCGCACTGGGCCGAACTGCAGAACTCTGAGCGGGGCTGGCGGCTGAGCCGCTACAACGTCAGCTGAGGGCCTTGGTCAGGAGTTCCATCTGACTGACCACGGCCTGGCGTCGGGTAGGTAGATCCAGCCCGGCGCCCAGCACCGACTCCGCCACCGCGCCCAGCGACCAGCAGGCGGTCACCAGCGTGACCGCCGTCAGCAGCAGGTGTTCGGCCGCCGCCTGATCCAGCCCCGGCACTGCTGCGCGGAAGCAGTCCACCTGCCCCGCACAGATCGGCCGCCGCCGCTCCAGCGCCACTGCCTGCCCCACCTCCAGGCTCTCCCAGGCCAGCAGCCGGGGTAGCTCGGGCCTTCTGTTGCAACGGTCGAAGAGCTCACCGGTGAAGCGGCCGACCGCCCCGGGGCTGCTCGGCGTCATGTCGATGTCCGCCAGCAAGCCCGACAGCTCATGCGCCAGCACTGCGGCGAAGAACTGCTGCTTGTCGCCGAAGTACTTGTAGACGCGTTCCTTGTTCACGCCGGCGTCCCGGCCGATCGCGTCCATCCGGGCCCCCGCGAACCCGTGGGCCGCGAACTGGCGCGCACCCGCGTCCAAAAGCTTCTTCCTGGTCGCCTCGGTGTCCCATGCCACGACCACCACCGTACAACTCCAACCGGATGGTTGCAGATATCGGCGAGACCTGCCTACGCTGCTAAACCCAACCAAGCGTTTGGAGTTAGCTCATGAAGACGTTGCTGCTGGGTGCGCGCGGAGCAGTCGGGCGAGTGATTGCGGCCGAACTGCTCGCCGACGGGCACGTAGTGATCCCGGCCGGGCGCACGGCGGTTCCCGGCGGGGTCCGGATCGAACTACCAACAATGGACGGGTGGCGCGCCTTGGAGCGGGCGGCGGCCAGTGTCGATGTGGTGGTCAATGCATCGGGCATTGAGGACGCTCGCATCGGCCCGTCGGTGGGGGAGACACCCCTGGTCGAGATCTCGGCCACTGCTGCGTATCTGGAGCAGTTACGCGAGAGCGGGACGAACGTGCTGCTGGGCGCGGGGCTGATCCCGGGGCTGAGCACGGTGCTGGTGCAGGCGCTCAAGGCTGCCCCCTCCGACGAGATCGACGTGCTGGTCATGCTGGGCAGCGGTGAAGCGCATGGCCCCGCCGCCGTGGCCTGGACCGCCGGCCTGATCGGGGCTGACCTGTACAAGCCCGCTGAGGGTGGCACCGTGCGCAACCTGACCTCAGGCCTTTCCGGCGTTGGGCCAGACGGGCGTACCCGCCGTTACCTCCGGGCCGACTTTCCCGACCATTGGCTTCTCGGGCGCCCAATCCGCAGCTACCTGACCCTGAGCTCTCCCCTGGCGGCAGGTGCCCTCGGCGTCGTGGCCCGCCTGCCCCGTTTGAAGGGTCTGCTCGCCCGCTCACCGCACATCGGTTCCAGCGATTGGCATGTGATCTGCATCAATCGGCGCACCGGCGAGCGCCTGGCTGCTGCTGGTGTGGGGCAGTCCGTAGCCACCGGCGTGCTCACCGCCCTGGCGGCCACCCGGATCGCCGGAACTCGGCCCGGGATCGTGACCATGGACGAAATGGTTTCGCTGGAGGACGTTCTCGCCGCCGGGGCGCCTGCCGGTGGTGCGCTCGTCACGCTCTCTGGGGCCGCCGCCGACGCTCCCGAAGTTTTCGATTTGTAGTTGCCCCCGTGTCCTGCGGTAAAGTTCCATGACGCCGAACGAGAGGCCGCGCAAGCGGGCTCGTCGCGTGGCGGGGCTGTAGCGCAGCTGGTAGCGCACCTCCATGGCATGGAGGGGGTCAGGGGTTCGAATCCCCTCAGCTCCACCAAAGGTGGCTTGTTCGAACCTCCTGACGGGGGTCAGAGCCACTGGCCGGGCCGACACTGTCGGCCCGGCCGTTTTCATTGGTGGTAGGTCAGGCGGGCAGCAGGCCCGGCAGGCTGTCGGCAGTGTCGAGAATGGTGGATGCGGGATCCCGCGGCCCCCAGCCCAGGATGTTCCGGGCCGCCTCGGCCGAGATCGGCGGGGTGTCCGTGGCCGGCGCTGCCACCCCCGGCCCTTCGGCCAGAACACGCGCCATCCACTCCACCGTCACCGGACGCCCCGAAGAGGCGATGAAGCGTCGTCCCACTGCTTCGGGGGCATCCAGAGCGCGAAGGTGCAGCTCAACGACGTCCCGTACGTCAACGATCGTGAAGGGGCGGCCGGGACCGGACAGGGATTGGCCCGAGCGCAGCGCAGCCACCATCTCCACCGAGACGGACAGCTTCGGGGAGAGGGCCGGCCCGAAGATGCCGGTCGGGTTGACCACCACCAGTTCCGGACCCCCGTCGGCCGCGAACTTCCACGCCGCACGTTCGGCCAGGGCCTTGGAGCGGATGTACGCGGGAAGCGACGTGTCTTCTCCGTCAGTCCAGTCCGCCTCGGTGTAGGGCTCGCCGCTGTGACGGGAGTACCCCACCGCAGCGAACGACGAGGTCAGGACAACCCGCCGCACATTCTGCCGTCGCGCGGCAGCCAGCACCCGTAGAGCACCGTCGCGGGCAGGCCGAATGATGTGCTCGGGGTCGTCCGGTTCCGCCGCTGGGAAAGGAGAAGCGTGGTGCAACACCCCGTCCGCGCCCTCCAGGGCCGAATCCCAGCCACTTTCATCGTCCAGAGTCGCCGTGACGAACTCCAGACCTGCCGCGTTCGCCTCGGCCTGAGCGACGGCCTGCAGCACCAAGTCTTTGCCTGCGGCGTTGCGGACAACCGCCCGAACCGTCTCCCCGTCGTCCAAAAGCCTTACCACCGAATGATTGCCGACGAAGCCACTGGCTCCGGTCACCACGATCGTCCGGTTCATCGGTTCCTCCTAGAATCGCTGGATCACCTCGCCCACGGCTGCGACGGCACGTGCCTCCCCGTCGACATCGCCGCGCACACGGGCGTCCCATAGTTCGGTCTTGCGTCGTAGGTACTCGGCGCGGACGCGCAGCGTCGCGATCTCTTCCTCCACGCGCTGTGCGTGCGCGGCGAACAGATCTCGCTGCTCCCGCCGGGCCGCCTCGTCCCCCTGGTCACTGCGTTCGAGCAGTTCCAGGTAGCGGCGCATGTCCGCCACGCCCACGCCTGACGACCGTAGGCAGGCCAGGGCCTCCACCCTCTGCGCAGTCGCCTCGTCGTAGCGACGGTGACCACTGTCCTGGTCGCGGGCGACTTCCCGCAGCAGTCCGATCCTCTCGTAGTAGCGCAGAGTCGGTTCGCTGAAGCCGGAGCGGGCCGCCATCTGGGCGATGGTCAAGTCCGCTCCGGGCGCCTGCGTCGTCATGCCAGGAGTCTGCGCCCCTTGAAGCGCTTTAAGTCAAGGCCGAGCTTGCGGAAGAACACCTGGATGTCGTCGACCAGCAGCCCGGGCGCTTCCATGGCCAGGAAGTGACCGCCTTGGCCGAGTTCGGTCCAGTGCACGATGTTGTGGTCACGCTCGGCCCAGGGCCGGATGGCGTTGTCGTTGCCGGACACGAGGACGCCGGTGGGCACGGTCCCGAGTTGGCTCAGGGCCCGGTCCTGCTGGCTGTCTCCCCAGTCGGCCCCGCCCTGGGAGATCTCTTCGTAGTAGATCTGGGCGGCGGATGAGGCGGTGCCGGTCAGCCAGTAGATCGACACGTCGGTGAGGAAGCGGTCACGGTCGATGCTGTCCTCCGGCAGCCCCTCTGCGGGAGCGGTGTGCTCCTTGAACGTCTCCACGATCCAGGCCAGCTGGCCGGCCGGGGAGTCGTTCAGGGCGTAACCGACGGTCTGGGGGCGTTTGCTGTTGCACTGGAAGTAACCGTCGTTGGAGTTCTGCATCCGCTGCCAACGTTGCTGTTCGGCCTCGCTGAGGTTGTCCATCTCCCCGTCGGCCCCGACCGGCAGGGTGACCATGGCGGTGAGGTGGATGCCGATGACACGCTCCGGGTCCTGCTGACCCACTTTGGGGGCTACCCACGCGCCCATGTCGTAGCCGTGCACGCCGTACCGGTCGTAGCCGAGCTGGGTCATCAGGGCCGCGAGGATCCCGGCGATCCGGGCCGCGTTCATCCCCGGCCCGGCCAGGGGTGTGGAGAACCCGAAACCCGGCAGCGACGGGATCACCAGATGGAAGGCGTCGGCGGGGTCGCCGCCGTGGCTACGGGGATCGGACAGGGGCCCGATCACGTTGAGGAAGTCGACCACCGAGCCGGGCCAGCCGTGCAACAGGATCAGCGGTGTGGCGTCTGGTTCGGGCGAGCGCACGTGCAGGTGGTGCAGATTCTGCCCGTCGATGGTGATCAGGTGTTGCGGGTACTGGTTGAGAACGGCCTCCTGAGCACGCCAGTCGTAGTCGGTGCGCCAGTAGTCGGCCACCTCCCGGAGATATCCGGTGGGGACTCCGCGGCTCCAGCCGACCCCGGGAAGCTCCTGCGGCCACCTGGTGGTGGCCAGGCGGGTTGCCAGGTCGTCGAGCTGAGACTGCGGGATGTCGATCCGGAACGGGCGAAGGTCGGGCCGGCTGGTTGTCATGCGACGCACGCTAGAACCCGATGCGGACAGCTGCTTTCCTGATGTTGCCTCGTCAGAAGTTGGGCCAGGCGTTGCCAGAATGAGTGGGACGTGAGCGAGGTCCTGGCCCAGGTCCAGGCGGCCCCGGTGCGGCCAAGAACCACTTGGCCACCATCCAGGAGGAGCTGGGCGCCCGTAATCGCGCCGCGATCGCGGTCTGGGCCTGGAAGACGGCCGGTCCGGCTGAGCAAGCAGTCAGCAGCCTGGGAAGCTCTCCATTTATGAGAGTAAGCTCTCGTGATATGAGAGCTTCAGCCTCGCCATTGTTGCCGCTCCTGCGCAGTCGTCTCCAGGGGGAGCTGCTGGCCCGGGTACTGCTCGGCAGCACGCCAATCAGCATCGCTGACCTCGCGCGGGACCTGGCCGCCCCGCTCCCGACGGTTGCCCGTGAGGTGAGTCGCCTGCGTGAGGGTGGCCTGCTGGTCGTGGACAAGCAGGGCCGGGCCCAACTGGTCTCAGCGAACGAGACCAACCCGGCGACGGAACCGCTGCGGCAGCTCATCGCGGTCACCTTCGGACCGCGGCAGGTCGTGCCGGAGGAGTTCGGGGATCTGTCCGGTCTGGGAGAGCTGTACATTTTTGGATCGTGGGCGGCCCGGTACGAGGGGGAATGGGGGTCGGTGCCAGGCGACGTGGACGTCCTCGTCGTCGGCCCGGTCGATCGTGACGACGTGTACGACGCGGCTGAGCGAGCCGCCCGGCGCCTGTGGCGCGAGGTCAACGCCACTGTCGTTTCGTGGCAACGCTGGTCTGCCCAGGACGACCCGTTTCTCAGTGAGGTGAGACGGCGTCCTCTGCTGAAACTCTCTTCGGGGGAATGAGACTGTGAGCTGGAACAAGGGACGCGACGTCATCGAAGATCTGCTCAGGCGGGGTCACCTTGAGCACGTACCGGGTAACGAGTCCGAGGCCCAGCACTTACTGGCCAAGGCGCACTCTCATCTGCAAACAGCTCAGAGCGTTTCGGACCTGGATCCGGAGATCGCTTACGGGGCGCTGTACGCGGCGGCACGTAAGGCGCTTACGGCCCTCCTGATTCAGCAGGGGCTCCGTCCCACCAGGGCCGGAGGGCATGAGGTCGTAATTGAGGCAGTGCAAGCACAGTTGGTGCCGCCGCTCGGAGAGGTCATGCGTCCTATGCGGCGGATCAAGCGACGCCGCAATGACGGTGACTACGCGGGTTCCGAAGACCGACTGCATGCCGAAGATGTCGAGGCCGACCTGCCGGCGGCGGCAGCGATCGTCGATGCGGTGGAGCGTGTGCTGCCTCAGATGACAGTGTTCGTGACTCAGCGAGCGTGATCACGGGGGTTCGCACCGGACGGAGCAGCGGGTCTCGTTCCGGGCGGACAGGCCGTCGTCTGGGTGGGCCGATCTGGCCCAGGATCATTGCTCGCGAACCTGCGAAGTTTGTTGACGTCACCCCGACGGCAACATTTCACGAGAGCAGGTTCAGCCATGAAGGCAGTGCGTTTCCACGAGGTCGGCGGCCCCGAGGTTCTGCGCTTCGAGGACGTCGAGCAGCCCACCCCCGGCGCCGGCGAGGTCCGGATCCGAGTCGCGGCCTCGGCGTTCAATGCGGCCGACAACGGCATGCGGGCCGGCTTCCTCCCCATCCCGGTGGTGCTGCCGCACGTGCCCGGCTACGACGTCTCGGGCACGGTCGACGCGCTTGGTGAGGGCGTGGACGGCCTCTCGGTCGGCGATCAGGTCGTCGGTTTCTTCCCGATGGAGCGGGACGGCGGCGCGGCCGAGTACACGATCGTCCCGGCCGACCGCCTGGTCACCGCTCCCACCAGCATCCCGCTGGCCGACGCGGCCGGTCTGCCGTCGGTGGCACTGACTGCCTGGCAGGCACTGTTCGACGACGGCAACCTGCAGGCCGGGCAGCGCGTGCTGATCAACGGCGCCGGCGGCGTGGTCGGTAAGTACGCCATCGCGTTGGCCAAGCGAGCGGGCGTGCACGTGGTGGCCACCGCCAGCCCGCGCAGCGAGGAGGCCGTCCGCGCCGCCGGCGCCGACGAGATCGTCGACTACACCGCCACCGACCTGCTGAGCGCGGTCGAGGGGCAGGTCGATGTACTGCTCAACCTCGCCCCCATCGACCCGGAGCAGTTCGCCGCCCTGGTGGCCCTGGTCCGCGACGGCGGCAAGGTGGTCAGCACCACCGCCTTCATGGCCACCCCCAGCGACGAGGCCCGCAACGTCACCGCGGCCACGGTGTTCGTCCTGCCGAACCGCGAGCGCCTGACCGAGCTGGTGTCCCTGGTCGACAAGGGCGAGCTCAAGGTGGAGGTCACCCGCCGGATCCCGCTGGCCGAGCTGCCCGCCCTGCACGCCGAGGCCGCCGCCGGCCGTATCCCCGGCAAGGTCATCGTCCTGGCCTCCTGATCAGGACCGCAGGCTGGCCGGACCGACATCGTTGGTCCGGCCGCCTTCCTGTCCGGCCCGATCTACTGCTTCACCACGTTCCGCCCCGGCCCACCGCGCAGCACGTCGTCGCCCTTGCCGCCCCAGATGTGGTCGTTCCCGTTGTCCCCGCGGATCAGGTCGTTCCCGCCCTGTCCCCAGAGCCGGTCGTTCCCGTCCTCACCGAAGATCTGGTCGTTGCCCGCGCCGCCCCAGATCCGGTCGTCACCGGGACCGCCGATCAGGTGCTGGAACCCGGCCCCGGCCCGGATCTCGTCGTCACCCGGGCCGGCCGAGGCAGCACTGTCCGCCCCGGAGAGAGTGATCCGGTCGTTGCCGTCGCCGCTCATCACAGCGGCCTGCGCCCCGGCCTCGATCGTGTCGTTGCCGGTGTGCCCCAGCACCAGGTTGCGGTCGATCTCGGTGGTGCTGCCCTTGTAGCGGTCAGCGCCCGGGCCGAGAGCCACGGTGTTGAAGAACTCGCCCTTACCGGTGCGGTCGACCAGCGAGACGGAGTCGTTGCGGTCGCCCAGCTTCAGGTTCAGCACGGGCTTCTGGTCGGTCTCGTCGGGCGGCGTCAGTGTGCACCGCACCTTGGTGGTGTCGTCCTCGTCCGGATGGATGCAGGGCCCTCCGGCCTTGATCCGGACGGCATCATCGATCAGGTAGACGAGCTTGTCCTGAGCGGTGTTCCAGCGGACCGAGACCGCTACGTCGTTCACCACGCCGGGCGCCGCGGTGTAGACCAGCCGGCCGTCCTTCTCCGCCACCGTGGCCCCGACCCGTGGAGCGGCATGGGCGGTGTCGACCAGGGCGAACGGGACGAGGCCGAGCGCCAGCACAGAGGCCGTGCGGCGGACGGCAGTAAACAGAGCCATGGTGTGCGTCCTCTGCAGAAGATGTGACTCATCATCGAGCATCGGCACGCTACGCCAAGAAGCTGCCCTGGTCTGCCGTACGGCCGGATCAGCGGTACTGCTTGGGCAGCCGCAGCCCGCGCTCGGCCATCAGCTCCCGTACCCGGTCGGGATAGTCGGTGATGATCCCGTCGATCCCCAGGTCTATCAGGGCCGCGATGGTGGGCAGGTCGTTGGCAGTCCAGGGCACCACCTTCAGCCCTCGGGCGTGGGCCCGCCGCACCATGGAGCTGTCTACGTAGAAGCGGAACGTGGGGTCGGCGATCGTGCCGTTCTGGGGGAAGCCGTACACGGGGGAGAGGGTCTTCACACCGGGGACGGCGTCGGCCGCCCGTACGAAGTCGCCGTCATAGTCGTCGGCGTCGATCCCACCCAGCCAGGGAGAGGCACCCGGCTTACCCACCTGCAGGAAGTCGTAGTTGGTGAGTGCGACGAGGGACAAGCGCGGCGCCAGCTGGTGCATCAGCCGCAGCGCTCCCCAGTCGAACGACTGAACCGTTACCTGACGCTGCAGTCCGGAGGCACGGATCTCCTCGAAAACCCGCCGTACGAAAACCTTCCTGGGGGCGGTCTGCTCCGGCGCCCCGGCTTCCACCTTGGTCTCGATGTTCAGCTTCACGCCCCAGGCGCGGTGCTTACGTACGAGACCGAACACGTCTTTGAGTTCGATCATCCGCATCCCCTGAGCCACTTCCTGGCTGGGGTAGCCCGGCAACTGCTGGTAGCCGCAGTTCAGGGTCTTGAGCTGGGCGAGCGTGAGGTCCTTCACGTATTTACCCGCGTACGGGTACTGCGGGTCACCAGGTGAGACCGGTGCTGTGTCGCGGCACTTGGTGGCGTTGACCTGCCGGTCGTGCGTCACCATGACCTTCTCGTCCTTGGTGACCTGGGTGTCGAGCTCCAGGGTGCTCACCCCCACCTGGAGAGCCTTGGCGAAACCCTCGATCGAGCTCTCGGTGGTCAGGCCGATCCCACCGCGGTGGGCCTGCAGATCAAACAATGGACGAGGGGTGGCGGCGTGGGCGGGAAGGGTCACGCTCGCGCCGCACAGGGTCAGAACTGCAGTGAGGACGAGTCGCCTCGTCCGGGAGTGCAGGGGCATCAGATCTCCGATCGATGCGTCGGTGATTCATCACGACTGCCCGGGAAGTCCGTAATCACCGTAGTTCGGCGGTAATGGCGCCCGCGTGAGACGGCGGTGAATGTTGGCCGGGCTCTGGTGGTCGCCGAGGTGACCGCAAAGCCGTGAGACAGAAACAAGTTGACCTTGACGCTCGCTTGACCCACCCCGTCCTCTGTTGGCGATCCAGCGAAAAACTTCCGGAACAAGGCAACTTTCGGGCCTCCTGGTGCGACTAAGGGGGCGGAACAGCGGCCCGAACCGGCGGGCGGCGGGAAACGATTGGAAGACATCGATGAAGCGACGGGGCAAGCGCGTTCTGGGTATCGGCGGCGCAGCGACGGTTGCGGTCGCCGCGGTGGCCACCGCCGCCGTGGTGAACCTGCAGGGCGCCACGGCCGCCGAACCCAGCGGTGCGAACGGCTTCGCGGCGCAGAACGGCGGCACCACCGGTGGCGCGGGCGGCAAGACCGTCCGGGCGACCACGGGAACCCAGATCCACGAGGCCATTTGCGGTCGCGCGGCGGTGGACACCCCGATCATCATCGAGGTCGCGGGCACCATCACGATCGGCAACACCGCCAAGGTATCCGGTAGCTGCAGCACCGCGGCGGGCGTGATCGAGCTGAAGGACGTCAGCAACATCAGCCTGGTCGGGGTCGGCAGCAGCGCGGTGTTCGACCAGATCGGTATCCACCTGCGCGGTGCCAAGAACATCATCCTGCAGAACCTGCACGTGAAGAACGTGAAGAAGTCGAACGGCGCCACCTCCAACGGTGGTGACGCGATCGGCATGGAGTCGGGCGTCACCAACGTCTGGGCCGACCACCTGACCCTCGAGGCCTCCGGCGGCGAGTCCGAGGGCTACGACGGCCTTTTCGACATGAAGTCGGGCACCAAGTACGTGACCCTCTCGTACAGCGTGCTGAAGAACTCGGGCCGTGGTGGCCTGGTCGGTTCCAGTGACACGGACACCGGCAACGGCCCGGTGACCTACCACCACAACTACTACCTGAACATCGAGTCGCGCGCGCCGCTGCTGCGGGCGGCCACCGCGCACATCTACAACAACTACTACGAGAACCTGGGCTCCTCGGGCATCAACCCGCGCAACGGCGGCAAGGCCCTGGTCCAGAACAACTACTTCAAGAACTCGCAGAACGTCCTGGGCACCTACTACACCGACCTCAAGGGCACCTGGCAGACCGCGGGCAACGTCCTCGACAACGTGACCTGGACCGGTGACGGCATCCACGCCGGGGCGAGCATGGCCTCCAACGGCACCGTGACCGTGCCCTACACGGCCAAGCTGGACGCGGCCGCCTCGGTCCCGACGATCGTCAAGAGCATGGCCGGTGCCGGCACCGGCCTGAAGACGTCGGACGGCAGCACCACCGTCCCGGCCCCGAGCGCCACCACGTCGAACCCGGCCACCACCACCCCGGCCACCACGACGCCGCCGGTGACCACCACGCCGCCCACCACCAGCAACCCGAGCACCCCGACGGGCACCAACCTGTCCATCGGCGCGGGCGCGGACGGCAGCAGCAAGGCCTCGGGCACCAGCTTCGGCAAGGTGATCGACGGCGACACCAAGACGTACTGGTCGCCCAGCGGCACCACCGGCGACGTGTCGGTCAAGTTCGCCGGCACCAAGACCGTCGGCTCCGTGGTGATCAAGGAGACGTCGAGCAAGGTCACCTCCTGGCAGCTGGTCGACGAGACCAACAAGAACAAGGTCCTCGCCTCCGGCACCAAGACCGGCACGGCCAGCTTCACCCCCGTCTCCACCAAGAAGCTGACCCTGGTGATCAAGGCGGCCTCGGGCACCCCGCAGATCGCGGAGTTCGAGACCTACGCGAAGTAGTCGCACCACCTCGGTTCGGCTCGCCGGTCAGGGGTGGTCCGGAGCAGTCCCCGGAGTGGGATATGCTCATGGAGCTTCCTGAGCAGGAACGCCGCAAGGCGGGCCGAACCAGGGGCGGGGCTGTAGCGCAGCTGGTAGCGCACCTCCATGGCATGGAGGGGGTCAGGGGTTCGAATCCCCTCAGCTCCACCGCATGTGGTTAACGGCCGGGTCCGACATTGTCGGCCCGGCTGTTTCCGTTTTGGTGTCGCGTGGTCCGCGATGAGGGCTGTCGCCGGCGTGACCCTTCAGGAGTTCCGGGCGGCCCCGACCAGGCCGTCCAGCCACGCCTGGTGCCCGTTGAGCATCGGGTTGGGCCGCTGGGCCGCGAGTTCGGCGGCAGGGCGGCCGATCTGGGTCTCTTGAGTGAGCACGCGCACCCGGCCACCGGGCAGGTCCTCGACCAGCCAGGCGTGCAGCACGTCCAGCTTCTCGTCCGGCGTGCCCTCCTGCTTCGCCGTCCAGGACAGCCGGCCGGGGGTGCCCTCGCCCGGGTGCTGGAGCTCGACCACCTCGGCATCCAGCGGCGGGAAGCCGAACGTGCCGAACGAGAAGTGGACGCCCTGGGACAGCACCGGGCCGTCGCCGGCCGGGAAGCTGATGTCGGCGACGTTGTCGTAGTAGCCCTCCCAGCGGCTGGTGTCGGTCAGGAGGGGCCAGACCTGGGCGGCGCTCAGGCCGGCCACCACGACCTCGTTCGAGACGAAGTTGTCGCCGGTGCCGGGAAGGTAGCGCTCGGGCCAGGTGATCGCGTTCTGTGTCGTCATGCGTTCACGCTAAGTCGGCAAGACATCGATCTACCAATAGTCTGAACGATGTCTGGAATAGGCGAGCCTATGGCAGGCGGGATTAGCATCGGCTGCGTGGAGTGGACCCCGCCGGCCGACCTGAACCTGCTGCGCACCTTCCTGGCGGTGTACCGAGCGGGTTCGTTCACCGCGGCGGCACCCTGCCTCGGCCTGTCTCAGCCCAGCGTGACCACCCAGGTCAGGGCCCTGGAGCGGCATGTCGGGCGTGCGCTGTTCACCCGTTTGCCCCGGGGCGTGCAGCCCACCCCCTTCGCACACGATCTGGCCGCGCGAGTGGGAGACCCACTCGATGCGCTCACTGGTGAGGGCGGCACCCAGCCGGGACGGACGTCCCCAATTCACCTCGGCGGTCCTTCGGAGCTGTTGTGCGTACGCGTGCTTCCGGCGCTTGCCGGCCTGATTGCAGACGGGGTGCAGTTGCGCGTCACCCAGGGCCTCACCGAGACCCTGCTCGAAGATCTGCGCGACGGTCGGCACGATCTGGTCATTGCCACCCGTCGTCCGCGGGGAACCGCTCTGCCGTCGGTACCTCTGAGCGACGAGGAGTACGTCCTGATCGTCGCCCCGGCCTGGACACCGCACCTGAAGGCCGAGCAGGACCTGGCCACCGGGCTGCGGCGCGTACCCCTGGTCAGCTACTCCGAGGACATGCCGATCGTGCGGCGTTACTGGCGCACGGTGCTGGGCCGGCCGTCACCGCCCGGGCAGCCTGGCCTGACGGTGCCGAATCTGCATGCGGTGGTGTCGGCGGTCTCCGCCGGCGCGGGCTACAGCGTGGTATCCCGCTCGATCTGTGAGGAGCATCTGCGGGACGGCCGACTGATCATGCTGGGCGCGCCCGCCGAACCGCCACTGAACACGTACTTCTTGGTTCACCGTCCCGGCTCCGAAAGCAATCCTGATGTGCTGCGGGTGCGCGAGGCTCTGACCCGCGCTGCCCGGGCCGACTGGAACCTGTCGCTACTGAAGTAAAGATTCTTCCGACCCAAACCCGATCTGCGTGCATCTCACTTCTCTGTAGGGCGCTACGGCAGCGCAGACCTCAGTCAGAAAGAGATGAGCAGAGGAGTGGTCATGACACGGCTCAGGGGAGTTACCGCCGCAGGGATCCTGGCGATCGGTGCGCTGGCCACCTCGGCCTGCGGGTCGGACTCGGCGTCGGGCGCGGCCTCGGGCCCAGTGAAGACACAGGAGACCACCGAAACGACGACGGCCCCCACCACCAGCGAGACGCCAGGGACGCCAGAGGCGACGGCCGACGAGGCACTTCCCGACAGCGGCAAGGGCGTGACGATCGTGCCGGTCGACGGCTTCGAAGGGGGCCTGACGCTGGAGGACGAGGGCCTGTCGATGACCGACGACGACAGCGGCCGCCAGCTCTTCACGTTCAAGTCGCTCGGTGGCGAGCTCTACCAGGTCAAGGCCACGGACGGCTCGGGTGAGCTGGAGCCGTTGTGCTGGCGGGCGCCCGACGCGGACGAGATCAGCCCGTCGCCGATCGTCGCCGGCGAGTGCGGTACCGGCGAGGAGAACCTGGCGTTCAGCATCTCGAAGGCCGGGTCCGGTTACGTGATCAGCCGCGAGAACGGCGAGCTCAAGCTGAACCTGGGCAGTGACGGCCTGGAGTACGGCGACAAGCTGACGACCGAGTGGAGGATCAACGTCTGATCAAGTCCGGCCGAGGGTGCTGCGGGTGGGCCACGGCGCCCGTGCAGATTGTATCGCGTTGCGATACGCGATACGGTTGGGAAATGATCGTCAGTTTCCAGCACAAGGGCCTGGAACGTCTCTACCGTGACGGTTCGAAGAAGGGGGTGCAGGCATCCCATGTCCCGAAACTGTTGCGCATCCTTTCTGCCTTGGATGTCGCTCAGGGCCCTGACGATCTTGCAATCCCATCGTTCCGAACTCATCCCCTCAGAGGAGACCTGGCAGGCCACTGGTCGATCTGGGTCAATGCGAACTGGCGAATCACGTTCCGGTTCATCGACAACGACATTGAACTCGTGGACTATCAGGACTACCACTGAGCAGGAGGTGCCCACCATGACCATGAAGACCCCCGTGCACCCCGGCGAGATCCTGCGCGAAGACGTTCTGGCCGACATCGGCCTTGGCGTCAGCGAAGCCGCATCCCGGCTGGGCGTCTCCCGTGTCGCCCTCAGCCGTGTCCTGCACGGTCATGCTCGCATCAGCCCGAGTCTGGCCATTCGGCTGGAAGAAGCCGGGGTTGGCACCGCCCGTGCCTGGCTGGCTATGCAGATCGCCTATGACCTGGCCATCGAACGCGCCGCCGGTAAGCCCAAGGTCCGCCGCCTCGAGGACGTTGCCTGAACCAGTCACGTCAGAGGCGGCGGACCAGGGCATTGCTCGGTCCAACGACTACTGGTCGGGCTGGTCTGAGAGCCGAGGTCCCGGGCTCGGCCGGCGATCGGCCTGCAAGGATCCTCGTCTGTGATCAACGAGTTGTACGACGTCATCCATCGCCGCCGGGACGTCCGCGGCCAGTTCACCGGTGCCCCTATCCCCGACGATGTCCTCGAGCGCATGCTGAGCGCGGCGCATGCGGCGCCCAGCGTCGGGCTCTCGCAGCCGTGGGACTTCGTGGTGGTGCGCGACCGGGAGCTGCGCGAGCAGTTCTACGGGCACGTCCAGGAGGAGCGGAAGGTCTTCGCGTCCACGCTGGATCCTGAAGCGGCTGAACGGTTCGCTCGCATCAAGATCGACGGAGTACTGGAATCCACGTTGTCGGTCGTGGTGACGTACGACGCCGAGCGCGGCGGCACGGCCGTCCTGGGCCGCCATGCCATTGCCGACGCGGGGCTGTACTCGGTGTGCCTGGCCATCCAGAACCTCTGGCTGGCGGCTACTGCGGAGGGGCTCGGCGTGGGCTGGGTGTCGTTCTACCGCGAGCCGTTCCTGGCTGATCTGCTCGGCATCCCGGCCGGCGTGCGGCCGGTGGCCTGGCTGTGCCTGGGCCCGGTCACTCATCTGGAGACCGTTCCCGACCTGGAACGCCACGACTGGCGGCGTCGTCGGCCGCTGTCCGATGCCGTGCATACCGACCGATGGACCGGTGGCCGAACCGGCGCTTAGGTGGCTAGCCACGTCTGAAATCGGTACATACAGTGGCTTTGGTCACAGCAGCATCACGGCGGGCGTTGGGGACGGACCAAGGGCGGTTCTCCACGATGAAGGATGCACGACGGGACGAGCTCCTGGCTCCGGTCTACGAGGCCTGGGAACGCTTCGTCCAGGGCGACGACCAGGTGCTGGGCGTCCGCCCGCAGGTGGCGATCTCCTGGCATCGTTGTCGGGAGCGCTACCGGGTCGATCCGCACCTGACCGAGGCGCCGATCGCCGTCGCCGAGATCGAGCACACGCCCGAGCACGACGGGGTCTTCGCGGAGCTGGGGTTCCGGGCGGCGTCGGTGGCGCAGGACGTGAGCTTCGCCGGGGGAGTGCTCACGGTCACCGACTCCACGGGCCGGATCCTGGCCGAGTGGGGTGACCAGGCCACGCTGGCCCGGGCCGCCGAGGCCAACCTGGCGCCGTGGTTCTGCTGGTCGGAGTCGGCGGCGGGCACCAACGGGATGGGCATGGCGCTCGAGAGTCATGGGCCGGTGCTGGTGAAGGGGCCGGAGCACTGGTGCCGGGCGTTCCATGACTGGACGTGCGCCGGAGTGGCGGTGCGCGATGTGGTCACCCGTGAGCCGATCGCGGTGCTGAACATCTCGTGCTGGCGCAGTCAGTTGCCTTCCTTTGCAGCGAACTGGTTGACCAACGCAGCGGTTACCACCCAGGGGCAGTTGCGGCGACGGGCTCGCAACAGTGGGGCTGAGTTGGTGGCGGCCTATACGCAGGCCCGGGCCACGAACACGACGCCGTTGGCCGCGCTCGACACGGCGGGGAAGGTGGTGATCGCCGACGAGACGGCGAGTGTGCTGATGGGAGTGCCGGCCGCCACCCCTGCGCTTGATCCGACGGTGCGCTGGAATCCCGGCTTACCTGAGTTGATCGGTGCTGCCCAGTACGCCACAACCCAGGCGGCGCGGAACCCGGACTGGATCGGTTCCACGCAGATCTTCACCCATCTCTCCGATGAGCCGACCCCGATCGTCATTCGTCCGGTCTTTCTCTCCGGCCACCTGATCGGCAACCTGGTGCACTTCGGTACTACGGACACCGGAGCAGCCCTACCCACGGCTGATCGTCCGGAGAGAGCCGAACCGAGGCCCCGCCGGGTGGTCGGCACCCGGGAGAACCGAATGGTGCTGCTGCGGCTGCCGGAGGTCTGCTTCGCCGAGTCCGACGGGAACGACGTGTGGCTCTCTACTGATCAAGGACGTTTGCGAGCGGCATCGGCGAGCCTCGACCGGTTGGGTGGGGAGCTGGCTGACGTCGGGTTCCTGCGCGTGCACCGCCGTTACGTGGTCAACCTGGGACGGGTGCGCGAGGTCGAACGCGGCCGCAACGGTGAACTGCTCCTGATCATGGACGGCGGGGGAGACGTTCCGGTCTCCCGCCGCAACGCTCCCGCTGTACGTCGAGCCCTGGACATCTGAAGTGAGCGACAGCGGTGGTGCCCCCGGAGGCGGGCTTGGGCTCCCAAGCCCGTTCGAACGTCCGTACTCAGCTGTTCTGGCCCAGACCACCAATCCGAACGAGCAGAACAGGCCGCTCGACCTGAGCATCCTGCCCACAAGCCAACCCGATGATTTCGACTACCCCGCAGCGTTCGCCGAACTCGACCTGGACGCGCTGGCCGCCGACGTCGACGCGGTGCTCACCACGTCGCAGGACTGGTGGCCGGCGGACTACGGGCACTACGGGCCGCTGATCGTGCGCATGGTCTGGCACTGCGCGGGTACGTACAGAACTGGGGACGGCCGTGGTGGCCCGAGCGCGAGCCTGCAGCGTTTCGCTCCGGTGGACAGTTGGCCCGACAACCGCAACCTCGACAAGGCGCGCCGTCTGCTGTGGCCGGTGAAGAAGAAGTACGGCCGCCGGATCTCCTGGGCCGACCTGATGGTGTTCGCGGGCAACCGGGCGCTGGAATCGATGGGGCTGCGCACTTTCGGCTACGCGGGCGGCCGGAACGAGGTCTACGTCGGCGAGCGGGTGGACTGGGGGCCGGAACAGGCGTGGATGGCCGACGAGCGGCACACCGGGGTACATGAACTGGACGAGCCATTGGCAGCCGACCAGTTGGGTTTGATCTACGTCAACCCGGAGGGGCCGAACACGGTGCCGGACCCGCTGATGTCGGCCCGCGACATCAGGGCCACGTTCCGGCGCATGGGCTTCGACGACGAGGAGACGGTCGCGCTGGTCGGAGGTGGGCACGCGTTCGGCAAGACGCATGGAGCGGCCGATCCAGAGCGCTACCTAGGGCCGGAACCCGCAACCGCCGGCATGGAAGAGCAGGGGCTGGGCTGGCGGGGCGCGCACGGCAGCGGCAAGGCTGGGGACACGGTGACCAGCGGGTTGGAAGGCGCCTGGACGCAGACCCCCACCACCTGGGACAACCGCTACTTCCAGAACCTGTTCCAGTACGAGTGGGACGTGGCCCTCAGCCCGGCCGGGTTGTGGCAATGGGTGCCGCGCGGGGGAGCAGGGGCCAACACCGTGCCGGATCCGCACGACCCCGAGCGTCGGCACGCGCCCACCTTCTTGACCACCGATCTGGCCTTCCGGGTGGATCCGGATTACGAGCCGATCGCCCGCCGCTTCCTGGAAAACCCCGAGCAGTTGAGTGAGGCGTTCGCCCGGGCCTGGTTCAAGCTCACCCACATCGATCTCGGCCCTCGTGAGCGTTACCTCGGGCCGCTGGTGCCGGCCGAGCCGATGATCTGGCAGGACCCGGTGCCCGAGCGCCAGCATGCCCTGCCCAGCCCAGGCGAGCTCGCGAGCCTGAAAAGTCGCGTCCTGGATTCCGGTCTCACGGTGTTACAGCTCGTCGCAACCGCTTGGGCGTCGGCCTCGACGTTCCGCAACAGCGACAAACGCGGTGGAACAAATGGTGGACGTTTGCGGCTGGAGCCCCAGCGCAACTGGCCGGCCAACGATCCCGACTCTCTCGGTGAAGTGCTGACCGTGTTGGAAGAGCTGCGGCCACCGGAGGTCTCGATGGCCGACCTGATCGTGCTCGGTGGCTGCGCCGCAGTGCAGAAAGCTGCCCACGAGGCGGGCTACGACATCGAGGTGCCCTTCACTCCCGGCCGCACCGACGCGTCGCCGGAGTGGACCGACCCGGAATGGTTCGCCGTGCTGGAACCGGTGGCCGACGGGTTCCGCAACTATCGCGGCAAGGGTGCCCGGCACCGGTCCGAGCGCCTGCTGATCGACCGCGCGGCCCAACTCACCCTTACCGCAGCGGAGATGACCGTGCTGGTGGGCGGTCTTCGGGTGCTCGGTGCGGGCCGGACCGACCTGGGCCTGTTCACCGACAGACCCGGTGTGCTGACCAATGACTTCTTCGTCAATCTGCTCGATCTCCGCTACGAATGGCGGGAATCCTCGGTGAAGGTCTCTGCTGAAGCGACTTTCGAGGGGATTGACCGGCAGAGTGGGGTGACCAGGTGGCGGGCCACCCGGGCCGACCTGGTCTTCGCCTCGAACCCGGAACTGCGCGCGCTCGCCGAGCTGTACGCGGCCGACGACGCCCCGGAGAAGTTCGTGCACGACTTCGTCGCCGCCTGGGTGAAGGTGATGAATCTGGGCCGGTGTGCGCAGACGGCGTGTGAACGGTAGCTGCGGCCGGGCGAACGGTGCGCTCCTGATGTTGTCGGTGGTCTCGCGTAAGGTCCCTCACGGTAGAGGCTTTGATCGTTTCCGATGAGGAGCTGAAGTCCATGACGACCGTGGAGGAACGAGAGGATCTGCTGCGAAGGCTCGGCCTGGCGGGCCAGAACACCGCCTCGCTGGGCCGCCTGCTGAACACCGGCAACGTGGCCGAGGCGAAGGAGCGCGAGGACGGGGTGATGACCGCGACCATCCGGATCCAGCCCGACGACATCTGCTGGGACCCGTCCATCCTGGTCCTGCCGCACGGCGGCGACCTGGAACTGGAACTGATCAACGACGACCTGAACACGCACTGCGCGCTGCTGCCGAGCAACGGCGACCGCAAGTTCATCTGGCTGGTGAACCACTCCCGCGGCACCGCGAGGCTCAATCTCGACGGGCCGGGCTACTACTGGTTCAGCTCGCCCTCCGGCAACGACGAGGGCCGCGGCCTGACCGGGGCCATCGTGGTGCTCGGCGAGGTGCCGCCGGAAGCCCGTCTGGACCGTCCCGACCAGCCGCGTCCCTAGCCGACCGTCGCCAGGAGGAGAACGATGACTACTGCGGAGTCCGCCGAACCGTACATCGACGCAGGCGAGGCTATCGACCAGGGCCGTCTCAGCGGCAAGGTCGCCGGTGGTGAGGTCGCCCCGCCGGTCGCCGAGAACCTCACCTACGAGCGTATTCTCGAAGCCCGTTCCGAGCCGGAGAACTGGCTCACCTACTACGGCACCTACGACGGGCAGCGCTTCAGCACGCTCGATCAGATCAACACCGAGAACGTGCACAAGCTCGGCCCGGCGTGGATCTTCCAGGCCGGCGTGAGCGGCATCATCGCCGGCACCTCGACGTACTCGTTCGAGGCCACCCCGATCGTGGTCGACGGGGTGATGTTCCTGTCCGGCTGGGACGGCTGGGTCTGGGCCCTGAACGCCGTCACCGGGGTGGAGATCTGGCGCTACAAGCACGCCGTGCCGTTCGACGTGTCGCTGTGCTGCGGCAACGTCAACCGCGGGGTCGCGGTGGCCAAGAACAAGGTCTTCTTCGTCACCGCCAACGCCCACGTGATCGCCCTCGACGCGCAGACCGGCAAGCGGGTCTGGGACAAGACGTACGGCGACGTGCGGGCCGGTGAGAGCGGCACGATGGCCCCGATCGTGGTGAAGAACCTGGTCATCGTGGGCAGTTCCGGCGGTGAGTTCGGGGTGCGCGGGCACCTGGACGCCTTCGACGTGGACAGCGGCGAGCACCAGTGGCGCTGCTACATGGTGCCCAAGCCGGGTGAGCCCGGCTCGGAGACCTGGCCGGCCGACGGTGAGGCCTGGCAGCGCGGCGGTGGGAACTGCTGGCTCACCGGCACTTACGACGCGGAGACGAACCTGCTCTACTGGGGCACCGGCAACCCGGCCCCCGACTTCGACGGTGAGGTGCGCGAGGGCGACAACCTCTACACCGACAGCATCGTCGCGGTCGACGTCGACTCCGGGCAGATCCGCTGGCACTACCAGTGCACCCCGCACGACGTGTGGGACTACGACAGCATGAGCGAGTGCATCCTGTTCGAGAAGGACGGCCGCAAACTGCTGGGCCACTTCGACAAGAACGGCTACTTCTTCGTGCTCGACCGCACCAACGGCGAGCGTATCTCGATCACCCCGTTCGTCGACCGGATCACCTGGGGGGCGATCACCCGCGACGGGCAGGTCGTGCCCAAGGTGTATCCGGAGGCCGAGGGGGTGGCGGTGCACTTCTACCCCGGTCCGGCCGGGGCCAAGGAGTGGACGCACGCTGCCTACAGTCCGAAGACGGGCTGGTTCTACGTGCCCGTCCAAGACGTAGGTGCCACCGCCGCCCGTCGGCGCCGCGAGTTCAAGGAGAGCATCCCCTACTGGGGTGCCGGCGTGGCTGTCGACATCGACGAGGCAGTGGGCTATCTCAGTGCGTTCGACGCCAACGGTGAGGAGAAGTGGCGCTGGCGCAACGAGTTGCCGATGTGTGCCTCGGTGCTCGCCACCGGCGGAGACCTGGTGTTCGCGGGTGAGCCGTCGGGCGAGTTCAACGCCTACGACGCGCGCACCGGTGACCTGCTCTGGCAGTTCCAGTGCGGCAGCGGGCATCACAGTAGCCCGGTCACGTACTCGGTCGACGGCCGTCAGTACATCGCAGTGCCGGTCGGCTGGGGTGGCTGGGCGGAGGGCTTCCTGCCCGGGATGCTCGGGGCCGGTCACGGTAGCGCGCTGATCGTGTTCGCCCTGCCGTCGGACACGCCCACCCGCGGCGACGACGACTGACCCCGCCAGAAGCCGCAGACCACGAGGAGAGGAGGTTCAGTCATGGAATCCCGTTTCGAGGAGTGGGAGACGCCCGAGTTCGATGAGGTGACGGTCGCCCCCGAGGTGACCATGTACATCGCCCAGCTCGACTGAGCTGGACCGAGTTCGACTGAGCACGATGCGCGGAGGGGAGGCCAGGATGTTCGTACGGGTGCTGGGTTCGGCCGCCGGAGGCGGTTCGCCGCAATGGAACTGCGGTTGCCGAGTCTGCACCGACGTACGGGCCGGGGCCGCCCCTCCGCGCACACAGTCGTCCATTGTTGTCAGCCCCGACCGTAAGCGGTGGTTCCTGTTCAATGCCTCCCCCGACGTCCTCAGTCAGTTCGCGGCCTTTCCCGAGCTCTGGCCCCGGGGTTCGCGAGAATCGCCGGTAGAAGCAGTGTTTCTGACCGATGCCGAGCTCGATCACACCTTGGGCCTGTTGCTGCTGCGGGAGGCCCCGGCGCTGAGGTTGTACGCCACGGCCACCGTGCACAAGACCCTGTCCGACGGGTCAGGTGTGCTCACCCTGCTGCAGCGTTACTGTCAGGTCGAATGGACGCCGGTGGTCACCGGCGCGCCTCTGGTCCTGTCCGAAGGGCTCACCGGAAGAGCCTTCGAAGTGAAGACGAGTAAACGCGACCGTTTCGGGGTCGGGGGTGGCGCCGGTCGGGTCGTGGGCTACCGGATCAGCGACGCCAGAACCGGCGGAACCCTGGTGTACCTGCCGGGTGTGCAGCACTTCACGCCCGAGGTACGGGCGGCGATCGCGGGATGCACCTGCCTGCTGGTCGACGGAACCTGCTGGAGCGACGACGAACTCGTCCGGCTGGGGCTGGCCGCCAAGACGTCGCGGCAGATGGGGCATTCGCCGGTCGAGGAGAGTCTGCAGCATCTGGCCGGAGCCGGCCGGCGCACGATCTTCGTGCACCTGAACAACACCAACCCGATCCTGCTCGAGGGCACGCCGCAGCGGCTGGCCGTCGAACGGGCCGGGGCGGAGGTGGCCGTGGACGGACTCGAGGTGGAGGTATGAGCGCATGACCTACGTGGCCGGTGAGACCGACTTCGTCTCCACGTTGCGGGCCCACTCCCGCAAGTATCACGACCAGCACCCGTTCCACGTCCGGATGAACGCCGGGCAGTTGAGTCCGCAGCAACTGCGCGGCTGGGTGGCCAACCGCTTCTACTACCAGGAGTGCATCCCCCGCAAAGACGCGGCCATCCTGGCCAACTGCCCCGACCTCGAGGTGCGCCGCCGCTGGATCCGCCGCATCACCGATCACGACGGAACGGCCGAGGGGGAGGGGGGTATCGAGGCCTGGCTGCGGCTGGGCGAGGCCACCGGGCTCAGTCGCGAAGAGATCCTTGACCATCGGCATCTGGTGCCGGGTGCCCGCTTCGCGGTCGACGCCTACGTGACTTTCGCCCGCACCCGTCCCTGGGTGGAAGCGGTGGCCTCGTCGCTCACCGAACTGTTCGCCCCCGACCTGATGGCCGAGCGGCTGGCCGCGTTCGAGCGGCACTACACCTGGATCGATCCGGACGGCCTGGCCTACTTCCGGGCCCGTCTGGAACAGGCTCCGCGCGACAGCGAGCACGCTCTGGAAGTGGTCACCCGGTACTGCCTTTCCAGCGAGACACAGGCGGCCGCGATCGATGCGCTGTCGTTCAAGTGCGACGTGCTCTGGAGCCTGATGGACGTGATCGACCGGGCGTACCCGCGGTGACGGCGATCGCAGCGGCCACCAGACCCCGCCTGGCCCGCCACGTCCGCCTCACCTACTCAGCCGCCCGCGAGCGTCCGGTTCTGCTGCTGCCCGAGACCGTGGTGGTGCTCAACCCCACCGGCGCGGCCATTCTCGAGCTCTGCAACGGTCAGCGCACGATCGCCCAGATCGTGACCGAGCTGGGGCAGCGTTACCGCGAGGTGCCGGCCGAAGAGGTGCAGCGGTTCCTGGCCGGGCTGGCCGCACGGCGGTGTGTGGAGCCGGCCGATGGATGATCCGTTCGGCCTCCTCGCCGAGCTCACCTACCGCTGCCCCCTGGCCTGCGCCTATTGCTCGAACCCGCTGAACATGGCCGAGTACACCGACGAGCTGCCCACCGGCGAGTGGCTGCGGGTGCTCACCGAGGCCCGCGACCTGGGCGTGCTGCAGTGCCACCTGTCGGGCGGGGAACCGTTGCTGCGCCGCGACATCGTCGAGATCGTGGCTCACGCGTCAGCGTTGGGGATGTACACGAACCTGGTCACCAGCGCAGTGGGCTTCAATCGCCGAATGGCCGAGCGGCTGCGCGCGGCCGGGCTGGATCACGTCCAGGTCAGCATTCAGGCTGACCAGCCGGGTCTGTCCGACCGGATCGCCGGCACGCCCTCGTTCCAGCGCAAGATCGACGCGATGCGGCTGGTGCGGGAACTGGGCTGGCCGCTGACGGTTAACGTGGTGCTGCACCGGCGCAACATCGACCGCATCGCCGACGTGCTGGAACTGGCCGTGCAGGCCGGCGCCGACCGGGTGGAGCTGGCCAACACCCAGTACTACGGCTGGGCCTGGAAGAACCGCGAGGCACTGCTGCCCAGCCGGGAACAGCTGGCCCGGGCCGAGACGGTGGTGCATGAGGCCCGGCAACGGCTGAGTTCGCAGATGGACATCATCTACGTGATCCCCGACTACTACAGCAAGTATCCGAAACCCTGTATGGGCGGCTGGGCCTCGCGTCAGCTCACGATCGCTCCCAACGGTGACGTGCTGCCCTGCCCAGCCGCTCAGTCCCTGCCGCTGCCCAGAGCGAACGTACGGGAGAACGAGCTGAGGGAGATCTGGGCCGACTCACCGGTGATGAACGCCTTCCGGGGCACGGAATGGATGCCGGTGCCCTGCCGCGACTGCGACCGTAAAGATCTGGACTTCGGTGGATGTCGCTGCCAGGCCTTCCAGTTGACGGGCGATGCGGCGCGCACCGATCCGGTCTGTCACCTGTCACCCGACCGCCATGTGGTCGACGACGCGGTGCAGGCGGCTCAGCGCGGCGGCCCGGTCGATCTCCAGCTCACCCCCAGACCGCACAGATCCTGACAACGGCGCAAGGAGGCTCCGGCGGCATGATGTCGATCCTGATCTTCGTGGTGGGCGCGGCCCTGCTGGTCTACTGTGCCGAGAAACTGATCTTCTACCTGGTCGGGGCGGCGGCCGGGCTGCACATCTCGGTCTTCCTCCTGGCCATCGTGTTCACCGGGATCGAGTTCGACGACGTGGCCCTCGGGGTGGCGCTCAACCTCGAGGACCTCGACGGCGTGGCCCTGGGAACCGTCTTCGGCACGGCGATCTCGATGACCGGCGTGGTACTGGCCCTGGCTGCGATCATCAGCCCGACCCGCGTCGACATCCCCCGCAGCTATGTCACCATCTTCGCCCTGTCGCCCCTGGCCATGGTGCCCTTCGTGCTCACCGGGCCGCTGACCTCGAGCGACGGCGTACTGCTGGTGCTGCTGTTTGTGGCGTTCATCGTCTACGTGGCGGCCAATGAGCTGCGCAGCACCACTCCGGTGTTCCGTAACGCGGAAGTTCTCTCCGCCGCCGGCAGCGGAAACGGGCGCGCGACCACTGCTGTCGTGGAGAAAACCACCGATCAGCCCCCGTTCCCCGTGCACGCGCCGTTCTCCGGATCCCGGCCGTTGCCCGACTGGGCCGGTGTCGCCCTGGCCTTGCTGGCGCTGGTCGGCCTGGTGGCCGCGGCGGCGGTGACGAGCGCGGGTATCGAAGGCATCCTCGACGAGTTCTCCATCGAGGGAACGCTCTTCGGGGCCACCATCGCCACCCTGGTGCTCACCCTGGAAGACATCTTCCTGACCGTCGAACCGAACCGGCGAGGGGTCTCGGAGATCGGTATCGGCAACGTGATCGGCAGCGTGGTGTTCGGCGTGACCGCCAAGCTGGGCATCATCCTGCTCACCGGCGGCAGCATCGAGATCGAAGATGAAGTGCTCACCTGGCACCTGCCGGTACTGGTGGTGATGACCGGGCTGGCCGCGTACTTCATCTCCACCGGCCGGCTGCGCCGCCAGCACGGCTTCGTCCTGCTGGCTCTCTACGTCCTGTACTGGGCGGTGAGCTTCACCGTGCTCGGCGAGGCCCCGATCGAGGCCGACTGAGACAGGCCCGTCCGGCACCCGAGGGCGCCGGACGGGCCTGAGCAGAAACCCTTACTTGTGCACCTTGTTGGTGCCCGGGCCGCCGCGCAGCACGTCCAGGCCCGGACCGCCGTCGAGGCCGTCGTTACCGTCGCCGCCCCAGATCCGGTCCGCGCCGCCCTGGCCCCACAGCCAGTCGTCGCCGTTGTTGCCCCACAGGTCGTCGTCGCCGTCGCCGCCCCACACCTTGTCGTCGCCGTCGCCACCGGCCAGGAGCTGCCGGCCGCCGTGGCCCCAGATCTGGTCGTCGCCCTTGCCGCCGTCCGCCACCGTGTTCTTGCCCCAGGTCCAGACCATGTCGTCACCGTTGCCGGCGATCGCCAGCGAGCGCGGGCCGATCTTGAGCTGGTCGTCGCCGCCCTGGCCGAGCACCTGGCTGCCGTCCAGCCCCTCGGAGGTGCTGTCCAGCCAGTCGGCGCCCGGGCCGAGGGCGACCTTGGCGAAGTACTTGGTCTGCTTCGTGCGGTTGTCCAGCCAGACCTTGTCGTCCTCGTCGCCCAGCTTCATGGTCAGCGTCGGGTACGAGCCGCCCTCGGCCGGGGTGACCACACAGCGCACCTTCGTGTGGTCGTCCTTGTCGGGGTACACGCAGGTGTCGCCGATCCCGATCCGGATCACGTCGTCGATGCGGTAGATCAGCTTGGTCTTGTCCTTGCTCCAGGCCACCGAGGCGACCACGCTGTTGGCGACCCCGGGCGGGGCCGTGTACTCCAGCCGCTGGCTGTCCGCGACGGCGGCGGAGGCGCTGATCTCGTCAGCGTGCGCGGTGCCGGACAGGGCGAGCGGGCTCAGCCCGAGGGCCAGGATGGAGGCAGCGCCGAAGGCCCGGCGCGCGGAGAACTGCAGTGACATGTAGATGAACCCCCGTGAGAGACGTGACGCATGGTGTTGCATTGGTCACGCTACGCCATTCGTGGGGGTGCTTGCGTCAGGGCTTGATCATGTCCTTGCCGGGCCCACCGATCAGCTTGTCCACGCCCTTGCCGCCGTTGATGAAGTCGTCCCCGGCCTCACCGAGGACCTTGTCGCGGTGCTGCTCGCCATAGAGCCGGTCGTTGCCCGGTCCGCCGTAGATCGTGTCCCGCCCGGCGCCGCCGTGCACCACGTCGTCGTCGGCGCCGCCCCGTAGGAACTGCGTGCCTACCCCGCCCCAGAGCTTGTCCTCGCCGGCCCCACCGTCCAGGTCGCTGTAGTTGCCGCTGGTGGTGAGCGTGTCCGGGCCGTCGCCGCCCTGCACCGTGGCCACCGAGCCGGTGGTGATCCGGTCCGGGCCGTCCTGCCCCCAGACGAAACTGCCGTCGCCCTTGGTGGCGTGGGTGCTGTCCAGCGTGTCCTTGCCGGTGCCGAGGCGGAACTCGGCGAAGTAGAACGCCTGGGCGGTCTGGTTGTGGAACTCGACGTTGTCGTCCTTGTCCCGCAGGTTCATCGCCAGGGTGGGGTAGGGGTTGTCACTGCCCGCAGGCTGCACGATGCAGCGGATGCTGGTGCGGTCACTCTTACCCAGGTGCTCGCAGCCGTTCCCGGTGCGGACCGGCACCCGGTCGTCGATCAGGTAGATCAGTTCCTCGTTGTCCTCGTCCCACTCGACCGAGGCCGCGATCCGGTTCACCTGCCCCATGGCTGCGCTGTAGGTCAGGCTCGCGCCGTCGCTGCTCACGCTCGCCCGGGCGGTGGTGGTCTGGGCCTGGGCGGGTAGGGCGAGGGCGAGCGGGGTCACGGCCAGGGCGAGGACAGACGCGGCGCGGTACGACGGCATGGCGAAACCTTTCTTGTGAACATCACTCAATGTGTAGCGGCCGTCACGCTACGCCCAAGTTGCTGACCCGTCAGATCGTCGTGCCCGGGACTGCCCTGTGATCTTGTCCGGGGCATTCCGGGTTGGCTGTCCACGCCGGACCGGGGCACGATGGCTGGTGTGGCCGGGCCAGTGCGAGCAAAAGGTAAAGAGCGACCGGAGAGGGTCCGCCGTGCCCGCGTAGTCACGCTGGCCCCGAGCGGCCGGGTGGCCATGATCGAGCGCTACGTTCGCGGACACCGTTATCTGAGCGTGCCCGGCGGTCGGATGGAGCCGGGGGAGACGCCGGAAGAGGCCGCGATCCGCGAGATCGAGGAAGAGCTCGGCCTGGCCATCACCCTGGCCGGCCGGCTGCCCGACCACGACGGGCAGGCGTACTTCCTGGCGGTCGTGCCGGAAGAGGCGAAGCTGCGGATGTCCGGTCCGGAGATCAAGCACTCCAGTCGCAGTAACCGCTACACGCCGCGCTGGGTAGACGCCGCCACGCTCGACGGCCTGCCGCTGCGTCAGCCCGTACGGTCGCTGGTCACCACGGCGGCGCTCGCAGTCGCGGCGGCGATGCAGGTTTCCGGGGCAGTGCAGAAGAAGAGCGAAACAAGGGACGGGGCGGTGTCGGTCGATCTCGGCCAGTCGCCCGAGGTTCCTTCCGAAGATGTACTGGTCGATCTGTCCGCCGCGCACATGCCCGGCCCTCGGGCCGAGGCCGATCCGGCGGCCGCGACCTTCGCCTTCGGGCACACCCTGCGGCGGCGTTTCACGTTCCGCGGCCGGGGGCGCTCGCGGAGCGACTACGACCGCATCGGTTCCAGCCACTGAAGCGGCGGTGGGCTCCCAGGGGGCCCACCGCCGTCTTCAATTCTGACTACTTGCCCACTGCCACCGGCTCCTTCGGGCCGGGCGCCGGGCCGAGCTTCTCGGTCAGGGCCTCACCCTCGATGTCCAGGTTGGGCAGCGCGCGGTCCAGCCACTTCGGCAGCCACCAGATGCCCTTGCCGATGATCGCCATCACGGCCGGCACGATCAGCATCCGGACCAGGAAGGCGTCCGCGATCACGCCGACCGCCAGGCCGAAGCCGATCGTCTTGATCATCACGTCGTCGCCCAGGGCGAAACCGGCGAACACGCCGAACATGATGATGGCGGCGGCGGTGACCACCCGGGCGCTGTGGGCGAAGCCGTCGATCACGGCCTGCCGGGCCTCGGTGCCGTGCACGTAGGCCTCCCGCATCCGGGTGACCAGGAAGACCTCGTAGTCCATGGCCAGGCCGAACAGCACGCCGGTGAGCAGGAGCGGCAGGATGAACAGGACCGGCGTGGTGACGTCCAGGCCGACCAGTTCGTTCAGCCAGCCCCACTGGAACACCGCGACGACCGAGCCGATCGCCACCCCGACGCTCAGCAGGAAGCCGAGAGCGGCCTTCAGCGGCACCAGGATCGAGCGGAACACCAGTACCAGCAGGATGAACGCCAGGCCGACGACCACCACCAGGTAGAGCGGGAACACGTCGGCGAGCTTCTCCGAGATGTCCACGCCGACGGCGGTCTGGCCGGTGACCATCGCCCGGGCGCCGGTCTCGTCGGGCAGGCCGGCCAGCGAGTCGCGGATGGTGTTGACCAGTTCCTTGGTCTCCGCGTCGGACGGGCCGCTCTTCGGGATGATCGTGAAGTTGGCGAGGTTGACCTGCTCGAGCTGCTGCTGGAAGGCGGCCTGAGCCTCCTTGGTGTCCGTGGTGAGCGGCGGGATCAGGGCTGCCACGTCGTCCTGGATGCCGCCCAGAGTCTGCTGCACACTCTGCACCGCGGCCATCTTGTCGGCGGCGTTGGCAGTGTCGACCACGATCACCAGCGGACCGTTCGCGCCGGCCCCGAAGTTGTCGGTGATCAGGTCGTAGGCCACCCGGTTGTCGCTGCCCGAGGGGGAGGTGGCGTCGTCCGGGATGGCCAGCTCCATGCTGGCGACCGGGATCGAGATGACCGCCGCGATCGCGACCCCGCCGATCAGGGCGGGCCAGCGGAACCGGCTGACGGCCTCGACCCACCGGCGGCCCATCGTGCGCTGCGAGTCGTCTTCCGGGTCGAGCTGTTTCAGGCCCTTGATCCCGCCCTTGAGCACCCGCGTCCCGGCGAAGCCGAGGAGGGCGGGCAGCAGGGTGAGGGCGATCAGGACGGCAACCGCGACCATGGCCGCTGCTGCGAGACCCATCTGGGTGAGGAAGGCGATGCCGGTGATGCTCAGGCCGGCCAGCGCGATGATGACGGTCAGGCCGGCGAAGATCACCGCAGAACCGGCCGTGCCCACCGCTGCTCCGGCCGCGTCGGCCAGGGGCCGTCCGGTGCGGGCCTCGTGCTGGTAGCGCGACATGATGAAGAGCGCGTAGTCGATGCCGACGGCCAGGCCGAGCATCGAGCCCAGGGCTGGGGTGACCGAGCTCAGGTCGACGAAACCGGTCAGCGTGCTGATCCCGGCGTACCCGATGCCCACCCCGATGACGGCGGTGAGCAGCGGCATCCCGGCGGCCACGAGCGAGCCGAAGGTGATCAGCAGGACCACGAAGGCGATCCCGATACCGATCACCTCGGCGGTGCCGGCGTGCGGCACCGCGTCCATCGCGTCACCACCGATGGCGGCCCGCAGCCCGGCGTCCTCGGCCAGGGTCTTCACCTCGGTCAGCGCGTCCTTGTCGGCATCGCTGAGCTCGGCCGGGATCACCGTGTAGGTGACGGTGGCGTAGCCGACCCGCCCGTCCTGCGAGACGGTGCCCGCGGTGACCGGGTCGGCCACCGGCTGCTGGACGTCCTCGGTGACCACCGCGGCCAGGGCCTTGGTGATGGCCTCCTGGTTGTCCTTGATGGTCTCGCCCTCGGGGGCCTCGAACACGATCCGCGCGGTTGCGCCCTCGGGGTTGCTGTCCGGGGCCCGCTGCTCGATCAGGTCGAACGCCTCGGTCGACTCCAGTCCCGGCAGGGTGAAGTTGTCGTTGGTCTGGCCGGCCAGCGTGACCGACCCGGCGCCGGCCAGGGCCAGCAGCGCGATCCAGACGACCGTGACGATCCGGCGGTGGATGAACGACCACCGGCCCAGCCGGAACAGTTGCCATGCCATGCGGCACAACCTTTCAAGGGGTGGCGGGGGGAGGCGCAACGCGCAGACGGCCGTCCGCAGTGACTGCCGGATCGGCACAGTAACCCGAGATGGAAGTGACTACCAACTTGGGGTTCGCTGTTATTCTGATGCTCATGGGCCTGAGGGAACGGAACGCGGCGCGGACCCGTGAGCTGATCATCAACACGGCGCTGGGCCTGTTCCTGGAGCACGGGTACGACGCGACCAAGATGGAAGACATCGCCGAGGCGGCGGGGATCGGTACGTCCACGCTCTACCGGTACTTCCCCACGAAAGACCTCCTGATCATCGATCCGCTGGCTTTTCGCGGAAAACTGGTCGAGGGTCTGCGGTCCCGGCCGGCTGAGGAGCCGCTCGACGTCGCGCTCGGCCACGTGATGACCGAGCTGTTCGTGGCCCCCCGGGGTGAGGCGGCCCAGCTCCGGCAGATCCGCGAGGTGGTCAACGCCAACCCGGCCCCACGCATGCGCCTTCTGGAAGAGTTCGTCAACGAGCGTGGGCTGCTTGAGGTCGCGATCGCCGAACGACTCGGCCGGCCGGTGGGTGACGTGTTCTGCGTGATGACGGCCCGGCTGACCACCGGCCTGCTGGAGTACCTGGGCGAACTGTCGTTCAACGCATCGGACGTCCTGGCCGACGACTATCTGTCCGAGCTGTTCCGTTCAGTGTCGGCCCAGCTGGCGGCGGAGCCGCCGGTGCTGCCCCGGCTCAGCCCTTCTTAGGGCAGCAGCCGGATCTCTTCTGAATCGAAGCCTTTGGCCCACCAGTGGTGGTACGCGCTGTAGAGCTTGGGGTCGCGGTCACCCAGAAAGCGCAGCAAGGCGTCGGATTCGACAGCGAGCTCGGCCCAGTCGCTTTCGGGTAGCCGATGGAATGCGGTGACCTCGACCCGGCCGTCGAGCAGCCGCCAGACCCCGGCCACGAGCCCGTCGATGAGGATGGTGGCGAGCACGTTGCCGTTACGCCGAATCACTTGAGGCCGATAGGCCGGGGGAATGATGCGGGCGCGCTCGCTGTAGGCCAGAAGGGTGCTGTCCCACATCGGGAGTAGTCGGGCCGGGGCGGTGATGTCACCGTCGGGCACGGTGAAGTCGGGCAGGTCGAACAGTTGCACCCCGTCCGGCCCCGGCCGCTGCACGGTGTCCAGGGCCGCGAATGCAGCGCCTGCGGTGGCGCGCGTGTGCAGGGTGAACTGCGCGAAATCGGCGATGCTGGCCGGCCCGAAGGCCCGCAGATAGCGCTCGGCCAACACCCGGACGCCCTGCTCGGTGGTCACTTTCTCCCAGGCCCGGTCGGCTGCCCGGAACGAAAGCCGCCCCTTGAACGACCAGGGCCCGCCGGTAGGGGCGTAGTGCAGCGGGGCGTAGCTCTTCAGCGCCCACCAAAGCCCTTCCCGGGGGCCGTTGAGCTGCTCAGCCAGGTGCGCCTCGAACTCCGGACCGGTGCGCGCCTGCTTACCGGCGAACTGATGCAGAACCGGGAACAGCGCATCGGCCTCTTCGCCGGTCAGGCCGCTGACGGTGAACCGCGCATCGCCGACCCGGCTGCCCCGGACCCGGCGATTCATGGCAGCGTAGAAGGGGGCGTAGTCGTGATGGTTCACGGCGTGCAGGGTGAGCCGCATCAGCGTCGCCTTGACCACGCTGCGATCGGCGAAAGCCCGGTCGAGGGCGGCCGGATCGAAGCCGGACAGGCGGTTCCACAGCGCCAGGTAGGGCGAGGCCGGCTCCTGGGCCTGCAGCCCAACGAGCTGGGCGATCGCGTCGGGCACTTCGCGGTAGACGCGCTGCAACAGCATCTGCCGTTCCAGCGTTGCCCGGTTGAGCTGGCGGGCGGTGAGGCGGGTGGTCACCCGGCCCGCCCGGAGCGCAGCGAACGGTGCAGGATCTGGGGATTTCCAAGCCGACGCCGCAATTCGCGCTCCAGCCCGGCGATCGGGTACAGGTTCTGCGGCGCCCGCGGATCCTTGATCTCACTGCTGGCGTACCGCACCAGCACCGACTGACTGAGATACGCCAGCTTCACCGCATCCTCGGCGGTCAGGTCGGCGCTGCACTCGACCCGCACGATTCCCGCCCACGGCGCCCCCTCACGGAAGGGCAGACGCAGATACCAGGAGTACCGCTCCCAGTTCGTGCCCATACTGAACACCGGTGTGCGATGACCAGGTTCCAGCCGCCCGACCAGCTGGTTCAGCTCGTCGGGCAGGTAGCGGCTGTGGTGGGTCTTGATGTAGCCGATCGTGCGGGGCAGGTGCTGCCGTCCGCGCAGCGGACCGTCGATCACCAGCAGATCCTCGTCCTGCTGGGACGGCTCGAGCTGATCGCGCGCGGCCACCGCCACACTGATCTCGAGCTTGGCCAGGTGCTGCTGGAGTTCCGCCGACAACAGCACCGGCAGCGGCATGGCCGGATCGGCATCGGTGATGTATGCCTGGTAATTGCCTGCGGGAGCGGCAATGTCGCGGGCCTCGACGGCCGTAGTGAACAGCCCGCGGCGAACCTGGCTCGCGCCGATACGTGCAGAGTTTCCCCGCTCGTGGTGCTGGCACACCACCACGCCCGAGGCGTAGGAGGCGCACAGCCCCAGAGCGGCATCCTCGTCCGGCTCGGTCGCCCGGATCCAGATACGCGAGTCAATGCGCCGCACGCCGTCCACGAAAAGCACGGTGGGCGGATGACTCTGCTCTTTGCGCGGAGGCACCGCCCGCCACTCGGAGGCGGGTATCTCGATCTCGGGGTCGAGCTCGGCCTTGGACCCGGAAAGAGCGTCTTCCTCACCGGTGGCAAAAGTGGTGCCGTAGCTCGGGTCCCACGCCTCCACCGAGTAGCTCATCGCCGCGCGGCCGGTCGTCAGCGTCACAGGTTCTGCCTTTCCACCCTCGAGGTCTGCGCATCTCGGCGCACGTTGAACCGCACCGGCACCCGGTCGGCCAGAGCCGGCACGTGCGTGATGACCCCGACCATCCGCTCGCCCCGGGCCAGGTTCTCCAGCGTCCCGGCCACCGTCTCCAGGGTGTCCGGGTCCAGCGTGCCGAACCCCTCGTCCAGGAAGATCGAGTCCAGCCGGGCCCCACCGGCACTGGAGAGCTGCGACATCTGCGACGAAAGCGCAAGCGCCATGGCCAGACTGGCCTGGAAGGTCTCACCACCGGAGAGCGTCTTCACCGAGCGCCGCGCGTCGGCGTCGGTGTGGTCGACCACCACGAGCTCGCCCTTGTCGTCGTGGTCGAGGTCGAACTGACCGTTGGACAGCTGCCGCAACGTGTCCGAGGCCTCGATGACCAGGCTCTCCAGCGCGGCCGTGGCCAGCCAGCGGGGGAAGCCGGTGGAGCGAAGCAGCTCGCCGAGCAACTTGGCCACCTGGGCGCTGCGCTCCTCGGCCGCACGCTCGCTCACCACCTGCGCCGCCTGCTCACGCCGCTCGCGCACCCGCGCCAGGGTGCCCCGCGCCTCGGCGTAGGCCCCGGTGGCGGCGGCAAGGGCGCTGGTGGCCAAATCGTCGCCAGTCACCTCGATCGCGTGTTGTTTGAGGACGCTTGTCAGCTCGCCTCGCGCAGACTCGGACTGCTCGTGGCGTGCGGAGGTGGCAGCGCGAGCTGAGACCAGGGCCTCTTCACGCTCCCGCGCGGCTGCGCTGCTCCAAGCCGTGAGCACGTTCCACCCGCCCAGCAGGCTCCCCGGCGGCCGGGGGTCTTGCAGGGCGGGACCAGCGGAGGCGCGGGCTGTATCGGGGCCAGCTGCGGCCGCTTGGGCTGCAACCGGAGCGACGTCGGCTGTGGCAGTTTCGATGCTGCGGCCGCTGTCCCCTTCGCTTTCGGTGCTGCCGTCAGCACTCCCACTGTTGGCCACACTGCCCCATACCCCGTTGCCCTCGAGTTCGGGCGCCCCCAGGTGCACCACCGAGTCCCGAGTGCGCCGCAGCGCTGCCCACCCTTCAGTGAGCCGCCCCTCCAGCGAGGCAAGCTGCTGACGCGCCTTCTCCCGCCCACGCCGAGCCTCGCGCAAGGCCACGTCGGTCTGGCGGGCAGCCGCTTCGAGGTGGGCGATGTTCTCCAGCTGAGCCTGGGCCTCTTCAAGGGCAACGGCGGAATTCAGGGCGGAACCCAGCTCAGCGATCCGCCGCTCAGCCTGCGCCAGAGCCGCCCTGGCCCGTTCCACCTCCGCGAGGGCCTGCTGCTGCACCGTGCGCGCGGCCCGCAGCGCGGCCTCGCTCTCGGCGAGCTCCTTGCTGGCGAGCTGCAGCTGCGCGTCGGCCGTAGCCCGGCTCTCCCGCGCTGCGCCCAGCTCCGAGGCCAGCGCCCCGGCCCGCTCACCGGCCCACTCGATCAGGGTGCGCCAGGCCTCGGCCAGCGAAAGATTTTCCACAGCAGGTGCCCCGAGGGCGACCAGAGGATCCCGCGTCTGCCCGAGCCCGCTGCGGATGCGGGCCTCGGTGGCGGCAAGCTGTTCGACCCGGGAACGGGCAGCATCGGCCTTGGCCCGAGCCTGCCGCACGAGCACGGAGGCCTGCCGTTGAGCGGCCTCAAGCGCCTCGAGTTCGCCGAGAAGGCGGTCGGCGGTGGCGAGGTCGGGGCAGGCCCGGGGGAGCGAGCCCCTGAGCTCTTCGATGCGCCGGCGGGTGGATTCGACGTTCGACTCCGCCACACTCTCGGCCCGCGCAACCCGGTTCAGCAGAGCCCGAGCCCGCTCCAGCTCAGCCTCGGCCGTGGCGATGGCCGCATCGGCCACGGCCAGCTCTCGCTCGGCCCCAGAGTTGGCCAAATCCGAGCTTGAGGCGACCTCGGAGCCAGGGACCGCGGGAAGCTCGGTAACGACCTGGGCGCACACCGGGCAGTCTTCCCCCGCCACCAGATGCCCCCGCAGGTTCAGGGCGGCGTGCCGCAGCTGCACCTCGTCCCGCCGATGCCGGGCATCCTGAACGGCCACGTTCTGCGTGCCGACGAGTGAGGCCGCCTCCTGCGCCTCCTTCTGTGCAGCCGAGACCCGTACCTCGAGTTCGGCCAGCCGTTCTTCCAGACTCGCTGCTTCTTCCAGCATGGCTCGGGCGCGCTCGAGCGGGCCTCTGGGTGGGCCGCTCGAGAGTGCCGTGGTGGCGGCTTCGTCGGCCGTTTCGGCCTCGGCGAGCACGGCCTGGGCGGCCTCGAGGTCTGCACGGGCCGTGGTGAGGTCGCGGTCTAGTTCGTCCAGACCGGAAGGGAGGGTGGGGCGGCTGAGGAGGTGGTGCTGGGCTTCCAGTTCGGCCACCTGGCGGCGGACTTCTTCGGCGGTGCGGGAGGCTCGCTCAGCGGCGGCCTGAGCCTGTGCCTGCCGCAGTTCGGCGGCGGTGACGGTGTGGCCGGCGCTCTCGTGGGTGCGCTGGGACTTGTCGGCCGCCGAGACCAGGGCCGGGTGATCGGCGGTGAGCCGGGCGAGTTCGGTGTGGTCTTTCACCGTCTGCTCGAGAGGGCCGCGGGCGGGGGCGGACGAAAGCTGTTCGCGGGCGGCGGTGTCGGCTGCTTCGGCCGTGGTCTCGGCCTGCGCGGCGGCCTCGGACGAGGAGCGAGCGCCGGCCCAGGCCTGGTCGATCTCGGAGACTCCGGCAGGCACGGCGATGGCTGCCAGCACGTTGCGCTCGCCGCCCAGGCGGTCTTCCAGTCTGAGCGCTTCGGCCAGGGCTTCTTGGGCCGAGGCCAGGCCGGGCAGGGCGGCCCGCACCTGGGTGACCAGGCCTTCGAGCTGCTGTTCACGCGCCAGGGCGGAAGCCTCGGCCTCGGGGGTGGCGTCGGCCAGGTCGCCGAGCGCCCGGTCGAGATGCTGCACCCTGTCCTGAGCCTGGGCGGCCTTCTCGTTGGCCCGCTGCTGGATCTTGTCGTAGTGCTCGGCCCCGATCAGGCGCAGCAGGATCTGCTGCCGGTTGCTCGGGGTGGAGTGCAGGAACTCGGCGAACGCGTTCTGCGGCAGCACCACGCACTGCCGGAACTGCTCGAAGGTGAGCCCGAGCAGTTTCTCGACCGCCTCGGTAACCTTGCTGTCGGCCGCGATCGAGTGCGTGACCTCATCGGGCTCACCGCGGCTCTGCAACGACGGCAGCCGCTCCAGCCGCTGGTTCTTCGCGGTGATCGAGGCCCCGGTGCGCCGCACCTCGCGGGCCACCACGTAGCGCTCGCCGGCCAGCTCGAACACCAGCCGGACCACCGCCCGGTTGCCGTGGGGCGAAAGGGCCATGCTGACCGCGTTCTTGCGGCCCCAGCGCGGCGCCGAGCCGAACAGTGCGAACGTCATCGCGTCGACCAGGGTGGACTTGCCCGAACCGGTCGGCCCGACGATGGCGAAGTAATCGGCCTCCTCGAAGTCGACCACCGCCCGCTCGCGGAACGAGGCGAAGCCCTCCATCTCCAGCAGCACCGGCCTCATGCCGAAGCCCCTTCCGAACCGGCCGCCGTGACCTCGTCGCTCAGCTGGGCGAAGAGCCGGGCCACCGCGTCGTCCTTCACCCCGGACTGCTCGCAGTACCGCTCGAACAGCTCCTGCGGACTGCCGGTGGTGCGATCACGGTGCTGGGCCGAACGTTCGGCCGATCCGCTGAACTCCGGATCGATGCGCACCTCGAGCGCGTTGGGCAGCACATCGCTCACCGCCTCGCGCAGCCCGGCGCGGGCCGGTTCGCGCACCCAGACCCGAAGGTAGTCCTCGCCGAAACTGTCGGCCAAGGCTTCCAGTTCGGCCACCGTGCCGTGCACCGTGCGCAGCTTGCGGGCGCTGGTGATGGGCACGTCGGTGATCCGGGCCGGAGTGCTGGCCGTGGCCTCGACCAGGCAGACCACCGAGGTGTTGTCCTGCTCGCCGAAGTCGACCGCCACCGGCGAACCGCTGTAGACGACCGGGCAGGCAGCCGGCAGAGCCTGACGGCGGTGCAGATGCCCCAACGCGGCGTAGCTGCACTCGGCCGGGAAGACGCCGGCCGGCACCGAGTACTCGAAGATGGACTGTGCCTGCCGTTCACCGCCACCGAAGGCACCACCCGTGACCGTGAGGTGGGCCATGGCCAGGTTCACCGTGTCGTCGTGGAACTCGCCGCACAACTGCTCCAGCACGTCCCGCACCATCTGGTCGTAGGCGCCCACGTTCTCCGAAGGCGTCTGCGCCATCAGGTTCGCCGCTCGCACCGCATAACGCTGGGAGAGGAAAGGCAGCAGCGCAACCGTTGTGTCCTGCCCGTCGGACCGCGCCTTGAACCGCACCACGCCGCCGGAATCGGGCCGCCGGACATTGCCCAGCAGGTTGATGCCCGAGCGCCCCATCAGCGGGCGGAAAGCATCGAAGGTGCCGGGATGATCGTGGTTCCCGGCCAGGGCGATCACCTCGCACCCCAGATCGCGCAGCGCCAGCAGGGTGCGCACCACCAGATTCTGCGCCGCCGCACTGGGCACCGCGTTCTCGTACAGGTCGCCTGAGATCAGCACCGCATCGACCTCGTTGCGACCGGCCACCTCGACGATCTCACGCAGCACCGCGCGCTGTTCGTCGATCCGGTCACGGCCTTTGAGCTGCTTGCCGACGTGCCAGTCGGACGTGTGCAGGAACTTCATCCGGACGGGCCTCCTCAGTACGGGTACGAACGAGATGGGGGATCAGCCGAACTCAACAGCCCTCAGAACGGCGGCTCTTCGTCTTCGAAAGCCGGTGGTAGCCGGGTGAACACGTCCGACCCCGGTTTCCGCACCGCAGGCGTGGCCGAGGCTGACGCTGAGGCCGGCGGAGCACCGGCATCCGGATGCGTGGCACACTCCGACAGGCGGGTGGCCCAGGCCGGGAAGGGGAACTCCACCGCCAGCGGCACCGGGATCTCCGGCTGGGCCACGAACATGGTGCCGGGCTTGACCAGCGTGGCCCGCTGCCGCTGGGACGGCGGCAGGAAACCGTATTCGGGACGCCCGGCCTCGGCCGGGTCGAGCCGGCCGACCACCTTGATGCTGCTGTTGCTGATGATCCGCCGCTCGACCTCGCTGGCGGTCTGCTGCGCGCCGATCAGGATGATGCCCAGCGAGCGCCCCCGCTCGGCGATGTCGAGCAACGTGTCTTTGATCGGGCTGTTGCCCTCGCGGGGCGCGTACTTGTTCAGCTCGTCGATCATGGTGAACAGCAGACTGCCCGGCCCGGCGGCCTCTTTACGCGCCGTCTCGGCAGCCAGCACCACACCGACCACGAAACGCTGCGCACGCTCTTGCAACTGGTGCAGGTCGACCACGGTGATCTGCGCGTTCTCGGTGGAGACCCGGCGTGAGTCGTTCTTGGTCAGGTCGCCCCGCAGGATCTCCTTCAGCGGCCGCACCGACGAGATCAGCCGCCGGATGAAGGCGTTCGCCGTGCCCTGCCCGATCGCCGGGCCGGCCCAGGTGCTCCGGGTGGAGTCGTCGCTGAGCTTCTCCACCACGAAGTCGACCAGAGCGTCGTAGGTGCGGATCGTGCGGCCCTCGAGCGTGACCGCCCCGTCGACCCCGGCCGGTTCGGCCTCGCGAGCCAGTTTGGAGGCGACGTTGTGCACGACCATCGTGTACTGATTGCGCTCGTCCTCGATGTCGGCGAAGACGTAGGGCAGCAGACCGTCGGCGCAGAACTCGGCCAGAGTCCACCAGAAGGCGTTGACCCCGCTGGTGCGCCCGCTGACGTAGGGGCGGGCCGTCGGGTCCTGCGGGGTGGGGGGAGCGAAGAACCCGACCGACTCGAACGGCGCCGCGGGCAGGCCCAGCAGTGCGTAGTCTTCCCGCAGCCGGTCGTCCAGTCGGGTGTTCTGCTTGTCGAGGAACAGCAGGTCTTCGCCCTTGACGCTGAACACCAGCGCCTTGGAGTTGCGCCCGCCACCGCCCAGCACACCGGAGCGGAAGATGGAGTGCAGCAGCCAGAGCGCGAAACTGGTCTTGGTGGCGACCCCGGAGATGCCGCTGATCGAGACGTGGGCGCCGCGCACGCCGTTGAGAAACTCGAGGTTCAGGTAGACCGGCGCCCCGTCGCGGCCGAGCCCGACCGGCACCTTCTTCTGCATCTGGTCGAAGTAGAGCGCCCGCGCCCGTTCTTCCCCCTCGGCCCGGCGTGCCGCCTCACCCGGGCGGGGCGGCACGTACACCTCCGGATCGACCCGGGTGGTGGTGATCTCGGCGATCTCCTGCACCTGGGCGGGCAGCACCCCGTCGGCGATCAGGAACACGTCGGAACCGAAGCTGGCCCCCTCGTGCCGCGAGCGCACCTCGGTGACGATGCCCGACGTCATCACCGGCCCGACACCGGGGATCTCGCGCTGGGTGACCACCACGTCGTCCAGTTGCAGGTAGGCGTCGGACGCCACCGCGACGGCAAATTTCAGGGGCGTGGAGTCTTCCGTTCCGACCACCAGCCCGACCGCGTCGCTCACGTGCCCAACCCCTTGCCCGAGTCGCCCAGTTCCGTCGCTCAAGAGACTAGGGAAGCCCACCGACAAAATGGCCCGCGACCCACCGCGGACACACAGCGCGAAAGCGTCATTCCGGAAAGTAGTCTGAGCCGCAGATCCGAAGGAGGAGTCATGCCGTACGACCAGGAACTCGCCGAGCGGCTGCGTGCAGTCCTCGCCGGACGCGGTCCATTCACCGAGAAGAAGATGTTCGGCGGCCTGTGCTTCCTGGTCGGCGGCAAGATGGTGTTCGCCGCCAGTCACACCGGCGATCTGCTGGTGCGCGTCGACCCGGCCAAGTTCGACGAGTACACCGGGCGTGGGGCCGAGGAGGCGATGATGGGCCGCGACCGCCCGATGAGCCCGGGCTGGCTGACGGTCCCGATCTCCCGCCTCGAGAACGAGTCAGAGCTGCTTTTCTGGACGGGGGTCGCCTTCGACTTCCACGCCACCCTCGGCTGACTCACCCCGCGAGCCGAACGGCCACCACCAGTTGACCGGCCCGAGGGCAGCCACCAGGGCCGGGGCCAGCACCCCGCGCACGATCGTCGCGTCGATGATGATGCCCAGCGCCAGGCCGGTGGCCAGGATCTTCACGTCGGTGGTGGGGATCTGGCTGAGCGAGACGAACGCCAGGAACAGGATCAGCGCGGCACTGGTCACCAGCCGGCCGGTGCGTGAGATGCCGTGCACCGTGGCCTCGTCGGTGCTGTGTCCGGCGTCGTGCTCCTCCTTGATCCGGGACAGGAGAAACACCTCGTAGTCCATCGAGAGCCCGAACAGGAACGCGAAGATGGCGATCGGGATCCAGACCGTGACCGCTCCCGACGGCTCCCGGTCGAACAGCAGCTGAGTGCCGTGGCCGCCCTGCCAGATCCACACCGTGATGCCGAACGCGGCGCCCAGCGAGATCACGTTGAGCAGCAGCGCCTTGGCCGGCAGGGCGATCGAGCGCAGGGCCACCGCCAGCAGCAGGAACGTGATGGCAATGATGGCCAGCAGAATCCACCAGGCGTTGCCGTAGACGGTCTCGATGAAGTCCTGGTCCTGCGGCTGCACCCCACCGACCTGGGCCCCGAGGTCTTCAGCCGCATCGCGCACTTGCGTGGCAACCTCCGATCCGGCTCCCGAAGTGACGTCTTCCTGCGTCCACACATCGACCACGGCCTGGCCGTCGGCGGTCCGCCACTGCGCAGGGGCAAGCACCCCGGCGACCCCGTCGATGCCCTCGACTGCCGACACCACCTGCTCCGGCTGGTCGGTGAGGATCTCGATCGGCGCCGAGAGCCCAGCCCCGGGCCCGTCGCCCGACAACTCCGTCACCGCTACCGCGGCCGGGCTCTCCCCGGCGGCCAGCGAATTGTTTGTGGGTACGCCCAGGCGCAGGCCAAACGCTGGTAGGGCCAGCACGATGAGCAGCACGGCCGAGCCCACAGCCGACAGCCAGCGGTGCCGCACCACGAACGCGCCCACCCCGCGCCAGAGCCGGCTCTCCGGATTCGAGCTGCGTCGGTGCGGCCAGGACAGCTTCTGCCCGAACAACAGCAGCAACGCCGGCAGCAGGGTGAGTGAGGCAGCCACGCTGATCACCGGGATGAGCAGGCCGGTATAGCCCACGCTGCGCAGGAACGGCACCGGCATGGCGATCAGGGCGGCCAGGCTGATCGCCACCGTGACTCCGGAGAACAGCACCGACCGCCCGGCCGTGCGCATCGCCGTGTGCACCGCCTGCTCCGGCGTCGCCCCGTTCCCGGTCTCCTCCCGCCAGCGCGTGACCAGCAGTAATGCGTAGTCGATGGCCACGCCCAGCCCGATCAGGGCCAGCAGGTACTGCACCACGAACGAGACGTCGGTGAGCCCGGTGAGCCCCCAGAGGATCGCGAACGTGGTCAGGATCGAGGCGGCGGCGATGATCAGCGGCATCAGGGCCAGGAACGAGCCGAACACCAAGGTCAGCACGATCGCGGCGCCGAGCCCTCCGGACAGCGTCTCGACCAGCGCACTGCCCTGGACCTCACCCTCCTCGAAACCCAGCGCATCCCTGCCCGTGACCACCACGGACGTCCCTAGTTCGGTTTGCAGCTCTTCGGCCACCGGCCGCAAGGCCTCGAGCGCAACGGCGTACGGCTGTTCGGCCGCATCCGGCGCGGGGTAGATCAGCATCACTCCCGTAGTGCCGTCGTCCGACAGGAGGTCGGAACTGTCTGCGTAGCTGGCAATCCGCGCTCCCGGCAGCGCCTGACCGACTGCCTCGGAAATCGGTGCGGCGGTCTGCAGATCGACCTTCTGCTCACCGTCGCCCACGGCCAGAAGCACCGGCGGGAAAGAGCCGCCCGATCCGATCCCCCTGAGGATGTCCATGTTGGCCTCGTAGGCGTCCTGCCCCGGAAGGCCGAAGTCGTAGGCGAGCCTTTCCGTGGCCTTAGGGGCAGCGAATCCGCCGAAGGCGGCCAGAGCGATCCACAGGGCGACCATCCACCAGGGACGGGCTACGACCAGCCGGGACAGGAAAGTCATCAGGTTCTCCGTCGACCTCGGCGTCGGGGGACAGCCCAAGATCACACGGGCACTACCGGGCACGCTACCCACGCGGTCGACCCAGTGCCGCTCGGCCCGTACACCCTCAGATGTACGCCGGGACCGATCCGTGGGCTGACGATTACCTACCCCCAAATTCCTAGCCTTTAGGTCATGATCTCGTGCAGGCATCTGACCAAGCGCTACGGCAGCCGAATCGCCGTACAGGACCTGAGTTTCGACGTACAGCCAGGCGTGGTCACCGCGTTTCTCGGACCGAACGGCGCCGGCAAGTCGACCACCCTGCGGCTCATGCTCGAACTCGACCACGGCGAAGGCGTGACCACCTTCGACGGCACTCGGTTCAGCCAGATGAGCGACCCCGTGCACACAGTGGGCGCCGTGCTGGAGACCCGTGCATGGCACCCGGGCCGCACTGCGCGAAACCATCTGCGCATGCTCGCCATCGGCGGTGGGGTAGCCGAACAACGAGTGGACGAGGTGCTCACCACGGTCGGTCTGGCGGACGTTGCGGACCGGCGGCCAGGGGGATTCTCGCTAGGTATGGCGCAGCGCCTGAGCCTGGCGGCGGCCCTGCTCGGCGATCCAGGCACGATCATCCTCGACGAACCCGAGAACGGCCTCGACCCCCAGGGCATCCACTGGCTGCGCACGCTGCTGCGAGGGCTGGCCAACGAAGGACGCACGGTGCTGGTTTCCAGCCACCAGCTGGCTGGGGTGGAGGCGCTGGCTCAGGAGGTGGTCGTGCTCGGCCGCGGCCGGGTACTGGCCCAGGGGAGCCTGCAGCAGTTCGTGGCCGAAGCCGGAGCAGAACGGCTTGAGGACGCGTATCTGCAGGTCACCGAGGAAGCCGTCGAGTATGTGGGGGGAGCCGAACATGTCTGAGCAGATCCGGCGGGCGCTGGCGATGGAGTGGTTCCGGCTGCGCACATTGCGCAGTACCTGGTTGATCACGGGGTTGGGTCTGGTCTCGTCGGTCGGGTTGGCGCTCGCAGTCGTAATGGTGGACGGGGAACCCGCCGACGCCGACCTGGCCCGGGCGGTGCTCAACCCCGGGCAGCCCGCTCCGCTCGCCATTCTGCTGGGCACTCTCGGCGTACTGGCCTGGGGGCACGACCACAGGTACGGCACGATCCGCCCCCTGCTGACCGTGCTGCCCGACCGCCGGGTGCTCGCCGTCGCCCGTACCGTGGTGATGACGGCGTACCTGTTCACCGTGGTGGTGCTGTGCGAAGCAGCGGCCTGGCTCACCGGGCTGCTGGCCACCGGCGGCGACCTGGCCGAATTCGCCTCCGACTCCCTGGTGCAGCGCAACGGCCTGGGCATGGTCGTGCTCGGCCTGGGCATCGGCTGGTTCGGCCTGGCTCTGGGCGCTCTTCTACCCTCCCTGCCCGCCGCCATCGCGACCTACGTCATCTATCCGGCCGTGGTCGAGCCGATGGTCGGCATGCTGCTCAGCGAGATCCGTGAAGATGCCAATCTGTGGCTGCCTTTCGCCAGCTTCGGCCCGCTGGTCGGCGTGGACGACGGCGGCCCGGCCCCAGCGGTGGCGGTGGTGCTGTTCCTGGGCGTGATGGTGGCCCTCAACCTGATCGCTCTGACCCGCTTCCGCTCCCGTGACGTCTAGGTCCTGGTCTATGAGGTGTGCACCGTGTACCAGGTGTACACCTCATGGGAATCTGCCCGCCTTCTCCTTCGTCTCCGCCGAGGATCCACAGAACAGGATCTAATCTCGTGGGTATGCACGCCTGGCTACGGCGAACCGTCCGCGACCACCCGGTGCTGGTCGACCTGCTGGTCGTGCTCGCCGGCCTGGTCGGGGCCTGGGCCTCGGTGTTCTACGTCGCGGGCCAGATCGGCTGGCCCGCGGCCCTGCTCCTCGGCCCTCTGCCGGCGCTCACCCTGTTCTGGCGACGGCAAGCACCTTTCACCGTGTTCGGAGTGGCGGTGGTGGCTGCGCTGGCGTACTGGGTGTTCGGGGTGGCGGTCAACGGCGCCCACGCGGTGCTGGTGCTGTCGCTGTACAGCATCGCCCGGCACGAGCCAGCGCGATCCGGCCGCATCGCCCTGGGTGTATGCCTGGCTCTGGTCGCGGTGACCCCGTTGCGCCAGCCCTTCCAAGGGCCCGGAAACACCATTCTGCAGGGCCTCTTCGTGCTCGTGGTCTGGGTGCTCGCCACGAACGTCGCTCTGCGGCAGGCCTATCTGCAGGCGCTGGAAGAACGGGCAGCCCGGCTTGAACGTGAGCGGGACGCGGACGTGCGCGCGGCCACGCTCACCGAGCGCACCCGGATCGCCCGCGAGATGCACGACGTGGTGGCGCATCACGTGAGCGTCATGGTGGTGCAGGCCGAGGGCGCGACCTGGGCCATCGACACAGCCCCCGACCAGGCCAAGGCGGCAGTCACCACGATCGCCGAGACCGGACGCTCGACCCTCACCGAACTGCGCCGCCTGCTCGGCGTATTAAGGGACGGCGAGGCCGAATCCGTGGCTCCACAGCCCGATTTGGGTGCTATCTTTGGTTTGGTCGATCAGTTCCGGCTCAGCGGGCTCGACGTGCGGTGCAGTCCGGTTCCGGCGGTGGGGGATGTCCCGGAAAGCGTTCAGCTGGCGGTCTATCGCGTGGTGGAAGAGGGGCTGACGAACGCGTTGAAGCACGTGGGTGTGGGGGCACGGGTAGACGTTGAGTTCGAGCACGTCGAGCCGGCGGGAGAGATTCGCGTGGAGGTTCGCGACGGGGGCAGCCGACGCGCAGAGGTGGGTGGGAAAGAGGTTGCAGCGGTCAGTGCAGATTTGCCCGGCGCCGGGCACGGTTTGATTGGGATCAATGAGCGTGCAGCCCTTTTCGGTGGGCGTGCCCAGATCGGTCCCACGCCCGAAGGTGGCTTCGCCGTGCGCGCCTGGTTCCCGGTGACGGCGGCATGAGTGGGGGCGGCTTGGGCAGACATCGCTCGGTCGGGGGCGGCGTGGACGGTGTGGCTGGGAGCGGCGGGGGTGGTGACGGCATGATCCGCGTGGCCCTGGTGGACGACCAGGAACTTGTGCGCACGGGCTTCCGTATGGTGCTGCAGGCTCAGCCTGACATGGAGGTCGTGGGCGAGGCGGGGGACGGGCGTCAGGCGCTGGAGTTGCTGGCCTCTACGCCGGCCGATGTGGTGCTCATGGATGTGCGCATGCCCCACCTCGACGGGGTCGAGGCCACGCGGCGCCTGCAGAAGGGCGAAAACCCGCCTCACGTGCTCATACTCACCACGTTCGACCTTGATGAGTACGCCTACGCCGGGCTCCAGGCGGGTGCGAGCGGGTTCCTGCTGAAAGACGTGCCCAGTGCTGAGCTGCTCTACGGCATCCGCGCGGTGGCCGGGGGCGACTCGATTGTGGCCCCCAGCACCACCAAGCGCCTGCTCGAGCACTTCGTGCCTAAGTTCGACGCCACCGCGGGCGCCCACCGGCACGGTGGGGCCCGGCTCGACCTGCTCACCGAGCGCGAGCGCGACGTGCTGGTCATGGTCGCCCGGGGGCTGTCCAACAGCGACATCGCTGAACAGCTGGTCATTGCCGAGACCACGGTCAAGACCCACGTGCACCGCATCCTGACCAAACTCGGCCTGCGCGACCGCGTCCAGGCCGTCGTCCTCGCCTACGAGACCGGCCTGGTCCGCCCGGGCGGGTGAACACCGCCGCCGCCTGCATCCAGCCGCATCGTCGGAACCTCCCTGAGCCGTACCAGCGCATCGCCGCCGCACCATCCGCGACGGCGTGCCACCATCGCGACTCAGGACGGTGCCCACCATGGAGATGCAAAGCCGAGGTTCGGACGAACTGCTCAAGGAAGCCCTCCGGTCAGGCCCGCGGCCGATCGACGACCGCATGATCGAGTACCTGGCTCGCAAGATCCGCACCATCGACGTCAACGACATCCTGGTCAAGGGCACCCCCAGGCCGGACTGGCTCAAGGCGGTCCTCCTGCCCGGCGACGCCCAGGCGGCCGGGGCCCTGGCCGGTGAGCTGCTCCAGGACCTGCACCGCGAGGACAAGGCCGTTCCGGTCAAGATCAGCGTCCTGACCCGGGGCATCCCGTGGCCCGAGCAGTTCAAGGTCGAGCTCGAGATCGGCCAGGGCCCGGCCTGACCACCCCGAAGCCGAGAGCCAGATCATGCCGCCCACCGGCCCCCGCTCCATCCTCCAGGTGCATCCCAGCCGCCGCTGCAATCTGCGCTGCCGGCACTGCTACTCGAACTCCGGTCCTGACGTCGACGACACGATGGAGCTCAGCCACCTGCTCCAGCTCATCGACGACAGCGCCGGCCTCGGGTACGACGTGCTTAGCGTGTCCGGCGGTGAGCCGCTGATGTACCCGTCGCTGCCCGAGCTGCTCGAACGCGCCCGGTGCAACGGTCTGAGAACCACGGTGACCAGCAACGGAACACTGCTCTCGGCCAGGAGACTGGAACGGATCGCCGGGCTGGTTGACGTGCTGGCCATCTCGCTGGACGGAAGCCCGGAATCGCATGCGGCGATGCGGCAGTCCGGCCGGGCCTTCAGCACCATGAAGTCCCGGCTGGACGCCGTCCGGGCCGCCGGTGTCCCGTTCGGCTTCGTCTTCACCCTGACCATGTTCAACGTGCACGAGCTGGCTTACGTGGCGCAGTTCGCGGCCGAGCAGGGCGCCGGGCTGGTGCAGGTGCACCCACTCGAAGCTGAAGGCGCAGCCGCAGCCAACCTCGCCCACGCGGTGCCGGACTCGCGAGAGTGCGCCTTCGCCGTGGTCGAGGCCGCCCGGCTGGAGGCCGAGCACGGCCTGCGCATTCAGGTCGACATCACCCACCAGACCGAGATCGAGCGCTGTCCCGAGGCTTTCCTTGCCTTCGCCGACGAACCGCGCACATCCCTCGGCACATGGCTGAGCCCGCTGGTGGTGGAGACCGACGGCACGGTCTCACCGCTGGCCTACGGCTTTGCCCGGGACTTCCAACTAGGGACGCTCGGCCCGGCCCGCCTGCCTGAACTCGCCGACCAGTGGGATCCCACACCGTTCCTGGACCTCTGCCGTCGTACCGCCTGCCGACTGGCCTCGGGGGAGAGGGCTTTGGTGAATTGGTACGACGAGATCACCCGGGCCGGAAGGGAGCTGGTCAGGGCATGACAGGGGTGACCATGTGGTGCCGGCCGATCGGCAGCATGAGCGGGCCGCCCGACGTGGGGTCGATGATCACCTTGCTGTCCAGGCCGAACACCGCGCGCACGGTGTCTTCGGTCAGCACCTCGGCGGGCAGGCCCGCGGCGTGCACCTTGCCCCCGGCGATCGCGATCAGGCGGTCGGCGTAGCGGGCGGCCAGGTTCAGGTCGTGCAGAACCATCACCACCGTCGTCCCGCGGGTGCGGTTCAGGTCGGTGAGCAGGTCCAGCACCTCTACCTGGTGCTGCACGTCCAGGAAGGTCGTGGGCTCGTCCAGGAGCAGCAGATCCGTCTCCTGGGCGAGCGCCATCGCGATCCAGACGCGCTGACGCTGACCGCCGGAAAGCTCGTCCACGGCACGGTCGGCCAGCTCCACGGTGTGCGTGGCTTCCAGCGCCGCTGCTACCGCCGCATCGTCTTCCGCCGACCAGCGCGAGAACACGCCCTGATGGGGATGCCGACCGCGGCCGACCAGGTCGCTGACGGTGATGCCTTCGGGTGCGATCGGCGACTGGGGCAGCAGACCGAGCTTGCGGGCCAGTTCCTTGGCCGGGGTCTTGTGCACCTCCTTGCCGTCCAGCAGCACGTGGCCGGCGCGGGGTGCGAGCAGGCGGGACATGGAACGCAGCAGGGTGGACTTGCCGCAGGCGTTGGCCCCGACGATGGCGGTGACCTTGCCCGGCGCCACCTCCAGCTCCAGGCCCTCGATGACGGTGCGCTCCTTGTAGCCGAGGCTGAGCTTCTCGACGGTGAGCTGGTGTTCGCTGGTCACAGCGCCCCTCCCGTCCGGTTCGAGCTGTGTTCACGGCTGAGGAAGGTGCGTGGGGGCTTCACAGCGCCCCTCCAGTTCGGTTCGAGCTGTGTTCACGGCTGAGGAAGGTGCGTGGGGGCTTCACAGCGCCCCTCCAGTTCGGTTCGAACGGACAATCAGATACAGAAGATAAGGCGCACCGAGCACGCCGGTGACGACCCCGACCGGGAAGCGGGTGCCCAGCGCGTACTGGCCGGCGAAGTCGGCGACGAGCACGAGCAGGGCGCCGACGAGGGCCGAGGGCAGCAGCAGCGACGAGCCCGGGCCGACCAGGCGCACGGCGATCGGGCCGGCCAGGAAGGCCAGGAAGGCGATCGGGCCGGTGACCGAGGTGGCGAAGGCGATCAGGCCTACGGCGGCGATCACGACCAGCAGCCGGGTCCGGTCCACCCGCACGCCCAGCGCCGAGGCGGTCTCGTCGCCGAGCTGCAGCATGTTCAGGTCCTTGGCGGTCATGCCCACCAGCGGCACCAGGATCACCATGATGACCAACACGGTCACCACCTCCGGCCAGCGCACGCCGTTCAGGCTGCCGGTGAGCCAGCGCAGGGCCTCTTCGTAGTCCCACTGCCCGGCGGTGGAGAGCACGTACGACGTGGCCGACTGCATCATGGCGGCAATACCGATCCCGATCAGGATCAGCCGGATCCCCGAGACGCCGTCCTTCCAGGCCAGCAGGTACACCAGCAGGGCCACGCCCAGCCCGGCCACGATGGCGAACACCGAGACGCTGGTGCCGGACAGCCCCAGGGTGATGATGGCGAACGCGGCCGCAGTGCTCGCGCCGGTGCTGATCCCGATGATGTCCGGGCTGGCCAGCGGGTTGCGCAGCATGGTCTGGAAGGTCACGCCGCCCAGGCCGAAGCAGGCTCCGGCCAGCACCGCCATCGTGGTGCGGGGCAGGCGCAGTCGGCCCACAGTGAACGAGGCCCCCTGAACCTCCTGCCCCAAGATGACTTTGAGGACGTCCATGGGCGGGTAGAACGTTCGGCCCACCATCAGCGACAGGGCGACCATCACCACGATCAGCACGACCAGGATCGCGAGCACGATGCGGCGACGCCGGTTTCGACGTACCCGCCCTTTAGTGACTGTCGCGATCGTCGCCGCGGCGGGCGTCCGTAGATCTGTAGTACTCACAGCGCGCGGACCTTCTGGCGGCGGACGATGTAGATGAAGAACGGCGCCCCCACGAACGCGGTGATGATGCCCACGTCGATCTCGCTGGGGCGGGCCACGATCCGGCCCAGCACGTCGGCCGCGACCAGGAGGCACGATCCGGTGAGGGCCGTGAACGGCAGCAGCCAACGGTGATCCGGGCCCACCAACAAGCGGCACAGGTGGGGTACGACCAGACCGACGAAGCTGATCGGCCCACAGATCGCCGTCGCAGCACCGCACAGCATGACCGCGCCCAAAGAAGCCAGCCCCCGCGCAACCGCAACCCGCTCACCCAAACCGGCCGCCACGTCGTCCCCAAGTGCCAGGGAGTTCAGGCTTTTAGCCGACAGGAAGCAGATCGCCAGTCCAACGACGAGGAAAGGCATCACCTGCCAGATCCGCGGGAAGGTAGCGCCCCCGACCCCGCCGATCTGCCAGGACTGCACGTTCTCGGAGATGTCCCCGCGCGGCAGGATGATCGCCGTAGTGAACGAGATCAGGGCCGCGCTGGTGGCCGCGCCAGCGAGCGCGAGCTTCAGGGGAGTGGGGCCACCGCGCCCCAGCGAGCCGACGGCGTAGACGAAAATCGCCGCCAACGCGGCGCCGGCGATGGCTACCCAGATGTAGGTGGTGGACTGGCTCAGGCCGAAGTACGCAAGGCCGGTAATGACGGCCAGCGAAGCGCCCATGTTGATCCCGAGAATGCCCGGGTCAGCCAAGGGATTACGGGTGACCCCCTGGAACACGGCCCCCGAGACGGCCAGCGCCGCGCCGGCGACGATGGCCAGAGCGGTCCGGGGGATCCGAACCCGAATGACCGCTTCCTCGAGGGTCGTGTTCGAGCCGCGGAGGGCGTCCAAAATCGTGGGCACCGGAACGAAACGCGTACCCACCACGATCGACGCAACCACCAGGAGCGCCAGCACTGCGAGGCCGATCAGGAACCAGGCCAAACGCACGCGCCTCGGGCGCCGCACAATGGCGGCGCCCGAGGTCGTTACCTGTTCGGTGGTGCTCACTTAGCGGCGTCGGCCTTGTCGGCCGCGTCGGCCAGCATCTTCACGTACTCCGGAACCATGGTCTCGATCGAGAGCGGCGTGGGGTTGGCCGCTGTGCCAATCTCGCTGGTGCCGTCGAGCGCGACGATCGCGCCGCTGGCCACCGCGGGCATCTTCGAAAGGATCGGGTCCTTCTTCAGGGTGTCGATCAGCTTGTCGTCGCCGTAGGTCACGATCATCTCGACATCGTTGAAGGTGTCCACCGTCTCGGCGCTGACCTCCTTCGAGAACTCGTCACCGGAGGCCGAGGCAATGCTGTCCGGCGTGCCCAGACCGAGGTCCGAGAAGAACTGCGCGCGGGTGTCCTTGTCCGTGTAGAAGCTGACCTTGCTCAGGTCGGTGGTGTCCACGTGGGTCAGGAACATCGTCTTCTTGTCGGCGAGCTGCGGGTACTTCGCGGCCTCGTCGGTCATCGTCTTCTCGATCGAGGCGATCAGCTCGTCACCCTGGGCGGTCATGCCCAGCGCCTGGCTGCTCAGCTTGATCATGTCGCGCCAGCTGGTCTCCCACGGCCCGTTCGGGTAGGGGATGGTCGGCGCGATCTCGCTGAGGGTCTTGTAGTCCTCCTCGGTCAGGCCCGAGTAGGTGGCCAGGATGATGTCCGGCTGGGTGTCGGCCACGGCCTCGAAGTCGATGCCGTCGGTCTCGTCGAACTGCACCGGGGTCTCGCCGCCGAGCTCGTCCAGCTTGGCCTTCTGCCAGGAGAGCAGGCCGTCGCCGTCCGGGTCGCCGAAGTTGGCCTTGGCGTAGCCGACCGGCACGATGCCCAGCGCCAGCGGCACCTCGTGGTTGGCCCACTGCACCGTGGCCACGCGCTCGGGCTTCTTCTCGATCACGGTCTCGCCCAGGGCGTGCTTGACGGTGATCGGGAACGAGGCCTCGGCGGCGGTGGTGGTCTCGGAGCCGGAGCTCTCCGCGTCGGAGTCCGAGCTACCACCACAGGCGGCCAGCACCAGGGCGGCCGCGGTGGCGACCGCGCCGGTGATCAGGCGACGACGAGCAAACACGGGGTACATCCTTCTTGTGGAGGGCGCGCAAGAGCGTGCGGCACAGCAGTGACTCTGCGCCGCACGACGAAGCTGAGGCTAACCTAACTGCCGGGGTTCTGTGCGCCTGGCCAGCATCGACCGTGACCTATCCGTCGCCTGTTCGTTATGACGGCCTCATCGGGCGAAACGCACATTTCCGGCGTTGAATGGACCAATGACAGCTGCCGAGCTGAGCATCTGGAACGGGTCGACGACGATGGAGCACTTCGCGGACATCCGCGGCGTCTTCCATGCCGCGTTCCCCAGACGCTCGCTGGCCGACCATCGGGACGTGCTCACCCGGCAGGCGGCCGCGCACGGCTTCATGGCCTGCGTGGCCTCGGTCGGTGGGCAGGTGGTGGCCGTCGCCTACGGGGTGCCGTTGCAATTGGGGACGGTGTGGTGGCGTGATCTCGAAGCGCACCTGAGTGCCGATTTCGTTTGGGAAGACGGCTTGCGGACGTTTGCGGTCCTCGAAGTCTTTGTGGCACCTGCGTTTCCACCGGCTTTGGGCGGGCAACTGCTGCGCTCGCTGTTGCGACAGCGGCGCGAGCGCCGGGCCACCACTCGTTCTCCGGCGGCGGTGGGGTCGTTGCCCTGGCGTTCGTGCGGGACGGCGGAAACCCAGATGTGGGTGCTGGCCCTGCCGCTCTGAGCCGGTGGCTTACCGACCCCTGCTGAGGTAAACGCGGCGCACCACGTCTTCGACATCCGGCTCCTCCACGGACAGGTCCTGCACGACCGCCCGCTCAGAAACCGCGGCGAGCAAGGCTGCTGCCGTGGTGGATTCGGAGTCGAAGGCCAGGCGCTGGCGCAGCCCGTCGGCCTCGCTGCTCACGTGCTCGGCGTGCGGCAGGTCGTTCAGGTCAGGAGTAGGCGCAGCCAGATCGACCACCAGCACGCGGCGCATCGCCACCGTGCGGGACAGCCCGGCCAGGCTGCCGTCGTAGGCCAGGCGGCCCTGGTCGACCAGCAGGATGCGCTCGCACAGCCGGCTCACGTCACCCATGTCGTGCGTGGTCAGCAGCAAGGTGGTTCCGTGCGTGACCCGTTCGGAGATGAGGAACTCGCGCAGCCGCTGCTTGCTCACCACATCCAGGCCGATCGTCGGCTCGTCGAGCACCAAGAGCTCGGGGGAGTGCAGCAGCGCCGCGGCCACCTCACCGCGCATGCGCTGCCCGAGCGACAGCTGACGAACCGGTGTGGCCAGGAACTCGCCCAGCTCCAGGTTCTCCACCAGCTCGGCCGTGCGCTTGCGCTCGCGGTCGGTGCTGAGGTCGTGGATGGCGGCCAGGATGCGGAACGACTCGGCCAGGGGCAGGTCCCACCACAACTGCGAGCGCTGCCCGAACACCACACCGAGCCGGCGGGCCAGCAGCTTGCGATCCGCCACGGGCCGCAGCCCACAGGTCAGCGCGGACCCGGAGGTAGGCACCAGGATGCCGGCGAGCATCTTGATCGTCGTGGACTTACCCGCCCCGTTGGCACCGATGTAACCGACGGCCTCACCGGCGTCCACAATTATGTTCAGATCTTCGACGGCAGTTACTTCCCGGCTCTTCAGCCCCTTGGTGCGCACCCGGAAACGCCTGGTCAGGGCCTCGGTTTGGACAATGGGCATCAGCCCCCGCCTCCTTGGTAGTGCCGCGTACCGATTCGCCAGGACAGCCAGGCCAAACCCCGCGTCCAGACCGCCGCCAACGGCGCTGCCCACCCAACCCAGCTAGGTAGATGCCAGGGCGTGGGTAGGCCGAGAAGAGTGAGGGTAGGCAGGTAGCCGGTGAAAGCCATAGGTACGGCGAAACCGAAGACCGCGACCACCGACCTGGTCCACACCGATCCCGGCTGGGTAGCGGCGTAACGCCCTCCGTAGACGATGCTGTTGGTCATCTCGGCCGCGTCGATCAGGAAGAACTGCACCCCCGAGGCAGCGATGTAGACGGCCGCGCAGATCGAGGTACCGGTCGCCAGCGACAGGGCGATGAGCAGGCAGTTGACGGGGGAGAAGGCGACGTCGTTGGCGAACAGAGCGGCGATGAGCACAGTCAGCCCCACCGCGACCCGGCTCAGACGCCGCAGGGTGATGTCACTCGTCATCAGCTGGGCCAGCAGAGGCAGCGGGCGCAGACAGAAGATGTCGAAGGTTCCGGCCCGTAGGTATCGCGGCAGCGTGTCGACGTGCCCGACCAGAAGACCGGCAATGCTGAACGCGGTATCGGCCAGACCGAACACCACCAGCACGGCCGCCAGGTCGAGACCGCCGATCTCGTCGACCGCTCGATACAGCACCCAGACCTCGGCCAGCTCAACCAGCGCCACCAGCACCGAACTGACCAGGTCAAGGGCGAAGCTCGACCGATAGCTGCTCTGCGCCCGCACCCGCGCGCCGAGCAGCACCCGATAAGGCCGGACCGCCGAAGCCAACCGCGACCGCTCAGCCACCCTGCACCTCCAGCCGACGCCGCCCTGCCCTGGTCATCAACTGACCCACGACCAGCACGGCCGCGATCCAGGCGAACTGCACGGCGACGGCCTGAACGGCATCCCAGTTCGTGATCCGGCCGGAAACCACGTCGATGGGCGTCTGCAGCATGGAGGGGAAGGGCGTGGCCTGGGCCAGCGCGAACAACCAGCCGGGGAACAGCAGGACCGGCACGAAGAGTCCGGCCAGGAAGCCCGAAATAATCATGTAGGCCAGCTGCAGCCCGCGCGTCTCCACGCTCCAGAACCCCACCACGGCCACGAGATACACCGTTAGGTAAGACAGAATCGTCCCCGCCACGATGCTCACCGCCCCCAACCCCGAGGACAGCGCATCCAGCGGCAGCCTCATACCCCCGACCACCACGCCCAGGGCAACCAAAGGCACGCCCCGGGGGAGCAGCGCGAACAACGCGCGCCCCACTTCCTGCGCCGTACTCGCCGTCTGCAGGTCTACGGGGCGCAGAAGGTCAATCGCGACGCTGCCGTCTTTCATACGGTCAGCCAGATCGCTCTGCCCCGTCAGATTCACCGACCCCAGCAACGCCTGCGACAGCCAGGTGTACGCGGTGATCGAGGCCGTGTCATAGGCCCCCATCCGCCCGCCTCCGGCATCTACGGCGGCCACCAGGATGCTGGCCTTGAGGAAGCCGAAGGTGGCGTTGGCGACCAGGCCACCGATCGCGGCCCCTCGGTAACGGGCTCCGCGACGCCAGCCGGCGGCGAACATGCGCCAGTGGATTCGGAGCCAGACGCGGGCCGTGGCGGCGATGGGGCGATGCCCTCGCGGCTGGGGTGGGGAAGGCGCGAGAAGAGACATGGCTGCCGAGACTTTAGCCGGGCTGAGCGTTGCGGGCGAAGTGCTTTTTCTACCCCTCGGAAACCAGCCGAGGCCGCCACGGCACCTGAGCGTTCTCGGCATGCTGAGCCGCCTCAATCAACACCTGGGCCAGTTCGCGAGCCTGCGCAGGCGTCAGCTCGAACGTCTCGCCGAGGGTGATCCGGGCGTCGCTCACCCGCCGGGTCACCGGATCGGCCAGCAGATCGAAGTCTTCCCGCTGGGCCACGCGCACCCGCACCACGTCGTTGCCCACCCCGATCACCTGGCCAATCTGCCGCTCGTGATCAATCGCCTCCTCGTCCACCACCGACGACCGCTGCCAGCGATGGCCGGCCGGGTACTTCTTTTCACGCATCCGTGTCTCCTTCCTTGCGCAGCGCGCTGAGCAGGACCTCTGCCCGCCCGTGCTCGTCCTCACCCATCACCCCGTCCCAGTCCAAGTCGTCCAGGTACTCCTGCCAGACGTGCGGTTCAGCCGCGTTGAACACGTTGCGCCCCGCGGCGTCTTGCACCTCGAGCAGCCAGAACCCGTAAAGCTCCTGGTCACCCGTCTGGAACACGGCTCGGAAACCGGTCGGGAAGCGCTCGCGGATACATTGCAGCGCCAGATGAAAATTTGCTTCGTCAACCGTGCGCTTATCGGTAGTAGTGTCAATGTAGGACGCCCGTGGCACCAATTCTTGTACCTCCCCCGAAAGTGTGGGGCCGGGCCCTCCGCTGGAGCGGAGGGAGTTCTCGTTACGGAGGGCCCGGCGTCTGATGGGCACAGCCGCTCCGCCCGAAACCCCCGTCTGCGAGCGTTGATCCGGCGACTGCCACCCGGCGACCGGTCTCGTTCGCCGGCCGCTGGGTACAGGTTGGCCTTTCCCCAAAGAATGTGCAAGATTCTATTTACCTGCCACGAACAAGTGCTTTCCTGGAACGGGAAGTCGTTCAGCCCGGGCGGGCGGAGTCTTCTATTTCGGGTGTACGATCCGTTGCGTACCGAGGGGGATGAGGTGCAGACGACAGAGGTCACGGGGTCGACCGTTCCGCGGCGGCAGCTCGGCAGGTACATGCGAGACCTGCGGGGGCGGGCGCGGATGACGGTGCGGGCGGCTGCTCAGGAGCTGGAGTGGTCGGAGGGGAAGATCTGGCGCATCGAGACCGGGCAGTCTTCGATGCGGAGTCATGATGCTGAGCTGATGTGCCGGGTCTACGGGGCTGACGTCGAGACCGCGACCGCTTTGAAAGCTCTGGCGAAGGAAACGCGGGCCACGGGTTGGTGGCACAGCTACGGCGACGTGATCCCCGAGTTCTTCGACGTGTACATCGGCCTCGAAGAAACGGCCTCCAGTTTCCGCTGGTACGAGATGGATCTCGTGCCCGGGCTACTCCAGACCGAGGCGTACGCCAGGGCCCTCATCCGCGGCGCGAACCCGAGCTTGGATGACGAAGAGATCGAGCGCCTCGTGCGAGTTCGTACCGGCCGAACGGGCTTGCTCACCCGCATGACAGCTCCGCCAACATTCCAGGCTGTAGTCGGCGAGGCCGTGCTCCGCTGCCCCGTAGGCGGATCAGCAGTCATGGCAGCGCAGCTCCACCGGATGCTGGAGCTCGGGGAGTTGGAGCACATCCAGTTGCGGGTGGTTCCGTTCGCAGCTGGCCTGCATGCCGGCCTGCACTCGCGTCCCTTTATCACTCTGCGATTCCCGGTGAAGCTCGACGGGCGGGACAGCGAACCTCCCACGGTCTACGTCGAATCCTTCACCGGTGCGCTGTACCTCGATAAGCCATCCGAGCTGGCTCGCTACGACGCCGCGTGGGATGAGCTCTGGCAATCAGCCCTGGACGAAGAGGGTTCCGCCCATCTGATCCGACAAGCGGCAAGGGAGTTCGAGCGGTGAAAGAGGAACTTGAGGGCGCGAAGTGGCGTAAGAGCAGTCATAGCAGCGGGACTGGCGGAGCGTGTGTGGAGGTCGCGTTCTTGGCGAACGGAGACGTTGCTCTGCGCGAGAGCGACGAACCTGGCGCCGTTGTGATCACCAGTGCGGCGAAGTGGGATGCGTTTTTGGCCGGAGTGCGCGACAACGAGTTCGATCCGCCCCAGCCCTGACAGCCTGGGGGTGGCCGAACGTGGCTGTCGGTCCACCCCCGGCAGTCCGGCTTACGTGCTGGCCATACGAGTCGCCATGTACAGATCAGTCGGCATCGGCGTGTGTAGGCGCCAGGTCACGGCCATCGGACGGCTGTGTTCGTGCGAAACGTATTGGACCGGACCCAGGAAGACATAGGGGGATGTGCCCAGTTCTCCTTCTTGAACGGTTCGAACGAAGAGAAGAACGTGTGATCCTCGCGCCTGATGATGAATGTATCGCTGACCGGTCGGAGAATGTTCGGCAGTCGTGGACTGACTCTCCCAATGGAAGAGTTCGGGCGTAATCGCGAAGTCCTTGTACATCGTGGATGGTGAGAAGTCCTTTTCCGCCTTCCTGCAGGTCACAAAGAGAACGTCCGAGTTGATCTCTCCGCACCAGGCAACTCCTTCGCGGAAATTGCTGGGTGGTCTCTTAAGTGATGCGTGGTCTACCGCTGCGAGAATCTCCTCCCGTTGGTAACTGGCGTGGATGCTGAGCGGAACGTCAGAAAAGTCAGGTCCATAGTGGACCAGGTCCTGAGTGGTCCGTCGCGCGATGTCGAAGCTAAAGTCAACGACTTCGCGAAGGTCTTCCTGCGTAACCAGCATACGATTAAGGCTTTCAAGGCCCTGGTCGAGGGAGGCGAAACCTTGACCGCTCGGATGGAACGAGAAGAACAGCATCGCAGCGAGACGGCGCTCCCGGGAACTCAATCCGTTCACGTGCTCAGCCATCAAGCGCGGATACTGCTGAGCACGCTCTCGATCATCCACATGAGCGAAGGCCCTTATGCGACGAAGTAGTTCGGACTCGACCGCGCTGATAGGAGGAAGGCTCGGATCTGCTGCACGACGTAGAGCAGCCCACGATCTGCCCCTTGTGCCTTTCCTGAGCACGTCAGGCAGAGTCCGACCTGAGGCAAGATAGTCATGCAGCGACGCAGGCCGGAGAGCCTGTACCTCCGACAGCATCGTGGCCCAGCGTGGCGAGATCTGTTGCCGCAGAGTCTCTAACAAGGTCTGCTGCGCGACGGCGTCAAGAACAATCTGCGATCCCGGGGGGAGCAGCGGGAAGCCCGCCTCGACCTGCTTCTCCAGACTCTTGCCCGCAAATCCAGTGAGCGCCTTGAAGCGCTGATCGAATCGGAACTCCTTACGCTGGTGACCAACGAAGTCAAGAGCAGTCAGCACAGCCTTCGAGGCGCTCATGCGGAGGCCACGCCCCAGCTGCTGAAGGAAAACTGTTGCGCTCTCGGTCGGCCGAAGGAAGAGTACAGTATCCACCTCAGGGATATCGACACCTTCATTGAAGAGGTCTACCGTGAAGATGGCGTTGATCTCCCCGCTACGAAGAGCTTTTCGAGCAGCGTCCCTTTCACCCATAGGTGTGCCGGCATGGAGGGAAGTCGCTGCAATCCCTGCTTCCCGAAAACGCTCGGCCATAAACTCTGCGTGTTTTACGCTTACGCAGAATCCGAGGCACTTCATAGAGTGCGGATCGAGGACCTTATCGCCCAGTTCCTTAAGGATAATCCGCACCCGGGCAGTACTGGCGGTGTAGAGCTCGGTGAGCGCATCTAGATCGTAGGCGCCTCTGCGCCAGGCAATATCTTCCAAATGAGTCTCGTCATGAATGCCAAAGTAGTGAAACGGGACAAGGAGATTTTGGTCGAGCGCATCCCAGAGACGAAGCTCGGTTGCCACCCGTCCACCAAAGAAGGCGCTGACGTTCACTCCGTCAGAGCGCTCTGGGGTGGCTGTGAGGCCCAATAGTTCGGACGGCTTCAGGTGCTCGAGGATGCGCTGGTACGTGGATGCTTGCGCGTGATGAAATTCGTCGATGACGACAACATCGAAGTGATTGGGGTCGATCAAGTCAAGCCGGTCCGACGACAATGACATGACGCTGGCAAAGACGTGGCGGCCACGTTCGGGCACATGCCCAGAGGCCAGGATCTCTCCGAAAGAGCCATCGGAGAGCACCTCTCGGTAGGTTCGCTGAGCTTGTTGCAGGATCTCAATACGGTGAGCAATGAAGAGCAGCGAAAGGTCTTGACCACGCTCCCGAATCAGATTTCGGTAGTCCAGGGCTGCAATGACCGTCTTCCCAGTTCCGGTGGCTGCGACCAACAGATTGCGGTGCCGGTCGTGCAGCTTTCGCTCGGCATCGAGCTGCTCTAGCATCTCCTGCTGGTGAGGAAGGGGTCGCACTTCCAAGCCCGATAGCGTCAACGGATTCTGATGCGATCCCGGCGAGCTGCCGGCTGCCTCGGCAAGGGCACTACGAAGATGCTGTCCCTGCTCATCGGGATCATACGAGATGAACTCTTTGTCTTGCCAATAAGATTCAAAAGTGGATCGGAATTTTTCCATGAGGTCGGGAGTGCCCACTGAAGAGAGTCGTACGTTCCACTCCAGGCCCTCTACCAGGGCCGACCGCGACAGGTTGCTTGATCCGACGTAAGCGGTGGCAAACCCCGAATTGCGCTCGAACATCCATGCTTTCGCATGCAGCCTCGTCCGATTGGTTTCATAGTTGACCTTGACTTCAGCCCCAAAGTCTTTGACGAGGGCGTCTAGTGCCTTGGCATCGGTGGCGCCCAAGTAGGTAGTTGTGAGAACCCGGATTCGTACTCCGCGATTGCGGAGCTCGTGAAGCTCATCCTTAAGAAGGCGCAGCCCATACCATTTGACGAAGGCACATAGAAGATCAACCCGGTCGGCGCTCGTAAGTTCCGCGCGCAGTTCGGCCCCAAGGGTGGGCTCTCCACGAGCGTTGGTAAGGAGTGATGCCTCAGACAAGGGTGTGGCGGGCCGCAGGGAAACGCGCCCGCTCTCCGCCGTGAAGTCAGGGCGGTAGACCTGCAAGAGTTGTTGATTACTCTTTTTCTCATTCACCACCGGCGTTTCAATTCCGTTGTGAAAGAGGCGGAGCTGCTCCAGAATGCCTTCCACCAGAGCCTGCCGAGCTTCGGGCGCCTTGGTGGCTTCGAGAGCGCTCTGAATGATAGGAGCAAGGTAGCGCGTCAAGACGCCGGGCTGCTCACTTGGATCCACATTTGCCACTTCGGTGGAAAGATCTGCTGCCTGTGCCAGGCGATCCCGAAGCTCTGCCGTCAAAAGCGCCTCGTAGAGTCCCTTTTGCAAGTCCATCTCCCTCTAGCTGGCCAGTCTCATCGGCTGAAGCGTGGATCGAAGCCCTTTGCAGGTCGTGGTAAGCAGACCCTGCCGCCGGACGACGGTTGCTTCCGTCGACCCGTTTGTATCGTCAGGACCCCTCTGCTGACGTGGACCCGGCGATGGTACGTGAAGTCGCCCAGGCAGATGGAGCGATGAGAGATGCCGAGGACGAAGTCGAAACCAGATTCTTCCGTGATGGAGCCTCTTCGGATGGTCACGGTCGTTTGGAGGCTCGGCAATAAACCATGGACCTAGCCGTCTCCGAGCGGATTGGCCTGTCAGTTGCATCCTGCCCCCGGGCTGACTGTCCGTTTTGAGTAGACGTGTCGAAACGGGCGGCCTACGGCAGTCGGGGCGACCGCAAAGACGGCACGCATCCGTGTCACTCGGGGTACTCTTGGGTAACCAAGCGGGCAGAGTGAATGAGGCGAAGACTAGATGGTAAGCGCGTACGATGCGGATCCCGTGTTTCAAGCAAATCCGGCTCAGCTTGGACATCTTTTGAATCGTATTCATCTGGGAAATCTAGCAATTCCGGACTTCCAGCGTGACTTCACCTGGGAGCCACGGCGCACGAAGATGTTGCTCCAATCCATGATGTCGCGCTTTCCGGCCGGAACGTTTCTCTTTTGGTCAGTAGGGCCAGAGAATAATATGTTCGGGTCTCGGCCGGTCGCCGGCGTTCAGGAGGGGAAGGAGAGCCCTCAGGAGTTTGTTCTCGACGGGCAACAACGGCTTACCTCACTTTACCGAGCGTTGAATGCTATTGGCGACGAACGCTTCTTCCTCGTTGTCGACGAATTTGCTGTCTTGCCGTCCAAGGAAAACCCTACTGGCGCGCTGCGCGACCAAGTGAACTTCGATAAAGCTATTCTGTGGCATCCGGTGGGTTCCAGGGACGAAAAGGCCTTGAATACTCGATCCGCTCGAATCGAGCGCGGAATTCTGGCGCTTGAAGAATATCGAGTATTCGATGAGTGGCTGGACGACTATGCCGAGACGCGGGACGGAGCGCATCGGAAGGCCATAAAGGTGCTTCTCCGCGATTTCCGTGATCAGTATCTTGCGCCATTGAAGTCTTATGGATTTCCGGTTGTTACCTTGCCAAGCAATACGCGAATCGAGGCAGTGGCAACGGTCTTCGAGACCCTCAATAATACCGGCAAGCCGCTCGGTGTTTTCGAACTCCTGACCGCTCGGTTCTATCCCAATGATATTCGACTGCGGGATTGGTACGAGAGTGCCCTGGAAGATCACCCTATTCTCGAAGAATTCGGAGTAGATGCCTACAGCATCCTTCAGGCCATTACCTTGCGAGCGAGTGGCTCGGCTCAGCGAGCCGACGTCCTGAGCAAACTCAAGGCCGAAGATGTTCGTGACCATTGGGATGTGGTCGTCCGGGGCTTCGCTCGGGTGCTGGAGTTCCTTCAGAACGAGTGCGGCGTAGTAACGCCCAAGATTCTTCCGTACGGGATGTTGCTTGTGCCGATGGCTGCGGTCTGGGAGGAAGTTGCTCAAGCCAAGGGGCCGGAGCAAGTCAACATCCTGGCCAGGCTAAAGCAGTTCTTCTGGTGCACGGTGTTCATGACGAACTATGACCAGGGTGCCAACAGCCAGGCGGGCGCCGATTACGGAAAACTTAGACTCTGGCTATTTGATCCAGCAGCGCAGGCCCCTGAAGCAATCACCGACTTCTTCTTGTCGGCAGCAACATTGCGTGCTGCCACGACCAGGAGAAAAGCGCTTTATTCAGGTATGCTCGCGCTAACCGTCATGAATGGCGCGCGCGACTTCCACAAGGGTGTCAAGCTGACGCCTGAGCGTGTTAAGTCCGACAAAATCGACTCGCATCACGTGTTTCCTAAAGCGTTCTTGGCTTCTGGCTCGAGTGCTCTAAGCGCAGAACTCGCCCTCAACCGCGCACTGATCGATTCGGCAACGAACAAGGCCATTGGGGCCAAGGCCCCAAGTCAGTACTTCGGGGCCCTCCGGGAAACCCTTGGAGAGCGTGAGTTGGTGGAGATTCTTTCGTCTCATCTCCTGGATGCTGATTCGGACGACGATCCTTTCAGGAAAGACGACTATGACGGATTCATTGACCGAAGGCTGGCGGACGTCATCACGGCAGTAGAACTTGCCACCGGCAAAAAGGTGAGCACAGAGGTGGAGCTTCAGTAGCCGAAGTAATTATGAGGCGTGGGCGTGTGCGCCATGCTCTGGTGCTAGTGCACGGCGGCTCTGATTCTTGGCCATGTCAAAGATATCTCGCGGCCAGTCAGTTCAATGAGCTTGACTGGCCGCGGGATCCTCGGGCGTGCTCAGAAGGCTCTAGTTTGATCTCAGGATCGTCGTCCACCAGCCGGCAAGGAGGCACCATCCTCGTCGGCCATCGCGCTCGTCAGACTTTGAGTGACCCTGCTGGAGGCTGCGACGGAGACGAGCAAAGGCCGTCAGTGACACTGAGCGCGCCTACTGAGGTGGAAGAGCCTGCCATCGAGGCAGTAGCTCCTGTGCAAGCTCTTCGGCCCGCCCTCGCAGAGCATGAGCCGCATCGGTGGTCAGGTAGTCGGAGTTCAGCACAACGAGCCCATGGATCGGGATGCCGAGCATGACGGCCGGATCGGTTCCGTCCATGGCGGTCCGATCTCCCTCGATACTGCGCAGGGAGGCCTCGACCATCCAGGCCGGGAAGTCGCCGTTGGAGGAAGCGGCCACGCGGCGGCAGAAGTCGAGCCGGTCAGACGGACTCATGGGCACGACCGTGTGGAACACCGCAGCTGAGAATGAGCCAAGGGCTGCGGCCATGACCGCCAGGTCCGGATCGCGGCTGAAGGCCCTCTGCATGTCCAGCGGCAGGAACATCTCTACGGATGCCGTGATGTCGTCGGCCGGCTCAGCCATGGTCAGTCGTCCAGAGGGCTGTTCATGAACTCGACGATCTCGTCTAGGAAGCGTTCGAGCTCAGGACCGTCGTCGATCTTCAGTTCGCGTCGGATGCCGAAGGAGATCATGTTCTCGACCCTCGCGATGTCTGTCTCCGGCACATCGTCGAGCAGGCCCTCATGGCCGTAGCCACTCAGGACGACGCGCTCAGCAAGCACCGGATTCAGCTCTTCCGGGCGCACGAGCATCTGCCTGATTTTGGTGACGAGAGCGGCAGCCTCCGAGGGGGTGGGCTCCTGAGGGAAATAGCGCTCAAGGGAGATTGTGAACAGCGAGATACCCGCGGCCTTGAGAGTTTTGACGCTGTCGTACTCGGACGCATCGAACTCGGGTGCTCCTTCCGCACCCAGCACCCACCGCAGATACTTCTTCACGGGCTCCGACATGGCTACGTTCTCCTCCGAAGATCGATCAAGCAGTGTTGAAGGCCGTCAGCGGGTACCTGAACGGGGCTCATCTTCCCACGGGTATCGCTCCCGAGAGGGTGGAGTGATCTCTTCGGGCTTCTGTTCCTCAGCCGAGATGCCACGGCGGATCTGCTGGAACGCGTGTTTTCCTCCGACAAGCAAAAGAGTCACTGTGGCGACACCGTTCGCGGCACTGGACACGTCGGCTCCCGCCGAGGCGGTGGGCGTCATCATCGGCGGGGAATCCTGGGTTCGGGTTCCGGTGCCGGTGATTTCTGGTGGCTTGATGTCCTTGAAAGAATCGGCCAGGCCTTTACCTGTCTTTTCCGCGAAGGAAGCGATGTCTCCTGGGCTTTCGGCTTGCTCGGTGAGAGCGGCCAGCCGTTTACGACCGGCACCTCGCGATGACCGGGGCTTCTGCGGAGACAGATTCGGCACCGCTGCCGGATCTCGACTGGCCGCAGGCACGATCGTCGTGCCTGCAGCTTCGCCGCCGCCCGCGGCCTGCCCGAGGGCTACGACGAACGCCTCAATCCCGTCGGCCTGAGCTGCAGCGCCTTTCAGCTCGGCGGCCAGGGCGTCCAAGCGGTCCTTGACCTGGTCAAGCGTCGTCAGCACGGTCTGGTTGCCCAGGAGTTCGGCGACGGCCACCACTTCTTCGGCGTCCTGGGCCGTGGCCTCCGCTTCGTTCGCGGCCTCGTCGATCTTGTCGCTTAGGCCGTGGATGGTCTGAGCGAGCTCGTCAATCTGAGACATCAGCCGACCCTGGGGCTGCGGAGCCCGCGAGCGACGGCCCTGGGCAAGACGGGGGAGTCTCGCTGGTCTGGATCGCGCTCACGTGGCCCCTCCCGCCGACAATTGCCGATCAAATTACCCAGAAGAGGCGGGTGACTACCAGGAGTTGCGGATCATCCGAGAGGGCGACGGAATGTCCGTTGTTGTATGTACGGGCACACCTGAGCAGACCCAGGCCACCCGCACATCGTCCGCCGCCGCGCCATCGGCGACCACAGGCGTCCCCAATTGGGTTTTGCCATGAGCGCTTCGTGGCCTCGGGCAGCTCTGGTCCGAGGTGTTTAGCTCTTGCTGGCGAGCTGCGGGTACACGGCATCGAGGGGAGCGCTGAGGCCGGCCTTGAGCTGTACGGACGCGTTGTCGGCCAGGACCTCGTGGCCGCCGGCCTCCAGGACGTCGAAGACCTGGGTGACAAGGTCGGCGGGGTCGAGCTTGGGGTCGGTGATGTGGGCGGCCATAGCCGTGTCGACCCAGCCGACGTGCACGCCGACGACCTGAACGCCTGCGGGCTGCAGTTCCAGGCGCAGCGAGTTCGTCGCTGACCACAGGGCGGCCTTGGTGGCCGAGTAGATGCCGGCGATGGCGTACCAGGCCAGGGCTGAGTGGATGTCGATGATTGCGGTGTTCCCGCCCTTGGCCGTCAGGATCGGTGCGAATGCGCGGGCCAGGAAGAGCGGCCCGAGGAAGTTGGTCTCGACGTTGCGGCGGATCTCTTCGTCCGAGTGGCTGAGGATCCCGGGGCTGGACACGGAAGCACCAGCGTTGTTGACCAGGATCGTGACGTCTGGTGCTGCCTCGACGGCGGCCTTGATCGATTCCGGATCGGTGACATCAAGGGTGAGGGGAACGACGCGCTCGTCGTCCCACCCGCGGGGTGTGCGGGCGGCGGCGTACACCTTCTCGGCGCCGCGAGCCAGGGCATCTCGGACGAAGTGGCTGCCGATGCCGCCGTTGGCGCCGGTGATGAGGACGATGGCGCCGTTGAGGGAGGTCATGGTGCTGGCTCCTCTTGTCTGCGTGAAGTACGCGGTGGGGAACGGATGAAGCATTGGAATTACGAACGTAATGCAATGCGGGTAGAGGATTGCCGGATCACTCCCTGCTCGGAGCGATCCGGCATCTAGAGGTTCGGTCAGTCCTCCGGGGCTTCGAGCAGTGCGGAGATCGACCGAACCCCTTGGGCCAGGACTGCCGTGGACTCTCGCGGGTCGTTGATCGCCCGAGCCAACTGCAGCGATCCGACCAGGATGGCTATGCATCCCAGGGCCTTGCGCCGTCCGTCGGTGGGGGAGCCCTGAGCCATCAGGACGGCCAAGTCGTCGGCCAAGCCGAGAATGCCGTCACTGTAGGCCTGCTTGATCGCCGGTGAACTACGGGCCACCTCGTCCAGAAGTGCTCCGGACGGGCATCCGTTCTCGACGTCATCGCGATGTTCGGTCGAGAGATAGCCATGCACGAAGCGCGTGTAGCCATCGGGCTCTTCGGCCAGCCGCTTCAGCAGCGCTCGCTGTTCCTGGAGCTGTTGGGTGATGGTCGCGGCGATCAGGTCGTCCTTGGATGCGAAGTGAGCGTAGAAGGCGCCGTTGGTCAGTCCGGCATCGGCCATCAGGGTGGCCACGCCCGAGCCGTCCAAGCCGTCCTTCTTCAGCCGGCGCCCGGCGTTCTCCACTATGCGCCGCCGGGTTTCTTCCTTGTGCACCTTGTCGTAGCGCGCCACGGTTCCTCCCCTCGCCTGACCGGGTGTCTCGCTTTCTAGTCCCTTAGAAGTATGACCATACTACAAACGACGGGCACGCACCACGGAGCCCTTCGTCACGGAGCCGATCACCAGGAGAGACCCATGAAGGCCTACGTCATCGACCGGTACAAGAGCGAACCCGCGGTCCGGCTCGCCGAGGTGCCCGAGCCGGACGTCGCCGCCGGGGAGGTGCTGGTCCGCATCCACGCGGCCAGCGTCAATCAGCTCGACTACAAGATCGCCCAAGGAGAGTTCAAACTCTTCCTGCCCTATCGCCTCCCGCAGGCACTGGGCAATGACCTGGCTGGCGTGGTCGTCCGGGTCGGGCCTGGAGTCAGTGCATTTCGGCCCGGTGACGAGGTCTACGCCCGTCCCGACAAGGACCGGATCGGCACCTTCGCCGAGTTCCTCACTGTGAACCAGAACGACCTCGCGCCCAAGCCGGCCAACCTCACCATGGAAGAAGCTGCCTCCGTGCCCCTGGTCGCCCTGACCGCCTGGCAGGCACTTGTCGAACGTGCGAACCTGCACCCCGGCCAGAAAGTTCTCATCCAGGCGGGCTCTGGCGGGGTGGGGACCATTGCGATCCAGCTCGCCAAGCACCTTGGCGCCACCGTGGCCACCACCGCCAGCGCCGCGAACGCCGACTTCCTCAAAGAGCTGGGCGCCGACATCGTCATCGACTACCGCACCCAGGACTTCGCCACGGTGCTCAAGGACTACGACGTCGTTCTGGACAGCCAAGGGCCGGGCAGCGTGGCCAAGTCGCTGACGATCCTCAAGCCCGGCGGCAAGGTCATCGGCATCGCAGGGCCCCCGGACCCCGACTTCGCCCGCGAGATCGGCGGAAACGCGGTCTTGAAGATCGCCACGCGCCTGCTCAGCCTGCAGACCAGGCGCAGGGCCGCACGACTCGGCGTCGACTACTCCTTCCTGTTCATGCGGGCCAGCGGTGAACAACTCAAGCAGATCACCCAACTCGTGGAGGCGGGGACCATCCGCCCGGTCGTCGACCGCGTCTTCCCCTTCTCCGACACACCACGAGCGCTCGACCAGATCGCCAAGGGCGCCACCCGCGGCAAGATCGTCATCTCCATGGCCTGATCACCTGCTAGAGGATCGCTAGGGGACGCGCGCCGTCACCGTGACCTCGACCAGGAAGCGCGGATCGAACAGCCGCTCTACCCCGATCAAAGTGCTGGCGGGTGGGGCGAGGCCGGCCGCACGTAGAGCCTGGATCACGGCGATTCCGTCGGCGTTGGCCAGGTCGGCCACGTAGACGGTCTCGGTCAGCACGTCATCGCCGCTGGCACCGCAGGCTGTGAGGGCGCTGAGCACGTTTCGGGCGACCTGGCCGGCCTGAGCTACGTGGTCACCTGCGCCGACCAGTTGCCCGTTCGAGTCCCAGGCGACCTGGCCGGACAGGAAGAGCGTTTCTCCGTGACGCACTACGTGGCTGATCAGTCCGCCCAACGCGGGGAGGCCGGGAGGATCAATGCGCTCGATGCTCATGCCAGCAACTCCCGCACGGCCGCGGCGGCTTGGTCGGCCAGGTCTTCGTGCGCGGTGCCGACCCAGGCCACGTGTCCGTCGGGGCGCACCAGCACGGCGGCGATCTCGTCGGCGGTAGCGAACGAGAACTCGTGCTTGTCGACGTCCATTGTTGGCTTTGTGGTCGTGCCGGGGGAGGTGATCAGCACTGGGCGGGCGGGCACGAGCCGGTCGAACGGGTTGGTGGTGGTGAGGGGTGCGGAGGTCAGGCGGGTGCCGGTAAGGGGATGGTCGCCGGGGGTGGCGGGGTATCGCACGCTGTGCCCGGAAAGGTTTTCGCCCAGGGCCTTGGCGAATTCTGGCACGGTGGCGATGAACTCGGACAGGAGCGCTCGAAGCTGCCGTACGTCGGGGTCGGAGCGGGTCAGCAGCACGGTCTGCGCCTGGGTGCTGCGCAGCAGGTCCGCGCCGACCGGGCGGCGCTCGCGGGCGTAGTCGTCGAGCAGTGCTTCGCTGCTGGTTTTCTGGGCAACGCGGGCCAGGCGCCAGCCCAGGGCATGTGCATCTTGTAGACCGACGTTCATACCTACGCCGCCGGCCGGGAAGTGCTGGTGGGCAGCGTCTCCCGCGAGCAGCACGCGCCCCTCGCGGTATCGGTCGGCCAGGCGGGCGGCGTTGCCGAAGACGGAAAGCCACTGGGGGTCGCGCATGCCGAGGTCGCTGCCGGAAACTTCGCGCACCTGAGCGGCGAATTGCTCCAGCGTGAGCGGGCCTTCGGGGCGATGGCTGGTGGTGCAGATGACGCGGTGCAGTCCACCTGGCAGCGGCACCGCCATGTACCCCGGCTCATCGATGGCGGGCGGCACCTCGTCGAGAACCACGTCGCCGAGCAGGCCCCAGGCCGTGTCGTCGGTGCCGGTGTACCCGATGCCGGCGCTCGTACGCACCTGACTGCGAGTGCCGTCGCAGCCCACCACGTATCGCGCTCGCAGTGCGTCGTTGCCAACCTGCACCGTGACGCTCTCGGCATCCCGCGTCAGTCCGGTCACCTTCACGCCCCGCCGGATTCTGACCCCCAGGGCGAGCGCTTGTTCCTCCAGCAGTTCCTCAGTGCGCGCCTGCGGAATGGCGAGCGTGAACGGGAACGGGGAGTCGAGCACTCGTAGGTCTACCCGGTCTGGCAGTCCGCCGAAATGGCCGGTGGGGATCTGGATTCCTTCTGCCAGGAACGGTTCCAGTGCTCCCCGCGAGGCGAAGAGCTCCAGGGTGCGCGCGTGCACGGTGAGGGCCTTGGAGTGGGGGCTGCGCTGCTCGCGCGCCTCCAGGATCGTCACGTCGGGCACGCCGCCTCGCCGCAGTTCGGCCGCCAGCCACAGTCCGGTGGGCCCGGCGCCCACGATCAGTACGTCGTCCATCATCATCCCTTCTTGGTCAGTGACCAACATTAGACTTGGTCGGTGACCAAGATTCAAGGGCTGTCGGTGGACGACGTCGTTACGGCCGCACTGGACCTGCTGGACGAGGTGGGGGCCGACGCGGTGTCGCTGCGCGCCGTCGCGAACCGGCTCGGGGTGCGGATGAACACCGTGCTCTGGCACGCCAAGTCGCGCGCTGACCTGCAAGAACTGATGGCTGACGCGATCGTGGCCGGGATCAGTACCCAGGCCTTGCCGGCCGATCCGCCTCAGCGGGCGGAGGAGATCGTCGCCCGGTTCCGGGTTGCGCTGCTTGCTCGGCGCGACGGGGCCCGCGTGGTTACCGGCACCTTCGCCGCCCGCCCGGGCACCCTGCGCTTCGCCGAGTTGCTGGTGGCGTCGTTGGTCGAGGGTGGGCTCGACGAACGCGAGGCGGCTTGGACGTTGTGGTCGCTGGTCTACTTCACGCTCGGTCTGGTGGCGGAGGAGCAGGCGGCGGCCGAGCAGGGGAGGGTTGCTGAGCAGTTGGTTGGGGAGTTGGCCGGTGGTGCTTATCCGACGCTGTCTGCGGTAAGGAATTACCTCACGGGTGATTTCGAGGAGCGCTTTCGGTATGGGGTGAGGCAGTTCCTGCCCCGGCACTGAAGTCAGGTCAGGTCCATATCAGGAGCAGCGATTTCGAGGTTGTAGCCCAGGATCGTGAGCTTGCGCTTGAGATGATTCAAGCGCAGGCGGGAGACCAGTGGCAGTGTCGCCACGGACTTCACCTTCCAGGGGCCCAGCAGCAGGAGAGTGATCGTGATCTCGTGGGCACTGCGCCTGCTCAAGGAGTCGACGATGTGCTGGGCGGCGTCACAGATCTGGGCCGAGGGTTGATGTCGACGTACGGAGGCAAGGAAGACGTCTCGTGCTTCAGGGTGCATGAGCAGCATCTCTGCTGAGGTTTCGGCCTGCGTACAGAGATGGCTGAACTGTGACGACTTGCCCTTGAGCTTCCCGAAGACCAGTCGGCCGTCGTCGGTGAACAGGTCACATACTTCGAACGAGGTCTCGCCGGGTAGGTGGATCTTGTCCTGGTCCAGCATGAGAAGGCGACCCTCGCTGCGCTCGCCGGCCAGAGCCAGGTAGGCCGGTTCGGTGCCGCCCTGGAAAGAAGGGAACGGGAAGTCGCTCAGCGGGATCTGCTCGGTGAGGCGCTCGTTGAGGCTCTGGAGGAACTGTTTCTCGATCCGCAGCACTTCGCCGTCACTGACCACGTAATCCTGCCCGGAGACGTTCACCTCGGCGATCAAAGTGTCCATGATGCGGACCTGCTGGGGCTTCTCGACCTTGTCACCAGCCAGGCGGAAACGCATCTTCTGCTTCAGCAGGTCGGCCCCGGGGACGTGGCGGTTCCGGGCCAGCCAGACCTGCAGCTGGTCCCAGCTGAAGCGCACCTTGGTGAGGCCGGTTTCGCGGGGAAAGGCGAAATGAATTGTGACTGAGCCGATGTTGTCAGCATCTTCCAGGCTGGGCAGGATCACGTCGACCGGCAGATTGCCGTCGTCGACGATCCGGATCAGGAGCTCGTCGAGCACCGTGTCGATCTCGGCCTTGTCCTCGACCGGGACAATACGATCGATCCAGGGCCACTGCTCCTGGTAGGCGGTGCCTGCGCGTAACTGGAGCAGGTTCTCGCTGAGCACGACGAAATCGTCGATCGTATTGATCTGGGTGGAGAATCGCAGTGAGCGGCTTCCTTCGAGGTCGCTCATCATGACATCGGCGGTACGCACCGCCAGGCTTCGGAGTAGATCGCTGACCTGGTCGAAACGCAGTCCGTCGACCGGGGCCGGGCCGGCGCTGCGACTGCTGGACACGTGCGGGTAGGCGTCTCTGCTGCGGCTGGTCATGGCGCGCACGTGGCCCGAGGTGTCCGCCTTCAGGCGGCGGCTGCGGTAGTCGGGTGGGGGCGGACGCCAGGAAGGCAGTTGCGGTGACTCGTGCTTGTTCAGGGCTACCAGCAGGCCGAATCGGCTGTCGGTGAACACACGTGGAACCAGTTGCGCCGATCCGCCAAAACACCAGATGAGCCAGCGGTTCTCGTTGGTCTTGACGGTGAGGAAGACATCGTCCTGATTGCCGACCTCACTCGGCGGGACGGCCAGGCTAGCCAGCAGGGTGTGCCAGTTGGGCCTCTTACGTTCGCGTCGTCGGTAGGCGAGCTGCATCTTGGCCTGGCTACTGGGTGACTCCGCTGGCAGGATCAGGGGGTCGGCGCCGGAGAGGTCAATGAGGTACCAGGAGAACTCACCTCTCGCGCCACTGGTATCAATGGCTTTGAAAGTGGCTGCCAGGGATACTTGTTCGCGTATTAGCAGGGCGCAGAGGTCGAGGACGAGACCCTGGGCCGGTAGAGCTGCCTCTTGTGTACTGGCGAGGTCGTTGCTTGGTTCAGGAAGTGCTTCGACCATGACGGCGACCCCCATCGGTCTGCTGCCGCGCCGTGGCAGCTGGTGACGGACTCGCTACGAATGGTTGCAGATGTCCGGACGGTTCACCAGACTCGTTCGCATAGCTACCGAAGAGTCACGTATGGGCTGCTCTCAAGCGAACTTCCGGGTATCCACAGGAGGTAAAGCAACAGCCACCAATTTGGGACGATTGTGGGCGTGGGGGAGGATCCTTGGCAGGCATTGGCGGAGACCCAGGGTGGGGCTGTCTCCCGGCAGCAGATGTTCGGGCTAGGTCTGACCGAGGGCCAGATTCGAGCCTTGTACCGGGGCGGTCGTTGGCAGATGCAGTTCCCTGGGGTCTACGTGACGCACTCAGGGCCGGTGCCTGAGCGGACGCGCGTGTGGGCTGCTGTGA